>NZ_LT629701.1:7093679-8565519 GCF_900103775.1 Allokutzneria albata | reverse complement strand
GCGGACATCTGGATGTCCGGTGAATCGCCCTCGGCGGGGGTGAGGTCACGGAGCAGGCCCCGCTCCAGGAGGTTGCTCGGCAGGGTCAGCCGGTATTCCGCCGCGGTACCCGACCGCCCCGGCCGCCACCGCGGCGCACCAGCTCGACCAGGCCGTGCGCGGCCAGTGCCTTGATGATGCGGCGCACCTGGCGGTCACCGTCGCCGGTGTCCAGGCACAGCAGCTCCACCCCGGCCGCACGCGAGTGCCGTCCGGATCGGCGTAGGTGGCCAGCAGCAGCGCCACCAGCTTCACCGGCTTGGTGAGACGAGCGCGCCGGATGATCCGCTCCCACTCGAAGCGGGACGCAGGCAGCAGCTCGACCTCGTCATGGTCGTGCGGAGGCGTCATCGTGCCCCCTTCTCGTCGTCGGGGAGCAGCTGGCCGTCAGCACGGGCAGCGGGCGCCCAGCCGTCGGCGGAGGGCTGTTCCCAGCGGTCCAGGAAGCGGAAGACCGGCCAGTCGGCGGGGTCGATGCCCATCGGCACCAGGAAGCCGCGGGCGCGCGCCCAGTCGCGGTTGTGCTCGACCCGGCCGTGACAGCCGGTGGTGCCGTCACCGCACAGCACGATCAGGTTCTCGGCGGTGTTGCGGTGCCGGGAGCCGCCCATGCCCCGCGGCGCGCGGTGCTGAAGGGTCAGCGGCGTGCACCCGGTGCCGCACAGCTGGCACTGGCCCTCATCACGGGCGAACACCAGGCGCCGCAACGCCTCCGCGACATGTGTCTGTCCGTGTCCGGCGACGACACGGTGCACGCGGCGGGCCCGCAGAGGCTTCTGCCTCCGCGGGCCCGCCGTGCGGCGCAACGGTGCGCGGCGCTTCATGCTGCCCCCGCATCGTCCACCGTGCCGTCCACCTCGCCGGTGCGCAGCCACCGCAGCGTCCGTTCCGCTTCCTGCTCCGGTGGCAACTCCAGGTCCTCGGGGATGTGGATCAGCAGGACGAGGTGCCGCGTGCAGTCATCGCCTCGGAGGTAGATCCCGGGCTCGACCTGGCGGCCGATCTCATCGCGCATGACCGCGCCCGGCAGGACGTGGATCTTGCGCCAGTGCAGCGACTCGAACGTCACGAACTCGTCGGCCACGTCGCCACCTCCTGCTCGGCGCCTGGAGCCGTTGGGGCGTAAGGGACGGGGTCCGTGGCCAACGGCTCGTCGACCGGCACTTTCCGTCAGCTCGCAGGAGTCCACCCAGAACCGGTGCCCGGTCCTGGCGGCCTCGACGTAGGCCATCGGCTCCGACGGGTGCGGGCGCACCATCAGCACGTCCCTGCCGCGCCACGTGTACGCCGCGCTCGGCTTCTCCCGCAGTCGGCGGCGCAACTGCTCGATCGTGCCGTTGCGCAGCACCAGAGCCTGCTCCAGCGCGGTGATCCGCTTGTCGCGCTCGTCCGGGGTGACCTGGCGGTGGCGCGCCCACGTGGCCACGCACAGCTGCAACACCGCCACCACGAGCGCCCCTTGGTCGGCCGGGTCGGTCGCGCTCGCCAGCAGGATCGCCTCCGTGCAGGAGTCCCCGGCGCGGCGCGCGGCGAACAGCCACGCGGCCAGACGCTGCGCTCGCTCCACCACATCGACCTCGACCAGGGCCGCGGTCGCGGCGTCCTGCAGGGCCAGGCGCACCCCGTCCTCCGAGGGAGGCGGCATCACCGACTCCGCCATGTCGATCCACGCGGAGATCACCTCCGGGAAGACCTCCGCGCTCAGGGTCTCCTCGATCACCGTCAAGCACGCCGAGGCAGCCCTGGGTATGCCCGAGCACATCGCAGCGAACGCGGCGTGCGCCAGCTCCGCCCATTCCGGCGTGGTGGTGTCAGCCACGGGGAACCTCCTCCGTGTGGTGCTCGATGGCGGTGGCCAGGCGCCGGTCGTTGGCCTCGATCCACAGCACGGCGGAGGCAGCGACCTGCACCAGCTCGGCGCGCAGCAGCACGGGGTCGGTCTCGGCCAGCGCCTCCGTCACCTCCTCCACCAAAGATGTCGGCGAAGGTCAACATCCCCAGCTCGGCGCGGCGGGCGTTGATCGCCTGCACACGCCGGACAGCCGCGGCCGCGTGCGCACCGCCGGTGCCGTCCGGGTGGTCCTGCTGGCCCCACTTCAGGTCCTGGCGGCGACGCTCCACAGCGACGTCCGCCAGGACCCCGGGCAGATCGGTAGCCGTGGTCAGGTAGCCACGGGAGTAGGCCAGCCACGGGCGTGTGCCCTGTTCTTGGCGCCGAGCGCGGCGAACAGCTCATCCAGGTGCGCCACTGCCGCAGCGTCGGAGCACTGGAGAATTTCGGCGATCCCGGCGGTGTCCCAGCCCTCGGCCAGGCAGTGCAGCAGCTGCACCTGCCCGATCGTCAGCGTCAGCGCGGTCATCAGGACACCACCGGCTGGCCGAGCCACTGCGGGCATTGCGAGGTGGCGTTCAGCGCGGCCGACAGGCACGCGTGCAACGCCCATGCCTCGGCCGTGGTCATGCCGAACCGCCCGCCGGGCCGATCCCGGCGTAGTAGTCGAAGCCGCCGAGCAGTGCTCGGATCGACACCCCGGTGTGCTTCTCGGTCGGCCCAGCGCGGTGCCGGTAGTAGCCACGTCCGTCCCCGGACTGAGCGCCCGAGGGGGACACCAGGCCGCGCTGAAACGCGATGGCCACGGCATGCGCGCGGGTCCGGGCGCCGAGCTTGCACAACACTCGGTGCACGTGGGTCTTCACCGTGTCCTCAGCCAGGAACAGCTTCTTCCCGATCTCTCGCCGTTGGACAGCCCCTCGATCACCAGGTCCAACACCTCGACCTCACGGTCCGAGAGCGGATCACCAAACCTGCGCGGCTCAGCCACGGTCGACCTCCTCCGTGAAGTCGGGGCCGCCGTGCGCGCGGAGGAGGTCCAGCGCGGCGCGGCCGCCGTTGTGTCGGCGAACCTGGCGCAGCAGCTTCCGCCCGGCGCTGACCTGCTCGACGGTCGGGCTGGAACCGTTGAGCGCGTTGACGAAGCGGGACACGTCATGCGTGCCGAGACCACGACACCACCACCGGGTCGCCGTGCTCGTCGTCGTAGGCGCGGGTCTCGTACATCACGCACCACCCGCCGTGATCGGCTGCGGCGCGACGAACAGCGGCCGCGCGGGCGCGGTGCGGATCGGCTCCAGCTCGGGTAGCTCCACGTCCTCCACCGGCACCCAGCCGTAGCCCGGCAGCACGATGTAGGTCCTGCCGTCTTCAGCGGCGCAGCCGTCGGAGTGCACCTCCGCCCAGCACATCGGGGAGCCGTCGCACGCGTCCAGTTCGGCGCACTCGCACTCGTCGAACTCGGCCGCCCCGCAGCACGCCGAGCCGTCCAGCTCGAACTCGAACTCGGTCTGCTCAGCCACGGTCGGCCTCCTCGGTGGGCGCGATTTCGTAGACCCAGCAAGGGATCTGGCCCTCGGCGGTGCAGGTCAGGTCGCAGTCGTCGGCGTGCTCGCCCTCGGCCAGGCGCTGTCTGGGCTCGTCGGCGGCGGGCACGGGCGCCAGGGCGATGGAGTACAGGCACGGTCCGCCGATCCACCGCTTCTCCACGCGCACCGGCAGGTACTCCACGCCGGAGGTGGTGGGCAGCAGGTCCCACTCCGTGCGCACGGTGTCGCGGCCGGAGCGGGAGTAGTGGATCTCGTAGCGGACACCGTCGACGGTGGCGTAACCGCACAGCGTCGGCGTGGTCGGCGACGGCTCCGCGAGCGAGATCGCCTCGACCTCGTGGCCCTCCTGGTGCTCGCCACGTTCACCCACGCCGAGGTGAACCGGCTCCGCCAGTCCTCGCCCTCGACGATGTCCGGGACCGCGCACACCAGCCCGGCCGGAGCGCAGCGGCCCGGCTCGCCCGCGATCACGCGGTCACCGCCGACGAGGCGGCCGGGCCGACCGAGGCGTCGGCCGGTCCGGTGGGAAGGTCGAAGCAGCGGTGGTTCTCGTCATAACCGGAGCCGTGGGAAAAGAACCAGCCGGTCTCCGTCACGGGGCGAAGCTGGTCGCACGTGGGGCACGGGACGACGCGGTCAACCACGTACCTGCGACCGAGGATGGACACGACCTGTCCGGGCTCCCAGACGGCCTCGTCGCCGACCGACGCCTGCTCGGCGGTCGGGCGCGCGGTGGGGTCGCCCTTGCCCGCGATGATGCGAGCGAACACGCCGAGGTCCAGCTTCTTGTCCTCGACAGCGGCCAGCAGCTCCTCCACGCGCTCGCCCTCGTAGGTGCAATACACCTGAACCGCCGAACCAGCGATCACCTCGCCCGTGATCTTCAGCCGCGCGTAGTCAGGCGAGCCGGACCGGGGCGCGCGGGTGACGACGATGTGATCCACGCCGGTCATCGACCACGCCCAGCGCTCCAACTGCTCGACGGCCCGGCTTCCGTCCTGGTCTTCGAGGAAGTCCAGCGTCACCCGGGGCGGTTGGTTACCCCAGCCAAGGCAAACGTCGTAGATCCCGTCGGCCAGGTTGTTGACGTGCGCGTGGCTGAGCACGGCACTCAACCCGGCCTTGATCCCGGCAGCGTCAGACATCACAGACTCCCTTGCTGTGCGGCAGAACCGAGGGCGAGAACGACGAGGCAGACGAGAACGCCGATCAACATCACGGCGGCCTGCCAGAAGGACATGCGGCGGCTGTAGGGCTTGATCACGGCTGCACCACCCACAGCGACCACAGCCACACCCGGCCGGGACAGCGATGACGAGCAGCAGCGCGACCGCCAGCTGGCGGTCGGTCGCCGAGCCCCACAGCCCGGGCGGATGACACGGATGACGTGAGTGGTGGTCTTCGCGGGGGCGCCGGAGTTCCCGGCCAGGCGGCGGCTCACCCGAGCACCACCAGGTACTGCTCGGTCGGGTCAACCGGGCCGGGCGTGGTGGAGTACCAGCCATCCGCGCACGCCAGCCAGGCGTCCGCGGACTCGCCGATCTCCTCCAGCAGCTGCGTGAGCCGGGGCTAGAGTCCGTGTTCAACATCTGGAGAGGTCCCTTCTCCGGGTGGCGGACCGGTGGCTGTTCCCGCAGCCCCGGTCCGCATCTCTTTCGGGGGTGGAACCCCCGGCCCGGCCACCGGGGAAGTCGCGGCCGGACCGGGGAATCAGGAAGCGCGGCGGAGCCTGCGCGGCTTGGGCTTCTCGCCCGACATCCAGCGGTCCACGGCGTCGCGGTGGACCCGCCACGTGCAGTTCGCTGCGCGCTGCTTGCCCTCCAGCTCGTTGGTGCGAAGGGCGGTGAGCACGGTCTGGAAGTGGTGACGGCTGTACGCCGCGACTTCGGCGACCGTCATCCATGGCGACTCAACGGACATCGCTGGACTCCTCCCCTTGCTGCACGTGGGACGAACAGCGACCCGCGCGGCCGGCCAAGCGCCTTCTCAATCCGGTCGGCCAGCGCGGTGCTGGTCCTCGGCGCGTGGCCCTTGCACAGCTGATGAATGCGCTGTCGTGACGTGTTCGCGGCGTCGGCCAGTCGTTGCTGCCGCATGCCGCAATCGGCAAGCGCCTTGACCAGGTCCTCTGGGCTCCGAAGCACGACGAGTGGGGCCTTCACGCTCGTGGTCCTCCCGTCCGCTTAACTGCTGTCGCATAGTGCTGACAGCGATTTGACGACAGGCAGACCGTAGGCCGCTGACAGCAGCACGTCAACGCGCTGTTGCCAAGTCGGTATTGATGCGGCCGCTACCCTCATTTGACGGGCCGAGCCTCAAGGGGGTGTGCGTGAACCTGAGCGAGCTGATCACCGCACGCAAAGACGAGCTGGAACTCAGCTACCAACGACTCGCCGACCGCGCCCGCAAGCAGGGCCTGGAACTGACCGCATCAGCGATCAACCAGATGGCCAGGCGGCCGCTCGCGGAGTACCCCAAGCCCGAGACGATCCGGGCCCTGGCGGTCGCCCTCGGCGTACCCGAGGGACGCATCCTCGCCGCGGCCGATGTGTCGCTGGGGTTCCGCCGGGTCGATGTCGAGACACACCGCCCCGACGTCGAGACGTGGCTGGCGCTAACAGGTGACCGCTCCCCGGAGCAGATCGACGCCCTGATGGACGTAGTGCGCGCGCACCTTCGTGCAATCGACGCAGCGCAAACGCCTAAGGCGCGCGTTACAGGTCTCGACGATGACGGCGAAAACGATGCGCCGCAGTGACACTGACTAGGCCGTCGGAGTGAACAAACCGTTGAGTGGTGCAGATCTCAACTAGTCAGACGTAGCGTCGCCCGTCCCAGAGCACTAAAGGGGGGCGCATATGCAACCGATCACGGTCCTGTCGGTACAGTTGCCGAACCCCGACGCGTACTGCATCGCCTCCGCCGAGCAGATCACGTTGGTGGTTGATCCCCGAATCCCTGAGCGGACGCTCGCGGCGATCATTACCAGGGCTGTACGAAGCGTACAGCACCAAGTTTGGCAGAACCTAACGTTGATCTAGCGCTCTCGATCAACTCTGCCGCGCATCTTTGCAGCACCTCCTGAAGGGGATACCCCTATGCCCAGTGCCGAGAAAATGGGGCCAAAGAAATTCCGAGCCGTTTGGCGAGATGCACAAGGCAGGAAGCAGCATTCAAAGGCTCCATACTACGAGCGCAAGTCTGACGCCCTTGCCCGCGCAGGCGAAGAAGAAAGCAAAGTCAGACGTCAGGCAGCTACCCTAGAAGGCACCCTTCCCGCGTCGACGAAATGGGGAGCATGGTGCCTTGACGTCTGGTGGGAGATTCGCACAGTCGAACCTGTGACGCTCGACAGCGAGATGTCCATCGTGCAGACCCACCTACTGCCAGCCTGGGAGGACACCGAGCTAAACAAGATCCTTCGAAATCCTGTGCAGATGTGGGTAGACAAGCTTGCGGCGAAGTACGCCCCTAAGACAGTTTCCCGCATCTACGGCGTCTTTAGAGCTTCACTTCTGGCAGCAGTCAAGTACGGAGTCCTTTCCGGAACTCCATGCGTAGACATCAAGCTGCCGAAGCTGAGGACCGTACGATCAAAGCCGACGATGATGCGCAGCGACCTAGATGATCTCTACCCGCACATCACACCCTCTTACCGATTCGCGCTTGAAATGTGCTTCAACACAGGAATGCGCCCCGGAGAGTTCGGCGGGCTACACAGACACAGCATCAACCTCAAGGACGGTTGGCTGAATATCCGAGACGTGTTCGTTTACCTGCCGCGCAAAGAGGGCGTACGCGAGGAAGTCCTTCGATACATCAAGGAATATCCGAAGGATGAAGAAGCTCGCGAAGTTCCACTTCCAGGGCACGTTGTTGACATGGCACGCCTCTGGATTGAAGAGAATCCTGCCCGCAGTGGATGCGGTATCCCACATCGCCCAGGAAATCCCTGCAAGTCCGACGTGCTCTTTCGGACTCCGAGAACGGGTCTCCCTCTGAGCAACCGCACGTTTGAGAACGTCCTTCGCTATGCCTGGAGGCGCGCCAAGCTGCCCCACATCCCTCCTTACGGTGCTCGCCGGGGCTACGCGACCACGCTGGCCGAAGCTGGCGTGGACCCGTACGAGATCGCCCGGCTCATGGGCCACGCCACCCTCGAACAGACGATGGTCTATACGCAGAGGACACCAGCGGCACGCGCCAGAATCGTTGCGGCACTTGGAGATCATGACGCCGTACAGCTGCAGCTGGTGCCTGGGACAGCCAGGGACGCATCTGGGACAGAGCCGGACTCAAAGGCACTCACAGACGCTCAGTCGGACCAAGCCCAAAAGCTAGCCTGAGCTGCGTCAACGCTCATCCGGACTCACATCTGCTCAACCTCACTCGGATTGGCAAATCCGCAGGTCGTTGGATACCGGGAGCGTTCCAGTCGAACCATTCGAGGCCGTTGCCGATGGACGCGCGACGAGGCCGCGCCTGCGGGCGGTCTCTCGTGTCCGGGGTGGACAGTGCTGCTTCGCTGTTCACAGGCGCCTCCGCGGGCTCGGGACCGACTGGCACCAGCATTGAACGCGGGGCTTCCCAGCGATAGTCCTGCCCCCTCCCCCAGCTCACTCCTTGGGACAGATCTGGGACGGAGGCGCTGGGACGCGAGACGGGCAGGGGTGGCTGTCCGGCCACCCTGCCCCGCGTGCTGTCTATGCCTCGGTGAGGTATCCGTCTCGCTTAACGAAGTCGACGAACCCGTGCCACTTCGGTCTCGTGAACAAGAGTGTGCCGCCGCTGCGGTTCTTCGAGTCGCGGAGCCCTACGGGCGCGGCCGGGTTGTCCTGTACTTCGCCAACCTCGACACAGGTCTGTTCCTCGCCTCCGTCGGTGTAGCTGGACGTCCTCCATGTGAATTGGTGTTCGTCGAAGCCGTGGCTCATGGCTCACGCCCTCCCTTGCAGTTGTCACAGTCGCGCGGCAACCGTAGCGAGGTAGTCCGACGTGTCGTTCGGAGTAAGCGCGTGCTCGACGGCTTGCGCGAAGCGTCGGCGGTAGCCGTCGACCGTCGCCTTGTCGTGGATGAGCTTTGAGGCGAAGAGGCTTTCGAAGTAGGCGCGGTCTTGTTGCTCGGCTGGTTGCAGCAACAGCGTAAAGGCGTAGCCGAGCGCAGCGTGCACTCCACTCGCGAATGGGACGACCTGAATCGTCACGGTAGGAAGGTCTTGTAGCTCGATGAGGCGTAGCAGTTGTTTCGCCATCGTCTTGGGGCCGCCGACCTGCCAATGGATTGCCCCTTCGCCGAGAACGAAGTGGAGCTGCGGCCCGTCGGGCGACACGAGTCGAGCGCTTCTCTCTCGACGGGCTGCCACAAGCTTCTTGACCTGCGCAGGAGTGCGTTCGCCTGAGGCGCCGAACAGCTGTTCGGCGTAGTCTTCGATCTACAGCAGACCGGGAATGAGTTCCGTTGCGTAGCTACTGATGCCGATTGCGGACTCTTCGAATTTGTAGACCCGCGCGCGAAGTGGTGAACCGCCTGGGGTTCGAGGGCTCCGACGTTGAGCGGCGGCTGCTAATTCAGCAGCCTTCGCACGGGCTGCATCGTCCGCTTCGAATAGATCCAGCAGTGTCACCAGATCTTCGGGGTCAACGCTGACCAGCCCACTCATGATCTTGCGAGCTTTGGGCTCGGAGCAGTTGAGCGCCCGTCGAACGTCAGCACGTCCACGCCCCACGGCCTCGGCCAGCTCAGCCAGCAACGAGCCCAGTTGGAGCTTGGCTCCGGCGGGCGCAGGTCGACGCGATGTCATCTGCCCTCCTTCGGTCACGTGGACAGTGTGCACGCACGTGCCTCACGGATTTTCGCCCGAAGAGGCGAGCGCCCCAGTGGTGCATAACGGGACGCGTCCCGTTAGAGTCGGCGACGGTGTAAGTGGACGCGTCCACTTATCACCCCCCGCCTGTGGCCGTCACAGTCGCTTGAGGTGTCCACGGGGCGGGCCCAGGCCCAGCGGCCGGGCTCGTGCGGATTGATCCCGGGCCCGGCTGCTGTTCAGCACTCGACGACGGGAGCAGCGCCCATGGTGGACGGCGATCGGCGTGAAGTGCTCATCCCAGGCACTGACCTGCGTGGACGCTCACGCCAGTTGGTGATCCGGGCCCGCGGCGACGGCGACCTGGAGCTGCACACCGGCTGGCGTGACCAGCACACGGGCCGGACATCGTGGTTATCCCAACGCAGCAGGCTGCAGCTCTGCCGCAGCAGCTGCGCGACGTCGTCGCCGAGGCTCTGCGCCTCAAGGGCGGGTGGTGACCCGTGTCCGAGTTAGCGCTGCCGGACACGGCCGAGCTGGTGATCAAGACCTTCTGGTTCATCGTCGCCATCGTCGCGGGCGTGCTGGTGGCGACGTGGCTCCTGTACTTCGCGGCGCGTGAGCTTGTCCGTGCGATTCGCCGGGGGCGGTCGTGATCGCGGTCGTGCTGCTGGCGGCAGCGCTCGCGGTGGCGGGCTACCAGGTGGCGCGGTCGGAGTTCGCGCACCAGCTGTATCAGCGGTGGATCGCGCCCGGGGTCGCGCACCGCACGACAGAGGAGATTCGAGCGCGCCGACCACGGCGCCGGGTACAGCCATACACCTCGGCGCCAACCCCCGAGGGTCGGCGGCCGCTGGACATCCGAGCGCGCGTGGCCCGCTGCGCTCCTGGTGCGGATGTCCAGCACGGAGGCAGGTCGGGTGTGTGGCTGCGGGGTCGGCTGCGCGCCCCCGGCCTGCCTCGTCACCCCTACGTGGCGTGAGGAGAGGGCTATCCGGTGAACAGCGACGAGAAGGACGGCGACGTGCAGCGCTACGACGAGGTTGTGGTGCCCGGGGCAGTGTCGCCGGGCGTGCAGGCGGCGGCACCGCTGGTGGAGGAGATCGCAACAGCGCTGGAGCGGCTGACGTCGGCGGCTGCGGATGCCGACCACGCGCTGCGCGACGACCGTTGCGCGCCGACCGACGCCACCATGGCCGCCTTCTTCTTGGACCGGACCCTCTCCGAGGCGCGCCAGCTGGCACAGACGGCCAGGGCTGCGCTGCGCGCGGCTCAGCGTCGCGGTCAGTAGAGGCTCCGGCCGCGCCGAATCGCGGCCGGTAGAGGGCGGGGCGATTCCGTCGCCCCGGGTCGCCCCGCCCGCAAGTGTTCCGGCCGCCCGGCCGGTACCGGGGCGAGCATCCTGCGTGTCCGGCTGCTCGCCCCGTCCACATCGTCACTGAGGAGAGCGTGATGGAGCCCCTGGAGCCCGAGCAGGCCGAGGTAGTGGAGGACCAGAAGGACACCGCGGGCTGGTGCGCGTAAGCGTCGCGGACCTCAAGAGGGAACTGCACGCGGCCAACCAGCGGGTGCCCACGGAACTGATGTCAGTCCACCTCAGGGCCGCTCGCGATGAGATGGAGAACGTTCAGCGGCTGGCCGCCGGTACGAACTCGCGGCTGTTGGACCAGAACATCGAGGTGATCGCGGCGGCGCTGGACGAGCTGGACGACGCGCACGATCGGCTGTGCCAGGGGTGGGACGGCCTCGCTGAGTACACCGAACTTCTTTGACAGCAACGAAAAGACGGCCCCGGCGAGTGCGGGAACACTCGGCCGGGGCCTTTGATCGGAAGGTGTGTTCCGACCATGTTCAAACGTAAGCCGTCACCGGACGTCGTCAACAGCGGCCCGGTGTCACCGCTTAGGGCGATCCCTGCCGGGGGTAACAGCGCCAGGCCGTTCGCGGTCGCGGGCCTGTTCCTCGGCGCCGTGATCTCGATGGCGCTGAACCTGGCCAGCAACTGGAAGCCCATGCGGTTTCTCAACCTCGTCGAATGGGTTCCGCCGGGCAACTCACTGCCCGAACTGGTCTACATCGGCGTGACCGTGGTGCTGCCGCTGGCGATGGGTGCTGGCCGTGGAGGTCCTGGTGCGGCAGGACTGGCCGGAGGGCAAGGCGTGGCTGATCCCGCACGTCGGGGTCATCGCCGCGGGCGTGCTCATGGCCGTGATGTCGTACAACGAGGTGCACGGTTTGCTGCTGGGCCTCGGGCATGACGAGTGGGTGGCGATCCCCGGCTCGCTGTTCGCCGACGTGCTGATGACGGTGTGCTCGGTGGCGTTGCTCAGCCACGCTCACCAGGAGCGCGCCGCCGCACGTGCCGCCGCGGCCACGCCGGTCGTCGAGCACCAGGCGCCGGTCGAGCAGGCCCCACTCGTCCCGGTCGGCGCCGACATCCCGGCCGAGCCGGAGCTGGAGCGCGCGCCCTCGGACGAGGAGATCAGCGCCGAGGTCGACCGGCTGGAGGAGATGCTGCGCCAGGCCGCCGAGCGCGTGCACCCCGCGAGCGCGCCGGAGCCGCGCCGGTGGCGGCTGCGCCTGCCGCAGTGGCTGCGCCGGGAGGACAGCACGGTGGCGGTCGCCGAGCGCGCCGAGCAGGACCAGGTCGACGAGGACCAGGCCGACGTCGACGAGCAGGCTCCCGCCGGTGACGCGGTGACGCTGCCCCCACAGGCGGAGATCCAGGCGTTGATGTGCACGCTCGGCCGGGAGGTCGACACCGCCGAGACCATCGCGCACTTCGAGCTGCCCGCGATGAGCCCGGCCGACCGCAAGCGGCTGGGTGACCGCGTAGGCCGCGCGAAGAAGGCGTACAACCAGGCGCGCAAGCCGCAGCCCGAGGGCGCCGACATCGCCGAGCCCACCCGGGACGAGCAGTGACGGGCGAGCAGCGCGAGGAGCGCGCGCCGAAGGCGAGGAAGAAGGAACCCGCTCCGCCGCAGCCGGTGCGGCACGACGCGCGCCGCGCGCGGTGGTGCTCGGCGGGGTGGCCACGCTCGGCGGGCTCGCGTCGGTGACCGCGTCCCTGGGCCCGACTGCCGGCATGGTCGCGCTCGGCGGCGCAGCGGCCGGGGGCGCGCTGTACGTGGCGCACCGCAAGAGCACGCGCGGCCGCTCGCGCGCGCCGCGCACCGGTGGCGGGATCGCGCGCCGGGTCGCCGGACGCGCGCCGGGTGCGCGCGCGAGCAGGTGGCCGTTGACGCGCGCGCGGAAGCCGTTGAGCGCGGCGCGGTCGGCGCGGCAGCAGCAGCGGCGCGCGCGGCTGGCGCGGCTGGGGATCGCGCGCCCGGTGCGCGCGGCCAACACCAACCGCGTCGGGTGGGGTGCGGGCAAGCGCGGGGGCGCGGCGCTCGCGGCCCGGTCTCGCGCGCGCGGCCACGGACCCCGCGCCAGCGCGCACGGGCGCACACCTCGCGCGTCTAAGACTGCGCGCGCGCCGTTCTGGCGGCCCCGCGCGGCCAGGCCCGCGCGCGCCGCGCACAGCGGCACGCGCGCCCGCGCGCGACGCCGGATCGTGCGCGCGCTCGCGCTGCCCGCGTTGCTGCGCCGAGCCAAGCCGTCGAGCACGCGCGCGACGAAGAAGGACACCAAGCGCGCGCCCGCGACCCCGCCGCGCGCGGACACGAGTGCGCTCAAGCCGAACGCGGACGACGAGTGGGTCTCGCCCGGTGACTACCGCGCGCGCGAACGCGCGTGGAACAAGGACGCGGCCCGTCGTCGTCGGCGCGCACGGCTGGAGGAGGGCGCGGCACGCGCGGGCTCGACGCTCAAGCGCGGATGGGAGACGGCCGCGCACGCGGTCGGCGACCGGGTCCGCAGCAGCGTGCACGCGCTGGCCGAGTGGGGCGAGCAACACGCGACCGCACCCGCCGAGCACCGCGCCCAGGCACCCGAACCACCGCGCCCGCGCGGCAAGGCGCAGAGTCGCGCCCACCGCGCGCGCCGGTCCCCGTGGGCCGAGCAGCCCGCACCCGCCCCTGCCCCTGAACCCGTTGGAGGACACACCATGCCCGAGTTCGGTCTGCGCGAAGCCGCACACAAGCTCGCCACCTTCGCGCCCGAGAACCCTGTGCAGACGCGCGACATGCTGCGCTCATTGCCCGACGAGATCCGCGAGGTGGGCAACGCGTTCCTGGCGTTGGCGACGCTGTTCGAGTCCGAGTACCCCTACGTCGACCTCACGCCGATCGGGTTCCGTGAGGTGCAAACGCTCATCGGTGCCGCGGTGGCGCGGCTGGAGCCGATGAGCTTCGAGTTCGAGCTGGCGCACGAAGCCGACCTGAAGCGGCACCTGGAGCCGCGCCGAGGCGAGAGGCACATGAACGTCTGACCGGCCGAGGGGCACCCGGTGGGGTGCCCCTCTTTCCTTGCAGGGAAAGGGGAAACGTGATGGGCAACGAGCGGATGACGGTCCCGGCCGAGGTGACGTGGGGCGCTGTGTACGGGGTGGGGACGTGGGCCGCGCACGCCGTGTTCACGATGTGGGAGGTTCACCCGGCTCTGGTCGGGGTCGGCGGCCTGGTGGCCACGGGTCTGGCGGGCACTGCGGTGTCGGTGCACCTGCGCGACCACGACCGGTGCACCGAGCTGACCCGGCGAACAGCGCTGACCTGCACCGGGGTCCTGGGGATCGGTGACGTGGCGTGGCTGACCTATGCCCAGGTCACCGGCGTGGTCACCGGCACCATGGCCGCTGCTCTCGTCGCCGGGGCGGCGATGGTGTGGGGCTCGGTGACCGCAATCGGCGCGAAGCTGCGGCGCACCGCGCCGACGGTGGCGGCCGCGCGCGACGCCCAGCGCGCCATCGGGTCGTGGGGGCGGGTGCTGGAGGAGGCCGGGTACGGGCACCTGCGGCTGCTCGGCGAGCCGGAGCGCGGCGACGACCGGACGACGCTGCGCTGCACCTACCCGGCGAAGAGCGCCAGCTTGCCGACGCAGGCCGGGGGCGCAGAGGCCATCGCCGCGGCCGTGGCGGCGGTGTTCCCACGGCGGCGGGTCACCGACAGCATGGTGATCGTCGAGCCGGGCGGCATGGTCCAGTCCGGCACGCTCGCTATCCACGTGCTCGACCATGACGTGCTCGGCGACCGGATCGAGCCGCCGCGCTGCGACCGGCGCCGTTCCATCCGCGACCCGTTCGACCTCGGCCGCTACGTCAACGGCACCACGGTCGAGGCGATGCTGTGGCGGGTGCACGGCGAGTTGATCGGGATGACCCAGAGCGGCAAGTCCACGATGCTCAAGCGCATCATCCTCGAGCTGCTGCGCTGCGACGACGTCGAAGTGTGGGTCGGCGGTCGGCACAAGCTCAACGACCTGGTGCGCTCGTTCCTCGCCCACCTGCAGCAGCTGCGGCCGGGAGAGCCTGAGCACTGCCCGTTCGGATACGTCGCCGCTGATCAGACCGGGTGCCTGGAAATGCTGGCCGCCGGGTGGCAGGAGGGCAACCGGCGGCTGGCCCTACCCGGTGGCTACGACGGGCCCTCGCCCGTGCTGCCCTCGATCGTGATCAACCTCGACGAGGCGCACCACGTGCTCTCCAGCCCGCAGCGCATCCTGTGCCACGACGGCGTGGAACGGAACGCCAGTGAGCTGGTGTTCGCGATCACCTCCGGGCTGACCAGCGTGGACGTGACGGTGATTCTGGCGACCCAGCGCGGCACGGTCGACCACTACGGCGTCAAGGGCCCCGACATCAAGGCCAACCTGCGGCTGCGGATGGCCTTCGCCAGCGCGGACCCGGCCGACCTGCCGCGCGTCGTGCCCAACGCTCGCGCGGCCCTGTCGAATGCGAAGCTGCAGCACCCGGGCGCCTTCTACATCCAGCAGGGCAGGGTGGCGGCACTGCTGGCCAAGGGCTACGACATCACCGGCGCCGAGATCGAGGCGATGATGCCCGCCCGGCTGGACACCTGCGGCCAGCTCCCCGCCGAACTCGACGACCTCCTGGACGTCGCCGACGGCGCATACGGCAAGCGGTGGCTGGACTCCCTCGAGGAGTTCCTGGAGTACGTGCGCACCGGCACACGCCCCCGCGCCACCCCGCCTACCAGCGGGCTGAATAGCCGCCTGGCACCGGCTGCGCCTTCGCACGGCAGCGGGACAGCGCTCGCCGCGCTGCCGTCGGTCACCGAGATCATCGCCGCGTCCGACGAGCGGATGCGCCAGGCCCGCCTCGATCGGGTACGTCGCCTCGACCAGGCCGCCGTCGACAAGGCGTTCGCCGACCTCGTCGCCGACCCGCCCTTGGCGATTCCCACCGGAGCCCGCGACCGCGTCCAGCTCGCGGTCGAACAGCTGGGCACCGCCACCCGCGCCGAGATCGTGGCGTGGCTGGCCGAGCACCAGGCCCCGGTCGCCGCGGGCACCGTCACCAACCAGTTGGCCGAGCTGGTGCGTGACGGCCTGGTGCGCCGCGACGGCCCGACCAACTCACCCACCTACCGCCCCGCATAGACACCAGGGAAAGGACCTCCGTGAGGACCACGCGACTGCGCACCGGCGAAGAGATCGACGAGGGCATCGCTGCGCGCGTGTACCACGCCATGGTGGAACTGTTCGTCACCGATCCGGTGGCCTGGGCCGAGGCACAGCACCTCGCCAAGTGCCCCGGGCAGCCGCTGTTCGGGACCGCCGGACAACGGCTGCGCGCGTACGGCCTGGTGGCCAACGGCGAGCTGGAGATGGACGCGGCGACCCGCGCTGTTGTGCTGGCCTGCGTCGCCGACGACGGCCGAGGGCTCGTCAGCCCCATCCAGGACCCGGTCCACTCCACCGATCCACTCCACCGCCCCGCCCCGCCCCATTTGCCGCAGCGACCTGCGAAAACACGGCCCTGATCCAGGACCACCACCGTCGGTGGAGCGGTGGAGTGGATCGGACACAATGTCGCCCCTGAACCCTCGAGCCGTACGCGCTCGCAGCTTGAAAGGTGCGCTCGTGCCCCTGCGTTTCCACGTGCCTTTGCCGGGCCCGTTTTCCTACTCCCGCAGGATCAGCGGCGACGGCGCCACGACCGTCGCGAAGGGGTGCCTTGCCTTCGCCTTCCTCATGTTCTTCGCGCCGCTGTGGCTCTGCTTCGCGCTCATGTGGTGGACGCTGGTCGCCTGCTACCTGGTGACTGTCGGCCTCGTCAAAGGCACCCTGTGGGTAGGTAGTGCCTTGTGGACCCGCCTGAGTACCGGGGGCAAAACCAACCACCCCGAGGAGCGGACGCAGGATGCCGCGTTTTGGGCCCAGGCTGAGCAGGACGACGACGCAAGCCCCGCACCGTCTCAGTGGTTCTGCGACCCATGCGGTGTTGAGGTCAACGGCTACAAGTGTCCGAAATGCGGCGAACCGTTCGACGTGTAACAACAACCACTGGGCCTGTACCCCATGCGATGGTTCGCCTGCTGCCGTCGTCGAGCTGACCTTTACACAGCGACGCCCCCGCACCGGGATACCGGGGCGGGGGCGTTGTCACGTTGAGGGGGTCAGTCGGCTTCGTACCAGGCGATGGCCGTAGGGCGGCGGCCGCCGGTGCGCATGTACTCCCGGGCGGCGGTGATGACGTCGGCGGCGGGGATCTCCGCGCTGGCGGGGTACTCGGTGTCAGAGGTCATGTAGTAGTACAGGACCGGCTTCGCCTCGCCGGTGGCGTTGGCGTCGGGGTTGTGGCTGTAGCAGCTCTCATGGTCGGGCCCGGAGTACCAGACCACGCCGCGGTCTTCGCAGAACCCGACATCGAGGGTTGCGGCCGCCGGGTTGTCGGCGGGCAGCAGCTCGACGAGCGCGGCCTTGCGGGTGCGCCGGACCTCCTCGAGGATCGCGGCCAGCTGCTCCTCGCTGGTGACCCGCGCGGGCTCCTTGCCGTGCTCGAAGTCGTAGTAAGCGTTCAGCTCGACCACCATGGCGTGGCTCCCCCCTCGAAGGTCTCCCGGTAGCCGTCGCTGCCGAGCACGGTCAACGTGTACCCGGCAGGCAACACGATGCGTACCAGGGTGTCACAGCCGTACGGACCGACACAGGGCTGGTTGTTGATCACCACCGTGGCGTGTCGGGTCTTGGTGGCGACCATCCGGGCAGCCAGCTTCAGCTCAACGTCGGCCGATCGGGTTGTGCGTCGGCGGGGCGGCAGCCCACGCTCCACCAGCAGCTGGTCAACGTGGTCGGCGTCCTCGTCCCGGCCGGAGATGATGGGCCTGACCGTGCCGTCAGCGGCCGTCCACCGCCCGTGCGTCTTCTCGCCCGTCCCGGGCTCCACCGTCGGCGGCAGCTGCCCGCGGACCCGCTCCAGCAGCCGTTCCTGCTCGGCGGGCGACACGCGCACCGGAGCCGGATCGGCAACCGCGGCCGACTGCGGAGCGGCCGGAGCCGTCGAGTCGACACCCAGGTGCGCGACAAACCCGGCGATCGCCTCCGGCACCGTCCTTGTCACGGCGTGCAGCACGTTGTCCAGGTCGTCCTTGGCGTTGTGCAGCAGGCCGTGTACCTCGTCCGCGGCCGAGTCGGTGCTGCCCGCGGTGTGCTCCTGCCACTGCGTCGCAGCGTCGTCCAGGGCCTGCTCGGCGTCGGCGAGCTGCTGCACCGGCAGCGCGTCCACCACGGCACGCGCAGCCTCGGCTACCTCCCGCAGCGACGCCACGCCCTCGACCTTGGCGCGAGAGGCCGGGGCGCGGAGCGGATCGGGGACGGCGTACCTGATCGGAGGAATGCCGGGCCCGGTGGCGTCGGCGCTGAACGAACGAAGGGCCCCCGCACGGTGCGGGGGCCCTTCGTGGTCGGCGGTTCTTCCCCAACCGCTGACCGGTCACCTCTGCTCGTCAACCACGCGCGGCTGACGCGGCCGAGTATAGAACAGGTGTTCGACTCGTCAAGGCAGGCGGCGGCGGTCGCCGACGTGGGCATGCGAAAAGGCCCCGGCCCACCCCTGTGCGGGGCGGGCCGGGGGCCTCGGTGGTGGTGCCGTTCTTGAAACCGCCGCCGCTACGGCAGGAACCGCACCAGCGACGGTGAGCTGCTGTCACCGACGGCGGTCGAGCCCACCGAGGTGATCACCGAGAGCACGGCCGCCATCCCGGCGGCCGAGAGCGCGGCGCCCCAGGGGGCGTCGAGCAGGCCGACGGCTTCGGCGCTGAGGATGGCGGCCAGGGACTGGGCGCCGGTCTTGATGGCGCGCTCGGCGGCGGCCTTCCAGAACAGAATCGTCCACATAGGAGTGTCCTTCCGGGTCAGGTGGTGTCGGGGGCGGAGCCGAGTCGGGCCCGTTCGCGGGCGTCCTCCTCGTCGGCGGCCGCGAGGGCGATGGCGCGCACGTCCTCGTCGGACAGGGAGCGGATGCCGGACTGCACCAGCGCCGACAACCGGGCGGCGAGACTGGCTTCCATGGCGTCCATGCGCTCGGCCATCACGCGTTCCAGCGCGGCGGTGTCGACGTCGTCGAGTTCGCCGAGCGCCTGCAGGATCGCCAGCGCCAGGCGCTCGGTGCGGAACGCCGCGGCGTCGGTGTGCATAAGGAAGTTCAGCGGCGGTTCGCTGACGGTCGACCTCTTGCCGTCGGGCAGGATCACCTCCGACTGGCGCGGCGCGGTCAACGCGTCCGCGGACTTCCACGCCGCGACGTTGGCGAAGGTCAGCCACACCCACGCGGCTTGCTTGTTCTCCGGCTTGTCCGGTTGGGCCAGGATGTGGCTCCACACTGCGGTGGCGATCTCCTCTGGACTTGGCATGCCGTCTCCTGTCATCCATTCGTCGACGGAGCCCCGGAACCCGCCCATGTCGCCCGGCCATCCGGCGGGGTCGATCTTGCGGCCGGGGGCCCATTCCTTGTGTGCCAGCGCCCGATCCGCGGGCAGGCCGACGTGGTCGAGCAGCGCGGCGACGCCGCGCGGGTAGGACTCGTGCTGTGCGGCGGTCCAGTCACCGCGGCCGGTGGACTCGGCCTCGACGCCGATCAGGTGGTTGTTGCCGTTGTCGCGCCCGCACCAGCCGACGTAGCCCGATCCGGCGTGGTAGGCGGCACCGGCGGCGACGATGAACCACGTGCCGTCTCGGCCGAGGCCGAGGTTGCACAGCGGGCCGGCCAGTCCCGGCCGCCCGTTCACGACAACGTTCTGCGAGGGGAAGTTGCCGCTGGCGGGTCCGGCGGTGTGGTGCAGCAGCACGCCCCGCACGTCGGAGAAGTTGCCGTGTCCGCGGTTCTGCCAGCCGCCGATCTCGACCACGTTCAGCCCGGCCTCACGCAGCACGCCGGGCATCCAGGTCAACGAGTAGGCCATGCGATCACCTCTCCGGTGTGGTGGTGGGCGCCCTGCTCGTCGACGACGGCCGGGTGGGGCGCGGTGCGGTGACGGTCTCGGTCGTGCACGCCGGTCCGGCGTCCTCGGTTTCGCCGGTCGTGTAGGTGATCAGCCACCGGCAGGAGTCCGTGCGCGCCGAGCGGATGCCGCGGCCGTCGGCTCCGGCCGGACCGGGCGGCAGCGGCCCGAGATCGGTGGTGGTGGCGTCGGTATAGGTGACGACCAGGCGGCCGGAGGCGGCGGAGATCGAGACGATGCCACGCCCGTCCCGGCCGACCACCCGCCCGACTACTTCGGTGCGGCCGTCGCTGTAGCGCAGGACCAGAGCGCCGTCGACGATCTCCGTCCCGGCCACTCCGACCCCGGGCTGGCCGGTGCGGACGATGACGCCTTTGTCCTCGGTGCGGCCGTCGGTGTAGGAGACGAGCAGCCGCCCATCCGAGGTGATGCTGGTACCGGTGATCCCGCGCGCGGCCGCGGGCTGCACCGGCGGCACGGTCGGCCCGGGTGGTGGGGTGACGACGGGCTGCTGGCCGAGCGCGCGCACCTGCTCGGCCAGCGCCCGCGCCGCGGCGGCGGAGTCGAGCGCCTGCTGCTGCATCGTGTCGGCGCGCGCGTCGAGCCCGGCCAGCTCAGCGTTGGTGGAGCTGCGATCCGCCAGGTACGCGGTCAGCACCAGCAGCGCGCCGACCGCCCCGTAAGCCAGGCGGCGGCGCTGCCGTCGCCGCTCGGGCTCGTCGACCGCCGCGGCGGCTGCAGGCTGCACCACGTCCTCGGTCACATCCGTCATCGCGGTCCCTCCTGTTCGGCGCCGTCGTGTCGCACCTTCTCGGCCAGCTCGGCCAGCTCCTCCGCTGTGATCCGCCCGTCGGCGGCGGCCTCGATCAGCCGCCGCGCCGCGCCGTCGGCGGCGGCCTCGCGCTCCTTGGCGGCAGTCCGGCGTTCTGTCCGGACGTACTGCCAGACCGAGAACAGGAAGGTGACGCCGCCGACGACCGCGGTAATCAGCTCTGCCCAGTCACCCACCGGCACCCCCTTGTTGTTGCGCCGTAACGGATTCAGGCGATGCGCTGGATGCTGAGGGTGCTCTGGGCGTAGAGGATGGCATCGCTGACTTCGGCGCCGTTCTGTGCGAAGCGGACGCCGAGCGGTCCGGCGGTGTCCAGCGTGGTTACGGTGCCGCGCAACAGGGAAGCGACCTTCGTTCCGGCCCCGGCGCCGCCGCTCACAAGCGTGGTTCCCAGGTCGAACACGCCCATCTCGATGTCCGCGCCGATGCCTCCCGCGCCGAACACCAAGCCCGCCGGGCAGATCTGGCCGGTGGCACCGGTCGGCCCGACGGCGGTGATGCGGACGTCGGCTGTGGTGGTGGCGGAGTAGATCAGGAACGCCTCGAACGTGTACGTCGCGTTCGCCGACATCAGCGGCAGCAACTGGGTGTCGGTGTGGTTGGCGATCACGTTGTCGTTGTTGACGGTCTTGTTGCTGGTCTTGCGCGCCACCACCGGGGCGTCGTCGATCCAGGTGCGGTTGTCGAAGACCTGCGCCGCGCCGATGCTGGTGTCCAACGCTGGCACGTCGACCCCGCCCAGCCCGACCTCCCACTTACTGGTGTTCTGTGTCAGCGGGGGCAGCGTCGGCGATCCGGCCGCGGTGCCGGTGAGTACGTCCAGCTCGAACCTGTTGAGGGTGAAGTCATTCCTCAAGATGACGCGGTCTTTGCGGGCGAGCGTGGCGTGCGCGGCGGCGATCGGCAGGGTCTTCTCCGTGACGTTCTGGCCCCACTGGCCTTGTGCCCAGCCTTCTCCGGCACGGACCTTGACCTGCATGCCGGTGCTGTCGGCGAAGACCTCCATCGCGGTCGCCGCGGTGCGGAACACGCCATTGCCGAACTGGACGCCCTTCATGTAGCGCATGAACTGGCGCCAGAGGTCCTCGCGGGCGTCCGCTCCAGCGCCGGAGTCATAGGGCGCGTAGGTGTCGAGAGTGACGGCCACTTCTCATCTCCTTTCGACGTTGGTCAGGCGCGTGTCGATGCGCCGGAACGCGCGGAAGAGCCGGAATACGTCGTGCGCCCCGGGTGTTCCGATCACAGGCTGAATCCGTTGTGGACCTTCGGGTGTCAGCTCGATCTGGACCTCGCGGATCAGCTCTACGACCGGATCGTCGAGCACGGCGGTGACCTTGTCGCCGAGGTCGTAATGCCGCCCATAGGTCATGCCGGTGGTGTCCACCGGCGTGGATTTCAGCGAGGTGCTTTCGCCGCTCTCGGCCAGCTGCTTGGTGATCTCCTGGTCCAGCTCGGCGGCGACGGCGGTGTCGCGGCGGTCGACAAAGCGTTCGATGCGGTCCCAGGTGGCCACGCTGGCGGAGTCCTGGCCCTCGCGGATGACCCTCGCGGTGCCTTCGCCGCTGCCGCCAATGAACAGGTAGTTGCCCTCGGGCGCGCTGGACTTGTAGTCGTAGGCGGAGAGGTTGCCCAGAGCCTCGGAGAAGATGATCGAGGCGGTGCGGTCGACCGGCTGGTAGACCCTGAACTCCAGGAAAGGCCCTGCTTGACGGACGCGGAACCCCACACCGCCACCGGCGATTGCCAACTCCTGCAACAGTTCGAGGAGCACTTGCCAGCGGGCGCGGCCGGTTACGGTCGAGCCGACCACCGCGGTGGCGGGCACGGTGAGACCGGGCACGCGCCGCACCGCCAGCGCTCCCGGGCCGAGGTTCACATCCACGTACTGGTCCAGAACGGCGCTGCAGGTGTTGGTGCGGACCTCGTGCTCGACGAGGTTGTAGGGCGGCACGGCGGTGCCGGGCTGGGGATGGGCGACACGGCGAGCCAGCCACACGTTGTCGTCCACTCCGGACACGGTGACGGTGTTGGTGTTCACCGACCGTTCGTGGTGGCGGTCGGTCAGTGGTCCGCTGAGGACGGTCTGCATGTCGCTGGTGCGCACGACTTCGATCCCGAAGCCGGGCGTGGTGAGGGCGGCGGCGAGCGGGTTGCGCCGGTTGAGGGTGATCGACCAGGTGCCGACCGCGTTGAACCGGGACACCAGTGAAGCCTTCTGGTAGTCGTCGAGCTGCCCGACGCGTTGCAGCGCGCGGTTGCGCACATAGATGACGAAGGTGCTCACGAAGCCGTCCTTATGCGGTGAGGTAGCGGTGGCGGCGGGCGAGCTGCAGGCTGGAGACCAGCGCGACGGTGCTGGACATCTCCAGCCGGACGGAGTTGGAGCCCCGCGCCAGTGGCCACAGCGACGACGCCGAGGACAGCGCCGTGAACAGGTTGGTCCCGTCGTTCTTGAGCACGCTCTTGCGGCCGGGGCGGGTATCGATCACCAGGTGCTCCCCGACGGCGAGCGTGGTCGTCAACGTCAGTGCGTAGCCGGTGGTGAGGTTGCGCAACGTGATCGCCGATCCGGGACCGGTGATTGTCCACACCGGCCACGTCTCGACGTCGCCGGAGTTGATGATCGTGGCCTCGACGAACACCGATGAGGACGCCAGCCGCAACGGGAAGATCGGGAAAAACGTTGCCGTGTCAGCACTGCTGAACGTGTCGATGGTGTCGGTGGTGTCGTACCAGTACGGATCGACCGCCCGGAACATCGGCACGCAGCGCTGCAGCGTCGGGCCGCTGGTGCGGCCCAGGGTCTCGTCCATCTCCAGCCCGGCGGAGACCCGGCAGTAGATCTCGCGCTGGTCCCCGATCGGCGTGGTGATCCGGATGGTGCCTTCGCCGCGGACCGGGTCCATCGCCGCGACCAGTGCCCGCATCCGCGCCCGCAGTGCCGCGGGCGAGGAGTCCTCGATCCACAGCGGCAGCGAGAACTCGCGCACTCCGTGCCGTGCCTCGCGGTGACGTGCGCCCGGCTGCTCGGGCACCCCCTCCTCGACCAGGACCGGCGGCGGCGCGAAGCGGCCGGCTGTTGACCACTCGACCTCCAGCGGGATCATCGTGCCGTCCGGGGAGATCCACACCGTGGTCTCGGCGCCGTCGCTGCTCCCGGCCGGAGACACCGACACCGACACCGACAGGTACGCGGTAGACGAGGAGGCGGTGGCGGTGCGGGTGCCGGTGGCACCGGAGGCGACCAGCGCCTGCCGGGCGACCGCGGCGAACAGGTACGGAGTCGGGGTGTCGGCGACCTCGATCATGGTCCCGGGCGGGGTGTAGCTGCTGGCCCCAGCGACCCCGGCCCAGCCGCACAGCAGCAGCGTTTCCGGCCGTGCGGGCGAGATCTCCGGCGCCACCTGACTGGTGCTGGCCGAGCTGGAGCCGCCCCAGGCGATCACGTCCACCGGTGAGGTGGTGTCCGCGCCGCTGACGCACAGCACGTGCGCCACGCAGCTCGACGGTGGCGGCACGCCGAAGGTGTGCGCGCTCGGCTCCGCGGAGGTCACCGCGCGCACGAACACCTTCCCGAACGCCGCGCCGCCTTGGAAGCCGTCGCCACCGGCCTGCTGCCAGCCCTCCGGTGCGGTGATCGCCTCCGCCGTGCCGTCGTGGTCGGCGAAGACGAACGCCACCAGCACGTCGCCGACGGCCGTCCCGGCCGGTGTGGTGACGGTCAGGGTCGCGGTGCCGTCCGCGATGTCGGAGTTCTCCGAGCGCACCACAACGGCCACAGCCACTCACCCCTCGAAAATGTGTTGCGTGACAAGGACATGAGCGGCCGTGCCCGGTGGTTACAGCCGGAGGTCGGCGAGCTGTTCCATCCGCGTGAACTGGGCCCGCAGGTCGATCTCGCTGTTGCCCGCGTTGATGACGGTCAGGTGGTAATGCGCCTGCGTGCCGCCCTCGCGCAACGGGTTGCGGCCGCCCGCAGCGATCTCCTGCCGTCGCATGCCCTCGGCGAGGTAGTTCCACGAGCGCATCGACCCGTCCAGCGGCGCGAACAGCTCATCGCCCCACATGCGATCACCGATCAGGCGCCCCTCGTTCGGCGGGACGATCGTCGCCCGGTCCGCGCGCATCGGCCGCAGACCACCGGAGGCGTACGCGGCGGCGGTGTAGACGCCACCGAAGGCCTCCATCCGTGCCCCGCTGGGGGTGCGGATCTGGATGCCGGTGTTACCCACGACCCTCACGCCGACCGTGACCGTGCGCGGACGGGTCAGGGAATCGAGTTCGTTCTTGGCCGCCGCGGTATGGGCGTCGACCCGCACCTGCCCGTTGGGCAGCCTGGTGACCGTGAAACCGATCCTCTCCAGCTCGGCCTGTGCTTCGCGGGTCAGCGACGTGACCGTGATGCTCTTCTGGTTCGGCACGGCGTCGAAGCGGGCCCGCAGGATCAGCAGCTCCTGCTGCGTGGGCGTGAGACCGGGTGCGCGGATCAGTGTCTCGACCAGGTCGGGTATCAGGTGCATCCGGTCGGCCAGCTGCGCGGCCTGGTCGCGGGTGAGACCCATCTGCGTGGCCATGGCGAGGAAGCTGTCACGGCTGCTCTGCACGACACCGCGGGCTTTCTCCAGGGCCTGCGGCATCGTCTGCCCCTGGTCCAGCGCCAGCTGGTAGGTCTTCTGGGCGGTTTCGGCGGTGGCGTCCCGCAACCCGGTCAACGTGCTGAACAGCGCCTGGCCGTTGCGGGTCATGGTGTTGACCGAGCCATCGGCGTTGAGCAGCGCCTTGCCGTAGCCCTGCGCGCGGTCGACGTTCTTGCCGAACAGCTCCTGCAGCTGCAGCAGCGAGCTGTTGACCTTGGCCTGCGACTCCTCCAGGTTCAGGCCACCGCCGGTCAAGGCGTCGAGTGCGTCCTTGAGCGCGCGGGCTTTGGTGTCGGCGTCGGCCGCGGTGTCCTTCAACACCTTGATTGCACTGGACAGCCTCGACCCGGCCGAGGTGGAGTCCAACATGGAGCGGCCGCTGGACTGGATCGCGCGCGCGTAATCCCGTTGCCCTGTCGCGGTTTCCCCGGTCTTCTTGTTCAGCGCGTCCAGCTCGCCCAGCAACTTCGCTGCTGCCTGTGCCTGCTCGTTCTGCACCGGCCGCGCGATGCCGGTCTTCGCGTTCTCTACGTAGGTGGTGTTCGCGCGGATGACCTCCTGCAGACGCGTGCGGAGCTCACTCAACGCGTTGCCCTGGCCGAGCACCGCATCCACCACCTGGTCGCTGGCGATCCCGAACCGCTTGGCCGATTCGATCGCGGCCTTGGTGGAATCGTCCTGGGCGATGGTCTTGCGCACGTTGGTGTCGATGGCGCCGCTGGACTCGCGCAGCGCCCCGGCCAGCGACCGCGCGAACGTCGCGTGGCGTTGCGTGCGCTCGGCCGCGGACTCCTGCGAGGACCCGAGCAGCCCCAGCAGGACGACGGCGCCCCCGATGACCGCGCCGAGCGGACCACCCATCCTGGCCAGCCACTCGCCAGTCTTCTTCGACGCGTCACTGATCTTGGGAGAGGTTGCGCTCGCCGCCGCCGAGAGCGTCATCAGGCCCCCGGCCATCCCGGTGATCACCCCGGTGGCCGCCGACGCGGTACGCCACGCCAGGCCGAGGGTGACCACCACACCCACCAGCGCGCCCAGGTCGTCGGTGATCGGCGAGAGGATCACCAGCAACCCGTTGAGCACGGTCAGCGTGCCGCCGACGGCGAACCCGAGCACCGGCAGCGCCCCGCTGCCCAGCTCGCCGACCGCGCCCGCCAGGTTGCCCACGAACCGCACGGCCTGGGGCATGTAGGTGGCGGCGGTGTCGGTGAGGTCGACGAGCAGGCCACCGACGCGGGGCAGGGTGGTTTCGACCATGCGCCCGAGCCCGGTCAACACGACCTCGGTGCCGCGTGAGCCGGTGGAGACCTCCTTGTAGAACTCCGACACGCCGGTGCCGCTGGAGCCGAGCAGCTTGCGCCACCCGGTCAGCACCGGCCCGCTGGAGCGGATCGCGACGTTGAAGCCGGGCATGGCGTTCTCGGCGAAGTCGGTCAGCCCGCCGACGAACTGCACCATCAGCGGCGCGCTGTCGCGAACCGCGTCGTTGATCTGCGGCTTGAGCCGCCCGAAGGACGCGCCGATGTCGCTGGTGATCCGGTCGATGTAGGGCACGGCCGGAGCCGCGGCGTCGATGAGACCACGGTGGATTTCCCCGCCCAGGCTCACCATGTTGTCCCGGGTCTGGGTGTTCGTGGCCGCGGCGGCCGCGCCGATCGCGCCGAACAGCAGCGGCACCCCGCCGAGCGCTACACCCATCGCCGCGCCGGAGGCGATCGCCGCGCCCGCCGTGGCCGCCAGGGTCTTGGCGCTGACGTTGCCCATCCGGTTCAGCCGGGCCGCGGTGCGGTCCGCGGCCTTGGACACCCGGTCGAAAGCCGGGCTGGCCTTGTCGATGCCGAGGATGGTGAACAGCAGGGAGTTGTCCGCCACGACCACACCCCCTGTTCTGTTATCTGCCCGCGCGCTTGTTCGCCGCGGTCTGGGCCTGTTCTCTGCGGATGTCGGCCTTACGCTGCTCGACGAGCGCCTTGCACATCAGGAAGTCCTCGCGGGACAACAGGTCCATCTCCCACGGCTTGATGCCCAGCCACATCAGGAAGAACGGCTTGTACTCCGCTACTTCTTGCGCGATCGGGCTTTTGGCCGCGCGGCTGCGGGCGCGGGCGAAGGGTCCGGCACCGCCCCCTCCGTGCCCTCGTCCTCGTCGTCGTAGGTGAGGTCGTCGAGGCTGTAGGTCAGGTCCTTGTAGGCGATCTTTTCCCCGGCCCGGGTCATGCACAGCCACAGCATCGCGTTGAGCCCGAGCATCCCGCGCTTGGCGAAGCTGTTGATGACCTCCGGCAGGGTGTGGCCGGTGGCGACCTCCAGCTGCAGCGCCTCGACGTTGGTCAGCGTCTCTTCCAGCGGGTAGTCGGTGCCCTTGTACGTGAACTTCGCCATGATCACCTTCTAGAGTCGTTTGAGGTAGGAGGACACGACCTGCTGCGCGGCGTCGCGCACCTGCGGGCCCTCGGTTTGCATGGGGTCGTCGAACCAGTGCGGCGGCGCGGTCTGGGCCACCCAGACCTCCCGGTTGCCCCACACCGGATGGCGCCACTTGCCGCTGTTCATGTGCTTTGGGAGCTTGCGCATCCCCGGCGGCAGCAACGACTTCTGCACCTTGATCCGCAGCCGCGCGGTGCGTGCCGACGCGGTGACCTCGGTGCGCAGCGCGTTGGCGGTGGATGCCCGAAGACCGGCGCCCTCGCGGATGCGCTGCGCCATGCGGGCGCTGACGCGCTTGCGGCGGGAGAGCAGGTACGCCTCGCGTTGCGCGCGGCCTCGGCCGCTGCTGTGCCCGGAGATCGGCAGCCCGAGCACGGACTGCTCCGCCGCGGCCTTCGCGGGTTCGGCGCTGGCGCGCAGGGACTTGGCCATCTCGCGGGCGATCGCGCCGTTGCCGGTCTCCCGTAGCCTGCGCGCCAGCTCCTCGAACTGTTCGGTACCAACGACTTTCACCCGGACAGCCACGGCCACGCCTCCGCTGTTACGGGGTGGCGTCGGTGGTCTGGTAGGCGATCGTCAGGCCGGTGGTGCCGTCGTCGACGACCTTCCACGGCAGCGGCTGCTCGACGATCCCCGGACCGCCGATGTTCGGCGTCTCCCCGTCGAAGCGCACGTTCGCTGTCAGCTGCAACGAGTACTTGTAGGTGCTGCTGATCGTGGGCCCCTCGAACAGCAAATCCAGCGTCGCCTCGGTCCCGTTGACGAACCGGTTGTAGGCGGCCAGGGACTCGAACTCCGGCGTGAGGTTGCCGGTCACCTCCCGCATCCCGGCCTCCAGCGGCGACTTCCGCAGCGCCCGGCCGAGGAAGAAGCGGTCCTCGGCCAACGCGTTGCTGCCGTTGATGGTGACGTTCTTGACGTCCGCGGCGCTGCTGGCGATCTCCAGCGCGCCCTGGACGAACGTGAACGGCACCAGGTCGTCGGGGTAGGTGATCGAGGCCAGCGCGGTGGCGGTGTCCTCGTCCTCGCCGAGGATGGAGTTCTGCATGGTCAGGAACTCCCCGACGGCGCACTCCAGCGTCCACTGCGTGGTCCGGCACCCGTGGTAGGTGAACGGGCGCACGGTGCCGCCGACGTCCGGGCGGCCGACCTGGATGGTCTGGCTGACCGGCAGATCACCAATGGTGAACTCGTGCAGGTAGACGTCGGGGTCGTTGACCGCATCCGGCTGGCTGGTCGCGACGGCGCCGAGCATGTGCTTGAACCACCGACCGAAACCGACGGTGCCGACCTCCATGGTGATGTCACCGGAGACGCTGCGCTGCCCGGTGGCCCAGCGGTCCGAGCGCTGGATGCGGGTACCGGAGCGCAGCGCGCTGGACTCCATGCGCGTGAGGTCCAGCTTCAGCGACTCCTGCCGGAACTCGAACCCGCGGTTCGGGGTGACCGGGGTGCCGTAGGTGCTCTCCTCGGCAGTCATCAGCTGCGCCGAGAGTCCACTGGGGATGGCCATTACTCGTTCTCCTTCGTGGCCTTCGACCGCTTCGCGGCGGGCTGTTCGGCTTCGGTCCAGCACTCCTGCTGCAGCAGCGAGCGGGCGACGTCGTGACGGTCCTCGGGGACATCGATCGGTTCACCGCGCCGGGCGAGCATCCCCAGGCCGGGGACCTCGACCGCGCGGGACGGTCCGGTGTAGACGATGCGCACGCCGAACTCCTTTCGGTGGTGGGGATTCAGCGCAGCCGTGAGCTGCAGGTGATGCGGTAGGCGAGCACGGAGGTGCAGCCGTCGTCGTCAAGCAGGTACTCCAGCTCGTGCCCGGCGACGGTGGCGTAGGACAGGCCCTGCACCCCGGACAGTCCCGGGTCGACGGTCAGCAGCTCCTCCACGGCCGCGGCGAGCTCGTCCGCGCGGGCGTCGGTCTCGGCGACGGTGCCGCCTGGGATGCGCACGACGATGTAGAGCGTCACGGACAGCTGCTCGTCGCGCTTGATCCGCGGCGAGCCGCCGAAGATCGCCAACGTGCTGGTGCTGGTGATGCGGCCGAGGTAGATGCGCTCGCGCTCCACATCCGAGCCGTCCCAGCTGTAGGCCACGTCCACGCCCGCCAGCTCCGGAGCGGCCGAGAGTCGTTGATACAGCGCGGTTTTCACCGCGACCGCTCGCGTGTGGGTCACCGGCGCCCCCCGTGGAACAGCGAGTAGTACTGCGGATCGTGGGAGAGCATCCGCGACGCGGGCCGCGAACCCGAGCCTGCGGCGCCGTCCTCGTCCTGGCCCACCCGCAAGCTGTAGCGGGCATACACGGCGTCAACCTCGGGAATGCCGGTGCGGTAGGCCGAGGGCAGCGACAGCCGGTAGGTGCCGCCGTCCACCGCGGTGAAGGACTCCGCCCGGTCGGGGATGCCGCTGCGCGCGATGTTCAGCCGCGTGCGGGCCCGGGTCAGGGCCGCGCGCTGGAGATCCACCGGAAGCTCGCGGCCGTGGTGCTCGTACTCCACGACCACGTTGGCCAGCCCCGGCAGCCACACGTTGTCATCGACGCGCCGCAGCACCCGGTCGTCGGTGACCACCAGGGCGGCCAGCTGCGCCTCGGTGAACCCCACGAACGGCAAGCCCACACGCGGGGACACGCGCACCGACCGGATCGTGCGCACACCGGCGTCGGGCAGCACTAGGTCGGTACTGCCCGTGCCGTTGAGCACTTCCCGCCGGTACCGGCGGACAAAGGACTGATCGCAGATCTCTTCGCATTCCTGCTCGACCTCCAGCCGCACCCGCACCAAGTCCGCGGTCGGGTACTTGTCGGTGCTTTCCAGGGAGGAGTCGCTGTTGCGCAGCGCAGTGAGGGTGAAGAAGAACCCGCCGACGATCTCGACCCGGTCGGTCTCGACGACCGCGGCCCCGTCGACCGTGCCCGCCCACGCCACCGTGAGGTCGGCGAGCGCGGCCTGCGGCTCCAGCGCGAAGGTGTAGCGCCCGTCCACGCCCGGATCGGCGGTCGCGGTGCCGGTGTCGACGACGTCGCCGTTGGCGTCGGTGATGGTGACCGTGACCGGCGTGGTCGAGTTCGTGCCGGTCTCGCCGACGGTGAAGGTGTGCTCCAGGACGGCGGCCGCGGTCCTGGCGACCCGGGTCAGCATCATGTCCGCCCCTCTCAGCCGATCCGGATGGAGCCCTCGACCGCGCCGGAGACGACCTCCACGTAGACCCCGGCGGCGGCGAAGATCCCGACCGGGTGCAGCAGCGACACGCTGCCGTCGGCGGCCAGGGCGACGGTCTCCAGCAGCACTCCGGACGCCGCGCTGGCGTTGTCCCACACCCGGACCTCCGCGGCCGCGCCGGCGGTTTCCCGCACGGTGATTCCGCGGTAGAGCGTCGACGGTCCGGCCACGGCCTGGTTGGCGCCGGTGAGCGCGGTGGAGCGGATCGCGCCGCGCATCAGCGGGCCGTCGCGTGGATGATGACCGCGCCGTCGGGCATCGCCAGACCGGAGGCGGTCACCAGCTTTTCGACGGTGAGCAGGTCGTCCTCGTCGACGAGCAGCAGCGCGGCCGCGCCCAGCGTCATGTCCTCCGGTGTGATCGCCGTGGAGTTGGTGGCGGCGTAGGAGCGCGTCGCGGGCAGGTCCGTTCCGGTGCCGTCACTGCCGCGGTTCCTGAGGGTGAGGGTGAAGTAGTTGGTGCCGTTCGCGGTCACCCCGGCGGCGGGCACCCACTCCACACGGGTGATCTTGAGGGGGTACGGGGCGCGGAACCCGACGAACTCGTCCGGCGTTCCGGCGGTGGACTGTCCGGCAACGGGGATGGTGAAGACGTGGTCCCCGGCGATCTGGTTGAACTTCGTCACGGCTGTCTCCTCGGGCGAGGCGGATGGAGAGGGGAACAGGGGTGCGCCCGCCCCAGCCGGTGGCCGGGGCGGGCGCTTTCTGTGGGGGTGGCTCGGTCAGGCGTTGGCGCCGCGGTAGAACCCGCGGTGGTCGAGTACGGCACTGCCGTAGACGTGCCGGATCTTGTAGGTGATCTTGTCCGCGTCGAACACCGCGCCGACGTTCTCGTCGCTCTGGGTAAACAGCTCGGGCTCCTCGCGGCCCTGGTAGAAGCCCAGCTCCATCGTCGGAGTGCGGCTCGGGTCCGCGACCAGGAACCAGTCGTTCTGGTCGGCGAAGTAGTCCAGGATGATCGGCTCCAGGCCCTGGTGGAGGTTGGGCGTGTTGCTGGGCCCGGCCGGGGTCGCGGGGATCGCCACCGCGCTGGTGCACAGCTGGAACGCGATCTCCTCCAGCGAGCTGGGCACGATGAGGAACTTCGGGATGATCGACAGCACGTCGCTGCTGTCGCCGTAGGCGGTCTGCTGCCGCATCTTCCGGCGCCCCGCCGACAGCGTGCTCTGGCTGAGCAGCGCGGGGTTGTCGGTGTTGTTGTGCGTCGCGTGGAACAACGCCACCGAGTCGTAGGTGGTCGCGGCGTTGGTGACGAGGATGTCCCACACGAACCGGAACAGCGTCTGCGCGGCGGACAGACCGAGCTTGACCGGGATGCGCGCGATCGCCCGCTGGTCGTCGTTGGCGATCATTTCCATGGTCAGGTCCTCGGTGCCACCCTTCTTGCCGATCGCGTAGGTGGCCTCCTCGTCCCCGGGCGTGGTCAGCGGCTGGTACGGGGCGCCCTGAGCGACCTCGGGCAGCAGGCCGTAGCCGCCGAGGCGGCCGATGCGCTGGGTCCGGAAGTCGTTGACCGCGACCACCGAGGAGACGATCTTGCGCCAGGTCTGCAGGTCCGGGCGCGCGTACTCGGCGACCATGCGCCGGGTGATCGAGTCGCCGAGGATCTGCGCCCAAGTGGTGGTGTCGCCGGACTCCAGAGCGCGCGTGGCCGAGTCGTAGAAGCCCAGGGTTTCGCGCAGCACCAGGCGGTTGTAGTCGGCGTCGATGGAGCTGCCGGAGTAGCGGCCGGTGATGTCGGCGAAGGCAGCCTTGAACGACCGGTAGCCCTCGCGGTAGTTCCCGGCGAAGAAGTTGTCCAGCGCTGTGGCCTTCTTCTCCCGGGCTTCCTGGGTGACCTGCGCGGTGGGCGCTGTGGGGGTCAGGCCCGCGCGCTCGGTCAGCGCGAGCGTGTCCTTGATCAGGCCAATCTGGCGTAGCACGTCGGCCTCGCGGATCTGCTCGGGCAGCGCCGCGGTGATCGCCTCCGCCGCGCTGGCGGGAAGTTCGGCCTGGCGCACGGCCTCGCGGATCATCATCTGTCCCAGCACGGACTCCCGTGCCGTGGTGGCCTCGGTGGGCTGTGCCGCCGGAGCGGGCGCGGTGGGCTGGGTGGTCTCGGTCGTCGGGGCCGGGGCGTGAGCCAGGCCAGCCGCGGCCAGTTCCTCCGGAGTGGCGCCACTGAGGGCCGCCAGGATCTCCTCGCGGGTGGGTGCGGGCACGGTGTTCTCCTCGCTGTGCTCTGCGGACGGGGTGCCCGCGTCGGTGGGTGGGGTGGTGCCTCCGGCGACCACGCGCTGGGCCTGGCCTCCGGCTGCCGGTTCGCTGACGATGTCCGCGGAGTTGACCGAGGTGATGGCGACGGCTTCGTGTAGCTGCCGGTCGCCTTCCCGCACGACGCGGAAGGTCCCGTAGACGTCGTGGCTGATGCCGACGATCGGGGCCAGGCCCTCGGCCTGCGCGGCGATCGAGGCGTCCAGGGCCTCGGCGGCGTGCGCGGCGGAGGGCAGCAGGACCAGGTCGGCCTCCAGGCCCTCCGCCGCGGCGGTGACGTTGCGGTAGTGGCCGACGAGCCCGGCGATGGTCCCGGAGCGCATGTCCTCGTCGGAGCGGTGCCGGTCGTACGCCTTCGCGCCCTCGTACAGCGGAACCGCTTGGCGCATCACCGTTTCCGGGTAGCGGCGCATGTTCTTGCTCTCGCCGTAGGCGATGATCCGGACCCGGTAGATCCGGCCGCCGGTGCCCTCGTCGGTGCCCGCGGCCTCCAGCACGCGGCCGACGGTGCGGGCGCGCTCGATCTCGACCGTGGTCTCCGCTGCGGTGCCGTCGACCTCGGCGCCGTCGCTCGTGGCGAGTGGGTCCGGCACGTAGGTGGAGACCACCGCGACCGGTGCGCCGAGGGTGACCGTGCGCCCGGCCAGCGACCACGAGCACTGGTAGGTGGCGTCACTGACGACGTAGACGACTTCGGTGTCGGTGAGGTCCAGAATCCCGACCCAGCAGTAGTAGCCGTCGGCGTCGGAGTGGTGGCGGGCCCGCAGCGCGCCGCGCACCAGCTCGCGCTTGTCGTCGTAGGACAGCTCCCCGGACACCATCGCCTCGCGGGATTCGGTCACCCGCTGCGCCGTGGAGTCGAGGGCGAAGCGGTGGCCGCACTCCGGGCAGGTGACCGGCCGCGGTGCGTCCTCGGCGACGGTCGGCGCTGCGGTGCCGTGGTAGCCGGAGCGCGTGCGCTGCTCGGCGCAGCGGCCGCAGCTCGGGTCTTCGCAGTAGTGCTCGGTCACGAGCCCACGACCTTCTCCAGGGCCGTGAGCAGGCTCGTGCGCGGCTGCTCCCTGGCCTGCTCGACTTCGAGCGCGGCCTGGGCGCGTGTGGCGTCGTCGCCGACCCACTCCAGGACCGCGGCGACCGAGCCTTCCGGGACGTCGTCGATGGGCGTGCTCGGCTGGCCGCCTGCGCCCTCTTCCTGCTCCTGGCCCTCGGTGTTCGAGAGGTCGGTGAGGACGTCGAGCAGACGACCGGCCGCGGCCGCGCCGACCTCCACGGAGATCCGCGGCGTGCGCGGCTCCAGGACTCGGCCGTGCCCGTCGACCCAGGTTGTAACGCCGTCGTGGGTCAGGACTTCGTACACGCCGTCGTCGTCGACGAAGGCGGCGCGGACCTCTTCGTGCTTCATGCCCGTCAGGTGGGCGGCGTGCTCCAGGACGTCGATGTCGTCGTTGTTCACGGTGGCCTCCTGGCCGTCAGGTGTTCACGGCCTGCAGCCGCGGGGACTTCTCGGACTTGTCGGACTTCGCCGCTTCGGCGTCGATGTGCGTGGCGAGGTCGTCGCGGTCGGCCTCCGGTGAGTCCAGGTCAGCGGAGTAGGGAACCCCGACGTAGTCCTCCCACGCTTTGCGCGCGGCGATCCGCGCGCCTTCCCTGGACAGGGCTTGAATCTCGACGAGCTTTTCCAAGCCGGTGGAGAGATTGAGCAACACTTGCGCCGTGATCTGCGCGTCAGCCGCGGCGACCTCGGGCCCGGTCACGATCACCGCCTGGGAGGCGGGGATCTCGAAGGTGGTCTTCTTCTTCGGGTCGCTGGCCTTGACCTTCGCGGGCAGTCGGCGCGCGGCCACTGCGCGGTCGACGGCGAACCGGACGAGTTCGGTCTGGTAGTCCAGCCACACCCGCTGGACGCCCTGCACGCGGCGCCGCACCGGCTCGGCCATCGTCAGCGACGTAGCGCGGTTGGCGTCCTCGGGCTCGGCCAACCAGGTTTTGGCCAGGCCGGTGCCGCCCGCGACGAGGGTCAGCACCGAGCGCGCGGCGGTGGTGTCCTCGTAGGCGCCGGTCTGGACGTTCTTCGCCTGCCACGTGACGGCGTCGTTGTGGACCTCCACCGACCCGGACGGCGGGACGTGCAGTCCGCCGCGGGCTTCCACGAACTGATCGACTTCCTTCTGCCCGCCGTTCACGGTGACGTCCCAGACCATGTACCGGGCGAGCGCGGTGCGGTCGATCAGGTTCGACAGGATCTGGTCGTAGTTAGACAGCCAGTCCAGGACGGGCCCGAGGAACGGCATGCCCCGGGTGTCGGTGATCAACGCCTTCTGCGGGGCCCAGAACATCGCATCGCCCTCGCGCAGCGAGGTCTCGTCGTTGACCCGCGCGACCCGCTTGTAGGTGCGGTCGGAGCCGGTGCCGTAGACGACGATGTCCGGCCACAGCGGGTTTCCGCGCTCCAGCACGACGTCGCTGATCGTGGTCGGGTCGTGCGGGCAGAACCGCAGGACACCGGACTGGGCGCCCTGCATCAGCTCCAGCAGCGTCTCGCCCATCAGCAGGTTGTCCCGCAGCAGCCCGTCCTGGATCGCCGCGACGCGGTTGCGCGGGTCGGTCCAGAACTCTTCGACCACCCGCGCCACTTCGGGGTTGGTGACCTGCGTGGTCACGCCGGTGTCGCCGACACAGAAGCTGGTGTAGGTGTCGATGATCGCCCGCGCCATGGGGTTGGCTCTGTACGCGGCGACGCTGTAGGTCCGGGCGCGCTCGTGCGTCCACGGCGGGACCGCGCGCCCGCTGGTCCCTGCGGGCCGCCAGCCGCGGTCGCCGAGGTCGATCGGATCGCCGCCCCAGTTCGACCCGGCCGCCGCGCCGGTCGCGGCGACCTGGGCGGGGGAGACCTCGACCGCGCGCCGCGGTGAACTCCACAGCCACGACCTCATGCCACGCGGCCGATCGGACGGGCCGCGGGGTGCTCACCGGCGGCCGGGGGCGCGTCCGCGTTCGCGGCGGCCACGTGCGCGACGTAGGACAGGCCGACGAGGAACACGCTGCCGACGAGCAGCGAGACCCACCAGTTGCCGGTCAGGCCACCGGCGGCGACGACGATCCCGGCCAGCCCGAGCAGGCCGAGCAGGTTGGACAGCAGCGCGGTGGACGGCGCGGGAATGCGGACCCACATCGGTGTCTCCATTCACAGGGTCAGGCGGCCGGAGGGCCGGTAGACGGTGCTCGGCGGGTGCGGCTGGCTCGGCTGCGCGGAGCGTGCGGCCGCGGGCGGGGGTGGCGTGTCGTCGACCAGGGCGCCGTCCTCGACGGCCTGGCCCCGCGCGGCGTAGGCGAGGATCGCTGCCACGAACGCGTCGATCAGGTGGCCGGCCCGCTTCTTCACCACCCGCAGGTAGTGGTCCGCGCCGGTGCGCACGGCCTCGTCGTCCTCGCGCGGCTTGCGTTTTCCCTTGGCCAGCGCGGCATTGCGTGCGTGCCGGTCCAGGACTTCGTGGCCGTCGTGGGTCAGTTCGCCGTTGGCCAGCGCGGTGCGGAACCGCTCGATCGCGCGATCCATCAACCGCTCCGAGCGGGTGTCGAAGGACACGACGCGCTTCGGGTAGCGGCCCGCCCACAGGCCCATGTAGTCCTGCCACAGGTGCGGGTCGAGGAACATGTACCGCACGTCGTAGGCCGCGAAGGCATCCGCCACCGCGGCGTCGACCTCGGCGTGCGGCACCATCCACTTCGGACTGTTGCCGTCCGGTGACGGGGGCGGGGGTTCCCACGTGCGGATGTGGAAGATCCGCCCGTCCCGGATGCGGCAGGCGATCAGCGTGGTGGCGTCCCGGTAGCGGGACCCGTCGAAACCCAGCGCGATGGTCTCGCCGGGCACCAGCGTCTCGCCGAGCACCGCGGCCGCGGCCCACCGCAGCGCGTTGACCGCGTCCTGCTCGCCGACGGTGACTTCGTCCAGGAAGTACCGGCGGGCCTCGGACTCGCCGACATCGGTCGCCTGGGTGTCGGCATAGATGGCGTCCTCGTCGACCCAGCCGCCGTTGCTGCGCGCGGAGTCGCCGTACTTGAGCACGATGCGCTCGCGCACCGCGTCCTCGTCGGCGATGTCCACCCGCGGCAGGTCCGCAAACCGGTGATCCAGATACACGCCCGGCGAATGAGCCTCGGCGGTGAGCTGGGCAACGGACTGTTCGGAGGGGTCCCAGGCGTTGGTGGCCTCCATCCACGACCCGCCCATGCCGGTGAGGTTGCGCTTCATCGCGCGCGCCATGTCCAGGCCGCCGTCGCGCTTGCACATCAGGTGCGGCTCGGTGAACGCACCGAAGGTGATCGGCGCGCCCAACCTGCTGCGCGCGGCGGAGGTGACCGGCTCGATCCAGCCGTCGCCGTCCGGGAGCTTGATTCGGGTCTCGCCGATGTCCAGGCCCGGAGTGTCCGCGAGTGGTCCTTCCGAGAGCATCCGGTACAGCGGCTTGTAGGTGTTGTCGGTCTGGTCGTCGCTGGTCGCGGCGAGCTGAATCCACGGCGTATCGACCGGCCGCCCGACTGGTTCGCCGTCGGCGTCCCACCCGTCGAACTGCACCGGGCCGAGCGCGTGCGCGATGCACCGGGTGGCCATGAACGGGTCCTTGCCCCACTTCTGCGGCCGCCGCAGCTGGGTGCCGAAGTAGACGAACCCGTCCCGCGGCTTCGGGTACTTCGGGTGTACCGCGGCGTGCGGCTTGAGCCGGTAGGCCCACAACAGGTGGTTCCACATCTCCGTGGTCAGCAGGTACGGGGCGCCGCGCTGCGGGCCGTCCGGGATGATCAGGAAGGTCTCGATCCATTCGCCGATCAGCCACCCCAGGGTGGGGAACTCGCCCGGCTCGGCCGGTCCGCGCCACGGCACCGCCCACCTCCTACCCGGGGTCCACCGCCCGCAGGTTCGGGCGCTTGCGCTGCGCGGCCGGCACGGTCCGGGTGGTGCGCTGCTCGGCGACCTCGTCGGCCACGACTTCCCAGCGCAGCCGCAGCATCGCGAGCGGCGTCAGCCCGAGCCGGTCGGCCTGCTGGCGGGCTTCCTTCGCCGCGTCGAGGTCGCCGTTCTCGGCGAGCACCTTGTGCCGCACGTACTGCGCGACCTCGCGCGTCCAGTGCAGCCGCTCCCACGCCACGGCCTGCGGCGTTCTCCACAGCTCCCGCCACAGCGCCAGCTCGGCCTCGGCCTGCAGCTCCACGACGTGCTCCAGCACGGTCACCTTGTGCAGAGCGCGGTCGATCGCGACATCGGAGACCGTCTCGCCCTCGCGGCGCCGGTCCTGCAGCGTCTCCAGCCGGTTCTGCGCCACGACCAGGTCAGCGCGGGTGCGGATGTCCGGGCCGAGCGGGAACCGCGGCGTCCGGCCCTTGCGTCCCTCCGCCGGGAGCTTCGTCATCGCCACGACCGCGTTGCGGCGGCGCCGCGCACCGTCGGACTTGCCGACCGGGCCCATGCCTCCCATGACGAGCCCCCGATCACCCCAGATCACTCAGCGTGAGTGATCCGTCACCCTGTTGCCGACCGGAAACCCCCAGACCCGTACACAAATCCTGCCTGCCTTTAGCCGGGTCAGGGCCCAGGGCTCTGACCAGGACTTTTACCCCGGGGGGTTGATCATCACTCGCTGTCACTTTCTGTGACAGTTTCGACGATGATCACGCCCCCGTACCGCCTCGCCCTGCCGCCGGTCAGCCCAACGTCCGAGCTGCCTTCGCCGAGTTGCACACGCGGCACCGCACCACCAACCGCCCGCCCTCGTCACCACCCGCACCCACCGGCACCACGTGGTCCGCGGTCAGGATGTTGGGCAGCTGCACCACGTGCGCTCGACGCGGACCCCAGCCCGGACACCACTCGCCATGCTGTGCACGGTGGGCAGCCACCGCTGCCGCGCGGCGCTGCTGCTCGGCGTGGGTATACGGGCGCATGGCCCGCTTGGCTCGCGTGCGCTGCGCTTCGTACTGCCGTGCGCAGTCGGGGCAGCGGACGCCCTCGGTCAAGCGCGTGCACATCCGGGCCCGGGTTCCGAGGCACGGGCGCAGCACCACGACCCACCTCCACCTGATCACAGGTTGGTCATGGACGCTAACGCTGCGTTGATCAGCCGCGACGTGGGCGACATGACTCGACAAGCACGCCTCGGCGTGATCATCGCCGGTATCGCGCTCCTGGTGCTCGGCGCTCTGCTGGGCCTGGCGCCCAGCTCGATCATGGCCAACGGCAAGGACACCAGCTGCGGCTCGCCCTGGATGCCAGACGACTCCGCTGTGCGGCTGGCCGAGTTCGGCTCCAAGCTGTCCGACGCCATGTCCGGCGGCCGAGGTGTCGCCGCGGGCGACTACCGCAGCCAGTGCCGTGACGCACTCGGCTCGCGGGGAACGCTCGGCGGTATCGCCGCGGCGCTCGGCGCGGCGGCGTTGCTGGCGCTGGCGTTCGTCCCGAGGCAGCGACCCGAGCCGGAGAAGCAGGCACTGCCGAACAGCTGACGCTCACGACGGAGGCCCCGTGCTCGCCGAGCGCGGGGCCTTCGTGATCGAACCTACGGGCACGGCTAGCGCGCGACGCTGCGCTGAGCGTCGGTCAGGCGGTCGTGCGCTACCTGGTGGTAGTGCTCGGTCAGCTCGATGCCGACGAAGTGCCGGCCACTGCTGACCGCGGCGACGCCGGTGGAGCCGGACCCGGCGAACGGGTCGAGCACGGTGCCGCCCTCGGGACAGACCTTCACCAGCTCGGCCAGCAGCCCGTCGACGGGCTTCTGCGTGATGTGCCGCCGTTGCCGTCCGCTGGGCTGCGAGGCGCTGAACACACCCGGCAGGTACAGCTCCGGTGTGCGGTCGAAGGGTCCGTTGCTGCCCCACTGGATGTACTCGGCCGCGGCCTTGAACCCGCCGCGCATCGGCCGTGAGACGGGCTTGTGCCACACGACGGTGCCCTGCCACAGCCAGCCGCCGACCTGGAGAGCGTCGGCGGTGACCGGGGCCTGGCGCCAGTCGCTGAACACCAGCAGGTGCCCGCCGGGCCGGGTGATGCGCAGGCACTCGATCAGGATCAGCGACAGCCACACGAGGTAGGCACGCTGGTCCCGGTTGTCACCGGCGAAGTCCGGCAGGTCGTGCTGCGCGTCGCCGGAGACGTACTTGCCGCGCGCCGAGGTGGACCGGCGTTCGTTGCCGGTGCGGCCCCCTGAGTTGTACGGAGGGTCGGCGATCACTGCGTCAACGCTGTGATCGGGAAGGGACTGCAGCACGGTCAGCGAATCGCCGCGGTGCAAGGTGAAGGTGGGTGTCACGACGAGTCGCCCTCTCGTCCGTGGAACCCCGGTGCGGAAGCCCCGAACCGGGGCATGACAAAGGCCCCGGGCTCCAGCGGGAGCACGGGGCCTTGATGTGGTCCTGTGGGCAGAGTTCACCCAAGTGCGGCCAGTATGCGATCGATCACGGGCGTCTGTCCACTCAAGACTCCGGCGGCGCGTCGTCATCGGCAGCGCACCGGCATGAGGGCGCGCACGGTTTCGCCGCGCGAAGGCGGAGCTCCATCACCGCGCCGCCGTGCCAGTTCGGCACGGCCATGTCGTGATCGATGATCAGCTCGGCGAGCTGGGCGTACAGCTCGGGGTAGGCGAACAGCTCGACGACCGGGCCGTGGGCGGTGTCGACGGTCAGGCTGCCCTCCTCGGTGAGGGTGAGCGCGTCACTGGCCATGCGCTGGTTGCTCGCGCTGGTCTTCGGTGTCGGCATGGTCGGGCTCCTCGATGGCGGGCTGGTCGATTAGGGCCGCAAGGTGCTTCAGGCCGGGGCCGTGCCATGAGGTCTGGCAGGCCAGGCAGACGCAGCCGTGGATGGAAACCTGGAGCGCGGGCAAGCGCACGATGTCGCCTGCGAGGTCGTACTGGTGCACGATCCGCGCTTCGCATACCGGGCAGGCCGCGTCCAGGTGCATACGTCGGGGCGGGTCCAGCAGTTCGTTAATCGCGCGTGCCCATGCCTCCAGGCCGGTGACGACTGGGCGGATCGCCTCGGCGGAGATCCAACCGCCGATCACTGAGGTGACCGCGGTCAGGCGCGCGGACACGGTCTCGCCCGGGGTGAGCCGGACGCGAGCCTGTGCTGCCAGGTCGGTGACACCGGCCTGGATCTCGGCGAGCAGCTGCACCGCGCCGACGTTGAGGGGCATCCTGCTGCCGCCGCCGGAGCTGGCACGACGTTCAGCGCCGTGCAGCAGCGACGCCTCAAGCTGGGCCAGCAGCGACGGAACCGACGCGATCTCGCGGGTGCCGTTGTCGCGGTACACGGTGTGCTCGGCGGGCTCGGTCAGCCGGGCAACCGCGGCCCGCAGGTCGGCGTGCAGCCGCCGGAGTTCGCGGGGGTCGCTGTGCTCCTGGTGCAGGGTCGCGCAGCCCCCAGGCAACGAGCACGTGGGCCGCGTGCCGCCGAGGTGGCAGGCGCATGTGCACGCGGCCTGCTCGACGGTGTCCAGGTCGGTGTCGGTCACGAGCGCCCCCGCGGGATCGGGAGGCCGTAACGCCTCAGCAGGTCGCAGAACGAGCGGGCGCGGCCGCGGACCACAGGCGCGTCCCGCGCGGCGGTGACCGGGGCAGCCGACCGAACCGGCTCGGGCTGCCGCGTGCTCGGAGGCGGCCATAGGCCCGGGACCTGGTAGACGCGGGCAGCCCAGTTGCGGGCGCAGCCATCCGAGCAGTGGTCCGGCGACGGAGAGTCGTCGGTGATCGCGCGTCCGCACTGGCAGCGGTTGGTGATCACGCGGCGGCTCCGATCTCCGGCAGCTTGATGCCCTCGTCGGCCGCACGGGTCATGCACACCCCGTGCGGCGCGGTCGTCGTGATCCGGGCGCGCTGCATCGCGGTGTCGGCGCCGTACCAGCCATCGCTCGGAGCGCGGCCGCACAGCGCGGTCCCGGTGGTGAGGTCGACCAGGTGCCGCACGCGGCCGTCCCGGTGCATCCGCCACACCCACTCACCCCGCGTCGAGCTGGCCGAGGCGGAGGCGGGCAGCAGGCCCAGCATGTCCAGCAGCGTCCGGCAGTCTTCGGCGTCGGTGGAGTTGCTGGCGACGTACCGGCGCACCGCGTCGATGTCCACAGCGGCCATGCGCTGCTCGATCAATGTGCGCGAGCCGAGCGCCGACGTGCTCGTTTCGAACGCTGCGGGGTCTTGAGTGCTCATCGGCCCTCCCCAGTGGTCGGCGCGTCCGGGGTACGGCGGGCGCGCAGGTACACGGCGAACAGAGCGGCCTGGGCGAGCGCCAACCCCAGGTACCAGGCGGTCTTCGCCAGGTCGCCGTCGGCGGCGGCGGCCGACGCGGCAATGACGTCCTTCGCGGCGAACACCGCGGCGAGCGTCCAGATCACGGTCACGATGCAGCCCTCCACGCGGGCCTCCTTCGGTCAGCGGCGCCGGAGCGCGGCGCGGTGGGATCGGGTGCGCCGGTCGGCGCGGTGTGCCGCCAGGGCTGCGGCGGTCTCGGCGGCCTGGCGCTCGGCGTGCTCGGCGTCGAGCAGGGCCTGGCGCTCGGCGACCGTGACGGGGTCGGGGTCGCACCACATGTGCGTGGTGTTGGTGCCGGTGCCGCCCAGTGGGCGGTCGCACTCGCGGCAGTAGCGCGGCTCGCGGCGGTCACCGGGCATCGCCCTGTCCGCCCTGCTCGGCCAGCTCAGTGCGCGAGTCGTGGTAGCCGGTCATCGTGCGCCAGCCGCGGCCGCGCCGGACTCGCTGCGTGCAGGGCTGCTGCGGCCGGGCTCGGCACACCGGGCACGCCACGATGCGGGGGTTGACGTGGATCTCGGCGGACTCGACCAGGCGGCCGTCGGGGGTGGGCTCGAACAGGGCGGGCGGGCGCCGGTTCGGACGCTTGCGGACCATGGTCAGCCACCCCCGACGGCGCGACGGGCGGCGAAGTCGACGACCACCACAGCGGCGCGGCGGCAGAACGCGCACGACGGGGTGCCGTCGGGCCGAGTCCCGGAGGTGAAGCCATGTTCGCACTTCCCGACCGGCGATGAATCCAGCGGTTCACCGACCCTCACGCGCTCTGTGGTTGCGCTGGGCGGTGAGTAGTCGTTGGTCTCTTCCGTGGTTGGTCTGTGGCTGGTAGTCGGACATCCAGATGTCCGGTCAATCGGCTCGGAATGTCCGGTCAATCGTTCCGTAACAGCGTCAGATGTCCGGTCATTCGGTTGGGGCGTCTCGGTTTGAGCGGACACCTGGATGTCCGGTCGTTCGGAGTTGTCCACAGGGGACGGTGGGCTTCCATCGGACATCTGGATGTCCGGTGATTCGGTTGCAGGCTCAGGGGATTGAGCGGACATCTGGATGTCCGGTGAATCGCCCTCGGCGGGGGTGAGGTCACGGAGCAGGCCCCGCTCCAGGAGGTTGCTCGGCAGGGTCAGCCGGTATTCCGCCGCGGTACCCCGACCGCCCCGGCCGCCACCGCGGCGCACCAGCTCGACCAGGCCGTGCGCGGCCAGTGCCTTGATGATGCGGCGCACCTGGCGGTCACCGTCGCCGGTGTCCAGGCACAGCAGCTCCACCCCGGGCCGCACGCGAGTGCCGTCCGGATCGGCGTAGGTGGCCAGCAGCAGCGCCACCAGCTTCACCGGCTTGGTGAGACGAGCGCGCCGGATGATCCGCTCCCACTCGAAGCGGGACGCAGGCAGCAGCTCGACCTCGTCATGGTCGTGCGGAGGCGTCATCGTGCCCCCTTCTCGTCGTCGGGGAGCAGCTGGCCGTCAGCACGGGCAGCGGGCGCCCAGCCGTCGGCGGAGGGCTGTTCCCAGCGGTCCAGGAAGCGGAAGACCGGCCAGTCGGCGGGGTCGATGCCCATCGGCACCAGGAAGCCGCGGGCGCGCGCCCAGTCGCGGTTGTGCTCGACCCGGCCGTGACAGCCGGTGGTGCCGTCACCGCACAGCACGATCAGGTTCTCGGCGGTGTTGCGGTGCCGGGAGCCGCCCATGCCCCGCGGCGCGCGGTGCTGAAGGGTCAGCGGCGTGCACCCGGTGCCGCACAGCTGGCACTGGCCCTCATCACGGGCGAACACCAGGCGCCGCAACGCCTCCGCGACATGTGTCTGTCCGTGTCCGGCGACGACACGGTGCACGCGGCGGGCCCGCAGAGGCTTCTGCCTCCGCGGGCCCGCCGTGCGGCGCAACGGTGCGCGGCGCTTCATGCTGCCCCCGCATCGTCCACCGTGCCGTCCACCTCGCCGGTGCGCAGCCACCGCAGCGTCCGTTCCGCTTCCTGCTCCGGTGGCAACTCCAGGTCCTCGGGGATGTGGATCAGCAGGACGAGGTGCCGCGTGCAGTCATCGCCTCGGAGGTAGATCCCGGGCTCGACCTGGCGGCCGATCTCATCGCGCATGACCGCGCCCGGCAGGACGTGGATCTTGCGCCAGTGCAGCGACTCGAACGTCACGAACTCGTCGGCCACGTCGCCACCTCCTGCTCGGCGCCTGGAGCCGTTGGGGCGTAAGGGACGGGGTCCGTGGCCAACGGCTCGTCGACCGGCACTTCCGTCAGCTCGCAGGAGTCCACCCAGAACCGGTGCCCGGTCCTGGCGGCCTCGACGTAGGCCATCGGCTCCGACGGGTGCGGGCGCACCATCAGCACGTCCCTGCCGCGCCACGTGTACGCCGCGCTCGGCTTCTCCCGCAGTCGGCGGCGCAACTGCTCGATCGTGCCGTTGCGCAGCACCAGAGCCTGCTCCAGCGCGGTGATCCGCTTGTCGCGCTCGTCCGGGGTGACCTGGCGGTGGCGCGCCCACGTGGCCACGCACAGCTGCAACACCGCCACCACGAGCGCCCCTTGGTCGGCCGGGTCGGTCGCGCTCGCCAGCAGGATCGCCTCCGTGCAGGAGTCCCCGGCGCGGCGCGCGGCGAACAGCCACGCGGCCAGACGCTGCGCTCGCTCCACCACATCGACCTCGACCAGGGCCGCGGTCGCGGCGTCCTGCAGGGCCAGGCGCACCCCGTCCTCCGAGGGAGGCGGCATCACCGACTCCGCCATGTCGATCCACGCGGAGATCACCTCCGGGAAGACCTCCGCGCTCAGGGTCTCCTCGATCACCGTCAAGCACGCCGAGGCAGCCCTGGGTATGCCCGAGCACATCGCAGCGAACGCGGCGTGCGCCAGCTCCGCCCATTCCGGCGTGGTGGTGTCAGCCACGGGGAACCTCCTCCGTGTGGTGCTCGATGGCGGTGGCCAGGCGCCGGTCGTTGGCCTCGATCCACAGCACGGCGGAGGCAGCGACCTGCACCAGCTCGGCGCGCAGCAGCACGGGGTCGGTCTCGGCCAGCGCCTCCGTCACCTCCTCCACCAAGATGTCGGCGAAGGTCAACATCCCCAGCTCGGCGCGGCGGGCGTTGATCGCCTGCACACGCCGGACAGCCGCGGCCGCGTGCGCACCGCCGGTGCCGTCCGGGTGGTCCTGCTGGCCCCACTTCAGGTCCTGGCGGCGACGCTCCACAGCGACGTCCGCCAGGACCCCGGGCAGATCGGTAGCCGTGGTCAGGTAGCCACGGGAGTAGGCCAGCGCCACGGCGTGTGCCCTGTTCTTGGCGCCGAGCGCGGCGAACAGCTCATCCAGGTGCGCCACTGCCGCAGCGTCGGAGCACTGGAGAATTTCGGCGATCCCGGCGGTGTCCCAGCCCTCGGCCAGGCAGTGCAGCAGCTGCACCTGCCCGATCGTCAGCGTCAGCGCGGTCATCAGGACACCACCGGCTGGCCGAGCCACTGCGGGCATTGCGAGGTGGCGTTCAGCGCGGCCGACAGGCACGCGTGCAACGCCCATGCCTCGGCCGTGGTCATGCCGAACCGCACCGCCGGGCCGATCCCGGCGTAGTAGTCGAAGCCGCCGAGCAGTGCTCGGATCGACACCCCGGTGTGCTTCTCGGTCGGCCCAGCGCGGTGCCGGTAGTAGCCACGTCCGTCCCCGGACTGAGCGCCCGAGGGGGACACCAGGCCGCGCTGAAACGCGATGGCCACGGCATGCGCGCGGGTCCGGGCGCCGAGCTTGCACAACACTCGGTGCACGTGGGTCTTCACCGTGTCCTCAGCCAGGAACAGCTTCTTCCCGATCTCGCCGTTGGACAGCCCCTCGATCACCAGGTCCAACACCTCGACCTCACGGTCCGAGAGCGGATCACCAAACCTGCGCGGCTCAGCCACGGTCGACCTCCTCCGTGAAGTCGGGGCCGCCGTGCGCGCGGAGGAGGTCCAGCGCGGCGCGGCCGCCGTTGTGTCGGCGAACCTGGCGCAGCAGCTTCCGCCCGGCGCTGACCTGCTCGACGGTCGGGCTGGAACCGTTGAGCGCGTTGACGAAGCGGGACACGTCATGCGTGCCGGAGACCACGACCACCACCACCGGGTCGCCGTGCTCGTCGTCGTAGGCGCGGGTCTCGTACATCACGCACCACCCGCCGTGATCGGCTGCGGCGCGACGAACAGCGGCCGCGCGGGCGCGGTGCGGATCGGCTCCAGCTCGGGTAGCTCCACGTCCTCCACCGGCACCCAGCCGTAGCCCGGCAGCACGATGTAGGTCCTGCCGTCTTCAGCGGCGCAGCCGTCGGAGTGCACCTCCGCCCAGCACATCGGGGAGCCGTCGCACGCGTCCAGTTCGGCGCACTCGCACTCGTCGAACTCGGCCGCCCCGCAGCACGCCGAGCCGTCCAGCTCGAACTCGAACTCGGTCTGCTCAGCCACGGTCGGCCTCCTCGGTGGGCGCGATTTCGTAGACCCAGCAAGGGATCTGGCCCTCGGCGGTGCAGGTCAGGTCGCAGTCGTCGGCGTGCTCGCCCTCGGCCAGGCGCTGTCTGGGCTCGTCGGCGGCGGGCACGGGCGCCAGGGCGATGGAGTACAGGCACGGTCCGCCGATCCACCGCTTCTCCACGCGCACCGGCAGGTACTCCACGCCGGAGGTGGTGGGCAGCAGGTCCCACTCCGTGCGCACGGTGTCGCGGCCGGAGCGGGAGTAGTGGATCTCGTAGCGGACACCGTCGACGGTGGCGTAACCGCACAGCGTCGGCGTGGTCGGCGACGGCTCCGCGAGCGAGATCGCCTCGACCTCGTGGCCCTCCTGGTGCTCCGCCACGTTCACCCACGCCGAGGTGAACCGGCTCCGCCAGTCCTCGCCCTCGACGATGTCCGGGACCGCGCACACCAGCCCGGCCGGAGCGCAGCGGCCCGGCTCGCCCGCGATCACGCGGTCACCGCCGACGAGGCGGCCGGGCCGACCGAGGCGTCGGCCGGTCCGGTGGGAAGGTCGAAGCAGCGGTGGTTCTCGTCATAACCGGAGCCGTGGGAAAAGAACCAGCCGGTCTCCGTCACGGGGCGAAGCTGGTCGCACGTGGGGCACGGGACGACGCGGTCAACCACGTACCTGCGACCGAGGATGGACACGACCTGTCCGGGCTCCCAGACGGCCTCGTCGCCGACCGACGCCTGCTCGGCGGTCGGGCGCGCGGTGGGGTCGCCCTTGCCCGCGATGATGCGAGCGAACACGCCGAGGTCCAGCTTCTTGTCCTCGACAGCGGCCAGCAGCTCCTCCACGCGCTCGCCCTCGTAGGTGCAATACACCTGAACCGCCGAACCAGCGATCACCTCGCCCGTGATCTTCAGCCGCGCGTAGTCAGGCGAGCCGGACCGGGGCGCGCGGGTGACGACGATGTGATCCACGCCGGTCATCGACCACGCCCAGCGCTCCAACTGCTCGACGGCCCGGCTTCCGTCCTGGTCTTCGAGGAAGTCCAGCGTCACCCGGGGCGGTTGGTTACCCCAGCCAAGGCAAACGTCGTAGATCCCGTCGGCCAGGTTGTTGACGTGCGCGTGGCTGAGCACGGCACTCAACCCGGCCTTGATCCCGGCAGCGTCAGACATCACAGACTCCCTTGCTGTGCGGCAGAACCGAGGGCGAGAACGACGAGGCAGACGAGAACGCCGATCAACATCACGGCGGCCTGCCAGAAGGACATGCGGCGGCTGTAGGGCTTGATCACGGCTGCACCACCCACAGCGACCACAGCCACACCCCGGCCGGGACAGCGATGACGAGCAGCAGCGCGACCGCCAGCTGGCGGTCGGTCGCCGAGCCCCACAGCCCGGGGCGGATGACACGGATGACGTGAGTGGTGGTCTTCGCGGGGGCGCCGGAGTTCCCGGCCAGGCGGCGGCTCACCCGAGCACCACCAGGTACTGCTCGGTCGGGTCAACCGGGCCGGGCGTGGTGGAGTACCAGCCATCCGCGCACGCCAGCCAGGCGTCCGCGGACTCGCCGATCTCCTCCAGCAGCTGCGTGAGCCGGGGGCTAGAGTCCGTGTTCAACATCTGGAGAGGTCCCTTCTCCGGGTGGCGGACCGGTGGCTGTTCCCGCAGCCCCGGTCCGCATCTCTTTCGGGGGTGGAACCCCCGGCCCGGCCACCGGGGAAGTCGCGGCCGGACCGGGGAATCAGGAAGCGCGGCGGAGCCTGCGCGGCTTGGGCTTCTCGCCCGACATCCAGCGGTCCACGGCGTCGCGGTGGACCCGCCACGTGCAGTTCGCTGCGCGCTGCTTGCCCTCCAGCTCGTTGGTGCGAAGGGCGGTGAGCACGGTCTGGAAGTGGTGACGGCTGTACGCCGCGACTTCGGCGACCGTCATCCATGGCGACTCAACGGACATCGCTGGACTCCTCCCCTTGCTGCACGTGGACGAACAGCGACCCGCGCGGCCGGCCAAGCGCCTTCTCAATCCGGTCGGCCAGCGCGGTGCTGGTCCTCGGCGCGTGGCCCTTGCACAGCTGATGAATGCGCTGTCGTGACGTGTTCGCGGCGTCGGCCAGTCGTTGCTGCCGCATGCCGCAATCGGCAAGCGCCTTGACCAGGTCCTCTGGGCTCCGAAGCACGACGAGTGGGGCCTTCACGCTCGTGGTCCTCCCGTCCGCTTAACTGCTGTCCGCATAGTGCTGACAGCGATTTGACGACAGGCAGACCGTAGGCCGCTGACAGCAGCACGTCAACGCGCTGTTGCCAAGTCGGTATTGATGCGGCCGCTACCCTCATTTGACGGGCCGAGCCTCAAGGGGGTGTGCGTGAACCTGAGCGAGCTGATCACCGCACGCAAAGACGAGCTGGAACTCAGCTACCAACGACTCGCCGACCGCGCCCGCAAGCAGGGCCTGGAACTGACCGCATCAGCGATCAACCAGATGGCCAGGCGGCCGCTCGCGGAGTACCCCAAGCCCGAGACGATCCGGGCCCTGGCGGTCGCCCTCGGCGTACCCGAGGGACGCATCCTCGCCGCGGCCGATGTGTCGCTGGGGTTCCGCCGGGTCGATGTCGAGACACACCGCCCCGACGTCGAGACGTGGCTGGCGCTAACAGGTGACCGCTCCCCGGAGCAGATCGACGCCCTGATGGACGTAGTGCGCGCGCACCTTCGTGCAATCGACGCAGCGCAAACGCCTAAGGCGCGCGTTACAGGTCTCGACGATGACGGCGAAAACGATGCGCCGCAGTGACACTGACTAGGCCGTCGGAGTGAACAAACCGTTGAGTGGTGCAGATCTCAACTAGTCAGACGTAGCGTCGCCCGTCCCAGAGCACTAAAGGGGGGCGCATATGCAACCGATCACGGTCCTGTCGGTACAGTTGCCGAACCCCGACGCGTACTGCATCGCCTCCGCCGAGCAGATCACGTTGGTGGTTGATCCCCGAATCCCTGAGCGGACGCTCGCGGCGATCATTACCAGGGCTGTACGAAGCGGTACAGCACCAAGTTTGGCAGACCTAACGTTGATCTAGCGCTCTCGATCAACTCTGCCGCGCATCTTTGCAGCACCTCCTGAAGGGGATACCCCTATGCCCAGTGCCGAGAAAATGGGGCCAAAGAAATTCCGAGCCGTTTGGCGAGATGCACAAGGCAGGAAGCAGCATTCAAAGGCTCCATACTACGAGCGCAAGTCTGACGCCCTTGCCCGCGCAGGCGAAGAAGAAAGCAAAGTCAGACGTCAGGCAGCTACCCTAGAAGGCACCCTTCCCGCGTCGACGAAATGGGGAGCATGGTGCCTTGACGTCTGGTGGGAGATTCGCACAGTCGAACCTGTGACGCTCGACAGCGAGATGTCCATCGTGCAGACCCACCTACTGCCAGCCTGGGAGGACACCGAGCTAAACAAGATCCTTCGAAATCCTGTGCAGATGTGGGTAGACAAGCTTGCGGCGAAGTACGCCCCTAAGACAGTTTCCCGCATCTACGGCGTCTTTAGAGCTTCACTTCTGGCAGCAGTCAAGTACGGAGTCCTTTCCGGAACTCCATGCGTAGACATCAAGCTGCCGAAGCTGAGGACCGTACGATCAAAGCCGACGATGATGCGCAGCGACCTAGATGATCTCTACCCGCACATCACACCCTCTTACCGATTCGCGCTTGAAATGTGCTTCAACACAGGAATGCGCCCCGGAGAGTTCGGCGGGCTACACAGACACAGCATCAACCTCAAGGACGGTTGGCTGAATATCCGAGACGTGTTCGTTTACCTGCCGCGCAAAGAGGGCGTACGCGAGGAAGTCCTTCGATACATCAAGGAATATCCGAAGGATGAAGAAGCTCGCGAAGTTCCACTTCCAGGGCACGTTGTTGACATGGCACGCCTCTGGATTGAAGAGAATCCTGCCCGCAGTGGATGCGGTATCCCACATCGCCCAGGAAATCCCTGCAAGTCCGACGTGCTCTTTCGGACTCCGAGAACGGGTCTCCCTCTGAGCAACCGCACGTTTGAGAACGTCCTTCGCTATGCCTGGAGGCGCGCCAAGCTGCCCCACATCCCTCCTTACGGTGCTCGCCGGGGCTACGCGACCACGCTGGCCGAAGCTGGCGTGGACCCGTACGAGATCGCCCGGCTCATGGGCCACGCCACCCTCGAACAGACGATGGTCTATACGCAGAGGACACCAGCGGCACGCGCCAGAATCGTTGCGGCACTTGGAGATCATGACGCCGTACAGCTGCAGCTGGTGCCTGGGACAGCCAGGGACGCATCTGGGACAGAGCCGGACTCAAAGGCACTCACAGACGCTCAGTCGGACCAAGCCCAAAAGCTAGCCTGAGCTGCGTCAACGCTCATCCGGACTCACATCTGCTCAACCTCACTCGGATTGGCAAATCCGCAGGTCGTTGGATACCGGGAGCGTTCCAGTCGAACCATTCGAGGCCGTTGCCGATGGACGCGGCGACGAGCCCGCGCCTGCGGTGTCCCGTGTCCGGGGTGGACAGTGCCGGTGCTCGACCCCGCAAGCGGGTCTTCGGTGCTTCTTCGCTGCTCACGGGCGCCTCCGCGGGCTCGGGACCGACTGGCACCAGCATTGAACGCGGAGGTCGGCTCCGATAGTCCGGACTTCCAGTCCGTGGGACGGACAAATCAGACAGCATCCACGATCGGGTGGTACCCGAACGGGGAAGTCCCACCTAGGCTTGCTGATTCCATCCGAGCACCTTCCAGCGGGGAGGAACGCCATGGCAGGCACCGAGACCGGATCGCGGAACCGCGCCGTACGGGCCAGAGTTCCCAGGCCGCGGATGAGCGCCGAGGAAGCCACCGAGCGCGCAATCGATGGCCTTTCCGCGCTGGAGCACGCGACCGAGCGCCTGCTGGACACCGTGGCGGGACTCGACGAGGGCACGATCCGCGGCGCGAGCGCCCTTCCCGGCTGGAGCCGCGGGCACGTCATCGCACACCTGGCGCGCAACGCCGACGCGTTGCTGAACCTGGTGACGTGGGCCAGGACCGGCGTCGAGCACCCGATGTACGCGAGCCGGGCCGACCGCGACGCCGACATCGACGAGGGTGCCCGCCGGTCCGGGCGGTTGCTGCGGGAGGACCTGATCGCCGCGTGCGAGCGCTTCATGGCGGCGGCCCGGTCGATGCCGCAGTCCGGCTGGCAGGCCGAGGTGGTCGTCGGTGACGGCTGGCCGCTGACCGGTCACGAGATCCCCTGGCTGCGGGTGCGCGAGGTGTGGATCCACCTCGCCGACCTGCGCTGCGGCTTCGACCTCGCCGATCTGCCGGAGGAGGTGCAGGAGGAGCTGATCGACGACGCCGTCGCGCACTACGACGGGATGGCGGACGTGCCGTCCTTCACCCTGCGGGTGGACCTGCCCGACGGTTCTCAGCGGGAGTGGATCGTGAACGACACCAACGACTCCTCCGTCGGTGCGGTGCGCGGCGACGCGATCACCGTGCTCGCGTGGTTGACCGGGCGCGGCGACGCGAGCGCCCTGTCCGGGGACGCGCCGAGGCTGCCCGACTGGATCTGACCCGCCACACCGGTCCGGACCGCCCAGCCGAGGCGGACCGCGAGCGCGAGCCGCATCGTGCGCAGCATCTGCACGCGCGCCGCCCGGCGCAGTGGCGGCACCGCGGCCGTGAGCGCGTTGTAGATCGGCTGCTCGACGAAGCGCGTCAGGACCCACCCGAAGGTGATCGCCGCGGCGACGACGAGGACGAAGCGGGGCCACGGCCCGACGCCGACGTCGAGGAGCCTGCGCGCCAGGATGTAGCCGAGCTCCTGGTTGACCAGGTAGACGCCGTAGGAGATCCCGGCCAGCCACCTGATCGGCTTCCTGAGCGCGCGGATCGGCGCGATGTCCCAGTCCGGCCCGAGCGCGGCGAAGCACATCAGGACGACCATGACCCCGACGCCGATCGAGGACGGGATGTCGTGGCCGAGCTGGATGACCTGCGCGTAGGCGGAGGCCCCCAGCAACGCCAGCGCGTGGACGACGCCGATGCGCCTGGTCGACCACAGCCAGATCACGATGCCCACCGCGAAGAAGTGCGCGTGGTGCAGGACGAGCGCGCCGAAGATCCGCGCGACGAACGGGTCGTCCAGGAACCAGCGCAGCCCGAGCGGGACCAGGATGATCAGCCACGCGAGCACCGGGACGCCGCGCCCGCGCACCAGCCCCGAGCCCGCGAGCGCCGCGGCCGCGATGAACGCGGGGATCTGGATCGTCAGCGTCCAGTACGAGAAGTCGATGTAGGGGACGCCGACCCAGGGCTGCATCAGCATCATGTTCGGCAGGATGTCGCTGGCCTGCACGGCTTTCCAGCCCGCGGGCGCCACGAGCTTGATCGCGGCGAAGGTGAGCACGACGGCCACCAGGTACACCGGGATCAGCCGGGCGAGGCGGTGCTTGAGGAAGTAGATCGGCGGGCGGCGGGCCAGCGTCACGCAGACGAAGTACGCGGAGATGATCAGGATCGAGTTCGCGCCGATCAGCAGCGTGAACGCCCAGGGCAGGCCGCCGAGCTCCGGGTGGTCGTGCGGGCCGGTGTTCGTGGCGTGCTGCACCACGACGGCGAGAATGGCCACGACGCGGAGCACGTCCCAGCTGATCCGTCGGCCGGACCGTCGCCGGGGGCGCTCTGGGGCGGTTCGCGAGTTCAGCACGGCACTCACTGGGGGCTGGGGAACATGATCTACCCGGCTAAGCGTAGAGCCGTCGCCTGAAGCGAAGCTGAGGGCTTCCTCCTCGACCGGCTACCGTGTGCTCCCGTGGACGTAGCTGACACCTACACCGGGCATGTCGACGCAGGTGGAGCCGCCGCGCGGCGCACCCTGGACGAGTTGACGATCACCAAGCTGTCCGTCGGCCCGATGGACAACAACGCTTATCTGCTGGTGTGCAGGCAGACCAACGACGCCGTGCTGATCGACGCGGCGAACGACCCCGAGCGCCTGTCCGACCTGCTCGGCCACGACGCCGACCGGCCGCAGCTCCGCATGATCATCACCACCCACCGGCACGGCGACCACTGGCAGGCCCTCGGCGCGGTCGCGGGCGCCACCGGCGCGAAGACCGCCGCGCACCCCCTGGACGCCCCCGAGCTGCCGGTCCCCTGCGACCTGCTGCCCGAGCACGGCGACACGCTGAAGGTCGGCGCGAGCGTGCTGGAGGTCATCCACCTGCGCGGGCACACACCCGGCTCGATCGCCCTGCTCTACCGCGACCCGTCCGGCCACCCGCACCTGTTCACCGGGGACAGCCTTTTCCCGGGCGGGGTCGGCAAGACGTGGTCGCCCGAGGACTTCGAGTCGCTGATCGACGACGTCGAGACGCGGATCTTCGGCGAGCTTCCAGACGACACGTGGTTCTACCCCGGCCACGGCGACGACTCTAAGTTGGGAGCCGAGCGCCCCAAGCTCGCCGAATGGCGCGAACGCGGCTACTAGCAGCAGACGCAAGCACCCGACCAGTTCGTTTGCTCAGTCCGGCACGGTGCTTCCAGTCCAAGCCAGCCCGTTCGCGCCCGTGACACGTGCGCGAACGGCCTCCGGCGCGGGAGGCACTGTGACCGCAGCAGCCCTGGTCAACTGTCCAATTGAAAAGCGAGGGCTTTGTCGACCGCCTCTCGATCTTGCCTGGTTGCCTGACAGATCGCGTCCCTAAGCTCAATTATATTGCCGTAGGGCGACCCCGCTCCATGGAGCCAATGACGTGGCTCATCGTCCGGACTGTCACTATTGCGCCACAACTGCGCAAAGAAGCGCATCACCCCTACATCAAATCCCCAGATGCTCATCTGCTCCCATCCGGGAAGCTCGACAGGATGCCGAAAGTCTTCATAAATCCTGGTTCCTGACGCAACGTAGAGAGCGGTACGACGATGCCAGCGACAATGCGATTGCTCGTCGCACACGACTTCATCACACTGATCGCCGATCGCGGGATTTCCGCGACACAGCCTGGACCTCCGGTGTTCTCGACAATACGACTCGTCGCCATGAACCAGCCTGGGGCACTGGCTCCCAGCCTTATCCGTGAGCGCGGGACATCGCCGCGTTGACGCGATCGGACCATGATCATTTGCGTAGTCTCCGGCAGCAATAAGGTCATTTATCTGTCGATGAATTCGCGCAGCCGACTCTTCAGAAGCACTTCCCGGCAACTCATACACAGTTCCACGAGCCGCAAGCAAGTCAGCAAACGAAGTTCCAGTTAGAGGCGGCGTCACAAGTCCGAGTCGCTCGGCCTGGTCAAGGGATCGCTCGGTCGGGCGACCATCACCGCCGGCGGGAACGAACAGACGAGCACCGGCCACCATATCCAGCCACAGTTCCAGCACACGCTCACAGTCGTCAGAGACCGGCTCGTAGAACCATCTGTCCTCGGCATCCGAAAAGTTGGTGATCCCACGGTGCGAGGCCGTTCGCGATCGAACCTTTCTTCGACCTCTGAGCTGATGAAGAGCGACGAGCGATGTCAGGTCCAGTCCAGCCGGCTTGCGCTGGCCACCCGCCAGGATCTGCCTTGCGAAATAGAGTGTGTCCACTGACTTCTCCAGCACTGGCCCAAGGTCCACTTGGTCCGCATAAGTGCGAAGGCACCGATAGTCAGCGTCAAACAGGTTGTGCCCAACAATGAGATCAACTTCCTCGGCAACCGAAGCCAAGCGACTGATGGTGGTCGACCTGAGCACATGAAAAGCCACTTGCTTCCACTGGCCGAACTCAACGAGTTCACCCACCGACTCTCGTTCTACAACCAGGACACCTACAACATCGATATCCCACTTCTCCGGCAAGTTGTCGCCGCCTACGCGGGCGTAGTCGACGTCGATGGCAGCGATCCGGCGAGGCATCGAAGAAGGCAGTGGACCAACCACTGGAGTGGCGTACAGCGGCGCAACCCCGTGTTGATCAGCCGCGACAATCGCGGGGTCCGGCGCTACAATCGGCGTCCAGCTTTCAAGCCTTTCTGGGTTAACGTGAAATATCTCTCCTCGCTCAGACCTCTTACCACGCCTCATTGTCCAGAGGGAATGGACAGTACAAGGCACATAGCCCCTGTTCCAAAGATCAACGTCTTCCGGAAAATCACGCGCGAGCTCCACCGTGTCGTGGACCCACGCATACACGGGCACCTCCAGTTCATGATGGACGTACCAACCTGACTGGAGCGGAGCTCGCGGAGCGTCGATCTCAGGTTCAAAATCTGACGCGTACCCAGGGGGAGGCGTGCCGCGCAGTTCAGGCACCGGATCACCACGCTCCGCCCGAGCCTGGAGCATTCGGAGAAACCCATACCCCCTCGCCGGCCAGAGTGACGGAGCCAGGTCAATTCTGTCGGGCAAGCTGGGCCTGTGGGGTTGACCGGCGTCGGGCCTCTTCGGCTTGCGCGGTTTCTTCCGCTTCTTCGGCATGGGCCGCATGCTAGGAACAGTCCCCGACAACCTCGTGCGCGAACCAGCGGAGGTGACCGGCACGATCGGCCCGAGTACGCCCACGGCCACGTGTGGCACGGGGTAGCACAGCGTGCCACCCCAAGGCTAGACTGCGGGTATGAGCGTCCAACCCGAGATCACGCAGCGCGATCTGCGCAGCAGGTCGAAAGAGATCATGGACGCGGTCGAAGGGGGCAGCGCCTTCACGGTCACGCGCGACGGTCACCAGATCGGCGAGCTGATCCCATTGCGCCGACGTCGGCGTTTCGTGTCACGGGCGCAGTTCGCTGCCGTGTCCCGCAACGCGGCCCCCGTGGACATCGAGGCGTTCCGCGTTGACCAGGAAGCGGCGGTCGACCAGGACCACGGTGACCCCTATGAGCGGTAGCGCGTACCGGCAAGGTCTGCTCGACACCAACATCCTGATCCTGCGCCGCTGGGTCGACCCGGCAGAGCTGCCGGACGAGATGGCGATCAGCGCGATCACGCTCGCAGAGCTCTCGGCAGGACCGCACCAAGTTCGCCGGAACGACGAGCAGAGCACCTACGACGAACACGGAGAACGCGCCCGTCGGCTCGACGTCCTCCAGCGAGCGGAGAACGAGTTCGACCCCATCCCGTTCGACGCCGAAGCCGCCAGGGCCTACGGCCGAGTGACCGCGGCCGTGATCTCCGCCGGACGCAAGCCACGGCGTCGGATGACCGACCTCATGATCGCCGCTACCGCGCTCGCGGAGGGCCTCCCCCTGTTCACCACCAACCCCGACGACTTCAAGGGGCTGCAGGATCTCCTGACGGTCGTGCCGGTCACCCGCCCCCAGGTGCCGCACGAAACCCCATAAGCCACCAGAGCGGCTGTTCACCGCTGTGGCGACTCCGTGTTCCCGGGCGGGGTCGGCAAGACGTGGTCGCCCGAGGACTTCGAGTCGCTGATCGACGACGTCGAGACGCGGATCTTCGGCGAGCTTCCGGACAACACGTGGTTCTACCCCGGCCACGGCGACGACTCGACTCTCGGCGCCGAGCGGCCCAAGCTGGCCGAATGGCGCGAACGCGGCTACTGAGTTGCTTGGTGAGCGGGGCCGCCTGAGGGGTCGGGCAGCCCCGCTCGGCAGTGATGTTCTCAGCTGTCCGACCGCCACAGCGCAGACACGGGAACCGCCCAGATGCGGTCGCCCAACGGCAGGGTCTGGGAACCGGCATGAACAACCAGACCGGTCGTGAATCGGCTCCCCAGCCTGTCCCGCAGCATCATCAAGTGCTTGGCGTGGCGAGCGATCGGCGTGCTGGTCAATTTGATCTCCAGCCCGGCCAGCTCACCGGTTCGTCGATCTTCCGCGATCAGGTCCACCTCGGCTCCATCGCGGTCGCGGAAGTAGGACAGGTCCACGCCCCGTTCACTCCAGGTCGCCTGTTTGAGAACCTCCGTGATGACGAAGGTCTCGAACAACGCCCCTGCCGCAGTGCCGTCTGCCACCGGGGCGAACGTCTGCTCACCAAGCCCGCAGAGGTCGGCCGCGAGTCCGGTGTCCACGACCACGACCTTGGGACGTCTCTTCGCCCTATTGGTGATGTTGGTCGACCACGCTGGCAGCAACTTCACCAGGTGGAGGGCTTCAAGCAGGGTGACGTAGTTCGAGGCTGTCTCACGACCGACTTCTGCATCACCCGCGATGCTCGAGACGATCAGTTCCTGACCGGTACGAGCAGCCAGGAGGCGCAGCAGCCGACGCAACTCTGCCTCCAGGCGGACCTCGGCCACGGGACGGAGCGCCTCCCGCGAGACGACGTCGTGCACGTACGCCTCGAACCAGTTCCGACGCTGCCGTCCGGCCAAGCCCTCGGTGACGATCTCTGGATAGCCACCTTCCAACAGCATCCGCACCAGGTCGGCGCGCGGCAGGGCTTCGGCCCTTCCGGGCCAACTCGTCGGCTCGAACAGTCGGTCCAGGAACGTCTCTCGCAGTCCGAGCCGCTCGCCCACGGACAGTGGCCACAGCAGCAGCCGCCCGGCACGGCCCGCGAGCGTCTCCGACAACCCTCGGTCGGCTAGGTAGTTGGTCGACCCTGTCAGCAACAACTGCCCACGCGTACGGTCTCGATCAGCCGCGTGCTTCACGGCGAGGAGAAACCCTCGCCCCGCGCGCTGGAACTCGTCGACCGCCGCCGGTCGCGGCAATGCTTCAACGAACCCGACAGGGTCGTCCGATGCCCGGGCCAACACTGCCTCGTCGTCAAAGCTGAACCATGCGTGCCCGGGCAGGTCGAGCAGGTCTCGAACCAGCGTGGTCTTTCCCGTTTGCCGTGCCCCACCCAGCAGCACGACACGGAACGACGACAGCAGTTCGGTCACCCTGGGTGCCGCGTTGCGCTGTACCAGACCTGCCACGGCGACAGGCTAACAGGCATAACGCGGAAGTTGTAACCGACAAAACGCGCAACTTCCAGCCAGCAGATCGCGCCACCCACGACAGCATCCTGTCTGCCGTCGTGTTCACCGCTACAGCGAACCCCACTTCCCGGGCGGGGTCGGCAAGACCTGGTCGCCCGAGGACTTCGAGTCGCTGATCGACGACGTGTCCTCGCGGATCTTCGACCACCTGCCCGACGAGACCTGGTTCTACCCCGGCCACGGCGACGACTCCGCCCTCGGCGCCGAGCGCCCCAAGCTCGCCGCGTGGCGCGACCGCGGCTGCTGAGCCGCACGACGGACAGGCCGCCGACCGGTGGCCCGTCCGCTGTCCCGTCGACGAACTCCGCCACTGCGGGAATCAGGCCACCTCGGAGCCGTGATCGCCCAGCCTGTCCATCAGCTTCCGGATGTCGACCGAGTCCTTCGGCCGCCCGAGCACCTTCTTGTACCTCAGCACGTCGGGCAGCGGGGCGAAACGGAGCCCTTCGATCACATCGGCACGATCGATCAGGCTTCGGGTGTCCCACTCCTCGGATATCCACCGGTTCGAGAACTGGAGGCGGCCGTTCCAGAAGGTCCAGACGCGGTCACCGGTGATGTCGCCGGTGGCCGGGAAGCCGCACGCGGACACGCGCCGCCACACCTCGCCACAGGCGACGATGTCCAGGTCGGGCACGTCATCCCGCAGACCGTGCGCGAGCAAGGGACCGCTGCCGAAAATGACGAACTCGTCCGGGTCGAGGTCGAAGTCGCGGAGTCGCTGGATCAAGCGGTTGTCTGACAGGCGTGTCGCCACGGTCAGTTCCCCTCAACGGGAGATTCGTCAGCACGGTCGGTCTTGGCGAGCTTGCTGTAGGCCCGGATGATGGCCGGCCGCTCGCCGGGCGCGCTCCCCCTGAGCGCGGTGATGAAGCGGCGTGTTTCGGACGACTCGCTGATCCGGTGCCGCAGCAGGAGAAACAGGTGCTTGGCGACGGTCGCCGCGGCGAGCACTGCGGCTACCCATCCCGCACTGCCGATCAGGTTCCAGGGCATCCACACACCTCAAATCGTCGCTATGCGGTTGCCGCAGCTGATCGCTTCGAGCGCTTCCCGGTCGCGGACTGCCAGGGACTGCCGCCCTGTGGTGAGGATTCCGTTCTCCTTGAAGGCGCGGATGACCTTCTTGACCGAGTCCAGCGACGCCCCGGTGAGGCTCGCGAGATCCGCCTGGCCGAGCCGGAACTCCACACCCGCGGACACCTGCTTTCCCAAGCCCGTCCCCATCAGCTCCACCAAGGCCTTCGCCAGCCGCTGCTCCACGGCGAGCTCCGATTCCGCGACCTTCTTCGTCGCCTGCTCAAGGCGCTCGTCGGCGGCGAAGATCTGGGCGTGCATCGCCCGCGGATTGGCGTACATGAACTCCAACCAGGCAGATGCGGGCAGATGGAGAACCTCGACCTCACCCAGGGCGACCACGCTCGCCGAGCGGGGCTTGCGCCGAAACGCGGCCATCTCCCCCACCACGTCGCCGGGACCGCGGACCGCCACGATCCGACCCGGCTCCCCGACGACCACCTTGACGTGGCCCTTGCGGATCAGCAGCGCGAAGCTGGTGTCCTCTCCCTCCTGGATGAAGACATGGCCCTCCTGCCGCCGCAGAACGGTGCCGACCTCCTCAAGACGGAGAAGATCCTCGCTTGTCAGGAGCGGCGACCCCGGCTCATAAAGACCTTCCCCCATGGAGTTGAGTGTACTTTTACACCCAACTTAGGTCAACCCGGCATCTCGCCGCGAGGCCGAACGCCTCAGCGCACGATGGCGCCGCTGGGTCGCCCGGCGGAACTACCGGACGAGGTGACGATCAGCGCGGTCACTCTCGCCGAACTCTCCGCGGGGCCGCACCAGGTCCGCAGGAACGACGAGCAGAGCACCTACGACGAAACCGCTGAACGCGCCCGTTGGCTCGACGTCGTCCAGCGAACAGAGAACGAGTTCGACCCTCATCGCGTTCGATGTCGAAGCCGCCAGAGCCTACGGCCGAGTGACCTCATGATCGCCGCTACCGCGATCGCTGAAGGCCTCCCCCTGTTCACCACCGGCGACTCGCACCCGGGTAACCCCGTAACACCACCAGAGCGGCTGTTCACCGCTGTGGCAACGCCGTGTTTCCACCCGTGCCGGGTGATGTGCCGTTGCCGCCGAAGGCTTGTGATGCCAGTGGCAGAACAGCACAAGCCGAGAGAAGGGCAGCCCCATGGCGACGTTGACGATCTGGCGGTTCAGCACGGCCGACGGTGCGGTCCGCGCCGCTGACACCTTGGCGGAACTGGCGAAACAACAGCTCATCACGGTGCACGACGCGGCTGTGGTGTCCTGGGAGGAGGACAGGCGGAAACCGAAGACCCGGCAGCTGCACAACCTGGCCGGGCGCGGCGCCCTGGGTGGCGCGTTCTGGGGCATGCTCTTCGGCTTGCTCTTCTTCGTGCCGTTGCTCGGCGCGGCGATCGGCGCGGCGGCCGGTGCGCTGGGCGGGGCGATGTCCGATGTCGGCATCGACGACAAGCTGATCCAACGGATCCGGGATCAGATCACACCGGGCACGTCGGCCCTGTTCGTCCTCAGCTCGGAGGCCGTGCTCGACAAGGTGAGCGACGCCTTCGCCGAGAAGCACGAGAGGCCGGAGCTGATCTTCACGAACCTCTCGGACGAGCAGGAGAAGAGGCTCCGCGAGGTGTTCGCGGAGGAGCCGGAGCAGCACCCGGTATGACCCGCTGGAATCCCGTTCAGCCGTTGCCGATACGAGCGGAAGGGCTGAAACCTCAGGTTCTCACGCTGCTTGCGCGCCCATGGCGAGCTGGAAACGGCCGGGCGCCCCGTGCCAGAACAGCGCCGGCTCGTCGCAGACGCGCGTCGCAGCGACCGACAGCAGAGACCGATCGGCTACAGCATGACTCCGGGGATGGCGGCGACGAGGCCGCCGTCGATGATCAGGTCCTGGCCGTTGACGTACGAGGCTTCCGACGACGCCAGGAAGGCGACCGCGTCGGCGACGTCCTCGGACGTGCCGAGGCGACCGGAAACCACCTCGGCGACGACGGCGGGCTTGGTCTCCTCGGCGACGGCCTCGTGGAACATCGCGGTCTCGATGTAGCCGGGGCTCACGGAGTTCACCCGGATCCCGCGCGGCCCGAGTTCGGCGGCGAGCGTGTGCGCGAGGTTGTGCACGGCGGCCTTGGTCGCGGAATAAAGGGTGCCGGTGACCAGACCGCGGTGCAGCGTCCACGAAGCGTTGATCACGATCGCGGCGTTGTCCGACAGCAGCGGAACGGTCTTCTGAATGGTGAAGTAGACCCCCTTGAAGTTGATGTCCACGACCCGGTCGAACTCGGCTTCGGTGACCTCGCCGACGGGCTGGAAGGACGCGACGCCCGCGTTGGCGAAGACGACGTCCAACCGTCCGAAGCGCTCCTGGATCGCCGAGGTCATCGCGGAGAGGTCGTCGAGGTCGGCCACGTCCGCGCGCACCGCGAGGACGCGATCGCCGCCCAGGTCCTCGACCGCGGCGTCGAGCCTGGCCTTGTCGCGGCCGGTGATGACGACGTGTGCGCCCTCGGCCAGGAGCCGCCGGGCGGTGGCGAGTCCCATGCCGCTCGTGCCACCGGTGATGAGCGCGATCTTGTTGTCGAAGCGTGTCATGGCACAGAGCCTGCGGCGGCGTGCACCGCTGGAACAGGGCGAAGCTATCCGGGGTGTGGCACCACCACGTTAAGCAGGCGGAGCGAGCCGGATGCGCAGGAGCCGCTCGACGCGCTCCGCCGTCTCTGTGCCGGGGCGCGGGTTGAACAGCTCCAGGCGCCAGTCCGGGTGGTCGGCGACCACCATGGTCGTCTTGTCGAAGACCAGGTCCCCCACCTCGGGGTGGTGCGCCGCTTTCACCGCCTGGCTGTGCCCACCCACGTCGTGGCGCGCCCACAACTCGGCGAACTCGGAGCTCACGGCGCCGAGGTCGTCGACGAGCCGAGCGAACTCCGCGTCTTCCGGGAAACGCGCGGCGTCGGCCCGGAAAGCGGCGACGACGTCGGGCGCGATCGAAGCCCAGTGCGGCTGCGCGTCGCGGTAGCGCGCATTCGTGAAGAACGTGACCAGGCAGTTGTGGGAGCTCTCGTCGTAGCCGAACACCGCCCGCGTGGAGTCGTTGACCGCCAACACGTTCCAGTACCGGTCGTGCAGGATCGCGGGCCGCGGTGACCACGCGTCGATCAACTGCCGGAGTTCCGCGGTGACCGCCGTGGTGCGCGCGCCTCTCGGCCGTGGCGGGTTGAGGCCGGCCAGCAGGTAGAGGTGCACGCGTTCCGGCTCGGCCAGGCGCAGCGCCACGCTGATCGCGTCGAGCACTTCGGCGGAGACGGTGATGTCGCGCCCTTGTTCGAGCCACGTGTACCAGGACACCCCGACCCCGGCGAGCACGGCGACCTCCTCGCGTCGCAGCCCGGGGGTCCGGCGCCTGCCCGCGGCCACCATGCCGACGTCCGCGGGCGCGAGCCGGGCACGACGGCTCCGCAGGAAGTCGCGGAGCTGTGCGCGGGACTCGCTGGCCATGCGGTCACGGTAACAAGACCGCACGTTTGAACGTCCTCCGCTCTCCCCCCGGCCACTGACGATCCGCTCAGGCAACCGCCAGGAACCCATCAGGCGAAACCTTCACGAGACCTGCCGTTGAACTCGATCTCGCACACTCGATTTCGTGCTTTGCACGAGTTTCGGGAGGAAGCGTGACACCGCGTCGACCTGTGGTCTGCCTGAGAAGCAAGCAGGGTGAACTCGAAGCGCTGCGCCATCTCGGCGACGCGAGCGCCCAGCCGACAATCATGATCGAGCTCCTGGATTCGGTCATGCCCAAGGACTCCGGCTTGCTCGCGGATCTCGTGAGAACAACCGCGCTGCTCGCCTCTCTGGACCATGCGCCGTGGATCGACGTCCACCGGCTCACCGAGTCGAACTTCTTGCGCCAAAGCCCCGGCGGTCCTTTCGAGTTCCTGGAGAAGCTCGTCGAGCACGAGTTGGAGGACTACGGCTTGGCCGGGCTGGACAAGGTCGCCCTGGTTCCCGTTGTGCCGATCGCAGCGCGCGAGGACGATCTCCGCACACTGCGGCTCCTGCAGGAGAACCAGCAGCGTGACGTGGTCGTGCGCCTACCGCTGACCGATCTCCCGGCGTCCGCGCTCGCCGACCGCGTCCGGCGCGTGGCCCAGCACTCCGGAGTCGAGCGCGGACGCCTGCACGCAGTGATCGACATGGGGTACGTCGAGAGCGTCCAGCCCATGAAGGTGACCCTGGCGGCGCGAATGAAGGTGATCACGGAAAGCTTGCTGGGCCCGGGGGCCACGACGCTGCTGGCGGGTTCCATCCCCTCGGCGCGCAGCGGGTACGCGACCACCGTCCAAAACCGGCCGGAATTGCCGATGTGGCGCGCGGTGAACGAGACTTCGAACGAGAGCGCGATCCGATACGGCGACTACGGGGTCGCGCACCCGGTGCCCCCGCTCGCCGGTGGCCGCAGCCGCTCTCCCAATCCCTACCTGTACTACACCGTTCCGGGCCGGACCGTGTTTCTCCGCAGGCACGTTCCTCAGGAGGACCGAGAAGGAGAACCGAGAAGGAGAACCGTTCGGCACGGCCTTCGCCGATCTCGCCGAGGAACTGGTGAACCATCCCGACTTCGCCGGGAGTGATTACTCGTGGGGTGACCGAGAGCTGGTGCGCTGCCGCCGCGGCGGAAAGGGGCGGGCGGGTGCTCCACGGCGCTGGATCGCCATGGCGACGTCGCACCACCTCGGCCACCTGTCCCGCAGAACGTCCGCTGAGTTCTGAGGGCCTGTAAGACTGCGCGCATGAGCGCCGTCCCGCAGATCATCACGCTCGTCGGTGTCCTCGTCGGCGGTGTGATGTCGTTCGCCGCCACCACTCTGGTCGAGCGGAGCAAGTGGCGGCGAACCCATTCGACCCGCTGGGACGAGAAGCGGCTGACGGCGTACATCGAGTACGCCAACGCCGTGAAGACCTGCGCCCAGCTGTCGTACCGGCTCGCCGCGACGCGCGGCTACCCGGCGGGGGCGCAGCCGATCAAGCTCGAGGATGGGCTGAGCGCGTTGGCGGAGGCGGAGATCGAGCGCACCGTGAAGTGGGAGGCGGTGCTGCTGCTCGGCTCCCCCGAGGCCGTCGCCGCGGGCCGGAGCTGGCACGAGGCGATCTGGAAGCTCAGCTGGGTGGCCAGGGGGCAGCAGATCGACCACGAGGAGTTCATCGGCATCTACGAGATCTCCGGCCGTCGTCGCGACGAGTTCTACCGGTGCGCGCGGGCGGATCTCGGTGTGCGAAGCGGAGATCTGCCGCGTCCCACCCGTGACTGGCTCCCGCCTGCGGACAAGGACGTCTCCGCCTGACCAGGCTGAGGACGCGGTGCGCTGCCGGCGAAAGTGGATCAAGATTCCCGAAGGACGTCGGGGCCCCTCTCGTCGCCGCCGCGCCTGTTCCGCGAAGGCCGCACTCGCAAAGCCGCCGGAAGTGGTCACGCTGAGTCAGAACATGGGCGGGGACACCAGGGCCGAACGGAGGATTCTTGACGTTGAAACAACAGTGTTGACCCACATGAACGTGTCTCGTCACCCTAGAGGGTGCGCCACGATCGTGTGATGGTCATGCCTCGTCAACCCTGCGGCGGGGCACGCGCGGTCGTGGTGACCCAAAGGAGCCAACACGTGCATCCTGTCAGCAGAAGCGTCGCCGTTCTTTCGGCCGCAGCCACCCTCAGCGCCCTCGCCGTCACCGCGGCGAACGCCGCGCCGCACGAGGCGCCCCTGATCACCACCACCGCGTCGGCGACCGTGCAGCCGGTCAAGGACTCCTACATCGTGCTGCTCGACCCCGCCAAGGCGGGCGCCCGCGGGCACAGCGTCGCCGCCGCGGCGAACGTCGTGCCGAACGCCGTCTACGACTCCGCGGTCACCGGGTTCTCCGCCACGCTGACCCCGGCCCAGCTCCGCACGCTCCGCCGCGACCCCGCGGTGAAGAGCATCGAGCAGGACGTGCTCGTCACCGACGCGCTCGACGCGACGCAGACCAACCCGCCGTCCTGGGGCATCGACCGGGTCGACCAGAAGAACGGGCCGCTGTCGAAGAGCTACACGTACAACGTGAACGGCTCCGGCGTGCACGCCTACATCATCGACACCGGCATCACGCCCAGTCACGCCGACTACGGCGGGCGGGCGACCTTCGACTACAACGCCGTCGACACCAACAACACCGACTGCCACGGTCACGGCACTCACGTGGCGGGCACCATCGGTTCGAACACCTACGGCATCGCCAAGGGTGTCCGGCTGCACGGCGTGAAGATGATGAACTGCTCCGGCGGGGCCACCACCACGTCGGCGCTCAATGCGATCAACTGGGTCACCCAGAACGCCCAGAAGCCCGCGGTCGCCAACACCTCGTGGAACTTCACCGCGTCGGAGGCGCTGGAGACCGCGATCCGCAAGATGATCTCCTCCGGTGTCTTCCTGGCCACCTCGGCGGGCAACACCAGCGGCAACTCCTGCGACCGGCTGCCCCGCAAGGTGGAGACCGCGACCGTGGTGGCGTCCACGGACAGCAACGACAGCCGTTCGTCCTTCTCCAGCACGGGTTCGTGCGTCGACCTCTACGCGCCCGGCGGCAACATCGTCTCCACCGTGCGCACCGGTGGCAGCGGCACGATGAGCGGCACGTCCATGGCCACGCCGCACGTCGCGGGCGTCGCCGCGCTGTACAAGTCCAAGAACGGTGACGCGCCCGCAGCCACCGTGCACGACTGGCTGAACTCCAACGCGACCCCGAACGTGGTCAACGGCGGTGCCACCGGTGGCACCGTCAACCGCCTGCTGTTCACCGCGGGCCTGTAAGGAACCCAGAAGTCCCGTACCCGGATTCGTCCGGGTACGGGACTTCTGGCATCCGCCTGAGCGGTCGGCGTTTCCGCGTCACGACAAGTCCCCTGTTCCGTTGACACCACATGGCGAAGAGAAGAATCGGCGGCGCCGGAGGCGGATCGGATCCAGGCACCAAGGCGGCACCTGTCGTGGCGGTCGCGGTGGCGGGCGCACTGGCCATCGGGGGCAGCGGAATCGGCGCGGGTGGCGCGTCATCGCTGGGGTCGGTGGCGGAGTCGGCGGCGCTGCGCAACATCAGTGCGAAGAAGGCCGACGGCACGAAGGCGGCGAAGAGCGGCAACGCGCAGCAGACCTGGCGCCGCATGGGGCTGCGCGAGCTGAAGAAGGCCGCCAAGAGCGACGCGAACTGCGTGCTGAACTCCTTCGGTGACATCCGCGAGTTCTTCGTCCGCACACCGTGCAAGTCGTTGGAGCGCCGCATTTTCGCGATCGGTGACGACGCGGGGAACGCCGCCGTGGTGTCCGTTGCCTGGGTCCGCTTCTCCACGCGGCACCAGGCCGAGAGCTTCGAGACGCTTCACAAGATCCACGGAAACGGCGACATCACACCGCTGGCCGGATCACTGCTCGGTATGGCGGGCATACGGTTCACGGCGAACCACTACGGATCCCGCCGCAACGGCACCACGATCACCATCGCCGAGGCGGAATCCGCCAAAGGCAACGTTCACGGCGAGGCGCTGAAGGTGCTCGCGGACGTCTCCTCGTACCTGCCGCGTCCTTGAGTCAACCCCATTGCCGGGCTATTCCTCAGGCTGTTCCCCTACACCGAGTGCGACTTCCGGATGACTGGCCGTCATTTCCGTCCGTGCCGCCGGCGGCGCTGCCTAACGTGCTGGACATGGCCCTGACCAACCAGGCACGGCGGCAGGTGGAGCAGAAGGCGAGCGCGGTTCTCTCGGCCGAGTTTCCCCACCTGCGCCCGGCGTACCGCCAGATCTTCGTGGCGTTGCTCGCGACAACGGCGGAGGGCTGGCGCCTCTTCCTCCGCGAGGACTCCGGACGTGCGGGTGCGGATGCCTTCCTGGTCGGTCCCAACGGTGTTTCCGCCATCGTGGTCAGTGAGGCACCCCCGGACGAGACAACGGCACAAGCGCTTCTTCGGCACGCGGAAGCGCGGTGTGCCGGCATCCACGGCCCGCACGGGCAGGTCCTCGCGCGCAGCGCGGTCAACCTCGTGTTGATCAGGCCGGGCGGGAACTCCGCGCCGGTCAGCAACGACGGCCTGTTCCGTTCCTTGACCGCGGAGAACCTGCCCAAGCTGTTTCAGCGCGACGCCGTGCACTTGAACCGCCGCCAAGTCGACTCGATCGCCGAGCAAGCAGCCAAACGCCTTGCGGGATATGCGGAACTGCGCGTGCGACCACCGGAGCGCACCCCCGAACAGGTCGGCCTGCTCGACGTGGCGGACCTCGAAGAAGACCACCTGGCGGCGGCGCAGGAGAGCTCGTTCGAATCCTGGATGACGTTCCTCCACCCCCATCAGCAAGCCGTGGTCACGCGCAACTACAACGGCCCGGCCCGTATCAGCGGGCCGGCGGGAACGGGCAAGACCGTGGTGGCGTTGCACAGGTTGCGATATCTGGCGAGGCGCTCCACCGGACCGCTGTTGTTCACGACTTTCGTCCGTTCGCTGCCTTTGGTGCACCGCACCACGTTTCGCAGGCTCGCTCCGGAACTCGCGGACCGCGTGGAGTTCACGCATCTGCACGCGTGGGTGCGCGGATTCCTGGAACGGCGGGGTACGGGGGTGAACGTCGATCGCGGACAGGTCGACACGGCGTTCAGCAAGGCGTGGCAAGCGCATCGCGCCTCGTTGGAGTCCGTGGAGCCGATCGCGGTGTACTGGCAGAACGAGATCGACAGGGTGATCAAAGGCAAGGGGCTGACCACCTTCGACGACTACGTCAAGGCGAGCCGGACCGGACGCGGCATCGGGCTCACCGCCGGCCAGAAGAAGCTCGTGTGGCGGCTTTATGAGACATACCAGCGAAATCTGGCCGAGAAGCGCCTGCACGACTACAACGACATCATTGACCTGGCCTTGGCCGAACTGCGGCGGGAGCCGCTGAGCGAGCCCTATTCAGCGGTCGTCGTCGACGAGGTCCAGGACATCACGCTCAACGGTCTGCGCATGCTGAGCACGCTGGCAGGGGATAATTTGCTGCTGGTCGGGGACGGGCAGCAGCAGGTGTATCCCGGCGGCTGGCGGTTGTCCGACGCGGGAATCCCCATCCAGGGACGCGGCGAGGTGCTGCGGGTGAACTACCGCAACCGGGCAGAGGTGCTGAGCTTCGCCCAGCGCTTCGACGCGAAGAACCGCGTGGACGACCTGGACGGCGCCGCCGGTGTGGCGCTCCGCGATGTCGAGTCCGCAAACCCGGGTGGCACGACGCGGTCCTGGCGCGGATCGGAGAAGGAACTCGCCGAGGCGCTGACGGACGCGATCCGCGAGCTGCCGGTGCCCGTGGGGAACGCGGCCCTGATCGTGTTCCAGCACAACGAGCTCAAGCAGTGCAAGGCGGTGCTGAACAAGGCGAAGATCCCGTACCAGGACCTGGAGTTCTACGACGGCGAGCCCAACGGCAAGCTGAAGGTCGGGACGGTCCACCGGGCCAAAGGTGTTGACTTCCAAGCTGTTCTGGCCGTCCATTTCGCACAGTCCGCAGTGGACAACGATGAGGACCTGCAGGGCAGGCAGCACCTCGTCGCAGCGACCCGGGCGCGCGATCACCTGTGGTGGGGTGTTGTCGAGGCTCAGACCTCGGGCGGGGTACGGCCGTAGCTGACCGAGCGCGGCGCGCGCTTCCCTCAGCCACCGGTGAAGCAGCCGTCAGGCTGGTGGTCGCTTTCGAGGACCGGGACGGGACGCGTTACGCGCTGAACCAGGAGTAGCCGAAGCGAGCGGTGCAGTGCCACAGGCGCTTCAGGCGCTGCGGGTCGTACTGCCCGGTTCGAGCAGCTTCTCCGATCACGCGGGCGTCGATGTATCCGTTGCGCGCCAAGGACTCCCCGAGTTCGACCACGTCCGGGCCCCGGTAGTCGGCGTGCGCGCGGAGAACGTCGACGCCGAGGCGGAACCCGTGGTGCCACTCCACCGGGCAGGGCAGTTCCGCGGCGAGGCGTTCGACCTCGGTACCTCGGAAGCAAGGGTCCAGCACGAGGGCTTCGACATCGGTGCCGACAGTGACCGCGCCGTGGACGTGCGCCTCCACGTAGTCGTCGAGCAGGTCCTGAGAATCGGCGTTCGCCTTCTCCACCAAGGACATTCGCTCGGCAACGCCGAAGTCCACCGGCTCGAAGACGCTGTCCGGGTAGCAGAACGTGGTGCGGCGCATGGTCTCCCACGACAGCCGGAAGTGCGCGGAACCGAAGCGCACCGCGGCCCCCGCCGCCCTCCGCCGGAAGTTCAGCGCCCCGTACTTCGGCCGTTCCGCCGGTGGCGCATCGTCATACGCCGCACCGAAAATACGGCTCTCCCACCGCCAGCGGTCCCCGCCGGGGTGAGCGGTCAAGCCACCGTTGCTGGTCCCGGTCTCGAACTGCGAGCGGTAGGTCCCGTCCCGGACGATGCTTTCCAGGGCCCGCTCGGGGTGCAGGTGCAGGTTCACCCGCAGGTCGGCGGCGATCGGGGTTCCGACGGAGCGCTCCGCCACGAAGGCGATCGCCCGCTCCTGGGGAGACCTCACGCGGCCGCGCGCACCGCGATCGCGATCGGACGGCGCTCCCGGCCGTGGGGCAGGTACTTGCGGATGGCGCGCTCGCCCTCGATCTCCTCCCACACGATGGCCATCCGCTCCAGCCACCTGGCCACGGTCAGCGCGGGCTCCGCGCCGAGCTCGCCCATGTCCAGCGGCTCGGGCAGAGCGGGCCAGGCCGGCTGCTTGGGCTTCTTCTCCAGCGCGTCGTAGACCGCCTGCAGTTCCTCGCACAGCGCCGCGAAGCCCTTGAGCGTGGCGTCCGGGTCGATGTGCGCCTCGACCTGCACACCGAGCCGGCGCAGGGCCTTCTCCCCCGCCGCCGTCGCCAGCACGCGGCGGCCGCGGACCAGCAGGCCGATCTTGGCGACCTCGCTGACCGGCAGCACCCACGCGCCGGTCAGCCGGGGCATCCCGGTGTCGAAGCCGGTGTGCACGTGCCAGACGGCGACCTCGTCACCGCGGGCGTCGACAACGCAGTCGGTCATCTTCTCCTCCAAGAGCGGGCGGGCCACGTTCCTATCAGACCCCGCCCTGGGCCTGCTCCAGGCGCTCCAGGAAAACCCGTTGCCCGGCAACGATTTTCTCCCTGGCCTCGGCGAGGGGGAACCAGGCGACGCGGTCGACCTCCGGGAACTCCCGCAGGGCGCCGGAGCCCTTCGGCCACTCCATGGTGAACGTGCCGGGAACGACGTCGGCGGGGTCCAGGTCACCGCGCACCGCCCACGCGGTGACGTACTTGCCGCCGGACTGGCGGACCTCGCCCAGCTCGATCAGCTCGCCGTCCGGAACGGGCAGCCCCAGCTCCTCGGCGAACTCGCGCCGGGCGGCCGCCTCCGGCTCCTCGTCCTCGTCGTACTCGCCCTTGGGCAGCGACCACGCGCCCGCGTCCCGGCGCGCCCAGAAGGGGCCGCCCATGTGGCCGAGCAGCACCTCGGTCCGCTCCCCGACCCCGCGAAACACCAGGACTCCCGCACTGCGCCGCACCATGGCCCGAGCTAACCACGTGTGACGGAGGACTCAGCGAGGTGACCACTATCCAGTGACGGGGAATTGTCAACAGTGCGGCCGGGACGCCACGATCAAGATCAGTAACGCGACGAACGAGGAGAGCGGTTGTCCAGCAGAACCGGCCCCGGCGAGGCGTACGCGCGGGCCTGCGACCGGCCGCACTCGGGCCGGGACGACATCTCCACGCTCGTCGACTTCGTCCGGACCAGGACCGATCCGGCCGTGCTGCTGGAACTGGGTGTCGGTACGGGGCGGCTGGCGATCCCACTGGCCAAGGCCGGGGTGCGCGCGTACGGCGTGGACAGCTCGCCCGCGATGCTGGCCCGGCTGCGGGCCAAGGACCCGGAAGGGCTGGTCACCGTGTTCGAGGGGTGCATGACCGAGCCGCCGATCACTGCCCCGTTCGGGTGCGTGCTGATCGCGAGCGACACGTTCGCGCTGCTGCCCGACCGGGTCGCGTGGGCGAAGTGCTTCGGCGCGGCCGCCCAGCGCCTGTCCGCGGACGGCAGGCTGATCATCGAGGGTGCCCTGCCCGACCCGGCGTCCTGGGGCGGGCCGTCCCCGATACCGCGGCCGGAGGAGCTGGACCTGCTGGCGGGCAACGTGGCGCTGCGGCTGACCGAGCGGTACGAGGACTACGCCCAGCAGCCGTTCACGCTCTACTCACCGAAGTGCGTCTCGGTGTACCAACGCGTGCTGTGAGAATCACGGCGTGGCCATGACCTGCCCCTGCGGGCTCGACAAGTCCTACGACCAGTGCTGCGGCGCCCTGCACTCCGGTGCGGCCGCCGCGTCCACCGCGGAACAGCTCATGCGTTCCCGCTACAGCGCCTTCGCCGTCTCCGACGAGGCGTACCTGTTGCGCACCTGGCACCAGGACACTCGCCCATCCACTGTGGACTTCGAGCCGCGCCAGCGGTGGACCGGGCTGGAGATCCTGTCCACCACCGGCGGCGGCGTGTTCCACACCGAGGGCAGCGTCGAGTTCGTCGCTCGCTACCGCGTCCGCGGTCGTGCCGGGGAACTGCGGGAGAACAGCACCTTCGTGCGCATCGACGGGCTGTGGGTGTACGTGCGCGGGACGATCGGCTAGGGCCAGATCGACCCGACCCACTCCGGGTGGTCGATGAACGGGTTCCGGTTGCGCTGGAACCGCTCGAAGATGAGCTGGTTGCGCCGCTTCTCGAAGGCGTCCGGCGGGTCCTGCTCGCTCCACTGCTTCAGCACCGACAGCTTGCCCATGAAGGGGTTGGTTCCGTTGTTGACGCTGTTGTTGACCTCAAGGTCTGGGAAGCCGTCACCACCGGCGTAGCGCACCGCCATGTAGAAGATCATCCGGGCCACGTCGCCCTTGGCGAAGTTGGCGGGCTCCCAGGAGTCGGCGTCGGTGAAGTTGCCCGGCGCCTCGCCGACCGGGGAGCCGCCCATGTCGAAGTCCTTGCTGCCGCGTGCGGAGTTCACCGAGACGTCGGTCGGCCGCAGGTGGTGCAGGTCGGTGCCGGGCCCGGTCGCGGTGCCGAAGTCCCCGTGCGACTTCGCCCAGACGTGCTCGCGGTTCCAGTCGTCGGGGTTGCCGCCGCTCGCGCTCTTGCTCAGCGAGCGGTTCTCGTAGAACAGCATCACGTTCGCGCTGTTGTTCGGGTCCTCGTCGGTGACCTTGAGCGCTTCCCAGACCTGGTCGTAGGACAGCTTGGTGTTGGTCTTGATGATCCCGTGCAGCGCGGCCTTCAACGCGGGACCGGTCTTGCCGATCGCGTCCCGGTAGTAGTCGTCGCTGCCGACCGGCGGCGGGCTCGTCGAGGTCGTCGGGGGCGGCGGCGTGGTCGTGGTGGTGGTGCCACTCGGCGTGATCGCGGTCGGCGCGGTCAGCCCGGCGTGGGTGAAGTAGGGGCCGAGCCTGCCGGTGACGTCGAGCCGTTTGCCGAGCAGGCCGGGGTTGGTCCGCAACCCGTACGAGGCCCTGAACGCGGACGTGACCTGCACGTAGACCATGCGCGATGGCGCGGTCTCCCCTGCCGCGTCGGCGAGCGCGATCGCGGTGTCGGAGGGGAAGTTCGAGCGCACGACCGTGGACGCGGCGGTCGGCTGGCCGACCACGTAGCCGCGCACCGTCGCCGAGGAGCCGTTCTGCTGACCGATCGCCTGCGCGACGGTGAGCGGGGTGGCCGCGCTCGCGGTGGTGGGACCTTGGACCAGCACGACCGCGGCGATGACGCCGAGCGAGACGGCCAGTGAACTCCAGCGACTGCTTCGAGTGGCAAGCACGGGCGATGTCCTCTCCCCGACGTTGACGGAGAGTGTCCGGATCTCGCTCGAAGGGGGGAAGGGTTGCTTTCAAAGCTCGCCGAAGAGTGAACACTTTGGGGCGTTCCGTTGTCAGAGCGCCCACCTGTTTTCGGGCTGGTCCGCAGGTCCTCGGGGACCTTCGTGCGGCGAGGTGATCGGGCTAGCCTGTGCCGGTGAGCGAAGCGATTCTGCGGTACCGGCGGGCGATGGCGGGGTTCGACGCGGTGGCGGGGGCGGTCCCCGCGGACCGGTGGACCGCCGCTTCGCCGTGCCGGGGCTGGACCGCGCGCGACATCGTCGGTCACGTGCTGGCCTCGCAGGACATGCTCTTCGCCTGGATCGCCGGGAAGCGCCCGACCGTGCCGGACGAGGACCCGTCAGCCAGGGTCGGCGAGGACCCCCGCGGCGCGTGGCGCACCACGTACGCGGAGGTGGACACCGCGCTCGCCGATCCGGGCCTCGCGGCGCGACCGGTGACGACCTACCCCGGCGGACCGTCCACAGTGGACGAGATTCTGGACAGCGGGCTCGTCGAACCGCTCGTGCACGCGTGGGACCTGGCGCGCGCGACCGGCGTCGAGTACGCCATGGACGGCGCACTGGCGACGGAATGCCTGCGCGCCATGAAGGAACACGAGCAGCGGGTGCGGCTCTCGGGCATGTTCGGCTCCGAGAACCCCGTCACCGCCGACGCGACGCCCGGTGACCGCCTGCTGGCGTTCCTGGGCCGCGAACCCGTCTAGGACCTGTCCTCACAGCAACGAGCCGACTGACAGCCGCCGAGACATGATCGGCTTCGTCGCTCCTCGCCTCGCTCTTGGTCGAGGCCTTGAGTCCCAGGGCAGTCATCTCGCCTGGCAGGGAACGTCGGGGCTTGACGGATCGTCGGCTCGGGCCAGCACTAAAGTGGTTGCCTCGTTTCCCGGAGCGGTACCGGAAGGCTAGACATGATCCGCAAGTCGCTGCTCGGCGTCACGCTGGTCGCCGCAGCTCTCCTCCCAGCCTGCTCGTCAAACGGCAGCGCCGGTGGTGGGCCCACCGCCTCCGGCGCACCGCCCTCGATTGATCCCTCGCTGCGCGTACCGGCGCCACTGGCCGTCCATGACCTGTCGGGCAACCCGTGCTCAGGGTTGGCCGACAGCCAGGCCACAGCGATCGGGCTCGCCGCACCAGGGAAGACCGCCGAAGGCCAGACCGGGAAGAGCTGCCGCTGGCAGTCCGCAGCGCACGACGCCAACAAGATCTTCATCTCGCCGTTGAGCGTGCAGCAGAGCGGTCTCACCGGCGTGTACGCCACCCGAGGAACGGCGAAGTACTTCGAACCGGCGACCGTCGAAGGCTATCCGGCCGTCTACGCCGACAACGCCGATCTGCGGCCAAGCGGCTCGTGCGCTCTGTGGGTGGGGGTCACCGATCAGCTGGCCGTCGGCGTCACGTCGAGCATCCTGGTCGGCCCGAATGTGAAGAACCCCTGTCCCATCGTCAAAGAGGTCGCGGCGGCGATGGTGCGGCACCTGAAGGGCTCCGCGTGACGGTAGCCGGACACCGGGGACCGCAACTGCGGGAAGCCAGCGGGCAGTGCGGTTTTGAGGACAGGCCCTAGGCCTGGGCCTCGGGGGTTTGGTCCTGCTGCTGCTCCCCGAGGGCGAAGGCGACCTGGCCGTCGTCGGTGACCTCGGCGTCCAGGATCTTGTCGTCGAGGTAGACCGCGGCGAGCGGGTCGAGGAAGACGTGGGTCCCCTCACCGGCGAGGACCTGGTCGTCCTCCTCCGGCCCTGGCGTGATCGACATCTCCAGGGCGCCGGGCTGCCCGCCATCGGTGGTGGCGGCGATCCGCAGCCCGGACCCGTCGGGCACTCCCTCCGCTGAGGTGATGGTGCGGACGACCTCGATGGCCGTGGGGGTGAAGACGAGCATTCCGCTCTCCCTTCCGGGGATCTCGGCGACCGAAGCCGGCAACGCTAGCCGGGTACCCCCGAGCCCGCAGGATGAACGCGCGGGCTGCTGAAGAGTTCTCGATGCGGACCCTACTTCCGTTGGTGCGCTTGGCCGGCGCCCAGCAGGGCCACCGCGCCGAGCGCACCAACGACCGCGAAAGCGTAGAAACCCCAAGGGTATGCGACACCCGCGGTGAGCAGTGCCCCGCCGAGCAGCGGACCGGAGATCGCGCCGATCCTGCCGATCCCGGCCGCCCATCCCAGGGCGGTGGCGCGGTTGTCCGCCGCGTAGACCCGCCCGATGTAGGCGTATACAAGCACTTGCGAGCTGAACACGAAGAACCCGGCGGCGAGGACCGCGGCGTACACGCCGATCTGCGGCAGGCGCACGCTGAGCAGCGCGAGGGCCACCGCCGCGACGGCGAACCAGGTGATCCCCGCCCGGCGCACGCCGACGCGGTCGGCGAGGGAGCCCGCGACGAGCAACCCGGCGATCGCACCGAGGTTCAGCGTCAGCAGCAGGCCGAGCGCGTCGCCGAGTTCGTAGCCGGCCGCGCGCATGATCTGCGGCAGCCAGGTGTTCAGGCCGTACACCAGCAGCAGCCCCATGAACGAGGCCGCCCAGAACGCGACGGTCGCCCGCCCGCGTCCCTCGTGGAACAACGACGCGATGGTCGCCAACGAGGACTTCGAGTCCTCGCGGGAGAAGGAGTCCGGCAGGTACCGGATCATCAGCGGTACCAGCACGAGCGCTGGGGCGGCGCCGATCACGAACATCGCCCGCCAGCCCAGCTCCGGGATGACGACGATGCCCAGCAACGCCGTCAGCACCGCGCCGACGTGGTAGCCGGTCATGATCGTCGTGGTCCCGCTGACCCGTCCCGCCCTTGCCTGTTCGGTGACCAGGGTGATCGCGGTCGGCAGGCAGCCACCGAGCCCGATCCCGGCGAGGAAGCGCAACAGCCCGAAGACGGTCACCGAGGGCGCGACCGCGCACAGCGCCGTGCACAAGGAAAATCCCGCGACGGCGAACACCAGCGCCTTGCGCCTGCCGATCTGGTCGGTGATCGTCCCGATGACCAGGGCGCCCACCATCATGCCGAGCAGGCCGACTGTGGACACCACGGATGCGCTCGCCGGGGTCAGCCCCCAGACCGCGCCGTCCAGCAGCGTCGGCAGCACGGTGCCGAGCACCACCAGGTCGAATCCGTCCAGCAGCACCGCGCTCCAGCACAGCGGAACGACCCAGCGCCGCGCACCGATCCGCTCGTGAACCGGGTTTCGGGTGGGCATGAAACCTCCGGAGAAGATTCGGCGGGCCTTGCGGTGCGCCAAGAGTGCTGGCAACACTTCCGCCGCGCCCAGAGATCTTCCGGTCAGCGGAAGCCATCCCAGGAAGGCGGCCCGATGCCCAAGCCGGCGACCCCGCCGTCCAGTGTGTCCGCGCGGCTGCTCAGCGTCCTGGGCGCGTTCGGCCCCGGCAGCCCGCGGCTGACCCTGTCCGAGATCTCCCGGCGCACCGGCCTGCCGCTGACCACCGCGCACCGCCTGGTCGGGGAACTCGCTGCCTGGGGCGGGCTGGAGCGGGACGGCGAGGGGCACTACCAGATCGGCCTGCGGCTGTGGGAGATCGGCGCGCTGGCGCCGCGCGGGCTCGGCCTGCGCGAGTCGGCCATGCCGTTCCTGGAGGACCTCTACGAGGCGACGCACCAGAACGTGCAGCTCGCCGTGCTCGACGGGAACGACGCGGTGTTCCTGGAGCGGCTGTCGGGGCGCGAGGCGGTGCACGTGTTCACCCGGGTCGGCGGGCGGTTGCCCGCGTACGCGACCGGGGTCGGGCTGGTGCTGCTCGCGTACGCCCCGCACGAGGTGCAGGAGGCGGCGATCTCCTTGCCGCTCAAGCGGTTCACCGAGAAGACCATCCCGAACGGCGCCGTGTTGCGGCGGGTGCTCGCCGATGTGCGTCGCCAGGGCTTCGCGCTCAGCGACGGGCAGATCGAGCTGATCGCGGTGTCGGTGGCGGCCCCCGTGCACGGGCCGGACGATTCGGTGGTCGCCGCGATCTCCGTCGTGGTGCCGTCCGAGAACGGCGACGCCTACGCGCACCTGCCCGCCGTGCGCGCCGCCGCCAGGGGCATCTCCCGGGCACTGGGCGCCCCCAGCGCCCGGCGGCTGCCGAGCCCGGTGCACCGCGAGACGTTCAGCGCACCGGGTTAGCCGCTCAGGAGATGGTCAGCTCGCTGGTGTACTCCGGCCCTCTCGGCTCGGCCGCGGCGGCCACGGCGGAGCGCTTGGTCGCGCCGCTCACCCGGTAGGCGAAGGTGAACCGGAGGTTGGCCATGCCGGTCTTGCCGCCGACCTTCACCGGGAAGGCGCAGTGGCCCCACAGGTCGTAGTTCTTGTTGCGGGCGTTGTTCGGCACCGAGGAGTGCCAGGTGTAGGTCACCGCGACGTTGGCGTGGTGGTCGCTGTACGGCAGCTGCATGTGCCCGGCCTTGCAGGTCATCCGGCCCGCCGCGATGGCGCGGACCTGCGGCGCGACGGTGAACGACCACGGCATGGTGACCGGGCTGCTGGAGGTCCACTGGGCGCTGACCTGGGCCGTGAACGTGCCGTTGGAGTCGGTGCGCTTGTAGGCGGGCGACGGGCTGGCGAAGGTGTGCCTGCCCCCGGCCGCCTCCGCGGGCAGGGCGGTGCCCGCCAACACGACCGCGGCGAGCGCGGAGACCAGGGCAGCGGAGTACGAGCGGCGCATGAGGAGTCCTTGTCAGGTTCTAACCAAGTACTGCGATTGCTCGCCAAGTAGAACCCTCGGCGGCCGCGCGAGCAGCCCTTCTGTCGCCGTTGTCACACAAAGTAATCAGATTTCATTACCCTGAGTAATGAACAACTCACCTCAGGGAGTTCCAGAACGCCAGCTTGTGCTGGGCCACGTAGTCGATCCGGCGGACGCTGTTCTCCCCCGGCGCCAGCTGCTGCACGAATTCGCCGGAGCCGAACGGCTCCCACAAGGGCAGCGCCGATCCGTTCGGATTCGCCGAACGCGCGAAGTTCGCCCAGTACCGCATCATGTCCGAGGACAGAGTGCGCTGTTCCGGGCTGATTCTGCGGTCGAAATCGGCATCCCGGAAAAGGTAGGGGACGTCGGCGGCGTGGAAGGCGCCCGGCGGCAGGCTCGGCGGCAGCGGCAGGTACATCGGGGCGCCGCGGTCGGCGAAGGAGTAGAAGTACGTCGGCGCCTTCCCGGCGAACAACCTGGCCTGCTCGTAGTTCGCCCGCGCCCACATCCGGTCGGTCAGCACCGCGGCCCAGGCCACGCTCGGCGAGGCGTAGGCGGAGAGCGGGTACTTCGCGATGATCTCGGGAGCCTGATCGCCGAACGCCTCGGTCACCAGCTCCGGGAAGCGCTGCGGGGTCACCGGGTTGCCCACCATGTCGTGGAACAGCCCGACCAGGGTGCTGTGCTCGTCCCGGGTGGTCCCGGTGATCACCGGCACCGGCTCGGCCCGGCCATCGCGCAACGCCTTCGCGGGCAGCTCCGGCAGTGCGGACGTGCCGTAGGCGTAGGGCTGGAACAGCCGCATGTGCGGGATCAGCTTCGCCACCGGCACCGCGCGCAGGCAGTCCAGCGCCCGCGCGGGATCGGCGCAGCCCACCTCGGCGGCGATCCGGGTCCCGTCCGCCTCCGCTGACGGCAGCGACCTCCAGCCGTACCACTCGATCGCGGGCAGCCCCGGCATCATCGTCGCGGCGGGCAGGTCCATCAGGGCGAACCCGCTCTGCACGATCGCGCGCTGGAACAGGCCCTTCGACCCCGGCGCGGTCATGTGCGCGGTCGTGGCGAGCGCGCCGTAGGACTCGCCGAAGAGCGTCACGTTGCCGGGGTCGCCGCCGAAGTCGCGGATGTTCTCCCGTACCCAGCGCAGCGCGGCCTGCTGGTCCTGCAGCCCGTAGGAACCGGAGTCGGCGAGCCCGGGGTGGGCGAAACCGCCGAAGACCCCCAAGCGGTAGTTGATCGTCACGACGACCACGTCGCCGGTGCTCGCGAGACGGCGCGCGTCGAAGTAGCTGCCCGCGCCGACCACCCCGTCGCCGTGCACCCACACCATGGTCGGCTTCGGCGTGCGCGGGGTCGCCGAGCGCGGCGCGGTCACGTTCAGGAACAGGCAGTCCTCGGTGGCGCTGTCGGAGCGGGCGTAGTCGGTGGACTCCTGCGGGCAGGGGCTGCCGGGCTTGGTCGCGTCGCGGACCCCGGACCAGGGCGGCGCGGGGTGCGGCGGGCGCCAGCGCAGCGCACCGGTCGGCGCGGCGGCGTAGGGGATGCCGGAGAAGCTGCGGTGCTCGGCGGTCACGACGCCCCGCAGCGTTCCGGCGGATGTGCGCACCAGCTCGCCGTCGTCCTTGCCCGGGCTCATGGGCCCGGCGCAACCGGCAACCGTCAGGAGAAGGGCGGACAACAGGACCGGGGAGACACGTCGCGCGCTCATGTCAAGAGAACTACCCACTCAGCGATTGCGCAGACAGGGCCGTCAGTCATGAATCCCGAGTGCCCTTTGTCATGCGAATACCATGTTATTCATCATGTTTACCGGAGCGGGAATTTATCTGTCCGGCACGAGTGGACCACAACACGTCCGGGAAAACTACCCCGATCGAGTTAACGCCTGAAGATGAACCCGGTCCGCGTCGCGTCCGGGGCACCGCGCATGATGGGCGGCGCAGATCGGACGACAACAACAGGAGGAGCGGGCATGGCCCTGGAGAAGCCCGAGGTCGACAAGTACGAGGGCGACGCGCCCGCCGACCTGGTGGTCACCGACCTCGTCGTCGGCGAAGGCGCCGAGGCGACGGCGGGCAAGGTCGTCAGCGTGCACTACGTCGGGGTGTCGCACTCCACCGGCGAGCAGTTCGACGCGTCCTGGGACCGCGGCGAGACCTTCGAGTTCCCGCTGGGCGCCGGCCGCGTCATCGCGGGCTGGGACCGGGGCGTGCAGGGGATGAAGGTCGGCGGGCGCCGCCACCTGGTCATCCCGGCGCACCTGGGCTACGGCAACCGCGGCGCCGGCGGCCTCATCAAGCCGGGCGAGACGCTGCTGTTCGTGGTGGACCTGCTCGCCGTGCACTAGGCCGGATTCCGCGACGACGGTCCGGGTGGACTTCCGCCCGGGCCGTCGTCGTGTCAGGACCGGTAGAACCGGGTCGGCTTGCCGCACACGTCGGTGCCGTCCATCAGGTGGCGGCAGACCCGGAGCTTGATCCCGGTCACCGGCGTAAGCGTCTCGTAGACCGTGGTCTGGGTGCGGTGCCCGCCCTGGGAGGACGGGCCGACGAAGTACTTCCAGTCGTAGTTCGGCTGCGCGCGCAGGGCGACTTCGACCTGGACGCCGACACGGCCGTGGCCCGACTTCGGGCGGTAGTGCACGGTCAGCGTCATCGGGTAGTGCATGTGACGGAACTTCCCCCACGTCACCGACCCCCACGCCGCACCGTCGGCGCTGGAGAACTTCGCGATCGTCTCGGCCGACGCCGGGCTCGCCAGGCCCACTGTCACCGCGAGGGCCAGTGCCGCGGACAGGAACGCGCGCTTCATCTTCGGGTGGTCCTTTCGCTCGTGCGGCTCAGAAGCTCCCCGGCCGGCAGGGGTCGGCACAACTCGGCGGTTCGACGTTTCCTTGCCCACGTTTCGGCGCCGGGCAGAATGTCGGGGCGGGTCCCGCGAGCGGAGGGTGGCCATGACAGTTCCCCACGACGACGTCCCCAGCATCGACCTCGAACCCTGGTTCCACGGCGACGAGACCGACCGCCGCGCCGTGGCGTCCGAAGTGGACAGTGCGCTGCGCGAGTCGGGATTCCTGCTGGTGACCGGGCACGGCGTGCCCACCGAGCTGCGCGCGTCGGTGCGCGCCGCGGCCAGGGAGTTCTTCGCCCAGCCGGAACAGGTCAAGCGCCGCTACGCGGTGAAGGTCGGCGAACGGGGCTGGCTGCCGCCCGGCGTCGAGGCGAACGGGCTCGCCGAGGGCACCGTGACGCCTCCGGATCTCAAAGAGACCTATTCGGTCGGCTCCGAACAGAAGACCGGCGACCCGGAGCTGGACGAGTTCTGGTTCCCAGACAACGTCTGGCCCGCCGAGTCCCCGTCGCTGCGGGTGCACGCCGGGGAATACCTGGCGCGGATGCGCGCACTCGCCGACGAGTTGCTGACCGTGTGCGCCGTCGCTCTCGACAAGGAACCGGACTTCTTCACCAGGGAGACCCGGCACCCGTCGTTCACCATGAACATCAACCGCTATCCCCCGCTGACCGACGTCGGCGAGCCCGAGCCCGGGCAGTTCCGCATCGGCCCGCACACCGACTTCGGCACCGTGACCATTCTGGACCGCGAAATGGGCCTCGGCGGGCTCCAGGTGCACACCTTGGACGGTAGATGGGTCGACGCGCCGTACGACCCCGCGGCGTTCACCATCAACATCGGGGATTTGCTGGCGAGGTGGACCGGGGACAGGTGGAGGTCCACACGGCATCGCGTCCTGCCACCGGATCCACGGGCACCGCAGGAGGAACTGGTGTCGCTGATCTTTTTCTACGAGCTGTCACCGAAGACGTGGATTTCTTCTTTGGGGCCGCCGGTGGGCGTGAAGTCTTATCCGCCGGTATTGGCTGATACTTATCTTCGGGGGAAGCTGGCAGAGATTTCTGTGTAGATTCGACGGCTGGACTTCCAGCTTTCTTAGGCTGGATTTCCAGCGGCTACCCAACCAGCTTCTCGGACGCCCGGGAATCCACTCCGCCGAGCCATGATCGCCTCTATTTCTCGACTAAATCGGCGGCATATGCTGCGCCAGGTCAGGTCGCTGCCGCGTTCGCGATCGAGTGGACCGACCATGTCGCCGACCGGAGCGAACGTGATCAGAAATTCGCCGACGAGGTGCCGGCGTTCCAGTTGCCGATCTCGAAAGTCAAAGCCAATCGGTTGTTGCACCGCGCCTCGGAGTCGGTGTCCCGGCCGGGGTGTCGAAGACGATGGCCGCAGGCCGAGTGGACGAGGGCAAGGCGTTGATGATCAACGACCAGCTGCGGCCGAAGTGCTGGAAACCGAGGCGGAGCCGATCGCGGAACCGGCGCCGTTCTAGTTCACAGGTTGTCGTGGTCAGCGCCGCGACGCCAGTAGCCCGAGAAGTAGAGGGCGTCCTTGGCGACACCGCGTTCGCGGAGCAGGTGGCGGCGGAGGTGCTTCACAACGGTGCACTCGCCCGCGATCCACGCGTACGCCTGACCGGACGGGAGCTGTGCCGCGCGGACGGTGTCCACGAGGCGCGAAGGGCCGTGGTGGTGCGCGAGCCAGGTGATCTCGACGTCGGCGGCGCTGCGGATCTCCTGGCGGTCGGCCTCCTCGGGGACCTCGACGAAGACCTTGGCGACGGCGCCTGCCGGTAGCGACTCGATGATGCCGCCGATCGCGGGGAGCGCGGTCTCGTCCCCGGCGAGCAGGTGCCAGTCGGTGCCGGACGCGGGGTGGTACTCGTAGCCGAGGATCGGGGTGTGCAGCGCGTTGGGCGCGAGCAGGCCGATGTGGTCGCCGCGTTGGGCACGGGCAGCCCACGTGGAGGCGGGGCCGGTGTCGCCGTGCAGCACGAAGTCGACGTCGACCTCGTTGCGCTCGGGGCGGTGGGCGCGCAGCGTGTACGTGCGCATCACGGGGCGGACGTCCTCGGGCTGGGCGAGGTAGTCCTGGTACCAGGAAGGCCCACTGGTGAGCACGGGCCGGTCCTGGCCCGGGAGCGGGAAGAACAGCTTGATCCGCTGGTCCTTGCCCGCGCTGGTGAGCCCGGCGAGATCGGGGCCGCCGAAGGTCACCCGGGCCATGTTCGGGGTGATCCTGCGGACCTCGCGCACCTGGGCGCGGAAGTGGACGTAGGACAGGACCTGCTCGGCACTCGGCGCGGGCCGGGTGTCGGTCGTCGCGGTCATACGGGCCTTCCCTCACGGAACACGGACCCATCCGAGTAAAGCAAGGCATACCTAAGTGTTCAAGGGGTTCGCCCGGTGGATCCTGATCCCGATCACTAGCCTGGGCCGTATGCGCATCGTCATCGCCGGCGGCCACGGACAGATCGCCCTCCACCTCGAACGCGGGCTCGCCGCGCGCGGGGACACCCCGGTCGGCATCATCCGCAACCCCGCCCACGCCGAGGACCTGCGGGCGGCGGGGGTCGAACCGGTGGTGCTGGACCTGGAGTCGGCGACGGCCGAACAGGTCCGTGACGTGGTGCGGGGCGCGGACGCGGTGGTCTTCGCGGCGGGAGCCGGGCCGGGCAGCGGGGCCGCGCGCAAGCTGACGGTGGACCGGGACGCGGCGGCGCTGCTGGCCGACGGCGCCGAGCTCGCCGGGGTGCGGCGCTACCTGATGATCTCGGCGATGAACGCCGACATCACGCCGCCGCCGGAGATGGACGAGACCTTCGCCACGTACCTGCGTGCGAAGAGCGCCGCCGACGCCGACATCCGGGGCCGCGACCTCGACTGGACGGTGCTGCGGCCGGGCGCGTTGACCAACGAGCCGGCGACCGGGCGGGTGACCATCGCCGAGAAGCTGCCGCGGGGCGCGATCACCAGGGAAGACGTGGCGCTGGTGCTGCTGGCGCTACTCGACGCCCCGGAAACGATCCACCGGCAGGTCGAGGTGACGGCCGGTGACGTCCCGGTGAACGAGGCCGTGGCGCAGCTCGCTCACCAGGGTGACCAGCACTGACACGACTGCCGAGAGTGAGCGATCTTCGGTTTCTCGGCTACCCGGACAGCGGTGACGGGTGATCGACCGGGCGTATAGGTTCACGCGGTGGCTGACGACACCGGAGCGCACGCCGGAACCTGGGCGCTGCCCCCGCACCTGGCAGCTCCGACCGAGGCGCCCACCGGCGACGAGGTCGTTGACGCCGACGAGGCCGAGGAGTTCCTGAGGATCTTCCACGGCGAGAACCCCGACGCCGGGCCGGTCGAGCGCCGGGTGGCCTGGGTCCGCACCGAGATCGAGATGACCGGGTCCTACCAGCACACCACCGCCGAGCTCTCCTTCGGCGCGCGGGTGGCCTGGCGCAACGCCGCGCGCTGCATCGGCAGGCTGTACTGGCGCAGCCTCCGCGTGCGCGACATGCGGGCGGTGCGCAGCGCGACCGAGGTGGCCACGCAGTGCGTCGAGCACCTGCGGCTGGCGCACAACCGCGGCAGGCTGCGCCCGCTGATCACGATCTTCGCCCCCGAGGCGCCCGGCAGGCCCGCGCCGCGGATCTGGAACGAGCAGCTGATCCGCTACGCGGGCTACCGCGACGCGGACGGCAAGGTGCTCGGCGATCCGCGCTACGTGGACTTCACCAGCACCGTGACGTCGATGGGCTGGCAGCCGCCGAGGGAGCGCGGCCGCTTCGACGTGCTGCCGCTGGTGGTGGAGACCCCGGAGGAGGGGCCGAGGCTGTTCCCGCTGCCGAGGACGGCGGTGGACGAGGTCCGCCTGACCCATCCCGACCACCCGTGGTTCGCCGAGATGGGGCTGCGCTGGCACGCGGTCCCGGCGATCAGCAACATGCGCATGGTCATCGGCGGCGTCTCCTACCCGGCCGCGCCGTTCAACGGCTGGTACATGGGCACCGAGATCGGCGCGCGCAACCTCGCCGACGCCGACCGCTACGCCGTGCTGCCGGAGCTGGCCGAGCGGCTGGGGCTGGACACGAGCAGCGAGACGACCCTGTGGCGGGACCGCGCGCTGGTGGAGCTCAACCGCGCGGTGCTGCACTCCTACGCCGAGGCGGGTGTGACGATCACCGATCACCACACCGAGTCGCAGCACTTCCTCAAGCACATCGCCAAGGAGGAACGCGCGGGCCGCAAGTGCCCCGCCGACTGGAGCTGGATCGTCCCGCCGGTGTCGGGCGGCCTGACCCCGGTGTTCCACCGCTACTACGACACCGACCACCTCAAGCCGGAGTTCGTCGCGGATCCCGAGGCCGTCGAGCGGGGTATGCGCGGCTGCCCGGCGCACTACGCGGACCGCCGCCCGGTGCAGGAGGAGGACCAGTCCAAGCCCGTGCTGTGGGCGTACCTGCGCGGTCCGAAGCACGCGGGCGTCAGCTGAGGTCAGCCCTGATCGGGCAGCGGCAGCACGGCGAGCAGGTTCTCGATGAGCAGCTTCGCGAGGTCGTCGCGGGCGATCTCGCGGTGCTCCAGCCAGTGCAGCGTCATCGCCTCGGCGGCGGCGACCCAGCCGACGAGCAGCAGTCGTGGGCGCGGCTGGGACCGGTCCAGCTCCAGGCCCTCGAAGGCCAGTTCGGCGATCAGCTCCCGTGTGCGGTCGACGATCTCCGCGGCCTCCGCGCTGTGGGTCGCCCCGCGCACCAGCGCCACATAGCCGTGCGCGTGCCGTTCGGCGAAGTCGAGGTAGCCCGACACGGCGAAGCGCAACCGCGACAGCGGCGGCCCGGGTGGCGGTTCGATCACCCGGGCGAGATCGTCGACGGCGGCCAGCAGCGCGTGCAGGTACAGCTGCTGCTTCCCGCCGAAGTAGCGGTAGACCAGCGCTCGTGAGGCACCGGCGGCGGCCGCGATCGCCTCGATCGTGACGTCCTCGGTGGGGCGCGTGCCGAACAGCCGCTGCGCCGCGGCCACGATCTCGTCCCTCCGCTGGGCGACGGGCAGTCGCCTGCGCGTGGCATTGACACGAGTCCTGCTCACATCAATATTAGACATGACGTCTACTAGTGGTCGGGGGACGACATGCGCTCAGTCCGGTCCGGATCGGCACGACTCGCGGTGTACGAGAGCGGTGCTCCCGATCGGCCGACGGTGCTGCTCGTGCACGGCTATCCCGACGATCATCACGTGTGGGACCGGGTGGCGCAGCACCTGCGCGAGCGGTTCCACGTCGTCACCTACGACACCCGCGGCACCGGCACCTCGACCGGCCCGAAGGAGCGCTCGGGCTACCGCGTCGAACGCCTCGCCGAGGACCTGCTGGCGGTCGCGGACGCGGTGAGCCCGGACCGGCCGGTGCACGTCGTCGGCCACGACTGGGGCTCGATCCAGGCGTGGGAGGCGGTGACCGATCCCGCGGTGCGGCACCGGATCGCTTCGTACACAACGATTTCCGGGCCGTGCCTCGACCACGTCGGGCACTGGACGCGCAGCAGGCTGCGCCGCCCGACCCCGCGCGGGCTCCGGCAGCTCGTCGCCCAGCAGCTGCACTCCTGGTACATCCTGTTCTTCCACCTTCCCGTGTTGCCCGCGCTGTTGTGGCGCACCGTGATCGCGCGGAACTGGGCGCGGATGCTGTGGCGCACGGAGGGGATCGAGCACGACCGGCCGACCCGCGTGCTCGCCAAGGACGGCGTGCTCGGCATGGAGCTCTACCGCGCGAACATGGGGCCACGCCTGCGGAATCCCCGTGTGCGGCGCACCTCCGTGCCGGTGCAGGTGATCACGCCGCTGCACGACCGCTACGTCTCGCCCGCGCTCGCCGAGGACCTGGAGCGGTGGGTGCCCGAGCTGTGGCGGCGCCCCCTGGCCGCCGGGCACTGGGCGCCGCTGAGCCATCCGGAGGCGGTGGCGCGGATGGTCGACGAGTTCGTCGAGCACGCCGAGACGCAGAAGAGCTCCCGTGCGCTGCGCCGGCACCGGGTCTCCGAGCACCGGAAACCCTTCGCCGAACAGCTGATCGTCATCACCGGCGCGGGCAGCGGGATCGGCAGGGCGACAGCGGAGGCGTTCGCGGCGCAGGGCGCCGAGGTGATCGTCGCCGACATCAACGAGGTGGCCGCGAAGGACACCGTGCGGCGCCTGGGTTCCGGGGCCGCCTACCAGGTCGACGTCGCCGACGAGGCGGCGATGCAGCGCTTCGCCGACGCCGTGATCGCCGAGCACGGGGTGCCGGACATCGTGGTCAACAACGCCGGGATCGGCATGGCCGGGGCCTTCCTCGACACCACGACCGAGCAGTGGAAGCGCGTGCTCGACGTCAACCTGTGGGGCGTGATCCACGGCTGCCGCCTGTTCGGCTCGGCGATGGCGCAGCGCGCGGAGGGCGGTCACATCGTCAACATCGCCTCGGCGGCGGCTTACACGCCGACCCAGGTGCTGCCCGCCTACTCCACGACGAAGTCCGCGGTGCTGATGCTCTCCGAGTGCCTGCGCGCGGAGCTCGCCGCCGGCGGTATCGGGGTGACCGCGATCTGCCCCGGCCTGGTCAACACCAACATCGCGGGCACGACCACCTACGCGGGGGCGACCGAGGCCGAGCAGGCCGCCTTCCGCGAGCGCGCCGTCAAGAACTACGAGGTGCGCAACTACCCGCCGGAGCGCGTGGCCGTCCAGATCCTGCGCGCCGTGGAGCGCAACGCGCCGCTGGTCCCGGTGACCGCGGAGGCCAGGGTCAGCTTCGCGCTGTCGAAGGTCAGCCCGGCCGCGCTGCGCGCCTTCGCCAAGCTCACCCCGCCGCGCGAAGAACCGGAAGGCCGCGCCTGATCGCCCTGGCGAACTCGCTGAGCAGTTCCGGCATCCGCTGCAGGTCGCCGTTGAGCGCGCAGGCCCTGGCCAGCTCGTCCACGGTCAGCGGCCTGCCGGAGTCCTCCAGCTCGAACGCGCTCTGCCCGGACTGCACGGCCAGCAGCACCCGCTTCAGCGCGGCGCGGATCTCGGCGAAGACCTCCTCGGACAACCGCGGCAGTCTGTCCAATGTAGACATCTCGGGGAGCCTGCAGAGCCAGTAGTCGTTCCACTCGCTGCCCCACAGCGCCTGCCGGGCGTCGTCGGCCTCCAGCAGGTAGTCCTCGGCGAGCCCTGGCCGGTAGCGGCCGACGACCTCCAGCAGCTGCTGCCGGGACAGCAGGCCCGGGTTGATCACCGCGACCACCCGCGCCGGTTCGACGGGGGTGCCGTGCACGGCCTCCTCCAGCGCCAGCACGGCGATGTCGGCGAACCAGGCCGCGACCTTGCGGTAGGACTCCTTGGTCGCGGTGTCGTGCTGCTCGGCGAGGAACATCGTCTCGGTGCTGACCACCGCGCGCGGGTGCGAGACGTCCAGCCCCGACTTCGGCACCTTCTCCCTGCGGTGCGCCTCGGCCGTCTCCCGGTAGCGGGCCTCGGTCCGCTGCTGCGCGGCGCGCAACACCTCGATCTGCTCGTCGAGGTCGCTCAGGATCTCGTCCACCTCGTCCCTGGTGAGCGCGGCGGCCAGGGCGAGGCGGTCTTCGTCGATGCCAGTCACACAACGAGCGTGCCAACACGATCAGGTTCTCGTCATCACCTGATGCGGTTCGGCTCGCCGCCTGCCACGGTGGATGCATGGAGATCTTGAGCAGCAGGGTGTTGTTGCGCCCGCGCGACCCGGAGCGTTCCCGCGCCTTCTACCGCGACGTGCTCGGCCTCGCCATCTTCCGCGAGTTCCCCGGTGGCACGGTGTTCTTCATCGGCCAGGGCCTGCTGGAGGTGGCCGCGCACGGCGGCGACGGCTCCGGGCCGGGGAGCACGTCGCTGTACATGCAGGTCCGCGACGTGCGGGCGGAGTTCGCGAAGCTGGTCGAGCGCGGCGTCGAGGTGTTGCGGGAGCCGAAGGTCGAGCCGTGGGGCCTGCACGAGGGCTGGATCCGCGATCCGGACGGGGTGCGCATCGTGCTGGTGGAGGTCCCCGCCGACCACCCGCTGCGCCGCGACACCCGGTCCTAGAGAAGTTCCTGGAACCGCTCCGCGTTGCGGTGGCCCTCGTCGCGGTAGCAGTTGTTGAACACCACGTGCGCGGGCTCGTCGAGCTCGCGCACGCGACGGGCCCACGCCGCCAGCTCCCGGTCGGAATAGGAGTAGCGGAACCGCTGCTCGATGTCCTTGCTTGTCCACTGTGGACTGTGTCCGTGCAGGCGGAGCACGGCGATGTCGGAGGTCGCCACCAGCAACGGCGGCATGGAGTCGTCGTGGCCCTGCGGCATGTCGACCGACACGTACGGCAGGTCGTGCTCGCAGAGGAACGCCAGCGTCTCGGGGCCGTTGACGTGGTTGAGCCAGCTGGAGTGGCGTAACTCCACGCAGATCCGCGTCGGCGCGCACCGCTGCTTGCACTCCAGCAGGTACTGGCGCGCGGCCTCCCCCGGCCGGAACCACGGCGGGAACTGGAACAGCAGCAGCCCCAGCTTTCCCGCGGCGCGGATCGGTTCCACCGCGAGGAGGAACCGCGCCCACAGCTCGTCGACGGTGTCCGGGGTGAGGTCGCGGAGCCGGACCCACTCCGTGCCGGGGCGCAGGTCCGGCGGCAGGAAGGACGAGCGCACCGTGTGCTTGGTCAGCCCCGAGAACGCCTTGACGTTGAAGGTGAAGTCCTCGGGAGTGCGGTCCACCCAGCCCTGCGCCACCTCCGGCCTGGGGATGGCGTAGTAGGAGGTGTTGACCTCCACCAGGGGAAAGCGCTCCGCGTAGCTGGTCAACCGATCCGCGTCGTGCACGCCCGGCGGGTACCACCCGGTCTCGGTGAGCCCGCGATCGGTCCATCCCGCCGTACCGACAAGAACCTCGCCCATGATCTTGGGCTACCCCACCGCCCGCTTCTCGAAGCCGAGCTGCCAGACGTCCAGGTAGCCCGACCGGAACCCGGCTTCGCAATAGCCCAGGTAGAACTCCCACATCCGCTTGAAGCGCTCGTCGAAGCCGTAGTCGGAGATGGTGCTCCAGTTGGCCGTGAAGCGTTGGTGCCAGTGCCGCAGGGTTCGGGCATAGTCCTGTCCCAGCGACCGGCGCTCGACGATCGGCAGGTGGCTGTGCCCCTCGATCGCGGGCACCGAGAGCAGCTGGCCGCCTGGGAAGACGTACTTGTGGATCCACGTGTAGGACTCGCTCGTGGCCACCAGCCGGTCGTGCGGCATGGTGATCGCCTGGAGCCCGACCCGTCCGCCGGGCGCCAGCAGCCGGTTCAGCGCGGCGAAGTAGGTCGGCCAGTACTCGCGGCCGACCGCCTCGATCATCTCCACCGAGACGATCGCGTCGTAGGTGCCGCGCGCGTCGCGGTAGTCCTTCAGCTCCACCTTCGCCAGGTGGGACACCCCGGCCTCGGCGATCCGCTTGTCCGCGAGGGCTTTCTGCTCGGCGGAGATGGTCAACGAGGTGATGTGCGCACCCCTGCGCGCCGCGCGGATCGCCAGCTCGCCCCAGCCGGTGCCGATCTCCAGCACCCGCGTCCCCCTGCGCACGCCCGCGTAGTCCAGGATGCCGTCGATCTTGCGGCGCTGGGCCTCGGCGAGGTCGGTGACCCCGGGCGCGAACCACGCCGCGGAGTAGGTCATCGTCTCGTCGAGGAAGTTCGCGAAGAGGTCGTTGGACAGGTCGTAGTGGCGGTGGATGTTCCGCCGCGCGCCGTGGACGGTGTTGCGCTCGGCGGTGGGTTGCCTGCGGTCGACGAAGCGCCGGAACACCTGCAGCGGCTTGGGAACGAGCGTCGCCATCCGCCGGGCGAACGGGGTCAGCACGTCGGCGAGGTGACCGCTGGTCCAGTCGCCCGCCATGTAGGACTCGCCGAAGCCGATCTTCGCGTCGACGCCGAGCCTGCGGAAGAACTGCTCGGGCCGCACGATCCGCATGACCGGTGCGCCCGCTCCGCCCGCGCCCCAGCGCGTGCCTCCGGGGAACGTGACGCGCACCGGCAACGTGCGCACCGCGTTCCTGAACAGGGCTTCGGCGATCCTGGCCCGGGTCACTGGACCCCCTCCTCACGTGGAATGACGGGAAGTCGCCTCAGCCACAAGGCGATCCCGTGCCGGAAGATCAGAGCGGACACGCGCTGCGGCAGCATCAGGAGCCGCCTGCGCCTGGTCGACCGTTGTCCGCGCAGTGTCGCGACGAACACGACTTCGTCGTTCTGCCGCAGGGAAATGCTGATGTCCAGCCGTTCGTCGGTTCGGCTGAACCTCATGTCGTAGCGGCCGTCGACGGTGAAGAACGGCGAGACGTAGAACTCCTTGTCGGCGTCCGCGCGGCCGTCCCGGTCAGGGCGCAGCAGGTAGCAATGCCGTCCGCCGTAGGTGTTGTGGACCTCGGCGACGATGCATTCGAGCTCGCCGTCCGGGGTGTGGCACCAGAACACCGACAGCGGGTTGAACACGTAGCCGAGCATGCGCGCGTTGGCCAGCATGAGCACGCGACCGCCTCGGAGGTCGATGCCCTGCGAAGCCAACCACGAGTCCAAGTTCTCGCGGATGGAGCGGCCGGGGTCACCGAGGTGGTCACGTGCCTCGAATCCCCTTGGCAGCGCGTCGAGATCGACCAGCCACATGTGCACGCGGTGCGAGAACCGCCGCCGGATCTGGCTCAATCGCGTGTGTGTGACGACTGCGTCGTAGATCATGTCCAGTCCACTCCGAGGGCTTCCGCCGCCCGCACCCCGGACGCGCAGCCGTCCTCGTGGAAGCCCCACCCGTGGTACGCCCCCGCATACGCCGTCCGACCACTGGAGAGTTCCGGAAGTTTCGCTTGCGCTGCAACGGACTCCGGCGTGTAGATCGGGTGCTCGTACACCATCTTCGCGATCACCGAATCGTCGGCGATGCGGTCGGAGGCGTTGAGCGTGACGACGTAGTCCAACGGCTCGGACAGGCGCATGAGGCGGTTCATGTGGTAGCTGACCACGACTTCGTTCGAGTCCGATCGGCACGCGGGCTTGAAGTAGTTCCACGAAGCCCTGGCACCTTCCGTGCGTGGCAACAGCGACGCGTCTGTGTGCAGCCACGTTTCGTTGCGGGAGTACTGGAACGCGCCCAGCACGGCGCGCTCGGCCTCAGTCGGGTCGCCGAGCAGGCGCAGCGCTTGGTCGGGGTGGGTGGCGATGACGACCCGGTCGGCACGGTGAAGTTCGTCGGCGTCGTCGCGGATGTCCACGCCGTCCTGGTCCCGGTGCACCGCGCGGATCGGCGTCGAGGCGTGCACGGCGGTGAGACCCTTCACCGCACGCTCCACATAGGACCGTGAGCCTCCGGTCACCGTCTTCCACTTCGGAGAACCGCCGATGGAAAGTATGCCGTGGTTGCGAAGGAACTCGAAGAGGTAGCGGGCCGGGTAGCGCTTGCTGATCTCGCGGGAGGACGACCAGACCGCGGAGACCACGGGCAGCACGAAGTGGTCGACGAAGTAGGCGGAGTAACCCCCGATCGCCAGGAACGCGCCCAGGGTCACGTCACCGGCGTCCGGATCGTCCAGCACCCGCCGCGCGTGCCGGTGGAAGCGGGTGACCTCGGCCAGCATCCGCAGGTAGGCGGGCTTGACCAGGTTCTCCGGCTGCGCGAAGAGACCCGCGAACTGCTTCGCACCCGCGTACTCCAGACCGCAGCCCTCGCAGCGCACGCTCATCGACATCTCGGAGTCCTGTGTGGACACTCCGAGCTCTCCGAACAGCCGCAACAGGTTCGGGTAGGTCCGCTCGTTGTGCACGATGAAGCCGCTGTCCACGGCCACCACTCCGCCGTCCGGTGCGAGCACGTCATGGGTGTGCGCGTGCCCACCGACGCGCTCGTCCTGCTCGAACAACAGCACGTCGTAGCGCCGTTGCAGCAGGTAGGCCGCCGTCAGCCCGGCAACGCCGCTGCCGATCACAGCTACTCGCTCACGCATCGCGCCACTCCTCCGTGATCCTCATGACGAACTTGCGGGTGATGCCGGTCCAGTCCGCGACGCGGCGGAGCATGAAGTGACCCGCTCCGGGCAACTCGACGTGCTCGACTCGGACCGAGCGGGCGCGCAGCCGTTCGGCGTACCGCAAGGACTGTTCGGGGCTCGTCCACCGGTCCGCGGTCCCGTGCACGATCAGCACGTCACGCCCGGCGAAGACGCCCATCGGCTCGCCGGGCTCGATCCACGGTGCCAGCGCGCACACCGCGCGGACCCAGTCCTCGTCGGCCACGCGGAGCGCGGTCCGCGCGCCCATCGAATGTCCGACCAGGACGATCGGCTTCCCCGGATGTCTGCGACGCGCCTCGGCGATCGCCCAGCGCGCGTCGGCGACCGAGGGCAGCTCCGGCTCGTTCCAGCCGCGCACGCGGAACCGCAGCAGCCAGACCGCTGTCCCCGGCCTGCGCAAGGCACGAGCTATCGGCACCATCCGCAGGTAGCTGAGGGTGCGCCGGAGCACTGGCTCCCGGCTGCGGGCCTTGCCGCCGTGCAGGACGATGACCACCGCATCCACCTCCGCACCGGCTTCCATGATCGTCAAGTCGGGTGTGCGCACACGGGCCATTCGGGGCCGGGCGCGCTCCGGTTTGGTCTTCTTCGAGATCCACCAATCCGCACGGCCGCGCGCGACGAACACGGGGAAAGTCGTCGGAATCGAGGAGCGCGGGTGTCGCAGCGGCAGGGTGTGGCTCAGACGCTGGCGGAGCTGGTCGAACGGGTGCTCGGCAGCGGTCTGCCAGTGGGGGTTCGGGCCTGGGACGGCAGCACGGCGGGTGCCGCGGACGGTCCGGTCGCCGTGGTCCGCAACCGCAGGGCATTGCGGAGGCTGCTGTGGGACCCGAACGAGCTCGGCCTGGCGAGGGCGTACGTGTCCGGTGATCTGGACGTGGACGGCGACCTCCGCGAGGGGCTGCGCCGGTTCTGGGCGCTCGCCAGGAAGCAGCGGCCCCGGGTGTCCGCGGCCGACCGGCTGGAGCTGCTCCGCGCCGCGGTCCGGCTCGGCGTCGCCGGGCCTCGTCCGAAGGCTCCACCGGAGGAGGCCAGGCTGCGCGGACGGCTGCACACGCGGTCGCGGGACCGGGCCGCCATCGCCCACCACTACGACCTCAGCAACGAGTTCTACGCCAAGATCCTCGACCCGCACATGGCGTACTCCTCGGGCTACTGGACCAGCGATGATCCCGGCTACACCCTGACCGACGCGCAGCGCGACAAGCTCGACCTCGTCTGCCGCAAGCTGGAGCTACGGCCCGGAATGCGACTGCTCGACGTCGGCTGCGGGTGGGGCTCGATGATCCTGCACGCGGCCGAGCACTACGGGGTGCACGCGACAGGTATCACGCTTTCCGCGCAGCAACGGGATTTCGTGGCGTCCCGCGTTGCCGAGCGCGGTCTGTCCGACAAGGTCACCGTGCGCCTTCAGGACTACCGCGAACTTTCCGACGGCCCCTACGACGCGGTGTCCTCGATCGAGATGGGCGAGCACGTCGGCGCCGGCAACTACCCCGTCTACACCGCGACCCTTCACCGCGCGGTCAAGCCGGGCGGTCGGGTGCTGATCCAGCAGATGTCCCGCGGCAAGGTCGCTCCCGGCGGCGGCGCGTTCATCGAGGGCTATGTGGCGCCCGACATGACGATGAGCCCCGTCGGCAGCACCGTGAACTTGATCGAGGCGGCGGGCTTCGAGATCCGTGGCGTCGAGGCGATGCGCGAGCACTACGTTCGCACCGTGGACGTGTGGGCGCGGACGGTCGAGGAGCGCTGGGCCGAACTCGTCCGGCTCGTCGGCGAGGGCCAGGCGCGGGTGTGGCGCCTCTACCTGGCCGGCGGTTCGCTCGCGTTCGAGGAGAACCGCATGGGTGTCAACCAGATCCTCGCCGTGCGCCCGGAGGTGGTGTGAGGTGTTCCTGACCAACCTGGCCGTGACCGGTGCGGTCACCGTGCTGCTCGTCGTGATCACCTATGCGATCGCCCTGCGCCGCCGCCGGCTCGACACGATCGACACGTTCTGGGGCCTGGGTTTCGCGGTGATCGCCGTGACGAGCTACGTCCTGTCCGGCTTCGGCAACCTGGTGATCACCGCGTTGACCGTGCTGTGGGGCGTCCGGCTCGCCTGGCACATCCACGCCCGCAACCACGGCCGCCCGGAGGACCCCCGCTACACCAAGATCCGCGGGAACCCGTTCTACCGCGTGTACCTGCTGCAGGCGGTGATCATGTGGTTCGTCTCCCTTCCCGTCCAGGCCGGGCAGTACTGGAATCCCGGCTTCGGCCTGCTCACCTGGCTCGGCGTCCTCGTGTGGACCGTGGGCTTCGTCTTCGAGACCGTCGGCGACCGCCAGCTCGCCCGCTACAAGGCCGACCCGCACCGCCCTCCCGTCCTCGACACGGGTTTGTGGCGCTACACCAGGCACCCCAACTACTTCGGTGACGCGTGCGTCTGGGCCGGCCTGTACCTGATGGCCTGCTCGCACTGGATCGGCGCGGCCACCGTCCTGTCCCCCGTGGTGATGATCCTGTTGCTCGTCAAGGGAAGCGGCGCCCCGCTGACCGAGAGGGCCATGGCCGACCGCCCCGGCTACGCCGAGTACGTTTCCCGCACCAGCGGCTTCGTCCCGCTGCCCCCGAGGAAGGACGGCTGATGCGCCCCGGAGAGATCGTCCCCGACTTCACCCTCCCCGACCAGGACGGTGAGCCCCGCACGTTGAGCAAGCTGCTCACCGACGGCCCCGTGGTGCTGTTCTTCTACCCCGCCGCGATGACCGGTGGCTGCACCGCCGAGGCCTGCCACTTCCGGGACCTCGGCGCCGAGTTCGCCGAGCTGGGCGCCCAACGCGTCGGCATCAGCGGTGACGCCGTGAGCAAGCAGAAGCAGTTCGCCACCCAGCACACCTTCGACTACCCCCTTCTATCCGATGTGGACGGCACCGTCGCCGCCCAGTTCGGCGTGAAGCGGCGCCTCATCAAGATGGTGAAGCGGCACACCTTCATCATCGGCACCGACCGCACCCTCCTCGACGTGATCAAGAGCGAGCTGCGCTTCGAGGTCCACGCCGACCAGGCCCTGGCCGCGCTCCGCAAGCACGTCCAGGGCTAGCACCGCCGGAACGGAGCCGGTTCCGCGATCGGCTCCGGCTCCGTCTCGTAGACCTTCCCGCGCGGCGTGGTCCACATGGGCCGCCCGTCCGGCAGGTTCTCGCACGTCCAGATGTACTGGTAGTCGCGATCCGCCACGCCGTCCATGTAGTCGCGGAGGGCGATCGCGAGGTCGACCTTCGCGGGTATTCAGCTTGCGATGGGCGTCCTTGACCGCGTCGAGAAAACCACCTGAGGACATACTCCCATTCAGCCGGGAAGTACAGACGATCACGGCTCTGAAGGGTGGATTCCCAGGCGCCCGACAAGCCGAAAACGCAACCCCCGACTAAACGTAAGCCGACCCCGGGCTGGTACCGGTGCGCCCAGGAGGCCCAGCCAAAAGAAGGTGCGCGTCCCGCCCACCAAGACGACACGCGCACCCCCGACCAGCATCACCCGTGCGTCACACCAACCCGGAACACGTGAACCTCCCCATAGTTCGAAGAACTACAAGGCGACGACTTCGAACAATTCGCCTGCACATAAGCACCGGTCTTGAAGTACCCACCCGAGAAGCTCTTCGAGATGGTCGTCTGCAGCTTCCCGTCGAAGTACGCCTTGATCTTCCCGCCGCTCACCTCGAACCGGGCGACGAACTTCCTCCCCAGCTGGTAGTCACTGGTCACCAGGTGGTACTTGGAGTTGTCCCCGTTGGTCACGTAGACCTTGTTCCCCTCGATGCGGAACACGGACACGTCGTCGCTTCCGTTGTGGATCTGCGCGGCCACCACGTGGGGCTTGTCGTTGGGCAGCTTGGTGACAGCGGCCTCGACCTCGAGGGTGTGCTTGCCGGAGCTGGACGACCAGCCGGCGTTGTCCTTGCCGTTGTTGGTCATCTCGCGCAGCTCCGAACGGGGGTAGCTGGAACCGCTCGTGGTCACCCCGTTCACAGCGGCGCGGAACCGGACGCCGTCGCAGCCGGGCAGAGCGACGAACCAGGGGTCGGCGCTGAACGTGGCGAGGGCGGGCTGCTTGACCTCCTTCGGCTTGCCGGCGGAGCCGGTGGGCAGGGTCTCCTTCCAGTTCTTCAGGTCGAGCACGTCCGCGGGGTACTCGCACTCCGCGTCAGCCGCGGCCGCGGGCGCCGCGGAGGCCAGGGCTCCCACGGAGAAAGCGGCGCAGAGCAGGGGGATCGCACGCTTCATCAGTCACATTCCTCTCATCAAAGACGAACCTCAGCGCCAACAGCACAGGTATGCCGACGCTCCACAACAGCGGGGCGAAAACCCCCTCCGACGCGAGCGTCAGAGCGAGCACGACCAAGGCCGTGAGCCCCAAACACGGTGCGCGGGAACCGAAAGCCGCCGGCAGTACGGCTCTCGGGCTGACCTCGCCCCAACGGCGACATGAGCCGCCAGAACCGGCGCGAGCGCGGTGGGCTTGTTCCTGCTGTCCGCCGACATCGAGGCGATGGGTGCCGCGCTGGAACATCGCGGGCCGCTCGTCGATGATCACGAACGTGCCTCTTGTCCTGGGTGATCAGCTCCGGCCGCTGCGCCTTGATCTCCAGCCAGAGGTTGTTGTGCCCCAGTGCCATCGCTGCGCGGTCGGTGCGGATGAGGTCGGTCGTCAGCTCCAGGCCGCGCACCGCCTCGGGGCTGGTGAACGCGACGCTGCCGTCCGGCGTGAACAGATCTCCGCCCGCCGCCCACATGTACTCCGGCCGCACCCTGACCTTCGGGTACTGCCTGCGGAAGGCGGACGGCTGCTCGCCGAGCACCCGCTGCCCGTCCGCCCCCTCGAAGATCGGCGTGACCAGGCTGATCTCCCCCTGCGGCCACCAGGACGGCGGCGACCAGGACCGCTGCAGCGGTTCTCATCGTGACCTCGTTCTCCCGGCGAGGGGAAAAGGGTGGTGCATCGATCTACTCTCCTGCGGTGCCGGAAGGGTAGGGGCGGGTGTGACACCGTCGACGCCCATGTGCGAAAACCTGTCGCTGATACCGTCTCACCAGGTGATTGGGAGGGGTCCCGAAGTGCGCAACGGCAGCAGTGTGACGATTTACCAAGTTGCCCGGGCCGCAGGCGTCTCACCGAGCACGGTGTCGAACCTGCTCAACGGCAGGCCAGGGCGCATGCTGCCCGCGACCAGGCAGCGGGTGGAGGAGGCGATCGAGCGCCTCGGCTACCGCCCCAACCGCACCGCCCGCCAGCTGCGCACCGGTCGCACCCAGGCGATCGGCCTGGTCGTGCCCTCGGTGGCGAACCCGTTCTGGGGGACCTTCGCCAGGCACCTGGAAGGCGCCGCGCTCGCCGAGGACTACCACGTGCTGCTGTGCAACAGCGAGCGCGAGCCGGAGCGGGAGCGCCGCTACCTCGAACAGCTCTGGGACGACGGCATCCGCGGTGTCGTGCTGTGCTCGTCGCTGCCCTCGCTCGACCACGTCAAGCCGCTGCTGGACGCGGGCCTGACCGTCGTCGCCTTCGACCGCACCGCCCAGGCGGGCGACCCGGAGACGCTGGTGAACATCAGCGTGGACAACGTCGTCGGCGCGCACCTCGTCACGCAGCACCTGCTGAGCCTGGGACACCGTCGGCTGGCCTACGTCTCCGGATCGCTGCGCGCGGTGAACCGGCAGGAGCGCTACCGCGGCTACCTCTCCGCGATCGCCGAAGCGGGACTGGACATGACCGCCGCCAACGTCGAACTGTCCACTTCGGACGACCGCTACGGCGACCGGGACGCCGCCGAGCTCGGCCGCGCGCGCACCGTCGAGCTGCTGAGCTCACCGAACCCGCCGACCGCGCTCGTCGCGATGAACGACATGTGCGCGCTCGGCGTCTGCGCGGGCGTCCGCGACACCGGCCGCCGGGTCGGCGAGGACGTCTCGGTGGTCGGCTTCGACGACATCCTGCTGGCCGAGCTGTACGCGCCCGCGCTGACGACGGTGCGGCAACCCCTGGAGCGCATGGCCGCCGAGGCGTTCCAGCACCTGCGCACCGGGATCGAGGGCGGCGCACCGGTCGCGGGCCGGTCGCTGCTCATCCGGCCGGAGCTGGTCGTGCGGGCCTCCACCGCTCCCCCGCGCTGACGCTGGTCATGGCCCGGCTCCAATGGGCTTACGAGATGGGAACGGAGCACAGTTACGCCGCCCAGGTCAGCGCACGCTGATCTCCTGACTCCGGACGGGTGACGTCGGAAGTCGGTCCGACGGGAGGAGCTGCGATGACGCCGATCTGGGAGGCCACCTCCGGCAGGCTCCTCGACCGCGTGGTGCGCGCGGGCGTGCCCGCGTTGATCTTCTGGCTGGGCGGGCTCGCGCTCGTCCCCGGCGGGCCCGCGTGGCTGGCGACGATTCCCGGCGCCATCCTGTTCGCGGGCGCGCTCGTCGGTTCGGCGGTGCTGGTGAACCAGGTGGCGCCGTTGGCGTTGCGGGTGCTCCAGGGGCCGTGGCCGGGGCCGCTGAAGGAGTTGTCCCGCAAGCGCACCGCGGAGTTGAGCGCGCGCGTCGAGGCCGACGAGCTGAAGTGGCACGAGCTGACCGCGGCGGTGAAGTCCGACCTGGCGACCGATGAGGAGCGCGCCGAGTACGTGGAACTGGCGCGGCGGCTCAGCCGGTGCTCCGCGGACGTGGCCCAGCACCAGCCGACGCGGGTGGGCAACCTGCTCAGCGCGGCGCAGGCGCGGGTCAGCGAGAAGTACGGGCTGGACGCGGTGATCACGTGGCCCCGCCTGTGGCTGGTGCTGCCGAAGGCGGCGCGCGACGAGCTGGCCGCGGCGCGCGCGGCGTTGCACTCCTCGACGGCCACGCTCGTGTGGGCGGCACTGTTCTGCGGCTTCACGTGGTGGTCGTGGTGGGCGCTGCCGATCGGGCTCGCGCTGCTCGGCGTCACCGCGTGCTTCTGGGTGCCCTCGCGCGCGGCGACCTTCGCGGCGCTGTTCGAGTCCACCTACGACCTGCACCGGGCCGCGCTCTACGAGCAGCTGCGCTGGCCGATGCCTCAGTCCTCTGTGGACGAACGCGAACAGGGCCGCGCGCTGACGAAGTACCTCCTCCGCGGCACCCGCCCCAGCCTCACCTAGGTGTACTGATCAGAGAGGTTGCGAACGGTCCGACACGTAGTCCGATGATGTTGGAATGAGGGAGGGCCTCCGGGTTCGGTGTGGATTGCGACGTCTGCACCGAGCCGAACGGAGGCCCTCGTGTCCCACCGTAATGCTCCGCTGTCGGAGACCGGAAGGCTGCGGCTGGCCCGGTGTGTCGTGGAGGACGAGTGGCCGCTTCGTCAAGCGGCACAACGCTTTCAGGTGTCGGTGAGCACGGCGCAACGATGGGCTGGCCGTTACCGGAACGAGGGCGAGCCGGGCATGGCCGATCGCTCGTCGCGTCCCCGAACCAGCCCACGACGCACCCCGTCCCGGACCGAGCGCCGAATCGTCAAGGTCCGGCTGGCACGACGGTGGGGACCGGCGCGGATCGCCTATCACCTGCGGTTGAATCCCTCCACGGTGCACCGGGTACTGACCCGCTTCGGCATGGCGCGGCTGGCTCATCTGGACCGGGCCCGCGGTGTGCCGGTCCGTCGCTACGAACGCGACGAACCGGGTGAGCTGGTCCACGTCGACATCAAGAAACTGGGCAACATCCCCGACGGAGGCGGTCACCGCGTGATGGACCGCTCCACCGGCAACCAGCACAAGAAAGTCACCACGACAGCCCGGTACCCGCACGGCAAACCCAAGATCGGCTACAGCTACCTGCACAACGCCGTCGACGATCACTCCCGGCTGGCCTACACCGAGATCCTGTCCGACGAAAGCAAGCATGCCGCCGTCGCGTTCTGGGCACGAGCGCAGGCGTTCTTCGCCACACACGGGATCACCGTGCAGCGCGTGCTCACCGACAACGGCTCCTGTTACCGCTCCCGTGACTGGCGCCAGGCCCTCACCGCCGCCGGGATCACCCACACACGCACCCGCCCCTACCGGCCACAGACCAACGGCAAAGTCGAGCGCTTCAACCGCACCCTGCTCGACGAATGGGCCTACGCCCGCCCCTACCGCTCCGAGACCGAACGACGAGCATCCCTGCCCCAGTGGCTGCACACCTACAACCACCACCGCGGCCACACCGCACTCGCAGGCCACCCACCCGCCAGCCGCGTTCCCAACCTCTCAGGACAGAACACCTAGGGCGTGCGGACCGTCTCCGCCATGGCTTGCGCGGTCAGCCGGAGCAGCGGGGGGAAGCGGTAGCGGAACCAGCCGGCGAAGTCCGCGGCGCCGCCGGTCTCCGGGATCGCCAGGTGGAACTCCACCAGCCGCTCCAGCACCGACTCCGCGTGGTACTCGTCGAGGTTGAGCAGCTTCGCCGCGTCCTCCAGCGGTAACGGCTCCTTGGCGTGCGGGGCGAGCGCGAGGAACGCGGCGCGGGCATCGGCGTCCAGCTCGGCGACGCTGGCCTCCACGCTCGCGCGCACGTCCAGCTTGCCGGTGGTCAGCTCGCGCAAGCGCTGGTCCTCCGCGGCCAGCCGCTCCACCAGCCGGGCGACCGACCAGTGCGGGCGCAGCGCCAGCCGGGTCGCGGCGGCCAGGATGGCCAGCGGCAACCCGCCGCACAGCCGCAGCAGCGCGGCCGCGGCAGCGTCGTCCCGGCTCGCCCTGGGCTGGCCGATCACCGAGACCAGCAGGTCGGTGCTCTCGGCCGGGGTCAGCGGCGGCAGGTCGAGCATCAGCCCGACGCTGCGCCAGTGCAGTCTGCGACGGCAGCTGACGATCACCGCGCAGCGCTGGCCGGTCGGCACGAGCGGCGCGACCTGGGCCGCGCTGGTGGCGTTGTCCAGCACCACGAGCAGCTTGCGCTGCGCCGTCCAGCTGCGGAAGAGCTGGCTGCGCTCCTCCAGCGTCGCGGGCAGCGGGATGTGCGGGCCGCGCAGCGCGCGCAGGAAGCCCGCGAGCACCTCGGCGGGCTCGGTGGTCGCCAGGTCCGCGTAGAGCTGGCCCTGGGAGAACCGCGCCCGCACCCGGTTCGCGGCGTGGATGCAGAACGCCGACTTGCCGGAGCCGGGCGGCCCGGTCACCGACACCACGGGCGGCGCCGAGGACGGCGGGCGCAGCATCAGCGCCTCCACCTTGGCCAGCTCGTCGGTCCGGCCGATGAAGGCGGGCAGGTCCGGCGGGAGCTGCGCGGGCGGTTCGCCCCACGCGGCCTCCCGTCCGCCCTCGCGGAGCACGGTCAGCCCGCTCGCGGTGGACTCGGTGGTGTGGTCCGCCCCGCCCGCCAGCAGCGAACGGTGCAGCTTCTGCAGTTCGGGACCCGGCTCGATGCCGAGCTTGGCTACCAGGGTGGAGCGGATGGTCTGGAACACCCGCAGCGCCTCGGAACGGCGGCCCGCGCGGTGCAGCGCGAGCATCAGCTTGCCGTGCAGGCCCTCGTGCGTCGGGTACTGCCGGACCAGCGTGCTCAGCTCGGCGATCAGCTGGTGGTGCCGCCCGAGCAGCAGGTCCACCTCCATGCGCTGCTCGGTGACGCTGCTGCGGCTCTCCTCCAGCCGGGCGATGTGCGTCTTGAGCACCGGGCCCGGCTGCACGTCGCTGAGCGCGGAGCCGCGCCACACCGCGAGCGCCGAGCGCAGCGAGTCGGCCGCGTTCTCGTACATCCCGCTCTCCAGCTCGGCCCGCCCGCGCTGGGCCAGCTCGGCGAAGTGCTGCACGTCAAGGGACTCCGACGGCAGGTCGAGCGAGTAGCCCACGCGGTGCGTGCGCAGCACCGAGTCGGCCAGCTCCGCCCGCTCGGAGCTGGCCAGGATCTTGCGCAGGTGCGAGACGTAGGTCTGCAGCGTGGTGTTCGCCTTGGACGGCGGCCGAGGTCCCCACAGCTCCTCCATGAAGGACTCGGTCCGGACCACGCTGTTGGCGTTGACCGCGAGGAGGGCGAAGACCTGACGCATCTTCGGCGGGGTCGGCGTGATGGCGACACCACCGCGCAGGACCTCGAACTGGCCGAGCACGCGCACTTCGATGATCTCAACCTCCGCTCAGCAGCGATCGCACTTGGTATACCGCAGAGTCCTCCCACCGTAGAAGGAGAAGATGGAGAAGAATCAACGCGGGGTAAACAGTTCGTCAGACGCGCGATGGCAGTCGACGAACGGCGCCCACAGACTTTAATACCCTAACTCTATCGGGTGAAAACTGGCCCCTGAGCTGCGATAATGGTGCTACCCCACCGATCGTGGCCACATGCGCCCGGCTGTACCCGCCCGCTCGCTTGCCGCACAACCACGGCCCTTTGTCCCCAACAACTTGAAATCGCTTGGCCCGGTCCTGACGGTCGGATAGGACCACTCGCGTATCGAACTAATCTGTTTTGTCCTTCGTTGGAGCGACGCATAACGGCGGGTGACGAGAGTTGCGTCTCAACCCGCGCTCGTTCCCGCCATACGGGACAGAACCGCGTGCGCGACGGCCTCGGGCGCCTCGTCCGGGATCCAGTGGCTGACCCCGTCCAGCACGCGCAGCTCGTAGGGCGCGTCGACGAACTCCGCGCACTTGCGCGCGCCGGTCTCGCCGAGGGCCACGTCCGCGGTGCTCCAGATGTGCGTCGTCGGCACCCGCGCGGGCGGCGCTGCACCCTCGCTGAGCGCGGCGGCCCGGTACCAGTTCAGCGCGGCGGTGAGCGCGCCCGGCTCGGACATCGCGCGCACGTGGATCTCGGTGTCCTCCACCGGCAACGCCGTGCCGAAGACCTTGCGCAACGACTCGGCGTCGTTGGCCAGCAACACCTCCTCCGCCCTGCCGGGCATGCGGAACAGGTTGATGTACTCCGAGCGCTTGACCTGGTCCGGATCGTTGGCGCGGGCCCATGCGAAGGCGGCGGGGTGCGGCACGGACACCGCGGTCAGCGTCCGCACGCGCTCCGGGTGCGCGATCGCCGTCGACCACGCGACCGCGGCACCCCAGTCGTGCCCGACGAGGTGGAAGGAGTCCAGCCCGAGCGCGTCCGCGATCCCGACCACGTCGCGGACCAGGTTCGGCACCGCGTAGTCGGCGACCTCCTCGGGCCGCGCGCCCGGCGAGTATCCGCGCTGGTTGGGCGCGTACGTGCGCAGCCCGGCCGCGTTGAGCAGCGCGACGACCCGGTGCCAGCTGTGCGCGGTCTGCGGGAAGCCGTGCAGCAACAGCACTGGCTCAGCGGACTCCGGCCCGGAGGCGAGGACGTCGAAGGTGAGCTCGCCGAGTTGGATCTCCATGCGCCCCAAGCTATCGGTTGAGGCCCGGCCCCGGGAGTAGGTCGATGTCGGTGGCGTGCATCGGCTCGCCGCAGGCCGAGCAGCGCGGTTCGACGTGGGCGATCCCGCCGCACGCGCGGTGCCGGTAGAGCACCGGCGGCCCGTCCTCGCCCGCGGTCCACCGATCACCCCAGCGCACCATCACCGTGAGCAGGTCGCACAGCTCGGCGCCCTTCCCGGTCAGCACGTACTCGAACCGCGGCGGGCGGCTGGAGTACTCGCGCCGCTCCAGCACCCCCTGCTCCACCAGCCACTTCAGCCGCTCGGTCAGCACCTTGCGGGAGATGCCGAGGTCCTGCTGGATCCGCTCGAACCTGGTCATGCCCGCGTAGACGTCGCGCAGGATCAACGGCGACCACGGCTCCCCGATCACGTCGAGGGTGCGCGCGATCGAACACGCCATGTCGCCGAACCGGGTCCGCTGCACCGCACCATCATAGTTCCCTGAAGGAACGCTCTGCGCTACAGTGAGTTCCCTCAAGGAACTTGGAGGTCGAGATGAGCCGTCCCGCCGTGGTCCCGGTCCAGGAGTGGCGCGCCGCCCGCGAAGCGCTGCTGGTCAAGGAGAAGGAGCACACCCGCGCCCTCGACGCGCTCGCCGCGCAACGGCGGAGGCTGCCGGTGGTGCGCCTCGACCGCGGCTACCGGTTCACCGCGCCGGACGGCGCCGTCGTGGACTTCGCCGACCTGTTCGGCGGTCGCCGGCAGCTGGTCGTCTACCACTTCATGCTGCACCCGGGCAGCGACCACGTCTGCGACGGCTGCTCGTCGTTCACCGACAACCTCGCCGACCAGTCGCACCTCAACGCCCGCGACACCACGCTGGCCCTGATGTCCCCCGCGTCCCAGGCGCAGATCGCCCCGGTGCGGAAGCGCTTCGGCTGGACCACGCCCTGGTACTCCGCGTACGGCAGCACCTTCTACGACGACCTCGACCTGGGCGGGGGCTTCGGCCTGAGCGTCTTCTTCCGCGACGGCGACGAGATCTTCCGCAGCTACTACACCTCCGGCCGCGGCGTCGACCGCCTCCGGCTCGACTTCAACCTGCTCGACCTGACCCCGTACGGCAGGCAGGAGACGTGGGAGGACTCCCCCGAGGGCTGGCCGCAGACCCCCACCATGCAGTGGCTGCGCCACCGCGACGAGTACTGACGCCGGTCAGCGCGACGGCGGGGTGTACTTCTCGATCTTGTTGAGCAGGCCGCGGATGCGCAGTGCGTGCAGGGGTGAGAGGGCGTAGCCGGGGTAGCTGGCGAACCACGACGCGCTGCCCAGGCTGACCGCGTCCGCACCCGCCCAGAAGTACTCCCGGCAGTCGTCGAAGGTGCGGATGCCGCCGGTGGCGATGATCGGCAACCTCACCCCGGCCTCGCGCAGCTCGGACACCACGCGCAGGCCGATCGGCTTGATGGCCCGCCCGGAGATCCCGCCGTAGCGGTTGGCCAGCCACGGCTTTCCGGTCTTCGGGTCCAGCCGCAGGCCCTTCACGGTGTTGATCGCGGTGAGCCCGGAGACCCCGTGCTCGGCCGCCAGCTTCGCGTGCCCGAGGTAGTCGTAGTCCGGCGACAGCTTGAGGATCACCGGGTGGTTGCTGCGCGGAACGGCCTCCGCCAGCACCGCGCCGATGATCTTGTTGAAGTCGAAGTTCACGTTGTGGCAGGACACGTTGAACTCGACGGCGGCGATCTCGCCCGCGGGGACGGCGGCGTTGACCTTGTCCACCAGCGTGACGAACTCCTCGGCGGAGAACCCGCCGAGCGAGATGATCGTGCGCTGCCCGCGGGTGCGCGGGAAGTAGTCGCGGAGGTAGGCGTCGATGCCGACGTTGCACCAGCCGAAGGCGTTGAGCCAGCCGGTGTCGGTCTGCCGAAGCACCGTGCCGTAGCGCTTCAGCAACGCGGGCAGCTCGCGCAACGGCCACACGTCGCGGGTGGTGAAGTGCCCCTCGCGCGGCTCGACGGTGACGGTCCGCGCGGTGACCGCGCCGAAGCGCTCCAGTGGCACGAACTTCGAGATGGGGCTCATCCCGTAGGGCACGAGCGAGGAGTTGGACACGCCGTAGCCCAGCAGGCTCGACGAGGTCACGAGCCGGTTGCGCAGAACGATGTCGCCGAGCCGGACGCTCACTGCGTGTACTCCGCGTGCATCGCGCGCAGCTTGCGCATGGCGTCGACGGCGTGCCGGGAGTCGGTGGACTGGATCGCCATCACCGACACGTACTCGTCGTCCGGCAGCTCCAGCCGCGCCCACGCGGAGCCGTCCGGGAAGTTCACCTCGCGCACCAGAGCCCACGGGAACCGGTGCGTCACAACGATGTTGCGCACCTCGACCCCCTCGGCGTCGGCGCGCAGCCGGGGCCGGGTGAACATCAGCGCGGCGGCGGCGAGCGCGACGCCGATGCCCGCCATGGCGATCTGGTCGGCCACCCGGAAGTACGCGCCGGTCGGGGTGTTCCCCAGCAGCACGCCCACCACGACGAAGACCGCGACCAGCGCGACGGCCAGCACGGGGGCCACCCGCCGGACCTTGCGCGGCCGGATCACCAGCTCTGACACGACCTAGTCCTCCCTCAGCGCGCGCAGCGTCAGCGCGGTGTCCAGCGCCGCGACGCACGCCTCGAAACCCTTGTCCTCCACCGAGTCCGGCTGCCCGGATCGGGCGACCGCCTGCTCGACCGTGTCGCAGGTGAGCACGCCGTTGCCGACCGGAGTGGACTCGTCGAGCGCCACCCGGGTCAGCCCGGCCGTCACCGCGTCGCACACGTACTCGAAGTGCGGGGTGCCACCGCGGATCACCACGCCCAGCGCCACGACGGCGTCGTGGGTGCGCGCGAGTTGTTGGCAGACAACGGGAAGCTCGACCGCACCCGCCACCCGGACCACCGTCGGCGACGCGATCCCCGCCTTGGCCGCGGCCTCGACGGCGCGCTCCAGCAGGCTGCCGGTGATCTCCGCGTGCCAGGTGGTCGCCGCGATGCCGAGGCGAAGCCCCGACGCGTCCGGCACGACCTGCTCCGGCCGTCCTTCACCAGCCATTATTTCGCCTCCGCTGAGATGAGTACGCCGGCGGTCACGTCATGTCCAGATCGTGCAACTCGTGTCCCATCCGATCCCGCTTGGTGCGCAGGTAGTCGACGTTCTCCGGGTTCGGGCGCACCGGGAGCGGAACCCGTCCGCTGACGCTCAGCCCGTAGCCTTCGAGCCCGACGCGCTTCGCCGGGTTGTTGGTGAGCAGCCGCATGCTGTGAATACCCAGGTCGACCAGGATCTGCGCGCCGGTGCCGTAGTCCCGCGCGTCGGCGGGCAGCCCCTGCGCCAGGTTGGCGTCCACGGTGTCCGCGCCCGCGTCCTGCAGCTGGTAGGCCTGCAGCTTGTGCATGAGGCCGATGCCCCGGCCCTCGTGCCCGCGCATGTAGAGCACCACGCCGCGCCCCTCGGCGGCGACCATGGCCAGCGCCGCGTCCAGCTGCGGTCCGCAGTCGCAGCGCAGCGAACCGAACGCGTCCCCGGTCAGGCACTCCGAGTGCACGCGCACCAGCACGTCCCGGCCGTCGCCGATCTCGCCGTAGACGAGGGCGACGTGCTCGATGCCGTCGATCAGGCTGTCGTAGCCGTAGGCGCGGAAAACCCCGTGCACCGTGGGCATCCTGGCCTCGGCGACGCGCACCACCTGCTTCTCCGACCGGCGCCGGTAGGCGATCAGGTCGGCGATGCTGATCAGCGCGAGGTCGTGCTCGGCGGCGAAGACGCGCAGCTCGTCCTGGCGCGCCATCTCGCCCTCGTTCTTCTGGCTCACGATCTCGCACAGCACGCCGACGGGACGCAGCCCGGCCATCCGCGCCAGGTCCACCGCGGCCTCGGTGTGCCCGGGCCGCCGGAGCACACCGCCGTCCTTGGCGCGCAGGGGAACCACGTGCCCGGGGCGGTTGAAGTCACCGGCGACGGCGTTCTCGTCGGCCAGCAGCCGGATCGTGTGCGCGCGGTCGGCGGCCGAGATGCCGGTGCTCACGCCCTCCTTGGCGTCCACGGTCACCGTGTAGGCGGTGCCGCGCACGTCCTGGTTGGAGTGGTACATCGGCGGCAGGTCGAGCCGGTCGCAGTCCTCACCGGTCAGCGGCACGCAGATGTAGCCGGAGGTGTAGCGGACGGTGAACGCGATCAGCTCCGGCGTGGCCTTCTCGGCGGCGAAGATGAGGTCACCCTCGTTCTCCCGGTCCTCATCGTCCACGACGACAACGGGACGGCCCGCCGCGATGTCGGCCAACGCCCGCTCGATGGGGTCGAAAGTGGTCACCGGGCCTCCTTGCTCAGTGCCGCCCATTGTCCCCCACTCAGCGGTATCCACCGGCGCGGCGTTCGTCACTTGGCCAGGTGCGGCGTGGCGAGCCGCTCGACGTACTTGGCGACCACGTCGACCTCCAGGTTCACCACGTCGCCGGGCTCGCGGCGGCCGAGGGTGGTCAGCTCCAGGGTGGTCGGGATCAACGCGATGCTGAACTCGTCGGTGCCCGCGTCGACCACGGTCAGCGAGACGCCGTCCACCGCGATCGAGCCCTTCTCCACCACGTAACGGGCCAGGTTGGGCGGCATGGCGAACCGGGTCAGCCCCGTCCCGTCCCGGGAGAGCAGCGTGCCGGTGCCGTCGACGTGCCCCTGCATGATGTGCCCGCCGAGGCGCTGACCAGCGGCGACGGCGCGTTCGAGGTTGACGGCCTGGCCCGCCTCGGCCTTGGCCAGGCTGGAGCGCTGCAGCGTCTCGTGCACCACGTCGACGGTGAAGGAGCCCTCGGCCACCTCGACGACGGTCAGGCACACCCCGTTCACCGCGATCGAGTCGCCGTGCTTGGCGTCGGAGGTCACCAGCGGCCCGTGCACCGTGAGGCGCGCCATGTGCGCGCTGTGCTCGACAGCGGTGATCGTGCCCAGTTCCTCGACGATTCCGGTGAACAACGTCGTCTCCTAATCCCTCGCCGGGACGGCGCTGATGCGCACGTCCGGGCCGATCATGGTGGCGCTCTCGAACGCCAGCGGCAGTGCGTCGCCGATGGTGCCGACGCCGATCCCGTCCAGCACCGGGGTACCCGCTCCGAGCAGCATCGGCGCCATGTACACCAACGCGCGGTCGATGAGACCTGATTCCCAGAACGCGCCCGCGAGCCGCGAACCGCCCTCCAGCAGCACGTCGACCACACCGCGCTCGGCGAGGGTGGCGAGCACCTGGTGCGGGTCCCTGGTGCGCAGGTGCACCGTCTCCGCCGCGTCGTCGAGCACCCGGGCGCCCACGGGGATGTCGCGTTCGCCGACCACGACGCGCAGCGGCTGCCGCATCGCCGGCTCGTTGGCGGGCGGACGGGTGGTCAGCTGGGGGTCGTCGGCGAGGACCGTCCCGGTTCCGACGATCACCGCGTCGACCTTGAGGCGCAGCGCGTGCACCTCGGCCCGCGACTCCGGCGAGCTGATCCACCGGCTGGTCCCGTCCTCCGCGGAGATCCGTCCGTCCACAGTGGACGCGAACTTCCAGGTGACGTGCGGCCGCCCGGTGCGCGCGTAGTGCAGCCAGGCGCGCAGCGGCCCGGTCCTGACCTCCTCGGCGAGCAGTCCCGAGTGGACGGTCACGCCCGCATCGCGCAGCCGCTGCGCCCCACCGGCCGCGGCCGGGAAGGGATCGTCGACCGCGTAGTAGACCTGGGCGATCCCGGCTTCCAGCAACGCGTCGGCGCACGGCGGGGTACGGCCGTGGTGCGCGCAGGGCTCCAGGGTGACGAAGGCAGTGCCGCCCCTCGCGGCCGTGCCGGCCATCCGCAGTGCCACGACCTCGGCGTGCGCCTGACCGGGCGGGGAGGTGCCACCGAAGCCGACGGGCTTGCCGCGGGCATCGACGATCATGCAGCCGACGGGTGGGTTGGGGCTGGTCAGGCCCCGGACACCCTCGCTGACGGCGATCGCCGACCGCATCGCGAGTTCGAGCGCCGAAGACCCGCTCGCGGGGCCGGGCTTGGACACCGAGGACATCAGCGCGCCGAGTCGAGCACCTGGCGGCGCAGGGCGCGCACGGCCTTGCCGGGGTCCTTGCCGTCGTAGACCGCCGATCCCGCGACGAAGCAGTCCACCCCCGCCTCCGCGGCCTGCTCGATGGTGTCGGCGTTGATCCCGCCGTCGATCTCCACGACGAGCTTCAGGTGCCCGGTGTCGACCAGCCGCCGCGCGGTGCGCACCTTGTCCAGCACCTCAGGCATGAACGACTGCCCGCCGAAGCCCGGCTCCACCGACATCACCAGCAGGGTGTCGTAGTGCTTCAGGACGTCCACATAGGACTCCAGCGGAGTTCCGGGCTTGACCGACAGGCCCGCCTTGGCACCCGCGGCCCGCAGGTCCTTGGCGATCTTCACCGGATCCCCGGCCGCCTCGGCGTGCACGGTCACGTTGTAGGCGCCCGCCTCGGCGTAGCCGACCGCCCACCGGTCCGGATCCTCGATCATGAGGTGGCAGTCCAGCGGGATCTCGGTCGCCTTGCGCAGCGACTTCACCACCGGCAGGCCGAGCGTCAGGTTCGGCACGAAGTGCGCGTCCATGACGTCGACGTGCAGCCAGTCGGCGCCGTCGGGACCGCCGACGGCGGCGGCCTCCTCGGCGAGACGGGCGAAGTCCGCGGACAGGATGGAGGGGGCGATCAGCGCCTGACGAGCCACGGAACAGCAGTCTAGGTGGCGGGTTCGGCCGCGCGCGCGGCGGCCCGGCGGCGCACCGGCAGGTACGCCAGCACGAGCAGCACCAGGAACGGCGGCCCGGCCAGCCACGCCACGAAGAACTGGTCGGTGAAGCCCGTGGTGACCAGGACCGCGACGAGCATGACCGCGGCGAGCACGGAGGTCGCCGGGGCGCCGGGCAGCCGGATCGGCGACGGCGGAGCCCCCTCGCGGTCCCTGGCCCGGCGGAACGCGACGTGCGTGGCGAAGATGATGATCCACGCCATGAGCCCGCTGAACAGCGCGGCGCCGATCAGCAGCGGGAAGGCCTGCTGCGGCGAGAACACCGAGGCCAGCACGGCCAGGACCAGGCCGAGGGCGCACACCGCGAGCGAGCGCGTCGGCACACCGCGCGAGCTGATCTTCAGCAGCGAGCGCGGGGCGTGCCCGACGATCGCCAGCGAGTGCGCCATCCGCGAGCTGAGGTAGAGGTTGGTGTTCATCGCGGACAGGGCCGCGGTCAGCACGACGAAGTTCATCACCCCGGCCGCGGCGGGAATGCCCGCGTACTCGAACAACCGGACGAACGGGCTCTGCGTGATGCCCTCGGTGCCCGCCGCCTCCGTCCACGGCACGACCAGCACCAGGACCGCCGTGCCCAGCACGTAGAACAGGCCGAGCCGCAGCACCATGCTCCGCGCGGCCCTGGGCACGTCGCGCTCGGGGTCGCGCGACTCGGCGGCGGTGAGCGTGACCGCCTCGGTGCCCATGTAGCTGAAGGTCACCACGCTCAGCGCCAGCCACGCGGCGCCGAGCCCGTTCGGCAGGAACCCGCCGTGGCCGGTGACCGCGGACAGGCCGGGCGACGGGTGCCCGGCGAAGCCGAAGAGCAGGAAGTACACCCCGATCCCGATGAACACCACGATGGTCGCGACCTTGATCATCGCGAACCAGTACTCAAACTCGCCGAAGAAGCGGACCGAGAGCGTGTTCACGGTCAGGATCAGCACGGAGAACCCGACGACGGGCGCCCACAGCGGCACGTCCGGCCACCAGAACTGGACGTAGAGCCCGGCGGCGACGACCTCGCTGCCGATGTTGACCACCTGCGCGACGATGTAGAGCCAGCGCTGCACGAACCCGGCGAGCGGCCCGAGGTAGCGGTGCGAGATCGCCCCGAAACCGCCCGCCTCCGGGTGCACGGCGGTCATCTCCGCCAGCGCGTAGGCGAGGGCCAGCGCGACCACCGCGGCGACGGCGTAGACCACCACCACGGCGGGCCCGGCCAGCGAGATCGCCAGTCCGGAGCCGAGGAACAGCCCGGTGCCGATCGCCCCGCCGAGGGCGATCATGCCCACCTGACGACCTGACAGCTCCCGCCGCAGGCCCGTCCCCTCGTTCACGCGCGCCCCTCTCGCCGCTTGCCCGACCGGGAGTGTGCCCGGGCCACGCTGCGTGATCACCACTGGGTTCGACCGTTTCCGCTACTCGGCCAGGAACGCGCGCAGTTCCGCGAGCACCTCCGCGGGGCGCTCCTCGGGCAGGAAGTGGCCGCACTCCGGGATAGCCCGGCCGCGGACGTCGTTGGCGTACTCGCGCCAGATGTCCAGCGCGGGCAGCGAGTTGAGCAGGCCCGCCCCGCCCCACAACGCCAGCACCGGCATCTCCAGGCGGCGGCCCGCCTCGAAGTCGGCGTCGTCGAGCGAGGCGTCGTCGGAGATCGAGGCGCGGTAGTCGTCGAAGCCCGAGCGCAGCGCTCCGGGGGCGGAGAACGCGCGGACGTACTCGGCGATGGCTCCGGGTTCGAGGCCGTGGCGGTTCACCGTCCACTTCTCGAAGAAGTACCCGAGGTAGCCGGCGACGTCGTTGCCCACCAAGCGCTCCGGCAGGTCGGGCTGGAGGTGGAAGAGCATGTGCCAGTAGGCCGCGCCGAACTTGGCGTCCATCCGCTGCCACATCGCCCGCATCGGCACCACGTCCATCACCACGAGCCGTTCCACCTGGTCCGGGCGGTCCAGCGCCCAGCGGTGGGCGACGCGCGCACCCCGGTCGTGGCCCACCACGGTCGCGCGCTCGAAGCCCAGAGTTTCAATCAGCACTGAAACGTCGGAGGCCATCGTGCGCTTATCGTAGCCGGTCCTCGCCTTGTCCGTCAGGCCGTATCCACGCAGGTCAGGCGCGATGACGGTGTGCTCGCGGGCCAGCTCCGGCATCAGGAACCGCCAGCAGTGACCCGTCTGCGGCCACCCGTGCAGCAGCACCACGGGCGACCCCTCCCCCGCGCGTCGGTAGTGCATCCGCAGCCCGTTCACCAGCGCGACCTCACCCATGACCGCCTCCTAACTGTCTAAGATGGTTAGAGACGGTAGCGTGCGGCACACTCTCCGGACAAGGAGGGACGATGGCCATGCGGGACTGGATCTGGGACGGCGGGCGGGCGAGCGTCGACCTGGTGAACACGCTGCGCGACCGCAAGACCGGCGCCCGGGAGCTGCTGGACGAGGCCGACGCGCTCGCGGAGTGGCTGCGGCTGGCCGAACTCGCCGACGTCACCGCGGCGCAGGCGCTGCCCTACCTCCGCGCCGCGCGGGAACTGCGGGAGACGATCGACCGGGTGCTCCGAGGGCAGCTGGACGAAGCCGACGTCGACGCGCTCAACGCGTGGGCGGCGCGGCACCACCAGCCACCGCTCCAGCTGCGCCTGACCCCGCGGCGCGAGCCGGTCGCCCACGTTCCCGCTCCCGAGGAGCCGGTGGCCTCGGCGCTGGGCGCGGCGGCGGCGGACGCGATCAAGCTGCTCCTGGAGCCGTCGGCGATCCGGATCTGCGCCTCGGACACCTGCGGGCTGCGCTTCGTGGACCGCTCTCCGGCCAGGAACCGCCAGTGGTGCTCGATGGCCCGTTGCGGCAACAGAGCGAAAGCGCGGCAGCATTACGCGCGGCACAAAACCACGTAGAAAAGGGGAAAGCGTGAGCTATGTCCACTGGCAGGACGTGCCGACGCGATGGAAGGACAACGACATCTACGGCCACGTGAACAACGCGGCCTACTACTCCTTCATGGACACCGCGATCAACACCTGGCTCATCGAGAGCGGCGGGCTGGACATCCACAACGGCGACATGATCGGCCTGTGCGTGGAGTCGCACTGTTCCTACAAAGCACCCGCGGCATTCCCGGAAACGATCGCGGTGGGCATGCGGGTGGGCCGTCTCGGCCGGTCGAGCGTGCGCTACGAACTGGGGCTCTACCGGCATGACGATCTGCTGGCCGAAGGCCACTTCGTCCACGTCTTCGTGGACCGCAAGGCGCGGCGACCCGTGGAGATCACCGCGCCGTTGCGTCCCGCGTTGGAGTCACTGCTCGTGACCCCGTGAGCCGCTGCGGGGCCCCTTTCCCCCAGACCCCCAAGACCCCGCAGCGGCCGCTGCCTGACGCACTCCCCGTGTTCTCCCCCAGAGTTCCGGGGAGCGCGTCCGGGACAAGGTTGGCCGCCGCACCGGACTCCGGAAAGCCCGAGTTCCGAAGGGGTTGGCAAAACAGCAGTTCACCGGGTGTGGCTCGGCTTTCCGGTCCGGAACCGGGGCCGTTAGGGTCGCGTCATGGGCAGCGGTGACCCCCGCGGGGCGTTCATGGAGCGGTTCACGCTGCTGTACGCCGAGGCGGGCGACCCGCCGCTCAAGCGGGTCGCGGAGACGATCGCCAGGGCCCGGAGGGTCGACCAGGACGGGCGGCCCGTGCGCGTCAGCGTCCAGCGGATCAGCGACTGGCGGCGCGGCCGCAGCGTCCCCGCGCGGTTCCCCGGGTTCGCGGCGGTGCTGGAGATCCTGATCGGGGAAGCCCGGAAGCAGCGGCCGACGCCCCGCATTCCCGGTTTGTACGACCTGAATTCCTGGCGTTCGCTGTGGGAGGTGGCGGCCTCCGGTACCGCACTCGCCGAGCCGGACGTCAACGTCTGCCCTTATCGGGGGCTCGCGCCTTTTCGGCGAGAGGACTCGGATTGGTACTTCGGACGGGAACAGGTCACCCAGGACCTTTTCCGCATGGTGGAGGCCGCGCGCGAAACCGGCGGGACCGTGATGGTGGTCGGCGCGTCCGGGGCGGGCAAGTCCTCGCTTCTCAAAGCCGGGCTGATGCCGCTTCTCGGTGATGACGTCGAATACGTGACTCCCGGCGCGGAACTCGAATTGGCCGAAGCGCCGGTGCTCATCGTGGACCAGTTCGAGGAGCTGTTCACCCTCACCGCCGACCAGGACGCGCGGCAGGACTTCGTCGCGCGGCTGCGGGAGACCAGCGAGCGCGCCGTCGTCGTCATCGGGGTCCGCGCCGACTTCTACGGCCACTGCCTGGCCCACCCCGAGCTCGTGGAGGCCTTGCAGGATCGGCAGCTCGTCCTCGGGCCGATGGCGCAGAGGCAGCTCAGGGAAGCGATCACGGCACCCGCCAAGGCCGTCGGGCTGCACCTGGAACCCGGCCTCGTCGAAGTGCTCCAGCGCGATCTCGGCACCGACGCCGGAGCGCTCCCGCTCCTGTCCCACGCGCTGCTCGGAACCTGGAAGCGCCGCCAGGGCAACCGCCTCACCATCGCCGGGTACCGGGCGACCGGCGGCATCCACGGCGCGGTCGCGGCCACCGCGGAACGGGTGTGGTCGCGGCTGGACGAGCCGGGCAGGAGGGCGGCGCGGGCGATGCTGCTGCGGCTCGTCCGCATCGACAAGGACGGCAAGGACACCCGCAGGCGCACCACCCGGGACGACCTCGCCGGCTCCGAGGCAGCGGCGGCGGCGCTGGAGATCCTGGCCGCGTCCCGGCTGGTGACGCTGGACGCGGGGTCGGTGGAGATCACCCACGAAGCCCTGCTGCGGGCGTGGCCGCGGCTGCGGAACTGGCTCGACGAGGACCGCGAGGCGATCCTTGCCCGGCAACGGGTGGACGAGGACGCCGAGGCGTGGGCCCGCGCCGGGCACGACCCGTCCCTGCTCTACCGCGGCGCCCGGCTGGCCACCGTGCGGGGCTGGGTCTCGGCGGACTCCGGGGAGGCGACCCGGGCGTTCCTGGCCCGGTCGGAGCGGCAGGACCGGCGGGTGCGGTGGGCTCGCAGGAGCGGCGTCGCGGTCGTCCTCGTGTTCGCGCTCATCGCCGCACTGTCCACTGTGGTCGTTGTCCGGCAACGCGACGAGGCCCGGTACGCCCACCTGGTGTCGGCCGTCGAACGGGTCGCCGGCACCGACCCCTCGCTGGCGGCCCGGCTCAACCTGGCGGCCGCCGCACTGCGCCCGGAGGACCAGAACGCCTACGCGCGAACGATCTCCGCTCAGCACGCCTTGTTCACCACCAGGCTGGACGGTCACCGGGGAGCGATCAGGGCCGTCACGGCCAGCGGGGACGGCAGGCTCGTCGCGTCGGCGAGCGAGGACGAGACGGTCCGGCTCTGGGACCCCGTCACCCGCAGCCCCATCGGCGAACCGCTGACCGGGCACGGCGACGCCGTCATGGCAGCGGCCCTCAGCCAGGACGGTCGACTGCTCGCGACCGGCGGCTCGGACGGGAAGGTGCGCCTGTGGGACGTCTCGGAGCCTGCCCGCCCGCGTCCCATCGGGCAGCCCCTTGTCGCGCACACCAGCACGGTCAGCTCGGTCGCGCTCTCCCCCGACGGCAAGACGCTGGTGAGCGGCGGGGACAGCACGAGGATCTGGGATCTGACGGCGCCGGTCCCCGTTTCCCGCGAGCTGAAGGGCCACTCCGAGGTGGTCCGGGCGGTGGCCATCAGCCCGGACGGCACGATGCTGGTGACCGCGAGTTCCGACCACACCGCGCGCCTGTGGGACGTCGCGTCCGCAGCCCCTGTCGGCAAGCCGCTGATCGGGCACACGGGCCGGTTGTGGTCGGTCGCGTTCAGCGCGGACTCAGCGACCCTCGCGACCGGGAGCGACGACGAGTCGGTGCGCCTGTGGAGCACCCGCGACCAGCGCGAGATCGGGCAGCCGCTGACCGGCCACGCCAGCGCGGTGATGTCCGTGGCGTTCAGCGAGGACGGCGGGCACCTGATCACCGCCAGCACCGACAAAGTGCTGCGCCGATGGGACATCAGCGCTCCGCTGCGGCCGCGCGGGGAGGTGCTCTCCGGCAGCAGTGGCGTGGTGTACGCCGTGGTCACCCGGGCGGCGGGGAACGTCCTGGTGACCGGGGGCGAGGACGCCGCGCTGCGGTTCTGGGCCCAGCCGCCCGGACTGCTCACCGGCCACACGGCCAGCGTGCACGCCGCGGCCATCCGCTCGTCCGACTACGTGCTCGCCACCGCGGGCGAGGACCTGACGGTTCGCCTGTGGGACGCGCGGGATCCGTTGCACCCCAAAGCTTTGGGCCAACCGCTCACCGGCCACACCGGCGTCGTCCGGTCGGCCGCCTTCGTCCCGGGCAGCCGCTTGCTCGCCACCTCCGGGGACGACCGCAGGGTGGTGTTCTGGGACGTGAGCGACCCCGCGAACGCCAGGCTCGCCGCACAACTGGACGTCGGCGGGGGCGAGACTGCGTGGAAGGTCGCGTTCAGCCCGGACGGACGCACGATGGCCACCGCGGTCTACGGCAAGGACGTGCGGCTGTGGGACACCACCGACCCGCTGCGCCCGCGCTCCCTCGGCGGCGTCCACGAAGGCGCGGTGTGGGCTGACTTCGACCCGCGGGGCGGGACCCTGGTCACCAGTGGCCCGGATCGGACCGTGCGGCTGTGGGACATGGCGAACCCCGCCGCTCCGAAACAGCTCGGTCAGCCGCTCACCGAGCACACGGGGCCCGTGTGGACGGGGGCGTTCAGCCCGGACGGCCGGTCGCTGGCGACCTCGGCCAGCGACCGGACGATCCGGCTGTGGGACATCACCGACCGCCTCCACCCCCGGCCGGGCCCGGTGCTGACCCGGCACGGCGAGACCACCACCGGGGTGGCGTTCAGCCCGGACGGCCGCCGCCTCGCCGCCTCCGGCTCCGACCACGTCGTCCGGATCTGGAACCTCGACACCGGGGACCGGCTGACCTTCACCGGGCACCACGACCTGATCTGGTCGGTCATCTTCAGCCCCGACGGACGGAGCCTGGCCACGACCAGCTCGGACGGCTCGGCACGGCTGTGGACCCTGGACGCGGGGCGGGTGGCCGACCGGGTGTGCGCGCAGACCCGTGGTGTGCTCACCCCCGAACTGTGGCGGGAAACCGTTCCCCAGCTGCCCTACACAGACCCCTGTTCGCGTTGAGCCAGGCGGTCACGCAGCCAGTCGGCGCACTCCGCGTCCGTGGCGAAGACCGCGAGCGGGAACGGCACCAGCTTGTTCATCCCCTTACCTATTGATAGGTGACGGTGTGGTCACGAGTAGCGCTCGAAAACAGCGCTGCTACTGCTCCGGGCGGCGGAACAGAGCACAGAACATCGCGTCGGTGCCGTGCCGGTGCGGCCACAGCTGCACGTACGGGCCGTCGCCCAGCTCGGGCACGCCGGGGAAGTACTCCCGCGCGTCCAGCACCTCGAAGTCGGCGCGGCGCGCGGCGTCGACGGAGATGCCCACGGTCTCGGACAGGTGCGGGGAGCAGACGACGTAGCCGACCACGCCGCCCGGCCGGACCAGCCGGAACGCCGAGCGCAGCAGTTCGCGCTGGATCTTGGTCAGCCCGCCGACGTCCTCGGGCTTGCGGCGCCAGCGCGCTTCCGGGCGCCTGCGGAGCGCGCCGAGGCCGGTGCACGGGGCGTCCACCAGCACGCGGTCGAAGGCGCCCTCCGGCAGCTCGGGGTCGCGGCCGTCGCCGACGTGCACCGTGACCGGAAGGCCCTCGGTGGCCTGGCGGACCAGCTTCGCGCGGTGCTCGGCCTGTTCGACGGCGTCGAGGGTGCCGCCCTGGATCGCCACCAGGGAGCCGAGCAGGTTCGCCTTGCCGCCGGGGCCCGCGCACAGGTCGAGCCAGCGCTGGTCGGACCCGGTGACCGGGACGCGGCTGAGCGCGATCGCGACCAGCTGGCTGCCCTCGTCCTGCACGGCGGCCAGGTGCTGGCGGACCGGCTCCAGCTCACCGGGGTCGCCCGCGTCCAGGTGCACGCCGTAGGGCGAGTACGGGGCGGGCTCGCCGCCGGTGATCGCGGCCAGCTCGTCCGCGCTGATCTCGCCGGGCCGGGCGAGCAGGTGCACGCCGGGCCGCGCGTCGTCCGCGGCGAGGGCGTCGGCCAGCTCCCCTCGGGCGCCGCCGAGCGCGTCGGCGAAGGACTGCGCGATCCACTTCGGGTGCGCGGTGCGCAGCGCGAGGTTGCCGATCGGGTCGGTGTCGGCGGGCGGTGCCAGCTGCTCGACCCACTGCTGCTCGTTCTGCTGGGCCACCTTGCGCAGCACGGCGTTGGCGAAACCACCCGCACCGCCACCGGCCTCAACCCGAACCATGTCCACACTGGACGCGACGGCGGCGTGTGCGGGAATCCTGGTGCGCAGCAACTGGTACGCGCCCAGCCGAAGCACGTCGAGCACCCGTCCGTCCACTTCGGACAGAGGACGGTCGGCGCAGGCCGCGAGCACCGCGTCGAGCAGGCCCTGCGCCCTGCTGGTGCCGTAGCCCAGCTCGGTGGCCAACGCCGCGTCCCGGCCGGTGATCCTGCGCTCCCGCAACAGCTTCGGCAGCACCAGGTTGGCGTAGGCGTCGCGTTCGCGCACCGCCCGCAGCGTCTCCAGCGCGGCCACCCGCGCCGGGTCCAGCTCGGGCGGGCGCCGCGGCGCCTCGGAGCGACCGCGCGGCGGTCCCGAGTTCCGTGAGCCGCCCCGCCTGCGTGGCTGGTTGAAAGTCATCCGAGTCGTTCTCCAGCTTCGATGCGGCTGCCGCGGGCCCAGTCGGTGGCGGCCATCCTCTTCTTGCCCTGCGCCTGCACCTCGCCGAGCTGCACCGCGGTCGTCGCGGTGCCGACGAGCACCCGCCGCTTCTCCACCCGCAGCTCACCCGGCGCGAGGCCGGTCGCGTCCTCCCCGGAGACCGGCAGCACCGGGGCCAGCTTGAGCCGTTCCCCCCGGAACAGCGTCCAGGCGCCGGGCTCCGGGGTCACCCCGCGCACCAGGCGGTCGACCGCGACGGCGGGGGCGGTGAAGTCCACCCGCGCGTCGTCGACGGTGACCTTCGGCGCCAGGCTGACGCCTTCGGCGGGCTGGTCGACGGCCACCAGCGTGCCGTCCTCAATACCGTCCATAGTGGACAAAAGCAGCTCGGCGCCGGAGACCGACAGGCGCTCCAGCAGCTCGCCCGCGGTGTCGCGCTCGCGCACCTTCTCCGTCACCACGCCGAAAACCGGTCCGGCGTCCAGTTCCCGCACGATGCGGAAGGTGCTCGCGCCGGTGATCTCGTCACCGTGCCGCACCGCGGCCTGCACCGGCGCCGCGCCGCGCCACGCGGGCAGCAGCGAGAAGTGCAGGTTGACCCACCCGTGCTTGGGGATGTCCAGGGACCGCTGCGGCAACAGCGCGCCGTAGGCCACCACAGGGCAGCAGTCCGGTTCCAGCTCGGTCAGCCGGGCCAGGAAGTCCGGGTCACCGGCCTTGGCCGGGGTCAGCACCTCGATGCCGTGCTCGTCGGCGAGCGCGCCCACCGGGGAACGGCGCACCTTCTTGCCGCGCCCGGCGGGCGCGTCGGGGCGGGTCACCACGGCGACGACCTCGTGCCGAGGCGAGTCGATCAGCGCCCGCAGCGCGGGCAGCGCGACCTCGGGGGTCCCGGCGAAGACCAGCCTCATCGCGCACCTCCCTGGCCGAAGAACGGGTGCGGGCTCTCCTTGATCACGGGCACCGCCCCATCGAACCACTCCGCGGAACGGATCTCGCGCAGCGCCCGCTTCCTGGTCTCGGCGTCCAGCCGGTCGACGAAGAGCACGCCGTCGAGGTGGTCGGTCTCGTGCTGGATGCACCTGGCCAGCAGGTCGCTGCCCTCGACCTCGATCGGTTCGCCGTGCATGTTCCAGCCCTTGGCCACCACGTGCAGGTGCCTGCGGCAGTCCCAGCTCATCCCCGGGATGGACAGGCAGCCCTCCGGGCCGTCCTGCTCCTCGTCGCCGATCACGTCGAAGGTGGGGTTGATCAGGTGCCCGGCGAAGCCGTCGCAGTGGTAGGTGAACACCCGAAGGCTCACCCCGATCTGCGGAGCGGCGATCCCCGCGCCGCCCTGGGCCTCCATGGTGTCCCAGAGGTCCCGCACGAGACCGCGCAGCTCCTTGTCGAAGTCCACCACCTCGGCGGCCCTGGTGCGCAGGACGGGATCGCCGAACAGGCGGACGGGCTGAACGGTCACGGGGCTCCTCGCAAGAATCGGGTCCTCTCAGTCTACGAAGCCGAACCAGACGCAACGGCGGTGGGCGGAGCGGCCACTCCCCGGTATGACGACTGCGACGAGGCTGTTCGCGGTGACGGGACGGAGCGTGCTGGTGACCGAACCCCCGGGTGACCGCGAGCTGTGGCTGCGCGCCGCCAACGGCGACCGCGACGCCTTCGGTGAGCTGTTCGAACGGCACGCCGAGGCCGTGTGGAACCACGCCTACCGGCTGACCGGCTCGTGGGCCACCGCCGAGGACCTGGCCTCGAACACGTTCCTGACCGCCTGGCGCAAGTGCGCGGAGCTGGTGCTGGTCTCCGAGAGCGCGCTGCCCTGGCTGTTCACCGTGGCGGGCAACCTGGCCAGGACGGAGTCCCGCAGACTGCGGCGCTTCCGGCGCGCGGTGGACCGGCTGCCCGAGCCGGGCGACGTGCGCGACCACGCCGAGGGCGTCGCCGAGCGGGTGGACGACGACCGCAGGCTGCGCGAGGTGCTGGCCGCCGTGGCCATGCTGCCCAGGGGGGAGCGCGAGGCCGTGCAGCTGTGCCTGCTCGGCGAACTGTCCTTCGCGGACGCCGCGACCGCGCTCGGCATCGCCGAGTCCAGCGTCCGCGCCCGCATCTTCCGCGCCAGAGCGAAACTGCGTGCCGTCCTCCCCGAGGGAGCCTCCCGATGAGCGACTTCGACCTGCCCCCGAAGCGCGCCCTCCCGTTCGAGGTGCGCATGAGCATGCGGGCCAAGCTCGACGAGGGGATGAGCGCACCGCGCCGTTCCCGGATGTCCTTCGGCGCCCTGTTCGCCACCGCGACGCTGCTGGCGGGCACGGCGGTGGGCGCCCCACTGCTGTTCGGGGCGGCCGACGAGGGGCCGATGCCCGGCGGTGACCCCAACTACACCCCGAAGGGCCACGAACGCGCCGTCGCCTCGCTGGTCAAGGACAAGGACGTCGACCTGGAACGCTGTTGGCAGGCCGCGCGCACGAGCGGTCGCACCGAGCTACCCGCCGACCTATCCCGTTGGCGCGCTGTGTTCCGGCAATCGACGACCGTCGGGGACGTCACAGCCATCCGCGCGGGCGACAGTCCGCTGTTCTGCCACACCACCAAGACCCAGGTGCACCTGCTCCACTCCGATACCTCCGGCAAGGACAGCGATCACGCCGTCACCCTCCACGCCGTCTCCCGGTTCGGTTTCCTCGGGGGCAGCACGAGCCGCGACACCGTGACCGTCCACGCGACCGCCGAGGAGTACGTGGTCCACAACGGAGTCCCGAAGACGTCGTACTACCGGGAGGGGACGACCGCCGTCGACGGCCTGTTCGTCCTGCCGACGATCTCCAAACCCGGCGCCTTGTCCTTGACCAGCAACGGGATCAACCGGCGCCGGGTGACCAAGCTCGGGCATCGTCGCCCCGCGCCGACCCCCGTCGTCACCGTCACCGACCGGCCGCTCGTGGCGAGCCGGGACTCCGCGCTCGGGCAGGAACTGTCCGCGTGCATCGCCTCCGCCGCGAGCACCACCCGCCCCGCCCCCGATCCGGACTCGTGGGAGCCCGCGCTGGCGCTCGACCTCGGCAAGCACGGACGGATGCTTGTTGCCCGATCCGGTGACGTCATCGGCCTGTGCCAGGCCGCGGGCGAGGTGCCGGGGTTCTGGGCCATGCCGCAGCGGGATGCGGCGGTGCGGCCGCCCGCGCCGTCCGCGGAGCGCCCGGTGGTGATGGGCGCCCTGCGCACCCCCGAGCTGGAGGTCAGCATGCTCACCGGCCGGGCGCGGCCGGAGGTGACCTCGGTGACCCTCGTCGACGAGATCGCCGGCGAACGGCTGCCCACCGAGCTGTCCAACGGGATCTTCGTGGCCCTGCCGGTCACGGCGGAGCCGCGTTCCAGTGCGGGCTCCGGCGCCGGCTCGTACACCGGTTCGTGGCAGGCCGAGATCACCGAGCGGACCCCGACGGGCGGCCGGACCACCAGAACGGTATCGCTGAGTTACCTCTGAGCAGCTCGGCACGGGCAACGGGCGTCGGGCGAAAAAGTCCGGCGCCCGTTCTTCGCCGTACATCCCGACGCGGTGCTGTGGCTACCCCGAAGACACCCCCGGGGGTAATCCTCAGGTGCCACTGAGATTCCCTCAGCCATCCCCCGAAATGGTTGCGGGGTGATTCCGGGTAGTCCGGGGGTATTCCCTGATGGTTCCGATCGACGACGCGCACAAGAGTTGGTCGTGTGATGGAACTGACCGTGCCGGCCGTGGTGCTGGCCGCGCTGGGCGCCTGCTGCTATGCGGCAGCGGCGCGGTTGCAGCACTCCGCCGTGCGAGCGACGGGGAGCGGGGAGACGCTGAAGTTGGCCTCCCTGCTGGGTTTGCTGCGCGATCGGCGCTGGCTGCTCGGCCTCTCGTTGCTCGTCGGCGGCACCGTGCTGCACGCGGTCGCCGTCGCGATCGGACCGCTGATCGTGGTCCAGCCGGTCGGTGTGCTCGCACTGGTGCTCGCCGCCGTGCTCGACGCCCGCCAGTCCGGCCGATCCCTTACCCCGCAACGACTTGCGCCCGCCCTGACGGCGACGCTCGGCATGGGTGCGTTCGTCGTGCTCGCCGCGGGCAACACCGGCTCCGCGCTCCCGCCGCTCACCGCTGTCACCGACGCGCTGCTGATCAGCACGGGCCTGCTCGCGGTGCTCGTCCTGCTCGGCGCGTTGAGCGCCGGTGGCCGCCGCTGCCTGGCCCTCGGCGTCGCGGGCGGAGTCGCGTACGGACTGATCTCGGTCCTCATTCGCCTTGTCGCGCAACGCTTCCAGCTCAGCGGGGAGATCGACCCGCTCGCGCTGCTCGGCATCCTCGCCGCGCTGCTGATCGGCGGCTGGTGCGTCCAGCAGGCCTATGCCAGCGGTCCGCCGCACATGGTGGTCGCCTGCCTGACCGTGGTCGATCCGCTCGTCGCGGTGGGCATGGGCGTCGGCCTGCTCGGCGAGGCCGCCGGTACCGACCCGGGCATCGCTGCGCTGGAGCTGGTCTGCGCCGCCGTCGCGCTCGCCGGGGTAACCCTGATCGCCTTGCGCGACAACGAGAACTCCGCACCACCGGGTGGGCCGGGCCCCGGCGCCCCCGATGCCGAGCGGGTGTTCGCCGCCGCTCACGCCACGTCACCCCTCACGGACAGGACCGAACCATGACCAGCAACCGTCCACTGCGGATCGTCATCGGCGCCGACACGTTCCCGCCGGACGTCAACGGCGCGGCCAACTTCGCCCACCGGCTCGCGGTCGGCCTCGCCTCGGTCGGCCACGAGGTGCACGTGCTGTGCCCGGCGCCGTCAGCGAGCGCGCCGATGCTCGCCGGGGTGAACGCCGTCGACGGCATCACCGTGCACCACCTGAAGTCCTACCGCTGGCCGTTCTACGACGACTTCAGATTCTCGGTGCCGTGGAAGGCGAAGGCGGAGACCGAGGAGCTGTTGTGGCAGATCCGCCCGGACCTGGTGCACGTGCAGGCGCACTTCGTCGTCGGCCGCGCGCTGTCGAAAACCGCTCCCGCACTGGGCATCCCGCTCGTGGCGACCAACCACTTCATGCCGGAGAACCTCTTCGCCCACGCCAAGGTCCCGCGCTGGCTGCGCAGCACCGCCGCGAAGCTCGCCTACCGCGACCTCGCCAAGGTCTTCGGCCGGGCGCAGATGGTGACCGCTCCGACGCCCAGGGCCGTGGAACTGTTGCACGCCAACAAGTTGGGCCAGGAGGCGCTGGCGATCTCCTGCGGTATCGACATCCAGAAGTACCGCGGCGGCACGCCCGTCGCACGCACCCCCGGCGCGACCAAGACGGTGCTGTTCGTCGGCCGCCTCGACGAGGAGAAGCGCGTCGACGAGCTGCTGCACGCCATCGCGAAGCTGCCGGAGCACATCGACGTCCGCGCGGAGATCGTCGGAGGTGGGAGCTGTGAGAAGTCCCTCGTCGAGCTCGCGGGCAAGCTCGGCATCACCGACCGCGTGCGCTTCCTCGGCCGGATCAGCGACGAGGAACTGGTGCAGGCCTACGCGCGGTGCGACCTGTTCTGCATGCCGGGCATCGCCGAACTGCAGAGCCTGGTCACCATGGAGGCGATGGCCGCGGGCAAGCCGGTGATCGCCGCCGACGCGATGGCGCTGCCGCACCTGGTGCGCCCAGGCCACAACGGCTGGCTGTTCCCGCCCGGCAACGTGCTCGTGCTCGCCGCCCGCCTCGCGCAGACCCTCGGCGATGAGGACATGCTCCGGCGGATGGGCGCCGCCAGTGCGGAGATGATCACCGAGCACGCGCTGGCAGCCACCCTCGAGCGCTTCGAATCCCTGTACCGCAAGGTGATCGCCGACGCGAAGGGCAGCATCCGGCTCGTGCCGAAGATCGAGCCCGCCGCCCCCACCACCCTCCCCCGCTCCGCCTGACCTCCCGCCTCCCAGCCGGGGAACCCCGGCTGGGAGGCGGGTCAGACGAGCTCGGGCGGGTCGAAGCGGACGCGGACGGGATCGGTTTCCTTGCGGGCCGTGCGCACACCGCGCGCCTCGGCCAACGCGGTCGCCAGCAGCCTGCCGTCGCGGCGCGGAACCCGGATCAGCGCCCGTTCCCGCTCCGCCAGGCCATCCGCGCCCTCGGGTCCGAGCGGGACCGGGCCCAGCACCTCGGCGGACTCGGGCAACCGCACGGTCTCCAGGAACGCCGCCACGGCATCGGGCGTGCCGTCGACCGTGCCCATGCGCACCGCGGGCGGGAAGCCGAGTTCCTGCCGCCCCGCCAGCTCCTGGCGCGCGTGCCACACCGGGTCCCACCGCACCAACGCCTGCACCGGTGCGAGGGCGGACTCCGCGATCACCACGACCTTCCCGCCGTCGGCACCGGGCCGCACCAACGCCGCCGCGGTGATCCACTTGCGGTACGCCTCCTCGGTGGCACGCAGGTCGGCCCGGTTCAGCAACGCCCAGCCGTCCAGCAGCAGGGCCGCGCCGTAGCCGCCCTCGGCGACCGGCTCCGCCCCCGGGGTCGCCACCACGAGCGCGGGCTTGCCGGGCACCGAGGCCAGCACCTCGTCGGCGCCCGAGGTGCGGACGACGACGCCGGAGAACGCCCGCCCCAGCTCCTCGGCCGTCCGCTTGGCGCCGATCACCGCGGCGCGCATCCGGCGCGATGAGCAGGCCGGGCAGACGAACGACGCCTCGCTGACGCCGCACCACCGGCACGCGGCCGGTCGTGGCTGGTCGTCCCGCATCCCGCCGGGCAGCGCCAACGGCCCGGCGCAGCGACGGCAGCGCGCGGGCTCACGGCAGTTCGCGCAGGTCAGCGACGGCACGTAGCCCCGCCGCGGCACCTGGATCAGCACGGGAGCGCCTGCCGCCAACGCCGATCGGGCGGCCTCGAAGGCGATCGACGGGAGCCGGGCGGCTCGCGCGGCGGGATCACGGGCGAGCTGCGTGTCGGTCTCCCCGATCGAGGCCACCCTGGGCGCGGCGGCCCGGACCTGGTCGCGGGTGCCGATGATCTCGTGCGCCCAGCCCGTGTCCACGAGCAGCTGCGCCTCGGTCGTGCGCGCGAAACCCGCCACGAGCAACGCGGCTCCGTTGGCATGTGCGCGCTGCGCAAGGACTTCACGGGCATGGGGATAGGGCGAGCGCGGCTCGTAGTGCAGATCGTCGCCGTCGTCCCAGATCACCAGCAGCCCCGGATCGTGCACGGGCGCGAATGCCGCCGCGCGGGTGCCGACGACCACGTGAGCGGTCCCGCGCAGCACGGCGAGCCACCGGCGGTAGCGCTCGGCCGGGCCGAGGTCGGCCGACAGCGCCACAACTCCCTCGGCGCCGATCAACGCCTCGCAAGCCTTGTGCACGCGGGCGAGGTCGCGATGGTCGGGGACCACGACCACCACACCGCGCCCCGTCGAGGCGACCGTCGCCGCGGCTTCGGCGAGGCGGGCGGGCCAGTCCTCCCCCGGCAGCGCCTGCCACACCGCGTGCGCAGCCCGGCCCGCGAGCGCGGCCTCCAGGAAAGCCTTGCCGCGCGGATAGCTGTGCCACACCTCGGCCGCGGGCGCCTCGGGCACGGGAGCCGGGGCGCGTGGCGGCTCGGCCTCCACCTTGGCGTGCCTCGGCGGGATCGCCAGGCGCAGCACGTCGATCATCATGCCCGCGCCCCGGTCGGCGACCGCGCGGGCCAGCTTCATGATCTCCGGCGACAGCACGGGCTCCGCGGACACCACTCTGTCCAGATAGGACAGTCGACCGCCGAACTCCGAGGACTCCACGCGCTCCAGGACGTAGCCGTCCACCAGTTGCCCGGCGAAGCGCACGCGCACCCGCGCACCCGGGACCGCGTCCGCGTCGGCGTCGCTGGGCACCAGGTAGTCGAAGGGCCGGTCCAGATGCGCCAGCGGCACGTCCACGCAGATCCGCGCGAACGGCAGCGACTCGGCGGGCTGGCGCTCTCCCTTGCGCTTCGCCCGCTGTCTCCCACCCGGTTTCCCAGCCACTCCGCTGGTGTACCAGAGACCACCGACCGCCGCCGCGAGGACCCGTCGGGGTACGCCCGTCTTCAAGACGCCGACCGCGGGTTCGCCGTCCAGCCGGGGTTACAGGTCGCCCACGTCGATGAGGCCGTCCTGGATCGCGCGCGCGACCAGCGCCGCCTTGGTCGGGGCGTTGCGCCCGGCGTTGGCGTACTTCACCCGCACCCGGTCGATGTAGGAGTTCACCGTGCGCACCGACAGCGAGAGCTTGCGGGCCACCATCTCCTTGGACTCGCAGTGGAACCACTCGATCAGCACGTCGATCTCGCGCGGGGCGAGCTTGGGCCGGTGCCCCCGGGTGTCCGTGCCCAGCGCCCCGGCCAGCGCGGGCGTGGTGTAGGGCAGGTCGTGCGCGGCGGCCCGGATCGCCGCGACCAGGTGCCGCTCGCCCTCCGCCTTGGTCACGTAACCGCTCGCGCCGATGTCCAGGCAGGTCAGCGCCGTGTCGGGATCGTCGCGCATGGTGTAGACGACCACCTTGCGCCCGTCGTCGACCAGCCGCCGCAGGTCGCCGAAGGAGGGCGTGCCGCCGGAGAGCTGCAGGTCGAAGACCACCACGTCGGCCAGCGAGCCCGGCTCCAGCCAGGCCGTGCGCACGGTGGCCCCCGCGGTCAGCACCTTGATCGGCGGGTTCGCCGACGCGCACCACACCCGCACCCCGGCCGCGATGGCCGGGTGGTCGTCGATCACCACCACCGTGATGCTCATGCCCGCCACGTCACCTCGACCCACACCCGGCCCTCGGCCTCCATCGTCGTCGTCGCGACGCCTGGACACTCCACAGTCGGCAGTTCGGCGGGCGCCATGTCGGAGACGACGCTGACCGAGACCCGGTCCGGCCACCCCGCCACGGTCACCCGCGCCGAGCGGGTCGTCGCCACCAGCACCGCCAGCACCGGTTCGGTGAGCGCGCGGCGCACCCGCCTGCTCAGCACCGGACGCTCCCCGCGCACCGCGAGCGAGACCGTGATCCCGTTGCGCTCCACCAGATCGATGCACGCCTGGAGCTGGTGGACCAGCGGGTCCGGCACGTCGTCGCCCTCGGCGAACAACCGCCGCATCCTGGCCGCCTCCAGCGCGCACGACCGCCGCACGCGCTCGTCCTCGGGGTTGAGCGCCCCGGTCGCCAGTCCGGCGAGCAACGGCGCGGTCGTCGTGGCCAGCGCCGTGTACCGCAGCCGTTGCTCGGCGTGCAGGCGCTCGGCCACCGCCTCGTCCGTGCGCAGCTTCTCCTCCTGTTCGGCGACCCGCGCGGCGTCCACGGCGATCCGCCGCATCAGCGTCGCCGCGTGCCCGACCGCGAGCTGGAACCCCCACACGATGACGGTCTGCACGGCCATCCCGACCAGGGTGGCGCGGTCGGTCTGCCCGGCCACGGCCAGCTGCACCAGCGTCACCACGTAGTGGGTCACCAGCAGCGCCGCGAGCGGACGCGCGCCGAGGTCCAGCGTCAGCAGCACGGCCAGCCAGCCGAGCGGTCCGAACGACCAGTGCGCCTGCCCGATCAGGTGCGGCGCCGGGACCGCGGCCGTCGCGGCGATCGAGATGAGGAAGACCACCACGGCCAACGGCCAGCGCCACCGGCCGGGCGTGATCTCCAGCCAGGCCAGCGCACCGAAGCCGCAGGCGATCAGCACGAACGCGGTGAACGCGGCGATCTGCACCCATGCCGGTTGGTAGAGGTCCATGTGCACCAACAACATCGGCAAGCTCAGTCCACAAAGGACAGCCAACGTGATGGCCACGACCGCCAGCCGCAGCCCGCGCAGGATGTGCGCCGTGGTCGGCTCCGGCGCGGTGTCCTTGAGCACGGCCGTCGCGGGTGGTGCCGGTGCGGCGACGTCAAGCATGCGGCCACTCCAAGCGGACACTGGTCCCCGCGCCCGGGCTGCTCGCGATCACGGCCCGCCCGCCGACCGCGGTCAGCCGCTCGACCAACGAGTAGGCCAGCCCGCGCCGGTGCGGCGGCACGTGATCGGGCTCGAAGCCGCGTCCGCTGTCGAGCACTTCGACCACCACCCCGCCCTTGCGTCGCGACGACACCCGCACGAGCGCGTTGAGCACGCCGGAGTGCCTGGCCACGTTGGTCAACGCCTCCCTGGTGGCCCGGCACATCGCCACCGCCACCACGGCGGGCACCGCCAGGCCCGAGGTGCCGCGCCAGTCCACTCGCAGCGGGCACTGCTCGATGACGTCCTCCAGCAACCGCACCAGATCCACGTCGCCCGCGGAGCTGCTCGGCAACCCGGAGCCGCTGAGCACGTCGAGATCCCTCGCCGCCTGCTCGGCCAGCCACGTCGCCCGCCCGTCGAGCACCCCCGCTCCGACCATCAGCAGCGTCGCCGCCGCGGTGTCGTGCAGGTTGGCCAAGTGGGCACGCTCGTCGGCTCGAACGGCCGCGGCGATCACGGACTGCCTACGCGTCAGCTCCTCGGCCGCCGCGGCGCGGTCCGCCTTCCGCCCACCGCGCCGCACGAGCACGTAGAGCCCGTAGGACAACGCCGCTTCGACGAGCATCCACAGCGCCAACGGCAGCGCCTCCGGCCACCGCTCCGGAGCGGCCAGGGCTGCGCCGGACAGGTACGCGCCCACCACGAACACCGTCGCGGGCGCGGACACCACAGGAGGCACGTGCCACTGGTGCGTGACGACCGCGATGGACATGACCACGAGCACCCAGCTGGTGCCGTTGTACAGGGCTTCGCCGGGGACCACCCACGGCTGCGCGAGGCACACCCCGGCCAGGACGACCGCGTCCGCCGCGATCACGAGGGGTTCCCGCGAGGACCGCACGTACAGCGCGTTCCACGCGTTCAGCCCGGCCGCGACCGCGAGGGTCGCCGGCACCGCGTCCGGGGCGACCGCGAGCAGCGACAGCGCACTGCACGTCGCGATCACGACCGTTCGGACGACCCCTGCGTAGCGCAGTCCGAGCCGCCGCAGTTCCCGCTCCGCTGGCCCCAACGTCCACCCGCCCCGGCTCTTCGTGACGCACCACGGTAGCGATCAAGCTCACCCCGTGTGCAGCGTTCGCCAACCGAAATCCCAGGCCGATGCTTGACTCTGTCGGCCTAGGGGCGGCGGAAGACGAGGTAGTGGACGGTCCGCTCCTGGGAGACGGGAGTGTCGGCGGGGAGGGCGGAGTCGGCAAGGGCCTGCTCGCCCAGCGCGGGCAGGAGGGTTCGGTCCTGGCCCGCACGCCACCGGTCCGCGACGGCGACGCAGTCGGCGACGACCTCGCGCGGGGTGATCGCGAGCGAACCGGAGACCTCGATCGGCTCCTCGCCGACCAGGCCCAGCGCGACCAGCTCCTTCGCCACCTGGTCCGGGCCCTCGATGTCCGCGCGCACGTCGTCGCGGGGCAGCCCGGCGGTCTCGGCACGGTCGTAGAAGGAGTTGGACAGCTCGCGCAGCGCGCCCGTGTAGAGCGGCCAGCCCAGGGACAGGCACAACCGGCCGCCGGGCGCGAGCACCCTGGCGACCTCCGCCAGGGCGGTCCGCCACTCGGCGATGTGGAACAGCACCCGCGCGATGTGCACCCCGCCCACCGAACCGGAGGCGTGCGGCAGCGCGGTCGCGCTCGCCACGGTGAACGTCGAGCCGGGGATCTCCACCTGCCGCCAGTCCTCGACGTCGGTCAGCTCCAGCCGGACCCCGCGCGCGGCGATCTCCGCGGCCAGGTAGCCCGATCCGGAACCGATGTCGAGCGCGGAAGGACCCAGACACGCCGCGAGGCGGCCGAACAACTGCTCGGCCGCCTCGTCGGGAAGTACGGCAATCACACGCCCGCGGCGTTCTTGAGGGCCTCGACCCGGTCCAGGCGCTCCCACGGGAGGTCCAGCTCGGGACGGCCGAAGTGGCCGTAGGCGGCGGTCTGCGCGTAGATCGGGCGCAGCAGCTCCAGGTCCCGGATGATCGCGGCCGGGCGCAGGTCGAAGACCTGGCTGATGGCGGCCTGGATCTTGGCGGGGTCGATGTTCTCGGTGCCGAAGGTCTCCACGAACAGGCCGACCGGGGCCGCCTTGCCGATGGCGTAGGCGACCTGGACCTCCATGCGCGTGGCCAGGCCCGCGGCCACCGCGTTCTTGGCGACCCAGCGCATGGCGTAGGCGGCCGAGCGGTCCACCTTCGACGGGTCCTTGCCGGAGAACGCGCCGCCGCCGTGGCGGGCCATGCCGCCGTAGGTGTCGACGATGATCTTGCGGCCGGTCAGGCCCGCGTCGCCCATGGGGCCGCCGATGACGAACCGGCCGGTCGGGTTGACCAGCACGCGCACGTCGCTGGTGTCCAGGCTCAGCTCGTTGATCTCCGGGGAGATCACGTGCTCGCGGACGTCGACGGCGAGCATCTGCTCCAGGTCGATGTCGGCGGCGTGCTGGCTGGAGAGCACCACGGTGTCCAAGCGGACCGGCTGGTCACCCGCGTACTCGATGGTGACCTGGGTCTTGCCGTCCGGGCGCAGGTACGGCAGCGTGCCGTTCTTGCGCACCTCGGTCAGCCTGCGGGAGAGCCGGTGCGCCAGCGCGATCGGCAGCGGCATCAGCTCGGGGGTGTCGGTGGAGGCGTAGCCGAACATCAGGCCCTGGTCGCCGGCACCCTGCTTGTCGATGTCGTCCTCGGCGCCCTCGACCCGGGTCTCGTGCGCGGTGTCCACGCCCTGGGCGATGTCCGGGGACTGCGAGCCGATCGCGACGTTGACGCCGCAGGAGTGGCCGTCGAAGCCCTTGGCCGAGGAGTCGTAGCCGATCTCCAGGATCTTCTCGCGGACGATCGAGGGGATGTCCGCGTAGGCCTCGGTGGTCACCTCGCCGGCGACGTGCACCTGGCCGGTGGTGATCAGGGTCTCGACCGCGACGCGGGAGCGCGCGTCCTTGGCGAGCAGCGCGTCCAGGATCGAGTCGCTGATGGCGTCGCAGATCTTGTCCGGATGACCCTCGGTCACGGACTCACTGGTGAAGAGTCTGCGGCTCTGCTGCGTCACGGTGCTCCCCAATAGATGTGTTCTGCCTGTCCCAGGAAAAAGCTGCGTCAGCGTACTTCGCTGCCGGACGCGCCAGGCGGGACGTATTCAAGCTTCTTGCTCACAGCGTCCCAGAGCAGCGCCGCGAGTTCAGCTTTCCCACCAAGTGGGAGTTCCGTGGCACTCGCGCCACCATCCTCGGCGCTGAGCAACCAGCCCGAGTTGTGCTCCACCTCGAAAGCCTGCCCGTCCCCGACCGCGTTGACAACCAGCAGGTCACAGCCCTTGCGCGCCAGTTTGGCGCGGCCGTGCTCCAGCGGGCCCGCCTCGGCGTCGCCGGTCTCGGCGGCGAAGCCCACCACGAGCTGTCCAGGGAAACGGTGTACAACCAGCTCGGCCAGGATGTCCGGGTTGCGGGTCAGCTCCACCACCGGATCCGGCCGGTCGTCGGACTTCTTGATCTTGTGCTCGGCGGTGGTGGCCGGGCGGAAGTCGGCGACCGCGGCGGCCATCACCACCACGTCGGCGGTCTTGGCGGCCTCGCGCATGGCCTCGCGCAGCTCCAGCGCCGTGCCCACCCGCACCAGGTCCACCCCGGCGGGCGGGTCCAGGTCCGCGGTGTGCGCCGCGACGAGGGTCACGGTGGCGCCCCGCTGCGCCGCGACCCGGGCGAGCGCGAAGCCCTGCCGCCCGGACGAGCGGTTGCCGAGGAACCGCACGGGGTCGAGTGGTTCGCGGGTGCCGCCCGCGGAGATCGCGACGTGCCTGCCCTCCAGATCGCGGGGCAGCGCGTCGCGGCGGGCCAGCAGCAGGCGGCACAGGTCGGCGATCTCGGCGGGCTCGGGCAGGCGGCCCTTGCCGCTGTCCTTGCCGGTCAGCCGCCCGCTCGCGGGCTCGGCGACGATCACGCCCCGCTCGCGCAGCAGCGCCACGTTGGCCCTGGTCGCCGGGTGCTCCCACATCTCGGTGTGCATCGCCGGGACCAGCAGCACCGGGCAGCGCGCGGTCAGCAGGGTGTTGGTCAGCAGGTCGTCGGCCAGCCCGTGCGCGGCCTTGGCCAGCAGGTCCGCGGTGGCGGGGGCGACGACGACCAGGTCGGCGGTCTGCCCCAGGCGCACGTGCGGGACCTCGGGCACGTCGGCGAAGACGCCCGTGTGCACGGGGTTGCCGGACAGCGCCTCGAAGGTGGCGGCGCCGACGAAGTTCAGCGCGGCCGAAGTCGGGACGACCCGCACCTCGTGACCGGTCTCGGTGAGCCTGCGCAGCAGGTCGCACGCCTTGAAGGCGGCGATCCCACCGGCGACGCCGAGAACGATCCGAGGGCGGGTCCCGTCCGTGTTACTCACTCGCCTTCGGTGTGCTCAAGCATCCCGGCGTGGATCTCGCGCAGCGCGATGGACAGCGGCTTCTCGCGGGGGCCCGGCTCCACCAGCGGGCCGACGTACTCCAGCAGGCCCTCGCCGAGCTGGGCGTAGTAGTCGTTGATCTGCCGCGCGCGCTTGGCGGAGTAGATCACCAGGGCGTACTTCGAGCTGACCTTCTCGAGCAGGTCGTCGATCGGGGGGTTGGTGATGCCCTCGGCGCCGGTGATCGGCTGCGCGAGCGCGCCCAGCTCTGCGGGGATGGTCACTGAGATTGCTCCAAAGTCGAAAGGTAGCCAGGCGACAGGTGCTCAGGCGGGTCGGACACCTCGCTGGCGGGCCCGACCATCAAGTTTACCAACTCGGCGGCGGCCTGCCGCACGTCGGCGTTGACGACCCGGTGGTCGAACTCCCCGGCGGCCGCCAGTTCCTCGCGGGCCACCCGGAGCCTGCGCTCCACCACGGCCGGGTCCTCGGTGCCGCGCCCGGTGAGCCGGTCGACGAGCACCTCCCAGGACGGGGGCACCAGCATCACCAGCCGGGCCTCGGGCATCGCCCTGCGCACCAGCCGGGCGCCCTGGAGTTCGATCTCCAGCACGGCGGGCCGGCCCGCGTCGAGCGCGGCCAGGACCGGGGCGCGGGGCGTGCCGTAGTGGTTGCCCGCGTACTCGGCGTGTTCCAGGATCTCGCCCGCCTCGATCATGCGCTGGAACCAGTCCCGGTCGACGAAGTGGTAGTGCGTCCCGTCGATCTCGCCGGGGCGCGGGGACCTCGTGGTCGCCGAGACGCTGAAGTACAGGTCCGGGGCCATGCGGCGGACCTCGGCCAGCACGCTGGACTTGCCGACGCCGGACGGCCCCGAGACGACGGTGAGCCGGGGCCGGACGACGGTGGTGCTGTCGCCCGACCCCGGCCGCTCCGCGGTCACTCTGCGCTGAACTCCGCGAGCAGCGCCTTGCGCTGACGGTCGCCGAGACCACGAAGACGACGGCTGTTGGCGATCTCCAGGCGCTCCATGATCTGGGCGGCGCGGACCTTGCCGACGCCGGGCAGAGCCTCAAGCAGCGCCGAGACCTTCATCTTGCCCAGGATCTCGTCGCTCTCCGCGGAGGTCAGCACCTCCTTGAGGTTGGTGCCACCGCGCTTCAGGCGCTCCTTGAGCTCAGCGCGAACGCGACGAGCAGCAGCCGCCTTCTCCAACGCTGCAGCCCGCTGCTCCTCGGTCAGCTGGGGAAGGGCCACGATCATCCTCCGTGGGGTGGGGTTTATCCAGTAGGAACGGTGCGGCGACCGTACCGACCGGGTCTGACAGGACACAACGCGGGTCGAACATCCGAACACTTCTCAAGCGACGTGCTCAAGCGACACTGTCCGGCGAGTCCCGCATTCGACATCAGTCCTGAGGATGACTACCCATTCGGGTTGTCCTCCTCGTGGCGGACGGTCAACGAACGTTAGCCGTGAATGACGTTGAAAGCGGTATCACCGCTCGACATTCCCGCCTAACCCTCGGCACCGGCCGCAAGTACTACCAGTACCGGCGCCTTCACCGCTACTGACCCGCTACAAGGCCGCCGATCTCCTGCATCACACATTTCGTACGCGAGCCGAAACAACCCCACTTGCCAGAGGGGTCCCGGCACGGTTTTCCACGCCCCTTTCGCGGGCCCTCAGACACGCAGCGAAGCGGCTATCGACTCACTCGCGCGCAAAGCCGCCGAGCGCACTTCCGCGACGCCGGGACCGTGTCTCAGAACGTCGCGGGAAGTGGTCGGCAGAACGTGTGCGAGCTGATCTCCGAAGACCGTTCTCAGGTCCTGCCCCGTTGCGCCCTGCGCACCGATGCCCGGGGCCAGCAAAGGGCCGTTGACCTGCGAAAAGTCCAACCCGGTCCGGCCGATGGTCGCCCCGACGACGAGCCCGACGGAGCCGAGCGGACCGGCCCCGGCGTTGCGCGCCGCGGCCTCGTCGATCATGGCCTGGGCGACGCTGCGGCCGTCCTCCGGCAGCGCCGCGCCCTGCACCTGCCGACCCTCCGGATTGGACGTTCTCGCGAGCACGAAAACGCCGCGGCCGGTGCGCTCGGCGAGGCTCAGCGCGGGCTCCAGCGAACCGAAGCCGAGGAACGGTGAGAGCGTTACCGCGTCCGCGGCCAACGGCGAGGAATCGGCCAAGTAGGCGTTGGCGTACGCCGACATGGTTGACCCGATGTCGCCCCGCTTGACGTCCAGCAGGACCAGCGCACCGGCCTCCCGCGCCTCCGCGATGACCCGTTCCAGGACGGCGACGCCGCGGGAACCGTGCGCCTCGAAGAACGCCGACTGGGGCTTGAGGACGGAGACGGTGCCCGCCAGCGCCTCGACGGCGGTGAGCGCGAACCGCTCGAGTCCTCCGATGTCCGATTCCAGTCCCCACGCCTCCAGCAGCGCCGGGTGCGGGTCGATGCCCACGCACAGCGGCCCCCTCTCGGAGACCGCCGCGACGAGCCGGGCACCGAACGGCCGGGCACTCGAGGGTTGGGTGCTCACGTGCGCGCCTCGCGGACCGCGGCCTGGAGGTCCTGCAGCGAGCGCACGCCGATGTCTCCCCTGATCAGCGCCTCGATGCCGTGCACGGCGGCGGCCGCGCCCTGCACCGTGGTGACGCACGGGATGTCCCTGGCGACGGCCGCGGTGCGGATCTCGTAGCCGTCCAGGCGGGGCCCGTGGTTGCCGTACGGCGTGTTGATCACCATGTCGACCTCGCCTGCCAGGATCGAGTCGACGACGTTCTGGTCGCCCTCGAAGTGCTTGCGCACCACCGTGCACGGGATGCCGTTGCGCCGCAGCACCTCGGCGGTGCCGTCGGTGGCAAGAACTTCGAAGCCCAGGTCGGCGAGCCGCTTGACCGGGAAGATCATCGCGCGCTTGTCCCGGTTCGCCACCGAGACGAACACCCGCCCGCTGGTCGGCAGGGACCCGTAGGAAGCCGCCTGAGATTTGGCATATGCCTTACCGAAGGAGGCGTCGATGCCCATCACCTCGCCGGTGGACTTCATCTCCGGGCCCAGCAGCGAGTCCACACCGCGGCCGTCCGGGGTGCGGAAGCGGTGGAACGGCAGCACGGCCTCCTTGACCGCCACCGGCGCGGACACCGGCAGGTCGCCGCCGTCGCCGTTGGCGGGCAGCAGGCCCTCGTCGCGCAGCTCGGAGATCTTGGCGCCGAGCGCGATCCTGGCCGCCGCCTTGGCCAGCGGCACCGCCGTGGCCTTGGAGACGAACGGCACGGTCCGCGAGGCGCGCGGGTTGGCCTCCAGCACGTAGAGCACGTCGTCCTTGAGCGCGTACTGCACGTTGAGCAGGCCGCGCACGCCGATCCCCCGCGCGATCGCCTCGGTGGTGCGGCGGACCGCCTCCAGGTCGGTGCGGCCCAACGTGATCGGCGGCAGCGCGCAGGCGGAGTCGCCGGAGTGGATACCGGCCTCCTCGATGTGCTCCATCACGCCGCCGAGGTAGATCTCCTGGCCGTCGCAGAGCGCGTCCACGTCGATCTCGATGGCGTCGTCGAGGAAGCGGTCCACCAGCACCGGGTGCTCCGGGCTGACCTCGGTGGCCCTGGCGATGTAGCCGGCCAGCGTGTCCTCGTCGTAGACGATCTCCATGCCGCGCCCGCCGAGCACGTAGGAGGGCCGCACCAGCACCGGGTAGCCGATCTCGTCGGCGATCCGCTTGGCCCCGTCGAAGGAGGTGGCCATGCCGTACTTCGGCGCGGGCAGCCCGGCGGCGGTCAGCACCTCGCCGAACGCGCCGCGCTCCTCGGCGAGGTGGATGGCCTCCGGCGAGGTGCCCACGATCGGCACGCCCGCGTCGGCCAGCCGCTGCGCCAGGCCGAGCGGGGTCTGCCCGCCGAGCTGGACGATCACGCCCGCGACGGTGCCGGAGCGCTGCTCGGAGTGCACGACCTCCAGGACGTCCTCGAAGGTCAGCGGCTCGAAGTAGAGCCGGTCGGAGGTGTCGTAGTCGGTGGAGACCGTCTCCGGGTTGCAGTTGATCATCACGGTCTCGAACCCGGCCTCGCGCAGCGCCATGGCCGCGTGCACGCAGGAGTAGTCGAACTCGATGCCCTGGCCGATCCGGTTCGGGCCGGAGCCCAGGATCAGCACCTTCTGCCGGTCCCGCTGCTCGGTGACCTCGCACTCGGCGTCGGGGTCCAGCTCGTAGGCGGAGTAGTGGTACGGCGTCTTCGCGGCGAACTCCGCGGCGCAGGTGTCGACCGTCTTGAACACCGGGCGCACGCCGAGCCGGTGCCGCAGCACCCGCACGCCGTCCTCCCCGGCCAGCTCCGGCCGCAGCGCGGCCAGCTGCCGGTCGGACAGGCCGCTGCGCTTGGCGCGGCGCAGCAGGTTCTCGTCGAGCACCGGGGCCGCCTCGATCTCCCGGCGCAGCTCGATCAGCGCGGCGATCTGGTCGACGAACCACGGATCGATTCCGGAAGCCCGGCAGACCTGCTCGACCGTGGCGCCCATCCGCAGCGCGCGCTCCACGGTGTAGAGCCGCCCGTCGTGGCCGGTCTTGAGCGCTTCGAGGGTGTCCTCCAGCGTCACGTCGGGGTCGGCGACGGTCCAGAACCCGGCCGCCTTGGTCTCCATCGAGCGCAGGACCTTGCCCAGCGCCTCGGGGAAGTTGCGGCCCATGGACATGGCCTCGCCGACGCTCTTCATCGTCGTGGTCAGCGTCGGGTCCGCGCCGGGGAACTTCTCGAAGGCGAACCGCGGCACCTTCACCACCACGTAGTCCAGCGTCGGCTCGAAGCTGGCCGGGGTCTCGCCGGTGATGTCGTTGCGGATCTCGTCGAGGGTGTAGCCGATGGCCAGCTTCGCCGCGATCTTGGCGATCGGGAAGCCGGTGGCCTTGGACGCCAGCGCGGAGGACCGGGACACCCGCGGGTTCATCTCGATCACGACCATGCGGCCGGTCCCCGGGTGGATGGCGAACTGGATGTTGCAGCCGCCGGTGTCCACGCCCACCGCGCGCAGCACGTCGATGCCCACGTCGCGCATGTGCTGGAACTCGCGGTCGGTCAGCGTCATCGCCGGGGCCACGGTCACCGAGTCACCGGTGTGCACGCCCATCGGGTCGATGTTCTCGATGGAGCAGACGACCACCACGTTGTCGTGCCGGTCGCGCATGAGCTCGAGCTCGTACTCCTTCCACCCGAGCACGCTCTCCTCGATCAGCACCTCGGTGACCGGGCTCTCGGCCAGGCCGACCGTGGCCAGCCGCTCCAGCTCGTCGTGCGTGTGCGCCATGCCGGAGCCGAGGCCGCCCATGGTGAAGCTGGGCCGGATGACCACGGGCAGGCCGAGCTCGGCGACGGTCTCGCGGACCTCCTCCATGGAGTGGCACACGCGGCTGCGCGGGGTCTCGCCGCCGATGGAGGCGACGATGTCCTTGAACTTCTGCCGGTCCTCACCGCGCTGGATGGCGTCGATGTCGGCACCGATCAGCTCGACGCCGTACTTCTCCAGTACGCCGCGCTCGTGCAGCGCGACCGCGGTGTTGAGCGCGGTCTGCCCGCCGAGGGTGGCCAGGATGGCGTCGGGGCGCTCGGCGGCGATGACCTTCTCGACGAACTCCGGGGTGATCGGCTCGACGTAGGTCGCGTCGGCGAACTCCGGGTCGGTCATGATCGTCGCCGGGTTGGAGTTGACCAGGCTGACCCGCAGGCCCTCCTCGCGGAGCACGCGGCAGGCCTGGGTCCCGGAGTAGTCGAACTCGCACGCCTGGCCGATCACGATCGGGCCGGAGCCGATGACCAGGACGTGCTTGATGTCTGTGCGCTTGGGCATCTACTTCTTCCCGTCCATGAGCTCGACGAACTGGTCGAACAGGGGCGCGGCGTCGTGCGGACCCGCGGCGGCCTCCGGGTGGTACTGCACGCTGAACGCCGGAACGTCCAGGCAGCGCAGACCTTCGACCGTGTCGTCGTTGGGGCAGTAGTGGCTGATCTGGGCGGCGCCGAAGTCGGAGTCGAAGCGCTCCCCCGGCGTGCCCTCGACGGCGAAGCCGTGGTTCTGGGCGGTGATGGCGACCTTGCCGGTGGCCACGTCGATCACCGGGATGTTGATGCCGCGGTGGCCGTAGCGCATCTTGTAGGTGCCCCGGCCCAGCGCGCGGCCGAGCACCTGGTTGCCGAAGCAGATGCCGAACAGCGGGACGCGGCGGGACAGGAACTCCCGGGTGAGCGCGACCGCGTGGTCCTGGGTCGCCGGGTCACCGGGACCGTTGGACAGGAACACGCCGTCCGGCTCGACGGCCAGCACGTCGTCCACAGTGGATCCGAGCGGCAACACGTGCACCTCGATGCCGCGCGCGGCCATCATCCTCGGGGTGTTGGACTTGATGCCGAGGTCCAGCGCGGCGACGGTGAACCTGCGCTCGCCGTCGGCCTCGACCACGTAGGGCTGCTTGGTGGTGACGTCACCGGCGAGGTCGGAACCGGCCATCTCCGGCGCCTGGCGCACCTCGTCCACCAGCCGGTCGATCTCGGCGACGGCCTCACCGGAGAAGATCCCGGCGCGCATCGCCCCCTGCTCGCGGATGTGCCGCGTCAGGGTGCGGGTGTCCACTCCGGAGATGCCGACGATGCCCTGCCTGGCCAGTTCCTCGTCCAGCGGGCGGACCGAGCGCCAGTTCGACGGCACGCGCGCGGGGTCGCGCACGACGTAGCCCGCCACCCAGATCCGCTCGGACTCGTCGTCCTCGTCGTTCCAGCCGGTGTTGCCGATCTGCGGCGCGGTCTGCACCACGATCTGGCGGTGGTAGGAGGGGTCGGTCAGGGTCTCCTGGTAGCCGGTCATGGCGGTGGAGAACACCACCTCGCCGAGGCTGCGGCCGAGCGCCCCGTAGGACTCGCCGCGGAAGCTTCTGCCGTCCTCGAGCACCAGGACAGCGGGGGTGCGAGAACTCATCGCGCAGAGTTCCTCTCGGAGTCGTTAGCCTGTTTCGTGTTCCCGTGGGACACAGGAGCCATAGTCTGCAAGGCGGCCTCCCACTCGGGGTAAACCGAACGGTCATCGCCGCGGAACCCGGTGTCCAGCAGCCAGTTCTCGTCGAGCGCCCAGGTGACGACGAAGACGCCCTTGATCCCCATGGCCTTGCCCGCCAGCCCGCGTGCGGCACGGGCGCCGCGGACGGTCTGCGCGGGGATCCACAGTGGACTGGCACCGACGCGGTCGATGTACATCCCCTCGGCGGTCAGCCGCGCGGTGGCCTCGGCGCGGTAACCGATGTCGCCGATGGCGATCCGGTCGTGCCAGTCGCCCGCGTGCACGGTGCCGACGTAGACACCCTTCAACGGCGGCAGCAGGTCGGCGCCCAGCGTCGCCGGCGGGGCGAAGAACCCGGGCATCACGGCGGCCTGGCGGCGGGCCCGGTAGCGCCAGCCGCGCAGCATCGCCAGGAGGGTCAGCACCAGCAGGGCGACCATGAGCAGGGTGAGCAGGGCACGCATCAGCCGCACACCTTTCCCTCGTGAGCGGTGATCCGCCCGCGCAGCATGGTCAGGACCACCCGGGCGGGCAGTTCCATGCCCTCGAACGGGGTGTTGCCGGCGATACTGGCGAAGTCCGATCCACGCACGGTCCAGCGCGCGTCCGGGTCGACCAGGGCCAGGTTGGCGGGCTCGCCCTCGACCAGCGGCCTGCCCTGGTCGGGCAGCCCGGCGATCTGCGCGGGCCGCTCGCTCATCACCCGCGCCACCCCGCGCCAGTCCAGCAGCTCGGTGATCACCATCGTGTGTGCCACGACGGAGAGCGCCGTCTGCAGGCCCAGCATGCCGGGCCGGGCGCTGGACCACTCGCAGTCCTTGTCCTGCGGTGCGTGCGGGGCGTGGTCGGTGGCGACGCAGTCGACGATGCCCTCGGCGAGCGCGGCCCGCAGCGCCTGCACGTCGGCCGAGGTCCGCAGCGGCGGGTTGACCTTGTTGACGGGGTCGTAGGTCGCCAGCAGCTCGTCGGTCAGCAACAGGTGGTGCGGCGTCACCTCCGATGAGATTGCCGTGACCCCGCCGCCTTGCCAACTCTTCGCCCAGCGCAGCACGTCGACCGTGCCCGTGGTGGAGACGTGGCAGACGTGCAGGCGACCGCCGGTGTGCTTGGCCAGCAGGCAGTCCCGCGCGACGATCGCCTCCTCGGCGACCGCGGGCCAGCCGGTGAGGCCGAGCCTGGAGGCGACCTCGCCCTCGTTGGCTTGCGCGCCAACGGTGAGCCGCGGCTCCTCGGCGTGCTGCGCGATCACCGCGTCCAGCGCCTTGCTGTACTCCAGCGCGCGGCGCATCAGCAGCGGGTCGTGCACGCAGTGCCCGTCATCGCTGAAAACCCGGACTCCGGCGGCGGATCGGGCCATGGTGCCCAGCTCGGCGAGCTTCTCGCCCTTGAGCCCCACGGTGACCGCGCCGACCGGGTGCACGTCTACGAGCCCGGCCTCCTGGCCCTTGCGCCACACGTGCTCCACGACGAGCTGCGTGTCCGCGACCGGATCGGTGTTGGCCATGGCGAACACTGCGGTGTACCCGCCGAGCGCGGCCGCGGCCGAACCGGTCGCGATGGTCTCGGTGTCCTCGCGCCCCGGCTCACGCAGGTGCGTGTGCAGGTCCACGAAGCCCGGCAACAGGACTTTCCCCTGCGCCTCGACGACTTCGGTGCCTTGGACCGGCAGATCGGCGCCGATCCGCGCGATCACACCGTCCTCGACCAGGACGTCGACGGGGTCGCCCTCACCGTAGAGGAGCACTCCCCTCAGCAGCGCGCTCACAGCGCTTTCCCTTCCCCTGCAAGCAAGTGGTAGAGAACGGCCATCCGGACGTGGACGCCGTTGGACACCTGGTCCACGATCGCGGCGCGCTCGGAGTCGGCGACGGCGGAGGAGATCTCCATGCCGCGCAGCATCGGCCCCGGGTGCAGCACGACCGCGTGGTCAGGCAGCAGCTTCATGCGGTTCTCGTTGAGCCCGTAGGCGATCGAGTACTCGCGCGCCGACGGGAAGAACCCGCCGTGCATGCGCTCGGCCTGCACGCGCAGCAGCATCACCGCGTCCAGGCCCGGCAGTTCGGCGTCGAGGTTGTAGGAGACCGGGACCTTCCACGCCTCGACCCCGGCGGGCACCAACGTGGGCGGAGCGACCAGGACCACCTCGGCGCCCAATGTGGACAGCAGGTGGACGTTCGACCGCGCGACGCGGCTGTGCAGGATGTCGCCGACGATCCCGATCCGCCTGCCGCGCAGGTCGCCGAGGCGCTCGCGCAGGGTCGCCGCGTCCAGCAGCGCCTGCGTCGGGTGCTCGTGCATCCCGTCGCCTGCGTTGACCACGCCGGTCCCGGTGTGCCCGAGCCAGCCCGCGAGCCGGTGCGCCGCACCGGATGCCGGGTGGCGCACGATCACGCAGTCGGCTCCGGCGGCGGAGAGCGTGAGCGCGGTGTCGCGCAGGGACTCGCCCTTGTTCACCGAGGACCCGCTGGCGGAGACGTTGATCACGTCCGCGCTCATCCACTTGCCCGCGATCTCGAAGGAGACCCTGGTGCGGGTGGAGTTCTCGTAGAACATCGTGACCACCGTGCGGCCGCGCAGCGTCGGCAGCTTGCGCACCTCGCGGCCGAGCAGCGTCGCCTTCAGCTCGGCCGCCGTGTCGAGAACGGCGGTGGCGGTGTCCAGGTCGAGGTCGGCGGCGGAGAGCAGGTGCTTCACCGCGCGCCTCCCTGGCTCAGGTAGACGCCGTCGTCACCGTCCACTTCGGACAGGTGGACGGCGATGTCCTCGCTGCGCGCGGTGGGCACGTTCTTGCCGACGTAGTCCGCGCGGATCGGCAGTTCGCGGTGGCCGCGGTCGACCAGCACGGCCAGCTGCACCGCGCGGGGGCGGCCGTGGTCGCGCAGGGCGTCCAGCGCGGCGCGCACGGTGCGGCCGGAGAACAGCACGTCGTCGACGAGGACGACGAGGCGATCGTCCACTCCGCACTCCGGCAGCTGCGTGTGCTCCAGCGGGCGGGCGGGTTTGCGCCGGAGGTCGTCGCGGTAGAGCGTCACGTCGAGGGCGCCGACGGGCACCGTGACGCCGCTGAACTCGGCGATCTTCTCGGCGAGGCGCGCGGCGAGCGGGGCGCCCCGCGAGGGGATGCCCAGCAGCACGACCGAAGCGCTGTTCTCCGCGTCGAGCGCGGTCTTCTCGATGACCTGGTGGGCCATCCGGGCAACAGTGCGCGCGACATCACCGGCCGACAGCAGCTCGCGCCGCTCGGCCGGATCCGTCGCGGCACCGGAAGGTGACGCCACGGAAGGGACCTCCTTCCCCGCCTCACTGGACGGGTCCTTAAAGGACGTCTAGCAGGGCTTTTGCCCAGCCACCCGAGACCGTATCAAGAACTCGCGATCAGCCGTCCGAGTGGTGTGTCACTACTCGCCCGCCTGCCGCAGTGAAGTCAGCTTGACCTGGTGAGTTCGAGCAGCAACCATTACTCTCCGTATTGGATGTGATGTTCCCTGCGGCAACTGGTGCCTGCCGACGGGGCGAACGAACGGAGAACCGCCACATGGGCGATTACGCCAAGGCGCTGGGCGCCAAGCTCCGCGCGATCCGCCAGCAGCAGGGGTTGTCGCTGCACGGCGTCGAGCAGAAGTCCGGCGGCCGCTGGAAGGCGGTCGTCGTCGGCTCCTACGAGCGCGGCGACCGTGCGGTGACCGTCCAGAAGCTGGCGGAGCTCGCCGACTTCTACGGCGTGCCGGTGGCGGAACTGCTGCCCGAGGGCCGGGTCCCGTCCGGGGCCGAACCGGCGACGAAGATCGTCATCAACCTCGAACGGCTCCAGCAGCTACCGGCGGACAAGGTGGGCCCGCTGGCCCGCTACGCGGCGACGATCCAGAGCCAGCGCGGTGACTACAACGGCAAGGTGCTCTCGATCCGCACCGAGGACCTGCGGTCGCTGGCGATCATCTACGACATGACCCCCGGCGAGCTGACCGAGCAGCTCATCGACTGGGGGGTGCTGCCGCCCGAGGCACGGCCGTCGAAGGAAGACTGAGCCGCCGCGGACGTGATCTCGAATACGGCAGCAGGCACCACGACGAGGCACCCGCGAGCGATCCGCTCACGGGTGCCTCGTGGGTTTGGTGCCAGCCGTCGAGCCCCGTCAGGTGTTCAGGGAGGCCCGCAGGTGCCCGGCGATGCCCGCGATGCGGCCGAGGACCCCGTTGACGAAGCGCGGGGAGTCGTCGGTGGACAGCGTCTTGGCCAGTTCGACCGCCTCGTCGATGGCGACCGCGTCCGGCACGTCGGCGGCCCAGAGCAGCTCGTAGAGACCGATCCGCAGGATGGCGCGGTCCACCGCCGGCATCCGGTTGAGGTTCCAGCCCTCGGCGTGCTCGGAGATCAGCTGGTCGATCCGCGCCGCGTTGTCGCGGACGCCCTCGACCAGGGTGATCGTGTAGTCGTTGACCGGGGCGACCTCGGTGGACCCGACGCGCTCGGAGATGAGCGTGACGGGGTCCACCTCGCGGGCCTCGGCCTCGTAGAGGACGTCGACCGCCCGTTTCCTGGCCTTGCTGCGCGCACCCATGTCAGCTGTTGACGCGGCCGAGGTAGCGGGCGTCGCGGGTGTCCACCTTGACCTTGTCGCCGGTGTTGACGAACAGCGGCACCTGGATCTCGGCGCCGGTCTCCAGGGTGGCGGGCTTGGTGCCGCCGGTGGAGCGGTCGCCCTGCAGGCCCGGGTCGGTGTGCTGGATCAGCAGCTCGACCGAGGCGGAGAGCTCGACGAACAGCGGGGCGCCCTCGTGCGTGGCGACCATCGCGGAGGTGTTCTCCAGCATGTACCTGGCGGCATCGCCGACGACGTCCCCGGAGACCGTGATCTGGTCGTAGGTGTCGCCGTCCATGAAGATGAAGTCGTTGCCGTCCTTGTACAGGTAGGTCATCTCCCGCTTGTCCACGGTGGCGGTCTCGACCTTGGTACCGGCGTTGAAGGTCTTGTCCACGACCTTGCCGGAGAGCACGTGCTTGAGCTTGGTGCGCACGAACGCGCCGCCCTTGCCCGGCTTGACGTGCTGGAACTCGACGACGGTCCAGAGCTGGCCGTCGAGGTTGAGCACCAGGCCGTTCTTGAGGTCGTTGGTGGTGGCCACGGTGGTGGTCTCTCCTGAGGTGATGTCAGAGGGTCAGACGACCACGAGATCCTTCGTGGTCAGGGTGAGGAGTTCGGGTGCGCCCGCGCGCACGACGAGGGTGTCCTCGATGCGGACCCCGCCCCGCCCGGCCAGGTACACCCCGGGCTCGACGGTGACCGCCATACCGGCGGCAAGTGTACCGACCCCGACCTTGGACAACGCCGGAGCCTCGTGGACCTGCAGGCCGACGCCGTGGCCGAGCCCGTGCAGGAAGTGGTCCCCGTGCCCGGCCGCCTCGATCACCGCGCGGGCCGCCGCGTCCACGTCGGAGACCTTCGTCCCCACCGCGAGCGCGCCCCGCCCGGCCGCTTGGGCGGCGGCGACCAGCTCGTAGATCTCCCGCTGCCAGTCCGCGACGGAGCCGAGGACGAACGTCCTGGTCATGTCGGAGTGGTAGCCGTCGACCAGCGCGCCGAAGTCGAGCTTGACGAAGTCCCCCGCGCGCAGCACTGCACCGGTCGGCCGGTGGTGCGGCACCGCCGAGTTCGCCCCCGCGGCCACGATCGTCTCGAACGCGGGCCCGGCGGCGCCGTGCTCCAGCATCCGGTTCTCCAGGTCGCGCGCGACCTCCAGCTCCGTGCGGCCCGGCCGCAGCCCGCCGTGCTCGACCAGCCCCGCCAGCGCCCGGTCCGCCGCCGCGCAGGCCATCCGCAGCGCCTCGACCTCGGCCTCGTCCTTGATCAGCCGCAGCTGCTCCACCAGCCCGGCCGCCCGCACCAGCTCGGCGTCCCCGGCCGCCTCGATCAGGTCCAGCCCGTCCACCGTGACCTTGTGGCTCTCGAAGCCCAGCCGCCCGCGCGCCCGCTTCGCCAGCGCCGTGTCGCAGGGCCGGTCGATCACCCGCTCCAGGTCCGGCACCTGGGTCTCGGACTGCGTCAGGTACCGGCCATCGGTGCAGAACACGCTGCGCGCGTCGTCCTCGGCGTGCACCAGCAGCGCGCCGTTGGACCCGGTGAATCCGGTGAGGTAGCGAAGGTTCAGCAGGTCGGTCACCAGCAGCGCGTCGAGCTCCCGCGCACGGAGCTCCGCGCGCAGCAGTGACCGCCTCCGGGCGTGGGTTTCCGGCATATCCGCAGCGTACGTGGGTCCTGTTGGCGCGGTCGACCAAAGCCGCCCGGACGTAGGCTGATGCGGGTGCGAACCTGGATGACACGGGGACTGGCCCTCGGCGCGCTGCACGCGGTGGCCCAGGTGGTGGTCGCTTCGGTGCGCGTCCATTCCCCCGAGTCGCTGACGATGCCCCGCACCGTCGCCCTCGCCGTGCTCGTCCTCGCCGCAGCGGTTTGGGCGTTTCTCGACCGCGACCACACCAACTGGCTGCTCGCGTCCGTGGTGACCGGCCTCGTCGCGGGCCTGCTCGGCGTCGTCGGTCAGGCCCTGCTCGTCGACGCCACCGAGCTTTCCTCACTCGGCGTCGCGCTCACCGGCGGCGCCGCGTTCACCGCGCTCCTGGTCCTCGTCCCCGCCACGATTGGCAAGGCGCTGGTCAAAGCTTCTCCTTGATGGTCCGGAGAATCCTGATCGCGTCCTGCTCCGCTTTCACCGGGTCCAGCGGTTGCTCCTTCTTTCCGCCGGGACCGTAGTCAGTGCCCTCAACACTCACTCGCACGACGAGGTTGGCGTCACGAAACGCCGCAGCCCCACCGGCCTCCTGCGCGCCGATAGCGGGCGTATTCCAGGAAAGGCCTTCCTGCCCCAAGCCGAGAGGCTTCCTCGGCGTGGAGGATCGCCGAATCTTATCCAAGTCATCCTTGGCCGCAGTTACCGGATCCGAGTACTCGTCCGACTTCGTCGGCATGAAATACGAAACCGCAACAGTACGCTTCTCCGGCCCAGGAGATTCGACTTTTCCAAGGCGGGACATCGAACGTGCGCACCGCCGAAGCGCAGGCTCACCCCAGGGCAAGTTTAGGCCACCTTCGCTGAAGACAGAAAGCTCTCTCGAGTGATCCATAATCTCAGACAGAAGCTGATCAGCCCCTAGAAAGCAGTCTTTCGGAAATGTCACGTACTTCACCGGCTCGATCGGAGCGGAGCAACCGGCCAGCAATGCCAGCAGCAAAGCGAAGCCCCACCCCCTCACCGACGACCGACCTTCCAGTTACCCGAGTCTCCCACCGAGGACGGAATAGGGTCTGGGACACGGAGATTTATGGCAGCCTGCTTCAACGCGATCCCCGTCTTGGCGTAGCCCATCATCGACCGATTGCGCGCGATCATGAGCTCTGTCACCGCGCCGACAAATTTTGACAGCGCCTCAAGGATGGCAGAGCAGGTTGCTCCGACGAGATTCAGCAGGTTTTGCGCAACCGAGGCCGCAGCACTGAGCAGCGCCTGAGCACATTCACCGATAAAGTTGATACCCGAATTATAGGTGTTCACCGTTGTTTCGAGCACGTCCAGGTTCAGCTTCGACATCGACCTCATGACTTCCGCCGTGTCATCCATCACCTTGAGAACGTGCTCAACGTAAGAATTGAAGGCGACAAAAGCGCCGCCTTCCCAGTACGCTCTGACGTCATCACGCGCCGAGCTCATACCTTCTCGCGCGCCGAGGATATGCTTAGTCGCTTCCGGACCCCACTTATCAGCGAGATTCTTGATCGCCCGAGGATTACCCCGACTGTCTTGAACCTCCTTCACAACTTTCAGTGAACGACCTTTGTCAACCAGGGCGGACCAGTAGGCAATAACAGCGGCAGCATCGTACGGGAACTCTTTTTCATCGGCTTTCTCCGGTGACGCAAAACCTGGAATCTTCTTCGAACCCACCTCAGATCACCGTCCGATCCGCTCGTCGATGTAGCCGAATTTCCGGTAGTACTCGGCGTCACGGCTCTCGTAGTCGTCGGCAACCTTCTTCAGGGTCAGGGCGGCGTTCTCCAACGCCTCAAATCCCTTTCGCAACTGCGCTACCACGACGCCAAGGGCCTCGTTGTGCGCCTGCGGCAACTCCTCGTACCTGGCCAACTCACCCACATACTCGCCGCGCATGTCGAGCCCATCCAGTACCTTCCTAGACTCCGTCCATGCATCCGCCGCTTCGTGGATCTCCTTGACGCTCTTCCGCAGGGCAGCCGGAACAACTCGATAGTCGGTCAACGCTCCCCCTTTGCACGGGCTTCCGCGTTGAGAATGGCTGCCTTGACAGCAGTGGCAAGTGCGGATTCGGTCGAGTACCTCAAGTACTCCCTGTCCAGTTCTACGGACAACAGCTCCCCCGTCCCACTCACTTCGACCACGCCGAGTCGATTGTCGATCGGTTCAGCAATGCGTGAGGCCATGCGAGCCCTGGCGCGCTGTTCCGCGGCGGCGACGGCCTCTTCGATCTCGGCTACGAGGTTGAGGGTTTCTCGTGGCAGGTCCATTACCGCTCCTCGTCGTCGGGCACCATCGTGGGCACGATGTTCCGCAGTCGGCGACGGTTCTCCGCTCCGGCAAGCCCCCGGGCCGCGCTCACCGCTTCGACGACCTCAGGTCCCAGCAGATGGGGATGCGCGCTCCGCAGCGCTCCTTTGGCGACGATGATGTCCAGTAGCTCGCCGTTTCCATTGACGACCGCCTGGACGTTCCGCTTCTGCGACCATGCCTGGAAACGCTCGGATGCCAGCGCGGCGGTCATGAACTGGACTTGTTCCAGCTTTTCGTCGATGTCCCGCTTGAGCTGCTCGAACTCAACTATCCGTGCTTCGAACACGTCATGTCCCCCCGAACACGCCCGATCACTTTCTGCGACCTTACAACGTAGGGTCAGCCGCCGAGGGTGGAACCGGCTCGGTAGGAGTCCCAGCGGGCGACGGGGACGTCGACGATGGGGGACTCGTTGGCGATCGCGGCGGGCTCGGAGCCGACGCGCCAGAGCCTGCCGTCGTCGAGCAGGAACGCGAAGGGGCGGCCGGGGGCGCGGATCGCGGGTGCTCCGGGGCGCAGGCGCGCGAGGACGGGCAGGCGCAGCAGCGCGGGCACGGAGGTCGGCAGCAGGCGAACGGCCAGGCGCTCGGCGACGGACTTGCGCTCGACGCGGACGCGGTTGCCGCCGATGATCACGTCGATGGTGCGGTCCGGGGCGGGCAGGGCGAAGCCTTCGAGGACCTTGCGGGCTCGTGTGGTGTCGGTGCAGCCGTCGAAGCCGCGCACGTCCATGCCGAAGTGCTGGAGGTCGGTCGGCGCACGCGGCTCACGGGTGGCGCGGACGACATCGAAGGAAGCGCGCCCGCAGGGGTCCTCGGCGGAGACGGTCGCGTGCCCCTCCGCGGTGCGGACCAGGCCGGGGCCCTCCTGCCAGGGGCCGGGGATGTGCACGGGCCGGTACGGGTGGCGGGCGAAGGCGCGGTCCCAGAACGTGAGCGTGGTGCCCTCGGCGGTCTCGTGGGCGATGGCCACGGCGTTCAGCACGGGCACCCACATCCAGTCGGCGCTGAACGCGTCGACGACCGAGCGGGTGCGGGCGGCCTGGGTCGAGCCGACCGGGACGAAGCCGTCCCTGGTCAGCGCCTGCACCTGCTCCGCGAACAGCGGGTCCTTGGCGCGCAGGACGAACTGGCCCGCCCCGTTCGGTCCGGCCCCGGCGGCGGTGGTGTCGGTGAACATCAGGTGGAACCAGCCGTCGAGGTAGAACACGGCGGGCTGCCCGGCTCCGTAGGTGTTGGCGCGGCGGACCTCGCCCGAAGCGCGCACGATGGGCCCGCCCGCGGCCAGCCTGCGCCAGCGGACGCCGTCGTCGCTGGCCGCGACGCCGATGCTGTTGTCGTGGCTGTGATCGCTGGGCGCGCCGGTGTAGTAGAGGTAGTAGGTCCCGCTGACCTTGATCACAGACGGGTCGCAGGTGTGCATGGCGTCGAATCCGCCGCCGCTGCCGCTGAACACGGCGCCGACCGCCTGGAACGGCCCCGCGGGGGTGGCGGCGTCGCCGTGCACGATGTCGTCGCCCGCCGGGCCGGCACCGATGAGCTGGCTGCACCACCACATGCGGACGCGGCCGTTCTCCTGGAGCAGGGTCGGGCCGTAGTTGTAGGGCGCCTGAGGCCCGCCCGCCGCGACGACGCCGCTGCTCTGCCTCGGCCGATCGGTGCCCAGGATGCCGGGGACCAGGTCCGCGGTGCCGCCCTTGGCACCCCGGTTCGGCGCGACCGCGGCGGGTCCGGTCATGGCGGGCTGGGGCGGTTCGGGCGGCGGGGTCGTGGTCGTGCACGCGGTCAGGACGAGCACGCAGAGCAACGCCGCGAGCAGGTTCCGAGGCCGCCGCAGTCCCACCGCTCACCTACTTAGTGCGACGACAGAGCCGGCACAGTCTAAGCAAGCTCACCCGCACGGGTTAGAGCGAGGGAGCGCAGCGTCACACCTCGACGGGCTCGGCCACCAACTCGACCTGGAAGCCATCAGCGTTTTCCAAGTAGGCCGCGTAGTGGTGCTCGCCGCCCGCGTGCGGGTGCCGGTCGCCGAACATCAGCCGCCAGCCGTGCTCGCGCGACTGCTCGGTCAGCCGGTCGACCGTGGCCCGGTCCCCCGCGTGCAGCGCGAGGTGGTTCAGGCCGGGCAGCAGGCGGTCGTGCACGTCGCTGTTCCGCGCGGGCGAGCGCTCGGCGACGATGTAGGTCGGGCCCAGCCGCCAGCTGATCCCGTTCTCCCACAACTGGTACTGCCGGAAACCGAGTTCGGTGAGCAGCCAGCCGAAGGTGTCGCGGGCGTGGTCGAGGTCGCCGACCCACAGCTCGACGTGGTGCAGCCCGGTCCTTTGTGGACGCTGGGCGACCTGCACGCGGTGCACCGCGCCGTAGGCGAAGCGCTCACCGACGTCGAGGAAGCCCAGCCGTTGCGAGAGCTTGAGGCTGCCCGTGTTCTCCGGGTGCACCAGTGCCCACACGGTGGGCAGGGCCAGGTCGTCGAAAGCGTGCCGCAGCAAGGCTTCCGTGGCTTCCCTGGCCAGGCCGGTGCCCCAGTGCGGGCGGGCGACGAACCAGCCGATCTCGGCCAGCTCGCCCGGCAGCTCGTTGGACGGACGGAGGTGGCCGATACCGACCGCCGCACCATCCACAGTGAACAGGAAGTGCCCCATGCCGTCCGGGTAGTCGCCGCTGACCCTGCTGTAGACGTTGACGAACGCCGCCTCGCGGTTGCTCAGGTCGGTACCCAACCAGCGGCTCATCTCCGGGTCGGCGAAGATCCCCGCGACCGCCTCCGCGTCGGAGGCGCGCAGCTCGCGCAGGACCATCCGCTCGGTGACCAGCTCGGGGACGTTCACGGTCTGGCCTTCTTGGCCAGGAAGCGCAGCGCCAGCTCGTAGCCGGTGAGCCCGAGGCCGACGATCACCCCGGTCGCGATGCCGGAGATGTGGCTGTGGTGCCGGAACTCCTCGCGCTTGTGCACGTTGGAGATGTGCACCTCCACCAGGGGTTCGGTGAGCTGCGAGCAGGCGTCCCGGACGGCGATCGAGTAATGCGTCCACGCGCCCGCGTTGAGCACCACCGGCGAGCCGGCGTCGGCCGCCTCGTGCAGCCAGCCCAGCATCTCGCCCTCGTGGTCGGTCTGCCGGACCTCGACCTCGACGCCCAGCTCCGCCCCGGTCTCCTCGCAGAGCCGGACCAGGTCGGCGTAGGTCTCGTTGCCGTAGATCAGCGGCTCCCGGGAACCGAGCCTGCCGAGGTTGGGACCGTTGAGCACGAAGACCTTCACAGCAGCAGACCTCCACCGTCCGATGTGGACTCGCGAGCGATCGCGGAGTAGGCGGCCGCGAGCAGGCCCGGCTCCGGGCCTTCGAGGCGACCGGGCTTGGCCAGGCCGTCGAGCACCACGAAGCGCAGCACGCCCGAGCGGGTCTTCTTGTCCCCGCGCATGGTTTCCAGCAACTGCGGCAGCGCGTCCGCGTCGTAGGTCGTCGGCAGGCCGATCGCCTTCAGCACGCGGTAGTGCCGGTCCACCGTCTCGTCGTCCAGGCGTCCGGCCAGCCGCGCCAGCTCCGCGACGAAGACCATGCCGACGCTGACCGCAGCGCCGTGCCGCCAGCGGTAGCGCTCGCGCCGCTCGATGGCGTGGCCGAGGGTGTGGCCGTAGTTGAGCACCTCGCGCAGGCTGGACTCGCGCAGGTCGGCGGCGACCACGTCCGCCTTGACCTGGATCTTGCGCCGGACCAGCTCGGCGAGCACGTCGCCGGTCGGGTCCAGCGCGGCCTCCGGGTCGGCCTCGATCAGGTCGAGGATCACCGGGTCGGCGATGAACCCGCCCTTGACGACCTCCGCCATGCCCGCGACGAGTTCGTTGCGCGGCAACGACTCCAGCGTCGCCAGGTCGACGAAAACGGCCATCGGCTCGTGGAAGACGCCGACCAGGTTCTTGCCCGCCTCGGTGTTGATCCCGGCCTTGCCGCCCACCGCGGCGTCGACCATGCCCAGCAGCGTGGTCGGCACGTGCACGACGCGCACCCCGCGCATCCAGGTGCCCGCGATGAACCCGGCCAGGTCCGTGGTGGCCCCGCCGCCGAGCGAGACGATCACGCCGCCCCGGTCCATGCCGATGCGGCCGAGCACGTCCCAGCAGAACCCGGCGACCGCGAGGCTCTTGCCGTCCTCGGCGTCGGGCAGTTCGACGCGGTGCGCGGAGGCCCCCGCGCCCTCCAGCTCCTCGCGCAGGCTCTCCGCGGTGGCGGTGAGCGTCGGCTGGTGCAGGATCGCGACGGTGCCGACGCCCTTGAGCGTCTCCAGGATCTCGGTCAGCAGCCCCCTGCCGATGACGACGTCGTAGGGCTGGGCGGTGGCGACCCGGACCCGCACGGGCTCGGTACCGGCGTTGGTCATCGCTTCACTTCCAGAGCTTCGAGGGCCGCCTCGACGACCTCCTGGGGCGTGCGGGAGTCCGTGCTGACCTCGACCGTGGCCACCTCGCGGTAGAGCGGCAGCCGAGCGTCGAGCAGCGCCTTGAAGGTGGCGCGCGGGTTCACGCCCGCGAGCAGCGGCCGGGCGCTGGACAGCCCGGTGCGCCGCACGCCCTCGGCCATGCCCACGCCGAGGAACACCACGACGTGGTCGGCCAGCAGTGCGCGGGTGCGCTCGGAGAGCACGGCCCCGCCGCCGAGGGCCACGACCCCGTCGTGCTCGGCGACCGCGGCGGCCACGGCGCGCTCCTCGATCTCGCGGAACACCGCCTCACCGTCGACGGTGAAGATGTCGCTGATCGACTTGCCGGTGCTCGCCACGATGTCGGCGTCGACGTCGCGGAAGCCGACACCCCACGTCTGCGCCAGCAGGGCGCCCACGGTGGTCTTGCCCGCACCGGGCGGGCCGACGACGATCGCGCGCGGACTCACCAGCGCTCCTTCAGCGCGGCGAGGTAGGCCTCGGCGTTGCGCTTGGTCTCGGCGACCGAGTCGCCGCCGAACTTCTCCAGCACCGCGTCCGCGAGGACCAGGGCCACCATCGCCTCGGCGACCACGCCCGCGGCGGGCACCGCGCAGGCGTCGGAGCGCTGGCTGATCGCCACGGCGGCCTCGCCGGTCGCCGTGTCCACAGTGGACAGAGCGCGGGGCACGGTGGAGATCGGCTTCATCGCCGCGCGCACGCGCAGCGGCTCGCCGTTGGTGATGCCTCCCTCCACGCCGCCCGCCCGGTTGGACCGGCGGCTGACGCCCAGCTCGCTGTCCGAACGGTCGATCTCGTCGTGCGCCTTGCTGCCGCGGCGCCGCGCGGTCTCGAAGCCGTCGCCGACCTCGACGCCCTTGATCGCCTGGATGCCCATGAGCGCGCCGGCGAGCCGCGAGTCGAGCCTGCGGTCCCAGTGCACGTGCGAGCCCAGGCCCGGCGGCAGCCCGTAGGCCAGCACCTCGACGACGCCGCCGAGGGTGTCGCCGTCGGCCTTGGCCGCGTCCACCTCGGCGACCATGGCCTCGCCGGCCGCGGCGTCGAAGACGCGCACCGGGCTGGCGTCGATCGCCTCCAGGTCCTCCGGCCCGGGCAGCACGCCCGCGGGCGCCTCGACGGTGCCGATGGACACCACGTGGCTGATCACCTCGACGCCCAGGGTCTGGCGCAGGAAGGCCCGCGCGACCGCACCGAGCGCGGTGCGCGCCGCGGTCTCCCGCGCGCTCGCTCGCTCCAGCACCGGACGCGCGTCGTCGAAGCCGTACTTCTGCATGCCGGGGAGATCGGCGTGACCGGGTCGCGGCCGGGTGAGCGGGGCGCTGCGGGCGAGCCCTGCCAGCTCCTCCTCGGGGACCGGATCGGCCGACATCACCTTCTCCCAGCGCGGCCACTCGCTGTTGGCGACCTGCACGGCGACGGGGCCGCCCTGGGTCAGCCCGTGCCGGACGCCACCGAGGAAGGTGACGACATCGGCCTCGAACTTCATCCGGGCGCCACGGCCGTGGCCCAGGCGCCTCCTGGCCAAATGGCCCGCGACATCACCAGTGGTGATCTCGACCCCGGCGACCAAGCCCTCGAGCACGGCGACCAGGGCAGGGCCGTGCGACTCTCCAGCGGTGATCCAGCGCAACACGCCGTGATCCTGCCATGTCGCGGCGCCTCAGCCCTCCGGAACCCCGGCGTCGAACACCGGCTGCCCGCCGGGAGGAACCAGCGCGAGCACCACCGTGGCCAGCAACAACCCGGGTCCGTGTGGGATCTGTCCACCTCCTGACTCACTTCTGCGCAAACACCCGAAGAAAACACCGACTATGGCGGTAATCACCGCCGCGAGGACCACGACCACCGGCAGCGCGACCCACTCCACCGCGCCCGCGACCGCGCCGAGGCTGCCGGAGAGCTTGACGTCACCCGCGCCCAGTGAGTCCGGAGACACCATGCGCACGACCGCGTGGACGACCAGGAACAGCGCCGCGCCACAGACCGCCCGCACGACCAGTGGTGGCCCCGGGCCGGCGAGCACGGCGGGCAACAACACCAGACCCACGATCGGATAGGCGGGCAACGTCAGCGCGTCCGGCAGGCGGCGGTGGCACAGGTCGACCGCGGTCAGCGCGACGGCGAACCATGCAATCGCGAGCTGCACGGGCAGCCACCACAACGGCGCGCCGACGCCGCACATGATCGCCCACAGCACGCCGACCGCCAGTTCGCACCACGGCGGTCGCACGCTCGCTCCGCGGTCGAGCCGGCCGAGCACCACCCGCGTTCCCGCTCCCGCCACGACTCCCGCGACGAGGCCGGACAACGCTCCGAGAACTTCCATGGCACGAGAATGCGCACGGCTGTTCTCCCCCTCAAGCCAGCGGGACCCCCTGGGTGGAATTTGCTTCACCGGGCGTCTGCTGAGGACAACTCACCCTCGCGTGGGACGTCTCATGGACATGTCTGTCGTGAGCTTCCGGCTGCTGCCCGCGGTGATTGCCGCGGCGATCGTGTGCGCGGCGACCCCGGCACACGCCACAGGCGACACCTTGGTCACGGACGTCAGCCAGGCTGATCGTGCCGCGGCGCTGGCGTACTGGACATCGGAACGGATGAGCCGGACCGGAGCCGATTCGATCGACCGCCCGGAAGTCGTGGCACGCCCGTGGGCGGATCAGGTCCCCCAGGGAATCGGGCGGCTCTTCCTCACCCACAAGCTCGGCCCGCAAGGACCGAGCGAGGACACGTGGTGCACGGCCACGGCAGTGCCCAGCGCGAACAAGGACGTCGCCGTCACCGCCGCGCACTGCGTCTGGCCCGGCATGACTCGTGACGACGAGCTGATCGAAGCGAAGAACGTGGTGTTCGTTCCGGGCTACACCAACGGAAACCGCCCGCACGGCCTGTACGCGGCTCGGGCTTTCCTGCTGCCCAAGTCCTACTCCGAGCACAGTTCGCCCGATGTCGCGATGGTGGTGTTCGACCAGGTCGACGGCAAGCACCTGGCGGACGCGGCAGGCACTCAGCGGATCACCTTCGACCAGACAACAGGCGGCAGGACCGCGATGTTCGGCTACCCCGGTTCCAAGCAGGCGCGCGGGCAATCGCTGCTGTGGTGCGACATCAACGCCACCAGCGACGCCGACCGCCACACCACCCTGTGCGACATGGCGAGCGGTTCGAGCGGCGGTCCCTGGCTGGCGGACTTCGACGTCCGCACCCGCACGGGCACGATCTTCTCCGTCACCAGCAAGGGAACGCTGAAGGTGGACGAGGAGACCGGCGAGCTGATGACCACCGACCTCGTCGGCCCGAAGCTCGACGCGGTGGCCCGCTCCCTGCTCGACCAGGCCGGCCGCCGCTGACGTACCCAATGCGGCATTCGTTACGTCCAGCGAAACGAATGCCGCATTGGGTACGAACAGTCAGGCGGACCAGGTGAAGATCTCCTCGCCGTGGTCGACCGCGCCGGACTCGCGGAGCGCGGCCAGCTGGTCCGGCTTCGCCTCGACGGCGACAACGGGGCAGACCGGGGAGTAGCCCTGGCGCTCCACCTCCGCCGGGTTCCAGGTGATCATCCGCTGGCCCGCGCGGACTGTCTCGCCCTTGACCACGTGCAGGGTGAAGCCCTCGCCCTTCAGCTTCACCGTGTCGATGCCCAGGTGCACCAGCACGGCCTGGCCGCCGGGCGTGAGCACGACGAAGGCGTGCGGGTGCAGGGTCACCACCGTGCCGTCCACCGGGGCGACGGCGTCGCCCTCGGCGCGCTCGGGGTCGACGGCGATGCCGGGGCCGACCATGGCCTCGGCGAACACCGGGTCGGGGACCTCACGCATGGGGATGGCCCGGCCCTTGACCGGGCACTGCACGGACAGCGTCACATCAGGTCCTGGATGTCCTCGGCGAGGGTGTCGGCCTCGGGACCGACGACGACCTGCACGATGGTGCCCTGCTGCATGACCCCGTGCGCGCCCGCCGCCTTCAGCGCGGCCTGGTCGACCAGGGAACCGTCGCGCACCTCACACCGCAGCCGTGTGATGCAGGCCTCAATGTCCTCCACGTTGTCGGCTCCTCCGAGCCCGGCGAGGATCGCCCCAGCCTTGTCAGCCACTCAAGTCTCCCTTGCCTGAAGCACCCCGCGAGCAGGGCGTACGTGGTTGGGCCAGATGCTCCCACACCCGATACGAAGCCATAACGGTTGTTGACACCTCGACAGGGCCGGAGCATCCTCCCCGCAACTGGTTTAGACCGGACCGTACCAATCCGCCAGCCTGGATTCGAGGGGAGTGAGCGTGCCGGTCCCGGAGACCCCCGCCGCCCGGCTGCTGGACGGGCCGACGCCCAAGCACGCCCAGCTGCGCGAGATCCTGCGCAGGCTGGCCCAGGAGCAGCTGCCGCCGGGCACACCGGTGCCCTCCGAGCGCGAGCTGGCCACCCGCTACGGCGTCTCCCGGCTGACCGTGCGCGAGGCGATCAGCCAGCTGGTCACCGAGGGACTGCTGACCCGGGTCCGCGGCAAGGGCACCTTCACCGCCAAACCGAGGGTGGACGCCCAGCTGCACCTGGCCTCCTTCACCGAGGACATCCGCAGGCGCGGGATGACCCCGGCGACCGAGGTGCTCGACCACGGCGAGCTGGTCCCGCCGACGGCCACCGCCTCCGCACTCGGCCTGGACACCGGCCAGACCGCCTACTGGCTGTTCCGGCTGCGCCGCGCCGACGGCACCCCGATGGCCGTCGAACGCGGCTGGTACCACCCCCGCGAGGTCCCGGGGCTGCTGCGGCACGACCTCACCCGTTCCCTGTACGGCCTGCTCGCGCGGGAGTACGGGGTCCAGCTCGACCACGGTCGCCAGACCGTGTGGGCGGACGCCGCCGACCCGGTGACCGCCCGGCTGCTCGGCATCAAGCCGGGCAGCCCCGTCCTGGTCTTCCGCAGGATCTCCACCGCCGCCGGAGCTCCGGTGGAGGACATGACGTCCTGGTACCGGGGCGATCTGTACCAGGTGACCATGCAACTCGACCGGAGCCTTCCCGGCTCCGGTCCCCACCCTCAGCAGGGAGGTACCCGATGAGCGCCACCCCGGGCGGTCGTGACATCAAGGGTTTGGCGGTACTGCAACGGATCGGCCGCAGCCTCATGCTGCCGATCGCCGCGCTGCCCGCCGCGGGTCTGCTGCTGCGGCTCGGGCAGGACGACCTGCTCGGCGGCGTCGGCGGGCTGGAGAAGGTGGCCGCGGTCATCGGCGGCGCCGGTGGTGTGCTCTTCGACTACCTGCCGGTGCTGTTCGCCGTCGGTGTGGCGATCGGCTTCGCCAAGAAGGCCGACGGGTCGACCGCACTGGCCTCCGTCGTCGGCTACCTGGTGCTGTCCAAGGTCATCCTGGTGTTCAACCCGCTGGCCGAGGGCAAGGAGGGGGCGCCACCGAACAACTGGCCCTACGGCGTGCTCACCGGTCTGATCGCCGGCCTGCTCACCGCGTGGATGTGGCAGCGCTACCACCGGATCAAGCTCCCGCCGTACCTGGCGTTCTTCGGCGGCAGGCGGTTCGTGCCGATGGCCGTCGCCGTGGTGATGATCCCGCTCGGCGTGGTGATGGGCCTGCTCTACCCGCTGTTCAACTCCGGGCTGACCTCGCTCGGCGAGATGATCACCGGCAGCACCCTGGTCGGGGCGGGCGCCTACGGCATGGCGAACCGGCTGCTGCTGCCGTTCGGCCTGCACCACATCATCAACTCGTTCGTGTGGTTCGTCTTCGGCGAGTTCGGCGGTCAGCACGGCGACCTCAACCGGTTCATCAAGGCGCACGACCCGAGCGCGGGCACGTTCATGACCGGCTTCTTCCCGATCTTCATGTTCGCCCTGCCCGCCGCGGCGCTGGCGATCTGGCGGACGGCGAAGCCGGAACAGCGCAAGATCGTCGGCGGCATCATGCTCTCCGGCGCGCTGACCGCGGTGATCACCGGTGTCACCGAGCCGCTGGAGTTCTCGTTCCTGTTCGTCGCCTGGCCGCTGTTCCTGGTGCACGCCGCGCTGACCGGCGTGTCGTTCATCGTGGTCAACGCCCTGGGCATCCACACCGGGTTCACCTTCTCCGCCGGTGCCATCGACTACGTGCTGAACTGGAACATCTCGACCCAGCCGCTCCTGATCATCCCGGTCGGCCTGGCCTTCGCGGTGGTGTACTACTTCCTCTTCACCTTCGTGATCAAGAAGTGGAACCTCAAGACACCGGGCCGCGAGGACGAGAGCGCGGACCCGCAGGCCGAATCCAGCAAGATCTAGGAAGGACCTCGCAATGCCGGAACGACGGGTCACCGTTGCCTCCTCGGTCGGACTGCACGCACGGCCGGCCGCACTGCTGGCCAAGGCCGCGGCGGCGCAGCCGGTCACGGTCACCATCCGCAAGGACGGCGGCGAGCCGGTGGAGGCGGCCAGCGTGCTCGGGCTGATGACACTGGGCGCGATGCACGGTGACGAGGTGGTGCTCAACGCCGAGGGCGAGGGCGCCGAGGAGGCGTTGGAGGCCCTGGCCTCGATCATCGCCGAGGATCACGACCAGGGCTGAGTAGCACAAGGAGCCCACGGCAGCGCCGATCCGAGGTGGGACCCGTCGACCAGGCGGGTCCCACCGGCGTATCACGGCAGGTCGTCATTCCGGGGGATCTCAGGGAATTCTCTGATGTCCCCCGGTTGCGCGCGGGTGATGATCGCAGCTATGGATCTCAACATCGCCGGCGCTCCCGCCGCGACCCGGGCGCCCCGGCTGGGGATCACTGTCGCATGGATGGGCGTCGGGATCTCCGGCGCCCTCATGGCCGTGCTGCACGGCCAGTCCTTCCCGAGCCCGTACTCGCAGACCATCAGCACCTACGGTGTCGGCCCGTTGTCGCAGGTCTACATGTGGGCGCTGGTGGCGCTGGGCGTCGGCTCGCTGGCCTTCCTCGCCGGGATGGTCCGGTGGGAGGCGCCGTACTCGCCGCTCGCGTGGACCTGCGTGGGCATCTGGAGCGGCGGCCTGCTGCTGGCGGGCGTGCTGCCGATGGACACCACCAGCACCGAACGCACCCCGTTCGGCATGCTGCACAACCTGGCCGCGGTCGCGGCGTTCCTCGGGCTGCCGACCGCCGGGATGGTGCTCGGCAAGCGCTACCGGGCACACCCGCAGTACAGCGGTTACGCCCGCGCGAGCAGGCGGCTGGGCATCTTCGGCTTCGTCATGCTCTTCGCCTTCGGGGTGAGCTTCTTCGGAATGATGGAACCGGCGCTGATCGACTGGTTCCCCGGCCCGAACCCGGTCGGCATCACCGAGCGGCTGCTCGTGGTCGGCGAGGTCGTGCTGCTCGCCGTGCTGATGAGGTGGTCGGCGGAGATCACCAGAACGATCCGGACGACCTAACCCAACGGGAGCGGCAGGACATAGCCGGTGGCTTCGCGGAGGGCGGAGCGCATCGCCTCGCGCGGGGCGGGACGGCCGGTGAACAGCTCGGACTGGCCGAACGCCTGGTGCAGCAGCATGTCCAGGCCGGTCGCGACGGGATTGCCCGCCTTCTCCGCGGCCGCGGCCAGCGGCGTCGGCCACGGGTGGTAGATCACGTCGAGCACGCTCGGCGCCTCGGCCAGCTCGGTGACCCACGGCTCCACCGCCGCCGTCGGCACCGTGCTGATCAGCACCGAGCAGCCGTCGACGAGCTTGGCCGGATCGGCATCGGCCCAGTTCACCACGGTGACCGCGAGCCGCAACCGCTCCGCGCAGGCCAGGGCCTCGACCGCACGGGCCGGATCGCGGACGACGAGGCGGACCTGCCGCACGCCCAGCTCGGCGAGCCCGACCAGCGCGGCCTGCGTGGTACCACCCGCGCCCAGGATCACCGCCGGACCCGCCGCGATGGTGAAGCCCGCCGCCGCGCGCAGCGCCCCGACCACGCCGTCCACGTCGGTGCTGTCGGCCTGCCACCCGCCGTCGATCGGAACGAGTGTGTTGGCCGCGCCCGCCATCCGCGCTCGTGGCGTGACCCGCGAGGCCAGCGTCAGCGCGGCGCGCTTGCCCGGCATCGTCACCGACAGGCCCGCCCACTCCGGGCCGAGTCCACCGACCAGGCCGGGCAGCGCGTCCTCGGAGCACTCGATCCGCTCGTAGGTCCAGCCGGTCAGGCCCAGCGCCTCGAACGCGGCGCGGTGCAGCACCGGCGACAGCGAGTGCTCGACCGGCGAGCCCAGGATGGCCGCCTTGCGAACCATCAGTAAGCGCCCCTCGCCTGGGCCTCGCGGACGTTGGTGTTGTGGTCGTCGAGGTCCTTGGCGAAGCAGGACCTGCCGTTCTTGTCGCAGCGCACGAAGTACAGGTACTCGCTGGGCTCCGGGGTGATCGCGCTGGAGATCGCCTGGGCGCTCGGCGAGCCGATCGGGGTCGGCGGCAGCCCCTGGACCGCGTAGGTGTTGTACGCGCCAGCCTTGTCCCGGTCAGCGCTGTTGGTGCGGATGTTCGGCCGGTCCAGCGGGTAGTTGACCGTGGAGTCGTACTGCAGCCGCATGCCGATGGCGAGGCGGTTGCGCGTCACCTGCGCGATCTTGCCGAAGTCCGGGCCCGCGGCCTCCTTCTCCACCAGGGAGGCCATCACCAGCAGCTGGTACGGCGAGAAACCGGTCTTCTCCGCGGCCTTCGGCAGCCCGGCCGCCTGGAGCCTGGCCGAGGCGGTGGTCAGCAGCGCGCGCAGCACGTTCTCCGGGGTGTCGCCGGGCTTCACGTCGTACTTGCCGGGCATCAGCAGTCCCTCGAACCGCCGCCGCGGCTCGGTCGCCTTGGACGCCTCGGTGATCACCCACTCCGGCGCGCCGATCTCGGTGAGGTCGGCCTTCTCCATGGCGGTGCGGACCTGCTCCGGGGTGAGGCAGGTGTTCTTGCCGTTGAGCTCCGCGCAGCTGGCCTTGGCGATCAGCGAGATGATCCCGGGGGTGACCTTGCCGCTGGCCACGGTCACGTCGTCGAGCTGGTTGCCGCCGCGGATCTCCATCTCGCCGACCTTGGCGTTCTTGCGCACCAGGCCCGCGACCGCGCTGGCGCCGGACATCTTGGTCTTGAGCACGTAGTAGCCGGGCTGCACCGAGGTCGCCGCCTCGTTCTCCTGCGCGGCGGCGGTGTACGCGCGGACGCTGGCGACCACGCCCGCGTCCATCAGGCTCTGCCCGGTCTGGGAGATGGTGCCCGGTTCGACCTTGACCACGACGTCGGACTCACCGGCGCCCTCGAAGTCCTCGTAGCTGGTCAGCCCGAACAGCGAGGTCACGCCGTACCAGATGCCGATGCCGAGGATCACCACTGCGGCGAGGCCGCCCACCAGCAGGACCTTGCGGCGCCGCTGGTTGTCGGCGGCCGCGGCGGCCCGCCCGCGGCGCGGCTTCTCCTCGGCCGGTCCCTCGTCGAAGAGGTCGAGGTCGTTCACTGGATCAACCCTCCTGGGGGGCAGGTCGGGTACGGGCGCGCAGGTCGAGCCATCCCTGGAGGATCTCGACGGCCGCGGCCTGGTCGACGACCGACCGCTGCTTCTTGCCGCGCACCCCTCGGTCGGAGAGCATCCGGGTCGCGGAGACCGTGGTCAACCGCTCGTCGGAGAGGCGGACGGGCACCGGCGCGATCCGCCCGGCCAGCACCGCGGCGTAGGCCGTCGCGGCCTCGGCCGCCGGGCCGTGCCGTCCGGCCAGCGTGCGGGGCAGACCGACCACCACCTCGACCACCTCGTGCTCCCCGACGAGTCCCACGAGCTGGTCGATGTCCCGGCCAGCCTTCTCGTCGCGCGCCAGGGTAGCGAGGGGGCTGGCGAGGAACGGACTCGGATCGCTGAGCGCGACGCCGACCCGCACCGAGCCCACGTCGACGCCCAGGCGCCGCCCGGGCCCCGGATCGTCCGGGCCCGGGCGGTCGGGGGTGACGCTCACGGCCACACCTCGCAGGCTCGGTGCGCCGCGAGCGGCGCTGCTGTGTTGGATGGTTCGCTCGCAAGCTCGCTCACGAGCCGCCGAGGGCGCGGCGCAGCGCGGTCACGGCCTCCTCGACCCCGGCGGCCTTGGTGCCACCGCCCTGGGCCATGTCGGGCTTGCCGCCGCCGCGGCCGTCGATGGCCGGCAGGAAGCTCTTCACCAGGTCACCGGCCTTGAGCTTGGCGTCCCTGGCGGCCGGGGTGGTGGCCACGACGAAGCTGACCTTGCCGCTGTCCGGTTCGCACGAGAACAGGGCCACGACCCCGGACCGGCTGCCGAGACGGTTGCGCACCTCGGTGGTCAGGGCGCGCAGGTCGTTGCCGGCCACCCCGTCCGGGACCCGCTCGGCCACCAGCACCGTGCCGTTGACGTCCTGTCCCTTGCCGGCCAGGTCCCCGGCGGACTGGAGCACGGCGGCCACGCGCATGCGGTCGATCTCCCGCTCGGCGTCGCGCAGCCGGCTGAGGATGCCGGAGACGCGCTCGGGCAGCTCGTGCGTGGGCACCTTGAGCTGGTCGGCCAGCTGCGAGACGAGCAGCCGCTCCTTGCTGGTGTGCCGGAGGGCGTCCATGCCGACCAGGGCCTCGACGCGGTGCACGCCGGAGCCGATCGAGGAGTCGCCGACCAGCTTGACCATGCCGAGCTGGCCGATCCGCTTCACGTGGGTGCCACCGCACAGCTCGCGCGAGTACTCGCCCATGTCGACGACGCGGACCTCGTTGCCGTACTTCTCGCCGAAGAGGGCGACGGCGCCCAGCTCCAGGGCCTTGTCCATCGTCGTGGTGAAGGACTTCACCTCCACGTCGTCGAGGAGGTAGGCGTTGACCTCCTCCTCGACCCCGCTGAGCACGGTGGCCGAGACCGGGCCGGGCGTGGTGAAGTCGAAGCGCATCCGGCCCGGCGAGTTCAGCGAACCGGCCTGGGCGGCGCGCTTGCCGTAGGCGGAGCGGACGGCGGCGTGCACCAGGTGGGTGGCCGAGTGCGAGCGCTCGACGGCGCCGCGCCGGTCCTCGTCCACGTGGGCCTGGATGACGTCGTCGACGGCGACCTCACCGGCGAGCACCTTGGCCTTGTGCACGAACAGCCCGGGAACGGCCTTCTGCACGTCGGTCACGGAGATCTGCACGTTGTCGCCGACCAGCACGCCGGTGTCGCCGACCTGGCCACCGCTCTCGGCGTAGAAGGGCGTGCGGTCCAGGAACAGCTCGACCTCGGTGCCGGCGGCGGCGCTGCGCACCGGGACGCCGCCGACCAGCAGGCCGACCACGCGCGAGTCGGAGTCCAGGTCGGTGTAGCCGAGGAACTCGGTGGTGCCGTGCTGTTCGAGCACCGAGCGGTAGACGGTCAGGTCGCCGTGCCCGGTCTTGCGCGAGGCGGCGTCGGCCTTGGCCCGCTGCCGCTGCTCGGCCATCAGGCTCCGGAAGCCCTCCTCGTCCACGGTGAGGCCCTGTTCGGCGGCCATCTCCAGGGTGAGGTCGATCGGGAAGCCGAAGGTGTCGTGCAGCTGGAAGGCCTTGTCGCCGGAGAGCTGCCTGCTCCCGGCGGCCACGGTCTCGGCGGCGGCGACGTCGAAGATCTTCGAGCCCGAGGTGAGGGTGGCCAGGAAGGCCTCCTCCTCGGTCCGCATCACGGCCTCGATCCGGTCGAAGTCGCTGACCAGCTCGGGGTAGGACGGGCCCATGGCGTCGCGCACCACGGCGGTGAACTCGGCCAGCACCGGCTCGTGCACGCCGAGCAGGCGGGTGGAGCGGACGATGCGGCGCAGCAGGCGGCGCAGCACGTAGCCGCGGGCCTCGTTGCCGGGGGTGACGCCGTCAGCGACCAGCATGACGCCGCTGCGGGCGTGGTCGGCGATGACGCGGAAGCGCACGTCGTCGGCCGGGTTGGTGCCGTAGGTGCGGCCGGAGAACTTCTCGGCGGCGGTGATCACCGGGCGGACCAAGTCGGTCTCGTAGACGTTGTCCACACCCTGGAGCAGGAAGGCCACCCGCTCCACGCCCATGCCGGTGTCGATGTTCTTGGCTGGCAGCTGGCCGAGGATCGGGTAGTTGTCCTTGGCCCCGCCCTCACCGCGCTCGTTCTGCATGAACACGAGGTTCCAGATCTCGAGGTAGCGGTCCTCGTCGGCGACCGGACCCCCCTCCTCGCCGAACTCCGGGCCGCGGTCGAAGTAGATCTCCGAGCACGGGCCGCAGGGGCCGGGAACGCCCATCGACCAGTAGTTGTCGGCCATGCCGCGGCGCTGGATCCGCTCGGCGGGGATGCCGGCGACCTTCTGCCACAGCTCGATGGCCTCGTCGTCGTCCTGGTAGACGGTGACCCACAGGCGGCCTGGGTCGAAGCCGTAGCCGCCGTCCTCCAGGGAGCCGGTGAGCAGCTCCCAGGCGTGGGTCATCGCCCCTTCCTTGAAGTAGTCGCCGAAGGAGAAGTTCCCGGCCATCTGGAAGAAGGTGTTGTGCCGGGTGGTCTTGCCGACCTCGTCGATGTCGCCGGTGCGCACGCACTTCTGCACGCTGGTGGCGGTGGCGTACGGCGGCGGGGCCTCGCCGAGGAAGTACGGCTTGAACTGGACCATCCCGGCGTTGACGAACAGCAGGTTCGGGTCGTCCAGGATCAGCGGGGCGCTGGGCACGAGGGTGTGCCCGGCCTTCTGGAAGTGGTCGAGGAAGCGCTGGCGGATCTCATGCGTCTGCATGGCGGAAGGTCCTTAGGAGGAGGTGCGGAAGGGGCCCGATGCGGCGGGGAGCAGCGCTGTACGGCGCGGGAGGTCAGCTCCCCGCCCTGCGCGCTCGCCTGTTCCGCACGGTTCCGTCCTCTGCTTCCCGGCTCCTGCGCTCCCTGGACTGGGAGACGCGGTCCGTGCTCCTACTGTAGCTCGACCGTCTACCGGGATCGTTGGCCCGCTCGACCACCTCGCGCAGTTCGCCCTCGCGCTCGCTCATGCCCGCGCGAACGTCGGCGCCGAACGCGCCGACCGCACCCGCCAGCTCGCTGATCGCGTCGCCGAGGTTGGCGGCGACGCCGGCCGGGGTGAAGCCCTGCGCCTTGGTGTTGGCCTTGCGGGAGAGCACGACGCCGGTCAGCACTCCGATGCCGAGCCAGAACATCCGCTTCATCGACGCCCGCCCCTGGACTTGCGGCCGCGACGGGAGTGCTTGCCGGGCTCCTCGGCGGCGCGGCGGCGGGCCCGGACGGCCTTGCTCACGCCGTAGGACAGCGCGGCGGCCTTCACCAGCGGACCGCCGAGGGTGGCGGTGAACAGGGAGGTGAGCGCCGAGACGTTGCCGCTGACCGCGCGGGCGTTCGCGGTGATGCCGTCGACGCGCTCCAGCTGCGTGTTGACGTGGTTCAGCGTGGTGTTGGCCCCGGTGAACAACGGATCGGCGTTCTCGTGGGCCTTGCGCAGCGCCACGGTCGCCTCGTCGAGGGTGCGCCCGAGCTTGATCAGTGGAACCGCCAGCAGCAGCACCAGCAGCACGAAGGCGCCCGCTGCGATCAGCGCGGCGATCTGCCCTGGTGACACGTGCCCTCCTGGGGGAAGTGGGTGGATTTCGAGCTGGCCGACAGGCTACCGCGCGGTGATCTCACGCTCTTTCGGGGCGTGCGCCCCGGCCCGCCGGGTATCCGTCCAGCTGGGTTACCCGGAGCGGCGTGGCTCACTCAGCGGTTGACACGGAAAGCCGAGTTCACTTGGGTAAGGCTTGCCTAACTATGCTTTGCCTGGCCTAAACGGACCAGTCCACCCCTGCTCCCCTCCGGAGGTGCCGTGTTGCCGGCCGCCGAGGCCCCGCCTCGTCCACGCACTACCTCGACAATCCCGTTGGCCGGCACCGGTGAGGGCCTGGCCGAGGTCGCGGCCGCGCTCGCCCGTGCCGTCGGCGGGGCCAGCACCGCGCGCCGCCCGTCCGGGCCGCTGCCCGCGGGCTCCCCGCAGGATGTGCTGGGCGCGGTCACCAGCAGGCTCGGCCCCGCGGTCATCCCGGGGACCGGGGTGGGCCCGGACGCGGCGCTGCACCGCGTCGCCAGGCTGCTCGTGGAACAGGGCATCGACCTGACCCACCCGTTCGCCGCCGCCCACCTGCAGCCGCCGCCGCTCGCGGTCGCGGTGGCCGCCGACGCGCTGGCCGGGGCGAGCAACGCCTCGCAGGACACCTACGACTCCGGGCCCGCGGGCATCGCGGTGGAGCGCTGGCTGGTCGCGGCCCTGGCCAACCTGGCGGGCTTCGAGAAGCGCGCTGACGGCGTGCTCACCCCGGGCGGTTCGCTGTCCAACCTGATGGCGATCATGCTCGCCAGGGACACGGTGGCGCGGCGCCTCGGCATCGACATCCGCACCGACGGCGTGGCCGCGCTGGGCAAGCCGGTGGTGTTCTGCTCGGAGCTGGCGCACTTCTCCACGCACCGGGCCTGCGCGGTGCTCGGGCTGGGCGAGGCCGCGGTGCGCGCGGTCCCGGTGGACGCCGACCGCAGGATGCGGCCGGACGCGCTGGTGGAGATGCTGGCCGGGCTGAACGCGGACGAGATCCCGTTGGCGGTGGTGGCGACGGCGGGCACCACCGACTTCGGCTCGGTCGACCCGCTGCCGGAGATCTGCGAGATCGCCCGCGAGCACGGCATGTGGTTCCACGCGGACGCGGCGTACGGCTTCGGGGCGCTGTTCTCCGACCGGCTGGCGCCGAAGGTGGCCGGGCTCCAGCTGGCCGACTCGATCACGGTGGACCTGCACAAGATCGGCTGGCAGCCTTCCGCGGCGAGCGTGCTGCTGGTGGCCGACGGGACCGCGTTCAGCTCGCTGGAGCGACAGGTCGACTACCTCAACCCGGCCGACGACGGCGAGCAGGGCTACGACGGCCTGCTCGGGGTGAGCCTGCAGACCACGCGGCGACCGGACGCGGTGAAGGTCGCGACGACGCTGCTCGCCTACGGCCGCACCGGGCTCGGCTCGATGCTCGACACCTGCCACGACCTCGCGCTGCACGCGGAATCCCGCATCGCGGCGGAACCGGAGCTGGAGCTGGTCGCGGGCGCGAACCTCACCACGGTCGTCTTCCGGTACCGGGGCTCGGACGAGCTCAACGGCGCGCTGCGGCGGGACCTGCTGCGGTCGGGGCAGGCGCTGCTGGGCCGGACCTCCGCGTTCCCGGACGAGCCGGGATCGCCCTCTGTCACTTGCCTGAAGTTCACGTTGCTCAACCCGAACGCCGGTGTCGATGACATCGACGCGCTGATCGACTTGGTCATCAGCACCGGACGCAAGCTCGCGCACCAGGAGGGCGCAGCATGACCACCACCACAGAAGCCGTTGTCTTGCAAGCAGATCCGCTCGACCACCCGGACGCTCGCGCCACCGCGGAGCACGCGCACCTGGAAGCGCTGCTGCGCTGCTGGCTCCAGGAGACCGGCGTGGAGGTGCTGCCGGGGCCGCTCTCGGTGGAGCTGCCCTCGTCCGGGCTGGCGCTGGTCACCGAGGTCACGCACTGTTCGGCGACCGGCTGGCACCGCTTCGCACCGGTGCGCATCCGCCGCGGTGACGGCGGTGAGCTGTCCCCCGCCGACCCCGTGCTCGCGGTGAACCTGATCGCGACCGAGGCCGCCGCCCGCGGTGGCGCTCGCACGGGCGGCGTTCCGACCGGCGAGGTGGCCGATCTCGTTGAGCGGACCGCGGAATCCGTGCGCCGCGTGACGGAGTTCATCGCGGATCGCCGCGCGAACCCGGACGCGGACGTAGACGTGGACGCGTTCCTCGACGCGGAGCAGGCGTTGCTGCTGGGGCACCTGCACCACCCTGCGCCGAAGAGCCGCGACGGCGTGCACCCGGACGAGGCTCGGGCATACGCGGCCGAGCTGCGCGGGAAGTTCCGCCTGTCGTGGTTCGCGGCCGACCCTTCGGTGGTGTCGCACGATGCCGTCGCGGGTGCTCCGTCGTTGGGCGGGCGGGACGCCGTGCAGCTGATGGCAGACCTGGCCGAAGGCGGTCCGCACGACGGTCGAGTGCTGATTCCGGCGCACCCGTGGCAGGCGCGGAACCTGTTGCTGCGCCCCAGGATCAAGGCGCTCGTCGAGTCCGGCCGCCTGCAGCCGCTCGGCGAGTTGGGGCCGGAGTGGTACGCCAGTTCCAGCCTGCGCACCGTCTACCGCTCGGACGCGCCGGTGATGCTGAAGCTCTCGCTGGGCCTGCGGATCACCAACTCGCGGCGGGAGTCCACGCGCACTGAGCTGAAGCGCGGCCTGGAGATCAACCGGCTCATCGACGCCGGGCACACCGCGTCGACCTACGGCGCCTTCCCGGGTTTCTCGATCGTCCGGGACCCGGCGTGGATCGCGGTGGACGAGCCGGGCCGCGCCGAGGGGCCGGAGATCACCGGGCTCGACGTCGCGGTGCGCGAGGTTCCCGCCGATGTCACCGACTACCGCTGCCTCGCCGGGCTGGTCGCGCCGCGCCCGGGTCTCGGGCGGAGCGCGCTCGGCGCCATCGTCGCCGGTCGGGGCGCCGACGCGGCCTCGCGTTGGGTTGCCGACTACACCGATCGCGTGCTCGTGCCGATGTTGCACCTGTACGCCTCGACCGGCATCGGCCTCGAGGCCCACCAGCAGAACACCTTGGTGCGCCTGGACTCCGACGGCGGTGTCGCGGGTTCGGCGTTCCGCGACAACCAGGGTTACTACCTGGCGTCCTCGCACCTGCCCGCCCTGTTGGAGCGGCTGCGGATCGAGGAGTCCACGCTCGCGGTCGTCGATGACTCCATTGTGGACGAACGGCTGTCCTACTACCTGCTGCGCAACCAGGCGCTGGCCGTGATCGGCTGCCTCGGCGTGGAGGGGCTGGCCGATGAGCGCGAGCTGCTGGCCGTGATGGCCGGACGGCTCACCGCCGCGCTGCCCGCCCTCGCGGAAGCCGGGCCGGACGGTGACCGGCTCGCGACGCGGTGGTTGAGCGCGGACAGCCTGCCGGGCAAGGGGAATCTGCTGACCCGACTGCACGGCATCGACGAGGTGCTGGCTCCACTGGACGCGCAGTCGGTGTATCTCGACATGCCGAACCCGCTCGTTCAGGTGGTCGCGTGATCCCCGTACCCACGCTCACCGGTGAGTGGACCTTGCGCCTGGTATCGCCCGACGGCGACGACCTGGAGCTGGTGCACCGCTGGATGAACGAGCCGCACGTGTCCCGCTTCTGGAAGCAGGACTGGCCGAAGGAGAAGTGGCGCGAGGAGCTGATCGGTCAGCTGTCCGGCGACCACTCGCGGCCGTGCTTCCTGATGAAGGACGGCGAGCCCGTGGTGTACGTGGAGATCTACCGCGTCATCCGCGACCAGCTCGCCGCCGCGTATCCGGCGCTTCCCCACGACCTCGGCGTCCACCTGGCGATCGGTGATCCGAGGTGGACCGGGCGCGGTATCGCGAGCACCACGATGCCGTTGCTGGCCAGAGCTTTGCTCGACACTGACGAGGACTGCACCCGTGTGGTCCTCGAACCCGATGTGCGCAACGTGCCCGCGATCCGGGCGCTGCGCAGCGGGGGTTTCCACCACCGGGGTGAGATCACCCTGCCCAACAAGACGGCCGCGCTGCTGGTCTACCCACGAACTGAGGAGGACTTGCCGTGACCGAAACGGTCGAGAGCAAACACGACGTCATCGCGATCGGTGCCGGGCCGTTCAACCTGGGCCTGGCGGCCCTGGCGTCCACTGTTGACGACCTGGACGTGGTGGTGCTGGAGTCGCGCACGGAGTTCCGGTGGCACCCGGGGCTGATGTTCGACGACGCGATGCTCCAGGTGAGCTTTCTCGCCGACCTGGTGAGCCTGGTCGCGCCGACGCACCCGCTGTCGTTCCTGTCCTACCTGCACGACACGGATCGGATGTACCCGTTCTACGTGCGCGAGCAGTTCCACCCGACGCGGCGCGAGTACGAGCACTACCTGCGCTGGGCCGTGTCGAAGCTTCCGTCCGTGCGGTGGTCGCACCGCGTTGAGGCGGTCCGGTGGGACGCGGGCGCGTCGCTGTTCACGGTGCACGTCGTGCACGCCGACGGACGCCGCTCGGTCATGCAGGCCAAGGACCTCGTGCTCGGTGTCGGCACCGAGCCGAACGTGCCCGAGGCACTGGCCGCACTGCCCGGCGACAAGCTGCTGCACACCGCCGACTACCTGCACCGCTCCTCCGACGTCGAGGCGGCGGGCCGGGTGACCGTGATCGGTTCCGGGCAGTCCGGCGCCGAGGTCGCGCTGGACCTGTTGCGCCGCAATGCCGCCGGTGGTGGCGCGGTGAGCTGGTTGACCAGGACGGTCTCCTTCGCGCCGCTGGACTACACCAAGCTCGTGCTGGAGATGACCACTCCGGCGTACATCCGCTACTTCCACGATCTGCCGCAGAGCAAGCGGGACGAGCTGGTCGCGGAGCAGTGGCGGCACTACAAGGGCATCTCGACGGAGACCCTTGAAGCCATCCACGACGTGCTCTACCAACGCGATCTGGCCCCTGGACTCGCGGACGTGGAGCTGCGCAACGGCATCGCCATCGAAGGGTCCACTGTGGACTCCAATGGGCGCGCGGTGCTGACCTGCCGCCACCGCGACACCGGCCGCACCTTCGAGCACGTGACCGACCTCGTGGTCGCCGCGACCGGCTACAAGCAGCGCAAGCCCGCGTTCCTGGCACCGATGGAGAACCTGGTGCGCAGGGACGAGAAGGGCCGCTACAAGATCGCGCTCGACCACTCCATCGAGTTGGACGCGACGGTCACCGGACGCGTGTACGTGTCCAACGCGGACCTGCACAGCCACGGCGTCGCAGCGCCCGACCTGGGCATCGGCGCGTTCCGCAACGCGACGATCCTCAACTCGGTGAGCGGACGGGAGCTGTACCGGCTGCCCAAGAACACCGCGTACACCAGCTTCGCCGTTCCGGGAGGTGCCGGGTGACCAGCGACCGCGAACTGTGGCGGCAGTGCTCGATCGCGTTGCTGGCCAAGGCGATCGGCGAACTGTCCTTCGAGGGCATCCTGTCGCCGGTGGCACTGGAGGACTCCTCGTACGAGCTGCGTTTCCCTGGTGCGCGTTACGTGTTCTCGGCGTCGCGGACGGCCTTCGGCGGCTGGTCCGTCGACCCGTCGTCGGTCACCCGCGCGGCTTCGGGGATTCTCGGGGACGACATCGCCCAGCGCGCCGACGACGTGCAGCAGTTCTTCACCGATGCCGCTCCCGGCGTGGGAATCCATCCGTCCACTTTGGCCAACTACCTCAACGAGGTCACCTCGACGCTCACGGCCGACGTGGCGATGACGAAGACCGCGGTGCCTTCGGCGGAGCTCGCTTCGTTGGGGCACGCGGAGTTGGACGGCCACCTCACGGGCCACCCGTGGTTGGTGGCGAACAAGGGGCGTGTCGGGTTCTCCGCGTCGGACCAGGCCCTGTACGCCCCGGAGGCCCGCAAGCGCATTCGGCTCCCCTGGCTCGCCGTGCACCGTGGCTTGGCGGAATTCCGGGCTACACCGAGGCTTTCCGAGCAGGCGGTCGTCGAGCAGGAGCTGGACCAGTCCACCCGCGCCGAGTTCACCAAAGTGCTCACCGACCGCGGCTTGGACGCCGAGGCCTACGTGTGGCTGCCTGTGCACCCGTGGCAGCTGGACCACGTGGTGCGCACGCTGTGGGCGCCGGAGCTGGCCACTGATCGCATCGTGGTGCTCGGCGAGGCAGTCGACCACTACCGGCCGACCCAGTCCATCCGCACGATGTGCAATGTGGACAGACCGGACCGGTTCCAGGTCAAGCTCCCGCTGCGCATCCTCAACACGGCCGTGTGGCGCGGCATCCCGCCGCACTGCACCCTCGCGGCGCCCGTGGTGACGCAGTGGCTGCGCGGGCTGTGGAACTCCGACAAGCTGCTGGCCGAGTGGGGCGCGGTGATGCTCGGCGAGGTCGCTTCGGTGACCGTTCGCCACCCCAGGCTGTCCACAGTGGACGGCGCTCCGTACACCTGGCTGGAGACGCTGGGCTGCATCTGGCGCGAGCCGGTTCCGGAGGAGGGGCACTCGTGGTCGCTCGCGGCGCTGCTGCACGTCGACCCGGCGGGGCGTCCGCTGGTCAGCGAGTACATCGACCGCTCGGGCGGTGACGCTGAGGCGTGGTTCGCCGCGTTGACCCGCGTGCTGCTGCGGCCACTGCTGCACGTGCTCTACCGCTACGGGATCACCGTGAACCCGCACGGCGAGAACGTGCTGATCGTCAGCGGCCCCGACGGCCGGCCGGCGCGGGCGGTGATCAAGGACCTGATCGACGACGTCAACGTGTCGGTGGAGCCGGTCGCCGAGCGCGGTCCCGAGCCGGACTCGCACGACCGCGTCCTGCCCCGCAAGCCGTGGCGCGTGCTGCGGCAGTACCTGGTCGACGCGTTGCTGGTCGGGGTCTTCCGGCCGCTGTCCGGGTTGTTGGCGACGCACCACGGGCTGGCCGAGGAGCGGCTGTGGGGCATCGTCCGCGGCGAGGTGGAGGCCTACCGCGCGCGGTTCCCCGACGTGGCGGAGCGAATGGACGACGGTGACCTGCTCGGCCCGACGTTCGCCCGCTACCCGTTGAACGGGGACCGCCTGTTGCAGACCGGGTACGCCGAGCTGTCGTACCGGCACGCCATCCACCCCAACGGCACGGTCCCCAACCCGCTGCACTCCGTCGCCGCCATCCCACCCATCGACGGCTGGTGATACGTACTCAATGGGGCATTGGTTACGTCAGACGTAACCAATGCCCCATTGGGTTCACGACGGGTGGGGCAGGAGGTGCATGAGGCGGGCGGTGAGCGGGGCGCGGCCGTGCCAGTGCAGGCGCGCGGTGGTGCCCTCGCGGACGAGGACGGTGAGGGCGGGTTCGGCGGCGTCCGCGCACAGGCCGAGTCGGTCGGACAGCTCGCCGGGCTGAGTGGAGATCGGCACGATCCAGCGCCAGCCGCGCCGCTGCGCGAGCCGGGCCAGGCGGTGCGGCGCGGCCGGGGCGAAGACGGCGATGGCGGTCCGCTCGCGCAGCCACGGGACCTGGGCGTCGAGGACGTCGACCTCCCGGGCGCTCGCCTCGTCCGGCTCGTCGACGGAAGCGTCGAAAGCCAGGTGGTAGCCGAGGAGCGTGCGGTGCTCGCCGAAGACGTCGTCCAGGGTGATCGGTTTGCCGCCCGCGGTGGTCAGCGGGGACGAGGAGTCGACCTCCGGCCCCGGAGGCAGGGCCGCGCGAAGCGCCGCGACGACGGCGGCGGCCGCGCGCAGCTCCCTCTCCGCCGCCAGCAGCTCGGCGCGGGCGCGCCGGTAGTCCTCACTGGCGGCGACGTGCACTGTGTTCATGCTCGGAGAACTTAGCCCGAACGGTCGCACCGCGTACGCGGAACGATCAGCGTGACGCAAGAGCGTTCGGCAGCATCGGTGGGCAGCCGCCCACATAGGAAGGGTCGAACTCGAAGTGCCACGTCTCGTTCTGGTAGCGCCTGCACCACCCGAGCTTGCCGTTGCCGCGCTCCACCCACGACGCCGCGGACAGCGGCTGGATGTCCACGGCGACGCCCTGCACGTGCTTTGACGCCTCGGGCGTGAGCACGTACTTGCTGGCCTGCTCCGCGCTGCCGAAGCGGCGGACGGCGCTGTCGAACTCCGCCTGCTGCTGCCACGCGCTGCGCTTGCCGTCGTTGAGGCACATCTGCACGCCCTCGGCGGCGGCCTTGCTCTTCAGCGTGTTCCACGCCGCGAGCACGTCGTCGCGCAGCCCGCGCGGCGCCTCGTTCGAGTACCGGGCGTCCAGCGCGCACTTCGGGGCTTCGTCGTCCCCGGTGACGTTGACGAGTTCCACGTACGCCTCGCCGGGCATCGGCTTCGTCGGCTCGATGTAGAACAGCGCACCCAATCCGACGAGCAGCGTGACCACCATGGTCAACACAATTCGCATCCGGCCAGTTCTCCTCTAAACATGCTGCCGTACAAGTGTTTCACAGTGGTGTGCGGCGTGGTGCCTGCCCGCCGCCACGTCCCTGCGCACCAGCTCGGTCCCGTGCAGCAGCGCGACGAGCGCGAGCGCGACCACCGGAGCCCCGACGGCGGCGAGCATGATCGAGACGTCCAGCCGCTCCGGGGCCGACGTGGCCGAGCCGAGCACCACGCGCCCCGCGATCGGCACGATCGAGGGCACCACGAGCGCTCCGATGAACCACGCGGGGTGCGGGTGGGCGCGACCGGCGAACGCGGCGGAGCCCGGCTTCGCCTTCGCGGAGAAGAGCGCGGCGGCGGCCAGACAGCCGACCAGCGCCGCGACGAGGCAGCCACCGAGGGTGTCGCTGGGCCGGTGCCAGCCGAGCCCGACCGTGGCCACGGCCACCGCGGCGACGACGACCGAGCCCCCGCCGAGCACGAACGGGCGCAGGCGGGACGGGCTGACCAGTGCCAACGCGACCAGCACGGCCATCGCGCCGGTCACGTGCCCGCTGGGGAAGCTGTTGTGCCCGGCGACCGAGGTGGCGTAGAGGTCGGGCCGCTCCAGCAGCACGTCCTTGAGCAGCTCGGTCAGCAGGGCCGAGCCGCCGATCACGCCGATGACGGTGACCGCCCCGGCGAACCGGGCCCGGAACACACCGACGCCGAGGGTGAACACCGCGACGGCACCGAGCAGGAAGGTGCCCATCCCGCCCTTGAGCAGGAAGGAGAACGCGGGGTCGGCGACTCCGCCGGTCTGGGCCTGGTGCACGGCGCCGTTCTCCGCGCGCTGACCGGTGACCGTGTGCACGTAGGCGAGGAAGGTCACGCCGAGGGCGATCAGTGCTCCGAACGCGCCCGCGACGGGAAGCGGCCAGGTCCTGGGCTGTGCTTCGTCGCTGGTTGCCATGCCATCGATGCTCCGGGCGGGGTGTCCGAGTTCTGTGCCGGGTTTGTCATGGTTGTGCAACAGACCTGGATAATGGGCGCCGTGGCGATGGTCCTGGTGGTGGAGGACGACCGTGCCGTTCGCGAAGCCCTCCAGCTCTCGCTGCGCAGGCAGGGGCACGACGTGCACGTGGCGGACAGCGGCGAGCAGGGGCTGGCGTTCCTCAAGGAGCAGCGCCCGGACCTGGTGCTCGTCGACCTGATGCTGCCCGGTATCGACGGGTTCGAGACGTGTCGCCGCATCCGCGCCGAGGGCGACCTGCCGATCATCGTGCTGACCGCGCGCAGCGACGACTTCGACGTGGTCGCCGGCCTGGAGGCGGGCGCGGACGACTACGTGGTCAAGCCGGTCGAGCCGCGGGTGCTCGACGCCCGCATCCGCGCCGTCCTGCGCCGCGCCGCCAGCGAGCAGCAGACCAGCGACGAGCACTTCGGCGATCTGGTCGTGGACCGCACGGCTCTCGTGGTCACGAAGGGCGGCGAGCCGGTCCCGCTCACCCCCACCGAGCTGAAGCTGCTGTTGGAGCTGACCAGGACGCCGGGCCGGGTGCTGTCCCGTCAGCAGCTGCTGAGCGCGGTGTGGGACCACGACTACCTCGGCGACTCACGGCTGGTCGACGCGTGCGTGCAGCGGCTGCGGTCCAAGATCGAGGACGATCCGGGCAGCCCGAGACACGTGCGCACGGTGCGCGGCTTCGGCTACCGGTTCGACCGGTCGTAGGCCGACGTGGGCAGGCGGTGGTCGGTCGGGCTGCGACTGCGGTTGGTCGCCGCGTTCGCCGCCGTCGCGCTCGGCGCGGTGATCGCCACCACCGGCGCGAGCTACCTGTCCGCGCGCAACACGATCCTGCAGGGCGTGCAGGACCGGGCCATGGACATGTTGCGCACGCAGGTCAGCACGTTCGCGGCGACCGTGCCGCTGCCGCCGACCCAGCGCGATCTCGACGCGTTCCAGCGCAGGCTCAGCGGTTACGTCGCGGTGTTCTACCGGGGAGAGCTGCGCTCCACGGGCGGGCCGCCGACCGAGGAGCTGCCGACGGAGTTCCGTGCCGCCGTGCACGACAGCGACCGCGTGCTGTTCCAACGCGGGCTGTGGTCGGAGTCCGCGCCCTACCTGATGGTGGGCATGACGGTACGCACCCAGAACAGCGTCGGCGTCGTCGAGCCGACCGGCCTGGAGATCTACGCGCAGATCAGCCTGGCCAGTTCGCAGGCGGACATCTCCCGGCTGGCGGCGTGGGCGTGGGTCACAGGCGCACTGGCCCTGCTGGTCGCCGTGGGCATCGCCCTGCTCGCCGCACGCAGCGTGCTGCGGCCGGTGCGGGAGCTCAACCACGCCGCGCGCAAGCTCGCCGACGGGGAGTTCGACACGCGGTTGCGCGTGCGCGGCGGTGACGAGCTGGCCGAGCTGGCGCACACCTTCAACACCTCGGCGGCCACGTTGCGGCACAACGTCGGGGAACTGCGGCGGATGGAGTCCGACGCGCGGCGCTTCGTCGCCGACGTCTCGCACGAGCTGCGGACGCCGCTGACCGCGATGACCGCGGTGATCGAGATCCTGGAGCAGGAGACCGACCGCATGCCGCCGGACTCCGCGGTGGCCGCGCGCCTGGTCGCGGGCGAGACGCGCAAGCTGTCGCGGCTCGTGCAGGACCTGATGGAGATCTCGCGCTTCGACGCGGGCCGCGCCGGTCTCGAGCTGGACGAGTGGGATGTGGCGACCGCCGTGCGGGACACGCTCGCGGCACGCGGCTGGCAGGACTCCGTCGACGTCGAGCTGCCGGAAGGGCTGGTCGCGCGGTTGGACCGGCGGCGGCTGGACATCGTGCTCGCCAACCTGGTCGGCAACGCGCTGGGTCACGGCGCGCCACCCGTGCTGGTGCGGTTGCGGCGGGAGGACGACGGTGTGGTGATCGAGGTCAGCGACAGCGGCCCCGGCCTGCCCGAAGCGGTGCTGCCGCGCGTGTTCGACCGCTTCTACAAGGCGGACTCCGCGCGGACCCGCTCCGAGGGCAGCGGGCTCGGCCTGGCGATCGCGCGGGAGAACGCCCGGCTCCACGGCGGTTCCCTCGAAGCGGGCAACCGGCCCGGCGGCGGCGCGTGCTTCGTGCTCAGGTTGCCGGGGGTGTTGGTGTGAGGCGCTTTCTGGTGCTCGTCGTGCTGCTCCTGCTGGCGGGGTGCGGGGTGCGGCCGACCGAGATCGTCCGCGCCGGGCCCGCGCCGATCCTGCCCGCGGGCGGCGAGGGCGCGGTGCTGTACTTCCTCTCCGGCGAGCAGCTGCAGCCCGCGAGCCGCGCCACCGGCCAGCCGCTCGCGCCCGCGCAGGCGGTGGAGCTGCTGCTGGGCGGTCCGACCGATGCGGAGCGCTCGGCGGGCCTGGTGACCAAACTGCCGTTCACCTCGGGCAGAGTCACGCTCTCCGGGACCACGCTGACCGTGCCGATCCCCGTGCTCAGCCTGCCCGAAGAGGCCGTGCAGCAGCTTGTGTGCACGGCCGTGCGAGCCCTCGCCCCGACCGAACAGCACCTGGGCCTGTTCCTGTCGGGGCGCACCGGCCCCCTCGGTTATCGCGAGTGCTCAGCCATGACCTGACTCCGCCCTAGTCCGGCGGAGTGTCGCGGGTGACGCGGCGGAGCTTGGGAAGGCGCTCGGCCAGCACGCGTTCGGCACCGTGGTTGGTCGGGCGGTAGTAGTCCTTGCCGACGAGTTCGTCAGGGGCGTACTGCTGCGCGAGCACACCGCCTGGCGCGTCGTGCGGATAGCGGTAGTTCTGCGCGTGGCCCAGACGTTCCGCGCCCTTGTAGTGGCCATCGCGCAGGTGCGGTGGCACCGGGCCGACGGCGCCCTTGCGCACATCGCGGGACGCCTCGTCGATGGCCGTGATCACTGCGTTGGACTTGGGCGCGGTGGCGAGGTGGATGGTGGCCTGGGCGAGGGCGAGCCGTCCTTCCGGCAAGCCGATGAGCTGCACGGCCTGTGCGGCGGCGACGGCGGCCTGGAGCGCGGTGGGGTCGGCCATGCCGATGTCCTCGCTGGCGTGCACGACGAGGCGGCGGGCGATGAAGCGCGGGTCCTCGCCCGCCTCGATCATCCGCGCGAGGTAGTGCAGCGCGGCGTCGGGGTCGGAGCCGCGGATGGACTTGATGAACGCGCTGATCACGTCGTAGTGCTGGTCGCCGTCGCGGTCGTAGCGCACCGCCGCTTTGTCCACTGTGGACTCAAGTGTGGCGAGGTCGATCTCGGCGGCGCCCGTGGAGCTGGCCGATTCGGCGGCGGCCTCCAGCGCCGTCAGCGCCCGGCGCGCGTCGCCCGCGGCGAGCCGGACGAGGTGGTCCTCCGCGTCCTGGGCGAGGGTCGGCGCTCCCCCGAGCCCGCGCTCGTCCTCGACGGCCCTGCGCACCACCGCGCGCACGTCGTCGTCGGTGAGCGAGCGCAGTTGGAGCACGAGCGACCGCGAGAGCAGCGGTGACACGACGGAGAAGAACGGGTTCTCCGTGGTCGCGGCGACGAGCAGCACGACGCGGTCCTCCACCGCGCCGAGCAGCGCGTCCTGCTGCGTCTTGGAGAAGCGGTGCACCTCGTCGATGAACAGCACGGTGGACTCGGCGGCCCGGCCGAGGCGACGGCGGGCCTCCTCGATCACCGAGCGCACTTCCTTCACCCCGGCCGACAGCGCGGACAACGCGACGAAACGCCGCCCGGTCGCCTTGGAGACGAGCGTGGCCAGGGTGGTCTTGCCGGTCCCCGGCGGGCCGTAGAGCAGCACCGATGCGGGCGCGGCGCCCTCGACCAGCCTGCGCAGCGGCGCACCGGGGCCGAGCAGGTGCTGCTGCCCCACCACCTCGTCCAGCGAGCGGGGCCGCATGCGCACGGCCAGCGGCGCGTTCGCGGCGATCTGCTCGTCGGCCCGCTCGGCCACCTCCTGCCCGAACAGCCCGCCGTCGAAGAGTGCGTCGTTCACGTCCGGGACGCTACCCGCCCGCACCGACACTCTCCTCCGCGCCGGGTGGGCACGAAGACGGGGAACCGCGCAGGCCGAGGAGATGACCTGCGCTGTCGGAATCGAGGCCCCACGTGCGAGACTTGTTCCCCGTGTCGTCTTCCACCCTTCGCGCGCGCGTCGTGTTGCTGGCCGGTCCGTCCGGCTCCGGGAAGTCCACCCTCGCCGCCCACCTGGGCTGGCCCGTGCTCCGGCTGGACGACTTCTACCGCGAGGGCCGCGACCCGCTGCTGCCGCGGGACGGCACCGGCGCGGTGGACTGGGACCACCCCGAGGCGTGGAACGCCGGGGACGCCGTCGCCGCGATCACCGAACTGGCCGAATCCGGCCGGGTGCGGGCGCCGATCTACGACATCGCCACTGACAGCCGCTCGGGCGAACGCACGGTCGCCTGCGCGGATTCGCCGCTGTTCATCGCCGAGGGCCTGTTCGCCGACCGCATCGTGGACGGCTGCCGCGCGGCCGGGGTGCTGGCCGACGCACTCGTACTGGCGCCGTCGGCGTCGCTGACCGCCGCGCGCCGGTTCGCCCGCGACGTGGCCGAGGCTCGCAAGCCCGTGCCGGTGCTGCTGCGCAGGGGCCTGCGCCTGTGGCGGGAACAGCCGCAGGTGGTGCAGCGCTGCGTCGCCGCCGGGATGCGGCGCAGCAAGCCCGCCGCCGCACGAGCGGAACTGCGCCTGCTTGCCGCTCGGCAAGCCTTGCGGGGCAACGAGAAGGTCAGCTGATGAATACCTGATCGTCGGGCTTCCGCCGGAGCGCGGGTTGCCGGTAGGCCAGAAACATGAGCATCCCTCTCGATCGGCGTACCCTCCTGCGCGCCACGGGCCTCGCGGTGGGCGCGGCCGGGCTGACCGCCCTGCCCGCCACGGCGACCTCCGGCGAGGTCTTCCAGCACGGTGTGGCCTCGGGCGACCCGCTGCCCACCACGGTGCTGCTGTGGACCCGCGTCACGCCCACGCCGGAGTCGCTTCCCGGCTCCGGTGCCGGCCCCGACGTCGACGTGCGGTGGCAGGTCTCAGCGGACCCGGCGTTCACCCAGGTGATCACCGAGGGCACCGTCACGACCGGCCCCGGACGGGACCACACGGTCAAGGTCGACGCGACCGGACTGAGCCCCGCGACCACCTACTACTACCGGTTCCGGCTCAACGAAGCGGTTTCCGACACCGGCACCACCCGGACCGCGCCCGCCGCGGACGCCGCGGTGCAGCACCTGCGCTTCGGCGTGGTCTCCTGCTCGAACTGGCAGGCCGGGCACTTCGCGGCGTACCGGGTGCTGGCCGAGCGCGGCGACCTGGACCTGGTCGTGCACCTCGGCGACTACCTCTACGAGCACGGGCCCGGCGAGTTCCCGGTGGGCTACGCCGTGCGCCCGCACTCCCCCGCGCGCGAGGTGCTGACGCTGTCGGACTACCGCAAGCGCCACGCCCAATACAAGACCGACCCGCACCTGAAGCGACTGCACGCGGCCGTGCCGTGGACGATCACCTGGGACGACCACGAGGTCGCGAACAACGCCTGGTCGGGCGGGGCGGGCAACCACGACCCGGCGACCGAGGGCGACTGGGCGGCCCGGCGCGCCGCGGCCCGCAGGGCGTACTTCGAGTGGATGCCCGTGCGCAACACCGGCGACCGGCTCTACCGCAAGCTGCGCTTCGGCACGCTCGCCGAGCTCTCCATGTTGGACCTGCGTTCCTACCGGTCCAAGCAGGTGAAAATCCTATCCGGCGAAGTTGACGACCCGAAGCGCTCGCTGGCCGGTGGCGAGCAGCTGACGTGGCTGGTGGACGGGCTGGTCTCGTCGACGGCGCGGTGGAAGCTCGTCGGGAACCCGGTGATGATCTCGCCGACGCTGATCCCACCGCTGCCGTCGAACATCCTGGGGCCGCTGCTGTCGCTGCTGGGTCTGCCCGCCGAGGGCGGGGTGGTGTTCACCGACCAGTGGGACGGCTACACCGCCGACCGCCGCACACTGCTGGATGCCTTGGGGCGCAACAAGGTCACCAACACCGTGTTCCTCACCGGCGACGTGCACTCGTCGTGGGCGTGCGACGTCCCGGCCGACGCGGGCCTCTACCCGCTGAGCCCGTCGCTGGCCACGGAGCTGGTCTGCCCGTCGGTGACCTCCGACAACATCGACGACATCCTGCACGTCCCACCGCGCACCGCCGCGGTGATCGCGGAGAAGGCGCTGCGCGGGCTCAACCGGCACGTCAAGTGGGTGGAGTACGACTCGCACGGAGCCGCCGTGCTGGACGTGACGCCGTCCTCGTTGCGGATGGACTGGTACTTCCTGGCCGACCGGACCAAGCCGGACAGCTCCGCGCGCCTGGCCAAGTCCTTCCGGGTCCGCAACGGAACGCAGCGTGTCGAGGAGGTCGACCCGTCGTGAGCGCACGGGGAGGCGTGGCGGCCCACGCCTCCCCGGCACGGAGTTAAGCTGCGCGCCGTGGCCGAGCAAGGTCTGCGCGAGCTGAAGAAACAGGCGACCCGCAAGCACATCTCGAAGGTGGCGGTCGGGTTGTTCCTGGCGCGCGGCTTCGACAACGTCACGGTCGCGGAGGTCGCCGCGGCGGCCGGGGTGTCGAAGATGACCGTCTTCACCCACTTCCCCCGCAAGGAGGACATGTTCCTCAACCGGTTCACCGAGTTCGTCGCCGGTGTGGAACGGGTGCTCGCCGGGCGGGCGGAGGGAGAGTCGATCGTCACCGCGCTGCGCGGGCACCAGCACCACCTGCTCGCGACGGGCAACGCGCTCTCCGGCGTCTTCCAGGGGCTGGTCCCGCTGTGGCGCGTGCTGCAGGCGAGCCCGGCGCTGGCGGGCCGGATGCACGAGCAGACCGCGCAGATGCGCGAGGCGCTGACCGAGGCGCTGAAGGCGGAGTCGGTCGACCCCACGACGGCCCGGCTGTTCGCGACGCAGATCACCGCCACCATGGCCTCGATCTTCGAGGCCGCCGTGGACCGCATCCTGGAGGGCGTCCCGATCGAGGAGGTCCGGCTGCGGCAGGCGCGGGTGATCGACGAGGCGTTCGACCTGCTGGAGAACGGGATGGGCGACTACGGCGCGCGCAGCCGGGCCTCGATGCCCGCGAGGTGACGGCGCAGGGCGTGCTCGAACAGCACGTCCAGGTTCTCCGGGACCCCGGTGCTGAGCGCGGCCAGCCGGGGGAACCTGCCGGAGGCGAACAGCGCCCGCACCTCGGCCTCGTGCTCCAGCCACCACTGGTTGGTCGTCAGGCCGGTCGCCCGCACCGCGGCCTGCTCCGCCGCTCCCGACAGCGCCAGGCCGCGGACGAAAGCGGGCAGCGTCAAGGCTTCCCGCGCCTGCTCCTCCTTGGTCAACGGCAGGCCGTGCAGTGCCTCCATCGTCCACTCGGTGTGCAGCATCGCCTCGGGGATCAGCAGCGGACGCGTCACCGAGATCAGTTCGGGCAGCCAGGGGTGCGCACGGTAGAGCGCCCACTGCAACCGGCACACGACGGCCAGCCGCTCCCGCCAGCCCCTCGGCGGTGGATCGGGCAGCGGACGCGTGCGGAAGACCTGGCGCAGCATCAGGTGCACGAGCTCTTCCTTGCCCGCGATGTGCCGGTACAACGACATCGGCCCCGCTGCCAGTTCCGTGGCGAGCCTGCGCATCGACACCGCTTCCAGCCCTTCGGCGTCGGCGACGCGGATGGCCGTCGTGGTGATGCGGAACCGGGTCAGGGTCTGGCCGGGCGGTGGTTCCCGGCGCGGCTTCGCCCCTCTGCTGCGCACAACCGTCCCCGCCCCGGGGTGGGCCTCCACCAAACCCTCTTGCCGCAACAGGTCCAGGGCTTTGGCCGCCGTCGCCATCGCCACGCCCCACTCGCGGGTCAGCGCCCTCGTGGAGGGAACGCGCTCGCCGGGGCGCAGCTCACCCGCCTCGATCCGGGCCCTGATAGCGGCGGCGATGCTCCGGTACGGCGGGGTCATGCCTCAAAGTGTACTAGTACACATGTCGACGGCGACCTGGGGTTTTGCGGCACAACACCCTGACTTCATTGCGATTCGCGGGAGGACGTCGGCACAGTCTTCGGCGTGAGGTCGATACAGCGTACGCAGCTCGCCACCGGGATCCTGTGCGACGCCTTCGCGGCGGACCCGGTGGTCACGTGGATGTTCCCAGGCCCGGTCGAACAGCGCCGGGCCTCGGCGGCACGGGTGTTCGCCCCGCTGGTCGAGGCGTCGGCCGCGGCGGGCGAGCTGGCCGTGCTCGACGACGGCGCCGCAGCGGTGTGGCTTCCGGTCGCGGCTGGGCAGGACTTGGCCGCGGGACCGGAGGTGGAGCTGCCACCGCGCCTGCGATCGCTGGTGAACGCATTGGCGCGCAACCACTCCACCGAGCGCGATCACCTCTATCTCGCGTTCGTCGGTGTCGCGCAAGGCAAACAGGGGCGAGGCCTCGGCGGCAGGCTGCTCGCGGAACGGCTGCGTCGCGCCGACGTCCCGGTCTACCTGGAAGCGAGTTCGGCGCGCAACGTGCCGCTGTACGAGCGGCACGGGTTCCGGCTCACCGGAACAACGATCACCTTGCCCGACGGGCCCGTCGTGTGGCCCATGTGGAGAGAGCAGGAGAACTGACATGGCTGTGCAGAAGGACATCATCGCGGGCACGAACGCGGACTTCATGATCGTGCGGGAGTTGACCGTCTCGGGCGAGCAAGAGGAGATCGGCCGAGCGCTGGCGGAGGAGGCGGCGCGCTCCTACGGCTGGCGCCCGGTACCGGCCGACCGGCGGACGGCCCGCGCGCGGCGGCTGTGGTTCGAGCGCAACTGGCCGCAGCACCATGAGCGTATGCGGGGCGCGGCTTTGGCTCTGGGGCTGGATTTCGAGGCCGATGAGTACTATGTGGACGGTCTCAGCGGCGTGCCGAACGGCTCCGCGTGCTCGGCCACCTTCCTCCCGCCGGGCGCGACCGAGGAGGGCCGGGGACTGCTCGGCCGCAACTACGACTTCTTCACCACGAGCGCTGCGGACCTGTTCGCGATGCTCAGCGGCGGCCAGCCGACCGGGGGCTCCGAACCGCCGATGGCGTCGCGGCCCTTCGTGGTGCGCAGCAAGCCGACCGACGGTCCAGCGACCACGCTGATCACCATGGACACGCTGGACGGCTGCATGGACGGGATCAACGAGCACGGGCTCGCGGTGGTGCTGCTGATCGCCGACGCGGAGACCGCGGGCGAGCCCGTCGCCGCGGGGCCACAGGTCGGCCTCTCCAGCATCCAGCTCCCCCGCTTCGTCCTGGACACCTGCGCGACGGCGGAGGAGGCGAGGGCCGCGCTGCTCGGCGCGAAGCAGTACGACCTGGGCACTCCGCTGCACTACCTGATCGCTGATGCCAGCGGTGACTGCTTCGTGTGGGAGCGCGACGCGGGCGGGGACGAGCACATCACCGACGGCGACGGCGGCGCCCTGTGCGTGACGAACCACTTGCTGCACAAGCACTCCGGCGAACTCCCTGCCGACAACGCCGAGACGATGCTGACCTACGAGCGCCACCGCAGGCTCAGCAAGGAGACCGAGGCCAGGCTGTCCGGAGCGGGCGTGCGCGCGGCGGTGGACGCCGTGAACTTCGACGCCGTCGGCGCCGACGTGCCCTACCCGATCCGGACCCTGTGGCGGTCGGTGTTCGACCTCGGCGAGCGCACCCTGTCGGCGCGCTTCTACCTCGCCGACGACCGCTACTCCGACGAACTCACCTTCACCTGCTAGAGCACCTTGCGCAGGGCGCCGAGGAGCAGTTCGACGCGGTCCATCCTGGCGTTGTGGCCCATCAGGCCGATCCGCCAGACGGTGGCGGCGAACTCCTTGGCGCCCGCGCCGATCTCGATGCCGAACTCCGTCAGCAGGCGCTTGCGGACCGCCGCCGAGTCCACCCCGTCCGGCACCCACACCGAGGTCAGCTGGGGCAGCCGGTGGCCCTCGGCGGCGAAGAGCTTCAGGCCCATCTCCTCCAGGCCGTTCTGCAGGGCCGTGCCGACGAGGCGGTGCCGCTCGAAGACCTCGGGCAGCCCCTCCTCCAGCACCCGGCCCAGTCCGGCGTGCAGCGAGGCGATCATCGCCACCGGCGCGGTGTGGTGGTAGGTCCGGCCGCCGCCCGCGCCGCCGCTGACGTAGTCGCCGATCAGGCCGAGGTCGAGGTACCAGGTCGGCGGGTGCGGCACCCGTCGCGCCCAGGCGCGCTCGGACACCGTGAACGGCGCGAGGCCCGGCGAGACACCGATGCACTTCTGCGTCCCGGAGTAGGCGAGGTCCACGCCCCAGTCGTCGATCAACACCGGCGAACCGGCCAGCGAGGTCACGCAGTCGGCGATCACCAGCACGCCCTCGTCCCGCGCGCGGACGGCGGCGGCGAGCGCGGCGATGTCGCTGCGCACACCGGTGGAGGTCTCGGCGTGCACGGCCGCGACGATCGCGGGCCTCGGGTGAGCGTCCAGCACCCGCTGCGGGTCGACCGGCTGACCCCACTCGTGGTCGACGCGGACCACCTCGGCGCCGTAGCGCCCGGCGACATCGCACATCCGCTCGCCGAACAGGCCGTTCACCGCGATGACGGCTACGTCGCCCTTGCGCACGGTGTTGGCGAAGGCGGCCTCCATGCCGATGGACCCCGTGCCGGACAGCGGCAGCGTCCGCCGGTTGGCGGTGCCCCACACGGTGCGCAGCCGCGCGCAGGTCTCGTCGAGCAACCGCAGGAACTCGGGGTCGAGGTGGCCGAGCAACGGCGCACCCAGGGCGAGCGTCGCCTCCGGGTACGGGTTGGACGGACCGGGACCCAGCAACACGCGATCGAGCAGAGCCATGCACGCACCCTAACCGGCTCGTTCTCCGGCCACATTTGCACGTGCCACCGAATTTCACCCGGGATGTCGAGAACGGCGAACGCGCTCCGTCCCAGGGGCACCTACCCCTCCCGGAAGGAGCCGGCCGTGCAGCCGAACGAGATCACCGAGGTCCTGAACCGCCCGCTGAGCCAGGAACTGCTGGCCCGCGACCTGACCAGGCTGTCCTACGTCGCCAAGGACGGCACGCCCCGCGTCGTCCCGATCGCGTTCACCTGGAACGGCTCGGAGATCGTCATGTGCACCACGACGAACGCCCCGAAGCTGCCGTCCCTGCGCGCGAACCCGATGGTCGCGCTGACGATCGACACCGAAGCCCACCCGCCCAAGATCCTGCTCGTCCGCGGCCGCGCCGAGCTGGACCTCGTCGAGGGCATCCCCGCCGAGTACCTGCAGATGAACGGCAGCTACGAGATGACTCCGGAGCAGCGCGTCGCGTGGGAGGCCGAGGTCCGCTCGCTCTACGACGGCATGGTCCGGATCGTGGTGACCCCGACGTGGGCCAAGCTGATCGACTTCGACACGACCCTGCCCAGCGCCGTCGAAGAACTCGTCCAGCGGCGCGCCGCACGCACTGAATGAGTCATTCGGTGCGTTCAAGTACCTCAATGACTCATTCAGTGCGTAAGGAGAACGGCGGACGGTCAGCCGCACCGCCGCGTCGACTACTGTTGCGGCGTCATCGGCGGCAGCCCGGCAGACGCCCGGGACCGCGGCCGGTTCACTAGCGGAAGGCCGGGTACAGCGGCAGCCGCTCGGCCTCCGCCCCGAACCGGGAAACGATTGCTTCGGCAACGGCGCGAGCGTGCTCGGCGACCGCGATCCGCCCGCACGCCACCGCGTCGGTGTGCAACCGCCGCCACCGGTCGGCGAGCGCGGCGCTGCGGCGCGGCGACACCATGTTCGGGTCGATCGGGCCGTCCTGCTCGGTGGTGCGCGGCAGCAGCCACCAGGTGGACAGCCACACCCACAGCACCTGCGCGTCGAGCAGCCTCGGCAGCAGCACCGCGTCGTCGTCCAGGTCCGGCCACACCACGCTGACCTCGGCCCGCCACGCGGCGAGCATCGCCTCGGTCATGCCCGGCGGCAGCGAGAAGGAGCACCAGCAGGACGGGAACGGCACCCGCAGGTAGGCCGCGTCCAGCGCGATGTCGCGCATGCAGCCCCACTCGAAGTCCAGGAACCGCACGCCCTTGCTGGTCACGAGGTTGTTGTCCGGGCAGACGTCCGAGGGGCTGAACGCGCGGTAGCGGGTGCCCTCCAGCAGGTGCGCGGTACCGGCCGCGTGCGCCTCCGCGTCCGGATTCCGTTGCACGCCAAGGGCTTCCGACAGGAGTTCGGGCAGCTCGGTGAGCGCGACGCGGGCCTCGTTGGCGATCGGGTCCCGCCACGAACGTTCGCCGAGACGACGCATCAGCGCGTCGAAGTCCGCCTCACGGCCCGCGGTGGTGGCGTGCAGCCTGCCCAGCGCGCGGGCCCACGCCAGCAACGAGCTCTCCGCGGCCCGCGGGTCCTCGCCGAGCAGCTTGTCCGCCAGGGTCGGCGCGCGGCCCAGGTCCTCCATCACCAGCACGCGCTCGGCCACCCCGTGCGCCATCAGCTCCGGGCTGACCCGTTCCGGCGCGGTGAGCGCGGTGAAGAGCTGGCTGCTCGCGGCCTCGTGGGCGAAGGGATCGGGCCTGCCGTTGTCGGTGTGGTCGTGGTAGTGCTTCACGACCATGGTCCGTGGCAACGAGAACGGCGTCTCCGCGACCCGCACCCGCAGCACCACGGAACGGTCGCTACCGCCGAGGTCCTCGTCGGCGTCCAGCCGCACGGGCGCGCCGAAACGACGACTCAGCACGGACTCCGCCGCCGCGACGGTCGTCGCGGCTTCGACGTCGGAGCGCACGGCATTGTGCGGTTCCGCGGTGTGCGGTGCCGCCAGGCCGGTGGTGATGTCCACGCTCATCGTCACCGAACCTACCCCCGCCACTCGCTACGTTCCGACATGATCTGGTTACACTCCGGCAAACGCGCACCACCGCCGAGGGACACGGCCACGGTGATACCTCCTGGGATCGCTACCCAAACATCTCAAGGATGACGTTTCCGCACGGTCTCGTCACTCGCGCAACGGGTGACGAGGGGATGACATTTCCGGTGTTCACCCGGCTGCCAGCGGGCGGCCGTTGGCCCCGGCGGAACTGAACCGGTTCCGCCGGTACCTCAGCCACAACACCAGCGCCGCTGCGACCACGATGCCCAGCAGGTTGACCGCGAGCTGCGCGCTGGACTCCAGCGCCTTGCCCCAGTCGCCGAGCACCGCGGCGACCGCCGCGTAGCCCGCGGCGGGCACGGTGGTGACCGAGATGAACACGCCGACCAACGCCGCGGACTTGGCCGACGTCATGGCGAGCATCCCGGCCGCGCCCGCCAGCAGCGCGACGATCAACGAGAACGGTCCCACCTGGTAGACGAAATCCACCTGGTGCTGGGCGCCATTGAACACTTCACGGTCGAACAATCCACCCGTTTCGCCCAACGCCGCCGCGCCCGCGGTGACCAGCATGGCGAGTGGGAAGCCCACGCCGATGGCCAACGCCGCCCGGCGGACGAGGTCCCAGCGGCGCAGCACGAGGCCGACCGCGATCGCCGCCAGCGGCCCGAACTCCGGGCCCACCACCATCGCGCCCACGATCGTCACCGGCGAGTCGGTGACGACACCGACCGCGGCGAGCAGGCAGGCCAGCGTCATGAACGCCTGGAACGTCGTGGTGAGCCGGGATTCCTCGCCCGTGCGCGCGATCAGCTCCTCCCAGACCACCGCGTCCGCGCCGTCGCCGGGAGCGTCGGCCTCGGCGCGGTCGGCCGCGTCGGAGAGCGAGGTGTCGATGGTCTCCAACGTGATCGCGCCGTCGTGGTCGAGCTGCATCGCGCACAGCTCGGCCAGCACGTCGTCGGCGGCCTCCCGCGCGACATCGGCCTCGACCACGTCGCCCGCGGGCTCCAGGCCCGCACCGGGCAACAGGACCAGGTGAGTGGCGCCCGCCGCCGCGCGGAGCACACCGAGTACCGCCTCGGTGCGCTCCGGCGGACAGACGATCCGCAGGTGCAGCACGGGGTCAGCTCCCCGCGCTCTCCTTCGGCTCCGTGGGCTTGGGCTTGAAGTCGACCCCGGCTTCCTTGCGCTGCTGCGCCGTGATCGGCGCGGGCGCGGAGGTCAGCGGGTCGAAGCCGCCACCTGACTTGGGGAAGGCGATGACGTCGCGCAGCGAGTCGGCCTTGGCCAGCAGCATGCAGATGCGGTCCCAGCCGTAGGCGATGCCGCCGTGCGGGGGCGCGCCGTACTTGAAGGCGTCGAGCAGGAAGCCGAACTTCTCCTGCGACTCCTCCTCGGACAGGCCCATCACCTCGAACACGCGCTTCTGCACGTCGGCGCGGTGGATACGGATCGACCCGCCACCGATCTCGTTGCCGTTGCAGACCATGTCGTAGGCGTAGGCCTTGGCGGCGCCCGGGTCCTGCTCGAAGGTGTCGACGCAGTCCGGGGTCGGCGAGGTGAACGCGTGGTGCAGCGCGGTCCACTTGCCCGAGCCCACCGCGACGTCGTCGCTCTCGTCCGCGGCCTCGAACAGCGGGAAGTCCACCACCCACGCGAACGCCCAGGCGTCCTCGTCGATCAGCCCGCAGCGGTGGGCGATCTCCACGCGGGCCGCGCCGAGCAGGGCGCGCGCGGCGTTGGGCTTGTCGGCGGCGAAGAAGATGCAGTCGCCGGGGTTGGCGCCCGCGGCCTTGGCCAGGCCTTCGCGCTCGCTCTCGCTGAGGTTCTTGGCGATCGGGCCGCCGAGCGTGCCGTCCTCACCGACCAGCACGTAGGCCAGGCCCCTGGCGCCGCGCTGCTTGGCCCACTCCTGCCAGGCGTCCAGCTTCTTGCGCGGCTGGCTCGCCCCGCCCGGCATGACCACGCAGCCGACGTAGGGCGCCTGGAAGACGCGGAACGGGGTGTCGGCGAAGTACTCGGTCAGCTCGGTCAGCTCCACGCCAAAGCGCAGGTCCGGCTTGTCACTGCCGTAGCGGGCCATCGCGTCCGCGTAGCTGATCCTCGGGATCGGCAGCGGGATCTCGTGGTCGGCCAGCTCCTTCCACAGCGCGGAGATCACCTGCTCGCCCAGCGCGATCACGTCGTCCTGGTCGACGAAGCTCATCTCGATGTCGAGCTGGGTGAACTCCGGCTGCCGGTCGGCGCGGAAGTCCTCGTCCCGGTAGCAGCGGGCGATCTGGTAGTAGCGCTCCATGCCGCCGACCATCAGCAGCTGCTTGAACAGCTGCGGCGACTGCGGCAGCGCGTACCAGGAACCCGGCTGCAGCCGCGCGGGCACCAGGAAGTCGCGGGCGCCCTCGGGGGTGGAGCGGGTCAGCGTCGGCGTCTCGATCTCGACGAAGTCGTTGGCGTGCAACACCGTCCGCGCGATGCGGTTGACCTCGCTGCGCATCCGCAGCGCCCGGGCCGGGCCGGAGCGGCGCAGGTCGAGGTAGCGGTGCCGGAGCCGGATCTCCTCGCCCGCCTCCACGTGCTCGTCGAGCGGGAAGGGCAACGGCGCGGACTCGTTGAGCACCTCGAGGTCGGTGGTGGTGATCTCGACGGCGCCGGTGGGGATGTCGGGGTTCTCATTGCCCTCGGGGCGGACCTCGACGGTGCCGACGACGCGCAGGCAGAACTCGGCGCGCAGCCGGTGCGCGCGCGTGGCCATCTCGCCCTCGCGGAAGACCACCTGGACCACGCCGGAGGCGTCCCGGAGATCGATGAAGATCACCCCGCCGTGATCGCGACGCCGCGCCACCCAGCCGGTGAGGGTGACGGTCTGGCCTGCATGCTCGGCGCGGAGACTTCCGGCCTCGTGCGTGCGCATCACGGGAGTGCTTCTCCTTGGTCGGGTGTTTCGAGCCTGCCAAGGCTAGCTGGCCAGCTCGGCGCACCTCGTCCGGGTCACTACCGCAGCGGGCCGCTGAACCTCGGGCCGGCGAGCCTGCGCTCCAGGCGGCTCAGCCCGGTGCGCACCGGCTGGGCCAGGTACTCGCCGAGCACCACGCCCGCGGCCAGGGCCAGGCCGATGCCCAGCGCGAGGAACAGCGCCTGCATCCCGCCCGCCACGTCCTGGTCCACCGTGAGCTTGAACAGCGCCTGGTAGGTGGTGAGACCGGGCAGCAGCGGGGTGATCCCGGAGACCGCGATGGCCAGCGGGGAGACCTTCAGCCGCCGCGCGACCACGCCGCCGACGAAACCGATCAGCGCCGCCGCCCCGGCCGAGGCGACGATCATGTCCGTGCCGATCAGCATCAGCGCGCCGTAGCTGGCCATGCCCGCCGCCCCGGCCAGCCCGGCCAGGAAGAGGGTGCGCAGCGTGGCGTAGCTGGCCAGGGCGAAGCAGAACGAGGTCGCCGCGCCCGCCGCGATCATCGCGGGCAGGTGGGCCAGCAGCGGCGGGATCGGCTCGCCCACGGTCAGCGGGGAGCCCAGGACCACGCCGAGCTTGAGCACCAGCACCACGCCGATGACCAGTCCGATCGTCATCAGCGTGATCTCCATGGCCCGCCCGGCCGCGGTCACGTTGAAGCCGGTGATCGCGTCCTGCACGGCGCCGACGAGGGAGAGCCCGGACAGCAGCACCACGATGCCCGCGGCGATGACCAGCGTCGGCCGCAGCGATCCCTCGCTGCCCTGCAGGGCGTTCACCCCGAGCGCGATGCCCGTGGCCAGCGCGCCGCCGATGACCTGCTGGAAGAAGAACGGCAGCGCGATGCGGTTGACCATCCGGCCGATCCGGTCGATCAGCGCGGTCGCCAGGGCCGCGATCACCGCGAGCAGCAGCCCGCCGCCGAGCAGCACCGCCACCGCCGCGGCCATCCCGGACCAGGCGAGGGTGGCCACCCAGCGCGGGTAGGGGTGCGGTGCCGAGCTGATCTCGTCCAGCACCAGCCTGGCCTGCTCCGTGCTGAGCCCGCCGCGCGCGATCCGCCGCACCAGCCGCTCCACCTCGGCCAGCCGCGTGTAGTCCATGCTGCGCGAGCGGACCACGCGGGTCGTGGTCACCGGCGCCGCGGTGTAGCCGCGGTGGCAGCAGATGGTGATCGACGTGAAGATCACGTCGACCTCGCAGCTGGGCATGCCGAGCGCGTTGGTGACCGTGAGCATGGTCGAGGTGACGTCGGCCGCGCCGGCACCGCTGGCCATCTGGAGTTCACCGATGCGCAGCGCGAGGTCGAGCACCTGGTGCACCGAGGCGTCGTCGGGGACTTCGGGGCCGTACAGCATGGTGGGCATGATCGCCGCTCGCCCGGCTGCCCGCTGGTCGGCCTCGCCTCCCTCCCCACGCCGCACCCGGAACGCCCGAAACGCCAGACCCACCACTACCCCCACCGCATAGTCGCCTCACCTGGGGCATCGACGGATCACCGCGGCGCGTTGCACAGGTCGATCATTGCGCTCGTCACACCACCGCTCGTTCGGAGCACCGCGCGGCCCCACAGGTTCCGCGTTCGCGCGGCGAATCGCGTCCAGCAGGGCCACCGGACAGAGCTGGCAGCAGGACCACCTCGGCGCCGGAGAGCTTCCTGAAGACTTTTCACACCGACTCGGCAGCTTCCTTTCCCGGGCAAGGGTTTCGGCTCATCCACCTCCCCTCTCGACTCGATGACTCCTCGCGTCTCAGTAGGACTTCGGCAGTCCCAAGGAGTGCTGGGCGACGAAGTTGAGGATCATCTCCCGGCTGATCGGAGCGATCCGCGCGACGCGCGCCGCGGCCCACAGCGTGCCGACGCCGTACTCCGTCGCCATCCCGTTGCCACCGTGCGTCTGCACCGCGGTGTCCACGGCGTTGATCACCGCCTCGCCCGCCGCGTACTTCGCGATGTTGGCTGCCTCCGCCGCGCTCGGATCGTCGCGGTCGTAGGCCCACGCCGCCCGCTGCACCGCCAGCCGCGCCAGCTCCAGTTCCACGTGCGCCTTGGCCAACGGGTGCGCGATGGCCTGGTGCGCGCCGATCGGATCGCCCCACACGCTGCGGGTGCGCGCGTAGTCGCCGGCCTTGCCCAGCGCGTACCTGCCCATCCCCGTCGCGTACGCGGCCACGGTGATCCGCTCCGGGTTGAGCCCGGCGAACAACGCGGTCAGCCCCGCGTCCTCGCCGCCGACCAGTGCCTCGGCCGGGAGCCGCACGTCGTCGAAGAACACCGTGTACTGCCGCTCCGGCGCGGTGATCTCCATCGGGATCTCGTGCCGTTCGTAGCCGGGGGCGTGGGTCGGCACGATGAACATCGCGGGCCGGAGCTTGCCCGTCCGCGCGTCCTCCAGGCGCGCCACCACCAGCGTCGCGTCGGTCTCGTCCACGCCGGAGATGTAGTACTTCCGCCCGCTCAGCCGCCAGCCGTCGCCGTCCGGCCGCGCGGTCGTGCTGATGTGGTGCGCGTTGGAACCCGCGTCCGGTTCGGTGATCGCGAAGGACATCTTCGTGGAACCGTCGGCGAATCCCGGCAGCCAGGTCTTGCGCTGGTCCTCCGTCCCGGACTTGGCGATCACCGTCGCGGCGATCGCCGGGGAGACCACGATCAGCAGCAGCGGACAACCACCCGCCGCCAGTTCCTCGCACACGATGGCGAGTTCGGTGATGCCCCCGCCCCCGCCGCCGTACTGCTCGGGAACGGCGACGCCGAGGTAGCCGAGCTGGCCCGCCTCGCGCCACAGCTCGTCGGTGCGCTCACCGCGCTTGGACTTCTCGACCCAGTAGCCGTGGCCGTACTTCGCGGCCAGCGCGGCGACCGCGGCCCGTAAGGCCCGCTGTTCGTCGGTCTCCCGGAAATCCACTACCCCTCCTCCTCAACGCCCACCACGGCCAGCACCGCGCCCGCCTCCACCTGATCTCCCACCTTGACCTCGATCGCCTCGACCACCCCGGCACCCGGGGACCGCACCGAGTGCCGCATCTTCATGGCCTCCAGCACGACCAGCTCCGCGCCCGCCTCGACGCGCCGGCCCGCCTCGGCCACGATTTCCACCACGGTCGCGGGCATCGGCGCGAGCAGCGACCCCTCGGCGATCGACTCGGCCGGATCGGTGAAGCGCGGAATCCGTTGCAGCGCAACCGATCCCAGGTCGGAATCGACGAAGACGCGGTCGCCGTACGTCGCGACGTGGAACGTCCGTCGCACCCCGGCGACGTCGAAAGTAACCCGGTTTTCCCCGCTGTCAAACAGGACCACGTCCTCATCGCAGAGGAGCCGTCCGCGCTCCAGCCGGTAGGCGACCTCGTGCTCGCCACTCGATCCGGCGAATCTCTTGCGCTGCAACTGAGAGGGGAGATTGCGCCACCCGGGTGGAATCGCCGGATGGGTCCGGCGATCCGCGCTGCTCTCGGCGACGGCGGCGGCCAGAGCGGACAGTCGCTCTGTGCGATTTTCACCCAGGCGTCGCACCACCCGATGGGTTTCGAGGAAAGAAGTGTCCGTCTCCCCTGCTACAAAAGCCTTATGCCGCAACACGTCGACGAGAAGATCGCGATTGGTCCCCGGACCGTGCAGCCGCGCCCCGGCCAACGCCGAGGCAAGCCGCCTGGCCGCGGCGACCCGGGTCGGCGCCCATGCGATCACCTTCGCCAGCATCGGGTCGTAGTGCGTCCCGACGACCGATCCGCTCTCCACCCCGGAATCCAGCCGCAGCCCGTGCACGGAAGCGCCCACCGCGAACTTCGTGTCCACTGTGGACAATTCGAACCGGTGCAGCGGACCGCTCTGCGGGCGCCAGTCCGCCGAGGGGTCCTCCGCGTAGAGGCGCACCTCGATCGCGTGCCCGCGCACCGCGGGCGGTTCCTCCGGGAGCCGGGCGCCTTCGGCGATCTCCAGCTGCGCCCGGACCAGGTCGACACCGGTGACGCACTCGGTGACCGGGTGCTCGACCTGAAGCCGCGTGTTGGTCTCCAGGAAGAAGAAGTCTCCCTCGGGGGACAACATGAACTCGACGGTCCCCGCGCCGACGTAGTCGATCGCCCGAGCCGCGGCGACGGCGGCCGAGCACAGGGCGGCGCGCAGTTCGGCGTCCACCGCGGGCGACGGCGCCTCCTCGACGACCTTCTGGTAGCGGCGCTGGATCGAGCACTCGCGCTCACCGAGCGCCCACACCGTGCCGTGCCGGTCGGCCAGCACCTGGACCTCGATGTGCCTGCCGCGCTCCAGGTAGGGCTCGCAGAAGACGGTGTCGTCACCGAACGCGCTGCCCGCCTCGGCGCGGGCGGAGCGCACGGCCTCGTCGAGCTCGGCGAGCGTCCGCACGATCCGCATGCCGCGCCCGCCTCCCCCGGCGGAGGCCTTCACCAGCACGGGCAGATCGGCCTCGGTGACCGCGGCCGGGTCCAGCTCCGGCAGCACCGGCACCCCGGACTCGGCCATCAACCGCTTCGCGGCGACCTTCGACCCCATGGCCTCGATCGCCTCCGGCGCCGGGCCGACCCAGGTCAGCCCCGCGTCCAGGACGGCGCGCGCGAACTCCGCGTTCTCCGACAGGAACCCGTACCCGGGGTGCACCGCGTCGGCCCCCGCGTCCCGGGCGGCGCGGATCAGCAGCTCGCCGCGGAGGTAGGTCTCCGCGGGGGCGGCGCCTGGCAGCCGTACCGCCACGTCCGCCTCCCGCACGTGCGGCGAGCCGGCGTCGGGATCGGAGAACACCGCGACGGTGCGGATGCCGAGCACCCGGCAGGTCGCGATCACCCGCCGGGCGATCTCGCCCCGGTTGGCGATCAGCAGGCTGGAGATCACTGTCGCTCCTCACATCCGGAACACGCCGAACCGCTCGGCACCGGCCACCTCCGCGCTGTGGATCGCGGAGAGGCAGATGCCGAGGACGGTCCTGGTGTCCCTGGGGTCGATCACGCCGTCGTCGTAGAGGCGGCCGGACAGGAAGGGCGCGAGGGACTGCTCCTCGATCTGCTGCTCGACCATGGCCCGCAGCCCGGCGTCGGCCTGCTCGTCGTAGGGCTGTCCCTTGGCGGCCGCCGCCTGCCGCGCCACGATCGAGAGCACGCCGGCCAGCTGGGCGGGCCCCATCACCGCGGACTTCGCGTTGGGCCAGGTGAACAGGAACCGGGGGTCGTAGGCCCTGCCGCACATGCCGTAGTTGCCCGCCCCGTAGGAGGCGCCCATCACCACGGTCAGGTGCGGGACCGTGCTGTTGGACACCGCGTTGATCATCATCGCGCCGTGCTTGATGATCCCGGCCTGCTCGTAGTCCTTGCCGACCATGTAGCCGGTGGTGTTCTGCAGGAACAGCAGCGGTGTGTCGGAGGCGTTGGCGAGCTGGATGAACTGCGTCGCCTTCTGCGCTTCCGCGCTGAACAGCACACCCCTGGCGTTGGCCAGGACCCCGACGGGATAGCCGTGCAGCGAGGCCCATCCGGTGATCAGGCTCGTCCCGTAGGACGGCTTGAACTCGTCGAAGTCCGAGCCATCGACCAGGCGCGCGATCACCTCGCGCGGGTCAAACGGCTCGCGCAGGTCCGTCGGCACGATGCCCAGCAGGTCCTCGGGGTCGTGCACCGGCTCGACGACCGGCGACGCCGGGCCGGGCCCGTGCTTGCGCCAGTTCAGCCGGGCCACGATGCGGCGGCCGATGCGCAGCGCGTCCGGCTCGTCCTCGGCGAGGAAGTCGGCGAGGCCGGAGGTCCTGGCGTGCATCTCGGCCCCGCCCAGCGACTCGTCGTCGGACTCCTCGCCGGTGGCCATCTTCACCAGAGGCGGCCCGCCGAGGAAGACCTTGGCGCGCTCCTTGACCATCACCACGTAGTCGCTCATCCCGGGCACGTAGGCACCGCCCGCGGTGGAGTTGCCGAAGACCAGGGTCACCGTGGGCACGCGGGCCGCCGACGCCCTGGTGAGATCGCGGAAGAGCCTGCCGCCGGGGATGAAGATCTCGCTCTGGCTCGGCAGGTCGGCGCCGCCGGACTCCACGAGGTTGACCACCGGGAGCCGGTTCGCCATGGCGATGTCGGTGGCGCGGAAGGTCTTGCGCAGGGTCCACGGGTTGCTGGCACCGCCGCGCACCGTGGGGTCGTTGGCGACGATCAGGCACTCGACACCGGAGATCACGCCGATGCCGGTGACCACGCTCGCGCCCACCGCGTAGTCGGTGCCCCAGGCCGCGAGCGGGGACAGCTCCAGGAAGGCGGAGTCCTCGTCGATCAGCAGCTCGATGCGTTCCCTCGGCAGCATCTTCCCGCGCTTGTGGTGCCGGTCGACGTACTTCTGCCCGCCGCCCGCCAGCGCCTTGGCGTGCTCCGCGGCCAGGTCGTCGAGCTTGGCGAGCATCGCCTCCCGGCGCGCCAGGTGCCCGGGATCCTGTGTGTCCACTGTGGACTTCAAGACGGTCACGCCGTGTACCCCATCCGCCGGGCGGCCAGGTCCGCGAGCACCTCGCTCGCCCCACCGCCGATGCCCAGGATCCGGGAGTCCCGGTAATGCCTCTCCACCTCGGCCTCCCGCATGTACCCGAAGCCGCCGTGCAGCTGCACGGCCGCGTCCACCACGAAGTCGCACGCCCGCACGGCGGCGTTCTTCGCCATGCACACCTGCGCCACGACCTCCTTGCCCTCCGCGACGTCCAGCACCACCGAGCGCACGTAGGTCCTGGCCAGCTCGATCTGCTGGGTCATCTCCACCAGGCGGTGCCGCACCAGCTGACGGCTCACCAACGGCCTGCCGAAGGTCGAGCGGTCGCGCACCCACGCCAGGGTCAGCTCAAGGCACCGTTCCGCGGTCGCGTACGCCTGCACGGCAAGGCTGAGCCGCTCCACCTGGAACTGGCGCATGAGATGCGCGAACCCGCTGTCCTGCGCGCCGACAAGGTTCCGCGCCGGCACTCGGGCGTCCACAAAGGACAGCTCAGCCGTGTCCGAACAGTGCCAGCCCATCTTCTCCAGCCTGCGGCTGACCGTGAACCCCGGCGTAGCGCGCTCCACCACCAGCAGGCTCACCCCGCCCCAGCCGGGCTCGCCCGTCCGGACCGCGGTGGTGACGAAGTCGGCCCGCGCCCCGGAGGTGATGTAGGTCTTGGCCCCGTTCACCAAGTAGTGGTCGCCGTCGCGCACCGCGCGGGTGCGCAGAGCGGCCACGTCGGAACCGCCGTCCGGCTCGGTCACGGCGAGCGCGCCGATCAGCTCACCGGCCAGGGTCGGCCGCACGAACCGGTCGATCAACTCGTCCCCGCCGGCCTCGGCGATGTGCGGCAACGCGATGCCATGGGTGAACAGCGCCGCGACCAGTCCCGAGGAGCCGCCCGCGCGGATCAGTTCCTCGGTGACCACGGAGACATCGACGAGATCGCCGCCCTCACCGCCGACCTTCTCGTCGAAACCGATGCCGAGCAGTCCCGCGTCGGCGGCCTCGCGGTGCAGGGAACGGGGGACCTCGCCCGCGCGTTCCCAGTCCGCGAGGTACGGCCGGACCCGGTGCTCCACGAAGGCGCGCACGGAGTCTCGAAGTGCTTGCCGTTCCGGGGTTTCGAAGCTCATCGCTCCCCCGTCAGCACCGATACCGGCAGATCGGTCACCCGGGCGCGCAGCCACTCGCCCAGCGCCTTGGCCTGGGGATCGAACCGGGTCGAGGAGGCGACCCCCTCACCGAGCAACCCGTGCACGACGAAGTTCACCGCGCGCAGGTTGGCGAACTGGTGGCGCTCCACGTCCAGATCGGCCACTTCCGGCAGCAGCATGCGGAGCCGGTCCACGGTGAGTTCGTGCACCAGCCACCGGAAGCCCGCGTCGGACCGCGCCCACACACCGAGGTTGGCATCGCCTCCCTTGTCACCTGAGCGCGCACCGAACACAGTGCCCAGGGGAGCCTTCTCGGTCGGTTCCTGCGGTGACGGCGGGATCTCGTCGTCCCAGGAGAGGAGCCGGTCCGGCTGGTCATGGCCGACCTCGGCGATCTCGACGCGGTCGCCGCCGGGCAACACGGCGACGTGCGGGACGGCCTCCCTGGGCACGTAACCCGCGCGGTAGACGCCGAAGGGCGTGCCGTCGGCGGGTGGAGCGGTGACGTGGAACCCGGGATAGGACGCGAGCGCGAGTTCGACCGCGGCGCGGGAGAAGGCCTTGGCCCGCTTCGGATCCGTGGTCTTGATGGTGACGTGGAGCAGGGCGCTCGCCGTCTCCTCGGTCTCGGCGTCGGCGTGATCGGTGCGGGCCAGGGTCCAGGTCAGGCCCTCCGCTCCGATCGCGGACTCGAGCTGGCGCCGGACGAGGTCGGCCTTCGGCTCGACGTCCAGTCCACAGAGGACGAACGTGGTGGTGTTGCGCCACCCCCCGACGGTGTTCAGGCAGACCTTCAGCGTGGAAGGAGGTGGAAAACCGCGGACGCCGGAGATCCGGACCCGGTCCGGGCCCTCCTGGGTCAGTTCGGCGGTGTCGAAACGGGCGGTCACGTCCGGGCCCGGATAGCTCGGCCCGCCGATCTCGTAGAGCAGCTGCGCGGTGACGGTGTCCACGGTCACCGCTCCCCCGGTGCCCGGGTGCTTGGTGATGACCGAGCTGCCGTCGGAGTGCAGCTCCGCGAGGGGAAATCCCGGACGGTCGAGGTCGGCGATCTCGGTGAAGAACGAGTAGTTGCCGCCGGTGGCCTGCGCCCCGCACTCCAGGACGTGGCCCGCGGCGGTGGCACCGGCGAGCTGGTCCAGGTCATGCGCGCTCCACCCGAAGTGCGCGATCGCGGGCCCGACCACCAGGGACGCGTCGGTGACCCGGCCGGTCACCACCACGTCCGCGCCCGCGCGCAGGCACTCGGCGATGCCCTGCGCACCGAGGTAGGCGTTGGCGGTCAGCGGTTCACCGAGGCCCAGCTCGGCGGCCCGCCCCCGCAGGTCGTCGCCCTCGACGTGGGCCACCGACATCGCGAGGCCGAGGCGGTCCACCAGCTCGCGCAGGGCGTCGGCGAGCCCGGCCGGGTTGAGGCCGCCCGCGTTGGCGACGATCCGCACGCCCTTGTCCTTGGCCAGCCCGAGGCCGGTCTCCATCTGCCGGAGGAAGGTCTTGGCGTAGCCCAGCTTGGGGTCCTTCATCAGGTCCCGGCCGAGGATGAGCATGGTCAGCTCGGCCAGGTAGTCGCCGGTGAGCACGTGCAGCGGGCCGCCGTCGAGCATCTCGCGCACCGCGCTGAACCGGTCTCCGTAGAAGCCCGAGGCATTGCCGATCAGGAGAGGAGAGCTGACCGCACTCATGAGAACTGCCCCGCCGTCCGGCCGCCACCGGGTGGACCGGCGAAGGCCTGGGCGATGCCCAGCCATGTCCGCGCCACCTCTCCGGTCGCGGTCACGTCGAGGTCGTCGAGGTGGCGCCGCTGGGTGACGAGCAGGCAGAAGTCCAGCGCCGAGCCGGTGACCCGCTGCTCCGCGTCCTCCGGTCCCCACGACCAGACCGCGCCCTCCGGTCCGGTCAGCTCCACCCGGACCGGGTCCTCGGGTGCGGACATTCCGTTGGCCTGGAAGGCGAATCCCCGCGTGCGCACGCCGAGGTGGGCGATGTGCCGCAGCCGGGCGGTGGGGCGGCGGGTGGCGCCGAGCGCGTCCACGACGTCCTGGCCGTGCGCCCAGGTTTCCATGATTCGCGCTGTGGCCATGGACAGCGGTTTCATCGGCGGGCCGAACCAGGGCAGCTTGGTGTCCGGGTCGGCGAGCGCGAGCGCCGCGGTCAGCTCGCTGCGCCCACGGCGCCATCGGCGCAGCAGCTCCGCCGGGTCCTCGACCGCGCCTTCGGCGGCTCCGGCCTCCACGAAGCCGGTCGGATCGGCCAGCGCGTCGCCCAGCTCGGCGGTGAACTGCTGCGGGTCGCGGATCGACAGCACGGACAGCCGGTCCGTCCACGCGAGGTGGGAGACCTGGTGCGCCACGGTCCACCCCTCAGCGGGCGTCGGCGTGCGCCAGCTCTGGTCGTCGAGGCCCGCGACCAGGGCATCGAGCTCGTCGCCCTCGGCGCGCAGGTCGGCCGACAGCGCGATCAGGTCCGTCATCGGTTCCCCTCGTCCTCGGAGGTCTGCTGATCGGTGCGCTTGTGAGCGGCGGCGTTGGCGAGGTCCCGGTCGAGCGTCCTCGCCCAGTGCCGGACGATCCGCTCGCGGCGGCGGGTGTCGTCGGAGAGCTGCGCCGCCAGCGCCAGTCCCCGAGCCAGGTCGAGCGTGGTCTGCACGGCCACCCGTACCGCGGCGTCGGAGTCGTCGACGCCGAGCAACTCCACCGCGAGCCGGTGGGTCTCCCGACCGAGGCGGGCCTGGAGCGGGAGCACGACCTTGTGTAGTTCGGCATCGGTGCGCGCGGCCACCCACAGTTCCAGGGCGGCGGTGAACAGCGGGCTGGCGAAGAAGTCGGCGATCAGGCCGACCACGGCGACCGTGCGCTCGTCGGAGCCGCTGATCTCGGCAGCCCGCTCGCGCAGCACCTGCACGCTCTCCGCACCCACGTGCTCGACGGCGGCGGTGACCAACTCGGCCCGGGTCGGGAAGTGGTGCAGCTGGGCGCCTCGCGAGACCCCGGCGCGCTCGGCGACCAGAGTCGTCGTCGTGCCCGCCCAGCCTCGCTCCACCAGGCACTCCACCGTGGCGACCATGAGTTTTCGCCTGGTCTCCCGGCTGCGGTCGGCCTGGCGTTGCCGGGTGGTCGCGGGTGCGGTCGCGGTCTCGGACACGAGCCGAGTCTCACCTCCAACTAACAAACAGTCAAGCCTGCTTGTTAGTTCATCGGTTGTCAGCAGCTCGGTCAGCCCGTGACGCTCTCTCCGCTCACGCCGGATTCGCCGGGCCCCTACGGAGTCGCGATCGCGTTGCCGGGAAAGGGTTGGACGGTGTGCAGGCCGGGCTTGTAGCTTGCGCTGGACCGTGACATCGCCCGAGGAGGTGAGACCCATGAACGCTGTAGCGCTGTGGGTGCTCCCCCATCCCGTCACGGCCGGCGATTGACACGGGTGTCGCCGGGAGCGCTTCGCCAAGAACGCACTCCCGAAGGGCAACACCTATGCACTCTCAGCAGTTCACCGCCGAGCCGTCGTCGACCGCGCCCCTGATGTTCGATGTGATCATCGCCGGGTGCGGGCCGACTGGCGCGATGCTGGCCGCCGAGCTGCGCCTGCACGATGTGCGGGTACTGGTTCTGGAAAAGGAAACCGAGCCGGTGTCGTTCGTCCGCATCGTCGGCCTGCACGTTCGCAGTCTCGAGCTGATGGCGATGCGCGGACTACTGGACCGCCTCCTCGAACACGGCAGGCAGCGTCCGGCCGCCGGATTCTTCGCCGCCATCGCCAAACCCGCACCCAAGGGCTTGGACACCGCGCACGCCTATCTGCTGGGCATCCCGCAGCCGGTCATCGTTCGCCTGCTCGAAGAACGTGCGACCGAACTGGGTGCGCAGGTTCGGCACGGTTGTGCGGTCACTGGTCTTGAGCAGGACGGCGAGGGCGTGACCGTCGAACTGGGCGACGGCGAACAGCTGCGTGCGCGTTATCTCGTCGGCTGCGACGGCGCGCGCAGTACGGTGCGCACACTGCTCGGCGTCGGCTTCCCCGGCGAACCCTCGCGAACCGAGACGCTGATGGGCGAGATGAAGGTGGGCGTGCCGCAGGAGGAGATCGCTGCCAAGGTGACCGAAATCCACGAGACGACCAAGTCCTTCAGTCTCGGGCCCTTCGGCGAAGGGGTCTATCGCGTCGTGGTCCCCGCCGCGGGAGTCAGCGATCGCGCGGAACCTCCCACCCTGGAGGATTTCCAACAGCAGCTGCGGGCCATCGCCGGAACCGATTTCGGTGTGCACTCACCGCGTTGGTTGTCCCGTTTCGGGGATGCCACGCGGCTGGCCGAACGCTATCGGGTCGGGCGGGTGCTGCTGGCAGGCGATGCGGCACACATCCATCCGCCCATCGGCGGGCAGGGCCTCAACCTGGGCGTCCAGGACGCGTTCAACCTCGGCTGGAAACTGGCCGCACAGATCCGCGGCTGGGCACCGGAAACCCTGCTGGACAGCTACCAGGCCGAACGTCATCCGGTCGCCGAGGACGTCCTGGACAACACCCGCGCCCAGATGGAACTGCTGTCCACCGAACCGGGTCCGCGGGCGGTGCGCAGGCTGCTCACCGAGCTGATGGACTTCGACGAGGTGAACCGCCACCTGATCGAGAAGATCATCGCGATCGGCATCCGCTACGACTTCGGCGAAGGCCCGGCCCTGCTCGGCCGCCGCCAGCGCGACATCGACGTGAAACAGGGCCGTCTCTACGGTCTGCTGCATCACGGCCGCGGCCTGCTGCTGGACCGCACCGAACGCCTGACCGTCGGCGGCTGGTCGGACCGGGTCGACTACGTCGCGGATCCCACTGCGGCACTGGATGTTCCGTGCGTCCTGCTACGCCCGGACGGCCACGTCGCCTGGATCGGCGAGGATCAGCGGGACCTGGACGACCACCTCTTCCGCTGGTTCGGCGCGCCCGCCGACTGATACCGCCGGAACGGCGTGGGCCGGAGCGCGCACTGGCGGCACGACCGGGCGGGGCATCGTGCGCCGCTTCGGTTTCCCTCCCGTGCCGCACCGAGCCGTAGATCCGAAATACTGGAGCCCATGCTGACCGAGCGGCTGGAACTGCGGCGCTTCCGAGGTGACGATGTCGCGGTGTTCTGCGCCTACCGGTCGGATCCGGAGGTGGCGCGCTACCAGCCCTGGGAAACACCTCTGTCCACAGTAGACGCATGTGAGCTGGTAGACGAGTTCGCCGGACTCGACCCGGATGCGCCGGGGTGGTTCCAGTACGCGGTGGAGCTGCGCGGCACCGATGCGCTGATCGGGGACGTCGGGGTGAACCTGCACGAGAACCGCATGCAGGCAGAGATCGGCTTCACCTTCGCCAGGGAGCACCAGGGACGCGGGTACGCGACCGAAGCGGTATCACGCGTCGTGGATCACCTCCTTGTCTCCCAAGGGTTGCGGCGGGTCTCGGCGGAGTGCGACGCGCGGAACACCGCGTCGGCCCGCCTCCTGGAACGCGTCGGTTTCCGCCGGGAAGGCCACCGACCGGAGTTCACCTGGATCAAGGGTGAATGGACAGACGACCTCCTTTTCGGCTTGCTCGCGCGGGACTGGCCGCCTGCGCGGAACACGGCCTAGGCCCTGTCCTGTAAGCGGTTGATCAGGCCGTCTGGTAGTTGTGGCGTGTGGTGGGCCGGGGTGAGTTGACCGATCGGGGCGTGGGCGGTGATCGAGCCGTTGCTGCCGCCGGTGTCTGGTGGTCGGCGGCGGCGTGATCACCGGCAGGTGATCAACGCGATTCTGTGGAAGCTGCGGACCGGTGCGCCGTGGCGTGATCTGCCGGAACGGTATGGGCCGTGGAAGACCGCGCATGAGCGGTTGCGGTTGTGGACCAAGGACGGTACCTGGCAGAAGATCCTGGACGAGGTGATCGTCAAGGACGACTCCGTCGGCGAGCTCGAGTGGGTGATCAATGTGGACTCCAGCGTTGTGCGGGCTCATCAGCACGCGACCGGAGCCCGGAAAAAGGGGGCTGCGGCGCCGAAGTCGAAGCCCTCGCGGTCGCGGGTGAAGGACTGGGGCGGTCACGAGGAGGACTGAGCACCAAGATCCACCTCGCGGTCGACGGGCGGGGCCTGCCGATGCGGGTGTTGCGCACCGCCGGGCAGGCCGGGGACAACCCGCAGTTGCTGCCGCTGCTTGAGGGCATCCGCATCCGGCGTGACGGGCCGGGACATCCGCGATCGCGGCCGGGCGCGGTGATCGCGGATAAGGCGTACTCACATCCCTCGACCCGGCAAGCGTCACGTCGGCGAGGGATTACCTTCGTCAGCCCGGAACGCACAGATCAGATCGCCCGCCGCGCAGCCCAAGGCTCATGTGGTGGGCGACCTCCCGCCTTCGACGCCGAGTTGTACAAGCAGCGCAACGTGGTCGAACGCTGCTCCAACCGACTCAAACAGTTCCGCGACCTCGCCACCCACTACGCCAAACGCGCCGCCTACTCCCAAGCCGAACTCGTCATCGCCGCGATCGTGCCGTGGCTGCGATGACTTGCAGGACACGACCTAGTCGAGGTGGACGAGCAGGGCCTGTGACCGTGACGGGTGGCGCAGCTTGCACAGTGCCCTGACCTCGATCTGCCGGATGCGTTCCCGGGTCAGGCCGAGGACCGCCCCGATCTGCCCCAGAGTCCGGGGTTCGCCCCCGGAGAGGCCGAATCGCAGCCGCAGCACCCCAGCCTCGCGCTCCGACAGCGTGTCCAGGACGGCGTCCAGCTGCTTGCGCATCCGTTCCGAGGACAGCAGTTCGATCACGTCGACCGCGCGGGTGTCCTCGATGAAGTCGCCCAGCCGGGAACTGCCTTCCTCACCGACGGGCATGTCCAGCGACAACGGGTCGAGGGCGCACCGCCGGATCTCCTCCACCTTCGCCACGGTGAGCCCAGCCTCCCGCGCCACCTCCTCCGGCGTCGGATCGCGGCCGAGCGACCGCAGCAGATCGCGCTGCACCCGCTTGATCTTGCTGAGGGTGTCGACGAGGTGCACGGGCATCCGGACGGTCCGCGCCTGGTCCGCCAGCGCCCGGGTGACCGCCTGGCGGATCCACCACGTCGCGTAGGTGGAGAACTTGTATCCCTTGGTGTAGTCGAACTTCTCCACCGCGCGGATCAGGCCGAGGTTGCCCTCCTGGATCAGGTCCAGCAGCGGCAGACCCCGACCGGTATGTCGCTTGGCCAGCGAGACCACCAGGCGCAGATTCGCCTCCAGCAGCTGACGCTTCGCCTGCCGCCCATCGCGCTCCAGCCAGCGCAGCTCGGCGCGCTCGCGCACCGTGCGCTTGTCGTTGCCGCGCAACAGTTCCGCGGCGTACAGGCCCGCCTCGACGCGTTTGGCCAGTTCCACCTCCTCGTCGGCGCGCAGCAGGTCGACCTTGCTGATCTCGTTGAGGAAGAGCCGGACCAGGTCCGGGGTCGCCGTCGCGGTGGTCATGCCGACGAATCTAGGAAGGGCGGGCCGGGGTGGGCATTGCGGAAAACCGCCGGGTCTGCTGTGGAAAACCACAGGATTCCTACAGGAGCGTCAGCTGCTCCTGCCGCAGATTCGCCGGGTTGAGCGCCTCCGGCAACGCGCCCTCCGGCCACAGGTCCGCGACGTCTCCGGCACTGGACCTGCCCATGCCCTGCTGGAGGCCGTGCCTGCGCAGCAACGGCGCCACCCGCTCGCCCAGCCAGCGCCGGTAGCGCGGATCGGCGTAGCTGCCCCTGCCGTAGACGCGGTGGTAGCCCGCGACGAGGTCCGGGCGTTCGCGCGCCAGCCACGCGAAGAACCACTCGCGCGCGCCCTTCCGCAGGTGCAGCGGCAGCACCGTCACCCCCGTCGCCCCGGCCTCGCGGACGGAGGCCAGCAGGTCGTCGAGCCGTGCCACCGAATCGGTCAGCCAGGGCAGCACCGGGGCGACGAACACGCCGCACGGGAGCCCGGCCTCGCGCACCCGCCGGACCAGTTCGAGGCGCGCCTGCGGGCTGGCCGTCCCCGGTTCGAGCGAGGCCTGCAGCTCACGGTCGAGCAGCGCGATCGACACGCCGATCCCGATCGGCACCCGCTGGCCGACCTCGGCCAGCAGCGGGATGTCCCTCGACATCACCGTGCCCTTGGTCAGGATCGAGAACGGCGTCCGCGCGTCGGCGAGCGCGCGGATGATCCCCGGCATGAGCTGGTAACGACCCTCGGCGCGCTGGTAGGGATCGGTGTTCGTGCCCATCGCGACGTGTTCCCGCGTCCACTTCGGCGAGCGCAGCTGCGCGGCCAGCACCTCGGGTGCGTTGATCTTGACGATGACCTGCGTGTCGAAGTCCCGGCCGGAGTCGAGGTCGAGGTAGGTGTGCGAATCCCTGGCGAAGCAATAAGTACAGGCATGGGAGCAGCCTCGGTACGGGTTGACCGTCCAGCCGAACGGCATCGACGAGCCGCCCGCCACCTTGGACAGCACCGACTTCGCCCGGACCTCGTGGAAGGTGACGTCGGCGAAGCCCGGCGTCGGGGTGGTGGAGTACTCCAGCCCCCGGCAGGGTCGCGGTCATCCGGTCGTCGCGCTGGCTGTCCCACCTCATGACTATGATTCGAACACGTGTTCGAACGGGCCGCAAGGTTCGCGGGGAGACGGTTCACAGGGAGGCGACGAGCTTTGACACCACCTCGGGGGCGATCCGCTGCGCGAGCTTGCCCTCCTCGGCCGCCGCCGCGAGCACGAACAGCGGCCGCTCGTCGAGCGCGGCCTCCCTCGCCTCCGCGCGCAACTGCGCGACCAGCAGCTCGGAGAACAGCAGCGCGTGGGGCTGCCCTGTGGCGCTGAGCGCGTCGGCGAGCTTGCGCAGGGCCAGGGGCTCCAGTTCCCGCAGCCGGTCCTCGGCGTAGATCGCGAGCCCGACCGAGATCGTCCTGCCGCCCGCGGTGACCAGCAGGCTGACCGTGCGCAGGCCCTTCGCCTGACTGACCAGCACGCCCAGGTCGGTGACCTCGGCGAGGTCGGCGCTGGTGGTGCTCAGGCCGCGCACCGTGAGCACGCGCCCGTCCAGCCAGCTGCGCTTGCGGGACTCGGCGAACGAGAGCAGCGACGGCGGGAGCGCGAGCACCACGAACAGGACGAGTCCGGCCACGGGGTCGAGCAGCAGCGCGACGAGGACGCCGAGCAGCGCCGCGATCAGGCCACCGGCCAAGCCCACCAGCAGCGCGCGCCTGCGCAGCAGGTCGGGCGAGAGGAGATCGAGCGGAACCACTCACAGCCCCCTGGTGGGGAAGGACGCGCCACCGCCGGAGAGGAACGGGTTGGTCACGCGTTCCCGGCCGATCGTCGACGCGGGGCCGTGCCCGGGCAGGACCACGGTGTCGTCGGGCAGCGGCAGGATCTTCTCCTTCAGCGACCGCATGATCTCCTCGGTGTCCCCTCCGGGCAGGTCGGTGCGGCCGATGGAGCCCGCGAAGAGGGTGTCGCCGGAGAACAGCAGACTGCCGCCCTCCTCGGTGCTGATGCGGAAGCAGACCGAGCCCTTGGTGTGCCCCGGCGTGTGGTCGACGGTGAAGCTCAGGCCGGCCAGCTCCAGCACGGAGTCCCCGGCCAGCTCGCGGACCTCGTCCGGTTCGGCCATCTCGATCCGGCCGCCGAACAGCGCGGTGGCCGTCGGGCCGAGTGCGCGCGCGGGGTCGGCGAGCATGGCCCGGTCCTCCGGGTGGATCCAGACGGGCACCCCGTGCGCCCGGCACACCTCGGCGGCGGAGAAGACGTGATCGAAGTGGCCGTGGGTGAGCAGCACCGCCGCCGGCGTCAGCCGGTGCTTGCGCAGGGCCTCCTCGATCGGTTCGACAGCGTCCTGACCTGGGTCGATGATGACGCAGTCGGCGTCTTCGGCCGGGGCGAGCAGGAAGCAGTTGGCCTGCAGCGCGCCGACCGGGAAGCCTGCGACGAGCACAGTGGAGACCTCCGGGAAAGCGGTGTTCACGGACAGGAGAGAATTTCGGCGTCAGCCTAACGGGGCGGCGTGCCACACCGGGTTCACACCGTGTTCCCTAGACTGCCCCGTCACGCACGATCCTCGGGAGGGAGCACTGTGCCGAGCAACGAGCAGCGCCGCCAGGCCGCGAAGCGGAAACTGGCGCGTCAGCTGGAGCGTCGCGCCCAGCGCGCCAAGCGGCGCCGCGTCATCGGAATCTCCTCCGCCGTCGGCGGAACGGTCCTGGTCGTCGCGCTGATCTTCTGGATCACGACGATGCCGACGGAGACCGAGCCGGCCGCGAAGCCGCTGGAGATCCCGACCGAGCTCGCCAAGCCCGCCACCCGGCCGACTCCGCTGCCCCCGAAGGTGACCTGCGAGTACAAGCCCACCCAGGGCGAGCCCGCCGCCAAGGGCGCGAAGGCCCCCGAGGGCAAGGACATCTCCTCCACCGGCACGGTCAAGGTCAACATCGAGACCAACATCGGCACCCTGCCGCTGACGCTGGACCGCTCGCTGGCCCCGTGCGCGGTGAACAGCATGATCAGCCTGGTCAACCAGGGCTACTACAACGACTCGGTCTGCCACCGGATCAGCACCGAGGGCCTGCAGATGCTGCAGTGCGGCGCACCGAACCCGGACGGCTCAGGCGGTCCCGGCTACGCCTTCGCCGAGGAGGTCTGGCCCGAGCTCACCTACGGCCGCGGTTACCTGGCGATGGCCAAGACCAGCGCCGCGAACAGCACCGGCGGCCAGTTCTTCATCGTCTACGGCAACGCCGCGCTGAGCCCGGACTACAGCGTCTTCGGCACCATCGGCGAGGACGGCCTGAAGCTCGTCGACGACGTCGCCCGCGCCGGGCACGACGGCTCCTTCGACCCGAACCCGGGTGGCGGCAAGCCCAAGAAGGAAGTCAAGTTCATCAAGGCGACGGTCAGCTAGTACCGATCCCGCACGAGGGCCCGTCCGAAATGATCGGACGGGCCCTTGTCATTGCGCGAAGAGCAACGGAAAAGACACGCTTGTGGCGGTACGGCTACCGTCGCACCGTCCGCTACGGTCCTATTCCCTGCGAATTCTCCGCCGCCGCGATCATGCTTCATCCTGCTCAGCATGAGGAGTATCGGTGGCAAGCAAGATTCTTGGACGGATCAGCGCGGTGGCCGCGGCCTGCGTGGCCCTTCCGCTCGTGCTCACCGGCGTGGCCGGCGCGCACGGCTACACGACCAACGTCCCGAGCCGGGCCTACCTGTGCAAGACCGGCGCGGTGTCCAACTGCGGGCCGATCCAGTGGGAACCGCAGAGCGTGGAGGGCCCGAAGGGCTTCCCCGCCCGCGGACCGGGTGACGGCCGCATCTGCGCCGGTGGCCTGGGACAGTTCGCGCAGCTGGACGACCCGCGCGGCGGATCGTGGCCCGCGCGGAAGGTCAGCTCCGGGCAGAACCTGACGTTCAGCTGGACCCTGACCGCGCCGCACGCGACCACCTCGTTCCGCTACTTCATCACCCGCGACGGCTGGAACCCGGCCGCACCGCTCACCCGCGCCGCGCTGGACCCGGCGCCGTTCTACACGGTGAACTTCAACGGGGCCCGGCCCGGTTCGACGGTGACCCACACCGGAAAGCTGCCCGCGCGGACCGGACGGCACCTGATCCTCGCCGTGTGGGATATCGCCGATACCGGCAACGCTTTCTACCAGTGCGGTGACGTGACTTTCTGAAAAGGATGGTGAAATAGCCTCCCGGGGCTCCGGGAGGCTATTTCGCCGCGACTACCGGCCGCTCATCGACAGAAAGGCTTCCGGGTAGCGCGGCCCGGCCGTCTCGCCCAGGTCGAGCGCCGCGAGGTCGTCGGCGCCCAGCTCGATCTCCGCCGCGGCCAGGTTCTCCTCCAGCCGCTCCCGCCGCTTGGTCCCGGGGATCGGCACCACGTCCTCACCGCGGCTGAGCAGCCAGGCGAGCGCGATCTGGGCGGGCGTGGCCCCCTTGCGCTCGGCGATCTCGCGCACCGAGGTGGCCGCGGCCATGTTGGCGTCGAAGTTCGCGCCCTGGAACCGGGGGTCCGTGCGGCGGTAGTCGGTCTCCGGGTAGTCCTCCGCGCGCATCGCGTCCCCGGTCAGGAAGCCCCGGCCCAGCGGCGCGTACGGCACCAGGCCGATGCCCAGTTCCCGCAGCACCGGCAGGATCTCCGCCTCGATGTCCCGCTCCCACAGCGAGTACTCGCTCTGCAGCACCGAAACGGGGAAGGTCGCGTGCGCGCGCCGGATCGTGTTCGCCCCGGCCTCGGACATGCCGAAGTAGCGCACCTTCCCCGCCTCGACCAGCTCACCGACCGCGCCCGCGACGTCCTCGATCGGCACGTTCAGGTCCACCCGGTGCTGGTAGAGCACGTCGAGGTGGTCGGTCTCCAGCCGCCGCAGCGACTGCTCGACGACCCACCTGATGTGCTCGGGACGGCTGTTGAGCTCGCCCTGCTTGCCGTTCTCGTCGAACTCCCAGCCGAACTTGGTGGCCACGACCGCCTCGTCGCGCCTGCCGCGCAGCGCCCGGCCGAGCAGCTCCTCGTTGACGAACGGCCCGTACATCTCGGCCGTGTCGAAGAAGGTGCACCCCAGGTCGAGCGCGCGGTGGATGGTGGCGATCGACTCGGTGTCGTCCGGGGTGCCGTAGGACCGGCTCATCCCCATGCACCCCAGCCCGAGGGCCGACACCCGCAGTCCCTGCCGCCCCAGTTCACGGATCTCCATCGTGACTCACTACCTCTCGACTCGGTGTTCGCCACTGAACCTAGGAGTTGGAGCGCGCTCCAACGCAAGTCAGTGGTGCCACGCGGCCCCGCCAACGTTGTGGATCATGCGCTGGAGGACCTTGAGCGCGCGCACGTACTCCTCGTCCGGGATCCCCTCGTGGATGCGCGCCCGCAGGTCCCGTTGCAGCAGCGCGATCTTCGTGTGCAGCGCCCTGCCGTCCTCGGTGAGCGCCAGCCCACCGGGACCGGAGACGGCCCAGCCCCGGTCGAGCACGGCGTCGATCTCCGGCTGCAGGTCCGCGCCGACGTCCAGGTAGCCCTCCAGGACCGAGGTCACCTCGGCGCGGGTCTTGTCCCCCTCGGCCAGCTGGTTCAGCACCCACCACCGCGGCTGGGTGAGGTCGTGCTCGGCGAGGGCGGTCCGGATGAAGGTGACCGCGGCCTTGTGCGCGGCCCACGCCCAGTAGCCGATCGGCTGCCCCGCGAGCTGGTCATCGCTGTGTGAGTACTCCATGGGACCGACCGTAGGAACTCAACCTCGGTTGAGGTCAACGGTCCAGCCTGCGTGTGGCGATCTTGTCGAACCGGCGGTCGGAGAACAGCCGGTTGAGCCACAGCAGGGGCTTGGCCAGGTATCCCACCGCGTAGCGCGACTTCGGCCGGTCCGCGGTGACCGCGGCGAGGACCGCGCGTGCCACCACTGAGGGATCGGAGAGCTTGTGCCGCTGTGCCTGCCCGGACTCCGTGCGCGCCGCCATCGCCTCGGCGAGCCGGGCGTACGCGCCCTGACCGGACAGTTCGCGCAGCTCCGCCGCGGTGCCGTCCTGGATCTCCGTGGCGATCAGGCCGGGCTGGACGACCACGACGCCGATGCCGAACCGGCCGACCTCCTGGCGCAGCGAGTCGGAGAACGCTTCGAGGGCGTGCTTGGACGCGTAGTACCAGGCACCGAGCGGGAGGGCGATCTCGCCGCCGACCGAGGAGATGTTCACGATCGTGCCTGACCGCTGCGCGCGCATCGACGGGAGCACCAGCTGGGTCAGCCGCCCCGCGCCGAAGAGGTTCACCTCGAACAGCTCACGGGCGCGCTTGAGCGGAACGTCCTCGACCGCTCCGTGCACCGCGATCCCGGCGTTGTTGACCACCACGTCGATCCGGTGCTGCTCCTCAAGGATCGTGCGCACGACGCGCTCGGTCGCCACCTCGTCGGTGATGTCCACGGTCATGGTGTGCGCGCCCGCCTCGCGCAGGTCGTCCATGCGCTCCAACCGCCTCGCCACCGCGTAGACGACGTGCCCCGCGCGCAGCAGCTCCAGTGCGGTGGCATGGCCGATGCCCGACGAAGCGCCGGTGACCAGACAGATCATCCCTACCCCCTCGCGTTTGACTTGGAGCGCGCTCCAATTCCTAGCCTCGATGGCATGACAACGGCTCAGCACAAGATCGGCTCCGGGTTCGGGGCCAGGAGCACCGCCGACGAGGTGCTCGACGGTATCGACCTCACCGGCAGGCTGGCGATCGTCACCGGCGGCTATTCCGGTCTGGGATTGGAGACCACTCGCGCCCTGGCCCGCGCCGGCGCCACGGTGGTCGTCCCGGCGCGGCGGCGCGCCACGGCCGAGGAGGCGGTCGGTGACATCGCGGAGGTGGACGAGCTGGACCTCGGTGACCTGGACAGCGTCCGCGGCTTCGCGGAGCGGTTCCTGGCTGCGGGACGGCGCATCGACATCCTGATCACCAACGCCGGGATCATGGCGTGCCCGGAGACCCGCGTCGGTCCGGGGTGGGAGGCGCAGTTCGCCACCAACCACCTCGGTCACTTCGCGCTGACCAACCGGCTCGTGCCCGCGCTGAACCCGGGCGCGAGGGTCGTGTCGGTGTCCTCGGCCGGGCACCGACGCTCGCCGATCCGGTGGGACGACGTGCACTTCGAGCGCGGCTACGACAAGTGGGCGGCCTACGGCCAGGCGAAGACCGCCAACATCCTGTTCGCGGTGCAGCTCAACGCCTTCGGCGTGCAGTCCTTCTCGCTGCACCCCGGCGGCATCCTGACGCCGCTGCAGCGCCACCTGCCCAAGGCCGAGCAGGTCGAGCTGGGCTGGATCGACGAGGACGGCAACGCGTTGATCCCGTCCTTCAAGACCCCGGAACAGGGTGCGTCCACCCAGGTCTGGGCCGCGACCTCACCGCGGCTGGCCGAGCTGGGCGGCGTCTACTGCGAGGACTGCGAGGTCGCCGAGGTCTCCGACGACGACGCGCCCGGCGTGCGCAGCTACGCGATCGACCGCGACGAGGCCGCGCGGCTGTGGGCGCTGTCGGCGGAGCTGACCGGGGTGAACGCCTTCTAGCCGCCGACGTGGATGCCGGGCCGGCGGTCCGGGTTCTCCTCCGCCGTGCGCAGGATCTCCCGGACCACCGGCGCGGTGTCGCCCTTGCCGAGGATCAGGTAGCGGAACAGGTGGGTGAGCGGGTTGCCCTCCGACCACTCGAAGTGGCAGCGCGGCCGCACCCCGGTGGTGTCCCGCAGCGCCAGCAGGATCGCGGCGATGGCGTTGGGCACCGCCGGGCTGTCCGCGCGCAGGACGCGGTGCCCGTCGATCTCCACCCCGCGCACCCGCAGCACGTCGCTGAAGTCCGACGGGTCCACCACGTCGATCTCCAGGAACAGCACGTCGGCGGCGCCGGGGACCGGGTTCATCCCGCGCTGGGCGGCCTCCTTGGCCGAGTACTCGGCGTTGTCCCCGGCCTGCCGCTGGTTGGCGATGATGTTCAGCGCGGAGTCGTGGTCCAGCGAGTCGGTGACGAAGCGCCGCGCGGCCTCGTCGAACTCGATCCGCTCCGCGCGCAGCTCGGTGGTGCGGCTGACCCGGGAGATCAGCGAGATGACCACGATGCCCGCGATGAACACCGCCGAGATCGCGATGCCGTCCGGCTTCTCGATCACGTTCTCCACCAGGGCGTAGAGCAGCACCAGGGTCAGCACGCCGAAGCCGAACAGCGCCCCGCGCTGGCGGTGCCGGGCCGCGGAGATGGTCACCGCGACCGAGCCGGAGACCATCATCGCCAGGATGCCGGTCGCGTAGGCGCCGGACTGCGCGTTGACGTCGGCGCCGAAGGCGATGGTGATGCCGATGCTGATCGCGGTGTAGACCAGCACCACCGGCCGCACCGCGCGCCCCCAGTCCGGCGCCATGCCGTAGGAGGGCAGGTAGCGGGGCACGATGTTGATCAGCCCGGCCATCGCGGAGGCGCCTGCGAACCACAGGATCAGGATGCTGCTGATGTCGTATACGGTGCCGAAGCCCTCGCCGAGCTGCTGGTGCGCCAGGTAGGCCATGGCCCGCCCGTTCGCCTTGCCGCCGGGGGCGAACTCCGGGCCCGGGATGAGCATCGTGGTCACGAAGCTCGTCGCGACCAGGTACACCGACATGATCACCGCGGCGGCGGTGAGCAGCTTGCGGGTGTTGCGGATGCGGTTGTCCAGCCGCTCGCGCTCGGTCTCGCCCTTCGCGGCGACCAGCGGCATCATGCTGACACCGGTCTCGAACCCGGAGAGCCCGAGCACCAGCATCGGGAACGCCAGCACGGCGGCGCCGATCGCGCCGGGCAGGCCGCCGGGGCTGTGCGTGAGCGCGTCCCACCACGAGGACACCGCGACCGGCGAGGTGAACAGCTCCACCACGGCCGCGCCCACGGTGATCGCGTTGAGCAGCAGGAAGATCGCGACCAGCGGGATGGCCACGCCGACCGCCTCGCTGAAGCCGAGCAGGAACACCCCGCCGAGCACCAGCAGCAGCACGACGGTGATCAGCACCTCCTGCCCGTGCAGGAACTCCGGCGCCAGCGGGTTCTCCAATGCGTGCACGGTGGCGTCGGCCGAGGACAGGGTGATGGTGATGATCCACGAGGTGGCGACGAACCCGAGCAGGACGAGCACGAAGACCTTGCCGCGCCAGAACGGCAGCAGGTCCTCCAGCATGGCGACCGAGCCCTGGCCGTGCGGGCTCTCCCTGGCCACCCTGCGGTACATCGGCAGCATGCCGAGCAGCGTCAGCGCCACGATCAGCAGCGTCGCGAGCGGGGACAGCGCGCCCGCCGCGAGCGCGGCGATGCCGGGCAGGTAGGACAGCGTGGAGAAGTAGTCGACGCCGGTCAGGCACATGACCTTCCACCAGGACTGGGGTGTGCCGTGGCCCTCCCCGGTCTCCGGGCCGACCGGCTGTACCCGGTTCTGCAGCAGCCAGGCGGCGAGCCGGCTCTTGGGCGGCCGCGGCCGGACCGGACTGTCCACTGAGGCCGGTACGGCCAGGGTGCGCTCTTCCACGGACGCGAATGTAGCGAAATTCGTTCAGGAAGGCTTCAGGAAGGCGACCAGAACCGCGCTGAGCAGGTACAGACCGGCGAAAATCCAGACAACTCCGGCCATTCCGACCAGCGGGAAGAAGGCGGCGACGATGGCCGGGCCGACAAGCATGCTCGCACCTGCACCCAAATTGAGCGCGGCCATTGCCTGCCCCCTGTTCCCAGGAGCCAGCGCGGGCACCAAAGCGGACAGCGGGGCGTAGGCGGCGGCCGGAGCCCCGTTGAGCGCGGCGGCGACCAGGGCGAGCGCGTACTGCTGTCCTGCCAGCAACGGAACGTAGTAGAGCAGCAGGAGCGTGACCGCGCAGCCGACTCCGCCGAACCACGCGATGGTGCGTCGCCAGCCGATCCGGTCGCCGACGGCACCGAAGATCAGATTGCACACCATGGTCGTCGCGCACATCACGAAGGACAGCCGCAGCCATTCGGCGAGGCTGAACCCGATGGTCTGGGTGAAGAAGATCGGCATCAACACCGGATAGGCGTCGTAGGCCGAGCTGCAGATGCAGCGGACCACCGCGCCGACGCCGACTTTCCCATTGCGCCACAGGATCGCCACGCTGCCGAACAGCACCGCGAGCGGGTTGTCCGTTGCCGCGGGCGCGCTGGTCTCCCGCACCAGCAAGAGCGTCATGAGACAGCCGCAGGCCATGCACAGCAAGGCGAACCACAACGTCGGGTAGGTGCCCAGCCACGGCACGAGCACGCTCGCCGACAACGCGCCGAACACCAGCAGCCCGCCGACGTAACAGAAGTAGAACCACCCGACCGCGCGGCCCAGTCGTTGCTCCGGCGTCACCGCGGTGAGCCACGTGAGGAACGCGAAGGCGAACAACGGAAAGCCGAAGCCGCGCAACGCGAAGCTGACCAGCAGCAGCGAGAAGTCCAATGTGGGCAGTGCGACGGTGAGGAACAGCACCTGGAACACCGCCCAGATCACGCTGCCCACCCACATCACCTTGCGCGGGCCCCACAGATCGGAAAGGGCACCGGAAAGCCATGACGCCACACCCACTGCGACACCGCGCACAGTGAACAGCATGGCGATCGAGTGCAGCGACACTCCTCGATCCGACAGGTAGGCGGAGAGGAAGCCCTGGTCGATCCCCTCCCCCAGCATGAACAGCAGCACACCGGGAAAGCCCCAGATCATCGCGACCACCTCAGGTTCCCGGCGATGATCGGGCCGATCTCGGCGAGCGGTCCGGGACGCATCATGTCCGCGTGCGCACAGGCGATCCGGTGTTCTTCGATCCGCCCGCCGATGTAAGGCGCCCAGGGTGTCGCGGTCTCCTCCGGGCCGGCGGTGAAGAACAGCATGTCACCTTCGAAGCGCTCGGGAACGTGGCCTTCGAGGCTTCGAACCACTGGAACACCACCGATCGCGTACTTCGTCAGCGCCGACACCGTGTCGGGGTCAAGGTGCACCATCCGCTCGACGATCTCCGCGGCGCGGGCACGAGTCAGCTGCTTCTCGTCCGTCGTCAGACCGAGGTTGGCGAGGAATCCAGCGAGGACCGTGTGCTCGTCCACCGGCGCGGAACCGTTGTGCGGATAGGCACTCAGCACCGTGAGCGAAACAACCTCCGCGCCTAGCCGGGCCGCGAGCGCCTGTGCGATCACACCGCCGAACGACCAGCCGACCAGGTGGTACGGGCCTTCAGGGCGGACCGCGCGGATCTGATGGAGGTAGTCGGACACCATCTCGTCAATGGTCTCCGCACAGCGGTCCGGCTCCGCGATTCCTCGCGCTTGCAAGGCGTAGACCGGATGTTCGCCATCGATGTGGCGCAACAGCCCGGAGTAGCACCACCCGAGCCCGGAGACCGGGTGAACGCAGAACACGGGCGCCCCATCCCCTTTCTCCCGCAACGGAAGCACGACGGCCAGCGCGTTCGGTTCCGCATCGACGGGACCGGCGAGCCCGGCGACGGTGGGCGTCCGGAACAACGCGCGTGCAGCTAGATCGACTCCAAGCACTGATCTGATCCGGCCCGTCAAACGCATCGCGAGCAGTGAATGCCCGCCCAGCTCGAAGAAGTTGTCGTCGATGCCGACCTCCGGCAGTTCCAGCGACTCCGCGAAGAGTTCGCACAGGACTCGTTCGCGCTGCGTACGCGGCGCGCGTCCCGGCCTGGGCGGCTCCGGGGTGGGCAACGCTGCTCGGTCGACCTTCCCATGCGGAGTCAACGGGATGGCGTCGATCCACACCGCGATCGACGGCACCATGTACTCGGGCAGGACTGATCGCAACCGTGGCAGGACGTCACGGTCAGCTCCTCGCGGTACGAGATAGGCGACCAGCCTTTCGCCCTGAGAGATCACGACTGCCTGCGCCACGGCCGGATCAGCGAGCAATACCGCCTCGATCTCGCCGGGCTCGATCCGGATTCCGCGGACCTTCACCTGGTCATCAGCACGGCCGATGAAGGACAGTGTTCCATCGCGATTCCACCGGGCCAGGTCACCCGTGCGGTAGAGACGCGTTCCGTCACCGGCAAAGGGATCCGCGATGAAGCGTTGCGCCGTGAGAGCAGGACGACCGAGATAGCCCCGCGAGACCTGTTCCCCCGCAAGATAAAGCTCTCCGACCACACCTGGTGGCACCGGCTGGAGGTGCCCGTCCAGGACATGGGCCCGCGTGTTGCGAATCGGTCGACCGATGACGGGCTGCGCCGTTTCACGCACGTCAGCGATCACCGTGTTCACCGTGCACTCAGCCGGACCGTAGAAGTTGTACGCCCGCACAGAGCTGCGTCTCAACTCTGTCCACAATGGATCTGGAACGGCTTCTCCGCCGAGCAGGACCACAGCGGTGTCGACTCCGAGTGCCATGAGGTGCTGGAAGTACGACGGCGACGTTTCGAGGCAGTCAATGCGCTCCGCACGCACGTACTGGACAAGCGCTTCGGGATCACGTCGCACGTCGTCGCCCACCACGTGCAGCTCATGCCCGCCCAGCAACCACAGCAACGAGTCCGTTGCGGCGTCGAAGGACCACGAGGCGACGTGCACCACGCGGGTCCGGCGCTCCAGCAGTGGATGGAGATCGTCGGAATGCCGCCGCAGCAGGTTCACGACGTTGCGGTGCTCGACCAGAATCCCCTTCGGCACGCCCGTGGAGCCGGAGGTGAAAACCACGTAGGCGGGATGCTCCGGCAGCAACGCTCTGGGCGGAGCAGCCTCTGCGGCGGAGAACGGCAGCTCTTTCAGCACGACCGCGGGCTTCGCTTCCCTCAGCATGAGGTCGATGCGTTGCTGCGGATACTCCACGTCGATGGCGAGATACGCGGCCCCCGCCTTGAGCACGCCGAGGATCGCGATCACCATCTCCGCCGAATGCGGCAGGAGCAGCGCGACGATCTTCTCTGGCCCCGCACCACGTGCGACCAGCTCGTGCGCCACCGCATTCGCTCTGGCGTCGAGTTCGGCGAAGGTCAGCCGGACGCCTTCTCCGACCAGCGCAACGGCATCCGGGGTGCGTGCGGCCTGCGCTTCGAACACGTCCGGCAATGTCGTCGGAGCGTTGGGAACGGCATCGTTGTCCCAGTCCGACAGCATGCTCCTTCGCTCTACTGTGGACAGCACATCGATCTCGCTGATCCGAGTCCGGGGGTTGGCGACCACCGCCTCGAACACGCGGCCCAGGCGGAGCGCGAACTCATCCACTGCGGACTCGTCGAAGAGATCGGCTCGGTACTCGATCCTCCCGATCTCACCGACCAGGGTGAAGCACAGATCGAACTTCGACGTCGTCTGCACCACGGGTTCGGGCTCGACGACAAGCCCGGGCAGGCGTAGTGCCGCCCGCGGCTCGGGCAGGTACACCACCATCACCTGGAACAGCGGGTGCCTCGCGGTACTCCTCGGCGGGTTCAGCTCCTCGACCAGCCGCTCGAACGGCAGGTCACCGTGCTCGAAGGCGGCGAGATCGTTTTCCCGCAACCGTTCCACCAGTTCGGCGAACGTGGGGTTCCCCGATGTGTCCGTGCGCAGCACGATGGTGTTGAGGAAGTAGCCGACCAGGTCCCGCAACGCCTCGTCGGCTCGGCCGGACATGGGCGTCCCCAGGGGGATGTCCGTGCCCGCCCCGAGTTTGGTCAACAACACCGCGACGAGGGCATGGAAGATCACGAATGTGCTGGCGTCGAGTTCCCGCGCGAGTGACGACGGATCGAGCGCGAACTCGACAGCACCACCACGGGCCGAAGCCACCGCCGGGCGGGACCGATCGGTCGGCAAAGCGGTCTCGTCCGGGAGTCCGCGCAACGCCTCGCGCCAGTGGGCCAGCTGCGCGTCCATCGGCTGCTCTCGTTGCCACAAGGCGAAATCCGCGTACTGCACAGGCAGCGGCGACCAGTCCGGCGCACGCCCTGCGACCCTGGCGGTGTAAGCACTGGCGAGATCTTCGACGAGTGGCCGCATCGACCACTCGTCGCTGGCGATGTGGTGCAGCACCACCGTGATCAAGTCGCCCGCCACGAACACGCGGATCGGGATCTCCCGCTCCAACGCGAACACGTGCTCAACATCGGCAGGCCCGACGGTGAGCGGCACCTCGGGCTCATCGAGAACCAGCTGGTACGGCGCACCGTCGACGATCGGGAAGATCGTGCGCAGGCTCTCGTGCCGGGCAAGCACATCAGCCACGGCGGCACGCAGGGCCGCGATGTCCAGATCGCCCGTGACCCTCCAGGCGAGCGGGACGTTGTACGCCGAGCCCGCGCCCTCGACCTGATGCGCCAACCACATCTGTTGCTGCGCGAAGGACAACGGCAGCCGGGCCGGACGTCGCCTCGCGACAAGCGCGTCCCGCACTGTCTCCGGCAGCATCTCCGCGAGCCGCGCTGGGGTACGCGCGTCGAACACCAGCCGCAGGGGAACATCCACTCCGAGCACCGCCCGGATCCTGTTCACCACCTGCAACGCCAAGAGCGAATGTCCACCCAGGGCAAGGAAATCGTCGTCCACGCCCACTCTTCCGAGCCCGAGCACGTCGGCGAAAGCGGCACACAACGCCGCCTCGACCGGAGTGCGCGGAGCCGCACCCGACACCAGCTCGGCGAAGTCGGGGTCGGGCAGGGCGTCGCGGTCGACCTTGCCGTTGGCGGTCAGCGGCAGCGCCTCGATCACCACCACCGCCGCGGGCACCATGTACCCAGGCAACCCTTGGAGTTGTTGTGTACCCAATGTGGCACTTGTTTCGCTGGACGTAACGAATGCCGCATTGGGTACAACGTAGGCGAGGAGTCGATCAGCGCGGGCGATCACGGCAGCCTCGGCCACGCGAGGGTCGGCGAGCAACGCCGCCTCCACCTCCGCGGGCTCGATGCGGTGGCCGCGAACCTTGATCTGCCGATCTGCCCGACCGAGGTACTCCAGCTCCCCCGGCTCGGTCCACCGCGCGAGGTCCCCGCTCCGGAACATCACCGATCCCGGCGGCCCGAACGGGCACGCGACGAACCGTTCCGCGGTGAGCCCAGGGCGGTTCAGATAGCCACGAGCGACACCGTCTCCGGCGATGTAGATCTCCCCGACAACGGCCGGGCGCAGCCGTTCGTCCAGCACGTGAATCCGTGCGCCGGGGATCGGCCGCCCGATCGGCACCGGACCGGACGGCAACGCGTCGCCTGGCTCGACGCGATGCACGACGCACCCCACCGTCGCCTCGGTCGGGCCGTACTCGTTCACGATCGCGGCCCGGGGATGCCGTTCACGCCATGACCGCAGCGCCTCGCCGGTGAGCTGTTCGCCGCCGACCACCAGGTCGGTCACCGCGGGAAGCTCGGGCAGCAGCGCGATGTGCGCCGGCGTCGCCTTGACGAACTCCACTTCGCGCGGCCACTCGTCCAGGCAGACGCGACCACCCGACACCAAAGGCGTGTACAGCGCGGTGACCGTGAGGTCGAAGGAAATCGGCGAGTGCACCACGGCGCTCCGCCGCGCGCCGGGATACGCGTCCTTCGCGAAAGTCAGGTACGAGCTGAGCGCGCCGTGACTGACGACAACGCCTTTGGGATGCCCCGTGGAACCTGACGTATAGATGACATAGGCGGCGCTCGACGGGGCCACCCGGATGTCGGGATCGGAATCCGGATAGCCGTCCAAGGATTCGACGGCGCTCACCACCTCGACCGGCCGGGCATCGGCGAGCATGAGTGCGATGCGTTTCACCGGATGGTCCGGGTCGACAGGCAGGTAAGCCGCGCCGGTCTTCAGCACCGCGAGCAGCGCGACCGGGAGGTCGAGCGTCCTCGGCAGCACGACGGCGACGAAGCGTTCAGGGCGGGCGCCGCGCTGGATCAGCGCGTGGGCGAGGCGGTTGGCCCGCGCGTTCAGCTCGCGGTAGGTCAGCACCGCGTCCCCGTGCACCGCGGCGGGCGCGTCCGGGGTCAGCCGGACCTGCCGCTCGAACAGCTCAGGTAAGGAAAGCACCGGAGGAATCCCGAAAGGAGCAGGGACGAATGGAGCGAGGACCCTAACCGAGGATCGCAGCGATCCGGGTCACATTTCGGAATCGCCCGAAGAACTCACCGGAAAGTCTGCGCCGAAAACCCGTTCCGCCTAACGACGGGAAATCAGCGGAAACTTACGCTCGTCCTTTATGGACATAGCCCCCGTGGCCCCGGGACGCCGCCTTCTCGCCGGGCACGCGCTGAAGCTGTGGCGCGAACCGCTGGACTTCTTCCGCTCGCTCCCCCGGCACGGCGGCGTGGTGCGGATCGGCCTCGGCCCCAAGAACGCCTTCGTCGTCAACGACCCCGACCTGCTGCACGAGATGCTGGTCGGCAAGGCCGAGCTGTACCCGCAGGGGCTGCTGTCGGAGAAGATGAAGCCGCTGCTCGGCGACGCCAGCAGCACGCTCAGCGGTGAGGAGCACCGCAAGCGGCGGCGGATGCTGGCCCCGGCGTTCCGGCAGCAGCGGGTCGACGGCTACGTCTCGCTGATGACCGGGCTGTCCGCACGGCGCAGCGAGCAGTGGCGGGCGGACGAGCCGTTCTCGCTGCGCACCGACATGAACGACCTCGCCCTGATGACCGTGGTCACCGCGCTGCTCTCGTCCGAGGCGAGCAAGGACGTCGTGGCGGAGCTGCACGAGCTGCTGCCGGTGTTCCTGAAGGGTCTGTTCCGGCGCCTGGTGCTGCCGGGCTTCCTGCTGGATCTCATCCCCACCAAGGGAAACCGCGGGTTCACCACCTCGGTCCGGCGGATGCGGGAGATCACCGCCGAGGTGATCAAGGCCTACCGGGCGGACGCGACCGACCGGGGCGACGTGCTCTCGATCATGGTGCGGGTGCGCGACGAGGAGACCGGCGACGCCTTCACCGACGCGCAGATCCTCAACGAGATCATGGCGCTGGTCCTCGCCGGGACCGAGACCACCGGCAACATGATGACCTTCGCCTTCCAGAACCTGGCCCGCCGCCGGGACGTCGAACGGCGGTTGCACGCCGAACTGGACGAGGTGCTCGGCGGCAGGCCGGTCACGGCCGACGACATCCCCCGGCTGCCCGTCACGCAGCGGGTGGTCGACGAGTGCCTGCGGATGTACTGCCCGTGGATGCTGACCAGGCAGGCGGCGGAGGAGACCGAGCTGGGCGGGGTGCGCATCCCGAAGAACGCGTTCATGATCTACAGCCCCAACACCGTGTGCCGGGACGAGCGCTGGTACCCCGACCCGCACCGCTGGGACCCGGACCGCTGGGACACCGACCGGCAGCTGCCCAAGCGCTCGTGGATCCCGTTCGGCGCGGGCGGGCACATCTGCCCGGGCACCATCTTCGGCCGCGTCGAGATGGTCGTGCACATCGCCACGATCGCCCAGCGCTGGCGGCTCCGCCCGGAGCCGGACGCCCTGGACGCCGCCACCTGGGACACCGACGCCCCGGTCACCGAGATCGGCTCCGCCGCCGTGGTCCACCCCGCCGACATCCCGATGGTGCCGACCCGGCGGACGTGATCGTCGGAGGCGCTCGGTCGTGCTGCGAGCCCCTACGAAAGTAGGGGATTCAGGCATTCGCCGGACAGTTCGTCGCGGCCCCTCTAGCCTCGCGGCATCGCACAACTGCGATAGCGAAACAGTTTCACGTGAAATATAGGGGAATTTCAGTGAAGTCAGAGAAAAGGCCCGGCCGCTTCTTCCGCACCGGGGTGGCCGCCGCCGTCCTCGGCGCGGCCCTGTCCGGCCTGGCCGCGACGCCCGCGTCCGCGGCAGGCGGCTGCGGGAGCGGCCCGTACCCGCCGGATCAGCACATCAACTGGTGCAACGAGGCCAACGGCTGGGGAACGCTGAGCACCACGACGTTCTGGCGGCCGGGCGGCAACCCGGTCGAGGCCCAGGTGGTCCTGCTCAAGGACGGCCAGCGAGTCCCGAAGACCGTGTACCTGGACCGCACCAACAACCCTGGCGGCCCGCACGAGGGCTGGGTGGCCCAAGGCCAGGGCTTCGCCGGCACCACCTCCGTCGCCTACGGGCTGTGGTACCGCGGCTGCGCCACCGAGAACGGCCAGTTCATGTGCACCAACTGGGTCAAGGTCGGCTGAGGTGACCGTCCCGTGGCGCGTCCCCGGAAAGGGAGACGCGCCACGGGCGTTTCCTTACTCAGCCAAGCCGGAACCAGTTGTCGGAATGGCACTCCACCCCGTTCTGTCCACCGGCAGGGAATTCGGGTGTTCCCACGACCAGCCTGGCCAGGAGAACCGCGCACTTCCTGGACCGAGTGCGCGAAGTGCTGCACCGCGTACGCCGCCCCGTCGGTGAGCTGGTCGAGCAGGTGCGCGCCGACCATGACCACGTTCCGGTTCTCCGGGTGCAGGTCCGAGGCGCTCCCGGCGATCACATTGGTGGTGGCCCGGCGTTCGCGCAGGGTCCGGGTCTCGATGCGGAACTCCTTCGCGGGGCCGGCTTCCACGCCGAGCACCGGGAAGGGCAGTGGCGCGGCGCGCAGGTCGTGATCGTGCGCCGGCTCCCGGTCGGTGGGAGCCGAGCAGTCGAAGAGGACGGCGGCGGCACCGGCCGCTTCAGCTGGGCGAGCACCTGCTTGCCGGTCAGCTCGAAGTAGCCGAAGTCGAACCGCTGCGTTCTGGTGCGGTACCCCGCCTTGGTCAGGGGGTACCGTCCGCATCCGCCGAAGAGCACACGCGGTTTCTCGGTGGCTCAGGAGGCCGAGGTCACCCGGTACACGTCGTAGACGCCCTCGACGTTGCGGACGACCTTGAGCACGTGACCGAGGTGCTTGGGGTCGCCCATCTCGAAGGCGAACCGGCTCACCGCGACCCGGTCCCGCGAGGTGGTCACCGACGCCGACAGGATGTTCACCCGCTCATCCGCCAACACCTTCGTCACGTCCGAGAGCAGGCGGTGCCGGTCCAGCGCCTCGACCTGGATGGACACCAGGAACATCGAGGAGGCCGAGGGTGCCCACTCCACCTCGAGCAGCCGCTCCGGGGAGGACTGCAGCTCGTCGGCGTTGGTGCAGTCCGTGCGGTGCACGCTGACCCCGCCGCCGCGGGTGACGAAGCCCAGGATCTGGTCGCCGGGCACCGGGGTGCAGCACCGGGCCAGCTTCACCCACACGTCGGTGACGCCCTTGACCACCACGCCCGCGTCCGTGCCGCGGCGCCGCTGCACCGTGGACGGCGTGGACCGGTCGGCCAGCTCCTCCTCGGCGTGCTCGACCCCGCCGAGCACCGCGAGCAGCCGCTGCACCACGTACCGCCCGCCGACGTGGCCCTCGCCGACGGCGGCGTAGAGCGAGCTGACGTCGTGGTAGCGCAGCTCGCGGGCGAGTGCGGTCATCGAGTCCACCGACACCAGGCGCTGCATCGGCAGGCCGACGCGGCGCACCTCCTTGGCGATGGCGTCCTTGCCCGCCTCGATCGCCTCCTCGCGGCGCTCCTTGGCGAACCACTGCTTGATCTTCGCCTTGGCCCTGGGCGACGCGGCGAAGGACAGCCAGTCCCGCGACGGGCCCGCGCCCTCGGCCTTGGAGGTGAAGATCTCGATGACCTCACCGTTCTCGAGCTTGCGCTCCAGTGCGACGAGGCGGCCGTTGACCCGCGCGCCGATGCAGCGGTGACCGACCTCGGTGTGCACGGCGTAGGCGAAGTCCACCGGGGTGGAGCCCGCGGGCAGCGTGATCACGTCGCCCTTGGGCGTGAAGACGAAGATCTCCCGCCCGGCCAGCTCGTAGCGCAGCGACTCCAGGAACTCACCGGGGTCGGCGGCCTCCCGCTGCCAGTCCAGCAGCTGGCGCATCCACGCCATCTCGTCGACCTCGACGGAGCGACCGGCGTGCGAGCCCTTGGTCTCCTTGTACCGCCAGTGCGCCGCGATGCCGTACTCCGCGGTGCGGTGCATCTCGTGCGTGCGGATCTGCACTTCCAGCGGTTTGCCGTCCGGGCCGATCACCGTGGTGTGCAGCGACTGGTAGACGCCGAAGCGCGGCTGGGCGATGTAGTCCTTGAAGCGGCCGGGCATCGGCTGCCACAGCGCGTGCACCACGCCCATGGCCGCGTAGCAGTCGCGCACCTCGTCCACCTGGATGCGCACGCCGACCAGGTCGTGGATGTCGTCGAAGTCGCGGCCGCGGACGATCATCTTCTGGTGGATGGAGTAGTAGTGCTTCGGCCTGCCCTCCACCTTCGCCACGATCCGCGCGCCGTCCAGGTTGGCCGAGATCTCCGCGATCACCGTGCGCAGGTAGGTGTCCCGCGAGGGCGCGCGGTTGGCCACCAACCGCACGATCTCGTCGTACTTCTTCGGCTGCAGGATGGCGAAGGCCAGGTCCTCCAGCTCCCACTTCACCGTGGCCATGCCGAGGCGGTGGGCCAGCGGGGAGAGCACCTCCAGGGTCTCCCGCGCCTTGCGGGCCTGCTTCTCCGGCGGCAGGAAGCGCATGGTGCGCATGTTGTGCAGGCGGTCGGAGAGCTTGATCACCAGCACCCGGGGGTCGCGGGCCATCGCGATCACCATCTTGCGGATGGTCTCCGCCTCGGCGGCCGCGCCCAGCTTGACCTTGTCCAGCTTGGTGACGCCGTCGACCAGGTGCGCGACCACGTCGCCGAAGTCCTCGCGCAGCTGGTCGAGGGAGTAGTCGGTGTCCTCGACCGTGTCGTGCAGCAGCGCGGCCACCAGCGTCGTGGTGTCCATGCCCAGTTCGGCCAGGATCGTCGCGACGGCCAGCGGGTGGGTGATGTAGGGGTCACCGGACTTGCGGCGCTGGTGGCGGTGCTTCTCCTCGGCCACGTCGTAGGCGCGCTGCAGCAGCGCCAGGTCGGCCTTGGGGTGCAGCTCCCGGTGCACCGCGGCCAGCGGCTCCAGCACCTGCTTGACCGAGGTGGCGCGCTGGGCGGTGATGCGGCGCGCCAGCCGCGCCCGCACGCGCCGGGTCGCCGACGGCGCCCGCTCGGCCGGCACCGGTTGCGCCACCGTGGAAGCGGATTCGACTTCTTGGCTCACCGCGTTCTCCCCGCTGTCGCACTGCGCTGTTCCGGGCGGGGGAAACCCACCCGACCCGGAAAGACGAGGATAACGCCGCCGGGCGGCGTCCTTTCACCAGTACATCGCAAGAACTGATCGTGATACGTCGAACAACCGTTCTCACACGGTGAGCAGCGACCGCACCTTCCGCCCGGCCAGTCGGCCCCGACCGTTCAGCGCGGCCAGCTCCATGACCACCGAAACGGCACTGACCTCGGCTTCCGCATGCTCGACCAACGCGCAGGCGGCCTCGACAGTTCCCCCGGTGGCCAGCACGTCGTCCACCACCAGGGCCCGCGAGCCCGGCCGCAGCGCGGCCTCGGGCAGTTCCAGCGTGGCCGTTCCGTACTCCAAGGCGTAATCGATCCGATGCGCGACCGCGGGCAGCTTGCCCGGCTTGCGCACCCCGACCACGCCGAGGCCGAGCCGGAGCGCGAGGGCGGCACCGAGCAGGAAACCCCTGGCCTCGATGCCGACCACCACGTCCGCGTCCGCTCCGTGGGCGGCCATCTCCTCGACCACCACCCGGAAGCCCTCGGCGTCGGCGAGCAGCGGGCTGAGGTCGCGGAAGAGCACCCCCGGTTGGGGGAAGTCCGCGACCTCCCGGATCAGCCCGCTGACCCGCTCCAGCTCCGGGCTCACCTGCGCTTCTTGCCCGAGGGCCGCCCGGCGGTCTTGCCGGTGGGACGGACCTTGCGCGACTCCGGACCCTTGCCGGTGCGCGCGGGCACGCCCGCCGCCGCGGCGTAGGCCGCCTCCTTGCGCAGCTCCGCGTTCAGCGACTCCTCGTCGCTTGCGTCGACACCGGTCTCGCCCGAGGCCTTGCGGGCCTGGTTGGCCCGGCGGGCGGCGACCCGCTCCGCCTGCTGGCGCACGCGCGGCTCGGTCAGCTTCAGGTCCACCAGCAGCGGGGTGGCCAGGAAGATCGAGGAGAACGCACCGGCGATCATGCCGGTCATCTGGACCAGCGCCAGGTCCTTCAGGGTGCCGACGCCGAGCACACCGACGCCGATCACCAGCAGGCCGAGCACCGGCAGCACCGCGATCAGCGAGGTGTTCAGCGACCGCATCAGCGTCTGGTTCAGCGCCAGGTTCGACGCCTCCGCGTAGGTGCGCCGGGTCAGGCCCAGGATGCCCCTGGTGTTCTCCTTGACCTTGTCGAAGACGACCACGGTGTCGTAGAGGGAGAACCCGAGGATCGTCAGCAGACCGATGATCGTTCCCGGCGTCATCTCGAAGCCGACGATGGAGTACACGCCCGCGGTGACGGTGGTGTCGAAGATCAGCGCCACCAGCGCGGAGACGGCCATCCAGCGTTCGAAGTACCCGGCGAGGAAGATCGTCACCAGCACCAGGAACACGATCAGGGCGATGATCGCCTGGGTGGTGATCTCCCCGCCCCAGGAGCCGCTGACCGCGCTGTCGCTGATCGCCTGGAGGCCGCCCTGCGGCCGGAGCTTGTCGGCCAGCGCGGTCTTGACCTTGCCGACCTGCTCCGCGTTGAGCGTCTCGGACCGGATCAGCACCTGCTGGCTGGCGCCGGTGCCCGCGACCTGCACGGTCGACGGCTCGGAGCCCAGCGCCTCGGTGAAGACCGACTTCACCTCGTCGCTGGTGATCTGCTTGCTCACCCCGGCGGCGGGCATCTGGATCTTGGTGCCGCCGACGAAGTCGATGCCCAGGTTGAAGCCGCGGAAGAAGATCGACCCCAGGCAGACCAGGAAGATCAGCGAGGTCACCACGTACCAGCGGCGGCGCGAGCCGACGATGTCGAAGGCGCCGTTGCCCAGGTAGAGCCGGTTGAAGACGCTGGGCCGCTTGCCGTCCGGCTCGGCGACCTGGGTCTCTGCGGGCTTGTCGGGAGTGGTCACGTCAGACCCCCTTCGCGGCCGGCGCGCCGGACGTCTTGGCCATCGAGCGGCCAGCGGCCGCGGTGCGGTGCGCCTCGCCGAGCCCGGACCACGAGGGCTTGGACAGCAGCTTGGACTTGGACGCCAGCGCCACCAGCGGGTGGGTCACCAGGAACACGACGACGAGGTCGAGCACGGTGGACATGCCCAGGGTGAACGCGAAGCCCTTCACCTGGCCGACGGCCAGGATGTAGAGCACGGCCGCGGCCAGGAAGCTGACCGCGTCGGCGGACAGGATCGTGCGCCGGGCGCGGATCCAGCCGCGCGGGACCGCGCTGCGGAAGCTGCGGCCCTCGCGGACCTCGTCCTTGAGCCGTTCGAAGAACACGATGAACGAGTCCGCGGTGATACCGATCGCCACGATGAACCCGGCGATGCCCGCGAGGTCCAGGGTGAAGCCGATCCACCGGCCCAGCAGCACCAGCACCGAGTAGATCACCGCGGCGGCCAGTGCCAGCGAGAGCACGGTGAGCACGCCGAGGGCGCGGTAGTAGAACATGCAGTAGCCGAAGACCAGCACCAGGCCGATGGCGCCGGCGATCAGGCCCGCCTGCATCGAGGCCAGGCCCAGGGTCGCCGAGACCGTCTCGGCCTCGGACTGGTCGAAGGCCAGCGGCAGCGAGCCGTACTTGAGGATGTTGGCCAGGTCCTGAGCCTCCTGCAGGGTGAACCGGCCGCTGATCTGGGTGTTGCCGCCGAGGATCGGCTCGTTGATGTTCGGCGCCGAGACCACCCGGCCGTCCAGCACGAACGCGGCGCGCTTGCCGACGTTGGCGGAGGTGAACTTGCTCCAGATGTCGCTGCCCGCGGCGCGGAAGTTCACGGAGATGACGTAGCCGGGGCTGTTCTGGTCCTGGCCCGCTGCCGCGTCGGCGATCTCCCGGCCCGGCAGGAACACCTTGCCGAGCACGAACTTCTCGGAGTTGTCGTCGCTGCAGGTGACCAGCGGCAGCTCCGGCTTGTCCAGGCCGCGCAGCGGGTCCGGCGCCGCGCAGTCCAGCTGCGCCAGCGCCTGGGCCTGCACCTGCGGGTCCTCGCTCTGCCGCAGCGCGCGGGCCTTGGCGACCACATCGGAGTTGGCACCCGGGTTCGGGGCGGGCTGCTGCTCCGCGGCCGGGGCCGGGCGGCCCTGCGGCTTCGGGGTGGTGGTGCCCGCGCCCGCGTTCGGCGGCGGCGTCGTGGTCGGCGGCGTCCCGGAGGCGGGCGGCTGCTGACCGCTGGTGGGCGGGGTCTGCGGCGGGAGCGGCTGGTTCGGCACGGCCTGCAGCACGGCGCGGAAGTTCAGGTCCGCGGTCCTGCCGAGGGTCTTGGCCTCGTCACCGCGCTCCCCCGGCACCGTGATGACCAGGTTGTTGCCGTCCCGGACCACCTCGGCGCCGCTGACGCCGATGCCGTTGACGCGCTGTTCGATGATCTGCCGGGCCCGGTCGATGGACTCCGGGGGCGGCTGCGCGCCGTCCGTCGAGCGCACGGTGAGCGTGACCCTGGTGCCACCCTGGAGATCGATGCCCAGTTTGGGGACCGGCCTGCCGTCCCCGGTGAAGAACACCAGGGAGTAGAGAAAGCCGACGATCAGGATGAATGCGCCAAGGTATCGCCCTGGACGAATATGCCCAGCCGGAGGTGCCACGGTAGGTCGATCTCCTCAAGCACGTGTGTGGAAGCTGTGAAGTCAGGATCGGCTCACAGCTCTGCTAGACGACGCAGCCCCCACCGCCTCGGAAAAAAGGCGGTGGGGGCGCAGCATATAGCGTCGGACCGACCGCCTCGCACGGCCGCGTGGCGGTTGCTCTGTTTGTCCTACTTGTTCTTCTGCTCTTCCAGCGGCGCCGCGACCTCGGCCTTCGACTCGGCCTCGACCTCGTCCTCGGTCACCTCGGCGGCGTCCTCGACCTGGTCCTGGACCTTCTCGCGGATCGCCTGGCGCAGCCAGGTGGTGTGCACGCCGGGGGCCAACTCCAGCTCGATGGTGGTGTCGTCGGTGGCGTCCACCACGGTGGCGTACAGGCCGGAGCTGGTCATCACGCGGTCGCCGGGACCGAGCGAGTTCTGCAGCTGCTGCATCTCCGCGTACACCTTCTTCTGCTTGCGCGCGCTGAGGAACAGCGGCAGCGCAAGGACCACGAGCATCAGAGGAAGGATGAAGGAGGAGATATCCATCGTTCTCGTCTCCGGCGGCGCGCTCGCCGCCTGGGTGTCGTCAACGTCCGATTTATTCGGTTCTCTCGGTCCCGAGTGTGCCACGCCCCTGGCCGTCGACCGGGAGGGGTAGCTGTTCGCCCGGGGCCGAGGCCGGGGGTTCCACGCCCAGGTGCCGCCACGCGAGCGCGGTGGCCACCCTGCCGCGGGGGGTCCGTGCGAGCATGCCCGCCCGCACCAGGTAGGGCTCACAGACCTCTTCCACGGTAGCTGGTTCCTCGCCGACCGCGACGGCCAGTGTCGAGACACCGACCGGACCGCCGCCGAAGGAGCGCACCAGCGCGCCCAGCACGGCCCGGTCCAGCCGGTCCAGGCCGAGGTCGTCGACGTCGTAGACCTTCAGCGCGGCCCGCGCCACCTCCAGCGTCACCGCGCCGTCGGCGCGCACCTCGGCGTAGTCGCGGACCCGGCGCAGCAGCCGGTTGGCGATCCGGGGGGTGCCGCGCGAGCGCCGGGCGATCTCGTGCGCGCCGTCCGGCCGCAGGTCCACGCCGAGGATGCCCGCGGCCCGGCGCAGGACCCGCTCCAGCTCGGACGGCACGTAGAACTCCATGTGCGCGGTGAAGCCGAACCGGTCGCGCAGCGGGCCGGTCAGCGCCCCGGACCTGGTGGTGGCCCCGACCAGGGTGAACGGCGCGATCTCCAGCGGGATGCTGGTCGCCCCCGGCCCCTTGCCGACGACGACGTCGACCCGGAAGTCCTCCATCGCCAGGTAGAGCATCTCCTCGGCGGGCCGGGCGATGCGGTGGATCTCGTCGATGAACAGCACATCGCCCTCGGAGAGGTTGGACAGCATCGACGCCAGGTCGCCCGCGCGCTCCAGGGCGGGTCCCGAGGTGACCCGCAGCGCGCTGCCCAGCTCGGCGGCGATGATCATCGCGAGGCTGGTCTTGCCCAGACCGGGCGGGCCGGACAGCAGCACGTGGTCCGGCGGCGAGCCGCGGCGCAGCGCCCCGGTCAGCACCAGTTCCAGCTGCTCGCGCACCCGGTGCTGGCCGACGAACTCGTCCAGGGTGCGCGGGCGGAGGCTGGTCTCCAGGTCGTGCTCGGCGGGCGCCGCGTGCGGGTCCATGTCGGTGTGACCGCCGCCGTATCCGCTGAAGTCCGTCACGCCGCCTGCCTACCGCTTGCGGCCGAGCGTGGCCAGCGCCTTGCGCAGCAGCGCGGGGGTGTCCAGGTCGGCACCGCCGTCGGCGAGCACCGACTCGACGGCCTGCTCGGCCTGCTTGGCGGTGAAGCCGAGTCCGGCCAGCGCCTCGGTCACCTGCGACCGCGACTGGTCGGCGGCGGGGGCGGCGGCCACCGTGGTCGCCGGGGTGAGCGAGCCGACCTTGTCCCGCAGTTCGATGATCAACCGCTCCGCGCCCTTGCGGCCGATGCCGGGGACCTGGGTGAGCGTGGTGACGTTGCCGTCGGCCAGCGCGCGGCAGAGCGCGTCCGGCTCCAGCACCGCCAGCGCGGACAGCGCCAGCCGCGGGCCGACCCCGGAGACGGTCTGCAGCAGCCCGAACAACATCCGTGCGTCGGCGTCGGCGAAGCCGTAGAGGGTCAGCGAGTCCTCGCGCACCACCAGCGTCGTGGCGAGCTGCGCCTCCTCACCCCTGCGGAGGGTGGCCAGGGTCGCCGGGATGGTGTGCACGGCGAGCCCGACGCCGCCGACCTCGACCACGGCGTGGTCAAGGCCGACCGAGAGCACCGTGCCGCGTACCGAGGAGATCACCGCGTGGTCCCTTTCCTGTTCTGCTCGCGCTCGGCCACCGAAGACCCGCTCGCGGGGTCGAGCCTTGTCGGGGTGGCGGCGCGCAACTTACCCGTCCCGGTCCGCGCCGCGGTCCGCAGCCGCGCCTGGTGCGCGCGGGCCAGCTCCGCCGCGCGTGCCTTGGCCTCGGAGAGCCGGGACTGCATCGGCGAGCGCCACAGGTGGCAGATGGCCAGCCCGAGCGCGTCCGCGGCGTCGGCGGGCCGCGGCGGCTCCGCGAGCCCGAGCACCCTGGTGACCATCGCGGTGACCTGTGCCTTGTCCGCGCGGCCGGAGCCGGTGACCGCCGTCTTCATCTCGCTCGGCGTGTGGAAGTGCACCGGCAGGCCGCGGCGGGCGGCGGACAGCGCCACCACACCGGCGGCCTGCGCGGTGCCGATCACGGTGCTGACGTTGTTCTGGCTGAAGACCCGTTCGATGGCCACGACCTGCGGGCGGTGCCGGTCCAGCCACTCCTCGACGCCCTCGGCCACCAGCAGCAGCCGGCGCGCGAGGTCCAGCTCGGCCGGGGTGCGCACCACACCGACGTCGACGAAGCGCACCGATCGGCCGGTGCCGCCGTCGACGACGGCGAGCCCGCACCGGGTCAGTCCCGGGTCGACCCCCAGCACCCGCACGCCACCACTCCCGCCCTCGGCCGAACACTCGTTCGAAACCTTACGGGGCGGATGGGACCGGGCGACCGAGGGACACGCTCTCCGGTACCGGCCTAGGGCCCGGTGACCCCGGACAGCCAGGTCTCGGGCACACCGCTGTCGGTGAGCACCGGCTGCGCCGCGCGGACCCTCGGGTCGGCGCCGCTCTGCCACGGCCACACCCGGTCCTCGTCCGGCCAGAGCATCTGCAGCACCGGGAACTCCCCGTCCGGGTACAGGAAGAACCCGGACGCCAGCCACTCCGGGTAGTGGCGTGGACCGACGAACTCGAACATCACCGGATAGCCGTCGAAGAAGCCGTCGTAGCCGACGCCGGGCTCGAACGTCTCCCCCGCGATGATCCGCTCCGCGTAGCACTGCACCAGTTCCGCCGCCAGGGCGCGTGGTGCGATCACCAGCACCTCGGGCGCGCGGTGCATGCACCACAGCCCCACCGAGTACACGAACCCGGGATGGCTGCGGCCCCGGTAGGGATCGTGCTCCCCCTGGACCGCGACCATCGAGAAGTCGTGCTCGGCGACCCTCCGCATCAGTTGTCTGCGCACGTCCTCGACCGAGGCGCCGTCGCACATGTCACACATCGACTCCATCTCCCTCACTGGACAACCTCATTCGAACACATGTTCGAATGAGGCGCCAGCGTCAGGGACCGTCGACGCCGGGAGTCCAACTTTCGGGGGATCCCGAATCGGTGAGCACCGGCTGGTACTCGGCGAAGCCGGGCGGCGCGTCGGCCGACCAGGGCCAGTGGCCGTCCGGGGTGCGCGCGATCATCTGCACCGCGGGGAAGTCACCGTTGGGGTGCAACAGGAAGGCGCTGCCGAAGAACTGCGGGTAGTACGGCTTGGCCACCCGCTCGAAGGTGACCGGGCAGTCCACCAGGAACCCGCCGTGGATCCCGCCCGGCGCGAACCGCTCCCCCGCGCTCGCCCGGCCCACGTAGTCGTTGATCACGACCTGGGAGACCTCCGGGGGCAGCCCGATCACCACCACCTCCGCCAGCCCGAACCGGCGCCACGCCCCGACCGAGAACGCGTACGGCGGGTGGTCCTCCCCCTCGATCTGGATCACCGCGACACCGTGCGCCTCGGTGGTCTCCAGCAGCCACTGCCGCAGCTGCTCCTCGCTCTGTTCGAGCTGCGTCATCGGGCCACCCCCGCCCTCGACGGCGAAACGGACGGTGACACGGGGAGTACGGACAGACTCGGCACGTCGCCATTCTGCCGGGCGACCCCCACCCGGTGGTGTAACAGCCTTGCCACACTCTCCCCCCAACCCGAACGCCGCATACGCACCGAATGAGTCATTCAGGTGGTTGAGCGCACCGGATGACTCATTCAGTGCGCTCAACGCACCGAACGCGTCATCGGGGCGCGCGGACCCAGGGCAGATCGGACAAATCAGACAGCGGGCATGCCCCATGCACCGAATGACTCATTCGGTGCGCCGACGTGGGGCCGGGAAAGCGAGAACCGCGCCGGACGCGGGTCCGGCGCGGTTCTGCGGGGGCGAGCGGGTCAGGCGTCGAGCGCTGCCATGACCTCGTCGGAGACGTCCACGTTGGAGTAGACGTTCTGCACGTCGTCGCAGTCCTCCAGCGCGTCGATCAGCTTGAAGACCTTGCGGGCGCCCTCGGCGTCCACCGGCACGCTCATGTCCGGGACGAAGTTCGCCTCGGCAGAGTCGTAGTCGATGTCCGCCTTCTGCAGCGCGGTGCGCACCGCGACCAGGTCGGTGGGCTCGGAGATCACCTCGAAGCTCTCACCGAGGTCGTTGACCTCCTCGGCGCCCGCGTCCAGCACCGCGCCGAGCACGTCGTCCTCCCCGAGGTCGCCCTTGGGCAGCAGCACGACGCCCTTGCGGTTGAACAGGTAGGAGACCGAGCCCGGGTCGGCCATGTTGCCGCCGTTGCGGGTCATCGCCGTGCGGACCTCACCGGCGGCGCGGTTGCGGTTGTCGGTCAGGCACTCGATCAGCACCGCGACGCCGTTCGGGCCGTAGCCCTCGTACATGATCGTCTGGTACTCGGCGCCACCGGCCTCGGCGCCGGAACCCCGCTTCACGGCGCGCTGGATGTTGTCCAGCGGCACGGAGTTCTTCCTGGCCTTCTGGATGGCGTCGTAGAGCGTGGGGTTGCCGTCGGGGTCGCCGCCACCGGTGCGCGCGGCGACCTCGATGTTCTTGATCAGCTTCGCGAAGAGCTTGCCACGCTTGGCATCGATGGCGGCCTTCTTGTGCTTCGTGGTGGCCCACTTGGAGTGGCCGCTCATCTCTCCTCCAGGTCCAGCCGTCACGGGACGGCGATCGCAGATGGTCCTCTGGTGCGTCGGCGGGCGCCCGGCTCAGGCGCGGCGCACCATCTCGGTGAACAGCCGGTGCACCCGCCCGTCCCCGGTGAGCTCCGGGTGGAAGGCGGTGGCGAGCACGGAACCCTGCCGAACCGCGACGATCCTACCGGCGGCCTCCCCGGCGCTCGCGGACTCCGGCACGGTCGCCAGAACCTCGACCCCGGCCCCGGCCGACTCCACCCATGGGGCGCGGATGAACACCGCGTGCAGCGGCCCCACCCCGGCGAAGTCCAGATCGGCCTCGAAGGAGTCGACCTGGCGGCCGAAGGCGTTGCGGCGCACGGTCATGTCGACCGCGCCGAGCGGGTGCTGGTCCGGGCGGCCGTCGAGCACCTTGCTGGCGAGCATGATCATCCCCGCGCAGGAGCCGTAGGCGGGCAGGCCGTCGGCCAGCCGCTGCCGCAGCGGCTCCAGCAACTCGAAGACCTCGAGCAGCCTGCTCATGGTGGTGGACTCGCCGCCGGGGATGACGATGCCGTCCACCTCGGCCAGCTCCTCGGGGCGGCGCACCGGCCGGGCGAGGACGTCGCACTCGGCGAGGGTGAGCAGGTGCTCCCGGACGTCACCCTGGAGCGCGAGCACCCCGATGACAGGCTGTGCGGTGGCCACTGATCCCTCCCTGAAACGACGAAACTCCTAGGCCGGTCGATCGACCAGCCTAGGAGTTCACCCTGAAGATCAGCCAACCGGCTGGTTCTCCTCATCGGGGTCGTTGCGCTTGGAGGAGGCCGCGAGGGCCTGCTCGGCAGAGATCGCGTCCTCCGCCGAGGACATCAGCGAGGCGGCCTTGGCCTGCCGCGCGCTGACCAGCTTCCAGCCGACGAACAGCACCACGGCCAGCACCGGGATCAGGTAGAAGGCGACCTTCTCAGGACCGGAGGAGAAGCCCATCGAGCCCACGACCAGCACCAGGAAGCCGATGCCGATCCAGTTGGTGATCGGCGCTCCTGGCATCCGGTACGAGGGACGCTCGATCTGCCCCGCGTCGGCCTTCTGCTTCAGCTTGATCTGGCAGTACAGCAGCGTGATCCAGGTGGCGATGACGCCGAGCGAGGCCACCGAGGTCGCGATGTCGAAGGCCTCGTGCGGCACGTAGGCGTTCATGAACACGCCGAGCACGTAGACCACGGCGGTGAAGATGACGCCGCCGTAGGGGACGTGGCGGGCGCTCATCCTGCCCACGAAGGACGGGGCCTCGCGCTTGTCGGCGAGCGAGCGCAGGATGCGGCCGGTCGAGTAGAGACCGGAGTTGCACGAGGACATCGCGGCGGTGAGCACGACCAGGTTCATGATGTGACCGGCGGGCTCGAAGCCGAGGCGGGAGAACACCGTGACGAACGGGCTCGTCTCCGCCGAGTACAGGGTCCAGGGCAGGACCATCGTCAGCAGCAGCACCGAACCGACGTAGAAGATGCCGATCCGGTAGACGACGCCGTTGATCGCCTTGGGCAGCACGGACTTGGCGTCCTTGGTCTCGCCGGCCGCGATGCCGACCATCTCGATGGCCGAGTAGGCGAAGATGACCGCCTGGAAGGTCATGAAGACGACGCCGAACCCAGCGGGGAAGAGGCCGCCGTGCCCGGCGACGTTGGAGATGCTCGCGGTGACACCGCCACCCATGTCGGCGTTGGTGATGACCAGGCTGATGCCGACGAAGAGGAAGACCACGATCGCGGTCACCTTGATGACGGAGAACCAGAACTCCAGCTCACCGAACAGCTTCACGCTGAGCAGGTTGACGCCCAGCAGAACCACGAGGGTGATCAGCGCGGTCGCCCAGCGCGGGAAGTCCGGCGCCCAGAGGGAGACGTAGATCGCCACGGCGGTGATCTCGGCGATGCCGGTCATCGCCCAGTTGACCCAGTACAGCCAGCCGGAGGTGAAGCCGGCCCACGGGCCGATGAACTCGCGGGCGTACTCGACGAAGCTGCCCGAGGCCGGGCGGTGCATCACGAGCTCGCCGAGCGCGCGCATCACGAAGAACGCGACGATGCCGCACACGGCGTAGGAGAGAATGAGCGCGGGACCCGCTGAAGCGAGCCTTCCGCCGGCTCCGAGAAAGAGACCGACGCCGATGGCGCCGCCGATCGCAATCATCTGGACTTGGCGCTTGCTCAGCGACTTGGCATAGCCGTCATTCGACTCGATGTCGTCGAGCTCGGGCTTTATGGACGAACTCACGGAAGAAGCCTCCACAGGCGTCGTTCTCTAGGCGTCGCCTGGCCTCGACACCGGCGACACAGTGATGTGGAAAGTAACCACACGTCAGCCGGGAGGGTACGGCACCCCCTCAAAAAGAGGAAACATGGACAAAATTACGAATTGATTCACCACGCTCAGTAATAATCATGCCTTTCTTAAGTAATACCGACGAGGCGCAGGCCAGCAGTGGTCAACGCGGCTCCGATGACCACGAAGACGAACGGCAGCCTGGCCACCGCGAGTAGCGCACCGGCCCCCACACCTAGGGCACGCGCCCACCCCGCGAAACCTTCGCCGTCGACCAAAGCATTGGTGGCGTACAACGCGGCGAGGAGCGCGATAGCGGACAAAGCGAACAGCCTGCGCACGTGCTCGGGCACCGCGACCCGCTCCCGCAGCAGCACGCCACCGAGCCGGACCGCGTAGGTGCCCGCGGCCAGCACGAGCACGGTCGTCAGCGTCATCGGGCACGCTCCAGCTTCTTCGGCAGCGGCAGGGCGAAGACCACGCCGAGCAGCGCGATCAGCACGGGGATCCCCGCGGGCAGCAGCGGCGTCGTCACGACGGCGAGCACGGCGCCGACCACCGCCACCCGCAGGGGCCCGGGCTCGCGCAGCTGGGGCAGGAGCAACGCGAACAGCGCGGCGGGGAAGGCCGCGTCCAGGCCGAAGGTGTCCGGGTCCCCCATCGCCTCGCCGAGGTAGGCGCCGACCAGCACGGCCGGGTTCCAGGCGCAGAACAGCGCGATCCCGCAGAGCCAGTAGGCGGCGCGGGCGCGCTGGGGGTCGCGCTGCGCCATCGCGAAGGCCACGGACTCGTCGATCATGATGTGCGCGCCGAGCAGCTGCGCCGCCCGGTTGCGGCCGAGCAGGTCCCCGACCACCAGGCCGAACGGCAGGTGCCGCAGGTTGAGCAGGAGGGCGGCCACGACCGCCGCGACCGGGGTGCCGCCCGCGGCCAGCACGCCGATCACCATGAACTGCGAGCCTCCGGCGAAGACCAGCAGCGACATCACGCAGGCCAGCCACACCGGGACTCCGGCCGCGACGGCGAGCGCCCCGAAGGACGCGCCCACCACGGCAACGGCTGCGGCCAGGGCGGCTACGTCACGCACCAGACCGCGGTCTATTGTTCGCCATATCGAACGCATCGCCTGTCATGGTGAACACTCGATCGAGTGTTCGTCAAGGCGAACAACTGGACCGCTGGAGCGAACACGTGGCCGATCCCGCCTCGCCACTGGAGACCATCGCGGCCGCCCTGCGCCGGGAACGCGAGCGCGTCGGCGTCTCGCTGACCGAGCTGGCCAAGCGCGCGGGCATCGCCAAGTCGACGCTGTCGCAACTGGAGTCCGGCAGCGGGAACCCGAGCGTGGAGACGCTGTGGGCGCTCGGCGTCGCGCTGGGCGTGCCGTTCAGCCGGCTCGTCGACCCGCCGACGCCCCGCGTCCGCGTGGTGCGCGCGGGCGAGGGGCCGGTGATGCGCTCCGAGCAGGCGCAGTACACCGGAACCCTGCTCTCGGCGTGCCCGCCCGGCGCACGCCGGGACATCTACGTGCTGACCCTGGAGCCGGGCTCGGTCCGCAACGCCGACCCGCACATCCCCGGCTCGGTCGAGCACTTCGTCGTCAGCAAGGGCTCGGTCCGCACCGGCCCGGTGGACAACGTGGTGGAGCTGTCCGCCGGTGACTACGCGTCCTTCCCCGGCGACGTGCCCCACCTCTACGAGGCCCTGGAGCCCGGCACCGTCGCCGTCCTGGTCATGGAGCACATCTAGCGCCGGACCAACGGCTGGCCGAACGTCAGGAGGAGTTCGGTCGCGTTGTGCAGGCGCGCCCGGGAGACCTCCAGCCGGTCGGATCGAGTGTCGGCACCCGTCATGGCGTCCCGGCAGATCGCGCCCGCGGCCAGGTACTCCTCCAGCGCCGTCGCCCACAGTCGCGAGCTGGTCCCGCCCGGTGGCACAGGGAACCTGCTTGCCTGCTCACTCGCGGTGACGAGCGCGGAGCAGGCTTGCAGGAAAGCCTTGGAATCCGCGCGCCGCAACGATTCGCGGTACTCCTCGGAGTGCCGCATCAGCGCGAGCACGTGTCCGGCTCCGCCTCCGGTAGCCCACGTCCGCAGAGCCTGCTCGCGCTCGGCGAGCGGCGCGCCGCGCTCGGCCGCGGTCACCTCCTCGATCGGCCCCGGCCCGTCGGTCGGCCGGTAGAGGGCCAGCAGGACGACCACGGCCCCGGCCACCGCCGCGACGGTCAGGCGACCACCGGAACCGGCCACCGAACCGCCACGAGCGAGAAAACGGCCGAGCAGCAAGGCAATCGGCACCGCGACCGCTCCGACCACCACGACCAGGCCGAGACCGATGGCGGGCACGGAAGGCGACACCGGCTGCGGACAACGACCGGAAAACACGACCAGCGAAGGAAAACAGCCCTCGATCGAACGGATCACCCACAGCACCAGCACTGCCGACAACCCCGTCACGGCAGCACCGAACAGGGCCGTGACCGCCCGCATGCCCCGTGCTGTCAACACGACGACGACCACGAACTGCGAGAGAACCAGGGCGCTGTTCTCCCACAGGATCAACACCCATCGAAAGCCGTCGGACACCCGCAGAGAGTCGGAGACGCTGACACCCGCCGCACCGCGAAGAACGAGTTCGACGACGAGCCAGAGCGCCGCTCCGGCCAGCCCGACCCACATCGCTGGGCGCAGTGGCTCGTTTCGCCTCAGCAGCAACGGAATCGCCCAGCCCAGCACCAGCGGGACCGTCACCAGCGGCGCGCCCATGAACAGGTGCAGGAACGGTGCGCCCAGGACGGAGTTGAGGGCGTCGTCCAGCACCGTCCAGCGCGCGCTGTCGACCAGCCGCTCCGAGGCAACGCCCAGCGGCCCCAAGGTGTCGACCAGCGTGCCACCGGTGATCGACGGCGTGCTCATCCAGCTCAAACCGCTGGCGCAGAAGGAAAAGACGGTTCCGGTCACCGCAACCCACGCGATCACCCGGGCGCGCGGTCGGTCCAGCTCACGAATCAGGTCGGCGCAGTGCGCCACCCACCACATCAGCGCCGCCAGCACCAGCACGAGAGCGAGGAGCACAGCCGACTCCAACAGCGTCAGCCCCGGAAGCTCGCTGAACACTCCGACGTACTGGCCCGCCCACAGTCCCGCGGTGATGCCGAGCGGGGTCAGCACCAGAACACTCGGCGACCCACCTCCGGCCCGGAAGGCGGCGAACCTGGCGCCCGCGAACAGCAGGACCGCAGCCATCCCCGCTCCCCACACGGTTCCCAGCAGCCCCAATGCGAACGAACCGCTCTGCCCGACGTTCGTCAGCGCGAGAACGACGGTGCGCCACGCGACCTGGATCGCAACGCCCGCCGCCGCCGCTTCCCAGAAACCGGGTCGCAGCAAGCGAATCGGCTCGGCGACCGCACTGACCCGCTTGCCAGGAAGGGGATGCTTGCCGACCAGGCCGCCCCACCACCGCTTCGAACCCCGGACGGTGGCCAGCACCGCGCCCGGTTCGGCCCGCCCGAGCCAGCTCGCGACGCGGTCGTCGGCGTGGTACTCCCGCGACCGCAGCACCGCGTTGCGGGACAACAAGACCACCAGCACCAGGGCGAGGACCTGAACGAGAACGAAGCTGATCTCGAGCAGGTATCCGCCGGCCCACAACGGAAGCGGTGACGTGAACGGAGAAGGGCTGGTCAACCACGGGTCGAGGACCGCGGCGAGGAACGGCACCAGACCCACGACGAGGAACGACCGCCACACCGCGATCGTGAGGTAGGTGACCGGCACGTCGTTGTTGCGCAGGTGCGCCAGCTCGTGCAGCACCACGACGCGGAAGTACGCCGGGTCCCAGCGGAATCTCGTCACCAGCCCGGCGTCGAGGCACACGTAGGGCCGCCGCCGCGTGCCGAACGCGACACCGCCGCAGTTCGGGTTGACCGGATCGACCAGGAAGACCGGCGCCCGCCGCAGACCTGCGCGCTCGACCAGCTCGTCCAGCTCGGCCGCCAGCTCCGGCGGGAGGTCCGGCCGCGCCAGGCCGAAGCGGCGGATTCGCCAGCGGGGCAAGGAGAAGTAGACCAGCGCGGCCAGCCCGCCGAGCCCGAGCAGACCACCGGCAAGCCACGGCAGGCGCAGCGGCAGGTACTGGGCCATGCACTCCCGGAACCGCCGGGCGTCCGCGTCGATCCGGTCCACCTGGAAGGGACTGAGGTCCTGGCCGTCGATGTAGAGCCCCGACGACACCTGGCAGCGGATCTGCGCGCTGTGGTTGAACAACATGCCCGGCGGCATCACCAGGAGGTACACCAGCACGGTGACGCCGACCGCCAACGCGATCAGCAAGGCGAAGCGGACAGTGGTGCCCGCGGGCGGCCTGCGCACGGCCGCTCAGTCGTTCCCGCTCAGGCCGACGAGCACCGCGTCGACCAGCAGCTCCACCTGGTTGGGCGTCAGCCCCAACTCCGCAGCGCGCCGCGACGCGACGGCCCGCACGTCGGAATCGCACCCGTGCACGGCCTCCGCGACCGCCAGAGCGACCGGGGACAGCAGGGCGACCTTCTTGTCCACCCCGGCCCCGAGCACCTCGTCTGAGCGCGTCCGGCCCGCCAGAGCGCGCCTCGGATTCCGGAAGTACGCCGCACAGGCCGCGGCGAAGAACGGCAGTTCCTCAGGCGCGCGGGCCGCGACCACATTCCGCGCCAGCGTCGTCACGAACCCCTCGTCCACGGCAGCTCCCCGGTCGGATGATCAATCCTGACCGCGGGACACGCGCCTGTCGTTCGGCCGAACGGCCTCCGCTCCGGGGTGGACGCCTGGGTGCTCGTAGGGTCCTGCCGTGGATCTGGGGTTCCTGGCGCAGGCCGCGGGCATGTTCGCGGCGACCAACATCGACGACATGGTGATCCTGGCGGTCTTCTTCGGCCAGGCTCGCGGTGACCGCGCCGCCGCGCTGCGGGTCGTGCTCGGCCAGACGGTGGGCTTCGGAGCGCTGCTCGCTGTCTCGGTGCTCGGCGCGCTCGGTGCCGGGCTGCTGCCCCAGGCGGTCATCCCGTACCTGGGCCTGCTGCCGCTGGCGCTCGGCCTGCGCGCCGCGTGGCAGCTCCGGCGCGAGGACGCAGACGAACCGGAGCCGGCCAAAGCTGCCGGCGTTCTCCAGGTGGCCGCGGTGACCTTCGCCAACGGCGGCGACAACATCGGTGTCTACGTGCCGGTCTTCACCGCGGCCGGGATCGGCGGGATGCTCGGCTACACGGCGGTGTTCCTCGTCGGGCTGGCGGTGTGGTGCGCGGCGGGCTGGTTCCTGGCGAGCCGTCCGCCGGTCGCCAGGCTGCTGTCCCGCTGGGGGCACCTGCTGCTGCCCGCGGTGCTGATCGCGATCGGCGTGGTGATCCTCGTCGAAGGTCTCTGAGACGCGACCGCGCCCCGGTGCTCGACGGCACCGGGGCGCGGGGAGGAAGGCGCGGACTACCAGCCGCGGGTGGCCAGGCGCTGGGTCTCCGACAGCTCCGAGACGTTGATGCCCACGATGGCCTCACCGAGGTTGCGGGAGACCTTGGCGATCACGTCGGGGTCGTCGTGGAAGGTGGTGGCCTTCACGATCGCCTCGGCGCGCTTGGCGGGCTCGCCGGACTTGAAGATGCCCGAACCCACGAACACGCCCTCGGCGCCGAGCTGCATCATCATCGCGGCGTCGGCCGGGGTGGCGATGCCGCCGGCGGTGAACAGCACGACGGGCAGCTTGCCCGCCTGCGCCACCTCCTTGACCAGCTCGTACGGCGCGCGCAGCTCCTTGGCCGCGGCGAAGAGCTCGGCCTCGTCGAGGACGGTGAGGCGGCGGATGTCGGCGCGGATCTGGCGCATGTGCCTGGTCGCCTCGACCACGTTGCCGGTGCCCGCCTCGCCCTTGGAGCGGATCATCGCCGCGCCCTCGGCGATGCGGCGCAGCGCCTCGCCCAGGTTGGTGGCGCCGCAGACGAAGGGCACGGTGAACGGCCACTTGTCGATGTGGTTGTCCTCGTCGGCCGGGGTCAGCACCTCGGACTCGTCGATGTAGTCCACGCCGAGCGACTGCAGCACCTGGGCCTCGACGAAGTGGCCGATCCTGGCCTTGGCCATGACCGGGATCGAGACGGCGTTGATGATGCCCTCGATCATGTCGGGGTCGCTCATCCTGGCGACGCCGCCCTGCACGCGGATGTCGGCGGGCACGCGCTCCAGCGCCATGACGGCGACGGCGCCGGCGTCCTCGGCGATCTTGGCCTGCTCCGGTGTGACCACGTCCATGATCACACCGCCCTTGAGCATCTCGGCCATGCCGCGCTTGACCCGGGCGGTGCCGGTCACCTGGTCCGCCTCAGCGCGGGGGGTCTCACTGGAGGTCACGGTTGGCCCTTTCAACTACTCACTCGCCCCCGCGAGGTGGGTCCCCGAGACTCGCAGGGTCGAGCCGTCGTCTCGGTGATGGTGGCTCGCGGCGGATGACCCATCCATCCTACGTCCGCCCTTACCCCATTTCGGTGCCCGAGGGCGTGGACCGTCACACACCGCGCTCGTCCGGGCGGGCGGTCCCCGTCCGGCACGGTTGTCAGCACCACGACAAGGGTGTGAGATCGGCCACATCGACAATTCGGGGAGGCCGAGTGCGATGGGAACCAAGAACACCGAGAACGGGACCACCGGGGGCGCGGTCGCTGTGCCCGACCCCGCCCGCATCCGCAACGTAGCCCTCGTCGGGCCGTCCGGGGCGGGAAAGACGACGCTGTGCGAGGCGCTGCTCGCGACGGCGGGGGTGATCACCCGGACGGGGTCGGTCACCGAGGGCACCACCGTCTGCGACCACGATCCCGCCGCCGTGCGCCAGCAGCGCTCGGTGGCGCTGTCCGTCGCCCCGTTCTTCGTGGACGACGTCAAGATCAACCTGATCGACACCCCCGGGTACGCCGACTTCGTCGGTGAGCTGCGCGCCGGGCTGCGGGCGGCCGACGCCGCGCTGTTCGTGGTGTGCGCCGCCGAGGGCATCGACACGAGCACGATCGCCCTCTGGCAGGAGTGCGCCGCGGTGGGCATGCCGAGGGCTGTCGTGGTCTCGCGCCTGGACCACCCCCGCGCGGGGGTCGAAGCGGAGATCGCCGCCTGCCGGGCCGCCTTCGGCGCGGGCGTCCTTCCGCTGTACCTGCCGGTGACCGGCTCCGACGGCGCCGTGACCGGGCTGGTCGGACTGATCTCCGGCAAGCTCTACGACTACTCCGGCGGACGGGTCCCGGTCACCGACATCCCCGGTGACGGCGACGCGGACCGGATCGAACAGGCCCGCGCGGAGCTGATCGAGGGGATCATCGCCGAGAGCGAGGACGAGTCCCTGATGGACCGCTACCTCGCGGGCGAGGAGATCGACCAGGCCACGCTGATCACCGACCTGGAGAAGGCGGTGGCGCGCGGCTCGTTCCACCCCGTGCTGCCGGTGTGCGCGGCGACCGGCGTCGGCCTCACCGAGCTGATGCAGGCGATACCCAGGGGTTTCCCCTCCCCGTTGGAGCACCGCCCCCCGCGTGTGACCAACCCCGACGGCACCGGCGAGCAGGCGCTCGCGGTCGATCCGGACGGTCCGCTGGCCGCCGAGGTCGTGCGCACCGCCGTGGACTCCTACGTCGGCCGAGTCTCCCTGGTGCGCGTGTTCTCCGGGACGCTGCGCCCGGAACGGCCGGTGCACGTCTCCGGGCACGGGCTGGCCGACCGCGGTCACGAGGACCACGACGCCGACGAGCGGGTGGCGCACATCTACTCGCCGCTCGGGTCGAGCCTGCGCGAGGTGCCGTACTGCGTCGCCGGTGACCTGTGCGCGCTGACGAAGCTCTCCTCGGCGGAGACCGGCGACACGATCTCCGACCCGTCCCGGCCGCTGCTGATGAAGCCGTGGGAGATGCCGGAGCCGCTGCTGCCGATCGCGGTCACCGCGCACAGCCGCAGCGACGAGGACGCGTTGTCCCGCAACCTCGCCAAGCTCGCGGCGGGTGATCCGAACCTCCGCCTGGAACGCAACGCCGAGACGCACCAGCTGGTCCTGTGGTGCATGGGCGAGGCGCACGCCGACGTGGTGCTGCAACGGCTGCGCGCGGGCGGGGCGGAGATCGACACCGAGGCCGTGCGGGTGCCGCTGCGCGAGACCTTCGCGCGCCAGGCCAAGGGACACGGCAGGCACGTCAAGCAGTCCGGAGGGCACGGGCAGTACGCGGTGTGCGATCTCGTCGTGGAACCGCTGCCGAGGGGCGCGGGCTTCGAGTTCGTCGACCGGATCGTCGGCGGGGCGATCCCGCACCAGTTCATCCCGAGCGTGGAGAAGGGCGTGCGCGCCCAGCTCGACAAGGGCCTGCACAGCGGCTATCCGCTGGTGGACGTGCGCGTGACGCTGGTCGACGGCAAGGCGCACAGCGTCGACTCCTCCGACGCCGCGTTCCAGACCGCGGGCGCGCTGGCGCTCAAGGAAGCCGCCGCGCAGGGCCGGATCACGCTGCTCGAACCGCTGGACGAGGTCGAGGTGCGGGTCCCCGACGAGCACCTGGGCACCGTCCTCGGCGATCTGTCAGCGCGCCGCGGCCGCGTGCTGGGCACCGAGCCCGGTGACGAGGACCACCCCGGCACCACGGTCGTGCGCGCGGAGGTGCCGGAGACCGAACTGCTCCGCTACGCGATCGAACTCCGTTCGCTGACCTCGGGAACCGCCGGCTTCACCCGCCGCTTCAGCCACTACGACCCGCTGCCCGAGCAACGCAGATAGTCCACCGAGATCCGCTTGCGGGATCGAGCGTGTCTCTAGTGGACTGTCCTGAGCGGTCCGCCACGCAAGGCGTCGGGCAGCAGTTCGCGCAGCTGGGCCGGGTAGACGCGGTCCCGCGTCGCGGCGAGTTCCCGCGCGCTCCACCAGCGGTGGTGCTCGATCGTGTCCACCTCCAGCTCGGTGAAGCCGGAGGTGTCGACCTCCCACGGCTTTCCCCAGCGCAGCACGAAGAACAGCTCGACGCTGTCCACGGGCAGGCCGCCGAAGGTGAACTGCTCCCGCCGCCGCCACACCGGTCCGGCCAGCTCGGCTGCGGGCACCACCAGCCCGGTCTCCTCGACCAGCTCCCTGGCGGCCGCGGCGCGCGGGTCCTCCCCCGGGTCGATACCGCCGCCGATGGTGAACCAGAACGGCTTGTCCGGGGTCTCGGGCGCGTGACCGCGGAACAGCAGCACGCGGTCGTCGGCGTCGACCAGCAGGACGCGCGCGGAGTGCCGAGGCTCGAAGACCACGTCGGGGTCGACCACGTCCGGCAGGTCGAACCCCGGCGGCAGCACCGCGCGCAGTTCCCGCTCGCACTCGGCCAGCCGCCGCCACAGCTCCGGCGAGATCCTGGTCCGGTCGACGCACGTGAGCAGGAAGCCCATCTCGTTCTGCGCCGCAGCCCCGCCCGTGACCGCCTCGTCGACCGCCTTCGCGAAGGTGGGCGCGAAGTCCTCTTCGACCGCGCCCGGCGTGGCCAGCACTTCCCGCGCCAGCTCGATGCGGCGCGCGAGGGCGGCCTCCATCACCGCGCCGACCGGTGGACCGCGACGATCCGCTGCACGACGGTGATCACCGCGAGGACCGCGAGCACCCACAGGGCGATCTCCGCGGCGCGCGGCACGCCGAGCCCGTGCAGGCCGGTTCCGACGAGGGCGATGATCAGCCGCTCCGCGCGCTCCACCAGCCCGCCGTCCGCGGACAGCCCGGTGGCCTCGGCGCGCGCCTTCACGTACGAGATCACCTGCGCCGACACCAGGCACACCAGTCCGGCCGCGGCCGCGGAGGAGTTGTGCTCGACCGCGAAGGCCCACCACGCGATCGCCCCGAACACCGCGCCGTCGGCGATCCGGTCGCAGGTGGCGTCGAGCACGGCGCCGAACGGCGTGCCCCCGCCGATCGCGCGGGCCATGGCCCCGTCGATGAGGTCGAAGAACGCGCAGAGCGTGACCACCACGGTCCCGACGAACAGCTCGCCCCTGGGGAAGAACCACAGCGCGGCGACGGAGGTGCCGACCGTGCCCGCGAGGGTGACCAGGTTCGGGGTGAGGCCGCACCGGATCAGCCACGCGCCGATCGGGTCGGTGACACGCGAGACCGTCTCGCGGGCGAAGAGGTTGAGCATGTCGGGGCTGCGCACCTGCCGGTTCGTTTCGGAGTGGGCCCCGAGGAGCGTAACCGCCGGAGTGTGCGGTCAGCGTTTTGAGCGATCGCTCAAAAGGGGCGTGCGCTCGGTCCCGAGCACGAGGAGGGATCGGCCATGAAGATCGTCTTACCCGGCGGCACCGGGCACATCGGCACGTTCCTCACGCGGGAGCTGACCGTGCTGGGACACCGGGTGGTGGTCCTGGGCGGGAGCGCCGGAGTGCGCTGGGACGGCCGCACCTCGGCCCCCGGGCCGCGGAGATCGACGGCTGCGACGCCGTGATCAACCTCGCCGGGCGGAGCGTGAGCTGCCGCTACACCCGGGAGAACCTCCGGCAGATGATGGACTCGGGCGCGGGCTGATGGCCGAACTGGGCGCGCTCGTCATCCGGTCCGACACCGAGCTGCTGATGAAGAGCCGCCGGGTGACACCGGGCCGCCTGCTCGAAGCCGGGTTCTCCTTCGACTTCCCCCACTGGGCCGGCGCCGCGCACGAGCTGGTGCGCCGGGTCGACCAGCCGCCGGTTGGTTCTCCCGCCGGACTGCGCGAACAGCTTTCCGGTGCCCGCTCCCGCACCTCGAGCCCTTGGGGGGAACCATGATCGCTCGCACCCGCGCGGCCGCCGTACTCGCCGGAGCCACCGCGCTGATCGCCTGGCGACGCCCGGTGCGTCCGCCTCGGACACCACCTGGGTGCGGCAGCTGAAGAACGTCGCCACCGGCAGGTGCCTCGCCATCCCGGGCGGTGAGCTCCGCGACGGCACGCAGGCCGCGCAGCAGGACTGCGACAGCGCCAAGCCCGAGCAGAACTGGCGGCCGGCGGTGAACTTCGTCGGCTCGAAGACCTACACGACGGTCCACAACATCGCGACGCGGAAGTGCCTGGCCATCCCCGGTGGCAGACCGGCCGACCCCACCCCGGTCCTCCGGCACACCTGCCCCCCGGCGTGGCTGGACCAGAACTGGACGCTCGCGGGCTAGGCCTCGTCCCAGGCCCCGGCGAGCAGGTCCCGGGTCTCACCGAGCAACTGGGGCAGCACCTTGGTGTGCGCCACCACGGGCATGAAGTTGGCGTCGCCGCCCCACCTCGGCACCACGTGCTGGTGCAGGTGGGCGGCGATGCCCGCCCCGGCGACCGTGCCCTGGTTCATCCCGATGTTGAACCCGTGCGGTGCCGCCGCACTGCGCACCACCCGCATCGCGCGCTGGGTGAACTCCGCGAACTCCACCGTCTCCTCCGGGGTGAGGTCGGTGTAGTCGGGGATGTGCCGGTACGGCAGCACCATCAGGTGCCCGGGGTTGTACGGGTAGAGGTTGAGCACGGCGTAGACCAGCGTTCCCCGCGCGATGATCAGCCCGTCGGAGTCGTCGAGGTCGGGCACCCGGCAGAACGGGCACACCTCCCGATCGGCCTCGCTGGGCTTGTTCTCACCGCGGATGTAGGACATCCGGTGCGGGGTCCACAGCCGTTGCAGGGCGTCCGGAATGCCGATCCCGTCCTGTTCGGACAGTTCGGGACCGCTGCCGCTGGCGCCGAACACCGCACTCACCTCCCGATGCTCGCGTCAGCCGACGACCGCGGCGAAGGTCTCCGCGCTGGGCGAGGTGTTCTCCCTGCGGGTGATCCAGTCGGTGACCGCGCGGACCGCGCGCTCGGTGGAGACGCCGTTGATCTGGCTGCCGTCGCGGAAGCGGAAGGAGACCGAGCCGCCCTCCACGTCCTTGCCGCCCGCGAGCAGCATGAACGGCACCTTCTGCGTGGTGTGGGTGCGGATCTTCTTCTGCATCCGCCCGTCCGACGCGTCCACCTCGACGCGAACCCCGTTGCCGCGCAACGCGTCCGCGACCGCCTCCAGGTGCGGGACGTGCTCGTCGGCGATCGGGATGCCGACCACCTGGACCGGGGACAGCCAGGCCGGGAACGCGCCCGCGTAGTGCTCGGTGAGCACGCCGAAGAAGCGCTCGATCGAGCCGAACAGCGCGCGGTGGATCATGATCGGCTGCTGGCGGGAGCCGTCCGGCGCGGTGTACTCCAGCTCGAACCGCTTGGGCTGGTTGAAGTCCAGCTGGATGGTCGACATCTGCCAGGAGCGGCCGATGGCGTCCTTGGCCTGCACGGAGATCTTCGGGCCGTAGTAGGCGGCGCCGCCCGGGTCCGGCACCAGCTCGAGGCCGGAGTCCTCGGCGGCCTGGCGCAGCGTCTCGGTCGCGTCCTCCCACTCCTGCGGGTCGCCGATGAACTTCGGCGAGTCGTCGCGGGTGGACAGCTCCAGGTAGAAGTCGCTCAGCCCGTAGTCGGCGAGCAGGTCCAGCACGAACTTGAGCAGCGAGCGCAGTTCGCCCGGCATCTGCTCCTTGGTGCAGTAGATGTGCGAGTCGTCCATCGTCAGCCCGCGCACGCGGGTGAGACCGTGCACCACACCGGACTTCTCGTACCGGTAGACCGTGCCGAACTCGAACAGCCGCAACGGCAGCTCGCGGTAGGACCGCCCGCGCGACCTGAAGATCAGGTTGTGCATGGGGCAGTTCATGGCCTTGAGGTAGTAGTCCTCGCCCTCGAACTGGATCGGCGGGAACATCGTGTCCGCGTAGTACGGCAGGTGCCCGGAGGTGTGGAACAGCCCGCCCTTGGAGATGTGCGGGGTGTTGACGAACTCGTAGCCGGACTCCTCGTGCCGCGCCCGCGAGTAGTCCTCCAGCTCGCGGCGGACGATCCCGCCCTTGGGGTGGAAGACCGCCAGGCCCGAGCCCAGCTCGTCGGGGAAGCTGAACAGGTCCAGCTCCACGCCGAGCTTGCGGTGGTCGCGCCGCTCCGCCTCGGCCAGCCGCTCCAGGTAGGCCTCCAGCGCCTCGGAGGTCTCCCACGCGGTGCCGTAGATCCGCTGCAGCTGCGGGTTCTTCTCGCTGCCCCGCCAGTACGCGGCCGCGCTGCGCATCAGCTTGAACGCGGGGATGTACTTGGTGGTCGGCACGTGCGGGCCGCGGCACAGGTCCGCCCACACCCGCTCGCCGGAGCGCGGGTCGAGGTTGTCGTAGATCGTCAGCTCACCGCCGCCGACCTCCATCACCTCGGAGGTGTCGACGTCCGACTTGATGTCGACCAGTTCGAGCTTGTACGGCTCCTCGGCCAGCTCGGCCTTGGCCTCGTCGACGGAGTCGAAGCGGCGCCGGGAGAACCGCTGCGCGCCCTTGATGATCTGCTTCATGCGCTTCTCCAGCGCGGTCAGATCCTCGGGCGTGAACGGGGTGTCCACGTCGAAGTCGTAGTAGAAGCCGTCCTTGACCGGCGGGCCGATGCCCAGCTTGGCCTTGGGGAACAGCTCCTGGACCGCCTGGGCGAGCACGTGCGCGCAGGAGTGCCGGATGACGCTGCGGCCGTCCTCTGAGTCGGCGGTGACCGGCTCGACCTCGGTGTCCACCTCGGGAGCCCAGGCCAGGTCGCGCAGCGTGCCGTCGGCGTCGCGCACCACGACGACCGCCTGCGGGCCCTTGTTGGGCGCTTCGACCTCGCGGAGGGCCTGGCCGGCGGTAGTCCCCGCCGGCACCGTCACACGCGCGGGAAGCGAGACGACCGGTTGGGGCTCGGACACAGGAACTCCTCAGGACGGGAAAGTCTGGATATCCAGATGTTATCCGCCGTCCCGGAGCCGCCGAGCCGTAGGTGCGACTGCCGCCATCACGTGCGCGTCGTGCCACTGCCCGTCCCAGAGCAGCGCGTCCCGCAGGGTGCCCTCGATCTCGAAGCCGCACTTGCGGTAGCAGGCGATGGCCCGCGGGTTGAAGTCGTAGACCTCCAGCTGCACCCGGTGCAGGCCGATCCGCTCGAACGCGTAGGCCAGCACGAGGCGGGTGGCCTCGGTGCCCATGCCCCGGCCGGTGGCGCCTTCGGTGAGCGCGATCCGGTAGCCCGCGGAGAGGTTGTCGAAGTCGATCTCGTTCAGTGCCAGCTCGCCGACGAAGCCGCCGGTCGCCCGGTCGATGACGGCGAGGTCGATGCGGTCGGTCTGCTCGGCCCTGGTCTCGCACCACCGCTGGATGACGTCGAGGGTGAACTCGCGGTGGGTACCGGTCAGCCTGCGTCCTTCGGGCTCCTTGGTGGCGGCGAAGGAGTCCTCGGCGTGCTCCGGCCCGAGCGGGACGAGCGCGACCCGCGATCCGAACAAGGTGGGTTTGTCTGCTATCGCGGCACGATCGATCACAGGTGCTGTGTAGAGCACCCGTACCCGCCCCGCCACCGATTTTCCCCTCCGTGAAGCCGAATGCGAACGCGACCGCCCTCGCTTTCACGCACGCGCGAAGCTGCTTTGCCAGGCGGGGAACACGCGGTGAAGGTCGAGCTTCGACGTCCTGAAAGGAGCCCCGTGTCCCGCTTGACCACGGCCCTCACCATCGGTGCCCTCGCCATCGGCAGCGCCTTCACCTCGATTCCGGCGAACGCCTCCCCCACTCCTCAGGAGTGCGGCGGCTACAAGAAGGGCGACGAGGTCCGGTACCGCCACTGCACCTCCGAAGGCACGAGCGTCAAGGTCCGAGCCAGGTTCCTCGTCACCGGGGTGCACATCCAGTGCGTCGGCCCGAACGAGGACGTGTACTTCGGCGATGCCGGCTTCGTGATCGAGATGCCCGCCTACACCGGGCAGCTCTGCTGAGCCCGTGACGAGGCCCCGTCGAGCGAACGCTCGGCGGGGCCTCGTGGTGTCAGGAGCCGGGCGGCGGCGGGAGCGGCACGCCGGGCATGGTCGTGTCCTGGGGCACGATGCCGTCGACCAGGTAGTCGTTGATGACCTTGTCCAGGTCGGGGTTCCCGATGGCCGGGTTCGCGGCGTAGAGGCCGTGGTCGCCCTCATCGGTGACGGTGATCATCCGGGAGCCGGCGAAGGCGTCGTGCGCGCGCCGGGCGCCCTCGATCGCCGTCGCGGGGTCGTGCACGGAATGGACGATCAGCGTCGGCGGCAGGCCCCGGCCGTCGATCCGCGGCAGCGGCAGCGGGGGCTTGCGCCAGAAGATGCACGGCTGCACCATCCACTTCCCGCCGACCAGGGTCTGCTGCCGGTCGAGGTGCTCCTGCGACTGCCGGACCACGCTGTCGCGGTCACCCGGCCACGGCCCCTCGTTGCACCGGATCGTCCAGAAGTTCGTCGGGTAGGAGTCCGGCGCCCCCGGCAGGGACGCCTTGCCCGGCATGAGGCGGGTCTCCACGTCCCTGGTCTCCAGCGCCGCCTTGACGCGCAGCGCGGCCTCGGCCTTCTCCCGGTCGGAGGTGCTCGCCTGGGTCAGTTTGCGGATGTCGACCAGCGTGGTGGCCGTGGTGTGGAACTGGCGCTTGCCGTAGATGCCCTCGGCGGCGATCGAGTCCAGGATGTTCGGCCCCACCGTGAAGCCGTTGTACCGGACCGGGCGCACGCCCAGCGCGGTCCGGACCGTCTCGTAGGTCTGCCGAGCCTCCTCACCGGTCCTGCCGAAGCCGTAGAGCTTGTCGTACTTGGCCATCCACGGCAGGAAGTCCTGCCGCCACCGGCGCTCGAAGCTGAGCGGCTGCCAGGCGAAGGCCCGCTCCCAGCTGGTGGTGAACTCCACCGGGGAGTCCAGCAGGACCCGCTTGACCCGCTTCGGGAACAGCGTCGCGTAGTGCGCGCCCATCCAGGTGCCCGCCGAGTAGCCGACCCAGCTGATCTCCTGGCGCTTGAGCAGCACCCGGAGCAGGTCGACGTCGCGCACGGTCTGGTCGGTGTTGATCAGCGGGCCGAGGTCGCCCGCGCGCTCCATGCAGGCGTCGGCCGCCTTCTTGGTGGCGTCCAGGATGACCTGGAGGTTCTTCGGGTCCCGGTCGCGCGGGTCGTATTGCTCCGGTCCGTCGAGCGCGCCGCCGCAGCTGATGCTCGTGCTCCTGCCGGTGCCGCGCGGGTCGAAGCCGACGACCTCGTGGTTGACCAGCAGCCGCTGCTGGTAGCGCAGCCGGGCGGGGTAGATGCGGCCTTCCGCCCCCGGCCCGCCCGGGTTGATCAGCACCGAGCCCGTGGCCTGCCCGGTGGCGGGGAGTCTGCTGATCGCGATCGTGAGGTCGCGGGTGTCGCTGAGCCGGTGCCAGTTCCGCGGGGTGCGGTAGATCGCGCACTCCATGTGCTCGGACCCCGGTGGAGGGGCGGAGCCCAGCTCGTCGACCGAACAGCGGTGCCAGTCGAGCGTCTGGTTCGCGTACTCCGCCGGGATTCCCGTGGAGTTCACCGGGTTCTCGGCCGCGAGCGCCGGGGTGAGCCCGGTGAGCAGTAAGGCGGCGACGGCCGGGACGGCCGCCACGCGACGGATTCTCTTCATGTGTGGAGCCCCCAAAGTCACATCGCGCTTCCGGCGCGACTCGGGGCTAGTTCAAGGGTCCCGCCGGAGCGGGGCAATTCGTTTCACAGCACAACGAACCGCGGCAGGCGGGGCGGGCGGGGCGGATCACGTCCACCTGGTGCTCTGTCGCGCAAGGGAATCGCTCGCGGCAGCGCCCTCGGGCTCGTCGGTGTCGCGATCACGGACCTGGTCGGTGTCGCGCCCGCCCCGGCGACGGAGAAGACCGAGCCCGTCTGCGTCCTCGAAAGGATCTGCTCGTGGGAGCACACCGAGTTCGACGGTGACCGGTGGGTCAACGCCGACGCGACGAAGGGCCGCCACGACATCGACGACTGGGACGACGAGACCAGCGCGGTGTACAACCACAGCCGGAAGTTCAAGGTCACTCTGCGGGCGGGCGGAGAGCTTCACCGTCCACCGCTGACACGCTGGCAGGACCGCGTTTCTGGAACTGCGTTGTTTCCGGAAACGCGGTGCTACTGAATGGCGAGGTGGCGTTCTCGCCGTTTCGGTCGCCCGAACAGTGCAGGCACCTGTCCGCCGAACCGCGACCAGGGGATCGGACCTGCGACCGCTACCGTGTCCACTGAGATCAACAAATGGCATGACCTGTGGAAATGAGACTTCAGCAGGTCACGTGACCGGCCCAGGGCTGGTGGGTCGGGGTGGACATGCCGCACCTGGTGTGCTTGTCCGAGCGCGAGCGAGAAGGCCGTCGAGAGTCGCCAGCGCGCCGCTGGCTCCTCGCCAGGAGACCGTGCACCCGCTTCGGCTCGACGCCGGTTCTCGCAAGGCGCGTCCGAACTGGTTGGGCGCACCGTTTATCGGTCATCCATGTGGTGTTCCCGGCATGGGATCGTCTCGACATGGAACAGCGGCCAGTTCACGGTAGACGGGGTTGGATCTCAGTAGTTCCGTGTGCTTCCCGACGGCTCGCACCCCGCCTTCATCGAGCAGCACGATCTGATCGGCTTTCGCGGCGACCGACACCCGGTGGGTGACGACGAGGACAACCCGGCTGAGCGCCTGGTGCGCCACCGAGTCCAGCAACGTTCGCTCGCTGACCGCGTCCAGCTGGGAGGTGGCCTCGTCCAGCAGCAGGACGTCCGCGCCGCGCAGCAGCGCCCGAGCGACCGCCAGCCGCTGCCGCTGCCCGCCCGAGATCGCCACCCCGCGTTCCCCCACCGGCGTGTCAAGGCCGCTCGGCAGCGATTTCACCCAGCTGTCCAGAGCCACGGCGCGGAGTGCTCCTCGCACATCGGCCGAGTCCGGATCCGGTACGCCGTACAACATCGCCTCGCGCACGGTTTCACCGAGCAGCGGGGCCTCTTGCTGGACGTAGGCGAGTCGCCGACGGAGCTCGTCACGATCCAGTTCGCGGACATCGACCGCGTCGAGCAGAACCCTTCCCCTGTCCACCTCGATGAACCGCTCGACGAGGCTGAGCAGGGTCGTCTTGCCGGCGCCGGAAGGCCCGACGAGCACGGTGAGGCCGCGGCCCGCCGTGAAGCTCACGTCGCGCAGCACGGGGTAGTCGGAGTAGCCGAACCACACCTTGTCGAACCGCACCTCGGTGCCCGGTCCGCTGCTCGGACCGTTCTGGGTGGCCCACTCGGTCGTGCGGACCTTGGTGGGCAGTTCTTCCGCCTCCGCGGGCAGGGACCGCAGGGTTTCGATCCGCCGAACGGCGGCCAGCCCCTGGGCGAAGTCAGTGATCGTGAAGGTCAGCGTCTCGATGGGGTCCCGCAGGAATGCCACGTAGAGCAGAAACGCGACCAGGTCACCGACGTCGAGGTCACCGGACGCCACGCGCGCGCCACCCACGGCGAGCACCGCCAGGAAGGTCACGTCGACCGAGGCAGCGGCGAGCATCCCGAGCAACGCCTCACCGCGCAGCGCCCGCCGTCCGGCTCGGAAGGCGCCCTCGACCTCGGCGCCGCCACGTTCCGACTCCGCCCGTTCGGTACCCGATGCCTTGACGGTGCGGAACGCGATCAGCGCCCGATGCAGCGTCGAGGTCATCGCGGCGACGTGTACTTGTGCCTGTTCGGTGGCGTCTCTGACCCGGTGTCCCGCGAGCGCCTCCCCGATGGTGACGATCGCGAGTACCCCGACGACCACGGCGAGCATCAATATGTCGATGGTGCCCATCAGCACGAGTGTTGCCACGACAACCACCGGCGCGGCGGCCGCGCGTACCAGGGCGTCACCCACCGTGCTCCCGAGCAGCGTGGTGTCAGTGCCGACGCGGGACAGGACGTCACCGACCGACCTGCGCTCGACCGTGCCCACGCTGCCACCCAGCACGCGCCTCACCAGGTCGCACCGCAGGTTCCTCACGATCCGCAGTGCACTGCGGCCGAGGAGGAGCGTGCAGGTGCCCGTCAAAGCCATTCCCATGACGGCGAGGACGGCGAGAACCATCAGCGGCCAGAACAGGCTGCCGCCGACCTGCAGCTCGTCGAGGACCCAGCGGAAGATCAAGGGCTGGGACAAGGCGGCCGCGTCTGCCACCAATTGGAGCACGATCATCGCGGCGAGGAACCACCGCATGCCCCGGACATAGCTCCAGAGAATGCGTAACGATCCGCGCGACTCGTCCAGGTGGGCAGGCTTTGCCGCACCGTCCGTAGTTCCTGATGTGTGCGGAGGCTCCACGGCCCTCCCTCCCTCCGAGCTCACCACTTGACCGGGAGGGCCAGCGGTGACTTGGCCGGTGACTCGTCCTCCCACGGCAGTTCGCTCTCGTCGACGGCCAGGCGCAGACCGGGGAAGCGGTCCAGCAGGGCCTCCAGCGCCACGCCGAGCTCGGCGCGGGCCAGGGGCGCACCGATACAGCGGTGGGCGCCCCAACCGAAGGCGAGGTGCGGGTTGTGGTCCCGGCTCAGGTCCAGTCGGTCGGCCTCGTGGAAGACGGCGTCGTCCCGGTTGGCGGCGGCCAGCACGGGCAGCACGGCCTCACCGGCGTGGATGGTCCGCCCGTGCAGCTCGATGTCCTGGGTGGCCTGCAGCACGACGACGCCGTTCATCACCGGTACGTAGCGCAGCAGTTCGTCCACCGCGCTGTCCATGATCCTGCGGTCATCCCGGAGACGGGCGTACTGCTCCGGCTGCGTCAGCAGGACGAGAATCGAGTTGGCCACGAACATGGTGCTGGACCGGTAGCCGGCGACGAGCATGGACAGGCCGAACGCCATCACCTCCTCCTGGCCGAGTTCCCCGGCGTCACAGCGGCGCACCAGCCGGGTGAGCACGTCGTCCTCGGGCTGACGCCGTTTCCGCGCGATCAACTCGGCCATGTACTCGCGCAGCAGGCCCGTGGCCTTGCGTCCCTCGTCGATGGTCACCAGCGCGCCCAGGGCGGCGTCGGCCATGGGCACGAAGTAGTCCCAGTCCTCGAGGGGAATACCCACCAGATCGCACATCACGTGCAGCGGGAACAGCTCGGCGAACGCCGCGAGATCGCCCGGCTGGCCACCGGCCTCGACATCGTCGAGCAGCCGGTCGGCGAGCACACGGAGACGGCCGAGGCCGCGCCCCACGGTGCGGACCGCGAACTCGCTGGCCAGCGCCTTGCGCAACGCGGCGTGCCCGGGGCCGTCCAGTTCCATCATGGTCGTCAGGCCGGGCCCCGGTTCCGGGGTGTCGCCGGGGCGGACGGGCCAGTCGTTGATGCTCGGTCTGATCAGCCTGGTGTCCGCGAGCAGCTTCTTGACGTCGGAGTGCCGGGTGACGTACCAGGCGGTGGCGCCGATCGGCGTGCGGACCTCGGCCAGCGGGCATTCCCGCCGCAGCCGTTCGTACTCCTCGGGGGGACCCATCGTCCCCGGCGGCGCGAGCGGGAAGTCCATGACAGGCGGCAGTGGTCGATCCGCCGGTGGCTCGGGCAGCGGTGCACGGTCGGACGCCGGTTCGCTCGTGGTCATCGGGTTTCACCTTCCGGTTGTGTGCGGTCCCGGTCAGCCGGCCTGCCGCCGACACCACGGACCCCCTTCGTCCGCGGGCTGCTGGAGCAGACGGGCCTGGGGTGCTGCGCGCCGGGGTGTGGGGTTCTGCCCACCGTGGTCGTCCGGGTGGGGGGTGGCTCCGCGCCCGATCGTGGCCGCGGGATGTATCCGGTTGAGAAGAAGTACGCCAGGTACCGGTCGAGCAGCGCATCGTCGACCGGCGGGCAGTGCAGACCGCTACCGGCGAGGTCGCGCTCGACGTTGGTCCGCCCCAACGCTGGGAAGATCCCCTCGAAGTACATCTCCTTGACGGAGATGTCGGCCTTGTTGCCGCGGTTGACGCACAGCGACACGAAGGGCGCGGTCGGGCTGGTCGGGTGCTTGGCGACGTGCCGCACCAACTCGGCCACCCATCGCGGGTAGGGCAGCGTGGTGATCTCACAACCGGCGGCGCGCATGCGGTCGAGCATGTCCCCCAGCCGGGCTGGGTTGGGATTGGTCAGGTGGTAGACCCGCCGGGTGGCGCGGCGGTTGATCGCGATGTGCACGACCGCGTCGGCCAGGTAGTCGACGGGAACGAAGTCCATCGGCAGTGGCACGTCCGGTGCGAGGCCGGTCTCGGCGATGGTCTTGAACAGCGAGCAGATCGCGGTCTCGGTGTTGCACACGCCGCTCCGCCGGTCGCCGGTGATCTCGTAGGGGCGGTGCACCGCCACCGGCAGCCCTTGGTCCGCGGCCTGCTGGAGCACCCGCTCAGCGACCCACTTGCTCTCGGCGTATCCCATGGTCAGCCGATCGGCGTGGGCGAGTGGCAGGTCCTCGTCGACCTGCCGCACCCCGGCTGTGCCGAAGCCGGCGACCACCGCGATGGTGGACAGGAAGTGCACCGGGACCCGGCGCGTGGCCGCCAGCCTGATCACCGCGCGGGTCCCGTTCACGTTCGCCGCGCGCAGTTGGGCGTAGGGGTAGAGGAAGTTGACCTCGGCCCCGGCGTGGATCACCAGGTCGAGGACGCCGGAGAGCTCAGCCGCGTGCTCGGTGGACAGACCGAGTCCGGGTGCGGCGAGATCCGCGGGGAAGCACACCACCCGTTCAGCCACTTCTGGTGGGGTGAGGCCGAAGCGGGCGAGGTTGGCCGCCAGACGCTGCCTGGCGTGCCGCGGGTCGCGAGCCCGGATCGGGCAGTGCACCGTGGCCGAAGTGGACCGCAGCAGCCGGTCGACCAGGAAGGCGCCGACGAAGCCGCTGGCTCCCGTGACCAGGACGTGCCGGGGGGCGTCCCAGCGGGGGACGGGGCCCTGTCGCGGCGGGAGGTCGAACCCCAGAGCGGCTTCCGCCTCGAAGTCCACCGGGGCCGCCACGTCCGCTCCTTGGGCGGACGCGTCCGCGCGGCGCAGCTCGTCGACCGCGTCGGCGTAGCCGGCGAGGGTCGGCGTCCGCAGCAGCCGGCGGATGAGTGCGCTGCTGTGCCGCGCGTCCATGTCCAGTGCGGCCAGCGTGCGGGTGACCACCTCGGCGGCCAGCAGGGAGTCACCACCGATGGCGAAGAAGTTGTCGGCGGGCATAGGCCGCACCCGCAGCGTGTGCTCCCAGATCTCGGCGAGGACGTCGGCCGGGCCCGTCGCGGCGCGCGGCGCAGGACTGACCACGACCGTGGTGTTCTCGGCCGCCCTCTCGGCCAGGCGCTTCCTGTCGATCTTGCCGCTGCGAGTGACGGGGAAGCGCTGCAGCACGACCAGCCGAGAGGGTATGGCCGCTGCCGGCAGCCAGACAACGAGGTGTTGACGCAGCTCGTCCAGCGACACCGTCCCGTTCGGATCGGCCGGTGTGACGTAGCCGATCAGGTGTCCGGCGTCTGTGGTGTCCGTGGAGTCGCGGACCACCTCCACGGCGGCCTCGCCGACCGTGTGGTGTGCCCGCAACCTGGTCTCGATCTCGTCCAGCTCGATGCGGCGACCGCGCAGCTTGACCTGCCGGTCCACCCTGCCGTGGTAGCGCAGTGCGCCGTCGGGCAGCCAGGACGCCCGGTCGCCCGTGCGGTACAGGCGCGTGCCCGGCTCGAAGGGGTTGTCCACAAAACGCTCGGCGGTGAGTTCCGGGTCGCCGAGGTAGCCCAGCGCCAGCCCGTCCCCGCCGACGAAGAGCTCGCCCTGCTCGCCGACCACCGCCGGAGTGCCGTCCGCCCGCAGCACGTAGCAGCTGGAGTTGTCCAGCGGGCGGCCGATGGGCACGTCCTCGGCGCCGGGCAGCGGGTCGCGGACCACCTGGGCGGTGGACACCACACTGTTCTCGGTCGGCCCGTAGAAGTTGACCAGTGTCGTGTCCGGGCACGCGGCCAGCACCGCGCGGGCCAGGTCGGGGTCCATCGCCTCTCCCCCCGCCGAGACGAAGCGCAGGCAGCGCAGGGCCTCGGGCCGGGTCCTGGCTACGTGGTGCAGCACGCCGGTGGTCAGGTACGCCACCGTCACCCCCTCGGAGCGCAGCCGGGACTCCAGCGTCGCGGGCGACAGCAACTCCTCCCGGTCGAGCAGGACGAGGCACGCCCCGTTGAGCAGGGCTGACCAGATCTCGATCGTGGACGCGTCGGAGGAGAGGCTGTAGGCGTGCAGCACTCGGTCGCCAGGTCCCGGCCGTGAGCCCGCCACGTCGGCGAAGGCGAGCCGGACCACGCCCCGATGGGGGATCGCCACCGCCTTGGGCCTGCCGGTCGAACCCGAGGTGAACATCACGTAGGCGCAGTCGCGCGGCGTCGATCCCCCGATCCGTGGCCCGGCACCCGGCTCAGGGGCGGGGCCCACCGCATCGGACAGGTCGACCCGCGCACGCAGCCGGCGCACCCGGCAGGTCACGTTCGGCAGCACCACCGCCACCTGCACTCCCGCGTCCTCGGCCATGGCCCGTAGCCGGGCGGGTGGCAAGGTGTCGTCCAGCGGGACGTAGGCCGCACCGGCCTTCAACACGCCGAGGAAGGCGATCAGGGCGTCGAGCGAGAGGTCACCGCAGACCGCCACCGGGTCCCCTCGCTGGGTGCCCACACCGCGTAGCCGTACGGCCAGGGCGTCGGAGCGGTCCCGCAGCTCGCCATAGGTCAACTGACGGTCGACGTGCACAGCGGCCACCGCATCGGGCGCTTCCGCTGCCCGCGCATCGAACAACTCGTGCAGGCAACTGTTTCGCGGATAATCGGTCGCGGTGTCGTTCCATCTCCTCAGGCAGGAGATGGCCGGGGTGTCCTGAGCAGACGACATGTTGTGCTCCCTTACAGATAACTCCCTTTGTGGATCTGTGCACGCATCGCCGCAAGCTTCGCCAGCTAGCTGAATTCCTGCGCGAAAGCGGCGAAGTCGGCTGTCCTCCACCGCTGGGGGCGCATCCGGAAAGTGATGTCCTCGTCCAGTTGGCGCCGGTTCGCCTCCAGATAGGCCACGGCGGTGTCCCGGTCGAGGTAACGATGGGCCATTGCTTCCCATTCAGCCCGGTCCAAACCGTCCTCCACCGCCACGACCGGACCCTCCACACTGACATAGCGGTAGGGAGGGGACTCACTCTGCGCGCAGAGGCTGAACCGGCCAGCCGTTCTGACCAATTCGGCCTTGGTCGAGGCCCGGGCCGTCAGGACGCTCACAACACCGCCAGGCTCGTAGCCGTACCAAACGGGGACCAGCAGCGGAGCACGCAGCCCGCGTGGATCGGTCACCCCCAGCACACCCACATGCGGGTCCGCGAGAAACCTCTCCCGATCATCGATCGACATGGCGGGACTCATCTACACCCTCCCCCAGCAGCACCGAGTTCGCTCCATACGAAAACCCCGCCGGACCGGCCGACGGGCCATGTCACCGAACTCCAGCGCCAACTTCTCGACGAAGCCAGTGCGGTCCGACGTGCCACCAAAGTCGATCTCAACGCGCCGTCCACCATTGACCAGTCCATACTCGAATCCTTTCCCCGCTCTTGTTGCTCACCACCGGATCGCTGACCGCGTAATCCAATCCGGACTCAAGTGCACCTGAAACGCGCGACCCGGAATCGCCTCGCCAGAACAGGACGGCGCAGCTACACCGAGGCTGGCCGTGGCACTCGCGGCAGTCTCACGCCGAGCACGTCGCGAATCTTATGGGATCCACGGCCAACACAATTGCCAGGACAAGGGCCAGCAGCAGGCAGAATAAGAAGAGGATCGCGCATCTGACCGCGCGAGGAATGCCACCCGGCCGCCGACAAAACAGGCGTCAAACCAACAGACCACATGAGCCGTTGACGTTTCCCGGCAGGCGCGTGGATGTGAATGCTAGTATCGGCCAGGACGACCAGTGATGCAGTGCGCCCTCGTCCAGCCCCGCCAGAGCCGGCTCCAAATCCCGCAATGTCTTGCAGCCGGGTACGCACACCCCACCTGAATTAACTCTACATCGGAAGTTCGTCCACATCGCCCCTTGTCCGGAAACAGCTACGAAGTTCGTCCATCGCAGTGATCTTTCAATCAGCCAAGTAGACGATCGCGCTCACGACCTGGCGGCCCCGGTCGGCGATCGGGTCGCGCTGGAACAGTGCCGGGTGGAGTTCAGGGGAGGTGGCCCCAGTCGGATGGCGGGTCCCGCTGACGTTCCTACGGCACACCCTGCCGGCATGAACACGCCCGCATCCGCTGCCCGATGCTGCACGTGAGCCCCAAGATGCTCGCCTGGCTTGACGAACTCGAAACCGACCTGATCGACCGCCGCACCCGCGCCGCGACCGACGGCTGGGCTGGCGAGATCGAGGGCATCGACATGACCCTGACCTTCCTGCGAACCGAGCGCGACGACACCCAACGTCGGCTCCGCCGACGCGCCGTCGACCTCGGGATGCCAGCTCTCATACGAACCGTCGACCAGCAGGTGAAGCCACAATGACACACCCAAGCGACGTGCTTAGCCGTCCGCGGCTGCCTACCGGGAAGTCATGCCTTCGGCTCGACGATCGTGATCCAGTAGCGACGGACGGGACCGTGTTCGGTGTCCCGGACCTCGTCGAAGACGCCACCGACGCGTTCGATCGTCCTCGCGGAGCCGACGTTGTTGGTCGCGCAGACAACCAGTACCCGGTTCATACCGAGCACTCGCGCTTGGTCAAGCATTCGGCCCAGCGCCCAGGAGGCCAGCCCACGCCGCCGCGCGGACGGCCGGACACCGAAGCCGATGTGGCCGGCCCACTGCACGTGGTCATTGAACTCGTGGCGCAGCGCGATCCCGCCAAGCACCCGGTCGTCCTCGACGATCCACCGGCACGTGGCCCGTTCCGACTCATCGGTCAACCGTGCGATCCACGCCGCGAACCCGGAAGGCGAGGCAACTTCATCCGTTGGCGCCAGTCCGAAGCCGTCCTCGTGGAGGCCAGATCCCCACTCGGCATGCGCGTCGAGCCAAGCGTTGCGCAGCCGCGTAGTGGGCGGGATCAGGTCGAGCATGTCCCGGTTCTTTCGATCCAGTTCGCACACGAGTACGGCTGCAAACCGTCCGCTGTCCTCGACGTTCCCACCTTACGACACGCCAGTGACCAGCAAGAAGAGCAAAAAGCTCCCCCGGGAGTCCAGCCGTGGGGGAGGTGCGGATGAGCACCAGCGAGTACAAGATCGTTCCGCTGAAGAAGGCGGCACGCGAACTGCTGGGGCATCCGCATCCGCGCCGCGTGCCGCGCGGACCGTGTACCCGCCGGAGTTCCTCGTCGCGACACTCACCGACCTGCGGCGCCGCAGCGCGGGCGCTCGGTTCCACGGCCTGCGCCACATCTGCAAGACCTGGGCCGGACTCCAGGCACACTGGGAGCAGTTCGGGAGCACGATCTGGGCCGACCCCGACCCATCCGGGATTGTGGTCAAGACCGCCCTGCTCCCACGGTGCTCCCACATACGACGAACGGCCTGTTGACGAAGATCGTCAACAGGCCGTTTGACCAGTACGAATACCTGGTGGGCGATACAGGGATTGAACCTGTGACCTCTACCGTGTCAAGGTAGCGCTCTCCCACTGAGCTAATCGCCCGCGCGGTGCGGGTACTACATGGGAACCAGCTTTGCGAGACAGAGGCTCCGAACGGGTGAACCGTCCGGAGCCTCTGGCTTGCTGGTGGGCGATACAGGGATCGAACCTGTGACCTCTTCGGTGTGAACGAAGCGCTCTCCCGCTGAGCTAATCGCCCGGGATCCTGCCGCCGCTCTCGCGGTGCGGTGCAGACATTACACAGGCTCGGCCCAAGAACAAAAACGGGGGGTCCGCGCGCGTCGCGGACGATCTCGGTCACGGTCCGCCACCGTCCGGCTACAGCCTGCGGCTTCGCAGGTCATCGCCCTTTCGGGCGGTCGACAAGACCTTCGAAGGACCTCACCCCTTAGGCGGGGTCCGTTGTCGGTTTCCCGGTGTTAGCGTGAGGCCGCCGCGCCGCCGGGGTACCCGAGTTGGTCAAGCCACACGGGCCGCACCGGTACGCCGGTGGGGCCGTCTCCCGGCCCGGCGCCCCCCGCCGGACCGCGTCGGTCCGGACCGGCCACGGCACCCCCGGATGTGTCGGGCGACCGATTACGGAGCGCAGTCCAACGGTTGCCCACCGAAGAAGTTCTGCCCCGTACGGGTGATCTATGGACGACAGGCGAGCGCGAAGGGCCACATTCGCGTCACAACTATGTCGTTCCGTCGTTCACTTGAGCGGCAGACAGCACGAGAGGCGGCAACAATGCGTAACGACCACGTGACTCTGCGCTCCACGGCGGTCTTCGACCTCCTGGCGCCCCGCAGTCCGGCGGTCCCCGTCCAGGTCGAGCTCCGCTACGACACCCGCGACCCCTACGCCGTGGTGGCCGCGTTCCGCACCGGCCGCGCCGGCTGGGTCGAGTGGGTCTTCGCCCGCGACCTGCTCGCCGACGGCCTCATCGCCGCCGCGGGCGAGGGCGACGTCCGGATCCGCCCGGCCGTCGACGACCCCGAGGTCGTGGTGATCGAACTCAGCTCCCCCTCCGGCCACGCGATGTTCGAGGCGGCCGCGCAGGAGCTGGCCGACTTCCTGGACCGGACCTACGACCTGATCGTTCCCGGCAACGAGAACCTGTGGGTCAGCGTCGACGACGCGCTCAGCCACCTGCAGTCCAACGACCTCAGCTGAATTTCGGCGTCTTCGCAGGTCAACTGGCATGCAGAGGGAAAAGACCACCCCGATTTGATCCCGGCGGACGGTGTCGGATAGTGTTTCGCCATCGCCACGGCGGCGGGGACGCGCAAGATCAAGCACCACGATCGAGCACCGTCAACACAAGCCGGGCAGCACGCGGATGTAGCGCAGCTGGTAGCGCATCACCTTGCCAAGGTGAGGGTCGCGGGTTCGAATCCCGTCATCCGCTCGGAAGGCCCTCGTCCGGGCCGACTGGATCCTCCGGGGCACTGCCGGTACCGGCCCCAGAGCATCGGCGGAGTGGCCGAGTGGCTTAGGCAAGGGCCTGCAAAGCCCTGTACGCGGGTTCGATTCCCGCCTCCGCCTCGGGCGATTAGCTCAGTGGGAGAGCGCTACCTTGACACGGTAGAGGTCACAGGTTCAATCCCTGTATCGCCCACCAGATATCCACGCTGGTCACGAGCCCCATTCCTCCTCGCGAGGGATGGGGCTTCAGTGTTCTCCGGACTCGGCCGGTGTGGCACAGTCGGCGCCGTGCCGTTGGACGATCTCCCGGAGTGGCTGCCTGCCTGGTGCGCGGAGCAGCTGGGGGCGGAGCCGGTCGGCGTGGTGTTCGAGCGGCGGTCGATCTCGGCGGTGTTCGGGCTGCTGCTGGCCGACGGGCGGGACGTCGTGGTGAAAGCGCGGGAGGACGACGGCCGGGCCGAGTCGTGCGTTGCCGCGCAGATCCTGCTGGCGGAGCGGGGATTTCCGTGCGCCCGTCCGCTCGCGCCCCCGGTCCGCGTCGGCGAGTTGGCAGTGCACGCGGAGGAGTCCCGGCCCGGCGGTGAGGTGCTGCACGGAGACTCGCCGGACGTCGCGGCGCGCTACGCCGAGGTGTTCGCCCGGATCATGGCGGAGTTGGCCGATGTGACGGTCGCGCCGCCGCTGCCGAATCCGCGCTGGGCACGTTGGGACCACACGGGTTCCGAGCTGTGGCCGCCGATCGCGTTCCTCGACGAACGCGATCAGGACGCCGTCCCCGCGTACGTCGTGGACACCGCTGAACGGGCTCGGAAGCGGTTGCTCGCCGCGGACCTGCCGTGCGTGCTGGGCCACGCCGACTTCGAAGCGCAGAACCTGCGCTGGCGTGACGGCCGGGTGTGGGCGGTGCACGACTGGGACAGCCTGGCGTGGCAGCCCGAGGCAGCGCTGGTGGGCGCGGCGTGCGGGACGTTCGCCAGCGTCACACCGCCGACTCTGGCCCCGATCGAGAGCTCAGCGGCGTTCCTGGCGGCCTACCAAGCACTTCGGCGGCGGTTCACCGCGGAGGAACAGGAGATCGCGTGGGCGGCCAGTCTGTGGCCCGCAGTGCACAACGCCCGCTGGGAAGCCCTGCACGGCGACCCGCCGGTGTGTTGTGGCGCTGTCCGCGCACAGGCGGCCGAACGCCTCCGTCGAGCGAACGCCTGAGCGAGCGGGTCAGCGGCGGATGCTGCCGGGGGGACCGAGACCAGGTCCCAGTGCGGCGCGAAGGCGATGTCGATCTCCTCACTCAGCGGTCCCTTGGTGAAGGCGTAGAGGACCAGCGTCGCTCCAGGGGCGGCCAGCTTGGCGATTCCCTTGGCGTACAAGGCTTTCGCCTCATCGCGGAGACTGCGCGAGCACGGCGGGCTGACCGACGAGGAGCTGCTCCGCTACCTGTCGATCCCGCAGTACGGCGTCCCGGTGCGCGCGGCGCTGGAGGATGTGGGCCTGGAGGGCCAGCTGATCACGGCCGCAGAGACCGTGACGATCTCCACGCGTCACCTGGCGTTCGGGCACGGGGTGCACCGGCGCTTCGGCCAGCAGCTCGCGTGGATGGAGCTGCGCATTGCCTGCAGGGCGTTGTTCAACCGCTTCCCCGGTCGCGAAAGCGATGTGATCTACGGTCCGGGCAGCCTTCCGGTGGCGTGGGGATGAGGAATCGAGGACCTCATCCCCCACCTTTCACCGACTCACGGAATTGTTCAACTGCGGCTGCCCTTGATCCAGCCGAGGTAGTTGCGGAAATAGCTCACGCTCTTCGCGTGACCGATCTTTCCGCGAACACTGGTCGAGTAGAAGCCACCGGCGCCGTCCGCGACGCCGACGTGCCCCCACTTGCTCGTGTTCCAGAACACGAAGGCGCCCCTCGGCGGCCGCCCGGTGGTGTGCCTCGGCCCCTCGGCGCGCCAGTGCGCGATCGCCGACGGGTGCACCCTGGTGCGGTTCCAGGCCAGCCTCGCCGCCCGCTCGCAGTACCCCTCGTAGGCGGTGCTGCCGAGCCGCGCCCGGTACCAGGCGATCGCGTGGTCGGGACTGTTCTCCACGCCCCCGTCCGGCTCGTCGGGCGGGATCGCGCCCTCCGGCGTCGCGACGCTCGGGTCGAGGATGTCGGCCTCGGTGACCAGACTGAACAGCTCCTCGGAGGCGACGACGCCACCCTCCGGTGACGGCGCCGCCTCCGCCACGGAGGTGCCGAGCAGGCCGACGACGGCCAGCGCGACCGCTATTCCGTTTACCACAGTTGCCCTCATAACACCCCTATCGCTTGTGGACATCGCAGGAAATGACCGCCGCAAAGGGTGGGCCAGGACGCCTACATATCGCCTACCAAATCCAGGGAACGGAAAAAACGAGACGGCCTGTCCGATGAGTACACCGAAAGCAATAAACGGCTGGGCCATTTGTTGCTACGGTGTGCGACCGTGAGCGCCGACTGGATCGAAGCCACCCGCACCTCGTACGACACCGTCGCCGAGAGCTACGCCGAGCTGCTGCGCGACGGGCTCACCGGACTGCCCTACCTGCGCTCTGCGCTGGCGCTGTTCGCCGAGCTGGTCCGCGCCGACGGCGGCGGCCCGGTCGCGGACGTGGGCTGCGGGCCCGGGCACGTCACGGCCCACCTGCGCGGGCTCGGCGTCGACGCGATGGGCGTCGACCTCTCCCCCGCGATGATCGACATCGCTCGCGCCGAGCACCCGGGAGCGCGGTTCGAGGTGGGCTCGATGACCGATCTGGACCTCCCGGACGCCTCGCTGGCCGGGCTGCTCGCCTGGTGGTCGTTGATCCACATCCCCGACGGGGCCGTTCCCGGGGTGTTCGCGCACTTCCGGCGCGTGCTGCGGCCGGGAGGCAGACTGCTCCTCGGGTTCCACGTCGGCGACGAGTCCCGGCACAAGACGCAGGGCTACGGCGGGTATCCGATGGACGTGCACGTCCACCTGCGCACGCCCGGGCGGGTCGCGGACTGGCTGCGCAAGGCCGGTTTCACCATCGAGGCGGAAGTGCTCCTCGATCCCGACCAGCGGGTGCCAGGGGGCATGCTCTTCGCACACCGTCCACATCAGACAGAGGAGTCGTGATGCGCTACCTGTTGATGCACAAGCTCTCCGAGAACGCGCCCGAGTGGACCCCCGGCCCGGAGTTCGTCGAGCGCGTCGGCGCCTTCGTCCAGGAGGCGGCCGAAGGGGGTGTGCTGCTGACCGGCGAGGGCGTCCACCCGTCCGAGAAGGGCGCACGGGTCCGCAAGACCGCGGGCGGGGGCATCACCAGCACCGACGGCCCGTTCAGCGAGGCCAAGGAGGTCATCGGCGGCTTCCTGGTGATCAACGCGAAGGACCGGGCCGAGGCCGTCGCCTTCGCCGAGCGCTACGCAGCGCTGTTCCAGGACGTCGAGATCGAGGTGCGCCAGGTGGTCGAGGAGGAGGACCTGCCCGGCTAGGCCGTGTCGCGGTGGCTTCCTGGGCGTGCTGGTTCCGGCGTGGTGTGGCTGGTTCCGGCGTGGTGTGGCTGGTTCCAGCGGGAGTTGGCGGCTTCCAGCCGGGGTGGCTGCTTCCGGCGTGGGGTCGGTTTGACCTGGGGCCCCTTGCGCGTGCCCCTGGGCCTTTCAGGGGCACGGGATGAAACTCCGGCCCTCGCGACGAGCGTATGGCACGCGCACCCCAGGTAAAGCCTCAGCTGGCAGCCCCGGCTTGCGGTGGCTGGAACCCTGTTTCCCTTGGGGAGTAAGGGAAAGTTCACTCCGTAGAGCCATGATCCACTATTTGCAGACGCTAAAATAAGGGTATGGCCCCTGCCGATATCGAAGACGACCTCGTGGCCGCCTACGCCGCTATCGGTAAGGCGGTCGCGGACTTCACCTCGACCCTGATGAAGCTCTATGACGACCTCGACCCGCAAGTGCAGCAGTACGCCGGGGATGTCCTGATGCCCCTGCTGCGCGTCTCTCAGGTCAAGGGCAACAAGCTCATTGATCGGGCGATGTCTCTGGTGGAGCACCCGGCGGTGTTGGAAGCGTTGTCGGAGGGGCGGATCGATGAGGGCAAGGCGTTGATGATCATTGATCAGGTCAGTGTCCTGGACGCCGCCAACCAGGCGATTGCCGAACCTGTGCTGATCAACCATGCCGCGACGCACAACTACACCGCCTCTCAACGTTATGCCCGGCGGTATGTCCTCAAGCTGGATGCCGAGGCAGCCCTGCGGCGTCACAAGGAGAAGCGCAAGCAGCGGTTGGTGGAGAAGTTCAACCTCGACGACGGCATGTGCTCGCTGCGCGTCGTGCTGCCCGCGCTCGACGCGGCCTTGGCTTTCGATCGGATCGACCGGATCGCCCGGGCGTTGCCGAAGGATGACCGCACGTTGGACCAGAAACGGTCAGACGTTGCGGCGGATCTGTTGATGGGTAAGGAAACACCCGCTCCGCAGGGTGAGGTGTGCGTCAACCTGACCATGCCGATCACCAACATCCTGGACCTAACCACAGACCCGGTGATGCTGGCCGGGTACGGGCCGCTGCCCGCAGAGATCGTGGCCGATGTCGCCGCGAACGGGATCTGGAAGCGCATCCTCACCGACCCCGCCACCGGGATGGCCGAACACATCACCACCTACCGACCCACCCCAGCCCAACGCGAACTCATCAACGCCCGCTACCCGACCTGCACCATGGTCGGCTGCAACCAACCCGCCCACCGCTGCGACCTGGATCATTGTTGCCCGTTCGATGGCACCAACACCACGGTCGCGAATCTGCGCCCGAAGTGCAGGCATCATCACCGGATGAAGACCCACTCCAGCTGGTCCTGCGAGAACCGGGCGGACGGGACGCATGCGTGGACCACGCCGAGTGGCAAGGTGATCGAGACCGAACTCGAACCCATCGCCGAACCTGCACCGTTCTAAGGGGTTGCGGGCGTCCTGCCGCATGCTGGCGCCCTACTCCGCAGTGCCGGGGGCGAGCCTAAACGCTGCGCAGCACCGACACGACGATGCCCAGCACCGCGGCGCGGTCGCCGTCGATGACGTCGTAGGCGTCGTTGCGGGGCTCCAGGTACACGTGGCCGTTGCGGCGGCGGTACACCTTCACGGTGGCCTCCTCGTCGATCATCGCGGCGACGATCTGCCCGGAGTGGGCCTCGTTCTGCTGCCGCACCACGACGATGTCGCCGTCGCAGATGGCGGCGTCGATCATGGAGTCACCGCGCACGCGCAGGCCGAAGACGTTGCCCCGCCCGGTGAGTTCACGGGGCAGCGTCAGGACGTCGTCGACGTGCTCCACGGCCGAGATCGGGGTGCCCGCGGCGATGTCGCCGACCACGGGCACGGGCACCGCGTTCCCGGAGTCCGCCCCGGCCGAGGACTGCTGCCGCAGGAACAGCCGCACGTCCATCGGCCGGGACACGGTGGTGCCGCGCCGCAGGAAACCGCGCTCCTCCAAGCTCGCCAGGTGCTTGGACACCGAGGAGGCCGAGCGCAGGCCGACCGCCTCGCCGATCTCGCGCGTGCTCGGCGCGTAGCCGTGCTCCTGCACCCAGTCCCGGATCGTGGCCAGGATCTGCAGCTGGCGCTGCGGCAGCGTCGAGGTGTCCAGGTGGTCGAGATCGTCGTAGGCGGTCACCCGCGGAATGGTACGGCGGCGTCAGAGCCCGAACGCGAGCAGGACGAAGCCCTTGTCGTTGTTGTAGGTCGGGTGGTAGCCGGAGTGGACGTACATCATCCCGTCCACGACCACGGCGCCACCCACCGCGGAGACCCCGCTGCCCCGGCCGGTGATCCCGTTGACACCCGGGAAATCCCGCACGGTGTCGAACTCCCACAGCACCCGGCCGTCGCGCGCCGAGTAGGCCCGCATCTTGCCGTCGGCACTGCCCTCGTAGACCACGCCGGGCGTGGTGCTGACTGCGGGCCGGTTCGCGAGAATGCACTCGTCCGGGTACTGGGCCGAGCCGCCCCAGCTGCACCCGTTGGCCGGGTTCTCCGTCTTCCAGAGCAGCGCGCCGGTCGCCGGGTCCAGCGCGTGCAGCGCGCCGGGCTTGGCGTCGTTGGTCGCGACGTAGAGCCGTTCTCCGTCGTAACTGCCGCCCCACAGGATGCCCGACTGGCCGAGGTCGTTCGGGCGCGGCTTGGACAGCTGCCGCTGCCAGACGAACTCACCCGTGCGCGCGTCGAGCACGTGGTAGACACCGCTCTTCTGGCCGATGCCGACAAGGGTGCGGCCCTTGACGGTGAAGACGTTCGGCAGCGAGCCGATGTCGAAGTCCAGCGCGGTGCCGTTCTCCATGCCGGGGCAGTGACCGGGCGGCGCGGACGGGTCGACGCAGATCAGGCGCCACGTGTCCGGGTGGGTCATCTGGCGCTTCCACCGCACCTTGCCGGTGAACGCGTCGAGCGCGAGCACGGTGTCGCTGTCGCCCGCGGTGCCGGTGTAGTTCTGACCGGTGCCGATGAACACGGTCCCGGTGACGGGATCCACCGACGGAGAGGCCCACACCGCGGCGCCCGAGGGCTCGAAGCGCGTGGCTCCGCTCGGCCACGTGCCGACCGCCTTCGGCTCGGGCACCGTGTAGTGGCGCCAGAGCACCTTGCCCGTCGCAGCGTCGATCGAGGCGAACTGGCCGCGGAAAGTGCAGCACGGGTAGTCGGCGGCGGCCGAACTCTCATCGCTGGAGACGCCGACGAAGAGCTTGCCGGCGAAGTGGATCGGCGAGCTGGTGATCAGTGCTTCCGGGTGGGTGTCGAGACGGGTCGCCCACTCCAGCGCGCCGGTGCCCGCCTTCAGCGCGTACATGTAGCCGCGCAGGTCGCCGAAGTAGACCTTGCCCCCGGCCACCACGGGGCTGTTGCGCACGACCGCGCGGCGCAGGTTCGGGTCGACCGTCTTCAGCGTGAAGGTCCACTTGGTGGCGCCGGTCTTCGCGTCGAGCGCGTGGAACAGCCCGTCCGGGCCGCCGAAGTACATGGTCCCGTCGACGATCGCGGGCTGGCTGTGCGCGGTGAGGAACGGGACCTTCGGGAAGGCGAAGGCCCACTTGAGCTTCAGGTCGGCGACGGTCCGCTCGGTGATCTTCCGTTCCGCGGCGTTGTGCCTGCTCCCGACGAGGTCCTTCTGCCAGCTCGTCCACTCCGCCGCACGTCCCCGGTCCGGGTCGGGCGGTGCGGCGGCGGACACTGTCGTGCCCGCGAGGCAGAGGGCGAGGAGCCCGATCAGGACGGTGCCCGACCGGAACCTGCGTCGTCCGAACACGCGCAGTCCTTTCGTCAGGGTGGAGAACGGTCCCACCGGGGACAAGCATGGCGTGGGCGATCAACCGCGGTCGTCATGCTTTCGGTTCGTTCTCCCCCCTGCTCCGCGCGTAGAAACCTGGACCGTTGTGGCCCTGTCCGAAAGGCCTCGCGTCAGTTCCGCTTCTGCACCGCGTGGTAGGTCACCCGGTCCGGACGGTTGCACTTCGCCTTGCTCTCACCGTTGCCGGGCCGCAGCCACGGACCTTGGCGGAAGTAGACGCGGCCGCTCGCCGCGGTGCACGTGATGGTGACGCGGTAGAAGCCGGTTCTGCGCGCGCAGATCGCGGCTCCGCCGGTGCCGTAGTCGGTCACGCGGCTGCTGCAGTGGGTCGGTGCCGCCTCGGCCGTCGCGGCCAGGAAGGTGCCCCCGCCGACAACGGTGGCGAGTACCAGGATTTTGGCCAGTGCCGTCCGCATGATCTGCCTCCCTGCTTCGTGTTCCGACGGCCGGTGACCGTAGGCGTGCCGACCGGGAGGGGTCCCGCGGTCCGCGTCAGGGGGTTTCGTCGGGCCGGAAGATGTCCTCGATGCGGCAGCCGAAGAGCTTCGCGATGCGGAAGGCGAGGGGCAGGCTCGGATCGAACCTGCCCTTCTCGATGGAGATGATCGTCTGCCTGGTCACGCCGAGCTTCTCGGCGAGGGAGCCCTGCGACAGGCCGTGCTCGGCGCGCAGGCGAGGGAGATCGTTGTCCACGACTAGATCATCCGATGTGTGTGCACCTGCCTTGCCGCGGCGAGCACCACGAGTCCGCCGAGCGCGAACCACACCGGACTCGGAGCAGGAAGGTCACCGATCAGGACCACGGCTTCGGTCACGAACAGCGCGACGACCGTCAGGTAGAAGGCGTCCTTGACGGCGCGGAGCTCGATCGCCCGTTCCACCCCGTACTCGCTGTCCTCCCCCTGCGGCCGAGGCTGCGGCAGGCGGCGCTTGTGGACCAGGAGCGCGAGGACCGCGCCGACCACGAGGACTCCGCCGCCGAGCGCCGCGTAACCCCCGGCTGCCGGGTTGACCGCCAGGAGCGCGAGCGGGACGGCACCGAGCAGGAAAACGCTGGCCACGAGGACGATCGTGGCGACGCGGTTCTTCTTGTCCATGCGCCGAATGTAAAGTGAACTAGACAGGGGTGTCAAGCGAGCTTTACAGACTCAGGCGATGCCGCCGTTGACCCGGAGGGTCTGGCCGTTGACCCAGCGCGCCGGACCGGCCAGGAACGCGACGGCCTCGGCGATGTCGTCCGGGCGGCCGAGGCGCTCCAGCGGTGGCTGCGCGGCCATCCTGGCGACGGTCTGCTCGTCCTTGCCGTCGAAGAACAACTCGGTCGCGGTCGGCCCGGGGGCCACGGTGTTGACGGTGACGTCCCGCCCGCGCAGCTCGCGCGCGAGGATCATGGTGATCGCCTCCACCGCGCCCTTCGTCGCCGCGTAGACGCCGTACCCCGGCAGGGAGAGCCCGAGCACCGAGGTGGAGAAGGTGATGATCGCCCCGCCGTCGCGGACCCGGCGCGCGGCCTGCTGGGCGACCGCGAAGGTGCCGCGGACGTTGACCCGGTGCACCCGGTCGAACTCGTCGAAATCGGTGTCGGCGATCGGCTTCAGCGCGTTCAGCACACCCGCGGAGTGCACGACGACGTCCACGCCGCCGTACTCCTGCTCGGCGACGTCGAAGAGCCCCGCGACGGCCTCCGGCTCGCTCACGTCGGCCCTGTGGGCGATGACACGACCACCCGCCGAGGTGATCGCCTCCACCGCCGCCGTGGCCTCCGCGTCGTTGCCCGCGTAGTTGATGACGACCGGGAAGCCCTGGGCGGCGAGGCGTTGCGCCGCCTCGCGGCCGATGCCCCGGGAACCGCCGGTGATGATCGCGACGCGCGTCTGCTCGGTGCTCATGTTATCAACGATAACACTAGGTTGTTATCAACGCTATCGATTGATCGCCCGCAGAACGGGTAGCTCTGCGGCATGCGCATCGGATACACGTTGATGACCGAGCAGGCCGGACCGAAACAGCTGGTCAGCCACGCTGCGGCCGCCGAGGCGGCCGGGTTCGAGTTCGAGGTCTGCAGCGACCACTACTCGCCCTGGCTGGACGAGCAGGGGCACGCGCCGTACGCGTGGAGCGTGCTCGGCGCGGTCACCCAGGTCACCGGACGGGTGGAGCTGATGACGTACGTGACCTGCCCGACCATGCGCTACCACCCGGCCGTCGTCGCGCAGAAGGCGGCGACGCTGCAGCTGCTCTCCGGCAACCGGTTCACCCTCGGCCTCGGCTCGGGCGAGAACCTCAACGAGCACGTCATCGGCAAGGGCTGGCCGCCGCTGAGCGTGCGGCACGACATGCTGGCCGAGGCCGTGCAGATCATCCACGGGCTCTTCGACGGCGGGTACTCCAGCTACGCGGGCGAGCACTACCGGGTGGACTCGGCCAAGCTCTGGGACCTGCCGGAGGTGCGCGTGCCGATCGCGGTCGCGGTGTCCGGCGCGGAGTCCGTCGCGCGGTTCGCCCCGGTCTCCGACGCCATGATCGCCGTGCAGCCGGAGCAGCGGCTGTGCCGCGAGTGGGACGAGCACTGGGTGGGCCGGGCCGAGGGCAGCGCGCGCAAGATCGGGCAGATGCCGGTGTGCTGGGACGCCGACCGCGACGACGCGATCGCCAGGGCGCACGAGCAGTTCCGCTGGTTCGGCGGCGGCTGGAAGGTCAACTCCGAGCTGCCGGGCACCGCGGGCTTCGCCGGGGCGACGCAGCTCGTCACGCCGGACGACGTGGCGGCGGCGATCCCGTGCGGGCCGGACGTGGAGCCGATCCTCAAGAGCGCGCGGGAGTACGCCGACGCGGGCTTCACCGACCTCGCGCTGGTCCAGGTCGGCGGAGAGCACCAGGAGGACTTCTTCGCCTTCGCGGAGCAGGAACTGCTGCCCGCGCTCCGCGAAGCGATGTGACAACCCGTGTCGCTGCCCGGTCCACATAGGACTCCGGACGACACTGGGCGGGAGGGCAGCGCAGGGAGGTAGCCGTGAACCAGGACGAGCCGGCGACACAGCTGAGCCTGTTCGAACCAGCACCGGCCGAAGCCGAGCAGCGCATTCCCGAACAGCGCGTTCCGGACGTGCGGCTCTGCCCGAACTGCCACCGCGCCCCGGCCTCCTCCCCCGAGCAGCACGCCAGGGACATCGACCAGCAGTGGCTGGAGATCACCGCGACCGGGCAGATCGCCGTGCGCCGGTTCTGCGCCGCCTGCCAGCCGCACTACGGCCTGGAGTTCCTGGCGTGCGAACTGTGCGGGCTGGACCTGTTCCTGATCGGGGAACTGGCCCACGAGGTCGCCGAGGACCGGCTGCCCACGGTGCTGCTGACGTGGCTGGCCGCCGAGGGCTGGAGCCCGCACCCCGTGCTGACCTGCCCCGCGCACGCGCGCTGACCGCCGGGTGGTCGCGACGTTCCCGGATGTCGTCGGCGGACGTCTCCCATAACACCGCACGATTGCACACATCAAGGTGAGTTATACCCACCCGGCCTGTTAACGAGCCGGCTTCTCCGGTGTTGACCACAGGCCAGCGAGCAACAGCCGCACCTGCTCCGGCGGCCAGGCGTCGGAAATTCGGAAAACCGCCGTTGTCGCCACCAACAGGAGATCCGGATCAACATCGGAGCGCACGACTCCGAGCTGCCTGCCGTTGTCCATGACGTCGGTCAGCCAGGCCGCGAGCCCGGCTCCATCCGTTCTCTCCAAGGCCGCAGAGGCGAGTGCCAGATCGTCCGGATTGGCGGCAAGGTGCTCCTTCACCCGCGCGGTCCGCTCGGCCAGCTGGGCCCAGAAGCGCGCCACGTCCCCGGCGGGTACCCAGCGCCCGAGACTGGCGATGAGCTGCGCTTCCACGTCTTCGAGGACCGTGCGGAGCAGGTCGTCGCGGCCGTCGAAGTAGTGGTAGGCCGCGGTCTTGGAGATGCCGGCGGCCGCGATGATCCGGTTGTAGGAGGCGTGCTGTGGCGACTCCCGCGCGAAATGCGCCCTAGCCACGCGCAGTATCTCGGCCCTACGGTCTCCCGGCAGGCGGGTGAAGCGCGGCAACGGCATGTGTACCACTGGTACACCCCACCGGTTCGCACCGCAAGTCAACACCGTACCTTAATGACACCTTAAAATGACCGGAACAATTCCTTAGATTGACCACGAAGAGTATGTAAACAATTTCCCCGCAATTCTGTTAAAATTGATCCGGACGCCAGGTCTTGTCGTTACGCGGGGTGCGCGTCACAGTTCTGCCGTCACCCCTGCACGGTTCTTCTCCCCCTGCGAAGGAATCGTAATGACACTTTCTCGTTCCAGACTGCTCGCCGGGCTCACCGCGGCGGCCCTGCTGCCGCTCGGCGCCGGTACCGCCTCGGCCGCGCCCGCCTTCGACCCGCAGATGGTCTCCGCGCTCGCCGCCGAACTGGGCGTCAGCGCCCGGGAGGCCACCGACCGCCTGCTCACCCAGGCCGACCAGCAGGGCAAGCTCACCCAGCTCCAAGGCGCGGGCGCGGTGGACGGCGCGTTCTTCGACGCCGCGGGCCGCCTGGTGGTCAACGCGACCTCCGACGCCGGTGCCGCCAAGGCCGCCGAGCTGGGCCTGACCGCCCGGCGCGCGGCCAAGGGCGAGTCCGGGCTGCTGGCCATCAAGCGCGAACTCGACGGCGTGGCCGCCGCGGGCGTCCCGGTCGGGGTCACCTCCTGGCAGACCGACCTGGCCACCGACACGGTCACGGTGCGGGTCAGCGACTCCTCCCGGCCCGAGGCGCAGGCCCTGCTCGCCGCGGCCCGGCGGCACGGTGGCGCGGTGCGCGTCGAACACGACAGCACCCCGCTCGCCGCCCACATCTCGGTCTCCCCCGGCGCGAAGATGACCTTCTCGGCCAGCGGCGGCGGCTACTGCTCCGTCGGCTTCGGCGCGCGGGACGCCGCGGGCACCCGCTACCTGGTCAGCGCGGGCCACTGCCTGAGGGACTCGCGGCCCCTCTACAGCGGCACGACCGTGTTCGGCACCACCACCGACACCCGTTTCGCGCAGGGCCAGGCCAGCGTGGACATGGGCATCGCCAGGATCGACGCCGAGGACTCCATCGCCACCAGCGTGTACACGCACGGCTCCAGCGCGGGCAGCCCGGTGGTGCGGGGTGCCACGCGGACCGCGGTCGGCGGTGCGCTGTGCAAGTCCGGCGCGACCAGCGGCTGGACCTGCGGCACCGTGCGCTCCTATGACGTCTCGGTCACCTACACCGACCCGAACGGCGGGCCGAGCACCACGGTCACCGGCCTCGGCAGCTCCACGGTGTGCACCATGCCCGGCGACAGCGGCGGCGCCTACATCTCCGGCGACCAGGCCCAGGGCATGACCTCCGGCGGCCCCATCGGCCAGCAGTGCACGTTCAACGGCGGTGCGCAGTCCGGCAAGTCCTCCTACTTCCAGCCGCTGACCGATGCGCTGTCGCACTACCGCCTGACCCTGACCACCAGTTGACCCGGCGACACCTTCGGGGGGTGTTTCGGCAATGACCCTGACCCACCAGATTCCGGCCCACCAACTTCCGACCCAGCAACGCACGATCGATCAGGAGCTGAGCGAGGTGCTGCGAACCGGCCCGTTCGACCTGGCGCTGCGCACCGCACTGGACCGGCGCGGGCTGCCGCTCGACCGGATCCAGGACCGGCTCGCGGCACTGGGCGTCACGGTGAGCCTGTCCACGCTGAGCTACTGGCAGCGCGGGCGGCGGCGCCCGGAACGGGCCGACTCGCTGCGCGCGGTGGCGCTGCTGGAGGACATCCTGCGGCTGCCGCGGCGCTCGCTGAGCAGCCTCATCGGGCCGCCGCGGCCGCGCGGGCGCGGGGTGCGCGCGCCGGAGCGGCTGAGCCTGACCGACCTCTACGGCGCCGACTCCGACGTGAGCAAGGCGCTGGGCACCTCCTACGAGCACATCAACATCAAGCTCGACGCGCTTTCCCTGCACGACGAGGTGACCGTGGGCGCGGACCGCTCCATCCGGCGGATCCGCTCCTGCCAGGTGCAGCGCGCCAACGCCGACGGCGCCGACCGGCTGGTCGTGATCTTCCGAGGGGACGCCGAGCAGCCGCTGCCGACCGGGCTGCGCTCGCTGTCCGGGCAGCGCTGCGTGACGCGCTTCGACCGCGAGCGGATGATCATGGTGAACGAGCTGTTCTTCGCACGCAGGCTGGCGAAGGGCGAGAGCGCGCTGATCGAGTACGAGGTGCGGTTCGACGAGGCTGGCACCGCGGCGAGCACCTCCTACGAGCGGTGCCTGCGCAGCAACGTGCCGCAGTACCTGTTGCAGGTGCGGTTCGAGGGCGAACTTCCCGCGCACTGCCACCGCTCCAGCAGGCTCGGCCTCGGCGCGCGGGACGACCGCCGCGCCGTGAGCGTGGACCTCACGCGCATGGCCTACCTGCACGCCCTCGACTGCCAGAAGGGCTTCCACGGCATCAGCTGGCAGTGGTGACCCACCCGCGGCGGGGTGGGGCTTAGTGGTACTGGTACTCGGTGATCCGCCAGGCGGGGCCCTCGTTCCAGGTGGCCTGGATTCGGGAGAGCGACGTCGGTGACGAGAAGGTGACGATCACCGAGGTGGGCGAGGTGCGCTCCACCTTGACCGCGTGGCCGGACACCGGGCGCGCGGTGATCACGGAGACGTCGTTCTCGGCGAAGCGCAACGTCGAGTCGCCCCCCTTGGTCCGCACGGTCCGGGTCTGCGGCTCGGGCTGGCCGAGCAGGCTCGGGTCGGACTGCGGGTTGGTGGTGGTCGTGGTGACCGGCTTGCTGGTGCTGGGCTTGGTGCCGTTCTCCGTGGGCCGCGGGCTCGGCGGCGGGGTGGTCACGGTGGGGCCGGCGGGGTTGGTGCCCCCCGGATCGGGGACACCGGGGCCGGGGACGCCGGGCTGGGCGGGACCGGGACCGGGCGGCTGGATCGGGATGCCGGAGGGGCCGCGGCCGATCGGGTCGGCGGCACCGGGCACGGAGGTCGGGAGGCCGAGGGCGACCACGTCGCGCCCGCGAGGGTTGTCGGCGCCCAGCTGGTCCAGCAGGTCGAGGCGGCCCGGAGCGGCCGCGACCAGCACGGAGCGCAGGCCCAGCCAGGCCATGCCGACCGCGAGCACGGTCGCCACCAGCCACAAGCCGAGATACCCCAGCCGCCGCTTCATCACTCCATCGTGCCATCACCTGGCAAGACCGGTTAACGTGCCGCCATGCCATCGGTGCTGCTGGTCGAGGACGACGACGCGATCCGGGGTGCCGTGGTCCGGGCGCTCAACGACTTCGGCTACGCCACCTACTCCGTGGGCACCGGGTTCGACGCGCTGCGCGAGGTCGCCAGGGCGGTGCCGGACGCGGTCGTGCTGGACCTGGGCCTGCCGGACATCGACGGGGTCGAGGTGCTGCGGATGATGCGCGGCATCTGCGACGTCCCGGTGATCGCCGCGACCGCGCGGGACACCGAGGCCGAGATCATCCAGCTGCTGCGCGAGGGCGCGGACGACTACCTGGTCAAGCCGTTCTCCGGCGAGCACCTGGCGGCGCGGCTGGCCGCGGTGCTGCGCAGGAGCCGGCCGAAAGCGGCCGAGCGCGCGTTCTCGGCCGGGGACATCACGGTGGACCTGGACAGCAGGCAGGCGCGGCTGGCGGGCACCGAGCTGAAGCTGACCCGGCGGGAGTTCGACCTGCTCGCCTACCTCGTCGCCCGGCCGCACAAGGTGATCAGCCGGGAGGAGCTGCTGGCCGAGGTCTGGCGGCTGCCGCCGGGCCGGGACGACCAGACGCTGGACGTGCACGTGTCCTGGCTGCGCCGCAAGCTCGGCGAGAGCGCGTCGGCCCCGGTGTACCTGCACACCGTGCGCGGGGTCGGGATCAGGCTGGAGATCCCGGGTGCGCCGTAGCCTGGCGCTGGTCTCGCTCGCGGTGACCTCGATGGTGGCGCTCGCCTTCCTCGTCCCGCTGATGCTGGTCGTCTACGACCTGGCGCGGGACCGGGCGCTGACCGAGGCCGAGCGGCAGGCCAGCGCGCTGACCCCGGTGCTGGCGATCACCGCGGACCCGCTGACCATCGCCACCGCGCTGGCCTCCACCGAGTTCGGCCTGGCGCAGCGGATCGCCGTGCACCCGGCGGAGGGCGGCCAGATCGGCACCGGCCGGGCCAGCCGCGAGCAGCTGACCGAGGCGATGCGGCTCGGCCACGCGTCCACTGTGGACGTGATGGACGGGAAGGTGGTCCTGCAACCCGTCGCGCTCGGCGAGCGGCGCACGGCTCTGGTCGAGTCGTTCGTGCCGCAAGAAGAACTCGAACGCGGGGTGACCGAGGCGTGGGTGTCGCTGACCGCCGTCGCGCTGGCGCTGGTGCTGCTGTCGGTGCTGATCGCGGACCGGCTGGGCACCAGGGTCGTGCGTTCCGCCCGCACGCTCGCCGAGGGCGCGAAGGCGATCGGCGATGGTGACCTCGGCACGCGCGTGCAGGTCTCGTCACCACCGGAGCTGGAGCGGACCGCGGCGGCGTTCAACGGCATGGCGGAGCGGATCGGCGGCCTGGTGACCGCGGAGCGCGAACTCGTCGCGGATCTCTCGCACCGGCTGCGCACCCCGCTGACCGCGCTCCGCCTCGACGCCGAGACGCTGGGCGAAGGCCCTGGGGCGCAACGCATCCGCAGTGCGGTGCACGCGCTGGAGCGGGAGGTCGACGAGATCATCCGGCGCGCCCGCAGGGGTCTGGTGGACGGTGACGCGACGGGGTGCGACGCGGCGCTGGTCGGGCGCGAGCGGCTGGCGTTCTGGGCCGCGCTCGCCGAGGACCAGCACCGGCCGTGGCGGCAGGTCGGCGCGGATCACCCCGCGCCGGTGCGGATCGCCCGCGACGAGCTGGCCGCGGTGCTCGATGCCTTGCTGGGCAACGTTTTCCGGCACACCGAGGAGGGCGTGGGGTTCGCCCTCGGGGTGCGCAACCGGGCCGGCGTGGTGACGATCCTGGTCGACGACGCCGGTCCGGGCATCGCCGATCCCGAGGAGGCGCTGAGCCGGGGCACGAGCGGGGCGGGCTCCACCGGGCTCGGCCTGGACATCGCGCACCGGGTGGTGCGCGCGGCGGGCGGATCGCTGCGCATCAGTTCCGGACCGATGTCCGGCACCAGGATTCGCCTCGACCTGCCCGCCGCGGACGCGAGCACCGGGGTGGCGCGGCCTTCGAGTTCGACCGACCCGGCCGACGATCACCGATGACCGCGGCGAACCCGGCGGGTTCGCCGTCGGCGGTGGCCGGTGCGGGGGTTTGCGGTACTCGAAGACCGGCTATCCCCTCGGCGCGGGGTGGGTGGTGCGGTGGGTCAGGACTGCTGCAGGGCGCGCTTGCCCTCGTCGGCGGCCAGGCCGAGCATCTCGAGGAGCTGGCGGCAGTCCTCGGCGTCGGAGGCGTGCACGGCGACCGTGCGGGCCGCCCTGCCGTTCTGGATCTCGCAGTGGACCTTCTCGACTGCGCGTGCTTCCGCGATGCGGCCGTGCTCAACAACGGGGCTGGCGTGTCTTGCCCAGGTCATGCGGCACCTTCTTTCGTCCCGGTCGGGGAGGGTCCGGGACATCTGCGGTCGTGTCCGAGCGCGCCGGGCGACCAGGCGACCGCGGCGCGACAAGCGGGGGAAGAACGTCCCGCGAAGCGGATCCATCATGGCATTCTCCGGCCGACGAATACAGACATCTCGCCGTTACCCGGGCGTTTCCGCAGGTCAGAGCGTTCCGAAATCTTCACAGGACACTGTTGAGTAATTGCCTGAGCACGCACCGTGCGGCCTTTTCCGAGGGTGGGCCGCGTGCAAACCATTGCGGGCACTGGGTGACGATGGGGGCATGCGCGCTGCTGGACCGCTCTCCGGTGTCCGGGTCACCGACCTGTCGCGGGTGCTCGCCGGGCCGTACGCGACGATGCTGCTCGCCGACATGGGCGCCGACGTCATCAAGATCGAACAGCCGGGAACCGGCGACGAGACGCGCGCGTGGGGACCGCCGCACGCCGGCGGCGAGGCCGCGTACTACCTCGCGCTGAACCGGGGCAAGCGGAGCCTCGCCGTCGACCTGAAGGACCCCAGGACGCAGGAGCTGGTCCGCGAGCTGTGCGTGCGGTCGGACGTGGTGGTGCAGAACTTCCGGCCGGGCGTCGCCGACCGCCTCGGTCTCGGAGCCACCCGGCTGCGCGCGGCCAACCCGGCGCTGGTCTACTGCTCGGTCAGCGGGTTCGGCGCGCGGCGGGAACCGGCGGACCGCCCCGGCTTCGACGCGGTGATCCAGGCCGAGAGCGGCCTCATGTCGGTGACCGGCGACGAGCCGACCAAGGTCGGGGTGGCGATCACCGATGTCCTCGCGGCGCTGAACGCGGCGGTCGGCATCCTCGGCGCGTTGTACCGCAGGACGATGACCGGGCGCGGCGACCACGTGGAGGTCTCGCTGCTGGACTCGGCGTTGTCGGGCATGGTGAACCTGGCGCAGACGGCGATCGTCTCCGGCGAGGAGCCCGCGCGCCACGGCAACGCCCACCCCAGCATCGTTCCGTACCAGGCATTCCGCACGCGCGACGGGCAGATCATGGTCGCGGCGGGCAACGACACCCTGTTCCGCTCGCTGTGCGCGGCGTTGGACTTGCCCGCTCTGGCCGAAGACCCGCGCTACAGCAGCAATCGGTCCCGCGTCGCGCATCGCGACTCCCTGGTTCCGATCATCCAGAGCAGACTGTCCACTCAGGACAGCAAGTGGTGGGTCGACGTGCTGCTGGAGCGCGGGATTCCGGTCGGCGAGATCCGCGGTGTGCGAGATGCCCTGGCTGCGGCCGCGCGGGCCGGTGATCCAGCCACGTTCACCGTGCAGCATCCGACCGCGGGGCCGCTGGACCTCGTACGACCGGGATTCTCCGTGTCCGGGCAGTCGTTCGGGTCACCGCCGCCCTTGCTCGGCGAGCACAGCGCGGAGATCCTGACGGAGCTCGGCCTCTCCCCCGACCGCATCGCCGCCCTGTCCGGAGCCGGTCTCATCGGCACACAGGAGAAATCGTGAAAACGCCTGACGCACAGGACTTCCTCGACCTCGACGGTCAGCTCGACGACGCCGAGCGCGACATCGCCGCGACCGTCCGCGCGTTCGCCGCACGGCGACTGGCCCCGCACGTCGCCGACTGGTTCGACGCGGGCACCATTCCCGCTCCTCGTGAGCTGGCACAGGAGTTCGGCGCGCTCGGGGTGTTCGGCATGCACCTCTCCGGCTACGGCTGCGCCGACGCGGGTGACGTCGCCTACGGCCTCGCCTGCCGGGAGCTCGAAGCGGTCGACTCGGGCCTGCGCTCGTTCGTGTCGGTGCAGGGCTCGCTCGCGATGGGCGCGATCCACCGCTTCGGCTCCGAGGAGCAGAAGCAGGAGTGGCTGCCGGGCATGGCGACGGGCTCGGCGCTGGGCTGTTTCGGCCTGACGGAGCCGGATTCCGGCAGCGACCCGGGTTCCATGCGGACTCGCGCGCGACGCGACGGCTCGGACTGGGTCCTCGACGGCACGAAGATGTGGATCACCAACGGCTCCGTCGCCGACGTCGCGGTGATCTGGGCGCGGACCGACTCCGGTGTCCGCGGTTTCGTGGTGCCGACCTCCTCCCCCGGCTTCACCGCGCGTGAGATCCCGCGGAAGCTCTCGTTGCGCGCGTCGATCACCGCGTCGATCACCCTCGACGGCGTTCGCCTTCCCGCGACGGCGGCGTTGCCGGGCGCGGAAGGGCTCGGCGCTGCGCTGTCGTGCCTCAACGAAGCCCGTTTCGGCATCGTGTGGGGCGTGGTCGGCGCCGCCCGGTCGTGTTTCCTCGCGGCGTTGGACTACGCCAAGACCCGCGAGCAATTCGGACGCCCCATCGGGGCTTTCCAGCTCACCCAACGGAAACTGGCCGACATGGTGCTCGACGTGAACCACGCGGGCATGACGGCGTTGCGCATCGGCCGGTTGAAGGAGAGCGGCGCCTGCCACCACAGCCACATCAGCCTCGGCAAGCTCGGCAACGTCCGCGCCGCGCAACGGGTGGCGAGCGCGGCCAGGTCGATCCACGGGGCCAACGGGATCACGCTGGACTACCCGGTGCTGCGGCACATGCTGAACCTGGAGACGGTGGCCACCTACGAGGGGACGGAGGAGGTGCACGCGCTGAGCCTGGGCGCCGCTCTCACCGGCCACTCCGCGTTCCGCTGAAGCGTTTGCCCCGGTCGGGCGGTGGTATCCCGCTGCCATGAAGGCAGTGACGTGGCACGGAAAGCGCGATGTGCGGGTGGACACCGTCCCCGATCCGGAGATCCGCGAGCCGACGGACATCGTCGTCGAGATCACCTCGTCCGGCATCTGCGGCTCAGACCTGCACCTCTACGAGGTCATGGGCCCGTTCATGACGCCGGGCGACATCCTCGGGCACGAGCCCATGGGGCTGGTCGCCGAGGTCGGCGGCGCGGTCACCGAGGTGAAACCGGGTGATCGCGTCGTGGTGCCGTTCAACGTCTCCTGCGGCACCTGTTACATGTGTTCACAGGGGCTGCAGTCGCAGTGCGAGACCACACAGGTCCGCGAGCAGGGCATGGGCGCCGCCTTGTTCGGCTACACCAAGCTCTACGGCCAGGTCCCCGGTGGGCAGGCCGAGTACCTGCGGGTCCCGTTCGGCAACACCCTGCCGATCAAGGTCCCGCACGGACCACCGGACGGCCGGTTCGTCTACCTCTCCGACGTGCTGCCCACCGCGTGGCAGGCGGTGGAGTACGCGGCCGTGCCGAAGGGCGGATCCGTCGCGGTGCTGGGGCTCGGGCCGATCGGGGACATGTGCACCCGGATCGCTCGCCAGCGCGACGCCGGACAGGTGATCGGCGTCGACCTCGTTCCGGAGCGCCTGGAGCGCGCCCGCCGCAACGGTGTCGAGGTCTACGACCTGCGCGAGCACCACAAGGACCTGGCCGATCTGATCCGCGAGTCCACCGGTGGCCGCGGGCCGGACTCCGTGATCGACGCCGTCGGCATGGAGGCCCACGGCTCGCCGACCGCGAAGTTCGCGCAGCAGATGACCGGGCTCCTGCCGGACGCGCTGAGCCGCCCGCTGATGCAGAAGGCGGGCGTGGACCGGCTGGAGGCGCTGTACCTGGCCATCGACATCGTGCGCCGTGGCGGCACCATCTCGTTGTCCGGCGTCTACGGCGGTATGGCCGACCCGATGCCCATGCTGACGTTGTTCGACAAGCAGATCCAGCTCCGCATGGGCCAGGCCAACGTGCGCCGCTGGGTGGACGACATCATGCCGTTGCTCACCGAGGACGATCCGCTCGGCGTGGAGGGTTTCGCCAGCCACGAGGTTCCGCTCGACCAGGCACCGCAGGCTTACGAGGCGTTCCAGAAGAAGCAGGACAACGCCGTGAAGATTCTGTTGAAGCCTTAGCGGGAAAGCCCCAGAAAAAGAGACGAGGTGGCCGGACACGCCCCCAGGTCCTCTCCGGCCACCTCGTCCACCCCAGGTCACCGACCCTAACCAAGTCCTCGCCCAGAACAGATCACCGAGCGCCGAACGGCCATTCATTGAAGACAAGCGGTTAAGCAACAGAGTTCGGAAAAAGTACGTGCTCGGTCAGTCACTCCGCGCTACGCCACGAGCCACCAAGAATGCGGAATTGGCCGCGGGAACGCCCGCGTAGGCTCCGGTGTGCAGGATGACCTCGTCGATCTCCTCCGCGGTCAGCCCGTTGCGCAGCGCCGCGCGCACGTGCAGCGCCAGTTCGTCGTGGCACCGGAGCGCGGTCAGAATCGCCAGGGTGATGCAGCTTCGCGTCCTGCGGTCCAGTCCGGGGCGCGTCCAGATCGATCCCCAGACGGCTTCGGTGATGTAGGTCTGGAACGCCGAAGGCTCGGCCGCGTCCACGTGCGCGTCGCCGAGGACTTCACGGCGGACAGCTTCGCCCGCCGTCCGCCTGCTCCCGCCGAGGTGGTCGAGGATCAGCTCGGTGAACTCGGGCGCGCGTTCCGCCGGGCCGAGGTGTGCCGAGCCGGGGACGACCGCCAGCCGCGAGTTCGGAATGCCGGTCGCGATGCGCAGACCGTCCTCCGGCGGGGTCGCGCGATCGTGCTCCCCCGCGATCACCAGGGTAGGTGCGGTGATCTTGGGCAGCTCGGCGGCGACGTCCACGCCCTCGATCGCCGCGCAGCACGAGGCATACCCCCCGGCCGAGGTCCCCACGAACATCTCTCGCCAGAAATCGTCGGCAGGAGAGGTGAACCACCGGCTCAGGACCTCGTCCACAACGGCCGCGATCCCTTCACGGCGAACGGTTCCCGCACGCCGCGCCCATGCCTCCTTCGTGCCCGGCGTGATCGATGTGCAGCACAGCACGAGTCGATCGACGCGCTCCGGAGCTGTGGCCGCCAGCCACATCCCCACCATTCCGCCCAGTGACAGTCCGACGAAGTGCGCCCGGCAGACCTCGTACGCGTCCAGCAACTCCACGACGTCCGTGGCGAGCTCCGCGAGCGTGTACGGCCCTTCCGGTGCCGGAGAGCCACCGTGACCCCGGTGGTCGTAGCGCACCACGCGATATCCGGCTCGCACCAACGCTTTCGCTTGGTGATCCCACACGCGCAGATCGCTGCCCAGCGAGCTGCTGAGCACGACGACGGGCCCGTTGGCCGGGCCTTCGGACACGCTGTGCAGCCTCATGCGCTCGCCCTCCGCAACGCTCGCTCGACGAATTCCTTCGCGCTTCCCAGATAGTCGGTTCTCAGCAGCTCGTGCAGCCGCTCACGGCTGAGATGCGTTCCGACGACAGGATCACCGGCGAGCGCTTCCACCAGGTCGTCCCCGCTCACGCAGCACCGGGTCACAGCGTCGTACGCGCGCCGCCTGCCGACGACGGGCGTCAGCTCGGTCGCGATCCGCTCGACGAGGGCGTCTCCCGCGAGGTTCGCGCGCATCCGCAAAGGGTGGACGCGAAGGCGTTCGAGGCTCGTGCGCAACCAGTAGGCGGCAGAACCGCTGGTGCGCAACAGTTCCCGCAGAGGGCTCCACTCGGCGTGCCAGGCTCCGGCTGCGCGCTGGTGTTCCTGAACGCCCGCGTGCAGCAGTGTCGCGACCAAGCCGGGCGCTTGCATGGAGCAGCCGAGCGCGGCCACCGCGGCCACCGGATTGTTCTTGTGCGGCATCGTGGACGAGCTTCCCGAGCCCGGCGGACCCTCCTCAGTGACTTCACCGATCTCCGTCTGCGCCAAGAGGGTGATGTCGCGGGCGATGGTGCCGAGCACGCCGCACAACGCGCCGAGCGCCGCGGCGGGTTCCGCGATGCGCAAGCGAACGGTGTGCCAGGGCAGCACCGGTTCAGCGAGGTCGAGGCGGCGCGCGAGGGCAGCTGCGACCTCGACTCCGCCCTGCCCCAATGCCGCGAGGGTCCCGCTGGCGCCGCCGAACTGGAGCGCGGGCCGGATGGCTTCGAGGCGTTCGGCGGCTTCCACGAGCCCGATGAGCCATCCCGCCGCGGTGAACCCGAAGGTCACCGGAGTTGCTTGCCGGAGAAGCGTTCGTCCGGGCTGGACGGTGTCGACGTGCTCCCTCGCGAGGCCTGCGGCGATCTGCGCAGCCGCATGAACATCTTGCAGGACAACGGCTGTGGCATTCCTGATGACGATCATGGCGGCCGTGTCGACGACGTCCTGGCTGGTCGCTCCGAGGTGGACGTGCCCGTCGCCGACGCGGTCGCTGAGCGCCCGCACGAGCGGCGCCGCCGGGTTGCCCGCATGAACGGATGCCTTGGCCAGCTCGGCGGCGTCGTAGAACTCGGCGCGGCAGTGCTCGGCGATGCTGTTCGCGTGGGCTCGGTCGACCAAGCCGACATCGGCGAGAGCTGCCGCCAATGCGGCCTCGAAGTCGAGCATCGCCTGAATCCACGCGGTGTCCGAGAGCACTTCGCGCACGCTGCCCGCGGCCAGCACTCCGTCGAAGAGACCGGGTTCAGACATCGAAGAACACCGTCTCTCCTTCGCCCTGCAAGCGGATGTCGAAGCGGTAACCATCCTCGGTGGACTGTGCGACGAGAGTGCTCCGCCGATCCTGCACGACGGATACGAAGACCGGGTCGGACGAGTTGTCGAACTCGGGAAAGTAGATCCGCGTCACCACCCTGTGCAGCAGTCCCCGCGCGAACACCGAGACGTTGACGTGCGGAGCGGCTCCGGGCAGGACACCCGGGAGCAGCGTCAGCACCTCGTAGCGCCCGTCCACAGTGGTCGGACATCGGCCGAAGCCACGAAAGCCCGTGACCGCGCCACGTGGGTCGTCAGGATGGTCGAAGTGTCCGCTCGGGTCGGCTTGCCATGTCTCGACCAGGCCGTCGTTGACCGGCTCCCCGCAACCGTCGAGCAGGACCCCGCGAATCCAGATCGCTCCCGGAGTGCCTTGTGGAACAACGAAAACACCGTCCGGCCAAGGTAGTCCAATGTGGAGGAATGGACCGACCGTCTGCGATGGTGTGCTCATCGGTGCTCCGGGGTCTTGTCGCGCCCGCGGAGGACGATGTCGAACCCGAAGGCCAGTGCCCGGTCCGGCTCCGTGGAGGCCAGGTCGAAGCGGGAGACCATCAGCTTCCGCGCCCGCTCGTCGGGCACTGAGTTGAAGATCGGATCGTGCTCCAGGAGCGGATCGTCCGGGAAGTACATCTGCGTCACCAGCCGCTGGGTGAACGCCCGGCCGAACACCGAGAAGTGGATGTGCGCGGGCCGCCAGGCGTTGTGGTGATTGCGCCACGGGTACGCGCCGGGCTTGATCGTGAGGAAGCGGTAGCGGCCCTGCGAATCGGTGAGGGCTCGGCCCACCCCGTCGAACCCCGGATCGAGTGGAGCGGGCCAGCGGTCCCCGGTGTGCCGGTACCGCCCGGCGGCGTTGGCCTGCCAGATCTCCACGAGGGCGTCCGGCACCGCACGACCGTCCCCGTCGAGCACCCGGCCGTGCACGATCACCCTTTGCCCCAACGGTTCCCGTGAGGTCAGATCGCTGTCGGACCCGGTGATCCGGCCTGGCCCGAGCAGCGGCCCGGTGATCTCGGTCAGCCCGTGCGGCAGCAGCACGAGGCGTTCGCCGGGGTGGCGCAGCCGCGTCGAGCGGTAGCCAGGCGAGTCCAGCGGCGGGTGAGTGCCCTCGGGGTCCCTGCGGTAGCCGATCAGGTTCACGCGTCCTCCGAAATGCCGACGTAGTCCTGGGCGAGCGCGGTCGCCGCGGCTGCGGAGGAGGCGATCCGCCGCAGCCGGGCCAGGCTCAGGCGCTGCTCGAACGGGTCCGCCGAGCGGTGCAGCAACTCGGTCATCTCCGTGGAGAACCGCTCTGCCCGCCAAGCTCCACGTAGTCGTATGTCCGAATAGGACAGCGCGTCGCCCTCCTCGCCGTGCAGCAGCAGCGCGGTCAGCGCCCTCGACAGCAGCCGCACGTCGGCGACGGCGAGGTTCAGCCCCTTGGCGCCGGTCGGCGGCACGATGTGGGCGGCGTCCCCGGCGAGGAACAGCCTGCCGTGCCGCATCGGCTCGGCGACGTGTGCGCGCATCGCGGTGATTCCCTTCTCCACCACGGGCCCGGGCTCGCAGGGCGCGCCCAGCCGGGTGGCGAGCTCGTCCCAGATCCGTTCGTCCGGCCAGTCTTCGAGCCGTTCGCCCGGCTCGACCTGGAGGTACAAGCGGGTCAGCTCGGGCGAACGCATGCTGTGCAAGGCGAAGCCGCGCTCGTGGTGGGCGTAGACCAACTCGTCGTGCGCCGGGGCGGACTTCGCCAGGATTCCCAGCCAGGAATGGGGAAAAGTCCGCTCGAAGCGGGTCGCGGGAACGACGTTCCTGCTCACCCCGTGGAAGCCGTCGCATCCGGCGATCACGTCGCAGTGCAGGGTGCGACGGACGCCGTCCGTGTCGGTGAACGTGACGCTGGGGCGGTCGGTGGTGACGTCGTGCAGTGCGACATCGGAGACGCCGAAGCACGGCTCGGGCTCAGCTGCGTCGAGCAGATCGCGCACGACTTCCTGCTGCCCGTAGACGGTGATCGGTTTCCCGGTCAGCCCGGAGAGCGCGATGCGGTGCTCGGTGCCGTCGAAGCGCAACGAAAAGCCTTGGTGCTCAAGGCCGACGCGGTCCAGCCGAGTGCCGAGGCCCGCCTCCCGCAGAACCTCGACGGTGCCGGGTTCGAGCACCCCTGCCCTAATCCGGCCGAGCACGTGCTCCCGGTGCCTGGTCTCCAGCACCACGGCGTGCACGCCCTCCAGCCGGAGCAGGTGCGCGAGCAGCAGTCCGGCCGGGCCGGCGCCGACGATCACAACCTGAGTCCGCATGGCGTCCACCTTCGCGATCGCCCCACGCCGCGACAGCCGTGGTTTCCGGTGAGCGGAAGCCCACGTTCGGCCGATTCACCGCTTACTTAACTCGCCAGTAGCCTGTCTTCGCCGCCGCCATCGGCAGTCGAAGAGGACGACCTATGACGGGCACATTCCGGCTCTTCACCGCACTGACCGCGCTCGCGGCCCTGACGACGGCGGCCACCCCGGCCCAGGCCGAGTCGCTGCGTGACGTCGTGATCATCGGCAACAGCGCGGGCGGCACGGCGAGCTTCCTGGACGGCAGGACCTTCACCAACCTCGGCTCGGTCAACCTCATCCCGGACCTCCAGGAACGGCTGGCCGCGATGAACCCGATCGAGCGGGCCATCTACGAGATCGTCAAACAGCAGGCGGGCGGCGACAAGTTCGTCGACGACGCGCACCTGTCCCCCGACGGCCGCACCCTCTACGTGTCCAGGGGCAACCTCGGCGACGTGATCGCCTACGACCTGGCCGGGCGGCGGATCGCGTGGCGGGTCAAGCTCGACGGGCACAAGGCCGACCACGCGACGCTGTCCCCCGACGGCAGCCGCTTCGTGGTCTCGGCGATCACCGCGCAGAAGTCCCAGGTCATCGACACCGCGACCGGGACGGTGGTGAACTCGTTCCCGACCGGGACCTACCCGCACGAGAACATCTACTCCGCCAACGGCGAGCGGGTCTACAACGCCAGCATCGGCACGACGAGCCTTCCCAAGGCGCTCAACGGGTTGAAGGGGCTCAAGCAGCTGACCGTCGCGGACGCGCGGACATGGCAGGTGCTGCGGACCTACCAGTTCGAGTACGGCATCCGGCCCGCGGTGATCACCCCGGACGAGCGGACCATGTACGCGCAGCTGTCCTACCTCAACGGGTTCGTCGAGTACGACCTCGTCGCGGGGCGGATCGTGCGGACGGTGGAGATGCCGTTCAGCACCGGCGGGCAGGCGTTGACCCCCGACCAGTACCCGCAGAACTCCGCGCACCACGGCATGGCGATGTCCGGCGACGGCAGCAAGCTGTGCATGGCGGGCACGATCGACGACTACACCGCGATCGTGTCCCGGTCCGGCCTGACCACCGACGGGTTCCAGCACTACGCCCCGAAGTCCCTGCCGTACTGGGCGACGACCAGCGTCGACGGCAACCACTGCTTCGTGACGCTGAGCAACACCGACGAGGTCTCCGTGGTCGACTACCGGACCACCCGCGAGGTGGCCAGGGTCCCGGTCGGCGACTACCCCCAACGGGAACGGCTCGGCAGGCTCGCCGAAGGGGTGATCGGCGGTCTGTCCAGGGCCGCGGGCTGAAGGCGCGCCCGCGCCGCTCGCGGACGGTAGCGGCGGCGCGGGCACAACCCCAGGACGGCCCAGCGCCCGGACGGGGTGATCATCACCGAGAGCGACCACATAGGGTGTCCACGCAAGCACAGGAGGTAGGCGCAACGTGGGCGTGGTCGACTACTACGAGCTGCTCGGCGTGTCCAGGAACGCCACGGCCTCGGAGATCAAGACCGCGTACCGCACGCTGGCCAAGGTCATGCACCCCGACGCCGGGGGCACCGCGGGCACGTTCCGGCTGCTGCGCGAGGCCTACGAGGTGCTCGGCGACCCCGCCCAGCGCGCCAGCTACGACCGCGGCGGCGTCGCCCCGTCGGGTGGTGGAACGGCCACCAGGACCCGGCCGCGGCCGACCCGCAGGCGGGACTTCGGCACCGATCCGGACTTCGAGCCCGCCGCCGCGCTGCTCGATCCCGAGGACATCCCCTGGTGGGACCAGGTCGACCCGCGGGCCCGGGTCCGCTTCCTCCCGGTCACCAGTCCCGGGCACGCGCCCGCCGTATCGGCGCTGAGCGGCTTCACGCTGCTGCTGGCGCCCGCGCTCGTGCTGGACCTGTCCCCGTTGCTGTTCACCATGTGGCTGGTGACGGTGCTCGGCACGACCATGGCGATGCTCCGGCTGGCCCGTCGCTACGTCGCGTCCGGCCGGGCCGACCGCGACTTCGCCGCCCAGATCGGCGGGGACCGCGTGTTCGGCAAGCCCGGCGCGGACCGGGACCAGGTCGCCGAGCGGCTGACCGCTTCGCTGCTCCTCGACTACCTGACCCGGTTGCCCGGCGCGCGGATCTTCCACGGGCTCTCTCTGCCCGGTTCGGTCTTCGCCGACGTGGACCACGCGGTGCTGTGCGGCCGCCGCCTGGTGTTGATCGAGTCGAAGCTGTGGCTGCCGGGGCACTACGAGGCCGACGACGACGGTTCCTTGTGGCGCAACGGGAATCCGTTCCGCGGTGGCACCGTGACGCTGCCGCGCGCTGTTGCCGCCTTCCGCAGGCACCTGCCCGGCGTCGAGGTCCGCGGCGCGGTGCTGATCTACCCGAGCCGCACCGGCGAGGTGAGCACGGGCGAGCCGCCGGCGATCCCCGCGCCGCCGATGACCCCCGAGGATTTCGTCCACGACATCGGCGCCTGGCTGGCGGAGGACCCGTCGGCGGTCAACCGCAAGGCCCTCCGCGCAGTCCTGGACCGCGTCGTCTCCTAACCGCTCACCTTGTCGAAGGGCAGGTGGAGGGCGACGCCGCGCGGCAGGGATTCGTTGCTGACGCGCAGGCGGTAGAGCTCGTCGACGGACAGGGCGCGGCGGTAGAGGCGGACCTCGTCGATCTGGCCGTGGAAGCGCTGCGTGCCGTCGAGTCGCTGTCCGATGTGGACACCGCTGACGCCGAACTCGCGTCCTGCTGTTACAGAGCCGCCGGGAGCGGGGGTCGCCGCGACCTGGTAGCCGTCGACGCGCATCACGAACTCACCGGAAACCCGTTGCAGCGAAACGTGATGCCACTTGTCGTCGTTGTAGGCGCTCTTCGTGTAGAGGGTGACGTACCCTTCTTCGGCGCCCAGGAACGCGCGGAGCCGCTTCTCGTCGGGCTCGGCGCGGAGGTACACGGCGGGCGTCGGCCCCTCGCCCTGGCGGTATGCCCAGAGGATGGTGCGTGGACCGGTTCCAGGACCGTAGCGGAACCAGGCGGAGATGGTGAAGTCCGAAGCGCCGAGGTCGACCGCCGCCGAGTACGGGACTTCGACGAACTGGGAGCCGGTGAAGCCCAACGCGTTGCCGAACTGACCGTCCACGACGGACGCGGAGCCGCGGACGTACGCCTTGTTGGTGTGCGGCGAGCTGTCGGGCGTGGTGGGCCCGGGCCGGACCGGCCCGGGGATGCCGGGCGGAGTGCCGTTGGGCTTGGCCAGGTAGGACTCGGTGAAGCGGGCGAAGCGGATGGACTCGTAAGCGCTGGCCTTGCCGCCCTCGTAGAGCAGGCCGGTGTAGCCCGGACCGAGGACCACCATGTCGGAGTAGGCGGAGGGTCCCCAGTGGATGACCTTCCCGCGCTGCCACGTGTCCCAGGTCCGCCCGTTGTTGTGGCTCGACCGCACCGTCATCACCTCGCGCGAAGCCGGGTGCGCGGGCGCGGAGAACAGGATGCGGGAGCCGTGGCGGATCGTCGCGGCCTGGATGACCGGAGCCACCAGGCGCGGATCTGTCGCGAATGGACGGTCGAAGGTGAGGCCGCCGTCGGAGGACGTCGCGAAGGCGCGGTGTCCCTTGTCGGAGCCGTTCTGGTCGCGCGCCGCGATCAGGATGCGGCCGTCCGGCAGCTCGACCGGGCTCATCTCCTGGGGCTTCACCGTGTTCGCGAGCCGATCGTCGACGGCACCGACGCGCCAGTTGAGGCCGCCGTCATCGCTGAGCAGCAGATGTCCGCCCTGGAGCACGCTTTCGCGGCCCTCGTGGTTGCCACCGACGACCATGCGACCGCTGCTCAGCTGGATGCCGTGCGATGGACCCGTTGCGTACCAGTAGTCCCACTCCGGGCGCGTCGCCTGCGTGGCGATGTCCTTCGGGGCGGTCCAGGTGACGCCGTTGTCGTTGCTGTACTGGACGTAGGGCGTGCGCTTGTTGTCGTTGTCGCCGGGATTGTGCGTGCTGAGCAAGACGACCCGGCCCGTGTTGCGGTCCACCACCGGCGCAGGGTTGCCGATCGTGTCCGCGCCCATGTTCGCGACGAGCGCGACGGGGCCCCACGTCTTGCCGTTGTCGGTGGATCGGCGCACCACGATGTCGATGTCACCGTCGTCGCCGCAATCGTGAACACGACCCTCGGCGAAGGCGAGCAGCCCGCCGTCCTTCGCCTTCACGACCGCCGGGATGCGGAAGCAGCTGTAGCCCCGGTTCCCTTGGCGTACAGGGTTTGCTGGTCGAACTCCGGTGCCGCGGCGGCAGGGAGGGCACCTACCAAGAAAGACGCTAAGACCAAGGAAACCAGCTTCATTGCTGCTACTCCTTTTTGGCGATCCTCCCCATCAGGGTCGCCACTCGGTTCTCGATGTCCGCGAAGTGCTCGGTCATGGCGGCGCGGGCGGCGGCGGGGTCGCCGGTGCGCAGGGCGGCCACGATGTCGCCGTGGCCGTGGGTGATCTCGGAGACGGCCTTGCGGGGCGGCTCCAGCTCCGCTTCCAAGCGGTAGTACACGGTCCAGAACAACGCGATCAGCTGGAGCGCGAAGTCGTTGCCCACCGGGCGGTACAGCGCCTGGTGGAACCGTTCGTCGGCGTCGCGTTCCCCCGACTCCATCGCGGCGGTCAGCCCGTCCAGCTCGGCGAGGAACGCCTCGTCGGCCAGCGGGACGACCTTGCCGATGAGCTCGACCTCCAGGATCCGGCGGATCTCCACCAGGTCCGCCAGCACCGAGGCGTCCTTGCCGAGGGACTGGCGGGCCTGGAACAGCAGCCCCGGGGTGAACGCGGTCATCGGCGCGGCCCCGACGAAGGTGCCGTAGCCGTGCCGGATGTCCACGATCCCCAAGGTGTGCAAGGCGCGCAGCGCCTCGCGGACGGAGTTGCGGCTCGCGCCGAGCTCGTCCATCAGCGCCGGTTCGGTCGGCATCGACTCCCCCGGCGCCAGTCCGCGCTCCAGGATGAGATCGACGATGCGGTCTTGAAGTCGTGGTCCCACTGCCGCCCCCTTGCCAGCCGCCCGGCCGCCGCGTAGCTTCCCTGGACATCCTACGTCCTACGTTGGATGTTGACCAGGCCGGAGGCTCTGATGGCCCGTTGGTACTCGCAGCTCACCCGCAAGGACTGGAAGGCGTTCGCCGCCGCATGGCTCGGCTACGCGCTGGACGGCTTCGACTTCGTGCTCATGGGCCTCGTGCTGACCGAGGTCGCGGCTGAGTTCAGCCTGGACACCGTCACCGCGACGACCCTGGTGTCGGCCGCGTTCATCTCGCGCTGGTTCGGCGGCCTGGTGCTCGGCGCGATCGGCGATCGGCACGGCCGCAAGCACGCGATGGTGCTCAGCATCGTGCTGTACTCCGTCGGCACCTTCGCGTGCGGCCTGGCCTGGGGGTACTGGCCGTTGTTCGTCGCGCGGCTGATCGTCGGCATCGGCATGGCCGGGGAGTACAGCGCCAGCGCCACCTACGTCATCGAGAGCTGGCCGCGCGCGTTGCGCAACCGTGCCAGCGGCTTCCTGATCTCCGGTTTCTCGGTCGGAGGGGTCGCCGCGGCGCAGGCGTACCGCTTCATCGTCCCGGAGTTCGGCTGGCGCGCGCTGTTCCTGGTGGGGCTGCTGCCGATCCTGCTGGCGCTGTGGCTGCGGCGGAGTCTCCCGGAGGCCTCCGACTGGGAGCACTCCACCAAGGAACGGTCCTTCGTGGAAGTTCTGTACCAGGGCAGGCGCGCCGCGGCGAACATCGCGCTCACCGTCGTGGTCGGCCTGGCGTTGTTCGCCCTCTTCACTTCCGTGCCCGCAGGGCTGTTCTGGCCGTTGGTGATCGTCGCGGCCGCGGGACTGATCGTCTTCGCCGCGCAGTTCGCCGGGAAGCGCACACCCATGATGCTGACGCTGATGGTGGTGGTGTTCTGCGCGTTCCTGTACTCGTGGCCGATCCAGGCCTTGCTGCCGACCTACCTCAAGTCCGAGCTGGGCTACGACCCCGCGCAGGTCGCGGACGTGTTGTTCTTCGCGGGCTTCGGCACCATGTTCGGCTGCTGGCTGGCCGGGTTCGTCGGCGACTGGCTCGGCACCCGGCGCGCGTACAGCCTCACCCTGCTGGCCTCACTGCTGTTCGTGCTGCCGGTGTTCGCGCTCGGCGGGAACCAGTTGCTGCTGCTGGGAATCCTGCTGTTCTGCCAGCAGGCGCTCGCGCAGGGCATCTCCGGCATCCTGCCCAAGCTCGTCGCCGGGTACTTCGACACCCAGCAGCGAGCGGCGGGCCTCGGCTTCACCTACAACGTCGGCGCGCTCGGCGGCGCCGTCGCCCCGGTGCTCGGGGCGGCCATCGCCAAGCAGACCGGACTCGCGACCGCGCTGGGCGGACTCACCTTCGGGCTCACCCTCGCGGTGATCCTGCTCGTCGCGATCGACGCGCCCGCACGGGTGCAACGCCTGTTCCACAAGGACGACCTCGTGGTCGACCGCACGGTGGCCGCCGACCAGGTGGCACCGGAGCTTCGCAGCGAAACGGAGAAGCAATGACCAGCCTCCCCACGTCCGGCGTCATCCCGCCACTGTGCACTCCGTTGACCCCGGAGCGCGAGGTGGACCGGGAGTCGCTGGAACGCCTCACCCGCCGTCTGCTCGAAGCGGGTGTGCACGGGCTGTTCGTCACCGGCTCCACCGGGGAGGTCGGCTACCTCACCGACCAGGCGCGCACCCGCGCGCTGGAGATCGTGGCGGGGGTCGCGGCCGGGCAGGTTCCGGTGCTGGCCGGCGTGATCGACACCGCGACGCCGCGGGTGATCGAGCAGGCCGCGGCGGCGAAGGCGCACGGTGCGGACGTGCTCGTCGCGACGGCACCGTTCTACGTGCCGACCGACCCGACCGAGTTCCGCGGGCACTTCCGCGCGATCCGTGCGGCCGTCGACCTGCCGCTGGTCGCCTACGACATCCCCGGTTCGGTGCACAGCAAGCTGCACGCGGAGGTCGTCGCCGACCTCGCCGCCGAGGGTGTGCTGGACGGGCTCAAGGACAGCAGCGGTGACCTCAACGGCCTGCACGCCGTGCTGGACCTGGTGCGGGGCACGGGTTTCCCGGTGTTCTCCGGTTCGGAGACGCTGGCCGACGTCAGCCTGCGGTGCGGCGCGAGCGGTCTCGTGCCGGGCATCGGCAACGTCGACCCGCACGGCTACGTGCGGCTCTACAACGCGGCCCGCCGTGGCGAATGGGATGTGGCGCAACGGGAACAGGACCGGCTGCGCAGGCTGTTCAAGCTCGCCGCGGTCGGCGACCGCTCGCGCATGGGCGGCTACTCGTCGGCGATCGGTGCGTTCAAGGAGGCGCTGGTCGCGCTCGGCGTGATCGACAACGGCACCACCAGCCTCCCGATGATCCAGCTCAACGACAGCGAGCGCGCCGCCGTGCGCACCTATCTCGTGGAAGCCGCCCTGCTCCCCAACGGTGAGGAGTGATCATGAAGCTCGCCCTGATCTCCGTCGTCCTCTTAGGACTCGCGCCGGCCCCCGCCGAGACGGCGGTCTTCCAGTCCGGAACCGAGGGCTACCACACGTTCCGCATCCCGGCGATCATCAAGGCGCGCGACGGCGCCCTGCTGGCCTTCGCCGAAGCACGGAAAGCAAGCGCGAGCGACACCGGTGACATCGACCTCGTCGTGAAGCGCTCGGTCAACGGCGGCAAGACCTGGGGCAAGCTCCAGGTGGTCGGTGACAACGGCCCCAACACCTTCGGCAACCCCGCACCGGTCGTGGATCGACGCACGGGCCGGATCGTGTTGCTGAGCACGCACAACGCGGGTCACGTGCACGAGTCGGAGATCCGCAAGGGCACGGTGAAGCCCGAGGAGAGCCGCCGCGTTTTCGTGCAGCACAGCGACGACAACGGCCGGACGTGGAGCAAGGCGCGCGACATCACCCCGCAGACGAAGCAGACTGATTGGCGTTGGTACGCAACGGGTCCCGGGCACGCGATCAGTCTGCGCAGCGGCCGGCTCGTCGTCCCGGCGAACCACTCCTCCGCTCCACCGAGCGGGAGCAGCGACCTGGGGACCGAGCCGAAGTACTACGACGCGCACCTGCTGTACAGCGACGACGGCGGGCGGAACTGGCACATCGGCGCGAAGGACATCAACCACGACGGCGTGGTGAACGGCAACGAGAGCACCGCCGCCGAACTGCCGGACGGGCGGGTGTACGTCAACACCCGGGACCAGCACGGAACCTCGGACGGATCGCGCGCGGTGGCCTACAGCAATGACGGCGGCCGTAGCTTCACCGCGCCGTTCACACCGGCGCCCGCGCTCGTCGCACCCGTTGTCCAGGGCTCCGTTCTGCAAGTGCGCAAAGGCCCTTTGCTCTTCTCCGCTCCTGGAAACCCCACAGCCAGGGAGAAGATGACCGTGCGCGCGAGCACCGACGGCGGGAAGACCTGGCCGAAGTCCGTGGAGATCTCACCGGACAAGGCTGCTTACTCCGACCTCGTGCAGGTCGATGAGGACCGTGTCGGGCTGCTCTACGAGGCGGGTCCGTACGAGCGGATCATCTTCCACACCATAGGGATGGGGAGCCTGGGATGACCGGATTCCCGCGTCGCTCAGCGTTGCGCGGCGCCCTGGCACTCGGTCTGCTCGCCGGCTGTTCGAAACCCGGCGGGCCCGCGCGGCGCACGCCAGGGCCAGGTCCGGCTCGATTGACGTTCTGGGCCTGGGTTCCGGGGATCGAGAAGTGCGTGGCGCTGTGGAACTCCGAGAACCCCGATGTCCAGGTCACCCTCGTCCGCATCCCGGCGGCGCGCAGCGGTGGCTACTCGAAGTTCTACTCCTCGCTCGAAGCCGGGCAGCAGCCCGATCTGATGCAGGCGGAGTTCTCCGAGATGCCCGCCATGATGATGTACGGCGGCCTCGAAGACCTGACGCAGCACGGTGTCGAGCAGTACCGCTCGCTGTTCGTGGACTGGATCTGGCAGCAGGGCGCGTACGGCGGTGGCGTCTACGCGATCCCGCAGGCCTCGGGTCCCGTCGCGATGTACTACCGGCGGGATCTGTTCGACAAGTGGGGCATCGCTGCGCCGAAGACGTGGTCGGAGTACGCGAAGACCGCGGAGCTGGTGCGCTCGCACGACGCCTACCTCGGCACGTTCCCGCCGAACAACGGGCAGTACCAGGCGGCTTTGGCGTGGCAGGCGGGCGGGCGCTGGTTCGGCACGAAGGACCAGCGGTGGACGGTGGACATCGACAGCGAGCCGACCCGCCGGGTGCTGGACTTCTGGGAACCGTTGGTGCGCGAGCGCCTGGTGAAGACGATCCCGGACAGCGGAACCGCCTGGTACAAGGACCTCGCCGACGGCAACAGCGTCACGTGGATCGGCGCGCACTGGGCCGATGGCGTGCTGCGGGGCGGTGTTCCGAACGGCACCGGCAAGTGGGCCGTCGCGCCCATGCCGCAGTGGGGCGGGCCGTTCGTCGCGTCGAACCTCGGCGGCTCAAGCACCTGCGTCGTCAGGGGGACGGCTTATCCCAAGGAGGCCATGCGGTTCGCGGTGTGGCTCAACACGAATCCGCGCAGTATTGCGTTGTTGCTCGCGGGTGGCTACGGATGGCCCGCGTTGCGGAACACCGACTCCATTCCGGAGCTTCACGCGCCGAGCCCGTACTACGGCGGCCAGTCGATCGCGAAGGTCTTCGGCGAGGCGAACGCGGCCGTTGACACAGCGTGGAAATGGGCACCGATCACGACGCAAGCCGTGCAGGTCCTCACCGATCAGCTCGGCCAGGCGGTCAACGGGGCGTTCCGCCTGCGGGACGCACTGCCCACGACGCAGCGCAGAACCGTTCGGGCGATGGAGAAGAAGGGGCTTCCGCTGAGCGCGGGGTGAAGACCATGAGACAGAAGCTTTCCATCGCCGGATTCCTCGCACCGTTCCTGGTGCTGTTCTCCGCCTTCTTCCTGCTGCCGATCGGGTACTCGGTCTACCGCAGCCTCACGGTGGTCGAGCGGACCGGGCCGCTGGGGCTCGGCGGCGCGGAACAGGTCTTCGGCGGGCTGAGGAACTACGTGTGGGCCTTGCAGGAGCCGGGATTCCTCGCCGGGATCGGCCGCATCCTGTTCTTCGGCGTCGTGCAGGTGCCGGTGATGATCGCGGGCGCGACGCTGCTCGCGCTGCTGCTCGACTCGGCTTCCGCGCGGTGGAAGGGATTCTTCCGCGCCACGTACTTCCTGCCGTACGGCATTCCCGGCGTGCTCGCGTCGATCCTCTGGGGCTTCCTCTACATGCCGGGGGTGAGCCCGTTCTCCGGACTGCTCGGCGTGGAGATCGACTTCCTCGGCCAGGACAACGTGCTGTGGTCGATCGCGAACATCGTCACGTGGTCCTTCGCCGGCTACAACATGCTCGTCATCACCGCGCAGCTCAACGCGATCGACCCGAGCCTGTACGAGTCGGCGCGGATGGACGGCGCGAACGCCTGGCAGGTCGCCTGGTACGTGAAGCTGCCGCTGATCCGGCCCGCTCTCGTGCTCACCACGGTGTTCAGCATCATCGGCACGCTTCAGCTGTTCGCCGAACCCGTGGTGCTGAAGGAACTCTCGACCGCGATCGACGTCCGCTACACCCCGAACCTCAGCGCGTACTCCGAAGCGTTCGTGAACAACGACTACGGCCTGGCCGCCGCACAGGCCGTGCTGCTGGCGCTGACCGCGTTCGTGCTGTCCTTCGGCTTCCTCAAGCTCGTCGGCAGGAGGGAACCGTGAAGGCGACCACGAAGATCACCGTCACCGCGTTGCTGTGCGTCGCGGCGCTGTACTTCCTGATCCCGGTGTACTGGCTGGTGATCGCCGCGACCAAGTCGACCGGTGATCTCTACGGCTCCTCCGGCTGGTGGCTGTTCAACCCGCAGCTGTTCGAGAACCTGAAGCAGGTCTTCACCTACAACGACGGGATCTTCCTGCGCTGGGTGGGAAACACCCTGCTCTACGCGGGGATCGGCGCAACACTGTCCACATGGGTCGCCGCCGCGTGCGGCTACGCGCTGGCGAAGTTCCGCTTCCGTGGCAGGGAAACCGTGTTCAACCTGGTGCTCGGCGGAGTGCTCGTGCCGTTCACCGCGCTGGCCCTGCCGCTGTACTTGCTGTTCAGCCAGCTGGGTTTGTCCAACACGGTGTTCGCGGTGCTGTTGCCGTGCTTGGTGAGCCCGTTCGGCGTGTACCTGTGCCGCATCTACGCCGACGCCGCCGTGCCCGATGAGCTGCTGGAGGCCGGTCGATTGGACGGTGCGGGTGAGGCGCGCATCTTCCACACCGTGGTGCTGCGGATGATGGCGCCCGCACTGGTGACCACGTTCCTGTTCGAGTTCGTCGGCATCTGGAACAACTACTTCCTGCCGTTGGTGATGCTGTCGGACACCAAGCTCTACCCGCTCACGCTCGGTCTGTCCCTCTGGCAGTCCACAGCGGACAGAGAGCCGGTGCTCACCCAGCTCACCATCGGTGGCGCGTTGGTGTCCGTGGTGCCACTGATGATCGCGATGGTCTTCCTGCAACGGTTCTGGCGTGGCGGCCTGACCCAGGGCAGCGTCAAGGGATGAGAAAGCGAGTCTGTTGTGACCCTCCCGATGGGACAGATCGCCTTCGGCGGTGACTACAACCCGGAGCAGTGGCCGCGCGAGGTGTGGGCCGAGGACATGCGCCTGATGCGCGGCGCGTCCGTGTCCATGGTCTCGGTCGGCATCTTCTCGTGGGCCCTGGTGGAGCCGCGCGACGGCGAGTACGACTTCGGCTGGTTCGACGAGGTGATGGACAACCTGTCCCGCAACGGGATCGCGGCGTCACTGGCGACCATGACCGCTTCTCCCCCGCCGTGGCTGACCCGCAAGTACCCGGAGATCCTGCCGGTGCTGGCCGACGGGACGCGGATGTGGCCGGGTGGGCGACAGGCGTACTGCCCGTCCAGCCCGGCCTTCCGCGCCCACGCGACGCGGCTCGTCCGGCTGATCGCCGAGCGCTACCGCGACCACCCCGCGCTTGCCCTGTGGCACATCGGGAACGAGTACGGCTGCGACACACCCGCCTGCTACTGCGACCTCTCCGCCGAGGCGTTCCGCACGTGGCTGCGCGCCCGCTACACCACGGTGGACGCGCTGAACGAGGCGTGGTCGACGAAGTTCTGGTCGCAGCGCTACGACGACTTCGCCGAGGTGCTGCCGCCGCGGACCGTGCCCGCCTTCAACAACCCCAGCCAGCAACTGGACTTCGCGCGCTTCTCCTCCGACGAGATCCTGGGCTGCCTGCTCGCGGAGAAGGCGGTGATCCGGGAGCTGACCCCGAACGTCCCGATCACCACGAACTTCGCCGGCTACTCGCACGCGCTCGATCTGCGGCGGTGGGCCGAGGAGCTGGACGTGGTCAGCTTCGACTCCTACCCCGAGCCCTTCGACCCACGGGCGCACGTCGAGGCCGGGCTGACCTACGACGTCTACCGCGGTGCGCGTGGTGGTCAGCCCTGGTTGCTGATGGAGCAGGCGCCGAGCGCGGTGAACTGGCGGGAGCGCAACGCCGCCAAGGAACCCGGGCAGATGCGGCTGTGGAGCTGGCAGGCGGTGGCCCAGGGCGCCGACGCGATCATGTACTTCCAGTGGCGGCAGTCCCGGGGCGGAGCCGAGAAGTTCCACTCCGCGATGGTCCCGCACGCCGGGCCGGACACCGACCAGCACCGCGATATCGTGGCACTCGGCGCGGAGCTGGCCTCGGTGCCGGAGATCGTGGGGTCACGGCCGGACAACGATGTCGCGGTGGTCCTGGACTGGGCGAGCTGGCGAGCGTTGGAACTCGACGCCCATCCATCAAGCGATGTACAGCAACTGGATGCATTGCTGGCGCACTACGCCCCGCTCTTCACCGCCAACATCGCCTGCGATGTGGTGAGCCCGGCCGACGACCTCAGCAGCTACCGGCTCGTGGTGGTGCCGAACCTGTACCTCGTCAGCGCGACCGACGCCGAGCGACTGACGGACTACGTCCGCGGGGGCGGTCACCTGCTGATGTCGTTCTTCTCCGGCATCGTCGACGAGTCAGACCGCGTGCACCTCGGTGGCTATCCCGCGCCGTTCCGCGACGTCCTCGGCCTGCGGGTGGACGAGTTCCGGCCGCTGGACGCGGGCCAGGTGCTGCCCGTGGAGCTGGTGGGGCAGACCGGCGGCGCCACGCTGTGGTCGGAGCGGATCACCTTGGAGGGCGCGGAGGTCCAGGGGCGCTTCACCGACGGGAGCCCGGCGCTGACCAGGTCGGAGTTCGGTGACGGCGTCGCGTGGTACCTCGCGACGCGGCCCGATCCCGAGCTGCTGCAAACGCTTTCCGAGCACGTGGCGGCGCGCGCGGGCGTCGAACCGGTGCTCACCGGGCTCCCGAAGGGCGTGCAGGCGGCCCGGCGCGGCGACTTCCTGTTCCTGCTCAACCACAATCCTCGTCCGTCCACTGTGGACCTCGACCGGCCGATGACCGACCTGCTCTCCCCCGGGAGCGCCCCGGCCGAGCACGTCGAGCTCGTTGCGAGGGGTGTGGCCGTGCTGCGATAGTCGCGGCGATGACCGTTGGCAGCCACGCGAGCTGGCCGCTCACCGGCCGCTCCGCCGAGCTGGACTCGATCACGGCGGTGCTGCGGCGGGGCGAGCGGTGCGGAGTGCTGCTCACCGGGGAGGCCGGGATCGGCAAGTCCCGGCTGGCCAGGGCGGTCTTCGAGCGCTGCCGTACCGAAGGGCTGCTGGTGGTGACCGCCACGGGAGCGGAGGCGACGCGGGAGATGCCCTTCGCCGCCGTGGCCGGCTGGCTGCCGGAGGGCACCCGGCCGAGCATGCGGGCCGACTTCTTCGGCGCGGCGACCCGGCGGTTGCGCGCGCTGGCGAACGGGCGGCGGATCGTGCTCGGTCTGGACGACGCGCACTTCCTCGACGACGTCTCGGCCGCGCTGGTGCAGCACTTGGCGACGACGGTGGACGCGCGCCCCGTGGCCACCGCGCGGACCGCTGCCGCCGAGCGCGATCCGGTCGCGGCGCTGCGCAGGCGTGGCCTGGTCCAGGTGTTCGAGGTGCGCCCCCTGTCCGCCACCGAGGTCACCGAGCTGCTGCACGGCGTTCTCGGCGGTCCGGTCGCGGGGCTCACAGCGGAGTTGTTGTGCCACAACAGCCAGGGCAATCCGCTGTTCCTGCGGCACCTGATCGACTCGGGCCTGGAGTCCGGCGCGCTCGCCGAGCGGGACGGTGTGTGGTGCTGGAACGGGCCGCTGGCACCGCACGCCAGACTCGGCGACGCCGTCGCGGCGGCCATCGGCACGCTCACCGAGGCGGACGCCCGGGCGATGGAATACCTGTCGCACGCCGAACCCGTCGAAGCGGATGTGTTGGAGCGGCTGGTGCCCGCCGCGGTACTGGACGGGCTCGAAGCGCGGTCGCTGCTCGCCGTCGAACCGAGCGGCAGCCACCTGCTCGTGCGGTGCGCCCACCCGCTCTACGGCGAGGTCACGCGAGCCCGCACCGGGCGACTGCGCAGACGGCGCGTGTTCCGCCGCTTGGCCGAGGCGGGTGCGGCCGACCAGCTGCGGCTCGTCGACTGGCGGCTGCGCGGCGGTCTCGCGGTCTCCGACGATCAGGTGCTCGGCGCCGCGCGAGAGGCGTTGGCCCGCTGCGATCCCCGGCTCGCCGAGGAGCTGGCCCGCCGCGTCCAGAGCACGGCCGCGCTGAGCGTGCTGAGCCAGGCGCTGGTGGCGCAGGGCAAGGCCGAGGAAGCGGAGTCGTTGCTGTGCAAGGAAACCGCAGGTGAGCTCGTGGCGATCAGGGCGATCAACCTGCTCTGGGGGCTGCGCCGCCCGGCCGCCGCCGCGGAGGTGGTGAGCACCGCTTCCGAAAGATCACCGGAACTGGGTGTCGCTGAGCTGGCAATCGATTTCTTCGGCAGCGGCAGGATTCGCGCGGTGGACCGGGCCGATCTGGCACCGGCGACCCCCGTGGTGGCGGGCGCGGCGGCCACGCTCAGCGTCTACCTGCGGACGTTCGCGGGGCAGCCGGAACAGGTCGTCGCCGAGTTCGGGGAACTGGGTCTGTCCCACGTGTGGGCGTCACTGCGCGGGGCGGCGCGAGCCTGTCACCTGCACGCGCTCACCCTCACCGGCCGAATCCGGGAGGCACTGCGCACCGGGGAGCGCTACTACGCGGAGGCGGTCGCGGAGGGCGATCCGGCCGAGGTGGCGTTGATCGCGCTGGAACGCGGTGTGTGCGAGTCGTGGTCGGGGCGCGTTCCCCAGGCCCTGCCGTACTTCCGCGAGGCTCGCGCCCTGGTCACCGACGCGATGCCGTTCCCCATCCAGGCTTACGTGGCCAGCGAGTTCGCCGCGTGCTCGGCCGCGCTGCGCGAGCCGCAGCCGGACGTGATCGGCGAGACCCGCGCGCGGATGCCCGAGGAATCCGGGCTCAGCGATCACATGGCGTTCGCCGAGATCCGGGTGCTGGCCAACTCCGGGCAGTCCACGCATGCGGCCACCCTCCTGGAAGCTCTGGTGCGCAAGCACATCGCGGCCGGACGACTGACGAACGCGGTCGAGTGCCAGTACTACCTGTGCCGGATGCGTCCGTCCACTTCGGACGCCGCATTGCTGGCGAAGCTCGCCTCTCGGTGCGACAGCCCGGTGTTCCCGTTGTTCGCCGAGCACGCGCACGCTCTCGCCACCCGGGACGTGGCGGCGTTGGAGGCGACCGCCGTGCGGCTGGCCGAGCTGGGCTACGGCGGGATGGCCTTGGAAGCAGCGATGATGGGCGCCGACGTGGCGAAGGGAAGAACGCGCGCGGCGGCCCGGCTGGGCCGGATGGCGGAGCGCCTGTTGGCGGAGTGCGGCGGGTTCCAGCCGGTGTGGCTGAACCCGTTGACCGGCCCACAGCCCCTGACCACACGGGAGCGCGAGGTGTGCGAACTGGCGGTGGCCGGCTTGGACAACGCGGGCATCGCGGCCCGGTTGGCGGTCTCGGTGCGCACGGTCGGCAACCACCTGCAACACGCCTACGCGAAGCTCGGAGTGCGCCGCCGCACCGACCTCGCTGCCGCGCTCAACCTGAGCTGAGCCTGCGGACCTGCGGCGACAGCAACGCCCCCAGGCTCGACAGGAGTACCAGCGCCCCGAACCACACCAGCACCGCGCCGTAGCCGAAGCTCTGCGCAAGGGGTCCGACGAACAGCAACGTCAGCGGCGCCAGGGTGAGCTGGCCGAACAGGTCGTAGGAGCTGACCCGGGACAACGACTCCGCGGGCACTTCGCGCTGCACCGTCGTCATCCACAGCACGCCGAACCAGCTCCCCGCCACACCGCAGGCGAACATCGACAACGCCGTCAACCACACCGGAGCCACCACGCCGAGCAGCACCATCGGGAGCGGGTAGACGAAGCTGAGCAGCACCGCCGTCAGCAGCGGCCGACGAGGGCGGAGGTGCCGGGCGACGGTGGAACCGGCGAGCATGCCCAGCGAATGGCAGGCCACGATCACCGACCACGCCGGAGCTCCGCCGAGGCCGTCCTCCGCCGCGAGCGGGCCGAGCACTCCGGTCACCGCCACGATCCCCGCCACCGTGACGGTCGACTGGAGCACCATCACCCACAACCACTGGCGGGAGGAGAACTCGCGCCAGCCGTCGCGCAGGTCCACCCAGCCGCTCTTCGCCGTCGCCCTCGCCTGCGGGGGCAACCGCATCGCCCCTACGAGCACGGCGCTGACCAGGAAGGACGCCGCGTTCAGCGCGATCGCCCAGCCCGCTCCGACCAGGCTCACCACCAGGCCGGACAGGCCGAAGCCGAGCACCAGGGACAGGCTGACCGCGCTCTGCAGCAGCGCATTGGCCTGCTGCAGGCGCTCGGTCGGCACGATCTCCGGCACCACTCCGGACAGCGCGGGCAGGAACAGCGGGAGGGGGATGCCGGAGACCACGGCGAGCGCGGCCAGCACCGGGATCGTGGCCTGCCCGCTGAGCAGGACGACCGCCATCGCGCCGTAGGCGAGCAGGCCGATCACGTCCGCGACGATCATCAGGCCGCTGCGCGAGGTGCGGTCCGCGATCACCCCGCCGAGCAGCACGAACAGCAGCTGCGGGAGCGCCTGGCAGGCCAGCACCACCGAGAGCTCCGTCGGCGTGGCCCCGGGCAGGCCGAGCACCGCGAACGCGAGCGCCACCCGGGCGAACCCGTTGCCGAGCACCGAGATCGCGCGTGCCGCGAACAGCAACGTGAAAGCACGGTTGTGCAGCAACAAGGGCTTCGCGTCCACGGTTTTCACACGATCAACGTACTGGCGCGAACGCCCGCGCCACCGGGAGTCGGCAGCAATCGGGGACGGTTTCAGGCGGGTCTTGAACAGCCGCTGGAAATCAGGTTGCCGAGGGGCCGAGCGAGAGGGGAGGGTGGGGATCATGCAGGAGTTTCGCGAAAACGGGTTCGTGAAGATCGAGGGCGCGTTCCCGCGCGAGCTCGCCGATGCCGGTCGGGAGATCCTGTGGCGCGACACCGGATTCGACCCCGACGACCGCACGACGTGGACGAAGCCGGTGGTGCGGCTCGGCAACTACGCGCAGGAACCGTTCCGGCGCGCGGCGAACACGCCCGTGCTGCACAAGGCGTTCGACGAGCTGGTCGGCCCCGGCCGCTGGCTCCCGCCCGGCGGCCTCGGCACGTTCCCGGTCCGCTTCCCGCACCCCGACGACCCCGGCGACGACGGCTGGCACGCCGAGGCGAGCTACTCCGAGTCGGGGCAACTGCGGCTCAACCACCGGTCGAAGGGCCGCGCGCTGCTGATGCTGTTCCTGTTCTCCGACGTCGGCGAGGACGACGCGCCCACCCGAATCCGGGTCGGCTCACACCTCGACGTGCCCGAAGTCCTTGAGCCGTACGGCGAGGAGGGCGCGGAGTTCTTCAGCGTGTCGCCGGACATCGAGAAGGCGACGGCGCACCGGCCCGTGGCCTGTGCGACCGGGCGGGCCGGTGATGTCTACCTGTGCCACCCCTTCCTCGTGCACGCGGCGCAGTCGCATCGCGGTGACACACCCAAGTTCATGGCGCAGCCGCCGTTGCTGCCCAAGGACGACAGCGGCTACAACTTCGGCCAGTCCGGCTGAGCCGGGCGGATCCGCTCGTAGGTCCGGACCAGCCCGAGCACTCCGGCGTCGTTGAAGCGGTGCCCGGCGATCTGGAGGCCGATCGGCAACCCGTCGCTGGTGAACCCGCAGTTGACCGACACGGCGGGCTGGCCGGACATGTTGTACGGCACGGTGAAGCCGATGTGTTCGAACGGCGCCAGCGGATCGTTGGTGGGCGAAGGCAGTTCCGCGGCGAAGGCGGGAACCGGGGACACCGGGGACAGCACGTAGTCGAACGGCCTCAGCGCGCGCTCGGCGGCAACGGCCATCGCGTCCATCTGGCTGTACCCGCGGTACACCGCGACCCCGGAGAGGTCCGCACCGCTCTCCACCCACTCGCGGATGTACGGCAGCACCTTCTCCCTGCGCTCCAACGGCATCCGCTCGAAGTCCGACCAGAAGCGCGTGCGCCAGAAGTCGTTCAGGCCGTCCAGCATCTCCCTGGTGATGATCGGCTCGATCGGCTCGACCGCGGCTCCCGCCGCCTCGAACGCCCTGGCCGCTTCGGTCACCGCGGCGGCGATCTCCGGGTGGACCGGCAGGCCGACGCCCGCGTCGAGCTGGAGCCCGATGCGCAGACCGCGCGGGTAGACCGGCGGGCACCGCCAGTCCAGCTCCTGCGGCGGCAGGCTCAGGTGGTCGCGGCTGTCCGGTTTGGACAGGACCGACATCATCAGCGCCGCGTCCTTGGCGGTCCTGGTCATCGGACCGACGACCCGGCCGGGGTAGGGCGGGTCCACCGGTACGCGGCCGAACGTGGGCTTGAGCCCCACCAGCGCGCACCAGCCCGCGGGCAGCCGGATCGAGCCACCGATGTCCGTTCCGACGTGCAGCGGCCCGTAGCCCGCAGCGCCCGCCGCCCCGGCTCCCGCGCTCGACCCACCGGGTCCTTTGCTCGTGTCCCAAGGGTTGCGGGCGGTCGCGTGGAAGCTGGACAGGCCGGAGGAGAGCATGCCGTAGTCGGGCATGGTGGTCTTGGCGATGATCACCGCGCCCTCTTCGCGCAGCCTCGCCGCCGCGGGACCGTCCGCGTCGGCGGGGACCAGCTCGGTCGCCGCGGTGCCGAGCGGAACCGGAGTGCCTTTGGTGGCAACGTTCTCCTTGATGGTCACCGGCACACCGTCAAGCGCCCCAACGGGTTCCTGGCGCCTCCAGCGCTGCTCCGCTGCCTTCGCGGCGGCCCGCGCCCCCTCGGCGTCGAGGGAGTAGGTGGCCCGCAGCACGGGCTCACACCGATCGACCCTGGACAGCACCGCGTCCAGCATCTCCACCGGGGACACCGCCCCGGACCGGAACATCGCCACGGCGTCGACCGCGCTCAGGTCGGCCAGCTCCACCCGCACTCCCTTCTAGTTCGGCGGGTCGAAGCGGCCGTCGACCGCCGTCCACCCGCCGTCCACGGCAAGGACCGAACCGGTGACGAAACTGGAGGCGTCCGACGCGAGGTACACCACCGCGCCGGCCAGCTCCTGCGGCAGCGCCCACCGGCCGAGCGCGCCCTTCGCAGCATAGGCCCGATACCAGTCCGGGCTGGCCTTGATCTGCGCGGTCAGCGGGGTCTCCACCACACCGGGAGCGATCGCGTTCACACGGACGCCGGATGGGCCGAACTCCGCCGCCGCGGTACGCACCAGCTGCACCAGCCCCGCCTTGGTCGCCGCGTACACGCCCTGCCCGGGCTCGACCGTGCTGGCCCGGATCGAGGAGAAGCCGATGATCGAACCGCGCCCGCGCGCGGTCATCGGCCCGCCGAAGGCCCGGAACACGTCGAAGGTCGCCCGCAGGTTCAACGACACGACCTTGTCGAAGTCCTCGCGCGTGTAGTCCAGCAGCCGCTTGCGCACGTTCGTCGCCGCCGTCAGCACGAGGCCGTCCACATCGCCGAGGTCGTCCGCGGCGGCCTCGACCGCGTCCGCGTCGAGCACGTCGAGCTGGTACGGGCGCGCATCCCCGATCAGCTCGGCGGTCTCGGTCGCGGCGGCCAGGTCCCGGTCCCCGCAGACGACCTCGGCGCCTTGGGCGGCCAGAGCGCGCGCCGACTCCCTGCCGATGCCGCTGCCGGCACCGAGCACGACGACCCGCTTGCCGTCCAGGCGGAACAGCCTCGAATAGTCCACGTGCCACACCTCCGCTTCATGCACTGAATGAGTCATTGGGGTACTTGAACGCACCGAATGACTCATTCAGTGCGTTCAACGCACCAATCGCGGCTTTCATGTTCGGGGCCTCGATCCTCACGCGGGCCGGATCACGGCCATCCTGGTCACGGTCAGTTCCTCGATCGCGAACCGCGGGCCTTCCCGTCCCGCGCCGGAGTCCTTGACCCCGCCGTAGGGCATGACGTCCGAGCGGAAGCCGGGGACCTCGTTCACCACGACACCGCCCACCTGCAGCCGCTCCACGGCGTCGAAGGCCGTCTTCAGTGAACGCGTGAACACGCTGGCGTGCAGTCCGTAGCGGGACGCGTTGACCACATCGAGTGCTTCGTCCACGGAGGACACGGTGCGCACGCAGACGACAGGTCCGAAGATCTCCTCGTCCCAGCAGTCAACGCCGTCCGGAACGTCGGCGAGCACGGTCGGTTGGATCACACCGTCCACTTCGGACCCACCGGCGAGAACGCGAGCACCCGCGGCGGTCGCCGCCGAGATCCACTCCAACACCCGTTGGGTGGACTTCGAGTCGATGAGCGCGGACACGCGCGTCGTCTCGTCTCGCGGGTCGCCGACGACGACCTCGCCGAGACGGTCGAGCACGCGCGAAACCAGCTGCTGGGCAACGGATTCCACGACGATCAGCCGCTGGACGGAAATGCACGCCTGACCGGAGGCGTAGAACCCGCCGCGCAGCACGGCATCGGCCGCGGCGTCCAGGTCAGCATCCTCCGCGACCACCAGAGCAGCGTTGGAACCCAACTCCAGCAACGTCTTCCTCGGCGCCGCGTCCCGTGCGATGCGATGTCCGACCGCGGCCGAGCCGGTGAACGAGACGGCTCCAAGGCGTGGATCAGTCACCAGCGCTGATCCGACCGCAGCATCACCTGTGACGAGCTGCGCGATCTCGGCGGGAGCACCCTCGGCCTCGGCGGCCTCGCGGACCAGGTGCAGCAACCACAACGTGGCCAAGGGGGTCTGCGGTGCGGGTTTGCACACGACGGGGCAGCCCGCGGCGATGGCGGGCGCGATCTTGTGGGTGGCGAGCAGCAGGGGGTAGTTGAACCCGGCGATCCCGACGACGACACCGATCGGCTTGCGGGTCCAGAAACCGATCAGCCCGTCCCCCGAAGGGAGCAGGTCCAGCGGCACGGTCTCCCCGTGGAGACGGGCGACCTCCTCGGCCGCGGCGGACAGGGTGACCAGCGTCCGTGCGACCTCGACCCGGCAGTCCACAAGCGGTTTGCCGGTCTCCAGGACCAGCAAGTCCTCGAACTCCCTCTGACGCTCCAGAACCGCCACGTGCACCCGCAGCAACACCGCGCGGCGCACCCGCGAGGACAGCGCGGCGATCTCCGGGGCGGCGGCGACGGCGTGATCGATCGCCTCGCGCGCCTGCTCCGGTGTGCCAACGGGGGCTTGCGCCACTTCGCTTCCGTCGTAAGGGAAGCGGACAGCTTCAGTGCGCTCGGCCGGAACCCATCCGGCTCCAATCGGTAGTCCTTCGAAGAACTTCACGCAAACCTCCGCATGGCTGTTCGCAGTGCCGGCACAGCAGCGATCAGTTCACGCGTGTACTCGTGTTGGGGCATCTCGTAAATCTCCTCGGCAGTACCCATCTCCACGATCTCACCGGAGCGCATCACGGCGACGGTGTCGCAGACGTGCCGCACCACCGACAGATCGTGCGAGACGAACACGAGTGTCAGCGAGAACCGCTCCACCAGGTCGGCGAGCAGGTTGAGGATCTGGGCGCGCACAGAGACGTCGAGTGCGCTGACGGGCTCATCGGCGACCAGCACGCTCGGGTTCGGTGCGAGGGCGCGGGCGATGGAGATGCGCTGCCGCTGCCCGCCGGAGAACTGGTGCGGGAACCGATCGGCCGACTGCTGCGGCAGGCCGACGGCGTCCAGCAGCTCCTTCAGCCGCCCAGCGGGATCGGAGTGCCCCTGCGCGACAAGGGGTTCGCAGATGATGTCGCGGACGCGCATGCGCGGGTCGAGCGATCCCATCGGGTCCTGGAAGACGACCTGCAGCTCGCGGCGGAAGAACTTGAGCCGTCGTTCCGGGAGCCCGGTGATGTCCCTTCCCTGGAAGGTGATCGTTCCCGAAGTGGGTTTGTCCAGCGCAGCCAGCAAACGGATCAGCGTGGACTTGCCCGAGCCGGACTCGCCGACCACGCCGAACCGGGCCTGGCGCGGCAGGTCGAAGGACACCCCGCGCAGCGCCTCGACGCGGGTACCGGGCGCGGTGAGCGAGGTTCGCGGACGGCGGTAGACCCGATGCAGGTCACGCACTTCGATCACGTTCACGCGGGACCTCCAACGGGGTTCCAGCAGGCGAACCCACGATCGTCCACTTCGGACAACAAAGGAGCTTCGGCGCACTGACCGGTGGCGTCCGTGCAGCGGTTGCGGAACACGCACCCGCCGGGGAACTCACCGGCTCCGGGAACGGCGCCCGGAATGGTGCGCAGCCGCCCGTGCTCGTCGACCGCCTCCAGGTCGGAGGCATCGAGAAGCCCCCGTGTGTAAGGGTGTTTCGGCGCCGTGAAGACTTCCTTGACCGGCCCGGTCTCCACCAGTCGACCGCCGTACATCACCAGCACCCGCTCACAGGTCTGCGCGACCACGGCCAGGTCGTGGGTGATGAACAGCAACGCGGTCCCGCGTTCCTCCGTCGCGGTCCGGATCAGCTCCAGCATCCGCGCCTGCACGGTGACGTCGAGCGCGGTGGTCGGCTCGTCACAGATGAGCACGGCAGGATCGTTGGCGAGAGCGATCGCCAGCATCACCCGCTGCCGCTGCCCACCGGAGAGCTGATGCGGGTAGGCACGCGCGGTCTCGCCGGGCTGAGGCAGGCGCACCTGCGCGAGCAGTTCCACCGCCGCCGCACGCGCGGCCGCCTTGTCCGGCTTGGTGCCGTGGATGAGCATGATCTCGGCGACCTGGTCGCCCACGCGCATCGACGGGTTGAGCGCGGTCATCGGCTCCTGGAAGACCATCGCCATCCGGCGACCGCGGACCCGCGCGAGCTGCTTCTCCGACGCACCGACGAGATCGTGGTCCACTTCGGACAGACGAACCGATCCGGCGGCTTCCACCTCGTCGGGCAGCAGGCCCATGACGGCCGTCGCGGTCAGCGACTTGCCGGAGCCGGACTCACCGATCAGCCCGACCCGCTCCCCCGCGCCGACGCTGAAGGAAACCCCGCTCACCAACGGGATTCCCGCGACGCTGAGTTCGAGCGAGTCCACTGTCAGGGCGCTCACCTGCGCACCTCCAGCCTGGGGTCGTAGCGGTCCCGGAGCCCGTCGCCGAGCAGGTTGAACCCGAGCACCGCGAGCGCGATCGCGACACCGGGCACCAGGGCGAGCCTGGGCTCCACCGCGAGAAGTTCCTGCGACTCCTGCAACATCCGGCCCCAGGACGGTGTCGGCGGTCTGGTGCCGAACCCGAGGAAGGACAGCGCGGCCTCGGACAGCACCGCGATCGCGAACGACACCGAGGACTGGACGATCACCAGTCCGGCGATGTTCGGCAGCACGTGCCGCACCGCGATCGCCGTCCTCGACCGCCCCGCCGACCGGGCCGCGAGCACGTACTCGGTGCTCATCACGCCGAGCGTGCCGCTGCGGGCGATGCGCGCGAAGGACGGGACGCTGGCGATGCCGATCGCGATCATCGCCGTGAGGGTGTCCGCGCCGAAGACCGCACCGAACACGATCGCCAGCAGCAGAGCGGGGAACGCGAGCACGAGGTCGTTGACGCGCATCACGAACTCCCCGAGCCATTTCGGCGCCATCGCCGCGAAGACCCCGAGCGGAGTGCCGATCAGCGCGGCGACGCCCACCGCGACCACACCGACGAACAACGTCGTCCGCGCGCCGACCATGACCTGGCTGGACAGGTCGCGGCCGAACTTGTCGGTGCCGAAGAGGTAGTCGGTACCGGGTCCGCGCAGGCGCTGCGCCGCATCCACCAAGGTCGGATCGTGCGGCGTCCACAGGAACGACACGAGCGCCGTGACCACGACCAGGCCGACGAGCCACAGGCCCACCCACAAGCTCGGGCTGGTCGAACGCCTCACCTGAACAGTCACGATGCGCCCTCCGAGGGAAGAATCACGTCGGCCGTCATGACGCCTGCCTCAAACGCGGGTTCAGAACTGTGTAGAGCACGTCCACGACGAAGTTCACCAGCAGCACCGCCAGTACGAGCACGAGCACGATTCCCTGCACTGTCAACAGATCCCGGTTGCTGACCGCGTCGAGCAGCATGCTGCCGAGGCCCGGGATCACGAAGACCCGCTCGATCACCACCGCGCCGATCAGCAGTGTCGCCAGTTGCAGGCCCAGGACGGTCACCACCGGCACCGACGCGTTGCGCAGGCCGTGCCGCAACAGCGCCCGGTACGGCGTCAAACCCTTGGCGCGCGCCGTTCTCAGGTAGTCCTCGCGGAGCACGTCGATCACCGAGGACCTGACGTACCGGGTGAGCACCGCGCCTTGGACCAGGCCGAGCGACAGCGCGGGAAGCAACAGTCCGCTGAGGAAGTCCAGCGGATCGACGATCGGCGGTGTCCAGCCACCGGCGGGCAACCAGCGCAGCTGCACCGCGAACACCTGCACCAGGATGATCGCGGCGACGAAGCCGGGCACCGCGACGCCGAGCTGGCTCAACCCGGAGATCACCGAGCCGCTGGCGCGGCGGTGCCGGACCGCGGCGAACACCCCCGCGGGCAACGCGATCAGCAGCGCGACCAGCATTCCCGCGCCCACCAGCCACATCGTCACGCCGAGGCGGTCGATCAGCTGCGGCCCGATGGGTTCCCGCGTGACGTAGGAGTTGCCGAAGTCGCCGGAGAGCACTCCGCCGATCCACTCGAAGTACTGCGTGGCCAGCGGCCGGTCGATGCCGAACTCCTGCCGGGTCTTGGCCAGCAGCTCCGGGGTGGCGCTCACGCCGAGCGCGACCTGGGCCGGGTCGCCGGGCAGCACGGCCAGCAACCCGAAGACGGCGACGGAGGCGACCAGCGCGCTCACCACGAAGATCAGCGCGCGGCGCAGGATCTGCACGGCCATGTCAGCTCCCCGCTCGCCGGAGGATGGTGAGGTCGAAGGACTCGCTGATCTGGTTCAGCGGCAACCCGCCCACCTTCTTCTTCGCCGCGATCAGGTTGGGGAACAGGAACAACCAGCAGGCGGCGGCGTCGTCGGCGAGCGTGGCCGCCACCTCCCGCATCGCGCTCACCTGCTGCTCCGGGCTGCCCCGGTCGGCCTCGGCGAGCAGCCTGCGCACCTTCGGGCTGTCGTAGCCCCAGTAGTACTTGGTGTTGCCGAAGGTGGTGATGTCGCGCGGCTCCACGTGCTGGATGATCGACATGTCGAAGTCGTGCTCGGTGAACACCGACTTCAGCCACACGGCCGGGAAGTCCAGCGGTTCGATGGTCACGCCGACGCCGATCTTGTTCAGCTCCGACTTGACGACCTGCGCCGAGGTGACCGCGTACGGCAGGTTCGGGATGCGCAGCCGCAGGTTCAGGTTCTGCTGCCCCGCCTCGGCGAGCAGCTTCTTCGCGTTCTCCGGGTTGTACGCGTTGACCCCGGTGAGGTCCGTGTACCAAGGATCGGTGCGGGGCACCATGCTGCCGATCAGCTCACCCCGGCCGGCCCACGCGGTGTCCAGCAGCACCCGCCGGTCGATCCCCTGCGTGAGCGCCCGCCGCACCCGCACGTCGTTGAGCGGTGCCTTGCGGCCGTTGAAGGACAGCACGACCTCGCCGTTGGTGATGCCCTGTGTGACGTTGAAGCGCGTGTCGTTCTCGAACTGCGGCATCGAGTCCGGCGCGGCGACAGCGCTGACCACGTCGATCCCGTTGCTCAACAAGGCGTTGTTCAGCGCCGTGGAGTCCTTGAAGTACCTCAGGTAGACGGTTTCGTACGCCGGTTTCGCTCCCCAGTAACGAGGATTGGCCTTGAGCGTGATCGAGGAGCCGCGGTTGCGCGCCGCCACGTCGTAGGGCCCGGTGCCGACCGGATCGTTCGGCAGGTCGGCGACACCGTCCGGGCTGAACATCGCGCCGACCCGTGTGGTCATGTCGAAGAGCCAGTTGTTGCTGGGGCGGCTGAGGACCACGCGCACCTTGGTCGGCGCCAGCACCTCCACGCGACTCACAGCGTCCATTTTGGACTTCTGCGAGATGCCCCACGCCGTTTTGACCCGCTCGATGCTGAACTTCACGTTGTCCGCGGTGAACGGGCTGCCGTTGCTGAACGAGACGTCGGGCCGCAGGGAGAACTCGTAGGACAGGCGGTCCGGGCTGACCGTCCACGACTCGGCGAGCAGCGGCTTGACCTGACCGTTCTCGTCGAGCTTCACCAGTCCTTCGTAGACGTTGTACAGCAACGCCTGCGGGATCGCGGTGCCGTCGGTGCGGGTGAAGTCGAAGTTCGCGGGCTCCGCGCTGAAGCCGATGGTGATCGCGTTCGGGTCTCGCGGCGCGGACGCGGTCGAGCCCGCCGAGCACCCGGTGACGAGCAAGGCCACCAGGAAGAGGCTGATGCGCTTCATCCGAGCCCTCCCAGCACTGCCTCGGCGAGCCGGTCCGTCGTGCCCGAACCGCCGATGTCGGGGGTGTGGTTGGCCGGGTCGCGCAGCGCTTCGGCGATGGCGTCGCGCACCCTCGCCGCGGCCTTGGGCAGCCCCGAGTCCTCCAGCAGCATCGCGCCGGACAGCATGCACGCCACCGGGTTCGCCACTCCGCGCCCCACGATGTCCGGCGCCGATCCGTGCACCGGCTCGTAGATCCCGGGAGTCCGGCCGGGCGCGACGTTGGCGCTCGGCGCCATCCCCATGCCCCCGGCCAGCACGGCGGCGAGGTCGGAGAGGATGTCGCCGAAGAGGTTGCTGCACAACAGGACGTCGAGCCCGCGCGGCTTCTGGATCATGCGCGCCGCCATCGCGTCCACGAGCACGTGCTCGCACTCGACATCGGGGAACTCCGCGGCGATCTCCTCGACGACCGCGTCCCACAGCGTGTAGCCGAAGCGCATCGCGTTGGACTTGGTCACCAGCGCCAGCCGCCCGGAACGTCCTTGCGCCGCCTGGAAAGCGTGCCGCGCGGCGCGCTCGATGACCGGCCGCGAGTGCACCGCGACCTCCACGCCGAGTTCGCCGGGCCTGCCGCGGTGCACGCGCCCGCCGACGCCCGCGTACTCGCCTTCGGTGTTCTCCCGGACGATCAGCAGGTCCACGTCGCGGTCGTCGCGCAGGGCGGTCGGCACTCCGTCCCAGCTGCGCACCGGCCGCAGGTTCACCGCGAGGTCGAGCTGCTGCCGCAGGGCGATGATCAGCCCCCACACCAGCTCGTGATCGGGCACGTCCGGCCGGCCGACCGCGCCGAAGAGCACGGCCGACCGATCTGAGATGATCTTCGCCGCGTCCTCGGGCATGGGCGAGCCGGTGCGCAGGTGCCGCTCCCCGCCCCAGTCCAGGTCGAGCACGTCCAGCTCGGCCCCCTCGGCCCGGGCGGCCGCGTGCAGCACGGGAAGGGTGGCCGCGACGACCTCGGGCCCGATCCCGTCACCCGGGATCACCGCGATCTTGAGTCTCATGGGTCTTTTCGCACCCCTGTTCCGGCTGGTCGGCGGTAGCCGGTCTACTGGTCTGACCAGTAGACTGTGTGCGATGGGTCACCCTGCCACCCCGCGCGGGGCCGGTCAAGGGAACGGAGGTGCCAGGTGCCAAACCTTGATCAACAACTGCGATTCGCCCCGGTCAGCCGGGTTCGGGCCTATGAGCGGGTGGTCGAGCAGATCGAGGCGGCGGTGCTCGACGGCCGCCTGCGCCCCGGCGAGCACCTGCCCAGCGAGCGCGAGCTGATGGTCCAGTTCGACGTCGGCCGCTCCACGATCCGCGAGGCGTTGCGGGTGTTGCAGAGCAACGGCCTGGTGCGGTCGAGGGCTGGTGATCCCCGCGGCCCCCAGGTGCAGCCGGTCTCCTCCGGGGCGCTCGAGAAATCGATGACCATGCTGGCCAGGGCGTCCGCGCTGAGCCTCACCGAGCTGGTGCAGTTCCGCATGCTGCTGGAGGGCTCCGCGAACCAGCTCGCCGCCCGCCTGCGAACACCGGAGCAGCTTGCCGAGATGGAGGCCGCGCTGGAGGTGATGCGCGCCGCCCTCGACGAGGGCTTCGCCGAGTTCAGCCGCGCCGACGTCGCTTTCCACGAAACGGTCGCGAAGGCGACGGGCAACACCCTGATCCAGATCTGCGGCGCTGTCGTCCGCGATGTCGTCGTCAGCCTCATCGAGGACAAGATCGCCCACGCTCCCGACAGCCGCGCCCTGATGCAGACTTCCTTGCAGCACCACGCCAATGTCCTCGACGCGGTCCGCGACGGCGACGGCGACCGGGCAGCGAGCCTGGCACGGCAGAGCCTCTACGACTACTACGCGGAATACGTCCCAGAAGACGAACGAGCAAAGCTGCTTCCCCTGCTGCGCTCCTAGCCGCGCTGTTCGGGTTCGACGCGCCCGTACGCGTCGAACCCGGTTGTCAGCGCGTCACGGACCTCCTGCCACGCGTTGTCGCCGGGGTGGAACTGGGCGAGATCAGGCCCGGCACGCAGCCCTACGAGATGATGCGCGGTACCGGCAACCTGTGCGTCGGGCACGACGCGGACATCCGTCGAGAACTCCTAACACCCACTCATCGAGCTGGGAGACCTCAGGGTTCGGGGTCGAAAACGTCCTCGATGCGGCAGTCGAAGGTGCTTGCGATGCGGAATGCCAGAGGCAGACTCGGGTCGTACTTGCCCTTCTCGATGGAGATCACCGTCTGCCGGGACACGTCGAGCCGCTCGGCCAGCTGACCTTGCGTCCAACCCCGCTCGGCGCGCAGGCGCGGGAGGTGGTTGCGCATGGGGTCAACCGTACTTGCGGTTGAGCACCACGGACGCCGCGCACCAGGCGAGCATGCCGACCGTCCAGACGAACCACATCGAGATCGGGGCGACCGAGGCGAACACCTCCAGTAGCGCGTAGGTGAGCGAGCTGAGCATGGTGATCAGGAACGCCGCGGCCATCGCCTCCAGCTGGACGTGTCGTTCCAGGCCCTCCCGGGAGTTGACGCTGCGGAACTTCCACAGCACGGCGTAGCCGACCGCGCCCGCCGCCGGTAGTGCCATCAGGAAGCTGACCAAGGTGGACGGCCGGTATCCCGCGACGCCGACCAGCAGAGAGGCCGCCAGTACGTAGACCACGTAGCCCAGCATCACCGCGGAGAACCTCGTGTTGCCCATGTCGCACATGTTAAGGGTGCTTGACACCGACCTGTCAAGCACCCTTAACATCGTCGCCATGCGATTCCTGTTACTCACCGCGCTGATGAGCGTGCACCTCCTTGTGCCGCAACAACAGTCGCCGCTGCACTGGACCCCGTGCGCCAACGGTGCCGAGTGCACCACCCTCACCGTCCCGGTGGACTGGGAGCGTCCCGGGGGAGTCACGACGACGCTCGCCCTCGCCCGCCGCAAGGCCACCGGGCCCCGGATCGGCACCCTGCTGGTCAATCCCGGCGGCCCCGGGCTCTCCGGTGTGGAGACAGCCACGAAGGCCGACTCGTTCTCCGGCCGGCTGCGGGAACGGTTCGACGTCGTCGGCTTCGATCCGCGCGGGATCAAGGGCAGTACGCGCGTGGCCTGCGCCCCGGCGCCTGCGGCGGCGTTGCCGCGCGATGAGCGCGAGTTCGGGGAGCTCCTGGCGAGCAACCGGAAAGCGAGGGCCGGCTGCGCGGATCCGCTGGCCTCGCACCTGAACGCCGAGACCATGGCTCGTGATGTGGAGGCCATCCGCGTCGCGCTCGGCGGCGAGCCGCTGAACTGGTACGGCACCTCGTACGGCACCGAGATCGGGCAGCGCTATGCCGAGCTCTTTCCCAGGCACATCAGGACAATGGTGCTCGACGCCGCCATTGACCGCAGCAGCTCCGCCGTCGCCCACCTGCTCAGTGCCAGTGCCGACGCGGAGGACGGCTTCGAGCACTTCGCCCATTGGTGCGGGCACAACGCCGACTGCCCGCTGCACGGGCAGGACGTGACGGCGGCCTTCGACGAGGTAGTTCGGCGGGCAAGCGAGAAACCGCTGCTACTCAACGGATTCGTCATGACAGCGGAGAACGTCCGGGAGTTCACCTACGGTCAGCTCTACGCGCCGGAGAAGGGGTGGCCGACCTTGGCGTGGATAATCGCTGCGCTGCGCGATGCCCCACCTGCGACACAGGGCCCGCCGCCCGCGCCTGCCCTGGACCTCGGCGTGCTGGGGGCCATCTGCCAGAACTGGGAGTACGTGGTCCGCGACCACTCGCACCTCAAGAGAATTCTGGACAGTGCGGCGATGCGGGCACCACATCTGCGAGTCGCCGCGACCCCGGTTCACCGGTTGACCCAGTGCGTGGGCTTGCGGGCTACCGATGCGCCGCATCCGCTGCGTGTGCACGGAGCCCCGCCGATCCTCGTGGTCAACAGCAAGCGCGATCCGATCACCCCCCACAGCGGGGCCGCCGAAGTCAGCAGGCAACTGCCGGGAAGCGTGCTGTTGACCTACGCGGGGGACGGGCACACCACGTATCCGCGTTCCGCGTGCGTACGGGACCACGTCGACTCCTATCTGGTGTCCGAAGCACTTCCCGCCAACGGAATGAGCTGCCCCGACACGATGGAGTCCACATAGGACCGCGTGACATCCGCCGCGAGGGCAGTACTACGAGATCATTCTGAGAAGAGTTCTCAGGAAGCCCCAGCCCACGACGGCGACCCGTCCTCCGTACACCCCGCCAACCGCCGTCGAAACCCCGAAACCCCGACCGCGGTCACCTCGACGTCATACCACCCACGCGGCACGTGAACCCGCCCGCCACCGCGAACTCTCCTCTCCCCACCACCCATCCGCACCACAAACGTCGCATCCCCCACCAACACCAACTGCACCCCATGCGCCGAAACAACCGATGACACGGACAACCGCTCACCAGCGGTCCCGGAGAACTCGCGGCGAAATCCATTCGGCCCCAGCACGGTGAACCGATAGGCGTCAGCTCCAATGGACTCCGACACAACGCCCCGAACGTCGAAGTGCCGAACCGACGGAAACTCGCCCGCATACGGGTAGAGCGCCAGGTGCACGCTTGCCGACCCCGTGTTCCGCAGCGTCAACTGCGAACCCACCAGGAACGCGTCCGGCTGGTACGGCAGAGGCCGCGCCCGACGGGTTCCGGGTTCCTGCACGGGCATCGACTGCGTCGCGGGCGGGGTCGGCCGCCAGCGACCGGTGAACGGGGGCACGGGGTCCGGGCGGTGGATCGTGGGGCGGGGCGTGGTGCGCCTGAAGTCGAAGGCGGAGGTGAGGTCGCCGGACACGGTTCGCCGCCACGTGCTGATGTTCGGCTCGCGCACGCCGAGCCACCGCTCGACGAAGCGGATCATCGCGGTGTGGTCGAAGGTCTGCGAGCACACGAAACCGCCCACGGTCCACGGCGACACGACCGTCATCGGCACGCGCGGGCCGAAGCCGATGGGCTTGCCGTCGAAGTACTCGTCGGTCACCGACTCCGGCGGGCGCGGCGGCGGGACGTGGTCGAAGTAGCCGTCGTTCTCGTCGTAGGTGATGAACAGCGCCGTACGCGACCAAACGTCCACATTGGACGCCAAGGCGTCGATGATGTCGTAGGTCAGGTTGGCGCTCGACGCGGGCGAAGAAGCTCCAGGGTGCTCTGAGTCCACAGAGGACGGAACCAGGTAGCTCACCTTCGGCAGCCGCCCGGACTCGACATCAGCGCGGAACGCCGCGGCGAGCCCCTGGGGGCGAACCCGCAGCAGAGCGCGCTCGTAGAGCTGCCGCTCCGAAGCCGGAAGACCGCGCACGTTGGCATCCAGCCGCGCGAGCAACGTGTCTTGCTCACCGGGCGCGAGCTTTGCGACGGCTTCGTAGAAGGCGGTCAAACTGCGGAACCGATCGGGCAGCACCTTGCGCGCGATGTCCTTGAAGAGGGTGAAGAACTCCAGGTTGTTGTCCTGGAAGTTGTCCCATTCCTGGTACACGCGCCAACTGTGTCCCGCGGCTTCCAAGCGCTGCGGATAGGTCATCCACGAGTAGCCCGGGTGCTTGTCCTCCGCGTAGGCATCGTTGCCGATCGCGCGCTTCCCGTTGGTCTCGAAGCCCGTGTAGCCGCTGACCCAGTAGTTGCGGTTCGGGCTCGTCGAACTCGGCACGGAGCAGTGGTAGGCGTCGCAGATCGTGAACGTGTCGGCCAGCTCGTAGTGGAACGGCAGGTCTTTGCGGTCGTAGTACGCCATCGTGGCGGCCGTCTTCGCGCCCACCCAACCGTTGTTCCACCCGCCGTTGAGCGCTTTGTGGCCGCCTTCCCAGCTGTGGTCGAGGTCGCCGATGTACTGGATGTCCTTGCGGTTCGACGCGTCGCGGACCGCGAACGGGAGAACGCCCTGGTCGAACACCGGCCGCCCGTTCGGCAGCTCCAGCGCATTGCGGTCACCGAACCCGCGCACACCACGCAGCGAACCGTAGTAGTGGTCGAAGGACCTGTTCTCCTGCATCAGGAAGACGACGTGCTCGACGGCTCGCAGACCGCCGGGCCGGGGCGGGCTGGCCAACGCCTCCCGCAGCGACGGCGGGAGCAGCGAAGCCGCCGCGCCGAGCTTCAACGCGGTGCGGCGGGAGAACGACTGTGGGCGCATCCACACTGCCTACCGGATGCGAGCAAACCTCAGGTTGCGTGCGGCGGAACTGTTCGGCTCCCACCTCCCGGACCGTGACTGACAGCCGCCCTTACGTGCTACCTTGATTACCAAGTGTGAGGGGAGTACTCCCTCGCGGCGGCGTCGTCAGCACGGGCCTGAGCAGTACTCCCCGGCGCCGTCGGTCAGCTTCGCGCTGGCGGAGGAGACCTCCAACCGGTCAAGCATGCCTTGGTCTGGTTGGAGGGCACGAGAGGCTTCCGCTCAGGGGGAGCCGCTCAACCCGTTCAGCAGACGAGGCTGGAGGGTTGAGATGAGTCTCCTGCCGAGCGTTGATCCACTCCTGGTCGTCGGCCTGGTGTTCCTGCCCGCCCTGGCCCGGCTCGCCGGGCTCGCCATCGCGCTGCGCGGCACCGCTCCCCGGGAACGGCCTGCGATCATCCGGGCACTGGCGGAGTTCTTCCGCCTTGCTCCTCGTCGGCGCGGCGATCACCAGGCACGACGACGGTGACGAGCGCGCGGATGAACTGTCCGCAGTGGACGAGACTAGGGCTCCGCGCGGACCGCCAGGATGGCGACATCGTCGCGGTCGTTCTCGCCGGTCCACTCGTCGACCGCGCGCTCGATCCGTGCGATCACCTCCGCGGCGGGCAGGCCGACGCAGCTCGTCAGGACCTCGGTGAGCCGGTGCTGGCCGAACATGTGCACGCCGTCCGGGCCGGAGCGGGCCTCGGTGATGCCGTCGCTGTAGAGCAGGCACAGCTCTCCGGCGTCCAGCTCGACCCGGCAGTGCGGGAACCGCGCGTGCGGCAGGATGCCGACCAGCGTGCCGGGCAGGGCGACCTCCTCCACCTCGCCGTCGCGGCGCAGCACCAGCGGCGGCGGGTGCCCGCCGGAGGTCAGGTTGAGCCCCAGTCCCCGCCCGGAGCGGGCCATCGAGCCCGCGACCATCGTGGTGAACCGGCGGCTCTGCGTGGCCAGCAGGACGTCGTTGAGCAGGTACAACAACCGCGACGGGTCCTGCTCCACCAGGTCGAGCGCGGCGATCGTGTGCCGGACGCGCCCGGTCAGCGCGGCGGCCTCGGCCCCGTTGCCGCACACGTCGCCGAGCAGGAAGAGCGCGCTGTTGTCGGCCCTCAGCCGCACGTCGTAGAAGTCGCCGCCCACGCCGAGCGGGCCCCGTGCCGGGCGGTAGGCCGCGCTCAGGTCGGCGCCGGGGACCACCGGCAGCTCGCGCGGGAGCAAGGTCGTCTGCAGGCCGGTGATCGCCCGCTCGTACTCCTCCCACTTGTGCGCCCGCGCGATCGCCAGGTCGGCGCGCGCGGCGAAGTCGACCAGGGTGCGGTGCCGCTGCCGGTCGTAGCCGTAGCGCACGGAGACGACCAGCGCGCCGATGCCCTCCCCGTCCCCGGGCAACGGGATCACCAGCACCTCACCGTCCATTTCGGACAGCCAGGGCAGCGAGGCGACCTCCTCCGAGGACATCACCCGCGCGCCCTGCACGTGCCCGGCGAGCGCGGCCGCGAGCACCGGCGCGGTGCTCGGCGAGGGCCTGCGCGCCCGGCCCGGATCGGGCCGCCCGGACCTCCACCACCGCACCCGTCCGCGCGGGATCGGCAGGACCACGACGACCGCGTCGCCCAGTACGGGGACCGCCAGTTCGGCGATCTCTCGCGCCGTATGGGGGACATCGCGCAGCGCGGCCAGCCGCAGCCCGGCCTCGTTGAGGAAGCGGGAGTCGGTCGCCTGACCGGGCTCCGCGGGCTCCTCCGCGGCACCGGGCTCGGTGTCCAGCACGCGCCAGGAGTGCCAGCCGCCGCCCAGCTCGCGGCGGCGCACCCGCAGCCGCATGCCCCGGTGGGTCAGCTCGAACTCCGCGTCCGGCGCGGCGGCGACGGTGAACAGGGCGCTGCCCGTCGGCTCCGGCCGCCTGCCGATCACCAGGCCCGGGAACAGCGACATCGCCGCCTCGTTGGCGACCTGCACCCGCGCTTCACTGTCCTGGACCACCACGGCGCCGTCGGCGTCCGCGACCAGGGCCCGCACCATGTCCAGGGACACGGTCTGCACCGACGAGCCGCCGGGCAGTGCGCGCGGTTCGGTGTTGCTCACCTGTGATGCCTTCGGTCGGCTGAAGAGACTTGGCTGTGGGGAACTGACAGGTGGGAAGACTCGGGGCAAGGGCGGAGGCCAGCCTAGCCGAGTACCCGGACACGGGGACTGGTACACGAGGGCGATCTCCCCCGGCCGGACGAGTGGCTGGTCCACACTGTCCGGCGGACGTGGGACCCTGGGGCCTTCCCACCCGATTCGGCCTGGAGGTGTCGTGGAGGAGCGGTCCGTGCGGCGGGAAACCCGATCTTCGACGGACGAGGTGGCGCTGGAGCGCCTGCTCACCGCGATGACCGATCTGCGCGACGGCAACTTCCGCAGGCGGCTGCTGCCCGCGGGCGACGGCGTCACCGCGCGCCTCGCCGAGGTGTTCAACGAGATCGCCGAGCGCAACCAGCACCTGGCGGGCGAGCTGCTGCGGGTCCGGCAGGCGGTCGGCGAGCACGGCAGGCTGGACGCGCGGCTGGACCCGGGCGCGGCCGGCGGCGGCTGGTCGACCGCGGTGGCCGCGGCCAACGGGCTGGTCGACGACCTGGTGCGGCCGACGGTGGAGCTGAACCGGGTGCTGGTGGCCGCGGCCGAGGGCGACCTGTCCCAGCGCATCCCGACCCGGCGCGGCGGCGGCGAGATCGCCGAACTGGGCATCACGGTGAACCGGCTGCTCGAACAGCTGTCGGTGTTCGCCTCCGAGGTCACCCGCGTGGCCCGCGAGGTCGGCACCGACGGCAAGCTCGGCGGCCAGGCCGACGTACCGGGCGCTGCCGGGATGTGGCGCGACCTCACCGACTCGGTGAACGTGATGGCCTCCAACCTGACCGGCCAGGTGCGCAGCATCTCCACCGTGGCCTCGGCGGTGGCCAACGGCGACCTCAGCCAGCAGATCCGGGTCAACGCCAGCGGTGAGGTGGCCGCGCTGGCCGACACGATCAACTCGATGACCGGGACGCTGCGCACGTTCGCGGGCGAGGTCACCAGGGTGGCGCGGGAGATCGGCTCGGACGGCCGCCTCGGCGGTCAGGCCGACGTACCGGGCGTGGCGGGCACCTGGAAGGACCTGACCGACAACGTCAACTTCATGGCGGGCGCGCTGACCGCCCAGGTCCGCGACATCGCCACGGTGGCGTCCGCGGTGGCCAACGGCGACCTCAGCCGCAAGATCAACGTCGACGCGCGCGGCGAGATCCTGGAGGTCAAGAACACCATCAACACGATGGTGGACCAGCTCTCCGCCTTCGCCTCCGAGGTCACCCGGGTGGCCCGCGAGGTGGGCACGGAGGGCAAGCTCGGCGGCCAGGCCACGGTGCCCGGGATCGCCGGCACCTGGAAGGACCTGACCGACAACGTCAACTTCATGGCGGGCAACCTGACCACCCAGGTCCGCAACATCGCCTCCGTGGCGACCGCGGTGGCCAAGGGCGACCTCAGCCAGAAGATCGACGTCGACGCCCAGGGCGAGATCCTGGAGCTGAAGAACACCCTGAACACGATGGTGGACCAGCTCTCCGCCTTCGCCTCCGAGGTCACCCGGGTGGCCCGCGAGGTGGGCAGCGAGGGCCGCCTCGGCGGTCAGGCCCAGGTGCCGGGCGTGGCGGGGACCTGGAAGGACCTCACCGACAACGTCAACTTCATGGCGGGCAACCTGACCAGCCAGGTCCGCAACATCGCCCAGGTCACCACCGCCGTGGCCCGCGGCGACCTGAGCCAGAAGATCGACGTCGACGCCCGCGGCGAGATCCTCGAACTCAAGAACACCCTCAACACCATGGTCGACCAGCTCTCCGCCTTCGCCGACGAGGTCACCCGCGTCGCCCGCGAGGTCGGCACCGAGGGCATCCTCGGCGGCCAGGCCCGGGTCCCGGGCGTGGCGGGCACGTGGCGCGACCTCACCGACTCGGTGAACTTCATGGCGGGCAACCTCACCAGCCAGGTCCGCAACATCGCCTCCGTGGCGACCGCGGTGGCCAAGGGCGACCTCAGCCAGAAGATCGACGTCGACGCCCGCGGCGAGATCCTCGAACTCAAGAACACCCTCAACACCATGGTCGACCAGCTCTCCGCCTTCGCCGACGAGGTCACCCGCGTCGCCCGCGAGGTGGGCTCGGACGGCAGGCTCGGCGGTCAGGCGACGGTGCCGGGCGTGGCGGGCACGTGGCGCGACCTCACCGACTCGGTGAACTTCATGGCGGGCAACCTCACCAGCCAGGTCCGCAACATCGCCCAGGTCACCACCGCCGTGGCCCGCGGCGACCTGACGCAGAAGATCAACGTCGACGCCCGCGGCGAGATCCTGGAGCTGAAGAACACGATCAACACCATGGTCGACCAGCTCTCGGCCTTCGCCGACGAGGTCACCCGGGTGGCCCGCGAGGTCGGCACCGACGGCAAGCTCGGCGGCCAGGCCCAGGTCCGCGGCGTCGCGGGCACCTGGAAGGACCTCACCGACAACGTCAACGTGATGGCGGAGAACCTGACCAACCAGGTCCGCAGCATCGCGACGGTGGCCGCGTCGGTGGCGGGCGGCGACCTGAGCAAGAAGATCGTGGTCGACGCCAGCGGCGAGGTCGCGGCGCTGGCCGAGACCCTCAACGGCATGGTGGACACGCTGCGCGCCTTCGCCAACGAGGTCACCCGCGTTGCCCGCGAGGTGGGCACCGAGGGCAAGCTCGGCGGCCAGGCCAGGGTGCCGGGCGTGGCGGGGACCTGGAAGGACCTCACCGACAACGTCAACTTCATGGCGCAGAACCTGACCAGCCAGGTCCGCAACATCGCGCTGGTCACCACGGCGGTGGCCCAGGGCGACCTGAGCAAGAAGATCGACGTCGACGCGCAGGGCGAGATCCTGGAGCTGAAGACGACGATCAACACGATGGTCGACCAGCTCTCCGCCTTCGCCTCCGAGGTCACCCGCGTCGCCCGCGAGGTCGGCACCGAGGGCATCCTCGGCGGTCAGGCCGAGGTCATCGGCGTCTCCGGCACCTGGCAGCGGCTGACCGAGAACGTCAACAACCTGGCGGGCAACCTGACCACCCAGATCCGGGCGATCGCCGCGGTGGCCACCGCGGTCACCGCGGGCGATCTGACCAGGCAGATCGACGTCGCGGCCTCCGGCGAGGTGGCCGAGCTGAACGAGAACATCAACCTGATGATCGCCAACCTGGAGGAGACCACCAAGGCCAACCAGGAGCAGGACTGGCTCAAGACCAACCTGGCCCGCATCTCCGGGCTGATGCAGGGCCACCGCGACCTGGGCGCCGTCGCCTCGCTGATCATGAGCGAGCTGACGCCGCTGGTCTCGGCGCAGCGCGGCGCGTTCTTCCTGGCCCGCACCTCCGCGAGCGGGCGGACCACGCTGGAGCTGACCGCAAGCTACGGCGGGCAGGGCGCCGTGGACCCGAACAAGACCGTCACCTCGGTCGCCCTGGGCGAGACGCTGATCGGCCAGGCCGCCAAGGACAAGAAGACGATCCTGGTCACCGACGTGCCGCCGGGCTACGCGCGCATCTCCTCCGGGCTGGGCTCGGCCACCCCGACCAACGTGATCGTGCTGCCGCTGCTGTTCGAGAGCCAGACGCTGGGCGTGCTGGAGCTGGCCTCGCTCGGCGAGTTCACCCCGGTGCACCTGGACCTGCTGGAGCAGCTCAAGGAGACCATCGCGGTCAACGTCAACACGATCCTGGCGAACTCGCGCACCGAGGAGGCGCGGCAGGAGCTGGAGGACCGGGCCCGGCAGCTGGCCACGGCCTCGAAGTACAAGTCGGAGTTCATGGCGAACATGTCGCACGAGCTGCGCACGCCGCTGAACAGTGCGCTGATCCTGGCCAAGCTGCTGGCCGACAACCTGGAGGGCAACCTCACCCCGAAGCAGACCGAGTTCGCCAAGACGATCTACTCGGCGGGCAGCGACCTGCTCCAGCTGATCGACGACATCCTCGACCTGTCCAAGGTGGAGGCGGGCAAGATGGAGGCCGAGCGGACCACGGTCCAGCTGCGCGAGCTGCTGGGCTACGTGGAGTCGCTGTGCCGCCCGCTGACCGTGGAGAAGGGCCTGGAGTTCTCCGTCGTCGTGGCGCCCTCGGTGCCGGAGACCCTGCTCAGCGACGAGCACCGGCTCCAGCAGATCCTGCGCAACCTGCTGTCCAACGCGGTGAAGTTCACCCACACCGGCGGGGTGGAGCTGCGCATCCGGCACGCCGAGCCCGCCGAGGTCAGCACCCCGGAGCTGCGCACGGCGCCCGGACTGCTCGCGTTCGTGGTCTCCGACACCGGCATCGGCATCCCGCCGGAGAAGCTGGCGGTGATCTTCGAGGCGTTCCGCCAGGCCGACGGCACCACCAGCCGCAAGTACGGCGGCACCGGCCTCGGCCTGTCGATCACCAGGGAGCTGACCCAGCTGCTCGGCGGTGAGCTGCAGGTGCACAGCGAACCGGGCCGGGGCAGCTCGTTCACCCTGTACCTGCCGCTGGACTCCGCGGTGCCCGACCCCAACGGCGTGCCGACGATCGCCCCGGTCGAGACGCCCGCCGAACTGCCCCCGGCGCCGCGCCCGCAGCCGATGGTGATCGAACCGGCCGCGCTCGCCTCGATGCAGACCTCCGCCCGCTTCCACGGGGAGAAGGTGCTCATCGTCGACGACGACCTGCGCAACGTCTTCGCGCTGAGCGCGGTGCTGGAGATGCACGGGCTGCACGTGGTGTTCGCCGACAACGGCGTCGCCGGCGTGCGGGCGCTGGAGCAGTACGACGACATCGCGCTGGTCCTGATGGACGTGATGATGCCGGAGCTGGACGGCAACGCCACCATCGGCGCGATCCGGGAGATGGCCAGCCACGAGGACCTGCCGATCATCGCGGTGACCGCCAAGGCCATGCCGGAAGACCGCAAGCGGACCCTCGCCGCGGGCGCGACCGACTACGTGACCAAGCCGGTGGACACCGAACTGCTGCTCCAGCTGATCGCCACGCACCTGGAACCGGAGAACGCCCAGAGCCCCTGAGCCCCGCGCGGGTCAGCCGGGGATGACGGTGGCGACCTGGTCCAGGCCGGTGATCGACAGGACGCGGTGGGGCAGCGAGCCCTCGGGCACGAGCACGGTGAGCTTGCCGCCCGCCGCGGTGGCCTGCAGGGCCAGCTCGAAGAGCACCCGCACCCCCGTGCTGTCCACCAGGCGCACCCCGGACAGGTCCACGGTCAGCGGGGCCGAGCCCGCGCGGCTGAGCTGCTGGAGCCTGCGGTGCACCTCGTCGGCGTCCACCGCGTCGAGGATTCCGCCCAGCCGCACCAGGACCGCGTCGTGGCTGTTGTGCACCTCGAAGGTCACGGTGTCGGCGTCGGTCTCCTCGGCGACGGGCGGGTCCACCGGCTCCGGCTCCTCGGCGAGGCGGGCGCGGCCCAGGTGCCGGGACATCCGGACGACGGTTCCGCCGTCGCCGCGCCGCACGTCCAGCTCGTCCATCGAGCTGCGGATCAGGTGCATGCCCCGGCCCCGGTGCTGGTTCTCACCCGGATCGGTGGTGCGCCACTCCCCCTCGTCGGCGATCTCCACCACCAGGTCGCCGTCCCCGCGCACCTCGGCGGTGAGGCGCACCGGCCCGGGTTCGCGGTCGCGGTAGGCGTGCTCGATCGCGTTGGTGGCCGCCTCGCCGACCGCCAGCTGCAGACCGAGGACCTCCTCGGCGTCCAGGCCGATCCGCGCGGTCCACTCGCGCAGCGCGCGGCGGATCGTGGCCAGCTGTTCGGGCGCCGCGGTGACCGCGATCGACAGCGGGGGTGTGCGGGAGGGATCGGTCCCCACCACGAGCAGCGCCGCGTCGTCCAGCGCGGCACCGCCGTCGAGCACGGCGCCGATCAGGTGCGAGCACACGCTCTCCACGTCGCGGGGCACTCCACGCAGCGAGTCGGCGAACACCCCGGAGTTGAGCAGACCGTTGGAGTACAAGACGAAGACGTCACCCGCGGCGATGCCGACGGTGTGCGCGGGCGGGCGCTCGCTGGCCAGTGCGAGCGGTGGGCCGATCCGCCAGGACAGCTCGCCCGCGTCGTGCTCGGTCAACAGCAACGGGCGGGGGTGACCGGCACTGCCGACGCTCAGTTCGCCGCGTGCGGGGTCGATCACCGCGACGCACACCGTGCTCCCCGCGGCCCCCGGGACGTGCGCGGCGAGGCGGTCCAGCCGGGCGATCACCCCGTCGACGTCGTCACCGTCCAGCAGCGCGGAGATCGCGGCGCCCCGCAGCTGCGCGGTGACCGCCGTGGCTGTGAGCCCGGCGCCGACCACGTCACCGAGCAGCACCGCGAGCCTGCCGCCGCCCACCGCGAGGGCGTCGTAGAAGTCCCCGCCCGCTCGTCCGGGCTGCGTCGCGGCGACGTAGTGGGCGGCCAGGTGGTAACCGGGCACGACGGGCAGGGTCGCGGGCAGCAACCGGTTCTGGGCGGCCGCGACGGCCCAGCGCGCCGCGACCTCGTCCACGTCGACGACCTGGACCAGACAGCCGATGACGGCTCCCGCGGCGTCGCGGTGCGGGCCGACCAGAGCGACGCGGGTCGGAGCACCGGTGAGGCCGACCCGGGTGGGGCGCCCCGTCTCCAGCACCGTGGCCAGCGCGGCCAGCAGCTCGGGATCGGTCAGCGGCGCGGGGTGGGCGGCCGCCCTGGAGTTCGCCGCGACCACCTCGGTGCCCGGCCCCGCCAGCAGCCACACAGCGCCCGGGAGGTCTTCGATCGGGAACGGCGTGGCGAGACCGGGACGGTCGGGCACGGTGCCTCCATGATCACGCTCGGCGGGCGCGGGGACTCTGCGGTGACCGCACCACGGGCATGGTCCGGTACGACACCCCCGGTGGGGAAGAGCCGCGGGGAGGTGGACCGCCCAAGCAGGTTCGGCTCAGCCTATAGACTCTGGCGACGGTGGTTTCACGCGGCACGCGGCTGATTTCGTGTCGAGACCTCCCCAGGAGAACGCTGCACCACACAGCGGCGACGAGGAGCACAGATGACCTGGCACGCCGATCGGCACGCCCGGGGTGAGGGCGGGGACGGTCCCGACGCGGGCGAGCTGATCCAGCTCTCCGTGCGGCCGCTGCCGGGCGGTGCGGTGGTGCACGTCCGCGGTGAGATCGACATGCTCAGCGCGGCCCCGCTGCGCCAGGAGTGCGCGGGCAGGCTCGACGGCGCCGAGGCGCTGCTCGTGCTGGACCTGTCCGAGGTGACCTTCCTCGGCTCCTCCGGGCTGTCCGTGCTCGCCGAGACCGCGGAGCTGGCCAAGGCGCGCAACAAGCGGCTCCGCCTGGTCTACCAGGGCCCGGTCGTCGGCAACCCGCTCTCGGTCACCGGCATGGACACCGAGTTCGACTCCTACGAAACCCTCGACCGCGCCCTCGCCGACCAGTCCTGACCAGCGCCGCGGCCGCAGATCAGTCGTTGTCCAGGTCGGGCAGGATCTGGCCGGTCTCGGCGTCCACGTCGAGGTCGCGGCGCTCGTTGCGGTCGTTGACCAGGTCCACGTCCCAGATGCGGCGGCCCTCGTCGGTGTCGAGGTCGATGGCGGTGACGCGGAAGCCGGGGGCGGCCTGCTCGGCGAGGCGGCCCGCCTGCTCGCGGTCGATCTTCGGCGGGGCCGGGGCGGGCGGAGCGGGCGGCTGCGCCTGGGTGGCGGGCAGGGGAACGGTCGGCGCGGTCTCCGGCGGCGGAGCGGGCGAGCACCCGGTCACGGCGGCGAGCACGACCAGGGCACATACTCCCCTGAAGATCATCTTTCATCACACTTTCGGGTAGAGCGCGGAGGGACTGCTCGCGGGTGAACTACCCGGCAACACGCCGGTTCACCGCGTTTTCCACCTGATCAGGGCACACCTGGCGGTCCAGGAAGGCCCGGCGAGGGCTGCTCCGGGTGACCGCTACGGTACCGGGCGTGATCAGCACGAAGACTCGCCGGCGGCAGGGCTCCGCCGGGCAGCGACCGGTGGCGTCCTCGGTCTGGATCCGGCCCGCCCGCGTGGGTGAGGGCAGGCAGGTCGCGGCCCTGCTGCCGAACGACCCGTCGACCGCGGAGCTGCTGCGCTCCTCCATCGAGGCCGACCGCGCCGACGGCACCAACGGCACCGAGCTGCTGGTGCTGGTCGCCATCGACCGCAAGACCGAGCGCATGGTGGGCATGGGCGCCGCCGGTGTGCCGAGGCAGTGGATCGCCGCGCTGAAGCTGCCGCAGCAGGCCGCGCGCCTGGTCGCCAGGACCATGGTCGCCGTCGGCGCGCTGTCGGTGGTGCCCGAGGCCATGCCGCAGAAGCTGATCCCGCGCGTGCTGAACCGGCTGGCCGACCACTACCGCGAAGCGGGTTTCCAGTGGATGGCCGGGCACTGCGCGACCGGTGCGCCCGGCTGGCTGGACCACCTGGTGGAGTCCGGGTTCACCGTGGGCGACAAGGGCGTCGGCATGCGCCTGCAGTCCGCGCTCTGGCCGATCCCGGCGAACCTGGTGACGCAGCCGACCCAGCACGCGTTCTTCCGCCGGCTGGCCGAGGAGCCGACCGTGCTGATGACGTTGCAGGGGGTTCCGCTGCAGCTGCGCGAGGGCGCCGCGCCCACCGTTCCCGCTCCCGCCGCGCCCGCCCCGGTCGAGCAGGCCCAGGCCGCCGCCGCGCCCGCGCCCGCTCCCCAGGCGGAGGCCAAGGCCGCCCCCAAGCCCAAGGCCGCCGCTGCCAAGGCCGAGGCGAAGCCCAAGGCCGAGGCAGTGACACCGTCGGAAACGGCGGAGCAGACCAAGGAGCAGGAGCAGGCGGACACCATCCGCACGGTCCGCCGCCGCGTCTCGGCCGCCAAGGGCCGGTTGACCCGCGCGCTGGACAGCGGCGACGAGGACCGCATCACCGCCGCCCGCGCCCACCTGGCCACGCTGGAGAAGCAGGCCGCCTCGCTGGGCATCGCCAACTAACGCCCCAGCCGGGGTTCGGGCGTCTTCAAGTCCCCGAACCCCCACCCCGGAGGTCGCCAACCGCCCCCAACCCCGCGTGGGTCGGGGGCGGTTCGTGCTGGACGGATCATTCGGTGCGCAGCGGACGATGGTGGGGAGGGCTGACGCTTTCGGCGGTTGCACTCGTGGTCTCCGGCGCTACGGTCGTCGGTGATCATGACGAGGGGGTTCCATGTCGACGAGTTCGATCGGTGCCGTCGCGGCGCGACTTGATGACGTCCGCAGCACGCTCGGCGCGAGCCTGACGACGTTAGGCCAGGTCGAAGAGCAGCTGGAGGAGTACGCGGGCGCGCTGGCCGCGCTGGGCGAGGGCAGCACCGCCGACGACCTGCGCGAGGCGACGGCGCTGGCGGTGACCGCGCGGGAGGACCTGCTGCGGGTCTTCCAGCTGGGCAGCACGGCGGACAAGTCGCTGGAGCGCTTCCGGACACGCCTGACCGGGACCGGGACCGGGACCGGGGCCGGGGCCGTGGGAGCCACCCGGACGAAGGAGGCGCCGCCGAAGAAGGAGGCAGCGCCGGATCGGGAGGTCGCGGCGGCGGTGGAGCGGGCGCGAAAGGGCGACCAGGCGCCGGTGCACGCCGCGAAGCAGGACGAGCGCCGCTACGTGCAGATCGACGTGGACCACGAGCGCAAGATCGGCGCGTTGTGCTACGTCGGACCACGCGAAGAGGACAGCACCGAGGTCGGCACGTGGGTGACCAAGGGAGCGACGCGTGAGCAGGACGAGCCGCCCCTCTACATCGACCGCGCGGCCAAGCGCGAGTTCCCCCGCAACGCCGCAGTGCCCCTGGACAAGCTGCGCCAAGCGCTCACGGAGTTCCGCTCCACCGGCCGCCGCCCGCGCTGCGTGGACTGGCAGGACCACGACTAGCGGATCACAGGTACTGGCCCGCGTACTCCTCCCGAGCCGGGGCAGGCGCCGCGACGATGTCGGCGGGCAGCAGCTCGCGGACGTCTTCGCCTGAAGCCAGAACACGTTCGGCCTGGAGCGCCAGCGCGCGGTCGAGCAGGTTGCGCACAACGCGGCCGTTGCCGAAGGACTCGCCGCGCGGGATCGACCGCAGCACGCGAAGGACCTCCTCGCGCACCGACTCCCCCAGGACCAAGCCCGCCGAAGACGCCATGTGCGCGAAGATCTCCAGCAGCTCGGCGTCCGAGTAGTCCGGGAACCGCACAGTGGTCGGGAATCGTGAAGCCAGGCCGGGATTGGCCGCGAGGAAGCCGGTCATGCGGTCCGAGTAGCCCGCGACGATCACCACGATGTCGTCGCGGTGTTCCTCCATCAACCGCAGCAGCTCCGCGATCGCCTCGGGCCCATAGGACGTGTGCGCGTCGCCAGGGGTGAGCGCGTAAGCCTCGTCGATGAACAGCACGCCGCCGAGCGCGCTCTCCACCGCGGCGCGGACCTTCGGCGCGGTCTGGCCGACGTACTCGGCGATGAGATCGGCGTGGGAGACCTCGACGAGGTGCCCCGACGACAACAGCCCGAGCCGCGCGTACACGGCGGCGATGAGCCGGGCCACCGTGGTCTTGGCCGTGCCGGGGTTGCCGGTGAAGACCAGGTGCCGGGTGGGCGAGACGACGGGTAGTCCGGCCGCTCGGCGCAGCCCGTCCGCCCTGGTCTCGGCCACCAGGAGCCGGACCTCGCGCTTGACCGACTCCAGCCCGATGAGGCTGTCGATCGCGGCGAGCGGGTCCTCGGCCAGCTCGGTGCGGACACCGGCGCGCGCGGTGTCCGGGACGTCCTCGACCAGGATCTCCTGCAGTGACTCGGTTTCGTCGACAACGCCGTCAGCGAGGATGCGACGCGACTGCGCGGTGACCGAGCGCTCCAGCAAGCTCAGAGCGAGTCGCGCTCCCGCAGTGTCCGGGCGCGCCGAACGCACGACCTCGCCGACCTTGGACAGCACGCCCGCGCCCAGCGTGAAACCGGCATCGGCGGCCTTGACGCCGTAGAGCGTCACCGTCTCCTCGGTGGTGAGGGCGGGGAAGCGGACGACCTTCTGGAAGTACTCCGACAGCTCCGGCGAGGACTTCAGCAGGCCGTTGACCGCGCCCTCCGGTCCACAAAGGACGACGACCAGATCTTCTTGGTGCGCTTGGACTCCGGCCAGCAGCGCGTCGACGACGTCGCGACTGCGGGCCTTGTCGATGTCCGTTCCGGGACGCGCGAGGTTGCCCGCGTCCTCGACGCACAGCACGCCGCCCAGGGCCCGGTCGATCGCCCTGCGGACGTTCACCGTGGCGTCGCCGAGGTGTTGCCCGGCCAGGTCGGCGCGGTCGACGCTGACCAGGTGTCCCGACGACAGCAAGCCGAGGTCGGCGAACATGCCGCCGAGGATGCCCGCCACCATCGTCTTCCCCGTTCCGGGGCGGCCGGTGAAGACCAGGTGCGGCGGCCGGGCCGATGCGGCCATCCCGGCGTCGCGGCGCAACTTCGCCGCCCTGGCCTCCGCGGTGACCAGCGCCAGTTCCGCCTTGACCGGTTCGAGGCCGAGGCACGCGTCCAGCCCGGTCCACGACCGGCCGGGGCTCGCGGGGAGATCGGCGACGGTCACCGGGTCGCTCCCGGCGGACGCCACGGCACGGTCGGCCAGGTGCGCCATCAGGCGAGCGCCGCGCAGGTTCAACGAACCGGCCAGTCGGGCCGCGGCCGCCGCGGCTTCGTCGAGCACCGTGCCGCCGCGTTCGGCGACCGCCCTGCGGAACAGCTCCGCCCGATCTGCCTCACCGAACTCGCGGGTGCGCGCGATCCGGAAATCGTTGTGCAGAGCCGGATTCGCCTGCTCGACGCGGATGTCGCCGCCTGCCCGGCAGAGCGCGATCACGTGCACGTCGGGCTTGTGGCGCAGGACGCGGCGCAGCTCCTCCAGCGCGACCGCGCCGCACCGCCGGTAGTCGATGATCCGGTCGAGTCCTTGCACCACAAGGAGATCACCGGCGACCAGCTCGCGCGTGCGGGTGAGGACGTGCAGCGCGGCCTCGCTCGCGCTCATGTTCGCGAAGACCTGGTCGGAGATGTGCACGACCGCGGGCTCGGCCAGCGTGCGCCGGACCAGGTCGACCGCGGTCATCCGCCCGGTGCTCTCCGGACCCGCCACCAGCAGTCGAACCGGTTTCCCGGTGCCCACGACGGAACGGAGCGCGGTGGCCAGCTCCGGCTGGCCGACGAGGCGGGCGGCGATGTCGGCGGGTCGTTCGACGCCCGCGACGAACTTGGCCAGCAACGGGTTCATCGCCCGGCGCGGCGCGCACAGCATCCGGAGATCACGCTGGAAGGGGGTGACCGGGATGGAGCTCTCCGGGTTCACCGCGCGCCCCGGCAGGCCCTGCACCGCGCCGGTGACCCTGATCGCCATGTCCAGCCACGCGCGGCAGGCTTCGGCCTCGCCCTCCAGGACCGCCCGCGCCAGCCAGGACCGGACGCGCGCGTGCCAGGTGTCGGCGTCGAACTCCTCGCGCAGCTTCCAGAACACGGCCTGAACGCGGTCGTACGTCGACACGCCGAGGGGCACGGCCAGCTCCGCGGGCACCTCGGCGGCCTCGGCCTGCGCCAGCAGGCAGGCGAGCGTCACCTCGTGCTCGAAGCGGAAGTCGGTGCCCGGCAACGGTCCCGCGCTCGCCGCTCCGGGCGCGTTCTCGATCAGCCGGGTGTGCGCGGCGAGGAACCCGGTGCAGGCCCAGTCGAGGTACCCGGCGGGCCCCGTCAGCTCGGGCAGCACGGACAGGATCTCCGGCGTGGCGCGCTCGGACCACAGCCCGGGAAGCGACTCCAGCGGCGCGATCAGGTCCTGCTTCGCCAGCGCGGGATCGGCGGCGCGCATGTCGTGGAGCGCGATCAAGGCTCTGCGCCGCGGTTCCAGGGGTTCGATTCCTTCGAACACGTCGAGGCAACGGCGCGCCAGCCCGAGCGCGAGTTCGCGCTTCTCCGGGTCCTCGCCGGTGCTGTCGAGCAACCAGTACGCGGGCGGCAGGTACGGAGTGTCCGCGGACGACCACAGCCAGCTGCGGTGCGGTTTCCTTGGCTGGTCGATGAAATCGCTCATCGTCTCGTAAGCGACGTCACACGCGGTGCCCGCGCAGAGCGCGACCGAGCCGATGAGGAACTGCACCAGGGACCACAGTTCCGCGCCGATCACGGTGGTGCTCTCGGCGAAGAACTCGGGCAGTTCGACCGCCAGCCGCTCGGCCGCGGGATCGTCGTTCAGCGCGACCGCACGCGCCCTGACCTGCTCGTACAGCCCGTCCGGGACCCGCCACGGCCCGTGTGAGTACAGGTCGAGCACGGGTTCGTCGGAGAGCAGCAATCGGAGGTGCTCGGGCAGCGTCGGGCGGTCCACCGGCGCGATGCTACGGAACGGCCGCCGCGCCGCACGGACATGAAGACCTCTAAAGTTGTTCGACTTCACGAAACTTTGGGGAGCGGTGCGTGCAGGGAGTCTCGATCAGGCAGGCGGAGATCGCGGCGGAGCAGCAGTACGTCGACAAGGTCTACGCGCGCCTGCTGGTGATGCGCGAAGAGGCGAAGGCGATGATCGCCGCCGCGCACGAACGCGGGCTGGAGCGGCTGCCCGCGGCGCTGGTCGAGCGGGACGCGATGGTCTACCACGCGACGCGCCAGCTGAAGTCGCTGGAGGCGGAGTACGAGGGCCTGGTCTTCGGCAGGCTGGACCAGGCGAGCGGGGAGATCTTCTACATCGGCAGGCTCGGCGTGCGCGACGCCGACTTCGACACGATGGTGATCGACTGGCGCGCGCCGGTGGCCGCCGCCTTCTACCAGGCGACCGCCGAGCAGCCGATGGACGTGGTGCGCAGGCGGGTGATCCGCTGCTCCGGCGGCAAGGTGCTGCACGTCGACGACGAGCTGCTGACCCCGGACGCGGTGCCGGAGGGGCTGACCGTGGTCGGCGACGGCGCGCTGATGGCGACGCTGGCCAGGGCGCGCGGGCCGATGATGCGCGACATCGTCGGCACCATCCAGCGCGAGCAGGACGACGCGATCCGCGCGCCCGCCGAGGGCATCACCGAGATCACCGGCGGCCCCGGGACCGGCAAGACCGCGGTCGCGCTGCACCGCGCCGCCTACCTGATGTACCGCAACCGCCGCAGGTTCAACAGCGGTGTGCTGGTGGTCGGGCCGTCGCCGGTGTTCATGAACTACATCTCCCGCGTGCTGCCGTCGCTCGGCGAGGACACGGTGGAGCTGCGCGCGCTCGGCGAGGTGCTGGACGGGGTCAAGGCCACGCGCACCGATCCCGCCGAGGTCGCGGTGGCCAAGGGCTCGCTGCGGATGCGCAAGGTGCTGCTCAACATCATGAAGGAGGCGCCGCCCGGGGCCCCGTCGGAACTGCGGATCGTCTACTCCGGACAGGTGCTGAAGCTGGAGGCGCACGAGCTGACCAAGGTCCGCAAGGCCGTGCACAGCCGCAGGGTGCAGCCCAACCAGGCGCGCAAGGTGGCCGCCGACGCGTTGCTGGAAGCGTTGTGGCAGAAGGCTTCCTCGTATTCGGACAACAGGTTCGACCGCAAGAACTTCGTGGTGGACATCGCCGACCGCAACGAGTTCACCGACTTCGTGGCCGCGTGGTGGCCGCCGGTGCTGCCGACGCAGGTGCTGGGCTGGCTCGGCGACCGGGAGCGGCTGCGCAAGGCGGCCAAGCGCAACCTCTCCCCCGCCGAGGTCGAGGCTGTCGCGGCGACCTGGGCCGATCAGGACGCGGGCTGGTCGGTCGCGGACGTGGCCGTGCTCGACGAGCTGCGGGTGCTGCTCGGTGACCCGCCGAAGCAGCGCAGGGCCGCCGACGAGCTGGACGAGTTCGACATGATCGCGCACGAGGTGACCAGCTGGCACCAGCGCGAGCAGGGGCAGCAGCAGCTGGGCCGCGCCGACCACTACGACCACTACTCGCACGTGATCGTCGACGAGGCGCAGGACCTCTCGCCGATGCAGTGGCGGATGCTGGGCCGCCGCGGCAAGTACGCGAGCTGGACCATCGTGGGCGACCCGGTGCAGAGCTCGTGGCCGGACGCGGCCGAGGCGGCCGACGCCAAGGAACGCGCGCTGGGCAAGGTGAAGCGGCGGCGCCGGTTCCTGTTGCGCACCAACTACCGCAACAGCTCGGAGATCTTCGAGCTGGCCGCGGACGTGGTGCGCGATGTGGTCGACCCCGACGATCTGCCGACCGCCGTGCGGTCCACCGGGCTGGAGCCGGAGCTGCGGACCGTGCCCGATGTGCCCAACCAGACGGTGGCGGCGGCCAAGGAGCTGCTGGACCAGGTGGACGGCACGGTCGGGGTGATCGGCACGATGGCGCGGCGCGCCGAGCTGACGTCCTGGGTGGCCGACCTCGGGGAGCGCGTGCAGGCGGTGGGCAGCCTGGAGGCCAAGGGCATGGAGTACGACGCGGTCGTGCTCGTCGAGCCCGCCGAGCTGATCGCCGAGTCGCCGACCGGGTTGCGCGCGCTGTACGTGGCGTTGACCAGGGCGACGCAGCGGCTGACCGTGGTCGCCTCCGACAACTCCTGGCGCGAGTAGTCCTCACGTTCGCCGGGCGTCCGCACGCGCGTGGACGCGGCTGCCGCCTCGGCGTTGCGTCGATTCGAAGCTGCACGTTTCGGATTTCCCCGCACAACTCCGCGGGGGGTCCCGGTGTCTTGTCCGACGTGAGCACGATTGAAGGACTTCTCCGGAGACCGTTCGTCGCGGTGGCGGGCATCGGCATCGCCCTCGCCCTCGCGCTGTGGCAGGTCGCGTTCGCGCCGATCGTCGACCTCGACGTCTGCCGCGCGGGCGGTGAGGCGTGGCTGGCCGGGCGGGGCCTGTTCGACGCGGAGTTCCCGCCGCGGCCGCTCGCCTACCCGCTGCCGTTCATCTACCCCCCGATCTCGGCGGTGCTGTTCAGCGGTTTCACGCTGCTGTCGCTGCAGGCGCTGGGCTACCTGATGACCGCGGCGACGGTGCTCGCGATGCTGGCCGCCTGCGTGGTCACCGCGCGCCGCTGCGGACTGGACCGCGCGGCCGGGCTGGGCCTGGGCGCCGCGGTGTGCGCGGTGATGGTCTACGCCGAGCCGGTGCGCAGCACGGTCGACCTCGGGCAGGTCAACGTGCTGCTGATGACCTTGGTGGTGCTCGACTGCCTGATGCCGCGCACGCCGTGGCCGCGTGGCCTGCTGATCGGCATCGCGGCCGGGATCAAGCTCACCCCGCTGATCTTCGTGCTGTACTTCCTCGCCTCCGGGCGCGCGCGGGTCGCGGTCACCATCGTCGCCACGTTCGCGGGCAGCGTGGTGCTCGGCTTCCTGCTCGACGCGCGGAACTCCTTGCAGTACTGGGGTTCCACGGTCTTCAAGCTCGACACCATGGTCGGAACGGGGTTCGTGACGAACCAGTCCATCCGCGGTGTGCTGGCGCGTTTCGGGCTCGACAAGGCCGCGAGCTTCCCGTTCTGGGCGATCGGCGTCGTGCTCGTGCTCGCGGCGACGTGGTTCACGGTGCGGCGCCTGCTTTCGACGGGGGCCGAACTCCAGGCGATGCTCGTGATCGCGACCGCATCCCTGCTGTGCTCGCCGATCTCGTGGAGCAACCACTGGGTGTGGGTGGCTGTCGCGGGGACCGGGCTCGCCGCCGCCCTGGTGCGCGCGCCGAGGTGGGGCCTGCTCGCTCCTGGCCTGGTGGTGGCCGTGTTCTTCGTCGGCCCGCACGCGCACGTACCGGGTGGCGGCCGCGAGGAGACGTGGACGCTCGGCCAGTGGTTCGTCGGCAACGCGTTCTTCCTGACGGCCGTGACCGCGCTCGCGGTGCTGGCCGTGCGCGCGGCGCGGAGCCGGACGACGGCGGTGGCCTCGGCGGCTCCCCGGTACGCTGAGCTGTCCAGTTGAGCGGTGATCGTGGAGTGGGTCGGGACCTCGTGAGTGTTAGCCCGGTGGGGGCCGTCGCGCCGAGCCGCAGGACTCTGATCTCCATCGCCGCGCTGGCCGCGCTCACCTTCGCGTTGGCCCTCCTGGTCACCTCGTGGGTGTCGTTCATCGATCTCCGGGTGTACCGGGAGGGCGGCGACGCCGTGCTGCGCGGGCTGAACCTCTACTCCGGCGACTTCCCCTACTCCGACACGAAGTTCCGGCTCCCGTTCACCTACCCGCCGTTCGCCGCGGTGCTGTTCGGGCCGCTGGCCACGCTGTCCTGGTCGGCGGCGGTGGTGGCGACGCTGCTGGTCGGCAGCGCGGCGCTGATCGCGACGACCTCGATCACCGCGCGCGGCTTCCACCCGAACTGGGCGAGCGCCGTGCGAGTGGGCGCCGGGTTCGCCGCGGTCTGCGTGCTGGCCGAGCCGATCCGCGCCACCCTCGGCTACGGCCAGATCAACCTGGTGCTGATGCTGCTCGTCGTCGCCGACTGCCTGCTCCCCCGCACCCCGTGGCCGCGCGGACTGCTGATCGGCATCGCCGCCGCGATCAAGCTCACCCCGGCGTCGTTCCTGCTGTTCTTCCTCGTCCGGATGCAGTGGAAGCCGATCCTGTCGGCCATGGCCGGTTTCGCCGCCGCGGGCGGGATCGGCTGGCTGGTCGCGCCGGAGGACTCGCTGAAGTACTGGACGACCCTGCTGCTGGAGCCCGGCCGCATCGGCAGCGCCGCCTTCGCCGACAACCAGTCGCTGCGCGGCGCGCTGATGCGCTTCGGGCTGACCGAGGCCGACGCGTCGCGGTGGTGGATGGTGATCGTTCCCGTCGTGGTGGCCGGCGCGGGCTTCGCGTGCTGGCGGCTGCGCGCGGCCGGGCGGGACCTGCCCGCGCTGCTCGTGGTCGCGGCGGCCGGGCTGATCTGCTCGCCGGTGTCGTGGACCCACCACTGGGTGTGGATCGCCCCCGCCACGGTGGGCGCGGTGATCGCGATCCGGCGCTCGTCGCGGCCCCGCCCGTTGATCGCTCTGGCCGCCGTGCCGCTGACGTTGTTCTTCGTCGGCGCCCACCTGCTGCTGCGGCGGGGCGGCGAGCTGGAGCTGCAGTGGACGTGGCCGGAGCACCTGCTCGGCAACGCGTACCTGATCACGGCGTTCGCGGTGGTGATCGCGGGCGTGGTCTTCGGGATCCGTCGCCGCTCCCCGCAACCGGATCTCCCCCATGGCTGACGCCACTCCCCGCGACGGTGACGCACCGAACGAGTCATTCAGTGCGTCGGTCGATCGGCGTGCGGTGGTGTGGGCGGCGGTGGGGCTCGGGTGCACGGTGCTCGCCGCGTTGCTGGTGATGGCCGGAGACGGCTTGGTCGATCTTCAGGTGTACCGCGCGGGCGGGGACGCGGTGCTGCGCGGACTTCCGCTGTACGGACCGGATTTCCCTTACACCACACCGGCTCTGTTCGATCTGCCGTTCACCTACCCACCGTTCGCGGCGTTGCTGTTCACCCCGTTCGGACTGTTGTCGTGGCCCGCCTCGATGGTGGTGATGACCGTGGTCGGCGCGCTCGCCCTGTGCGCGGCGTGCGTGATCACGGCGAGGGTGTACCTGCCGCCGGCGAAGGCGCTGCCGGTGGGAGCGGGGCTCGCGGTGGCGTGCGTGTTCCTGGAACCGATGCGCGCCAACATCACTTTCGGGCAGATCAACCTGGTGCTGATGCTGCTCGTCGTCGCCGACTGCCTGCTCCCGCGCACGCCCTGGCCGCGCGGACTGCTGATCGGCATCGCGGCGGCGGTCAAGCTCACCCCGGCCGCCTTCGTGCTGTTCTTCTTGGTGCGCAAGCAGTGGAAGCCGATCCTCGCTGCGATCGGCGGCTTCTTCGGCGCGACAGCGGCGGCATTCGCAATCCTGCCCAGCACGTCGCTGCAGTACTGGACCTTCACCGTCTTCAGCACGGAACGCATCGGCTCGGTGATCTACGGGGACAACCAGTCACTGCGCGGATTGCACGCGCGCATGCAGCTGTCCTGGTACTGGTTGCCGATCGCGGTTGTGCTCGTCATCGCCGCGACCTGGTTCATCGCGTACCACCTCCGGGATCGGCCTCTGCCCTCGCTGCTCGTCGTCGCGACGGGCGCGCTGCTGGCGTCTCCGGTGTCGTGGGAGCACCACTGGTCCTGGGTGGCGCCCGCCCTGGTCGGCCTGGCGATTCACGGCTGGCGGAGCCGGAACTGGTGGGGAGCCTTGGTGCTGCTGCCGTTCGCGTTCGGCCTGTACCGCTTTGCCAGGCGGGGCGGCGGCGTTGAGACGCACTGGACCATCGCGGAGCGAGTGATCGGGGAGGCCTACGTCTACACCGGACTCGCCGTGCTGGTCGCGTTCCTGGCGTCGAGGAGACTGCGTGCTTAGGTGGATCGGTCTCACGGCGCTGGTGGCGATCGCGGTGACCTGGGGCAGGACCGCGATCGACCTGGAGGTCTACCGCGCTGCCGGAGCCGCGCTGCTGCACGGGCAGGACCTCTACGACGCGAGCTTCCAGGCGACGTCGAACCTGCCTTTCGTCTACCCACCGTTCGCGGCACTGCCGTTCAGCCTCTTCGCGTTGCTACCGCTGAAAATCGTGCCTGTCGTGATGACCGTGATCAGCGCGGCGGCTCTGGTGACGACGTGCGTGATCGTGGCGCGGCGCTACCAGGCTCCCGTGCTCGTGGGCGGCGCGGTCGCGGCGGCCAGCGTGCTCCTCGAACCGCTGATGACGAACTTCCTGTTCGGCCAGATCAATCTGGTGCTGGTGCTGCTCGTCGTCGCCGACTGCCTGCTCCCCCGCACCCCGTGGCCGCGCGGACTGCTGATCGGCATCGCCGCCGCGATCAAGCTCACCCCGGCGTCGTTCCTGCTGTTCTTCTTGGTGCGCAAGCAACGGAAGCCGATTCTCGTGGCACTGGGCGGCTTCGTCGGGGCGGGCCTGCTGACCTTGGCGGTGACGCCGGGCAACTCCATCCGCTACTGGACCGACGTGCTGTTCCAGCCGGACCGGATCACCGTGCCGTCGTGGGGCGACAACCAGTCCCTGCGCGGCATGCTCGCACGCCTGGGCACCCCGGACTGGTTGTGGCTGCTCATGGTCGTGCTCGTGATCGCGGTGGCGTGGCTGAGCGTGCACCGCCTGCGCGCGCGGGGCGACGACGTGGCGGCGCTGCTGGTGATCGCGGTGGCGAGCTTGCTGGTCTCGCCGGTGTCGTGGGGGCACCACTGGTCGTGGATCGCCCCCGCACTGGTTGCCGCGGTGATCATCTTGTGGCGCTTGAAGAACCGGTGGCTGTGGGCGGTGTTCGCGGTCGCGCTCGTCCCGTTCGCGCTCGGCCCGCACCGCTTCCTTCCCCGCGCTGCGGCCGAACAGCTCGGCTGGACACCGCTGGACCACCTCGTCGGCAACTGCTACGTGGTGATCGGCCTGGTGCTGCTCGGGCTCACGCTACGCGGCCGAGCACCTTCGTCGGCGTGATGCGGACGACCACCCGGACCGCTCCGGGAGCGTCGGCGCCCGCGGCCTTCCCGTCGTACTTCCAGGACAGCGCGTCGTCGAGTTCCCGCCCGCCCTCCTCGGAGATCGTCGCGGTGCCACGGACCTCCACGTAGACCTCCGGGTCCGCGCGATCGGAGACGACCACGGTCACCCTCGGGTCGCGGCGCATGTTCCGCTCCTTGCGCCGACCGGCGACGGTGGAGAACAGCAGGTCGTCCCCGTCCCGGCCGACCCACATCATCGACGCCTGGGGCGAGCCGTCGGGGTTGAGCGTGCAGAGCACGGCGTAGTTCGGGCGGTCCAGGAAGGCACGGACGGCCGGGCTGAGCGCGGTCACTCCGCGACCCGCCGGCTGGTCTCGCCGAGGACGGTGACCACGAACAGCGCGATCGTCAGGATGTGCACGACGGTGCACCACTCGCAGATCACGTGCAGCACCAGCAGCTCCACCGCGACCAGGTAGGCCACGAAGACGATGCCGACGCCGACGCCGGCGAAGCGCGCCAGGCGGACGCGCTGGTCCGGGGACCGCCACAAGGCGGGCAGGTTCAGCACGCACATGGCCACGAAGAAGGCCACGCCGAGCACGGCGACGGGGATGCCGAAGACCACTGACTGCGGGCTGGAGGTGACCCGCGCGCAGTCGATCACCGCGTTCGTCGAGCACACCAGGACCTTCTGGTCGGTGTAGTGCGACAGCGTCATATACGCCGACACCGCCAGGCCGAGCACGGAGAGCACCAGCGCGGTCACCGGGACCCAGCGTCGCCCCAGCCCGCCCGGCGCCGTCGTCGTCTCGATCTCTCCGGCCATCGTCGGTCCCCTCTCGTTACCTGCCGACAAACATACCGCCCCCTTGGAGCGTGACCGGAAAGCATTGAACGAACTGAACGAGCCGTTCGGAAGAATTCCTTCCCAGCATTCGTCCTGTTCACCACCGAGAACAGGAAGTTGTACCGGCAATCAGTTCACCATTGGTCGCCCATCTGATTCGGCCAACCGCAGCACACGGCGGGCCACACCGTGAACGCTGTCACTCTCCTGGACTATTTTCTCGGCATCCGCCGCACTTGTACCGTTCCCCTCGCTCGCCCCTGCAGGGGTGTAAGCGCTGGTCAAGCCGCTCATCGCCGAGCGAACTCACGCCGCCGGCCATCGGGAGATGAACCTCGGCAGCTCATACGGACTGCCTTTGTCGGCGATCCGCCACCACGGACACACCTCGAACTTCACCCTGCACGAATTCGGACGCATCCGCGAAATGGGGAGATTCGTGACCGCACTCCGATCGATTCGGCACGCCGTGGGTGCTGTCCTCGGCTCCGCCCTGGTGCAGGCCGACCACGGGCGGCGCCACTCCGTTCACCGGCTCAACGCCTTGGTCCATCCGACCGAGGCGACCGGGTTCGCCGCTCCGGGCCACGCGGGTCCCCTCGAAGGCGAGGACATCCGGGCGACGCTGTTGAGAGGATCGCAGTGACCCGCATCCTGTTGCTCGGCGCGACCGGTTTCCTGGGCAGCCACGTGCACAACGTGCTCTTCCGCGAGCCCGGGGTCGACGTCGTCACCGTCGCGCGCTCGGCACTGTCGGAATCCCCGGGCCACGTGCCCTTCGACCTCGGCCTCGCCGACGTGGGCGCGCTGCGCGGGCTGATCACCGCCGCCGCGCCCGACGTGGTGATCAACTGCGTCGGCGCTGCCGGTGGTTCCGTCACCGCGCTCGCCGAGTCCAATGTGGAGCTTCCGGCCCGGATCGTCCGCGCGCTGCTGGAGTGCCCGAAGCCACCGCGATTGGTGCACCTCGGTTCCGCGGCGGAGTACGGCCGAGGTGAGATCGGTGTCCCGGTCACCGAGGACACCCCGCCCGCCCCGGTGGGCGCGTACGGGCTGAGCAAGCTCGCGGGCACCCGCGCGGTCGGCCTCGGGCGAGCGGCGGGCCTGGACACCGTGGTGCTGCGGGTGTTCAACCCGATCGGCCCCGGCTCGCCCACGTCCGGGCTGGCCGGGCGGGCGGCCGCGGAGATCATCCGAGCCCGCCGCCAGTACGACGGGATCCGGCTCGGCCCGCTGGACGTGATCCGCGACTTCGTCGACGCCAGGGACGTGGCGAGAGCGGTCTTCGCGGCGGCGACGACGCCGTCGGACGCGGAGATCCTCAACGTCGGCAGCGGGGTCGGCACCCCGGCGGAGGGACTGGTCGCCGAGCTGGCCCGGATCGCCGGGCACACCGGCCCGGTCAGCCAGGAGGACCGCGGCCCCGAGCGGCCGGCCGACGTGCCGTGGCAGCGCGCCGACGTCTCCGAGATCGGCCGGGTCCTCGGCTGGCGGCCGGAGCACGACCTGACCGACTCGCTCACCGCGCTGTGGCGGGAGGTGGCGTGTCACGCCTGAGCCGCCCTGTCCCCGAAGTCCTCGGGGACAGGGGCGCGTCCCTGGTTCGCGTGGCGGTGCGGGGAACAGCGGGCGAGGTGATCAGCGCCGACCTCGCCGGGGTCAGGAGAACAGCTGGGCGAACCTGAGCCGGTTGCCGAAGGGGTCGCGCAGGCCGCAGTCGATGCCGTACGGGCGCTCGGTCGGCTTGTCGTAGAACTCGACACCCCTGGACACCAGGGTCTCGTAGGTCTTGTGGCAGTCGTCGGTGCTGAAGAACAGCGAGCCGCCCATGACGCCCTTGGCGAGCAGCTCGCGGACCTGCTCGGCGGTGGCCTCGTCCATCGACGGCGGGCCCGGGCGCTCCAGCAGGATCTCCCGGCTCTTGTCGCCGGGCACGTTGACGGTCAGCCAGCGCATGAAGCCCAGGTCCGCGTCGGTGTGCACCTCCAGTTCGAGCTTGCCGACGTAGAAGTCCAGTGCCTCGTCCTGGTCGGTGACGAAGATCTGCGAGTGCGTGATGGCTGTGAACATGGCGGCAACGCTAGTTCGGCTCCGCGCCCCGGGCTTCTCCAAAACTGCTCGGTCTCATCCAGGCCATCGCGAAGCAGTTCGGCACCGCCGGGAGCGGCCCGCGCGCCCGGTAGGCCGACGGCGACTCCCCGACGATGTCGCGGAAGGTCCTGCTGAACGTGCCGAGGCTGCCGAAGCCGACCTGGAAGCAGATCTCGGTGACGCTGAGCTCGGTCGAGCGGAGCAGGAACATCGACCGCTCCACCCGGCGCCGTTGCAGGTAGCGGTGGGGTGTCTCGCCGAAGGTGGCGCGGAAGGTGCGGATGAAGTGCGCCTCGGAGACGTGCGCGAGCGCGGCCAGCGCCGGGATGTCCAGCGGTTCGGCGTAGGCGCGGTCCATCGCGTCCTTGGCGCGCAGCATCCGCCGGTTGGACTCCTCGACCGCGCGACTCACCGCGCAAGCACACCACGCAGCAGTTCGGCCAGCTCACCGAGGTGCTCGATCGGCACGTCGCTGGGCACCCCGCGCAGCCCGGCGACGCGCATCCCGGCCGCGCGTCCGGACTCGACACCCGCGACGGCGTCCTCCACGGCGAGGCAGTGCCCGGGCGCGACGCCCAGCAGGTGCGCGGCGCGCAGGAACCCATCGGGGTGCGGTTTGCCGTGCGTGACGTCCTCGCGGGTGACCACCAGGGGCGCGCCGATCCCCGCGGCGCTCAGCCTGATCCCGGCGAGCTTGCGGTCGGCACTGGTCACCACCGCCCAGGGCAGGCCGAGCTCGGCGACGGCGGCCAGCACCTCGGGGGTCCCCCGGGCGGGCAGGACGCCGGTCAGGTCGGCGTACTCCAGCTCCAGCTGCCCGCGCGCGTCGGCGGCGATCCGCTCTTCGGTCCACTGTGGACGGAAATGGCGGATGACCTCGGCAGCGGGCAGGCCCGGGCAGATCCGCAGCAGTTCGGCGTGGTCGACGCCGTTGCGGTCGGCCCACACCTTCCAGGAGCGCGCGACGGCGCCCTCGGAGTCCACCAGCGTGCCGTCCATGTCGAACAGCACCGCGCGCACGTCCTTCACGCGGCAACCTCCCTGCGGCGCTCGGTCAGCTTCAGCCCGATCAGGAACAGCAGGAAGCACAGCGTCGCCACGTTGGCCGCGATCACCGCCGCGTCCGCCTGCCACACCCCGTAGACCGCCCAGAGCGCTACCCCGGCGGAAATGACGATCAGGTAGAGCCACGAGAAGTCCTTCGTCGACCGCGTCCGCCACGAGCGAAGCAGCTGCGGAACCCAGCAAGCGGTGGTCAGGACACCGGCGAGAAACCCGATCGCGGTCATGCGCTCTCCTTTTGTTCGTATCGCGAGCATAATGGTCCGCATGGGCTGCGACAATCCCCGCGTGCACACTTCGGCGCGGCCGGGCCGGGCCGCGGCCCTGCGGATGGAGGGCCAGCTGCACGTGCTGCGCGAGTTCCACGCCGGGCGGATCGCGACCAGGGCGGAGCTGACCACGCGCCTCGGCCTGTCCCGCGCGTCGGCGTTGGAGATCACCGCGCGGCTGCGCGACGCGGCACTGGTCCACGAGGAGGCCGCCCCGCCGGACGGCAAGCGCGGCCGCCCCACGACCCGGCTGCTCCCCCACCCCGAGGGCCCGCTGGTCTGCGCGGTGGACATCGCGCACGAGGCGTGGACGGTCGCCGTGGTCGAGCTGGGTGGCGCGGTCCTGGCCAGGACGACCGGGCAGATCTCCGACCGCCACGCGGACTCCGTGCTGACCGCGTTGCGGCGCGCGGTGGCCGCGCAGCTCGACACGTGGGGGCAGCGGGTGCGAGCCGTGCCGGTGTCGGCGCCGGGCACGGTCCGCGGCACCCGCGTCGTCCAGGCCAGCAACCTGCGGTGGCGCGATGTCGACCTCGCCGTGCTCACCGATCTCCCCGTGCTCGGCGGCAACAACGCCACCCTCTCCGGCCTGGCCGAGTCCCGCCGGGGTGCCGCGGCGGACGCGGACGTCGCGCTGCACCTCAAGATCGACGTGGGGGTCGGCGGCATCCTCGTGGTCAACGGGGCGCCGATGACCGGGGCCACCGGTGGCGGCGGAGAGTTCGGCCACCTGCCCTTCGGCGATCCGCGCCGGAGGTGCCTGTGCGGCGCCTACGGCTGTTGGGACACCGAGGTCGACGGCCGTGCCCTCGCGCGGCTGGCCTGGCAGGAGGACGCGGCCGAACCTCGCGCCGCCGCCGAGCGCGTGCTCAGCGCGGCCCGGGACGGCGATGCAGCCGCGGTGGGCGCCGTGGACGAGGTGGCGCGCGCGTTCGGGCGCGGTGTCGGCGGACTGGTGAACGCACTCGACCCGCGACTCGTCACGGTTTCCGGCGTGGCAACCGATCTGCTGGCCGCCGCCCCCGAGGCGTTCGGCACCGCCTACCGCACGGGCCTGATCGCCTACCAGCGCAGCTCGGTGCCGCCCGTGCGCGCCTCCGCCCTCGGCGGGGACGGCAGCATCATCGGCGCCGCCGAGACCGGCTTCGACCACGTGCTGACCGAGTCCGGCATCACCGCCTGGCGCGCCCGCTAGAGTTCGATCATCAGTCCGCCGGTCGCCACGCGGACCTCCCCGGAGTACCCGCCCCGGGCGACCGCGACCGCCTCGCCCGGGTCCACCCCGGGCCACAGGTGCGTCAGCAGCAGCCGCCGCGCCCCGCCCCGGGCCGCGTAGGCAGCCGCCTGGCGGGCGCTCGACAGGTACTGCGCCGACTCCGGGGGAACGCGGTCCGGGTAGCTGGCCTCGGCGAGGAAGGCGTCCGCTCCCCCGGCCAGCTCGACGAGCGCGTCCGTCGGACCGGTGTCGCCGGTGTAGGCCAGGGTGCGCCCGTCCGCCGTCAGGCGCACGCCCGCGTTGGGCACCCAGTGCGGCAGCAGGATGCTGTCCACTTGGAACGGTCCTACGTCGAAACTGTCACCCGCTTCGAAATCCTTGGAAGTAAAGGACTTTGCCATTCGCGGTCCGCTGTCCAGGGCGAGCACGTGGTCGACGGATCCGGGCAGCGCGTACAGCGGCAGCGGCGGAGCGGGCTCCTCGGCGAGGATCCTGGCGCGCAGCAACGGGTTCAGGTCCGCGCAGTGGTCCGGGTGACCGTGGCTGACCAGGACGGCGTCCACCTGGGACGCCTCCACCAGCTCCAGCAGGCGGGGCAGGACGGCGTAGCCGGGGTCGACCAGCAGGCGGAAACCCTCGTGCTCCAAGAGGTATCCGCTGCACGCCTGACCGGCGGCGGGCCACGCGCCGCATCCTCCGAGCACCGTCAGTCGCACGGCGCCAGCCTAGGTTCCCGAGGGCCCGCGTGGGTTGCGAGTGGACAACGGCACACCATTCGCCCACAACGGAAAGGTCCGTCCGGTTTCGCCGAAGCCCTGGGCGAAAGCGGCCCGGCTTCCCTAGCGTCCCTCCGACAACAAGGCTCATGGGTGGGGTTCGTGGCGGATCAGCTCCGATTCGGCGTGCTCGGTCCGCTGACCGTCTGGGCGGGCGGCCGGCCGCACACCCCCGGGGGCGCCGGACAGGCGAACCTGCTGGGGGCGTTGCTGCTCGCCGACGGCAGGCCGGTGAGCGGGAGCAGGCTGGCCGAGTGGCTGTGGGACGGCCACCCGCCCGAGCAGGAGCGCAAGACCCTCCAGGTCGCGGTCTCCCGGCTGCGCGGCTGGTTGCGCGGGATCGGCGCGGACGTCGCGGTGGAGCTGGCCGAGGGCGGTTACGTGCTCCGGCTGCCGCCGAGGGGCAGCGACATCGGCGAGTTCCGCGCGCTGGTGGAGGTCGACCCGCCCGGTGAGTCCTATCTCGACCAGCTCGACCGCCTCGAACGCGCGTTGCGGCTGTGGCGGGGGCCGCTGCTGGCCGGGCTGACCGCGCCGACGCACGCCGCCCCCGCGGCGCTCGCGGTCGAGCGGGCACGGGTGGAGGCGGCGACGACCCTCGCCGAGATCGCCATCCGGTGCGGGGAGCCCAAGCGCGCGGTGCCGCTGCTGGAGACCCTCGCCGACGAGCGGGTCTACGACGAGCACGTGCACGCGTGCCTGGCGCTCGCCTACTGCGCGGGCGACGATCAGGTCAGCGCGCTGCGCACGATCGAACGGGTGCGGACCAGGCTCGTCGAGGACCTCGGCGTCTCGCCCGGCCGGACGCTGCGGGACGCGCACGCGCAGATCCTGGCCTCGCAGCAGGGACCGATGCGCGAGCGGCAGCGCTGGTGGGGCCCGCGCCCGCGCTCCGGCCAGCTCATCGGGCGCGCCGAGGAACAGCGGGCACTGGCCGCCGAGCTGACCGAGCACCGGCTCGTCACCGTGACCGGGCCCGGCGGCTGCGGCAAGACGAGCCTGGCCATGAACGTCGCCGAGCACGCCGACCGGCCGGGCGGGACCGCGATCGCCGAGCTGGCGCCGCTGCAGGACGGCAACGCGATCATCCTCGCCCTGGGGTCGCTGACCGGCGTGACCGGTGACGGCGTGCACGGGGTCTTCGCCGGGCTGGTCTCCTGGGTCGCCGACCGCGAACTGCTGCTGGTGCTGGACAACTGCGAGCACCTGGCCGAACCCTGCGCCGCACTGGTGGAACGGCTGCTGGCGTGGTGCCCGCGGTTGACCGTGCTGACCACCGCGCGCCAGCCGCTCGGCCTGCCCGCGGAGCGCGTGTTCGCACTCGGCCCGCTCCCCGCGCCCGCCTCCGGCCGCTTCGACGCGGACAACCCGGCGATCGTGCTCTTCCGCGCCAGGGCCGGGACCGCACTGCCGTCCGGTCCTGACGCCGAGGCTGACGTGGCGACCATCTGCCACCACCTCGACGGCCTGCCCCTCGCCCTGGAGCTGGCCGCGGCGCGGGTGCCGTCGCTGGGCCTGCGGCAGTTGCGGGAACGGCTCGAAGGTGGCCTGGACCTGTTGACCAGGGCTGCGGGGGAACCGCGGCACCGGACCATGGAACGCGCGGTCGGCTGGTCGTTCCGGTTGCTGACCGAGCAGAAGCAGCTGCTGCTGGCGCGGCTGTCGGTCTTCCGGGGCGAGTTCGGGCTCTCGGACGTGGAGTCGGTGTGCGGCGGCGCCCCGCTGGACGGGCTGGACTTCGCGGCGCGGCTGGCCGATCTCGTGGAGCGGTCGCTGGTGCAGGCGTTGCCGCGGCAGCGCTACCGGCTGCTGACCGTGGTCCGCGAGTTCGCCGAGGCGCGGCTGGCCGAGTACGGCGAGACCGTGCTCGTGCGGGATCGGCACGCGCAGCGGTGGACGTCGCGGGCGCGGGAGCTGGACGCGCTGCCGTCCTACGGGGACCGGCTCGCCGGGGTGCGGGCGATGGGGCGCGAGGTCGCCGATCTCGACTCGGCCCTGGCGCACGTGCAGAGGCGCGGCCGCAACGCCCAGTCCAACGAGCTGGTGGCGAAGCTGTTCGAGTTCTGGCACGTGCACGGCTCCTACATCGCCAACGGCCAGGCGCAGCTGGACCGCGCGCTGCGCACGATCTGGGACAGCGACCCCGAGGTGCGCAGCCTGCTGCGGTTCCAGGAGGCGCAGCTGGCCCGGCTGCGCGAGGACTACGTCTCGGCGGTGTCGATCATGGCGTCGGCGCGGCGCGAGCTGGCCGCTCACCGCCCTCGCGAGCACCGGATCGCGTTGATCTTCGAGATGAGCTGCCTGCGGTTCCTGCTCGATCCCGCCGCCGTGCACGGGACCCCGCGCATGCTGGAGCAGATCGCGTCGCTGGAGACCGGCTCGGGTGACGACGTGGCGACCTCGCTGACCGCGGGCGGCGGCGTGTACGCGACGTGGGGCCGCTACGAGGAGGCGGCCGAGCTGTGCAGGCGGTACGAGGTGCACCGGGTGGAGCGCGGCCTGCGGATCTCCACCGCGCAGTTGGCGCTGCGGACCGAGGTTGCCTTGGGGCGCAAGGACATTCAGGCCGCGGAGAGCTGGTGCGAGCGGCTGGCCGAACGGCTCGGGCCGACCGGCGGGCCGTTGGAGCAGGAGCCCGCGCGCCGGGCGATCGGCACCACGCTGCTGGCCAAGGACCCCGCGAGCGCGGTGGACTTCCTCGACGACAGCGTGCGCCAGCTGCGCCGCCTGTTCCCGAGGTCGCTGTCGCGGGTCGTGCGGCTGCAATCGTTGTCCGCTGAGGCTTTGCGGCGCACCGGGCAGCCGTTGCGGGCGCGCGAGGTGCTGTCGGACGCGCTCGCGTCGGCCATCGGGCGCTCGCACTTCCGGTTCGGCATGGCCGCTGCGCTGCAGGCCGCCGTGGTCGCGGCGGAACTGGACGATCCGGCGGCGAAGATCCTGGCGGCCGCGTGGGACGGCGTGCGGACGCGGCTCGGCCTGCCCGCGCCGATCGGGGTGGCCCACGTGGTCCGCGATGTGCTCGGCATCGACCCGGCGCCCTCGACGCCGCAGTTCCTGCCGTGGCCGGAGCAGGAGCTACGGGAGGTCGTCCACCAGGCCTACCTGTGGACCGTCGGCCTCGGCCCCTGACTCGCGCGGGGCGGGCACACCGGTGACGTAGCAGGACGCGGAACCGAAGTGGCGGCGGCAGTCGCTCATCACCCGAGGATCACCGCCACCGCCTACCGATCGCCTACCCGGCCAGGAAAAGCCTTCATCAGGGGCAGCTCAAAAAGTGCTCAATAAAACAAGAGGGCCATTCGGGTCACCTCACACGAATGCATTCAATTCACTCAGCCCCCTGGCCGGGGCAACTCGGGGCACGATACCGTCGGCGGCGCCCAGTTCCAGGAAACGAATAGAGCAGAGGGATTCTCATGCGCGCCGACAACATTTCGGGTGGCTCCGAAAAGAAACTGCGTCGACGGTTGCTCATCGGCAGCGGAGTCGCCGTCGGACTGGTCGGCCTGGTGTCCGGCCCCTACGCGGCGGCCGCCCCGGTGTCCCCGGCGGTCCCTGTGGAGTCCTGCTCCGGCCGGGCAGGCACCGACGCGGTCTTCACCATGACCCCGAACAGCGGAAACGCCCAGTACCGCTACTTCTACCCGGGTTCGGCGGGCGGGCAGGAGCGGGCAGCGGCGGCCCCAGCGACCTTCCCGGGATCGACCCTGGTCCGCGACTCGAAGATCGTCCGCGGGGGCCTCGGGGCGGATGACGACTGCCCGAAGGAATGCCGCGACGAGAACGGCAAGTGCAAGAAGAACTGCGGCGGATCGTAATTTCGCTCGCGTTCCATTCGCGGTTCGGGTCCGGGCCGCCGGATCCGAACCGTTTCCGCCCCACACCAGAAGGTTCACCGTGTTCAGGAAAACCGCACCACAGCGCCCGAATTGGCAGGAGACCATCGCCCGGCAGGGACTCGTCTTCGGCGAACCCGCCGTCACGGCGAACGGGGAACTGCGCCCCTACTGGAACGAATCCGTTCATTACGTGTTCGAGATGGACGAGGTGCTGGCCCTGGAGGCCGACGTCGAGGAGCTGCACTCGATGTGCCTGGAGGCCGTCGACCTGGTGGTGAGCACCGAGCGCTACCGGGACTTCGCCATCCCGGAGTGGGTGTGGCCGGCGATCGCCGAGTCGTGGCGGCGGCGCGATCCGGACGTCTACGGCCGCTTCGACCTGCGCTACGACGGGTCCGGGCCGGCGAAGATGCTGGAGTACAACGCGGACACCCCGACCTCGCTGCTGGAGGCGGCGGTGATCCAGTGGTACTGGGTCACCGAGGTCTTCCCCGGTGACGACCAGTGGAACTCCCTCCACGAGAAGCTGGTCGAACGGTGGAGGCTGGTCGGCGACCGGCTCGGCTCCCCCGAGGTGCACTTCGCGTGGTCCAGGGCCAACCACTCCGGCGAGGACCACCTGACCATCTCCTACATGCAGGAGACCGCCGCGGAGGCCGGGCTGCGCACCAGCGGGCTGGCCGTGCAGGACATCGGCTGGGACCCGTCGAGCAACCGCTTCGTGGACCTCGCCGACGCGCCGATGTCCACGGTGGCGAAGCTCTACCCGTGGGAGTGGATCGTCGAGGAGCGCTTCGGCCGCCAGGTCGTCGAGAGCCTGCCCGGCACGCTGTGGATCGAGCCGCTGTGGAAGATGTTGTTGTCCAACAAGGCTTTGCTGGCGATCCTGTGGGAGATGTACCCCGGGCACAAGAACCTGCTGCCGTCGTTCCTCGGCGGGCCGGGGCCGCTGACCGAGTACGTGCGCAAGCCGCTGTTGGGCCGCGAGGGCGCCAACGTGGACATCGTCGCCGCCGGGTACGAAACCAGCACCGAGGGCCACTACGGCAAGGAAGGCCACGTCTACCAGGAGTTCGCCCCGCTCCCGGAGTTCGACTCCTACCGGCCGGTCCTGGGCGCCTGGACCGTCGGCGACGCCTCGGCCGGGCTCGGCATCCGAGAGACCTGCGGACTGGTGACGGACGACGGCGCGGCGTTCGTGCCGCACCGCGTCCGCGAGGGCTGAACCGCCTCAGCCGCGCTCACCGTTGACGCGCTTCCAGTCCCCGTAGCTGTTGAAGGTGCGGAGGACGACCGCCCGGAACTCCAGGGAGACACCTTCCGCCCACGTCCCCGTCCAGGTGCGGGTGGTGCCGTGACCGTTCTGGTTCTTCACGTACTTCGACTCGCTCTTGTTGTTGCTCCAGCTGTAGTGCAGTCGGTACTCCATGGCCGCGGTGTGGCCGTCCGCCTTGGTGTCGCGGATCTTGCAAGTGAACGTGCTGTCCTCCCAGCCACGGCCCTTCACGTCGCACGTCACGTCGCCGCCGACTGCGTCGGAGGTCAGGGGCGCGGCCAGTGCGCTCGGGGCGGCGAACAAGACCGTGCTCAGGGCGGCGGTGGCGATGAGGGCGATTCGGCCTGCACGCATCGGGGCGTCTCCTTCAGTAGGGGTTGCGCGCACAGAAGAACACGCCAATCCCCTCGATCAGGCAATCGGTTCGGTCTGCTCCGAAAGCATGTCCACCAAGCCTTTGAGACCGCCGTCGGCCAGCGCCGCCCGCTGCCGCGCCGCACCGGACCCGATCCGCGCGAGGCGCTGCAGTGTCGACTCCACGTACCCGAGGTCGCCGTACTGCTCCAGCACCGGGACCGTCCACTCGACCAGCCGCTCCACCAACGCCGACATCGGCGCGAGGCGGCCGGTGTGCACGTCGTAGCCCTGACCGGAGACGCCGTCGCGCGCCGCCCGCCACAACGCCGCGCGCAACGCGTGGTGCGACAGCGGCGGCACCGGGGCGGTGGAGTGCACCGCCCTGGTCACCAGGGCCCGGGCCAGCACGGCGAGCAGGGTCGCCTCCTCGGCGGTCGGCGCGACGTCGCAGACCCGCAGCTCCACGGTCGGCCACTCGTCGGAGAGCCGGACGTCCCAATAGATCATTCCGCGGTCCAGCGCGGCGCCGCTGGCCAGCAGCTCGCGCACGGCCTCCTCGTACGCGGCGTGCGAGGTGAAGCGCGGGGGCGGGCCCGCGCTCGGCCACTGGGACCAGGACAGGGAACGCCAGCTCTGGTAGCCGGTGTCGACGCCGTCGGAGCACGGCGAGTTCACGCTCAGCGCGAGCAGCACGGGCAGCCACGGCCGGAGGTGGTTGATCACCTGCACCCCGGTCTCGCGGTCCGGGACACCGACGTGGATGTGGCAGCCGCAGCACGGTGAGGACATCGCCAGCGCGCCCGCGTGCTCGGAGATCCTGCGGTAGCGCGGGTTGTTGGTGAGCTGCGGTGGCGCGGACTCGTGCAGCGGCGCGGTGCCGCTGGCGATCAGCCGCAGGCCCCGGCTCCTGGCCTGAGCGGCGAGCGTGCCGCGCAGCTCGCGCAGCTTCTCCAGCACCTCCGACGCCGTGGTGCAGACCGGTGTCGCCGACTCCACCTGGCACCGGGTCAGCTCGGTCTGGAGGTCGCCCTCGGTGTCCGGAGCGGCACGCAGCAGCGCCGGGCCCTGCCAGGACAGCTGCCTGGTCTTGGCGTCGACCAGCAGGAACTCCTCTTCGACACCCACCGTCAACGGTTCCACGTCTCGATCGTTCCCGTTGCGAGAACATCCCAATCCCGCCGCTGTGGACCTCACACCGCTCCGCCGGGGACGTGTCACGACCTAAGGTCATGTTCTCCCGTTGCCGCCGCGAGATGGAGCCCGGATGTACCCGACGGTCGAGGACGTCCTCGCCCTGCCAGAACTGCGTCGCGGACGGCCGGTCGTCGTGGCGGGCTCGGCCGGGCTGGACCACCGGGTGCGCTGGGTGCACGTGGCCGAGGTGGCCGACATCGCCGGGTTGCTGCACGGCGGGGAGCTGGTGCTGACCACCGGGATCGCGCTGCCCGCCGACGACGCGGGACTGGCCCGCTACATCGAGGAGCTGGCCCAGGTCGGGGTCGCCGGGCTGGTGGTGGAGCTGGTCCGGCGCTGGCCCGCCGAGCTGCCGCCCGCCCTGGTCGCCGCGGCGCAGCGGCACGGCCTCCCGCTGGTCGCGCTCGGCGAGGAGACCCGGTTCGTCTCGGTCACCGAGGCGATCGTCTCGGTGATCACCAGTGCCCAGGTGCGCGAGCTGCGCGCCACCGAGCAGGTGCACGAGATCTTCACCGCGCTCACCCTCTCCGGCGCGGGGCCCGCCGAGATCCTGCGCGAGGTGGCCCGGCTCTCCGGGCTGCCGGTGCTGCTGGAGTCGCTCGACCACCACCTGCTGGCCTACGACGCGGCGGGCGGCGATCCCGCGCAGCTGCTGGCGACCTGGGAGAACGGGCCCACCCCGCAGACCGGCTACGACGAGGCGGCCGGCTGGTTGATCACCATGGTCGGCGCGCGCGGGGACAACTGGGGCAGGCTCCTGCTGCGCTGCACCGAACCACCGTCGCACCAGCACAGCGTCGTCGCCGAGCGCGCCGCGTCGGCTCTCGCGCTGAACCGCTTGCTGGCCAAGGACGACGAGAGCCTGGAACGGCAGAGCCACCGAGCGCTGCTGATCGACCTGCTCACCCCGGGAAGCCCGATCGCGGACGCGGCGACCCGCGCGGCGGCGCTCGGCGTGCGGCTGGGCGATCGGCGGCTGGTCGGCGTCTCGGTCCGCCCGCGGACCACGATCTCGGCGACGCCGGCACCCGCGCTGGCCACCCAGGAGGTGCTGCGCGAGCTGTCGGAGGTGACCGCCTCCGCCGCGCGCCGGGCCGGAATCCCCGCTCTGGTGGGCGTTGTGGACGACACGAGCGTGCGGGCGCTGCTCACCTTGCCCATGGTCGGCGAGGTCGATCCGACGCTGCACCGCTTCGCCGAAAGTCTCCACAGGACGGTCGCGGCGACTCCGTGGGCGCTTCCGGTGGTGATCGCGCTCGGCACCACCGTGACCGCGGTTCCGGAGGCCGCGCGCAGCCTCGCCGAAGCCGCTCACGTGGCGGAGGCAGCGCTGCGCTCCGGTGGTGCGCGCGTCTTCCACCGGCTCGCGGACGTGCGGTTGCGCGGCCTCATGCACCTGATGCACGCGGACCAACGGGTGCGGGCGTTCGTGGAGCGCGAACTCTCCGCTCTGTTCGCGCACGACCGCTTCCACAACACGCGACTGGTCGACACACTGCGGGACTACTGCCAGCACGGCGGGAACAAGTCGGCCGCCGCCGGGGCCGCCCACCTGTCCAGAACCGCCTTCTACCAACAACTCGCGCGGATCGAGCAGATTCTGGGGATCTCGCTGGACGACGCCGAGTCCATGCTGTCGCTACACGTCGCCCTGCTCGCTCATGACGCGTCGCTGTGAGCTGGTGAGCGTGCGAACCTCCTTGCTGCACAACGCTCCCAGCGTCGCGAGCACGAGCAGCACGGCCCCGCCGACCAGGGTCGCGCGCATCCCGAAGTGCTCGGCCAGAGGTCCCGCCGCCATCTCCCCCACCGGGATCGCGACGTACGAGCCGAGCGCGTCGTAGGAGTACACCCGGGCGAGCTTGTCCGGCGGCACGTTCTGCTGCAGCGCGACGTCCCATCCGACCACGAACTGCTCGATCGCCATGCCCACGAGGAACATCGTCGGCACGAGGAAGAGCACCTTCGGCGCCTCGGCGAGCACCACCAGCGGGACCGCCTCGACCAGGGTGAGCGCGACGCCGGCGAACAGCGCGCGCCGGGGCTGCCACCGCGCGGCGACGATCCCGCCGACGAGCGCGCCCGCCATCTCCGCGGCGAGCACCACACCCCATGCCGCCCTGCCGAAGGTGGCGTCGGCGATCACCGGGCCGAGCACCGCGGTCGTCCCCACGATCACCGCGTTGACCACCATGAACTGCAGCACCACCGCCCACACCCAGGTGCGCGAGGTGAACTCCCGCCACCCCTCGCGCAGCTCCGCGAGCGGCCGGGAACGCTCCACAGTGGACACGACGGCCGTCGCGAAGCGCATCCTGCCGAAGAGCACCGAAGCGGCCAGGAACGTCGCCGCGTTGAAGGCGATGCCCCAGCCGGGCCCGACCGCCGCGACGAGCAACCCGCCCGCCGAGGTGCCGACGATCGTCGCCGTCGTGACGCCCATCCTGGCGAGCGCGTTCGCCGGGCGCAGCAGCTCGGCCGGAACCGTCTGCGGCACGAAGGAAGCGGTCGCGGGGATGGATGCGGCCGCCGCGGCCCCGTTGAGCACGCTCAGCCCGATCAGCAGCGGCACGGACGCGAACCCGCCGAGCACACTGGTCGCCACGAGTCCCTGGGTCAGCCCGGCGAGCGTCGTGGACCCCTGCAGCACCAACGCCCTCGGCAGCCGGTCGGCGAGCACGCCGCCGAAGAGCAGCAGGACGACGTTGGCGATCGAGCGCGCGCCGACCACGACGCCCAGGTCGATCATCGACCCGGTCAGGTCGAGCACCGCGAAGGCCAGGGCGATGGGCGCGACCGCGTTGCCGAGGTGGACGATCGTCCTGCCCGCCATGAGGAAGCGGAACGGCTTGTGCCGCAACGGCTTTCGCATTCCGGGCAGGCTCACTCGTCCTCCATCTGGAACAACGCGATGGTGGCGTTGACGTGCACGGTGCCCTCGGTGCGCGGCGGGCGGGCGGCCTCGTGCAGCCGCTCGGCCAGCTCCACCACCGCCTGCCGGACCCGGTTCCACACCTCCGGATCGACCCACAGCTCGGCGTCGGTGGTCGCTCCCGGGACGTCCAGGGCGCGCCTGCCCGCGCGGCGCCGCAGCTCCGCGCCCATCGTCGCGGCGAGCAGCACGTGGTCCTCGCGCCCGCGCGCCTTCACCCGGCCGCCGCTGTCGTGGTTGTGCCGGAACCGCTTGGCCCGGCCGCCGCGGATCTCGACCTCCTCGGCGACCTCCAGCAGACCGGCGTCGTGCAGCCTGCGCATGTGGTAGCTGACGTTGGCCTGGCTCTCGCCGAGTTCCCGCGCCGCCTCGGCCGCGCTCATCGCCGCCCCGGTGACCAGGGACAGGATGCGCAGCCGCAGCGGGTGGGCGAGCACCCGCAACCCCTCCAGCTCGGTTTCCATGCCCCGAGTCTGGCCTGCCCGGCGTCAACCGTCAAACAGTTCTTTGCCGGTTGACTCTCGGTGATCCAGCTCACTAGCATCGGTCACACTGTTAGGAAACTAACTTAACTATTTACTGGACAACCAGTCCAACCGCCGCCGCGCGCCATCCGGAAGTCCCCTCGGTGATCCCTGCACCGACTTCCGTTCCGGGAGGAGAAGTGATGGGTCGGCACACGCTTCGCACGCTCGTCTCCGCGACCGCGGTCTTCGCTGGCGCCCTGCTCGCGCCAAGCGCCTCGGCGGTCGAGACGTCAGTACCGTCTGAGGGCTCGTCCACGGCACCGATGCTTGCCCCCGCAAGCGGGGCTGCGGTCGCGAACGGCCAACTCCGGGTCTGCGGAACGAAACTCTGCAACTCCAGCGGCCAGCAGATCCAGCTGCGCGGCATGAGCACGCACGGCATCCAGTGGTACAGCCAGTGCGTCAAGCCCGCGTCGCTGGACGCCCTCGCCAACGACTGGGGCGCGGACGTCCTGCGGATCTCGATGTACATCCAGGAGGGCGGCTACGAGACCAACCCGCGCAAGTTCACCGACATGGTCCACAACTACATCGAGGAGGCCACCAAGCGCGGGATGTACGCGCTGGTCGACTGGCACATGCTGACGCCGGGCGACCCGAACTACAACCTCGCCCGCGCCAAGACGTTCTTCACCGAGATCGCCGAGCGGCACAAGAACAAGACGAACATCCTCTACGAGATCGCCAACGAGCCCAACGGCAACAGCGTCACCTGGTCCCGCATCAAGAGCTACGCGGAGCAGCTGATCCCGGTGATCCGCGCCAAGGACAGCGACGCGGTCGTGCTGGTCGGCACCCCCGCGTGGTCCTCGTTCGGCGTCTCCTACGGCAAGAACGAGTCCGAGGTGGCGAACAACCCGCTGACGCTGGGCAACCTCATGTACACCTTCCACTTCTACGCCGCGTCGCACGACGACGAGTACCTGAACACGCTGTCCAGGGCGGCCGACAAGCTGCCGGTCTTCGTGACGGAGTTCGGCACCCAGAACTCCGCGGGTGAGGGCGCCAACGACTTCGCGCGCTCGCAGCGCTACCTGGACCTGATGGCGCAGAAGAAGATCAGCTGGATCAACTGGAACTTCTCCGACGACCACCGCTCCGGCGCGGTGTTCAAGACGGGCACCTGCGCGGGCAACACCTTCGCCGGCACCGGGGTGCTCAAGGAGGCGGGCCGGTGGATCAGGGACCGCGTCCGCGGCTGATCGGCTGACGCTCTGCGGGTGGGCACCATCGGCGGGCGCGAATGGACAGAGTGTGTGGTCAACTGGGCAAAGCTGTGACACTCTGCCCCTCCCGCACGCCGCCTTCGCCCCCGACGATGTGTGCCCACCAGCAGAAACGAGGAGTGATCCATGGCGCTGCCCTCCTCTCCACCGAGCGATGAAAGCCAGACCGCGCAAGCCGACGGACGGGTGGAACTGACCGATCCGGCCTCCATCGAGCACAGCCCGTACTACAACGAGGAACTGGCTCCGGTACCGATCGCCAGGCGCACGTGGACCACCTACAACTTCGCCGCGCTGTGGATCGGCATGGCGCACAACATCCCCAGCTACCTGCTGGCCTCCGGGCTGATCGCGCTGGGCATGAGCTGGGTGCAGGCCTTCGTCACGATCACCCTCGGCAACCTGCTGGTGCTGATCCCGATGCTGCTCAACAGCCACGCGGGCACCAAGTACGGCGTGCCGTTCCCGGTGTTCGCCCGCGCCTTCTACGGGGTGCGCGGCGCGAACTTCGCCGGGTTGCTGCGCGCGTTCATCGCCTGCGGCTGGTTCGGCATCCAGACCTGGATCGGTGGTGAGGCGATCTACGCGCTGGCCGGGAAGCTGCTCGGCTCCTGGTGGCGCGACGCCGACCGGGTGCTCGGCCAGCCGTGGACGCTGTGGGCGGCGTTCCTGTTCTTCTGGGCGGTCCAGATGGTGATCATCTGGCGGGGCATGGAGACCTTGCGGCGCTTCGAGAACTGGGCGGCGCCGTTCGTGATCGTGGCCGCCGTCGCGCTGCTGGTGTGGGTGCTGGTCGAGGCGGGCGGGGTCGGCCCGATCCTGGAGCAGCCGTCCAAGCTGGGCTGGGGCGTCGAGTTCTGGAGCGTGTTCGCGCCCTCGCTGATGGGCATGATCGCCTTCTGGTCCACCCTGTCGCTGAACATGCCGGACTTCACCCGTTTCGGCGGCAGCCAGCGGCAGCAGGCGCTCGGCCAGGTGCTCGGCCTGCCCACCACGATGTCCTTCTTCGCGCTGCTGTCGATCTTCATCACCTCGGGCACCGCGGTGATCTACGGCGAGGCGATCTGGGACCCGATCAAGCTCACCGAGAAGTTCGACAACCCGCTCGTGGTGGCGCTGAGCCTGTTCACGGTCATGGTGGCGACGCTGTCGGTGAACGTGGCGGCCAACGTGGTCAGCCCCTCCTACGACTTCTCCAACGCCGCGCCCCGGCTGATCAGCTTCCGGGTCGGCGGGCTGATCACCGGCGTGCTCGGCATCGCCATCCAGCCGTGGCACCTGGTCGCCGACCCGAACATCTACATCTACGTGTGGCTGGGCTTCTACGGCGGGCTGCTCGGCTCGATCGCGGGCGTGCTCGCCGCCGGGTACTGGCTGCTGGACAAGAAGGAGCTGCACCTGCCCGACCTCTACCGGCGGGGCGGGCGGTACTGGTTCACCGGCGGCTGGAACCTCAACGCGGTGGTGGCCACGGTCGTCGGCAGCGTGGCGGCCGTCGGCGGCGCGTACTCCGAGCCCGGCAAGGGGCCCTTCCCCGAGGACGGGCTGATCCCATTGCTGAAGCCGCTCTACGACTACAGCTGGGCGGTCGGGCTGGTGGTGGCGCTGGTGGTCTACGTGCTGCTCAGCCTGCCGCAGCGGCGCCGGGAGGCTGCTCGCGTGGTGGGCTGAGCCGCTGGCCGCGGTGGATGTGCCTGCGGCGCAACAGCATCCCCGCGCCGATCAGCACCGCTCCGAAGAGCAGCAGGGAGAACGACATCGCCAGGACGGCGGTGACGATGGCGACCGCGGCGAGCGCGAACACCGTCACCGCCCACAAGCACACGTCCCCCGCCGGACGTCGAGGACGGCCCTCGCCGAGCGCTCGCGCGAAGCGCGGGTCCTCCTGGGCGAGGTGGCGTTCGATCTCCCGGAAGCGGGCCTGGTCGTCCTGGCTCAGCATGGCGTCTCCCGTGGCTGCGCGAGGCTTGGCGCTCCCCGGGTGCCCGGCGCCGCGGCCGGTCAAACTCGGCTCAGCGGGACTTCCAGAACCAGTCCGAGGCGCGGGCCAGGCGGAAGGCTTCCTTGCGCTGCGCGGGATCGAGCCGATCGAGGTAGAGCAGCCCGTCGAGGTGGTCCGTCTCGTGCTGCAGGCACCGGGCCAGCTCGCCGCGGCCGCTCACCACGACGGGCTCGTTGTTCACGTCCACGCCGCGCACGGTGGCGAACGCGGCCCTGCGGGTGGGGAAGTTCATCCCCGGCACGGACAGGCAGCCCTCCACGCCGTCCTGGATCTTCTCCGACAGCTCGACGATCTCCGGGTTGATCACGTAGCCGTGCTGCCCCTCGACGAGGTAGCTGAACGCGCGCTGCCCGACCCCGATCTGCGGCGCGGCGAGCCCGGCGCGGCCCGGCAGGGTGACCGTCTCCATCAGGTCGTCCACAAGGGACTTCAGCTTGGCGTCGAACACCGTCACCGGCTCCGACGGTGACTTCAACACCGGGTCACCGAAATAGCGCAGCGGCCGGATCGCCATCTTCCCTCCCCCTTCGAAGACTCCCGGGGAGCTTAACCACCGGGGTCAGGCGACCGTGCGGCTGACCGGGATGTTGCCCCTGGTGGCGTTGGAGTACGGGCACACCTGGTCTGCTGCCTCGACGAGCCGTTCGGCGACCGCGCGGTCCAGGCCAGGCACCCTCACGACGAGGTGCGCGCTGAGCCCGTAGCCCACGCCCTCGGTCAGCGGCCCGATGCCCACCTCGGCGGCGACGGTGGAGCCGGTGACGTCCAGCTTCTCCTTGCGCGCCACCAACTTCAGCGCGCTGTGGAAGCAGGCGGCGAACCCGGCGGCGAACAACTGCTCGGGGTTGGTGCCGTTGCCGGAACCACCCAGCTCGGCGGGCGGGGCGAGCGCCACGTCGAGGCGGCCGTCCCCGCTGACCGACTTGCCCTCGCGCCCGCCGTCCACGGTGGCGCGCGCGGTGTAGAGAACCTTGCTGATGCTCATGGAAACCTCCTGGATGCCGTGGTCGGTGACGGCTGGGTCAGCGGCTGGGGTCGAGGAGCAGCTTGCCGACGGTGCGGCGAGCGCGGATGTCGTTGTGCGCCTTGGCGACCTCGGACAGCGGGTAGTCGCCGCCGACGACCGCGGTGAGCTGTCCCTTCCCGGCGAGCGCGAACAGCTCGACCAGCGGGCCGGCGATCATGCCGGGAGCGCCGAAGCAGTCGGCCAGCCAGAAACCGACGACGGACTTGGAGCCCCGCATCAGCGCGGCCGGGACGACCGGCGTCGCGGCCTCCCGCGAGGCCGACCCGTAAGTGACGAGCCTGCCGAAACGACCAAGCGCGGCAAGGGAAGCGTCGAAGGTGGGGCCGCCGACCATCTCCAGCACGATGTCGACGCGCTTGCCGCCGTTGGCCTCGATGAGCCGCTCCTTCAGGCCCTCGGGAGCGCCGTCCACCGCGACGTCCGCACCGAGCTCGACGGCCTTGGCGCGCTTGGCCTCCGTCGACGCGGTGGCGATGACGCGGCCCGCGCCCCACTGCTTGGCCAACTGCACCGCGAGGGAGCCGACGCCCCCGGCCGCGGCGTGCACGACGACGGTCTCCCCTTCGGCCATCCGCGCGGAGGTCCGCAGCAGGTGCCAGGCGGTCGTCCCCTGGAGCACCAGCGCCAGCGCGGCGCCGTCGCTGACGCCTTCGGGCACGTCGAACGCGCTGTGCTCGGCCGCGACGGCCTTCTCCGCGTAGCCGCCACCGTTGAGCAGCGCGACGACGCGGCGCCCGTCCTCGGTGCGGCCGACGACCTCACCACCCGGGACCAGCGGCAGCGACGCCGGGGCCAGGTAGGAGTTCTCGACCTGGTGGGTGTCGGCGTAGTTGACGCCCGCCCGGTCCACCGCGATCAGCAGCTGACCGGGCCCGGCGACGGGGTCCGGCAGGTCGGTCGGGGTCAGCACCTCGGGGCCACCGAACTCGGTGATCTGCACTGCGCGCATGGACGTTGCCTCTCGCTGTTCTATACGGCGTACAGTACACCGTACAGTAGCGTCGGCGACCGGGAGAAGTGATGTCCGACAAGCGCACGAGGGCCCCGCGCAACACCCTCAACCCGGACCTGATCGTCACCACCGCGCTGCGGCTGATGACGGCCGACGGCGTCGAGGCGTTCAGCCTGCGCGCACTCGCCAAGGAACTGGGCGTCGGCCCGATGGCGCTCTACACGTACTTCCGCAACAAGGACGAACTGGTCGACGCCGTCCGCGACCACCTGCTCGGGGCGCGACAGCTCTCCACCGCGCAAGGCCCGTGGCAGCACCAGATCCGCTCGATCGCGACCGGACTGCGGGAGCTGCTGCTGGAGCACCCGTGCCTGCTGCGCATCCTGGCCGGTCGCCCGCTCAAGGGCCCGGAAACCGCCGCGGCGACGGAAACGGTCGTGCGCGCGCTGCGAGAAGCGGGCTTCAGCAAGGAGGACGCCGCGCGGGCGCACACGACGCTGTTCACCTTCGTGCTCGGCGCCGCGCTGTGGGAGTCCCAGATGAACGCGGAGAAGCAGGACCGCGAAGGACGGCGGCGGCTGCGCGCGACCATGGCCTCACTGTCCGAAGTGGACTACCCGACCGTCGTGGACCTCGCGGGCGAGCTGGCCGCGACCAGCGGCGGGGACGCCCAGTTCGAGTTCGGCCTGAACGCCCTCATCGGCGGCCTGGAGCCCCTGCTCGACCGGTAGCCCGTGCTCCGCGCCGAGCGGGGCGTGAGCCGCGCCGCGCTCGAACGGGGCGACCACTGCCCCCAGCCTCGACCTGGCCTTTCGCATCTGCGCGGTGTTCGGCCTCCCGGTCGAGGCGGTCTTCGGCCGCGAACCGTTCACCCAGCTCTACCGAGAGTGGCCATGTCGACCGCTCACGTCCAGCACGATCTCCGCGCTGATCGTTCTCGGCGTGTCCCCGCCGGTGCTGGTGCCGGGCTGGACGCTGCCCGACGACGACCCCGCGAACTTCGCTACGGCTCCTCCGCGATCCGCTTGATCGCCGCGAGCCTGCGGTCCCACTCCGCCGCCACGTGGTCCATCCACCGCGCGGTCGCACCCAGGGCCTCCGGGCGCACGGCGTAGCGCACCTCTCGACCGTGCCGCCGCCCCTCCACCAGGGCCGCCTTCTCCAGCACCCCCAGGTGCTTGACCACGGCCTGCCTGGTCACGGGGAGCTCGGCGGCGAGCACGGTCGCCGAGCACTCCCCCCGCGCCGCGATGAGGTCCAGCACCCGCCTGCGCATCGGATCGGCGAGCGCCGCGAGAACCTCGTCGACCGTCATGCCGCCTCCGCTGAGAAGACCACGTCGCCGGAAGTCACGCTTCCACGTACTCCTTCAACTCGCCGAGCTCGGCCCGCCAGCCACCGACGTTGTCCGCGTGCTTGGCGGCCCGCACCTCGGGCTCGTAGGCGAGCGCGTCGAATCCGGTCTCCACCAAGCGAAGCCGAGTCCCCGCGCCCTCCGCCGCCAGGCTGTACTCGACCCGCGTGGAGTTCCCGTCGGTCACCTCCGCCCCGTCCTCGCTGCTCCAGCGGTAGACCAGCCGCGAGGTCGGCTCGACCTCGTCGATCACGGCGTTGAACCGGCCGTGGGCGGACCAGCCGAAGACCATCCGGCCACCGGGCCGCAGGTCGATCTCGGCGAAGTCCCCCAGCCACTTCATGATCTGGTCCGGCTCGGTGATCGCGGCCCACACCCGGGCGACCGGCGCGTTGATCACAAGCTCCCGCTCGATGCGGTCAGTGCTGCTCATGGTGCACGTCCTCTCGTTTGGCGCAACCCAAGAGTTGCACATCCTCCCGCGATGTGCAACCGATGAGTTGCACAAGTAGTGCGGCGGCGATGATCAGGTAGGCGTTGCCGACCAGGTGCTGCCACCACAGGAAGTGCCCGTGCGGCGACATCAGCCGGTGCGGCTCGGCGAAGAACACCGCCACCACCGCCAGCCACACCCGGTTCCGCGCGAGCACCAGCCCGATCAGCGCGGGCACCACCCACACCCAGTGCGTCGTCCACGACACCGGCGACGCGAGCAGCCCCGCCACCGCGACCACGGTCAGCGCCAGCAGGTCCTCGCCCCGTCGCCGCAGCCGGGCCGCGACGAACCACGACACCGCGACGACCACCACGACACCCACGGCCCACAACGCGACGACGGTCGATTCCGGCAGGCCGCTCCGCGCGAGCAGCCCGCGCAGTGACTGGTTGTCCCGCGACCACGACGCGCCGATCCGGTCGGTCTTGGCGAGAACACCGAACCAATAGGCCAGGGAATCTTTGGGCGCCAAGAGAAATCCCAGTGCGGTGGCACCGAGGAAGCCCAGGACCACGTTGCCTGCCGGCCGCCACTGCCGCGCCACCACGAAGTACAGACCGAACGCCGCCGGAGTCAGCTTGATCGCCGCCACCAGGCCGATCAGCAGCCCGCGCGGCCACGGCGTCCTCGGCAGCAGGCAGTCCGCGACGACGGCGACCATCAGCAGCACGTTGATCTGGCCGAGCCACAACGTCGAGCGCACCGGCTCGACCAGCACGCACAGCAGCGTGAAACCCAATCCCAGCAACCAGTTCCTGCCGAGGTGGCGCACGACGAGCACGCAGGTCCCGGCCAGCGCGAGCACGGTCAGCAACGTCAGCACCATCACCGCGCCGGTCATCGGCAGCAGCGCGAGCGGGGCGAAGAGCACCGCGGCGATCGGCGGGTAGGTGAAGGGCAACCCCGTGTCGCTGGGCAGGTAGGGGAATCCGTCGCCGTACAGCGGCAGTCCGTTGAGCCAGGCGTGCCCGCCCGCTCGGTACACCTGGAGGTCGATCAGCGTCGATCCCCAGGTGAACAGCGCTGTTAGCACGACCGCCGCCGCGAGGGCAAGGAGATTGTTCCGAGTGCGCACCACGCGTGCCTTCATACAGCGGCCCGGAGCTAGCGTTGTCGTCGACCGCTCTTTTCCGAAGACCCGCTTGCGGGGTCGAGCATCGTGTCCGGGAGATCCAGCCATGCATGTCCTACTCGCGACCGCCGGTTCTCGTGGGGATGTCGCCCCCTACACAGGGCTCGGCGTGCGCTTGGCAGCTGAAGGGCACAAGGTCACCATCGTCACGCACGGCGCCTTCGAGGAGTACGTGCGCGCGTGCGGGCTCGGCTTCCGCGGTCTGCCCGGAGATCCGCGCGAGACCATGCAGTCGGCTCACGGCCAGCGGTGGTCGCAGTCCAAGTCCTCCGCAGTCGGCCTGTTCAGGCAGATGAAGGTGCTGAAAAGCGAGATGGTCAACGGCGCCCTGGCCCTCGCGGAGGTCGCCGCGGAGGAGGGGCCGGACGTCCTGCTGGCGGCTCCGCTGGTCGCCTCGGTCGGCTACGTGACCGCCAAGGGCCTGGGCATCCCCAGCGCCGGGGTGTTCCTCGCGCCCGGCTACCCCACCCGCGAGTTCGCGCCCGTGCTGAGCAAGGGCGGCTCGTTCGGTCCGGTCGGCAACCTGCTCGCGGGGCGGGCGATGACCCGCGTGCTGGCCATGACCATGGGCTCGGCCACCGCCGCCGTCCGCGAGCGCTTCGGACTGCCGAAGATCGCCATCGGCGATGCGCTGCGCAGGCAGGACGCCGAGAAGTGGCCCGCCTTCCACGGCTACAGCAGGCACGTGATCCCGCGCCCGGCCGACTGGCGCGAGGGCCTTGAGGTCACCGGCTACTGGTGGCCGCACGTCGCGCCCGGCTACGAACCGCCCGCGGAGCTGGTGGAGTTCCTCGACGCGGGTCCGCCGCCGGTGTTCATCGGCTTCGGCAGCATGGTCCCCGGTGACGGCGAACGGCTCGGCCGTCTCGCCGCGACCGCGCTGCGGCAGGCCGGGGTGCGCGGCGTGATCCAGGCGGGCTGGGCGGACCTGAGTTCGGTGGCGGACGAGAACGTGATCTCCATCGGCGATGTGCCGCACGAGTGGCTGTTCCCCCAGATGGCCGCGGTCGTGCACCACGCGGGCGCGGGCACCTCCGCGGCGGCGATGCGGGCGGGCGTGCCCGCGGTCCCCGTTCCGGTGCTGGCCGACCAGCCGTTCTGGTCGGTCAGGCTGGCCGAGCTCGGTGTCGCCACCCCCGCGGTCCCGATGCAGTCGATCACCGCGGACCGGCTCGGTGCCGCGATCCACGCGGCGGTGACCGAGCCGGGCTACCGCGAACGCACGACCGCGCTGGCGAAGCTGATCAACGCCGAGGACGGGCCCGCACCGGTGGTGGAGTACCTGAACCGGTTGTAGCACCCGGTATGGCCGCGGTATCCGCTCGGTATTTAGCGAGCCTTCAGCGCGCAACGGCATCCTGGTCACAGGGCAGGGGGGTGCCAGATGGAATTCCGGGTCCTGGGAGATTTGGAGGTCAGGGGCGAGCGGGGCCGCATCCCGGTCAACGGGAAGCGGCAACGCGCGCTCCTGGCCGTCCTGCTGTTGCGCGCCGGGCAGGTCGTCGGGGTGGACGAGCTGGTCGCCTCGGCGTGGCCGGACCGCCCGGCCGCCGCCGCGCGCAAGCAGGTCAAGATCGCGGTTTCCGGGCTGCGCAAGGTTTTCGCCGGTTCCGGCGGTGATCCCGGGGTGATCGTCACCCGCTCCCCCGGCTACCTGGTGGAGCTGGACGGCCACCGCTTGGATCTGCGCTGGTTCGAGGCGCTGGTCCGCACGGGCCGGGCCGCGGCGCGCCGGGAGGACAAGGCGCGGTACCTGGGCGAGGCGCTGGAGGAGTTCCGTGGCCCGGTGCTCCCCGGCATCGGCGTGGACACCGAGGCCCTTGAACAACGGCGCGCGGAGGTCACCGAGGAGTATGCCGAGCTGGAGCTGGAACTGGGCCGCGGCGGCGACCTGGTTCCCGCGCTGACCCGGCTGGTCGAGCGGTATCCGTTGCGCGAACGGCTGCACGGCCTGCTCATGACGGCCCTGCACCGTTCGGGGCGGCAGACCGAAGCGCTGCGCGCGCTCGACGCGGCCCGCGCCGCACTGACCGAGCCCGGCGCGTACCTGCTCCAGGTCGAGCAGCAGATCACCGCCGCGCCACTGGAGATCCGGCCCGCCCAGCTGCCTGCCGACATCGGAGACCTGACCGGCCGGATCGCCGAGGCCGACCAGCTGTGCGCCACCCTGACGGGGCCGTCCTCCGGTTACGCCCCACCGCTCGCGGTGATCACCGGGGCTGTCGGGACCGGGAAGTCCGCGCTCGGCGTGCGCGTCGGCCACCGGCTGCGCACCGCTTTCCCCGACGGACAGCTCTACGTGGACCTGCGCGATCCCGTGTCCACAATGGACGCTTTGGCCGGGTTCCTGCGCGCGCTCGGCTCGCCGGTCCCCGAGGGTCCCGCCGAACGCACCGCGCTCTACCGCAGCGTCCTCGCGCAGCGCCGCGTGCTTGTGGTGTTGGACAACGTCGCCGACGAGGAGCAGGTGGCGCCGTTACTGCCGGGCGCGGGCGACTGCGCCGTGCTGGTCACCTCGCGTAGGCGGCTGACCGGGCTGGCGGGCGCGCACCGCGTGGAGCTGACCGGTTTGAGCTCGCAGGAGTCGCTCGCCCTGCTCAGCACCCTCGCGGGCGAGCACCGGGTGGCCGCCGAACAGCTCGCGGCACGGCGCATCGCGTTCCTGTGCGAGGGTTTGCCGCTCGCGCTCCGCATCGTGGGCGCCAAGCTCGCCGACCATCCACAGTGGACGCTGCAGCGGCTGTCCGACCGGCTCGCTGACGACGCGTGCCGGCTGACGGAGCTGCGCCACGGCGGACTGGACCTGCGTGCGACGCTGGCGAGCAGCGTGCACGCCCTGGGCCCGCACGCGGGCCGGCTGTTCCGGCGGCTGGGACTGCTGGGGTTCTCCGAGATCACTCCGGCGGTAGCTGGGGCGCTCGCCGGAGTGAGCTCGGAGAAGGCGGCTCGGCTACTGGAAAGCCTCGCCGCGTCCCGGGTGCTGCTCGCCGGTGGTGAGGACCGGTACCGGATGCCGGATCTGTTCCGGCTCCTCGCCAGGGAGCACTGCGCACCCGAGGGGGAGGGCAGGCCGGCCCAAGTCGGGCTGGGGGTCCTGACTTGAGCCGACCGCCCCGCAGGCCGGTGACCAGGGCGCACAGATCACCGGCGGGAATGAAGTTCTGCTGATTTCGATTCTGCCGGGGTGCTACCCGGAATCGATCGAGGGCAAAGCTAGCAGACGCCCGATCACACCATTATCCGAGTGTGACCTGCATCACCGCTGCCTTAACGCACATTTAGGGTCGCACCCGGGAAAGTGAAGTCAAGCTGACAATCCTTCAGAATTCGGCCAGACCTGAACCAGGAAAAGATCCTGGTCCTGGGCCTGTCCCGACGTAAAATCTTCCTCAAGCAAACGAAGGGCACGCAGATTAAGCGCGTGCCTCCACGGAATTACTTACCGGTCAGGGCACGCCAGGGCACGTGCACGACCACGCGTTCCCGCAGCTGCTCGTTCATCAACCACAACTCACCGGTCGCGGGCCAGTAGGACAGGTTCTGGTTGTTGACAGGAGCCTCGGTCAACTGGGAAATGCTTTGCCCGGCCACTCCGCCGTGCAGGCAGCTGGGCAGGTCGACGGGTTTGCCCGCGTGCTGGGCGCACGCGCCGGAGACGATCACGTAGCCGTTGTGCGCGACGGCGCCCTGCATACCCCACACCGGCGAGCGGAATGCCTCGACGGCGCGGACCGATCCATTCGGCTCAGTTCGAAGCAATCCCGTTCCGGGATCGAGCGGCCACCGCACCACTCGCCCGTTCCCGCCTTTGGCGACGTGCTCCGAAACGATCATGGAGTTCGTCCCCCGGTCCAGCGAGAGACTGGAGGAGCAGGGCTTGCCCCCGTTGATGGCGGCGCAGCCGCCGCCCTCGTACCAGTAGGCCCCGATCTGCGGGAGCGCCCATGCGTGGTACCGCGCCGAGAACCGCCCGTTGGCATTGCGCCCCACGTGCGCGGGCGCGGTGTCCATCGCCCAGAAGTGCCGCAGGTCGAACACACGCAGCACGCTCCCCTGCGCCAGGTAGAGGTAGTTCCCGTACCACGACAGACCGTCCCCGTGACTGGAGATCGCCCGGAAGTCCCCGGCCGCGTGCGGTTCCACCAGCAGCACGTGCCGGTACGCCAACGTCTTCTCGTCGAGGAAGGAGACCCTGGTGAAGGTGTCCCCCTGAGTGTGCCAGCTGGCCGCGATGATCCGCTTCCCCCCGACGGTCCCGTCGGCCTGCGCGTCGCCCGATCCCGTCAGCCCCTGCGGAATCCACGCGTTGGCGTCGTCGTCTTCCCCGTCCTGCCAGCAGAAGCCTTTGGGCGAGAGTCCCGACTCGAGATGCGTCCCGCGGCACAGCGCCCGCCCCTTGCGATTCGCGCTGGCGAGAACATCGTTGAGCCCCTTGGGTTTCAGCTGGGCGTTGCGCTCCAGCGCGTCCATGTTGGACTTGTACACCGCGAACGTCTGCCCTTGGACGTAGACGAACCGGCTCGCGTCGACGCGCGGAAACGGCACCGCCGCGCCCGCCGGAGCCGCAAGTCCGGCCAGGCCCAGAACGACGGCGAGGAACAGCCCGACCACACGCATGACGGCCTCCATCGTGGGTGATCGACGAGATGTTGCCCCTTCGCGTGATTCTCCCACCGCCGATGAGCCTGGTCATCCGCCATTCAGCAGGCGAGCCGCTGATCCAGCCGGATGTTGCGCCGCGCTGTGCGCTCCGGGTCCACCCACCCGGGTGGGATGAACACCGGCAACCCGCCCTCGAAGCGGATTTCCCAGTCTCCGTGGTGCGGTAGGTGATGGTGGTGCGAGCAGAGCAGGACCATGTTGTCCAGGCTGGTCGGCCCGCCGTTGCTCCAGTGCACAACATGATGGGCTTTGGGCTTGCCCGGCGTCGACAACGCGCCCCGACTCCGCCCCGACCTGAGTCGCGAAGTAGCGGAAGCAGGCCGTGACGTCGTCGATGTCGTACTCGCTCTCCACCAGGCGCTTGCCGGTGTCCAGCGACTCCGCGCGGGCGAACTCCGCCTTGTCGCGCTGGAGCAGGTCGGCGACCGCCAGCAGCAGTGCTGCGCGCTCGGGCGCGGGCGTGCGCGGCCAGGGCCAGGTGTCGAAAGCCTTTCTGGCGGCGGCGATCGCGGCCTCGGTGTCCTCGCGGGTCGCTTCGTCCACAGTAGACACGACGGCGTCGTCGGCAGGACACCGGATCTCGCGCCGCCCTCCGGCGCGGGCCGACTCCCACCTGCCGCCGATGTACAGCTCAGGAATCGGAGGTCCCTTCTGCCGAGTGATCCACCCCTAGCCCACCCGCCGGACCTCCGCCCCGGCCGAAGGAAGGCGACTATCCGTTGTCAGCCGTCCGTTCGACCACCCACTTGTGGAACTCCCCGATGTGGTGCTCGCTGGGCACCAGCACACCGCCGCAGCGGTAGGCGCGCGAGCCCATCGCGGGCTGGCAGCGCTCGCACGCGTCGAAGTCCTGCTGGTTCACCCGGTGGAACAGCTCGACCGAGCGCGAGACGTCGCGGCCCTCGCGCACGACCTCCGGCGAGTACAGCCAGTCGCACTCCACCACCGTGCGATCGGCCGCGAGCGGGAACATCCGGTGGATGATGACGTGGTCGGGCACCATGTTGACGAACACCTGCGGCTTGATGGTGATCGCGTAGTACCTCCGGTTCTGGTCGTCGCCGATCCCGGGCAGGCGCCCGAATCCCTCGCTCCCGTCGACGGTGAAGCCCTTGGCCTCCGCGGCGAACTCCGCACCGTGGCCGACGTAGTACTGCGCGGCGTACCCGTCGGCGAACTCCGGCAGCACCTCGGTCAGCTCGGGGTGGATCGTCGCGCAGTGGTAGCACTCCATGAAGTTCTCGACGATCAGCTTCCAGTTCGCCTTGACGTCGTAGGTGATCCGCCGCCCGAGCGAGAGTTCGGCGACCTGGTAGCGGTCGAGCGACTCCGCGTCGCCGAGCCGGTCGACGACCTCGCGCAGCACGGTGTCCTCGAACGACGGCGGTTCCTCGGCCAGGCACACCCACACGTAGCCGAGCCATTCCCGCAGGTGCACGCCGACCAGCCCGTAGGCCGTGCGGTCGATGTCGGGCATCTTGGTCAGGTTCGGCGCCGCGATCAGCTTGCCGTCCAGGTCGTAGGTCCACGCGTGGTACGGGCATTGGAACGCGCGACGCACCTCGCCGGTCTCCTCGACGCAGAGCTTCGCTCCGCGGTGCCTGCAGATGTTGAGGAACGCGCGCGGAGCGCCCGAGCGGCCGCGGGTGACGATGACGCTCTCGCATCCGATGTGGACAGTCCGGAAGGCGCCCGGCTTGGCCAGTTCGTCGGATCTGACCGCGCAGAACCACATCTGCTCGAAGATGCGTTCCTGCTCGCGGCGGAAGGTGTCGGGGTCGGTGTAGTCGCGGCCGGGCAGGGTGGGGATCAGCGAAGAGGTCATGTGAAGCTCCTGCTCGGGTCGAACAGTGCGATCGGGTGCTCGGTGCGGCCGGTGAGGGCGAGGTCGGCCAGGATCTCGCCGACCACGGGCACGAACTTGAAGCCGTGCCCGGAGAACCCGCAGGCGACGGTGACCCGCTCGTGCGCGGGGTGGCGGGCGATCACGAAGTGCTCGTCGGGCGTGGTGGTGTACATGCACGTGGCGGCGCGGAGGAACCGGCCCGGCAGGGAGGGGATGCACGCGGCCATGTGTCCGGCCATCGCGTCGATCTCCTCCTGGTACACCGTGCGGTCGATCGTCTCCGGGGTGCACGGGACACCTTTGCGGAAGAACGCGACCTTCGCGCCACCGGCCGGACCGTCATGCGCCGGGAAGCCGTAGACCTGCACTCCGGCCGCGTCTTCCCAGATGTAGATGGGGTGGTGGCCGAGGTCGAACGGCTCAACTCCGCCGGCGGGCTCGAACCAGTACTGGATCTGGCGTTCGATGGCGAACGGGACGCCGAGGTCGGCCAGCAGCTCCGGCGCCCACGCCCCGGGGCAGATCACCAGCTCCCCCGCCTCGTAGGACCCCTTCGCGGTGATCACCCGAACACCGTCCGAAGTGGACTCGAAGCGCAGCACCGGCTCCTCGAAACGGAGGTCGGCCTGCGCTGAGGCGAGCTGGATGTGCGCCGTGACCGTCTCTTCAGGACGGACGAAGCCCGCTCGCCGCTCGTACAGCGCGACCTCATCCGGTTTCGGCGCGAGCGTCGGGAACCGCTCGCGGATCTCCCCAGCGTCCAGCATCTCGTGCGGGAGATCCCACTCCCGAGCCGAACGCAGGCTTCCCGCGACGGTCTTGCTCGACGGCGGGCCGACCATCACACCGCCGGTCATCGACAGGATCTCGCGCCCGGTGTCGCGTTCGAGCTTCTCCCACAGCTCGTACGCGCGCAGCAGCAGCGGCACGTACGCCGGGTCCTCGAAGTAGGACTGCCGGATGATCCGCGATCCGCCGTGACTGGAGCCCTTGTCGTGCGCCGGGCCGAACCTCTCCAGGCCGAGCACCCGCGCTCCCCTGCTCGCCAGCTGGTGCGCGGCGGCGCTGCCCATTCCGCCCAACCCGGCAACAATGACGTCGTACATCGTTCCTCCGACGAGTCAGCGACGAATGCGGGACATCTCCGGATCGAACAGGGGCTCGGCCGCCACGGTCGCCGGGTACCGGCTACCGAAGTACCCGATCTCCACGCGCGTGCCGGGCTCGGCCAGCGCCACGGGAAGCCAGGCGTACGCGATCGGCTTGTCGATCGTGTAGCCGTAAGCCGCGCTGGTCACATAGCCGACGACATCTCCGTTGCGGTACACGGGTTCCTTGCCCATGACCACGTGCTTGCGGTCGTCCAGCGTCAAGCACGTCAACCGCCGCTCGGGGTCGTCGCGCAGCGCCTCCTTGCCCAGGAAGTGCCCGGCGTCCATCCTCACCGCGAAGCCGAGGCCCGCTTCGTACGGATCGTGCTCCGGCGTCATGTCCGTTCCCCAGGCGCGGTAGCCCTTTTCGAGCCGCAGGCTGTTGAAGGCGCTGCGCCCGGCCGCGATCACGCCGTGCTCCTGACCGGCTTCCCACAGCACGTCCCACAGGCGCTGCCCGAGGTCGGCGGTGGTGTACAGCTCCCAGCCCAGTTCGCCCACGTAGGACAGTCGCATCGCGGTCACGGGGATGTTCGCGAGGTACGCGCGCTGTGCCTTGAAGTAGCCGAACCCCTTGTGCGAGAAGTCCTCCCGCGTCAACGGTTGGACGAGATCGCGGGCCGACGGTCCCCACACACCGATGCAGCACGTCCCGGCGGTGATGTCCCTGATCTGCACGGAACCGTCCGAAGGCAGGTGGCGGGCCAGCCAGTCGAGGTCGAGGTTCCCGTTGGCGCCCACCTGGAACCGATCGACAGCGAGCCGGGCGACGGTGAGATCGCTGCGCACTCCGCCGGCGTGGTCGAGCAGCAACGTGTAGGTGACCGCGCCCGGCTTCTTGGCGAGGTTGTTGGTGGTCATGCGCTGGAGGAAGTCCAGCGCGCCAGGGCCTGCGACTTCGAGGCGCTTCAAGGAGGTCATGTCGTACAGCGCGACCTTCTCCCTGGTGTGCTTCGCCTCGGCGGCGGCGATCGGCGACCAGTAGCGCGCCGACCACGCGTCCCGCTCGGGAACGGCCAGGTCTTCGACGAGGTGCGCGTTCGACTCGAACCAGTGCGGGCGTTCCCATCCTGCCGCTTCCAGGAAGACCGCGCCCAGCTCCCGGTGCCGTTGGTAGAACGGGCTCACCCGCAACGGACGAGGCGATTCCATGGGCTGCAGCGGATGCAGGATGTCGTAGACCTCGACGAAGTTCTGGCACCCGCGCTCGGCGATGTAGTCCGGCGCGAGTTGGACGTCCTCGAAGCGGTGCACATCGCACTCGTGCAGCTCCACAGTGGACTGCCCGTCGACGATCCACTCCGCCACCGCCTTCGCCACTCCGGCGGAGTGCGTGACCCACACTGCTTCGGCCAGCCAGAAGCCCTTCACCTCGCGGGACTCGCCGAGCAGCGGAAACCCGTCCGGGGTGAACGAGAAGATCCCGTTGAACCCCTCGTCCACCTTCGCGTCGCCCAGCGCGGGCAGCAGGCTCCGGCAGTCCTGCCAGGGCCCGGCGAAGTCGGCTTCGGTGAACTCCAGCACCGACGGCATCGGACCGTCGTCGCGAAGGCTGTCGAGGTCGACCGGCATCGGTCGGTGCGCGTAGGAACCGATGCCCAGGCGGTCGTAGTGCTCGCGGAAGTACAGGTCGCGGTCCTGGTGCCGCAGGATCGGCCGACCTGCCACCCGAGAATTGTCCAACTCGGACAGTTGCGTCGTACGAACGTACTGGTGGGCAAGGGGAACCAGCGGCACGCTCATTCCGACCATCTCGCCGATGCGCCGACCCCAGAACCCGGCCGCCGACACCACGACGTCCGCGGCGAACGTGTCGTACTCGGTGCGAACACCGACGACTCGGCCGTTCTCCTGCAGGATCCCGACGACCGGTTGGTGGCCGCGGAACACCGCTCCGCGCGCGACCGCCCGCAGCGCCTGGGCTTCTCCGGCCCGCACGGCCTTCGCCAGGCCGTCATCCGGCGTGTGGAAGCCACCGAGCACCAGGTCCTCGTCCAGCAACGGCCACAGCTCCCGGCACTCGCGCGGCGTCAGCAGCTCGCCGCGCACACCCCAGGCACCGGCGAACCCGCACCGCCGTTCCAGCTCCGCCAACCGCTCCGGCGTCGTCGCCACCTCAAGGCCGCCGACCTGGTTGAAGGCGCCGTCGAGCGCTGACAACTTCCGCACCGTGTAGGCGGCGAAGGTCGTCATGGTCTTGGAGGGGTTGGTCTGGAACACCAGGCCGGGCGCGTGCGAGCTGGAGCCGCCGGTCGCGAACAGCGGCCCCTGGTCGAGCACGGTCACGTCGGTCCAGCCGCGCTCGGTCAGCTCGTCGGCGAGCGAGCACCCGACGATCCCCGCGCCGATGATGATCACCTTGGCGGGCATCAGAAGACCACCACCGAACGCAGGACCCGGCCGGAGTGCATCCGCTCGAACGCGTGCTCCACCTCGTCCAGCCCGATCGTCTCGGTGACGAACCCGTCCAGGTCGAGCCTGCCGCTCAGGTAGAGGTCGATCAGCAGCGGGAAGTCCCTGCTGGGCAGGCAGTCCCCGTACCAGCTGGACTTGAGCGCGCCACCACGGGAGAACAGGTCGATCAGCGGCAGTTCGATCTTCAGCTCCGGTGTCGGCACGCCGACCTGGACGACCGTGCCCGCGTGGTCGCGCATGTAGAACGCCTGCCGGTAGGTCTCGGCGATGCCCACGGCCTCGATCACCACGTCCGCGCCGTGACCGCCGGTCAGCCCGCGAACCGCCTCGACCGGATCCGTCTCACGCGAGTTGACCGTGTGCGTGGCCCCGAAACGCGTTGCGGCGTCGAGCTTCGCGTCGTCGACGTCCACCGCCGCGATCAGCCTCGCACCGGCCACAGCCGCCCCGGCGACGGCGGCGTTGCCCACCCCGCCGCAGCCGATCACCGCGACCGTGTCGGCCCGGCTCACCGCGCCCGTGTTGACCGCCGCCCCGAACCCGGCCATCACCCCGCAGCCGATCAGCCCCGCCACCTCCGGCCGCGCGGCCGGGTCCACCCTGACACACTGTCCACTGTGGACCAGTGTCTTCTCGGCGAAGGCGCCGATGCCCAGTGCCGGGCTCAGCGGCGTGCCGTCGACCAGTGTCATCGGCCGCGTCGCGTTGCGGCTGTCGAAGCAGTACCAGGGCCGCCCGCGCCGGCAGGACCGGCAGCCGCCGCACGGCGCCCGCCAGGCGATCACCACGTGGTCGCCCGGCTCCAGGTCGGTGACGCCGGGGCCGACCGCCTCCACCAGCCCGGCTGCCTCGTGCCCGAGCAGGAACGGGAACTCGTCGTTGATCCCGCCCTCCCGGTAGTGCAGGTCGGTGTGGCAGACCCCGCAGGCCTGCACCCGCACCACCGCCTCGTCCGGGCCCGGGTCGGGAACGATGATCGTCTCGACCTCGACCGGCGCCTTGCGCTTGTGCGCCACGACGGCGCGGACCTCCTGCGGCACTGGCTCTCTCCGTTCCGTGCGGATTTCGAGGTATGGAGCACGTGCGAGGTGGGGAACGCGCGCACGCGCGCGCGAACTGGAGGAAAGGAAGGGGTTGTTGCGCATTGCGCACGGTGTTGTGGAATTGGAGACACCATGGGGGCGTGCCGAGGGCAGTGTCAAGCCCCGTCCGTGCGCCTTAATGCGCTTGGAGCAGCGTCAGTTGAAGCCCATTCGGCGGGATGCCTCGATACCCGCCTCGACCACCTGCGCGGTGATCTCGCGCAACCGCTGCTCGGTCAACCGGTAGGACGGACCGGACACGCTGATCGCGCCGACCACGGTTCCGTCGTAGGAGCGGACCGGGGCCGCGGCCGCGTTCAGGCCGATCTCCAGTTCCTCGATCGAGAAGGCGCAGCCGGAGGCGCGGATCCGCACCAGCTGCTCGCGCAGCGACTTCGTCGAGGTCACGGTGTTGTCGGTGAAGCGGGCGAGCGGGCGCGACAGGGCGACGCGCAACTGCTCCGGCGGCAGGAAGGCCAGCAGGATCTTGCCGCTGGAGGTCGCGTGCAGCGGGGTGCGCCTGCCGACCCAGTTGTGGCTGGTCACCGCGGCCGAACCGCGGACCTGCGCGACGTTGACGGCGGCGTCGTGATCGGCGATGGCGACGTTCACGGTCTCCCCGAGCAGCGCCGCCAGCTGCTCGCAGACCGGCCGGGTCTCCTGGGACAGGTCCAGCCGGGACGCGGTCGCCCCGGCCAGCCGGACGATGCCGACCCCGAGGCGGTACTTGCCGCGGTCACCGGCCTGCTCCACCAGCCCGCGGTGTTCCAGCACGCCGAGCAGGCGGAACGCGGTCGACTTGTGCACGCCCAGCTCGGTGGCGACCTCGGTCACCCCGGCCTCACCGTGCTTGGCCAGGATCTCCAGCACGCTGATCGCCCGGTCCACGGACTGCACAGAGTTCGCGCCGCTGCGGCCCGTCCCCGATCCGTTGACCATGCGCCCACCGTAGCCATGCGTGACCGCACTGCTCCAGACGGGTCTCTTGACGGCCTGTCGACTCCGGCCGCACTCTGTTGCGCAGAGCACACCAGATCTCATCATCCGCAACAAGGAGTGCCGATGTTGCGCGTCTGTGAGCTGTCCGAGCTGCCGCCCGGCGAGTCGATCCGCGTCGCCGCCGCAGTGCCCGTCGCGGTGTTCAACGCGGACGGGGTGATCTACGCGATCGACGACACCTGCTCGCACCAGGACGCGTCGCTGTCGGAGGGCTGGCTGGACGGTTGCCTCGTGGAGTGCCCGCTGCACGCCGCCTCCTTCGACCTGCGCACCGGACTGCCCACCTGTCTACCGGCGAAGAAGCCGGTGCGAACCCACCAAGTGAGTGTTGCCGACGGTGTCATCTGGTTGCACCAAGCCGCCCAGGACGTGGCTTGAAGACGATCACAGTGGTGGGCGCGTCCCTGGCCGGGCTGACCGCCGCCAGGCAGCTGCGCGCCCAGGGTTTCGACGGCCGCCTGGTCATCGTGGGCGAGGAGCCGCACCAGCCCTACGACCGGCCGCCGCTGTCCAAGGACTTCCTGCTCGGCCGCGCCGAGGAGGCCGACCTCGCGCTCACCGACGCCACCGAGCGGGCTTCGCTGGAGGCGGAGTGGATGCTCGGGGTGCACGCCATCGGGCTCGACCACTCCGCGGGCGAGGTGATGCTCGACAACGGAGCCGTCCGCACCGACGGGGTGGTGATCGCCACCGGAGCACGACCGAGAACCCTTGCCGGGCAAGGAGATCTCAGCGGCGTGCACACCCTCCGGACGATCGAGGACGCGTTGGCCCTGCGCGCCGACCTGGACCGCGCGGAGCGGGTCGTGGTCGTCGGAGCGGGCTTCGTCGGCGCCGAGGTGGCTTCGACGTGCGCGGCTCGCGGCCTCGACGTCACGGTCCTCGAAGCCGCGCCGAAACCGTTGGCGGGCTTGGGCGAGGAGATGGCGTCCGCATGCGCGGCGCTGCACGGCGACCACGGTGTCCGGCTGCTGTGCGGCACCGGTGTCGTCGGGCTCAGCGGTGATCACCGGGTGCGCGAGGTGCTGCTGACCGACGGGAGTTCCATCACAGCGGACGTGGTCGTCGTCGGAGTCGGGGTGGTGCCGACAACGACCTGGTTGGAAGGGTCGGGCATCTCGCTGGCGAACGGCGTCGCCTGCGATTCCGGTTGTCGCACCAGCCTTTCCGGCGTGGTTGCCGTCGGCGATGTCGCGCACGTCGGCGGGCACCGCGTGGAGCACTGGACCAACGCCACTCAGCAACCCAGGGTGGCCGTGCGGAACCTGCTCGCCGGGGCGCTCGTGGAGTCGTGCGCCGACGTGCCGTACTTCTGGTCCGACCAGTACGGCGTGCGCATCCAGTTCGCCGGACGCGTGCTGCCCTCCGACAAGGTCGAGGTCGTCGACGGCAGTGTCGAGGAGCGCGCGTTCGTGGCCGTGTGGCGCCGCGAAACCGTCGACGTCGGCGTGCTCGCCTTCAACACCCCCAAACTCTTCAACCGCCTTCGCCGCGGTTTACGCACTGAATGAGTCATTGAGGTACTTGAACGCACCGAATGACTCATTCGGTGCGTAACGGCGGTCAGTGGAGTTGGGCGCTGCGGAGGTCCAGGCGGCGGAGGACGCGGTCGACGGCCTGCGGATCGGCTCCGGGTTCGGTGCGCGCGGCGAGGATCTCGCGCCGGGCGGCGGCCAGCACCTCGGTCTGGATCTCGCGGAAGAGCTGCACGGTGCGGATGCGCAGCGCCTGCTCCTCCTCGTAGTTCTGCGGTTCCTTGTCCGCGTACAGCGCCGTGAGGAGTCCCTTCTGCTTGGCCTGGATCTTCTCCACCATGTCCTCTGGCAGGTCGCGGACGGCGTCGAGCTCCTTCAGCCGCCGCAGCCCCGCCTTGTACGCGCGCTTCGCCAACGCCTCGTCGGCGGCCTGCTCGGCATCGGATTCGGCTTGCACGCCAAGCGCTTTCACGACCACGGGCAACGTCAGGCCGGGCAGCACCATGGTCACGACGATCACCGCGAACGCGATGAGCAGCAGCTCGGCGCGGGCGGGGAACTCCGGCGGGATCGCCAGCGCCAGTGCGAGCGTGGCGAGCCCGCGCATTCCGCACCACGACAGCACGAGCCCTTCGCGCCAGTTGCGCGGAGCGCGCTCGGGATCGCCGGAGCGGCCGATGAGCCACGCGCCCATGCCGAGCCAGACGGTCCGCACCACGATCACCACGAGGCACACCAGCGCAGCGCGGCCCCCGATCTCCAACAGCCGCCCTTCGTTCGCGGCGAGGACTTCGCGCAGCTCCAAGCCGATCAGCCCGAACGCCACGCCGGTCACCAGGAGCTCGACGACCTCCCAGAACGCGCCGCCGCTGAGCCGCCCGTGCACGTCGGACTCGTCGACCGTGTGCCCGATGTAGAGCGCCACCGTGACCACGGCGAGCACCCCGGAAGCGTGCAGGCCCTCCGCGACCAGGTACGCCGCGAACGGGATCACCAGCGTCAGGCCGCTGCGCGCGGTCGGCTCGCCGATGCGGGCGAGGGTCCACCGCGCCAACCACCCCAGGGCCAGGCCGAGCACCACTGCGGCGGGCGCGGAGTACGCGAAGCGCAGGAGCCCGCTCCACGGGGAGTACGCGCCGGTGATCGCCGCAGCGACCGCGAGCTGGTAGACCACCAGGGCCACGGCGTCGTTGAACAGACCCTCGCTCTGCAACACCGCGACGAGACGGCGCGGCATGTGCAGCGGCCCCGCGACGGCCTCCGCCGCAACCGGGTCCGGCGGAGCCGTGAGCGCTCCGAGCGCGACCGCCGCGGCGATCGTGATGCCGGGCACCAGCAGCCACGCGGTGACCGCGACCGCGGCCACCGTGATCAGCACCAACACCAGGGCCAGCAACAGGATGCTGCGCCAGCGGACCTTGAACATCGACCACGAGGTCCGCTGCGCCGTCGCGTAGAGCAGCGGCGGCAGGAACAACGGCAGGATCAGCTCGGGCGGGACCACGAGCACCGGCAGGCCCGGCACCAGGGCGACCGCGATGCCCAGGAGGGTCACCAGGACCGGGTACGGCAGCCGGACGCGCTCACCGACGCCGACGAGCAGCACGGTCGCCAGCATCAGCCCGATGATCACCATGAGTTCCGCCACGGCCGGACCGTAACCCCGCGCGCGGGGTTCCGCTCGCGAGTGTCGGTGGTGGCGGGTAGACAGCAGGGCATGACGACCCAGTCAGTCTTCCCCAGCCTGCGCTACCGCGACGCGGCCGCCGCGATCCCGTGGCTGGTCAGCACGTTCGGGCTGACCGAGCGCGCCGTCTACGCCGACGCCGACGGGGTGGTGCGGCACGCGGAGCTGGGCTGGGCCGACAACATCATCATGATCGGCACCTCCGACCAGGGCACCGGCGCGGGCTGGCTGTACCTCACCGTGGCCAACCCGGACGCGCACTTCGCGAGCGCGGTGGCGGCCGGGGCCAGGGTGGTGCGCGAACTGGGCGACACCGAGCACGGATCGCGCGAGTACACCGCCCGCGACCTGGAGGGCAACCTCTGGTCCTTCGGCACCTACCTGCCCGCCTGACCATCCACTTAGGACGGTTCGACGCGGTCGGTAAGGTGCTGGCCGTGACCGAGGAGACGGGCGTCCGCGCGCGCACCCGCCGGGCCATCCTCACCGCGGCCGCCCAGGTGTTCGCCAAGGACCGCGCGGCGTCGCTGTCGGCGGTCGCGCGGGAGGCGGGGGTCGGGCGCACCACGCTGCACCGCTACTTCCCCGACCGCGCCGCACTGGTGCGCGGGCTGGCCTACGAGGTGGTGCGCGAGACCGGTGAGGTGCTGGCCCGTGCCGACCTGGGGCGCGGATCGGCGTGGAGCGCGATCGAGCGGGTCGTCTACGACTTCGTGGCGATGGGCGAGCGCTACTACTTCCTGCTGCACGAGCACGAGCTGGACAGCGACACCAAGCTGGCCAGCAGCGACAGCACCGCGCTGGCCCCCTTCGTCGACCTGCTGCGGCGCGGCCAGGACGAGGGCGACCTGCGCTCCGACCTGCCGGTGGAATGGCTGCTCCAGACGACGGACGCGCTGGTCAACGCGGCGTGGGTGGCCGTGCTGGACGGCACCCTGGCGCGGGCCGAAGCCGTGCGCGCGGTCATGCTCACCCTGCGCGGCGGCATCTCGCCCCTAGGGGAACCGGGGTCGCAAGTTCAGGGCTGAGACCCGATCCGCGCGAGCACGCGCACGGGCACAGTTGTGTCATCAGCAAGCCCCGCCGGTTGCGGCGGAGAGGAGAGGACACACACGTGGCCATCACCGGGTTCTTCAGTGCCATCCTGGTCGGCGCGATCATCGGAGCGCTCGGCCGTCTGATCGTTCCGGGCGAGCAGAAGGTCTCGGCGCTGGCCACCGTCGGCGTCGGCGTCGTCGCCGCGCTGCTCGGCACCGCGATCGCGACCGTCTTCGGCTGGTTCTTCTTCACCCTGCCGTTCCTGGCCGAGCTGGCGCTGCAGGTCTGCATCGCCGCGGTCGGCGTGATCGCCGTCGCGGGTTCCAAGAACCGCCAGCCCGCCTGACCCGGCACGGCACAAGGGGCCCCGGACGACCCGGGGCCCCTTTTTCGCGGGTCAGCCGGTGACGATCACCGAGGACGGCACGTCCACGTCGCGCTTGAGCGCGTCGAAGAGCTGGCCCGCCTTGGTCTTGTCCCACTGGACGGTGGAACCGACGCCGGAGACGTTGCCGGTGCGGGCGATCGGCACGGTCGTGGTCACCACGGCGCCGGTGCCCGCACCGCGCAGCCCCCACGCCAGCCCGGCCAGGTTGTGCAGGTGGTCGTCGTTGTTCACGATCATCGCCGCCGGCACGTCGCTGAGCAGCGGGAACACCCGGAACGGGTTGAGGATCGTGCCCAGGCCGGTGGCCTTGTCCATCACCGCGGACATGAACGCGCGCTGCCGCTCGACGCGGTCGAGGTCGGCCCGGGCGGAGGCCCTGGTGCGGACGTAGCCCAGCGCCTGCGCGCCGTCCAGCTCCTGGCAGCCCGGCTGCAGGTCCAAGCCGGCCTTCGGGTCCTTCATCGCCTTGTCGATGCACATGTCCACGCCGCCGAGGGAGTCCACGATGCCGACGAACCCGCCGAAGCCGATCTCGGCGTAGCGGTCGATGCGCAGCCCGGTCTCCTGCTCGATCGTGCGCACGAGCAGCTGCGGCCCGCCCATGGCGAACGCGGCGTTGAGCTTCTGCTTGCGCTTGCCCGGGATCTGGACGTAGGAGTCGCGGGGCAGGCTGACCAGGGTCGGCTTCGCGCTGCTGGACGGCAGGTGCACCAGCATCATCGTGTCGGTGCGCTTGCCCGCCGCACCACCGGTGGCCAATTCCTCCCGGTCCTCCTCGGACAGCCCTTCACGGCTGTCGGAGCCGACGATCAGCCACGTGGTCCCCGGTGTGTCCGACGGCCGCCCGGAGTACTCGGGCAACGCGTCGGTCCGGTTGAGCGAGGAGTCCACGTAGATCCACGTGCCCACGAAAGCCACCGCGAGCACCAGCAGCACGACCAGCACGATCCGGCCGACCCGCACCTTCCGACGACGAGGGCGCTGCATCGGGGCGTGCCTCCGATCGTCGTGGTAGCCGCCCTGGTTGTGGGCAGGGCGACCGTACGGGGCGTTCATGTTCCGTCCATTCGCACGCGGCCAACGATACGCAGATCCACGCGGGCGCAGCGGGTTCAGGAAAACGCCACGGCGGGGTTAGACCTTCCGGGGCACAACGGCCAAGATGTCCGAATGGCGCTGAGCCGGTTCACCCGAGCAGGCCGGGCACGGTCCGGCCGTCACACCGTGCCGCCCGCCGCCGACACCGAGCTGGTCACCACCCTCTACCAGCGCTACGGCGGGCCGTTGCTCGGTCACGTCCTGCGGTTGACCGGTGGCGACCGGCACTGGGCCGAGGACGTGGTGCAGGAGACCCTGGTCCGGGCGTGGCGGCACGCGGAACGGCTGGAACGCGATCCCGACCTGGTGCGGGCTTGGTTGTTCACGGTCGCGCGGCGCATCGTGATCGACGCGCGGCGCAGCCGCGGCGCCCGGCCGCAGGAGGTCGATCCCGCACCGCTGGAGCGGGTCCAGGTGCCGGACCGGACCGACGCGTCGCTGACCGCGATGGTCGTCGAGGAGGCCATGACCACGCTCAGCCAGGAGCACCGGGACGTGCTCGTGCACACCCACCTGCAGGGCCGCAGCGTCAACGAGGCGGCGGAGCTGTTGGGAATCCCGGCGGGGACGGTGAAGTCGCGGGTCTACTACGCCCTGCGCGCGCTCCGTCGAGCCCTCGACGATCGAGGAGTCACCCAATGAGGCCGCTGGTGGAACACACGGACCTGGGCGCCTACGTCCTCGGCGCGCTCTCCGAGCAGGAGTCCGAGGCGTTCGAGGCGCACCTGATGGACTGCGCCGACTGCCAGCGGGAGCTGAAGTCCTTCGCCGGCCTGCCGGACCTGCTCGACCAGCTGCCCGCGCCGGAGGACACCGTGCTCACCGGCCTGCTGGACCGGGTCGCCCGCGAACGGCGCAAGCGGAAGCGGACCTGGCTGGTCGCCGCGGCGGCCGCGGTCGTGCTGATCGTGGCCGGGCCGCTGGTGACGTGGAACGTGCTCAGCTCCGACCCCTGGGCGCCCTGGACGACGAGCAGGGAGTTGAGCGCGCGCCAGGGCGAGGTCTGGGCCAACCTCGAGGTCGACGGCGTGCCGTGGGGCACCGGCGTCCGCCTGGAGCTCGGCGGGGTCACGGGTCCGCTGACCTGCGGGCTGTACGCGGTCACCAAGTCCGGCGAGACCCGCGCGATGATGGACTGGACGGTGCCGCCGTACGGCTACGGCGTGCCCAGTCAACCGAAACCGTTGGTGGCCAGCGGGATGGCCGCGCTCAAGCTCGGCGACATCACGCGGTACGTGGTGCGCACCTCCGACGGCAGGGACCTCGTCATACTGGAGCCATGAGTGCGATCGTGGAGTTCTACTGGCGGCCCGGCTGCGGTTTCTGCTCGGCGCTGCGTTCGGGCCTCGCCAGGACCGACCTGACCGTCAAGGAGGTCAACATCTGGGAGGACCCGGAGGCGGCGGCCCGCGTGCGCGCGGTGGCCAACGGCAACGAGGTCGTGCCCACGGTGTTCGTCGGCGACAAGTCCTTGGTCAACCCGTCCGTCGCCGAGGTGCTGGCCGCGGCGAACTCGTAGCCCCAGCAGTGTCCACAGTGGACACTGCTGGGGCTACCGGGCGAGCGGGAGGCGGAGTTCGAAGCGACAGCCTGGGCCGTGGTTGCGCGCGGTGATGCGCCCCTTGTGCGCCTCGACCAGACCGCGAGCGATCGCCAGGCCCAGGCCCGCACCGGCCGGTTGGTGGCCGTGCTCGGGAGTGCGGGCGGTGGTGCCCCGGAAAGCCACTTCGAAGACGCGAGGCAGCTCGGCATCGGGAATGCCACCGCAGGCGTCGTCCACCGACAGCCACGCCTCGCGCTCGTCCTGCCCGGCGCGCACCACCACCGCACCGGAGGGCGGTGTGTGCCGGATCGCGTTGGCCAGCAGGTTCCGCAGCACCCGCGACAGCTCCGGAGCGCTGCCGTCGACCACCGGCGACGCGCCCGGCTCCGCCACCAGGCGCACGCCCTTGTGCTCGGCGGCGGGGCGTGACGCGCTGACCGCCTCCTCGATCACCTCGCGGAGCGCGAGCGGCGCCATGGTCAGCTTCAGCGCTCCTGCGGTGATCTTGGACAGCTCGAACAGGTCCTCCACCATCGCGTTGAGCCGCACCGCCTCGGTGCCGATCCGGCAGCCGTAGTCGCGGACCTCGGCGGGCGCGGCCACAACACCGTCGGAGAGCGCTTCGGCCATCGCGCGGATCCCGGCGAGCGGGGTGCGCAGGTCGTGGCTGATCCACGCGACCAGCTCGCGCCGGGACGCCTCGGCGGCGCGCTCGCGGGCGCGGGCCTCGCGTTCCCACACCGTGCGCTTGGCGATGCCCCGGCCGAACAGGATCGCCACCGGCACGGTCACCGCGGCGACGAGCAGGCAGACCAGCAGCGTGATCGTCAGGGTCGGGGTGAACATGAAGCCGCTGATGCCCACCGCCCCCGCGAAGGTGGCCACCAGCGGGATCAGGATGAGCACCGTCATCGAGGTGGTCAGCGAGCGGTGGCGCAGCGCGTGCAGCAGCCACCCGCCGAGCAGGAACACCGGCAGCGACAACCCCACCGCGTACGGCGCGATGTGCGCGAGGTGGGCCAGGATCTCGTCCACAGGTCACCAGTTCGTCAGCAGGCGCGTCCGGTCCCGGGCGAGCCTACGCAATCCCGGTGCCTCCGCGAAGGCGACGGTGCGGAACCAATGTCCACTGTGGTCTTTGAGTCATTGACCCCTTCCGCGTCCACCGGTCGGTGGACCCCGTGGGTACGCGAGCAGGTCGATGGACTGGCCCCGGGCCGCTCTGCCACGGTCCAGTGGTGAGTTCCCGAAACGACACGGCCGGTGGCTGGCACCTGGGCTTCACCCTCATCGGCCTGCTCACGGTGACCGCGGCGTTCCCGTCCCTGCCCGCCAACCCGATCGACGCGATCGTCCTGCTGGTCGTCCTCGGTATCCGGGACGCGACGACCGGCGCGGAGATGATCGGCACCGGCCCGGCGGGCTCGGCTACGCCTACCTCGCCGGGGCCGTTCCGCTCACGCTCGCGATCCTCGACGCTTCCGCGCGGGACGGGTTCGGCCTCGCCGGGATGCGCGCGCGGGTGACCCAGGCCGGTGGCACGATGCAGGTGGCCGCGCCCCGGGGTGGCGGCGCGTCGTTGCTGGTCGACCTGCCGATCGGGGGTGCCGCATGAGCGTGCGGGTCGTGCTGGCCGACTATCGCCCCGTGGTCCGGGCCGGGCTGCGCGACATGCTCTCCGTCGACCCGGGCATCGAGGTGGTCGGTGAGTGCTCCGACGGCGCGGATGCCGTGCGCCTCGCGGCTGAGCTGCGGCCGGACGTGGTGCTCATGGACCTGCGGATGCCGCGGACCGACGGGGCGACGGCGACCGCGCAGATCACCGGGGCGGGCTCGGCGAAGGTGCTCGTGCTGACCACCTACGACAGCGACAGCGACATCCTGCGGGCGATCGAGGCGGGAGCATCCGGCTACCTCCTCAAGGACACCCCGCGCGCTCAGCTCGCCGAGGCCGTCGTCGCGGCCGCACGCGGGGCGACCGTGCTGGCTCCGACCATCGCCGCGCGGCTGGTCACGCGTGTGCGCGAGCCGAAGCCGCCGTCGTTGACCGCGCGCGAACGCGAAGTGCTGGGGCTGGTGGCCGAAGGACTGTCCAATCCGGACGTCGCCGCGGCGCTGGGCATCGGCGAGGCGACCGTGAAGACGCACCTGCTGCGCACGTTCGAAAAGCTCGGGGTGCGTGACCGGACGACGGCCGTGGTGACAGCTCTCGCGAAAGGCATCCTTGTTTCGCGCGGGTGAACAGAAGCCGGACCCCTTGGTGGCAGCCGCTTCCGGCCCTAGGTTCGAGGGATGCACCTTTCTCCCCGGGAGCAGGAGAAGCTGCTCGTCCACGTCGCGGCGGACCTCGCCCACCGTCGCAGAGCACGAGGCCTGCGGCTCAACCACCCGGAAGCGGTCGCGGTGATCACCGCGTTCGTGCTGGAGAGCGCGCGCGACGGCCGCACGGTCGCCGAGCTGATGTCGTCGGGCCGCGAAGTGCTCGGTCGCGACGACGTGCAGGAGGGCGTGCCGGAGATGCTGCACTCCGTGCAGGTGGAGGCGACGTTCCCGGACGGGACGAAGCTCGTCACGATCCACGAGCCGATCCCGTGATCCCGGGCGAGGTCTTCCCGGAGGAAGGCGGGATCGAGCTGAACGCCGGGCGCGAGCGCGTCACGCTGCGCGTGGTCAACACCGGCGACCGGCCGGTCCAGGTCGGCTCGCACTACCACTTCCCCGAGGCGAACGCCGCCCTGTCCTTCGATCGTCCCGCCGCGTCCGGCATGCGCCTGGACATCCCGGCGGGCACCTCCGTGCGGTTCGAGCCGGGAGTGGCGCGCGAGGTCACGCTCGTCGCACTGGCCGGGCGCCGCGTCGTGCCGGGACTGAGCTTGGGAAAGGGTGACCAGTGAGCCGGATCAGCCGCGCCGACTACGCCAGGCGCTACGGGCCCACCACCGGTGACCGCGTCCGCCTCGCCGACACGAACCTGCTGATCGAGGTCACCGAGGACCTGTGCGGCGGTCCCGGGCGCGCGGGCGACGAGGCGATCTTCGGCGGCGGCAAGGTGATCCGCGAGTCGATGGGCCAGGCCGCGGTGACCCGCGCCGAGGGCGCGCCCGACCTGGTGATCACCGGGGCGGTGGTGCTGGACCACTGGGGCGTGGTGAAAGCCGACGTCGGCGTGCGGGACGGCCGCATCGTGGCCCTGGGCAAGGCGGGCAACCCCGACACGATGGACGGCGTGCACCCCGAGCTGGTGATCGGCCCGTCCACGGAGATCCTGTCCGGCAACGGGATGATCCTGACGGCGGGCGCGGTGGACGCGCACGTGCACCTGATCTGCCCGCAGCAGATCCCCGAAGCCCTGGCCAGCGGTGTCACCACGATCGTCGGTGGCGGCACGGGACCGGCCGAGGGCACGCGCGCGACGACGGTGACCCCCGGTGCGTGGAACATCGAGCGGATGCTGATCGCGCTCGACGGCTACCCGGTGAACGTCGCCTTGCTGGGCAAGGGCAACACGGTCTCCGAAGAAGCGATGTGGGAGCAGCTGCGCGCCGGGGCGAGCGGGTTCAAGCTGCACGAGGACTGGGGCACCACACCCGCGGCTATCGACGCGTGCCTGCGGGTCTGCGACGCGTCCGGGGTGCAGGTGGCCATCCACACGGACACCTTGAACGAGGCCGGTTTCCTTGAGTCCACTGTGGACGCGATCGCGGGCAGGAGCATCCACGCCTACCACACCGAGGGCGCGGGCGGCGGGCACGCTCCGGACGTCATCCGGATGGCGGGCGAGCCGTACGTGCTGCCGTCCTCGACCAACCCCACGCGTCCGTTCACGGTGAACACCCTGGACGAGCACCTGGACATGCTGATGGTGTGCCACCACCTCGACCCGTCGATCCCCGAGGACCTGGCCTTCGCCGAGTCCCGGATGCGGCCGGGCACGATGGCCGCCGAGGACGTGCTGCACGACCTCGGCGCGATCTCGATCATCAGCTCCGACTCGCAGGCCATGGGCCGGGTCGGCGAGACGATCATCCGCACCTGGCAGACCGCGCACGTGAACAAGGACCGCTTCGGCGCCCTGCCGGGAGACGGGCGGGCGGACAACAACCGCGCGCGGCGCTACGTCGCCAAGTACACGATCTGCCCCGCCGTGGCGCACGGCCTGGACGCCGAGGTGGGTTCGGTCGAGGTCGGCAAGCTCGCCGACCTGGTGCTGTGGGACCCGGCGTTCTTCGCCGTCCGCCCGCACGTCGTGGTGAAGGGCGGCATGATCGCCTGGGCGGCGATGGGCGACCCCGGCGCCTCGATCCCCACTCCGCAACCCGTGCTGTCCCGGCCGATGTGGGGTGCCGAGCCCGCCTCCGCCGCCGACCTCTCGGTCCATTTCGTCGCACCCGCAGCGGTGTCGTCGGGCCTCGACGTGCGTCGCCGTCTCGTTCCGGTGCGCGACACGCGAGGGCTGACCAAGGCCGACCTGCCCAACAACACCGCGCTCCCCCGCATCGACGTCGACCCCGAGACGTTCACCGTGCACATCGACGGATCGCTGGTCACCCCGGCGCCACCTGCTTCTCTCCCGCTCGCACAACGGTATTTCCTGTTCTGATGGTCGGCGCGGGGTTGTTGCTGCTCGGCGATTCGCGGGTGCCCGCGGGCGGGCACGTGCACTCCGGCGGCGTCGAAGCTGCCTGGCGGGCCGGGTTGGTGACGGATGTGGCTTCACTGCGGCATTTCCTGATCGGCAGGCTCTCCACGACTGGTCGCGTGTGCGCCGCCTTCGCGGCTTCTGCGGCACGAATGTCTCCGGACGCCGATTGGGCCTTGCTCGACGAGGAGTTCGACGCGCGCACGCCTTCGGCCGCACAGCGCGCCGCGTCCCGCCAGCAGGGCCGAGGGTTGCTGCGTGCTTACCCAGGCGCCGCACCATGGCTCGGGCCGAAGCCGCACCAGCCCATCGCGTTCGGTGTTCTGGGCGCGCTCGGTGGGGCGTCGCCGGAGGAGGTGGCCTTGTCGACCGCGCTCGCCTCCGTGACCGCTCCGGCTTCGGCGGCGTTGCGGTTGCTCGCCCTCGACCCCTTCGCGGTGCACCGCATGCTCGTCGCCCTTACGTCCACTGTGGACAGCGTTGCGGCGAAGGCGGCGTCGGCCGGGCTGCCCGACGACTGCGCTCCCCTGCTCGAAGTGCTCGCTGAGGCGCACCACCAATCGGAAGGACAGCTCTTTGTCTCGTAACCACGGTGACGGACCGCACGACTTCGGGCACGACCCGCACGCGCACGGCCACGACCACAGGCTGGGCGCCAGCCCGCGCATCGGCATCGGCGGCCCCGTCGGCTCCGGCAAGACCGCGCTCGTCGCCGCGCTCTGCCGGACTCTGCGCGACCGGCTCAGCATCGGTGTGGTCACCAACGACATCTACACCACCGAGGACGCGGAGTTCCTGCGCCGCAACGCCGTCCTCGACGACGACCGGATCAGCGCGGTGAAGACCGGGTGCTGCCCGCACACCGCGATCCGCGACGACATCACCGCCAACCTCGACGCGATCGAGGACCTGGAGGCGCGGCACGGCGCGTTCGACCTGGTGCTCGTGGAGAGCGGCGGCGACAACCTCACCGCCACGTTCAGCAAGGGCCTGGTGGACCGGCAGATCTTCGTGGTCGACGTGGCCGGTGGCGACAAGGTGCCCCGCAAGGGCGGCCCCGGCGTCACCCTCGCCGACCTCCTCGTGATCAACAAGACCGACCTCGCGAGCCTCGTCGGCGCCGACCTCTCCGTGATGGCCCGCGACGCCGAGGCCGTGCGGCGCGGACTGCCCGTCCTGTTCACCTCGCTCCCCGAGGACCCCGCAGCGTCGAAGGTCGCCGACTGGGTGCTCCAGCAGCTCGCCGAGCTGGCGTGAAGGCACACGCCACCCTCACCGTGGCCCGGCGTGGTTCGCGCAGCGTCATCAGCGAGCTGCGCTCCGATCCCCCGTTGACCTTGCGCCGCACAGGCTCTCCCGGGGCGACCGCACAGGTGCACGTCGTCGGCACGGCAGCGGGCCCGCTCGGCGGCGACTCCCTGCGCTTGGACGTGTCGGTTCTCTCCGGTGCTTCCCTGGAGCTTCGTTCGACCGGAGCCCAGATCGCGCTGCGCGGCACTTCTTCCGTCCATTTTGGACTACGGGTGGACGGGGAGGCGGTCATTCGCCAGGAACCGACTGTGCTCGCTCGGGGCTGCCTGGTGCACAACCACTCGGTCGCTGAGTTGGGATCCGATGCGCGGTTGTTGTGGCAGGACCTCGTTGTGCTCGGCCGGCATGGCGAGGAGCCGGGGAAGCTCGTGCAGCGTTGGGACGTGACCCGGGGCGGGCGGCCTGTGTTGCGCACGACTACGACGTTGGTTGATCCGGCGATGTATCGGTCTCCGGCGGTCATCGGTTCTGCTTCTGTGTTGGGGACTGCGTTGGTGTCCGCTCCTGGGTTGGCGGTGCGGCCTTCTGCTCGCCCTGGGGCTGCGGTTCATGCGTTGCGAGAAGCGGCGTTGGTTACTGTGCTTGGGGTGGATGCTGTTGAGGTGTCTACTGTGTTGGATGAGTTGACCGGTTCCTGCGTGGGGTCGGCTTGACCTGGGCCCCTTGCGCGTGCCCTTGGGCCTCTCGGGGCACGGGATGAAACTCCGGCCCTAGCGGGAAGCGTATGGCACGCGCACCCCAGGTAAAGCCGACCTTTCCAGCCGTGGCCTACTTTTCCCTGCGTGGCAACGGATTAGACACTGTCAGACCCGCCGCTATAATCGAGGTATCCAACAAGATGGGGTGAATCATGTTGGATACCAAGGCAATCCGATCCATGCTGACGGACCAGCTGTCGGCGGATGACAGTTATCGGTTGTCCGAGGCCGATCATGTGGAGTTCCTGAAAGAGCTGGAGCGGATCGGCAACTTGGTGACTGCGGTGAAGGTTGATGCCGCTCGACAGGCCGAGGAACGAGGGCTGCACACCCGCCACGGACGCAAGGACTTGTCGGTTCTGTTGCGGTCCACGCTGAACCTCAACCAGGCCGAAGCGAAGAGGCTGTCTCATTTGGGGAGTTTCTTGTAGCAGGTCAGGGCTGCTGCGAGTGTGAGGAATCAGAGGTAGTGGAACGCGGTGCGTTCGTAGCGGTGGGTGAGTCGGCGGGATCCGGTGAGCCAGGCGAGGGTGCGTTCGACGACCCAGCGGTGCCGGTCCAGTTTCTCGGAGGATTCGATGCCTTTGCGGGCGATGCGCACGGCGATGCCGCGGTCGCGGAGCCAGGCGCGGAGGTTGTGGACGTCGTAAGCCTTGTCCGCGTGGAGTTTCGCGGGTCTACGGCGGCGGGGTCCGCGACAGGAGCGGATGCGCGGGATGGCGGTGACCATGGTGGTGAGGGCGAGGTGGTCGTTGAGGTTGGCCGCGGAGACCCCGACCACCAGCGCAGCCCGTTTCTGTCGGTCAAGGCGTGGATCTTGGAGCCGTTCTTGCCGCGGTCGACCGGGTTCGGGCCGGTCCGCGATCCCCTTTTTTCGCCCGCACCGCCGCGGCGTCCAGCACAGCGCGAGACCAGTCGATCAACCCTGGGAGCCGAGCTCGTCCAGCACAGCCCGGTGCGGCCTCGTCCACAACCCGGCCCGGCTCCAGGTGGTGAACCACCGATGCGCGGTGGGCACCGCCACCCTCAACGAGGGCGGCAAATACCGCCACGCACACCCGCTGGTCAGCACGGACACGATCGCGGTGAACACCGCACGAGGCCCGCTCACCGACCGCCCACCCCCTGAGGGCGTTGCCCCGCAGGAGGAATCAACGGCTCGACCAGCGCCCACAACTCATCGGGCACCAACCGCCGCGACAACTCATCCACACCCGAGAATCACGCTCGACACCCCGCCAAGATCCACACGAGACACGCTCTCAGGTGACGACCGGCAAAGTGGCGAGATCCTCCCGACCTCCCCGACGCCACTGCGCGAAGAACGAGCCGGAGCTGTTGGCCCGCGCGAGGGGGTCAGCCGCTCCCGAAACCGCGCATCCTCCTCGGTACCACCGAGATGGGCGGCGTCTCCGCACGTGTCGTGCAGCCAGAACTCTCCTGCGCAGTCGTCTCCGAGCCGGTCATGGAACTCCTTGAGCAAGTTCAGCTGAGGAACAGACGAATACGGATCGTTCACGAGAACCCCACTGGTCGCGGAACGGACGCCGAACCATCAAGATCAAGTTTCAGGAAAGGTCCGACCGTGACCGCCATCGCGATCCGCGTGCCCCTCGGCCAGAACTCCACTACGCCCACACGGCCGAGGAGATCTCCGAGCTGATCGGCAAGACGTCCAGCGACCGGTTTTCCCGTGCCATCAGCATGTCCCGAGAGCTGTACGGCTGACGCCGGCCGTACAGCTCTCGCACTCGTGCGCGCTTGTCGGGCGCCGGACTCGCGCTGGGGCGAGTACGGGTCGGGAAGAACATCGAGGCTCAGAGCGAGCCGTGCGCCTGCACCGAGAGGTCCTGCCAGTCGGCCCAGGTCTGGAGCCGGGCGGCATAGGCTTGCTGGATCAACGGGTAGAAGCCCTGGCCGAAGAGGATCCGCAGGGGCGGGTTGTCGGCGTCGACGATCTTGAGGAGTGCCTGGGCCGCGGCGCTGGGGTCGCCCGCGGGCTGCTTTCCGGTGAGGTCGGCGAGGCGCCTGCGGAGACCGTCGTAGGCCGGGTTGTTCTCGGCCATGTGGCCGTTGGCGAGCGGATCGGGGTTCTTGCCGTCCCTGGTGGCGAAGCCGCCGGGCTCGATCACGGTCACCTTGATGCCGAACTCGGCGACCTCACCGGCGAGCGCCTCGTTCAGGCCCTCGACCGCCCACTTGGAGGCGTGGTACGCACCGCCGAGCGGCATCGCGATGAGCCCTGCCGCCGACGACAGCTGGATGATGTGCCCCGCGCCCTGCTCGCGCAGGTAGGGGAGCGCGGCCTGGATGACCCACACCGCACCGAACACGTTGGTCTCCAGCTGATCGCGCAGTTCCTGCTCGGTGAGCTCCTCCACCGCGCCGACCTGGGCGTAGCCGGCGTTGTTCACGACGACGTCGAGACGGCCGAAGTGCTCCTTGGCCCGTTTCACGCTCTCGAAGACAGCGGCCTTGTCGGTCACGTCCATCTCGAGTGGGAGCACGGCGTCGCCGTGCTTGGCGACCAACTCGTCGAGGCTCGCGGCGTTCCGGGCGGCTGCGGCCACCTGGTCACCGCGGGACAGGGCGGCTTCGACGAAGCGGCGGCCCAGACCACGCGACGAACCGGTGACGAACCAGATCTTGCTCACGATGTTCCTCCGAACTCTCCGCGGTGGCGGTTTCCCTGGCGGACGCGGTGCCGATCGTCCGCGCTGCGTCCTCGACGAACATGAGGCGCCGATGTCCCGCCCCCTGTGACAGCCCGGCAACGTGACGTGCGCCACTGACTGTGGGTGTCACACATCGGTGAGCGCCGGCGCCTCGTGTGGGTAGGGACCGGGGCGAACAGGCAGGAGGCAGTCATGGAAGAGCGCAGCGATCTCACGACGGGCACGGCCGAGCCGCTCGCTGGCGGTGACCGGACGGACCGCGGAATGGACGCGGCCACCGAGGCGTTCACCCGGCGCTTCTCATCCGCGTGAACGGCGAGATCGACGGCGTCATCGCGATCCGTGTCGAGGCCGCCCGCATCACCAGCCTCTACTACGTCCGCAACCCCGACAAGCTGACTCGTATCGAAGCCGAGACCCCGCTCACCCTGCGATGAACACCAGCGACGAGCCAGCCCGTAGGGCAAATGCAGCCAGACCTGTTAGTGGGAGGTTATTCGTGACGAAGAGCATCACCGGCGAACTGTCCGGTCTGGAACTGCCGGTCGAGCGTGGCTGCCCGTTCGCCCCGCCCGGCGCCTACGAGCGACTGCGCGAGCAGGCGCCGATGAGCAAGGTCAACCTGACCGGCGGCGGCGAGGCGTGGTGGGTGTCCGGGCATGAGGAAAGCCGTGCCATCCTCGCCGACCGCCGCTTCTCCTCCGACCGGCGCAAGGACGGCTTCCCGATGGTCAACGTCGACGCGGCGACCTTGCGGCAGCTGCGCGTCCAGCCGCCGTTGATGATCGGCATGGACGGCGCGGAACACTCAGCGGCCCGGCGTGCGGTACTCGGCGAGTTCACCGTGAGGCGGCTGGCCGCGCTGCGCCCGCGGATCCAGGACATGGTCGACCGGTTCATCGACGACATGCTCGCCACCGACCGGCGCCCGCTCGACCTGGTGCAGGCGCTGGCACTGCCGGTGCCGTCTCTGGTGATCTGCGAGATGCTCGGTGTGCCCTACACCGACCACGACTTCTTCCAGAGCCGCACCGCCGTCGCGGTGCGGCGGACCTCGTCGGCGGAGGATCGCCAGCGAGCTTTCGCCGAACTGCGCGCCTACCTCGACGACCTGATCACCCGCAAGGAATCCGAACCCGGCGACGACCTGTTCAGCCGGCAGATCGCCCGGCAGCGCCAGGAGGGCACCCTCGACCACAACGGTCTGGTGAGCCTGGCCTTCCTGCTGCTGACCGCCGGACACGAGACCACGGCGAACATGATCTCGCTCGGCGTGATCGGGTTGCTCACCAACCCGGAGCAACTGGCCCTGATCACGGCTGACCCCGGCAAGACGCCCATGGCCGTGGAGGAACTGCTGCGCTACTTCACCGTCGCCGATACGGTCACCGCCCGGGTGGCCACCGAGGACGTGCTGATCGGCGGGAAGAGCGTCAAGGCGGGCGAAGGCGTCATCGTCTCGAGCCTGTCGGCCAACTGGGACCCGGCGGTGTTCGAGAATCCGGCCGAGCTCGATGTCGAGCGCAGGGTTCGCCACCACCTCGCCTTCGGTTTCGGCCCGCACCAGTGCCTGGGCCAGAACCTGGCCCGGATGGAACTGCAGATCGTCATTGACACGCTGTTCCGCCGCATCCCCACCCTGCGGCTTGCCGCAGCGGTCGAGGACCTGCCGTTCAAAACGGACGCCATCATCTACGGCGTCGACGACCTCCCGGTCACCTGGTGAGCCCCTGCTGTGGATCGGAGCCGACACCAGCCTCTGCGTCGGCTCCGACCAGCGCGTCCTGACCGATCCCGCCGTCCTGGCGACCTCGCCCGCTTTCGCGACACCGTCTCTGTCCGATGTGGACTTCTCGGCTGCGGTTACCGAGACCCGGGGCCGATTCGGCCCGAGGTCACACGTCCAACAGCTTTTCGGCGTTGCGGTGCGCGATCCTGGCACGGTCGGCTGGACCGACCGGGAGCTGGTCCAGGAACGCGCGGGCCTGCGCCATCGAGGCGTACGGGCGGTCGGTGGAGAACAAGATCCGGTCGGTCCCGACCTGTGCGACGAGGTGCTGGAACGCCGACAGCCAGGTGAATCCGCTGAAGGTGTAGCGGAGGTTCCGCCGCAGGTAGTCGGCGACTGAACGGTCGGGTTTGGTCACCTGGGTCGGCAGGGCAACGTCCAGTCTCGGCAGCATGAACGACAAGCCCTCTCCCAGGTGGCCAACGGTGAACTGGAGGCGGGAAAGCGTTCCGGGGTGCCGCTGAGGACCAGACGCAGGACGTGGTCAAGAGACTCCCCAATGAGACAACCTCTAAACGCCGGACCCGCCTTGTGCATGAGCTGCCGTCGTTGCCGCACACCCAGGATGCCGTGTACAGCGGCACGATGAGTGGTGAGCATGCGGTGGTGATCTCGGATGCGGTCAAACGGCTCCCGGACGAATACCGGGCGCGGGCGGATCGGGCGTTGGCGGAGGTCTGCGCGGTTGACCCCGCGGGAGCTGATGCAGGTCGGCAAACGCATCCGGGCTTATGTTGATCCGGATGGTGTGTTCCGGGATGAGCAGGACGGGATCGCGAAGCGGGCGTGGCGGATGGCCAACGACCAGGACGGGTGCCTGCACATCAAGGCGATCATCGACCCGCTCAACGGGGCGAAGATCAAGGCGTTCCTGCTGGCGTTGTCCAAGCCGAAGACGGTGGACGGGGAGAAGGATCCGCGTACGGCGGAGCAGCGGTTGGCGGATGCGTTCATCGACGCCATGACCACCACCATGAGCGTCGAGGATCTCCCGGCGCATGGTGGGTCGAAGGTGCAGCTGATCGTCACCATGTTCCTCAACGACCTCGCCACGACGACCGGTAGTGGTCAGACGCAGGACGGGGACCCGATCAGCGCGGAGCCCTGGCCCTACGCGATAAGGGGTGTGCGTTCCCCGGCTGTGATCGGCCACCGGCCGACCGATCTCACGAACCTGGTGCTGTTGTGCGTGCACCACCATCACGTCGTGCACGAAGGAGACTGGGAGATCAGTTTCGAGCACGGGATACCGAGCTTCATCCCACCACGATGGGTAGACCCGGACCAGAAACCGGTACGGAACATCCGGGTGGATCTTCAACTCAAGCTGTAGCCGGATCGAAGGAGGAACGGCTAGATCTTGGTGAGCAGTTCCTTGAGCTTCGCCACGATCGTCCACGCGCCCCGGTCGCACACGTCCTGGTGTGCGACGTAGTAGCCGTCAATGGTTTTCCGGTCCGCTCCATAGCGTTCCGCGACGAACTTCGACATCGCGGCGCGCGAATCGGCGGCGCACGGGTCGGGGAACTTGTACAGCTCGTGCCACACGGCATTGACGAGCTTCTTCACCGGGTCGGGCATCTTCTTGGTCTGCTTGGCGATGATGTCGGTGCCCGCGAGGACGAACCGCACACCCTTCTTCTGCGCGCAGGCGGCGTCGAAACTCTCCCCGACGGCCTTCACCGCGGCGCTGATGTCGCCCTTGGGCGCAGGTGCGGGAGGAGCCGCGAGAGCGGACGGAGCGGCGAGACACAGTGCGACCGGAACGCAGAACACTGCGGTGAGAGGACGCTTCATGCTGGCGACAGTAGGCAGGCGCGCGGAACCCGGCAGGGCGCGCCCGGGGCTGTTCGATCGAAGGTGTGATCAGCCGAGGGTGTCCAGCGCTTCCCGGACCTCCACCAGGAGCTTGCGGTTGCCCAGCTCCTCGGCGTAGCCCAGGGCCAGCATCAGGTGCTCGCGGGCCCGCTCGCGATCGCCGAGCTGGTGGTGGATCTTGCCGAAGCCGAGGTGGGCCAGGCCCATCGCCCAGCGGTCACCGGTGTGGGTGGCGTTGTCGAGGGCGCGCCGCTGGTAGCGCAACGCCTCCTCGTAGTTGCCGAGCCTGCGGTTCATCGAGCCGAGCGAACTGGCCGCCAAACCCCACGACCAGCGGTCACCGAGCCGTTCGCTCAGTTCCAGTGCCCGTTCGAACCGGGACCGGGCGCGGTCGCTGTTTCCCTCCTCGATCTCGATCAGGCCGAGGTTGGTCAACGCCAGGCTCTGCACCCACAGGTCCCCGATGGACTCGCCCAACGTCAGCGCCCGCTGCAGTGCCTCGCGCGCCGACTCGACCTCGCCGCTCTGCCGGTAGGCGCTGCCCAGGCCCAGTATCGACGGTGCCTGCCCGATGACCAGGCCCAGCTTCTGGTACAGCTCGTCGGCGCGCCGGAAGTTGCGCACCGCCTCGTCGTAGTCGCCCTGCCAGTCGTGGAGCAGCCCGAGCCTGCCCCGCGTCCTGGCCTCATAACGCTCGTTGCCGGTGGCGAGGTCGCGCTCCAGCGCCTCCTTCAGCTGCTCAAGCGCCATGTCGACCCGGCCGATGCGCCAGTTCAGCATGCCGAGGTTCTTCAGGATCTCCGCGCGGGCGTCGAGGTCGCCGAGCCGTTCGGTGGCGGCGAGCGCGGCCTCGTGGGTGCGCAGCCAGTCCTGGCTGTAACCCCGGTTGAGGAAGAACTGCCACAGCACAAGGGAAATCCGCCACGCGTGCTCGTCGGTGCAGTGTTCGACGACCGCGACCAGGTTGGCCCGTTCCGCCTCCAGCCAGCGCGCCGCGTCGGCGTGGCCGGCGAGTTCGGGAAGCCGCTCGTCCGGCTCCTCCGGGGTTTCCTCGCGCTCGTAGGCGCGGGTCGCCAGGCGCGCGGCCGCGGCGTAGTAGTCCCACAGCCGGCCGAGCGCTTCGCTCAGCGCGGCCGGCTCCTCCTCGGCGGACGCGGTGGCGGCGGCGTGCTCGCGGAGCAGGTCGTGCAGCTGGTACCGGCCGGGCTCGCGCTGCTCGACGAGGTGAACGTCCACAAGGGACTCGAGCAGGTCCTCCGCGTCCAGCGGCGCGACCCCGGCGAGCGCGGCCGCGGCGTGCACGTCGACGTCGGCGCCGGGGTGCAGGCCGAGCAGGCGGAACATGCGCCGCTGCGAGTCGTCGAGGTACTGGTGGGACAGGGCGAAGACGGCGTTCAGCTCGGTCAGCCTGCGGGAGTGCCTGCCCAGTCGCCGGTTCAGGTGCTCGACCGTCCACACTGGACGATCACGGAGCCGGGCGGCGGCGATCCTGATGGCCAGCGGCAGGTACCCGCACAGCCGCACGCACTCGCGGACCGCCGCGTCCTCACCGCGTTCGGGCCCGGCGATGCGGAGGAACAGCCCGACCGCCTCGTCCTCGCGGAGCACGTCCAGGGCGAGCGAGCTCGCCCCGTCCAGGTCGGTCAGCCGCCTGCGGCTGGTGACCAGGGTCAGGCAGCCGGGGTGGCCGGGGATCAGCTGGCGCACGTGCGCGGCGTCGGCGGCGTTGTCCAGCACGAGCAGCACGCGGCGCCCCGCCAGCGTGGAGCGCCACAGCGCGGCGCGCTGCTCCACGGTCGGCGGGATGCGCTCGCCCGGCACGTCCACGGCGCGCAGCAGCGCCTCCAGCGCGGCGGCCGGGCTCAGCGGCGGATGCCCGGGGGTGTGCGCGTGCAGGTCGACGAAGAACTGCCCGTCCGGGTAGCGCTGCGCGAGCCGGTGGGCGCAGCGGACGACGAGCGAGGTCTTGCCGACCCCGCCCATGCCGTCGATCGAGAGCACGGACACGCTCTGCCCGTCCGCGGTCGCGACGGCGTCCAGCAGCGTCTCCAGCTCGGTGTCCCGGCCGGTGAAGTCTCCGATGTCCCTCGGCAGCTGGTTGCGCGGCCGCCAGCCGTCACTTCGGGGCTGCTCGGTGACCGCGGCTTCGGCGAACTCCCACAGCCTGCGCAACCTGGCCAGTTCCCGGCGGTTGGCGCCGCACGCCGCGGCGAGCTGGCTCACCAGGCGGTAGTCGGGTGGCAGGACCGATCCGGCGCAGTAGCGGTGCAGCGTCGAGCGGCTCGTCCCGGTGCGGTGGGCGAGTGCGGCGAAGCTGCGTCCCGACCGCTCCTTGAGCCCTCGCAGCACGGCGGCGAACTCGGCAACCGCGTCGGTCCCTCCCACCGCCCCATCATCGCGTACCCGTCCCCACTACCCGAAAAAGGCGTTCGATGTTTATCCTCCGAATGTGATCAGAACAATCGCGGCGGCGATGTCGCTTTTATCCGTTTACGTGTTCTCGCCCGTTCCCTCGGACTGGCAGCCGGTGGGCACCGGAATCACCTCCGGGGTCAGCGGATCGGCACTCACCGCGAGCGGTGGGCTACTGATCGTGCGGGACAGCAAGAAATCGGGAGAAAATCGCGCCGCCCTCGTCTCATTCCCCGGCGCGCGGGTCACGCCGCTGACGTGGGTGGGCCCGGTGCCCGTCGACCTGGAGGCACTGGCCGCGGTCCCCGGGCGGCCGGACGAGTTCGTCGCGCTGGCCAGCTCCGGCAAGGGAGCGCGCATCTCCCTGCGCGGCAACGAGGTTCACGTGCTCCGCGAGTTCGCCGTTCCGGAGGTCGACGATGACGACAACTACGAGGGCTTCGCACTGACGGTGCTCGGCGGGCGCACCGTCGCGGCGTGGGCCGATCGCGGCCAGGACGAGCGCAGTGGCAGGCTGATCGCAGCCGAGGTGGACATCGACCGGATGACATTCGGCCCGGTAACGTCGCTCACAATTCGGGCAAGCTATCCGCAAAGGGACGTCCGCCACATCTCCGATATCGCGATCACCGATTCCGGAGAAGTCCTCGCGTCCTCGGCTTCGGACCCGGGCGACGAAGGCCCGTTCGACTCCTCCCTTTATCGCTCCGCGCGCATTTCCGCCGAGGACGGCGCGGTGGCGCTGCGGCCGATCGGCGAACACCAGGAGATCGCCCGCTACGGCGGGCACAAGATCGAGGCGGTCACCTGCACGACGGCCCACTGCGACCACCGGGTGCTGGGCACCGACGACGAGGCGGCGGGCGGCGCGATCCGCTTCGACTGACCCGTCCCGCCGCGACGCCGCTTCGCGCGCTGTCCGCCCAGATCAGAGCGCAGATCCGTCCCACAGCGTCCCAGCGCTCTGGCCGAGCCGCGCCCGCGCCGGGCAGGCTCTCGGTCATCGGAAGCCCGCGAGGGCCGACGCGGTGACCGGGGGAAGGTCACTCTGGGGGCAGTGCGGTGGGGCCTCTACCCGAAGAGGTCCCACCGTTGCACTGGCCGGACGTTTCGGACGCGGCCGAACAGCCGCACTTCGTAAGAATCTTTTACGAACTACCGCGCCACCCGGTGGGACCTTGTTAGACATCGGCCTCCTGCACCTGGAGGTTCCGATGCGCCGCATGGCATCCCTGACCGTCGCAGTGCTGCTGACCGCGGGGGCGGTCGTCCCGGCAGCCGCCGCCGCGGCCGACCTGACCCAGATCTCGCACACCCGGTACAAGCTCACCGAGGGCGGCAGCTTCGCGCGCTACGCGCCGCGGGTGAGCGCGCTCGACGGCAAGCTGCGCCGGGCGTCGTTCGCGAGCGTGCTCGCGGACGGCAACCGCGCGGGACGGCCGCTGTGCCGGCCGACCGGGATCAGCGGCGCGATCGGCTTCTGCTGGCAGGCGGGCGGTGACACCGACGACAAGCAGTGGTATCCGCAGGGGATCACCGGCAGCTGGGACGCGTCGGCCTCCGGCAGCTACGGCGGGCACAAGGCGATGCTGGTGAGCTGGCACAGCGACAACGCGCCGACCCCCAAGGGCGCCAGGATCTCCTTCGTCGACTACGACGACCCCGCCAAGGTGACCTACCGGCACGTGCTGCTCGTCGAGCCGACCAGCACCGACACCTTCGGCCCGGTGAAGATCCACGCGGGCGGCATCGCCTGGGTCGGTGACCACCTCTACGTCGCCGACACCAAGCGCGGGTTCCGCGTCTTCGACCTCCGCCACCTCTGGCGCACCGAGGCCGACCCGAGCAAGTCCAAGATCGGCAAGGGGTCGGACGGCAAGTACTACGCCTACGACTACCGCTACGTCCTGCCGCAGGTCGGCAGCTACGGCCAGAGCGGCAACGGCAGCTGCTCCGTCAGCCCGCCGGTCACCGCGCCGCTGTGCTTCTCCTTCGTCGGCCTCGACCGCAGCACCCCCACGCCGTCGCTGATCGCGGGCGAGTACTACTTCGACGGCAAGGGCGGCTCGCGGCTGACCCGGTGGGCCCTCAACGCCGAGAACAAGCTCGCCGACGAGACCGCCGCCGCCGCGTACCGCAGCGCGCACCCCAAGGTCCAGGGCGCGTTGGCGTACAAGGACACCTACCTGCTCAGCACCAGCAGCAACTCCACCACCGCCGGAGTGCTCTACCGCTCCAGGGTCGGCGCGGCGAGCAGCACCTCGCACCTGCCCCCGGGCCCGGAGGACCTCTCCTACCAGGCGTCCGCGAAGCGACTGTGGGCGCTGACCGAGCACCCCGGCAACCGCCAGGTCATCGGCATCCCGCTCAACCTCGGCTGAGCGCGGGTCAGCAGATCCGGGGCTCGGGGGTTCCGTACTCGCGGAGCACCTGGCCCGGCTGCCACACCCAACCGGCGGCTTCGGGGGCGTTGAGGTGCCACCAGTTGCGATCAGCTGCTTGGCAGTTGATGGTCACGCGCTGACCGTTCCTGCCCATGCCCACGACCGCTCCGCCGGGGGCCGCCACGATCTCGGTGTCAGCGACGAAGCGCCCGGGGACACCCGCCGCGTCTCGGCCCACCTGTGCGTGCGCGGGTCCTCCGAGGAGGGCGACCGACACAGTGGCCAGTGTCAGTTTCGCGGCGAGTGCGCGCACCCAGTTCTCCTTGGTGTGCAAGGCGATGCTCGCAACCTGAGCACCGCATGATCAATTCCGGGAGAACGCTACCGGCCGCGGGTGAAATCCCTCTGAAACGACCCGGGCGCCCGCGCTGACCGCGGTAGGACTCGTCCGGCACGAACGCTCACGTACCTGTGCGGTACGGCCGTGGGGACGGGGTGCCGGTACGGTTCGGCGGCATGTCGTCGAACGCGCCCGTCCGGGCTGGTCGTCCGGGCAGGTCGAGCCTGTTCGCCCCGAGCACCCTGCTGCTGGTCCTGGCCGCGGTCCCGGTCGCGGCGATGCTGTTCGAGGTGCTGCGTTCGCCGCGGCTGCACTTCCTGGACTACTGGTCGATCTTGACGCGCGTCACCGAGGACGACGGCAGCCTCAACCCGCGTGGCGTGCTGACGTACCAGAACGAACACCCGATGTTCCTGCCCGGCTTGCTGTTCTGGGTGGAGGCGAAGCTGCTTGGCGGCTACAACCAGGTGCTCGGGCTCCTCGACGTGGTGATGGTCGGCTCGACCCTGGTCCTGCTCCGCAGGCTGCTGCCCCGCGAACTGGGCGACACCAAGCGTGCCGCGCTGACGGCCGGGTTCTCGTTGCTGTTGTTCACCACGAGCGGGCTGCACAACTTCGCCTTCGGGTTCAGCGGGGCCGGGTGGTTGTCGGCGAACCTGGCGGCGGTGGGCTCGCTCGTCCTCGCCTGGAAGGGCAGGCAGGTCGGCGCGATCGCCACCGGTCTCGTGGGATGTGCTTGCTACGGAACGGCTTTCGCGGTGTGGCCGGCGCTCGCGTTGGTGAACTGGCTGCGGCGGGAGCGCGCGCGGTGGGTGGTCGGCCCGCTCGTGATCGGTGTCGTGGTCGTGCTCGGGTGGGCGCTGACCTACGGGCCGCGGCCGAGCCTGGACAAGGGGGACCTGCTCGGGCTGGACAGCTACCTAGCGGCGGTGGCGGCGGCACTGGGGCAGCTCTGGTCGACCCATCAGGACGTGGCGACCGGCGCGGGGGTGCTCGCGGGGCTGCTGCTGGCGGGCTTCGCCGGGCTCGCGGTGCGCAGGCGCCTCGGGGACGAGCTGCAGCATCCGCAGACGCCGTGGGTCGGCGTTGCGGTGTACGCGGCGGGCGCGGCGGTGATGATCAGCGCGGCGCGAGCGGGAGCCGGTTTGGACATCGCTTCGACGAGCCGTTACGCGTCGATTCCGGCGTTGGCGGCGTGCGCGGCGCTCGCGCTCGTGGTGATCAGCTGGCCGGGGTTCAGCGCGGTCCGGGTGGCCGGGGCGGTGGTCGCGGTCGGCCTGGCGACCTACGCGATCGGCAGCGTGCAGGCGGGGCACGTGCGCGCGCAGTACGCGAAGCAGGACCTGCTCGCGATCGCCATGCGCACCGGGGCCACGACGGTGGTCACCCAGCTGCGGTCGAAGGTCGCCGCACTGCCCGCGGCCCGTGCGCTGGGGCTGTACCCCTTCAACGAGGACTTCAGCCTGGGCTGCGGAACGCACGAGCTGGGGGACGTGATCGGCGCGGACGCGCTCACCCCGCTGCGAGGTGTGTCGGCGACCGAGCGCACCGGCGGCAACCTGGACACCCCGGCGGTCGGCGACACCTTGATCAACGGGTGGGCGATGGTCGCCGACAAGCGAGTCGACTGCGTCCTGGTGCTGGATCGGGCGGGCACGGTCGTCGGCGGTGGGATCACGGCTGTGCCGCGACCCGATGTCGCGCAAGTGCTCGGGGTCGCCGACCCGCGGCTGGGGTTCACCGCCGTCGCCGGTCCCTCGACGGCGGGCGGCCACCGCGTCGTCGTCTCGGCCGGTGGGCGGTTCTACCAGCTCGCGTCGGCCGGCGAGCAGTCCCCGGGATAGATTCCGGCGGTGCGCGAGGACCAGGGGGGAATCGGGACCATGACGACGACCGAACGGGTGCCGGACCGGCGGGAACGCTGGCTGGAACTGGGCCTGCTGGCCCTGACCGCGGTTCCCGTGGTGATCATGGTGATCGAGGTGCTGCGGTCCCCGCTGCTGAACTTCCTCGACTTCTGGTCGATGCTGGGCAACGCGACCGACGACGACGGGTCGCTGCACCCGAGCGGCCTGGTGAACCTGCACAACGAGCACCCGTTCGTGTGGCCGGGGTTGTTGTTCTGGATCGACATCCGTTTCCTCGGCGGTTCGAACCAGGCGTTGGGCATGGCCGTGGTGCTCGCGGCCGTGCTGATGGTCTTCGCGCTGAACCGCATGCTGCCCGAGGACCTCGACCGGGCGAAGCGCGCGGCGCTGACGATGGCGTTCGCGTTCCTGCTGCTGTCGCCGAGCGGTCTTGAGCTGTTCGGCATGAGCATGAACGGCGTGCACGGGCTGTCCGGCTACCTGCCGAGCGTGGTGGCGCTGCTGTTCGCGCACCGGGGCAGGACGGTGCTCGCCGTGGTCGCCGGGGCTGTCGGGTGCCTCGGTTACGGCAGCGCGTTCCCCGTGTGGTTCGCGGTGGCGCTGGTGGCGTGGCTGCGACGGGACCGGCTGTGGCAGGTCGTGCTCCCCGCAGGGCTCGGGGTGGGCGTCGGGGTCTCCTGGCTGCTGGTCAAGCGGGCCGAGCACCTGCCGACTCCGGACAAGCCGCTCGGCGCGGAGAGCTACCTGTCGACCTTCGCCGAGACGCTGGGGTCGCTGTGGTCCTCGGTGCGCGACGTCGCGGTCTTCGGCGGTGTGCTGACCGGTCTGGTCGTGGTCGTGCTCGTGGCGGGGGTGCTGCGGGAGCGCGTCGCGGACGGGTCGGCCCGGCGGGCGGCGGGCTGGGCGGGGCTGGGCCTGTACGCGGTGCTCGTCGCGGGAATGGTCAGCCTCTCGCGGATCAACCTCGCCACCCAGCTCGGCTCGACCAGCCGGTACGCGGTGATCCCGGCGCTGGCGATCTCCGCGCTGCTGGTCCTCGCGGTGCTGGCGTGGAAGCCCTCCAGCGGGCAGACGGCGTTCGCGGCCACGGCCGTCGCACTGGTGACCTTCGCGATGGGCACGAAGCAGGCGGACACCGTGCGGGCGAACTACCCGGACCAGAACCTGCTCGCGATCGCTGTGCGGGTCGAGGCGCCCAAGACGATGACCGAGCTGCGCCTGGAGCCGATCAGCGCGCTCAAACCGGTGCGGGCGCTGGGTGCCTATCCCTATTCGGAGTCCTTCACGCTGGGCTGCGGGGCCGGCGGTCCCGAGCTGGGCTCCAAGGTCGACCCGGCGCGCGTGCGGCCGATGCCCGAGCCGGGAGCGGGACGGCCGACCCAGGGGCACCTGGAGACCGGCCCGCTCAAGGGCGACACCGCCATCAGGGGCTGGGCCGTGATCGACCACCGCCGTCCGGCGTGCGTGCTGGTGGTCGACGCGCAGGGCACCGTGGTCGGCGGCGGCATCACCGGGCTGCCCCGGCCGGACGTGGCGAAGACCGTCGGCTCCAGGGAGACCCGCTCCGGCTGGCGGGCGGTCACCGGCGCCGACGTTCCCGGCGGCAGCGTGCTCTTCGGCGCGGGAGGGCAGTTCTACAAGATCACTCCCGCGCCGTGAGGCGTCCAGCGCTCACCGCACCGGACGGGGCACCGGGGGGAGGGGGTCGGGGAGTTCGGTGAGCTCGACGGCGGTGGTGAGGACGGTGATCAGCTGCCGGGCGGTCTCCTGGTCGAGCACCATGACCGTGCCCAGGGAGGTGGTCAGCAGCACCTGGCGGCCACGGACCCGCACGTCGAGGGAAGCCGAGCGCCGCGGGCGCCGGGCTCCGTCCGTCGAGTCCATTCCACCCCCGTTCCGCCGCAGGAGACTCCGCCTGAGCGTGCGTACCGTGGATCGACCGTTAGTGCAAAGGGGTCCTCGTCACCCCGATCCGGTGAGTCGGCGTCATCGGGTGCGCGACGCGGTGTCTCCCCCGCGGAGGTGACGCACATGTCCGCGTCCGATGGGGAGCACCGCCGTGTCTGACCTGATCGCTCCCTTCCTGTTCACCGTCCTCTCCCTCCTCTTCGTCGCCGCGTGGGACAGCCCGTCCTGGCGGCACCTCCGGGCCCGCCGCCGCAGCCGCAGGGCGGTCCGCGAGATCCGCTCCGGCTGCCCGTTCGCCCGGTTGGTCGTACGGTCCCCCGGTGGACGGCACCGGGCCCGTCCCGTCCGAGGTCTTCCCCTGTCCACAGTGGACTTGAATCGGTCTACCGGGCGCATCTCGGTGGTCCGCCACCACCGCGCGCGGCGGCGGAGTGTGGGCCTGGAGCACATGGGCTGAGATCCACATCACCCCTACCGTCGGTGGACAACGCGGCTGGGGAGGGCGCCATGGCCGGCAGGTCCAACACGCTCAGGGTGGTCGGCGCCAGCCTCGCCGGCACCACGGTGGAGTGGTACGACTTCTACATCTACGGCACCGCGGCGGCGCTGGTGTTCAACAAGCTGTTCTTCCCGGCCTCCGATCCCCTGGTCGGCACGCTGCTGGCCTTCGTCACCTACGCGATCGGGTTCCTGGCCCGGCCACTGGGCGGGGTGGTGTTCGGCCATTACGGCGACCGGCTCGGGCGGAAGAAGCTGCTGGTCGCGAGCCTGCTGCTGATGGGCTTGGCGACCTTCGCGATGGGATTGCTGCCCACCTACGCCACGATCGGCATCGGCGCGCCGATCCTGCTCACGCTGCTGCGGCTGGTCCAGGGCTTCGCGGTCGGCGGCGAATGGGGCGGCGCGGTGCTGATCGTCTCCGAGCACGGCTCCGACCGGCACCGCGGCTTCTGGGCGTCGTGGCCGCAGGCGGGCGTCCCTGGCGGCAACATCCTCGCCTCGGCGGCGATGGCGGTGCTCTCGGCGACGCAGAGCAACGAGGACTTCCTGTCCTGGGGCTGGCGGGTGCCGTTCCTGTTCTCCGGCGTGCTGGTGCTGATCGGCATGTGGATCCGGCTCACGATCGCGGAGTCGCCGGTCTTCGTCGAGGCGGCCGAGCGCGCGCAGGGCACGGTGGAGCGCCCGCCGATCTCGGTGGTGTTCACCCGCTACCGCAGGGAGATCCTGATCACCATGGGCGCCCGCTTCGCGGAGAACGCGGGCTACTACCTGATCACCGCGTTCGTGCTGGTGTACGTGGAGCAGCACCTCGGGCTCGACCGCGGCCTCGCGCTGAACGCGGTGCTGATCGGGTCGGCGATCCACTTCGTGGTGATCCCGTTGTGGGGAGCGGCCTCCGACCGCTTCGGCAGGCGGCCGGTCTACCTGCTCGGCGCGGCGGGCACGGGCGTGTGGGCGTTCGGGTTCTTCGCACTGCTGGACCTGCGCTCCTTCGGCGCGATCACGCTCGCGGTGACCGTCGGGCTGGTCTTCCACGGGGCGATGTACGGGCCGCAGGCCGCCTACTTCGCGGAGATGTTCGGCACCAGGGTGCGCTACTCCGGCTCCTCGATCGGCTACCAGCTGGCATCGGTCTTCGCGGGTTCGCTCGCGCCGATCATCGCGACCGCGCTGCTGGCGGCCTACGGCGGCTGGCTGGCGATCGCGGTCTACCTGGCGGCGATGTCGCTGATCTCGGTCGTCGCGGTCGCGGTCTCCCCCGAGACGCGCCACCGCGACCTCCGTGCCGAGCCGGGCCCGGTCGTGCGTGCCCCATAGTTGAGGCGTGACGGTGGTCGAGCGGTTGGTGGCCGTCGCCGCGGCGGGCGGCGGCGCCGGTGGCCTCGCGGAGGTGGTGGCCGACTGGCTCGGCGGCGTCGTGGTGATCACCGACGCCGAGGGGCGGGAGCTGGCGCGCGCCGGACGCGGTCGTGGCGGTCAGACGCTCAAGGTCGCGGCCATCGCGCACGGGCGGCGCGTCGGCGAGGTCAGCCGCACCGGTGAGGAGCTGGACGGCGACGGGCGGCGGAACCTGGACGTGGCCGCCTCGGTGATCGCGCTCGAACTGCTGGTCCGCGCCTTCGCCTTCGCCGCGGACGAGCGGGAGCGCGGGCAGCTGCTCGCCGATCTCCTCGCGGGCCGCCCCGGCACGCGGGAGCGGGCCCAGCGGTTCGGGGTCGACCTCGACTCACCGCACTCTGTCGTGGTGCTGACCGGTCCGCCCCGCCTCGCGGCCGCCGCAGCGCATTTCGCGAGCGCGCACGGCGGGCTCTCGGTCGAGCACGAAGAACACGTCGTGCTGCTGCTGCCCGGAGCCGACGCGGCCGACCACGCCGACCGGAGCGCGCGCGTGCTCGGCGCGGAGCTGCGCAAGCCGGTGACCGCGGGTGCCGCCCACGGTGAGATCGCCGCGGCGTACGCGGAAGCCCGGCGGTGCCTGACCGCGCTGCTCGCGCTGGGCGGGGCCGGGCGCGGCGCGAGCGCGGAGCGGCTGGGGTTCGTCGGCCTGGTGCTGGGCGACGAACCGGAGCCGGAGCGGTTCGTCCGGGCCACGATCGGGGTGCTGCTGGACCACGACGCGCGACGCGGGACGAGCCTGGTGCCGACGCTGCGCGCCTACTTCGCCGCGGGCCGCAGCCCCACCCGGGCGAAGGAGCTGCTGAACGTGCACGTCAACACGGTCACCCAGCGGCTGGAGCGGATCTCGTCGCTGCTCGGCCCGGGCTGGCAGGAGCCGGAGCGGGCGCTGGAGGTCGAACTCGCGCTGCGACTGCTCGACCTGATCCGAATGCGAACATCTGTGTAAGTGTGAAAAAATCTATTACCCCGCTAATGGACCTGTCCGGCCGACAAACTCGAACTTATCATTGGGAATTACCATAGTCCCAGGTCAGGTAGGCAAAGCGAGAGCGCCGGGCGGAGTGGTGCCATGCCCCCGGAAAGAACCAACGCGAGTTCGAAAAACGGACAGCTGTGTACGTTACCCGCTGGTACCTCTAGGCTGCGGTGCGTGGTGACCCGGCGCGACAACGACGGGGCGAGCGGCTGGCTGCCCAGCGGGGCGGACTGTCGCTACGCGGTGGTGCTCGCGGTACTGGTGCTGTCCGGTTCGACGCTCATCGGCGAGCTGCTGGAGGGAGCGCGACCGCCGGACGCGTGGGGCTTCGCACTCGCGATGATCAGCTCGGCCGCGCTGGCCTGGCGGCGGAAGGCCCCGATGGCCGCGCTCGCCGTCACGGTGGTGGCGGTCGGCGTCTACACGCTGCTCGGCAACCCCTACGGTCCGATCCACCTGTGCATGGTGCTGGCGATGTTCGAGGTGGCGCTGCGCCGCCCGTTCGCCTCCTCCTGCCTCGCCTGCGGCGCCGCCGCGGTGGCCGGGGTGGCCTTCGCCCTGCCCAGGCTGATGATGGACTTCCGCCAGCCGGTTCTGATGGTCATCGCGTGGACCGGCTGGTTCGTGGTGCCCTGGCTGCTGGGCAGACTCGCCCAGGTCCGGCAGGCGGCGGCGGACCGGATGCGGCACGCGCTGATGGCCAAGGCCGCGCTGGAGGAGCGGATGCGGATCGCCCGCGAGGTGCACGACGTCGCCGGGCACGGGTTCGCGGTGGTGGCCATGCAGGCCGGGGCGGCGCAGGTGGCGCTGGACGCCCGGCCGGACCAGACCAAGGCGGCGCTGGAGGCGATCCGGCTGACCAGCACCCAGGCGCTGGCCGAGCTGCGGTCGGCCCTGGACACCATCCACGCCAGGGACACCGACTGCCCCACGGCCACCGGGCTGCGCGGACTGCCCGCGCTCATGTCGAGGGTGCGCGCGGGCGGGATGCTGGTCGAGCAGGAGGTCAACCTCAGCGCGGAGGACCTGCCCGAGGACATCGACGCGGCGGTCTACCGGGTGGTGCAGGAGTCGCTGACCAACGTGCTCCGGCACGCCGGGCCGACCAGCGCCAAGGTGCGGGTCTGCCGGGAGGCCGACGAGATCGTGGTCGAGGTCGCCGACCGCGGCCGCGGGGTCGTGCAGCGGGCCAAGCCGCCCGGCCGGGGGCTCACCGGGATGCGCGCCAGGGTGGAGGCGGCAGGCGGCAGCTTCCTGGCCGGTCCTCGCGTGGGTGGCGGGTTCGAGGTCCGCGCGCGCTTCCCGTGCCAGACCTGACCCGCGGTCAGCGCTTGTAGAGGCGGGTCTCCTTGCCGCAGACGTCCCTGCCGTCGTCCATCTTGCGGCAGACCCGGAACCGCATCCCCTCGGGCCCGGCGATGCTGATCATGTGCATGTTCTTCGGCCCGGCGGTCGCCCTGTTGTAACCGGGCCCGACGAAGTACTTCCAGTCGGTGTCGGGGAGGTTGTTGTAGACGACCTTCCACTGCACGCCCGTGCGGCCGTGGCCGTCCTTGGGGTCGGAGGTGAGGGTCAGCTCGAACGGCCACTTGCTGTGCGGGCCGAGGGGTCCGTCCTGGCGCGGCTTCCAAACGATCTTGCCCCAGCCGTGGCCGTCCTTGCTCTCGAACTTGTCGATCTTCTCGGCGAGCGCGGGCGTGGCGGTGGCGATGGTGAGCACGGCGGCGAGCGCGACGGGCAGTGCGACGCGGTTCAGCTTCATGCCTGGTAGTGCACCTCCGAGCGGCCGCGGGCGGTGATCGCGATCGAAGGTTTTGCCCGCCTTTCGGACAGGACCGGAGCCGCACTCTTGACTACGTCAACTATATTGTTGACATGGTCAATGATTCTCTGGTCGCGTCGGTGCGGGCCTTCTCGCGCTTCTACACCAACTCCGTCGGCGCGCTGCGCTACGGCGACTACTCGCTGACCGAGGCGCGCGTGCTGTTCGAGCTGGCGCAGTGCGAGTCGGCCGACGTGGCCGACCTGCGCAAGGACCTGGACGTGGACGCCGGCTACCTCAGCCGGATGCTCACCCGCTTCGACGCCGACGGGCTGATCACCCGTGCGAAATCCACTGTGGACGCGCGCCGCCAGGTGATCGCCCTGACCGACAAGGGCCGGGCGGCCCAGCGCGAGCTGGACGACGCCTCCTCGGCACAGGCCGCAGCACTGCTGGACGAGCTCACCGAGGACCAGCGCGGGCAGGTGGTCGGCGCGATGGACACGATCCGGCGACTGCTGGGCGGGGAGGCGAAGGACCGCACCCTGGTGCTGCGCCCGCCGCGGGTCGGGGACTACGGCTGGGTGGTGCAACGGCACGGCGAGCTGTACGCGCGGGAGTTCGGTTGGGACGCGACCTTCGAGGCGCTGGTCGCGCGGATCGTGGCGGACTTCGTCGACGACCACGACCCGGCGCGCGAGGCCGGGTGGATCGCCGAGGTCGACGGGGAGCGCGTCGGCTGCGTCTTCTGCATGAAGGCCGACGACGAGATAGCGAAGCTGCGAATCCTCCTGGTGGAGCCGAGTGCGCGCGGCACGGGCGTCGGCGCGCGACTGGTCGACGAGTGCGTGCGCTTCGCCCGCTCCGCCGGGTACGAGCGGATCACCTTGTGGACCAACGACGTGCTCAGCGCGGCGCGGCGGATCTACCAGCGGGCCGGGTTCGTCCTGGAGAAGGAGGAGCCGCACCGCAGCTTCGGCGCGGACCTGAACGGGCAGTACTGGACGAAGGAGTTCTGAAAGCGCTCTCACCCGTTCTGCCCTGTCCCCGGAGCGCCCCGGCCGTCATTGTTGTGGCTCACAACAATCCCGCCGCCGAAGACGATCCGAGGAGGAGTCCGGATGAGAGCGCGTGTGGCGCTGGCCCTCGCGACGGCGGCGCTGATGCTGACATCGGTCATCACGGCATCCGCAGGAACGATGCTCGACCCCGCAAGCGGGTCTTCGGGAGCGGTGGTCTACCTGGACAAGGACGCTTCCGTCCAAGATCGCGTCAGCGACCTGATGGCGCGGATGACGCTGGCGGACAAGCTCGGCCAGATGGTGCAGACCGAGCGCAAGGCCGTGCAGCCCGCGGACCTGACCACGCACCGGATCGGCTCGCTGCTGTCCGGTGGTGGCTCGGCCCCGACGCCCAACACGGCGGCGAGCTGGGCCGACATGTACGACACCTTCCAGCGGGCGGCGCTGGCCACGCCGTTGTGGATCCCGATGATCTACGGCGTGGACGCGGTGCACGGGCACAACAACGTGCACGGCGCGACGATCTTCCCGCACAACATCGGCCTCGGCGCCGCCCGTGATCCCGAGCTGGTGCAGCGCATCGGCCGCGCCACCGCCGAGGAGGTCTCCGGCACCGGAATCGACTGGAACTTCGCGCCGTGCCTGTGCGTCGCCCGCAACGACCGCTGGGGCCGTACGTACGAGTCCTTCGGCGAGGAGGCCGAGCTGGCCACCGCGATGACGACGCTGGTCACCGGGCTCCAGGGCGGTGCGCTGAACGCGCCCGGTTCGGTGCTGGCGACCGCCAAGCACTGGGTCGGTGACGGTGGCACCACCGGCGGCAAGGACCAGGGCGACACCGAGGTCTCGGAGGCGGAGCTGCGCTCGCGGCACATCACGCCGTTCCGCGAGGCGATCCGGCGCGGGGTCGGCTCGGTGATGATCTCCTACAGCAGCTGGAACGGCGTGAAGCTGCACGCGCACCGCTACCTGGTGACCGACGTGCTCAAGTCCGAGCTGGGCTTCTCCGGCATCGTGATCTCCGACTGGGACGCCATCGACAAGATCGACGGTCAGCCGGGCTTCACCCCCGAGGAGGTCCGCGCCTCGGTCAACGCGGGCATCGACATGATCATGGTGTCGGCGGAGTGGCGGCGGTTCCTCGACCTGCTGCGCGCCGAGGTCGAGTCGGGCCGCGTGCCGATGTCGCGGGTCGACGACGCCAACCGCCGCATCCTCACCAAGAAGGTCGAGCTGGGCCTGTTCGAGAAGCCGTTCACCGACCGCTCGTACACCTCGACGGTCGGCAGCCCGGCGCACCGCGCGCTGGCCCGCGAGGCCGTGCGCAAGTCGCAGGTGCTGCTCAAGAACCGCAACGGTGTGCTGCCGCTGCCCAAGACCGCGGACAAGCTTTTCGTGGCGGGCAAGAGCGCGTCGGACATCGGCAACCAGTCCGGCGGCTGGACGATCGAGTGGCAGGGCAAGAGCGGTCCGATCACCCCCGGCACCACGATCCTGCAAGGGATTCAGCAGGCCGTGCGCGGAACGACGGTGACGTACAACCGCAACGGCGACGGCATCGACGACACGTACAAGGCGGCCGTCGCGGTGGTCGGCGAGACCCCGTACGCGGAGTACAACGGCGACCGGCCGGACGGGCTCGGCCTGGACGCGGAGGACCTGGCGACGCTGACCAAGCTCAAGGCGTCGGGGGTGCCCGTGGTCGTGGTGCTGGTGTCAGGGCGGCCCATGGACATCGCCGCGCAACTGCCCGACTGGGACGCGTTGGTCGCGGCGTGGCTTCCCGGAACGGAAGGCGCTGGCGTCGCGGACGTGCTCTTCGGCGATCACCAGGTGTCCGGCAAGCTCCCGGTGAGCTGGATGCGTTCGGTGTCGCAGCAACCGATCAACAACGGTGACGGCAAGCCCGCGTTGTTCGGCTACGGCCACGGCGAGTCGTTCCCCGCTTCGCAGGACGCCTACCAGGTGATCGGCGCCGCCTACTACGACGAGCAGCGCGGCACCGGGGTGCAACGGTGCTCCGATGGCGGCTGCGGCCAGAACGTCGGCTGGATCGCGAACGGCGACTACCTGGGCTTCGCCGATGTGGACTTCGGCGCGACGTCAGCCGCTCGCGTGACGACGCGGTTCGCTTCGGGTGCGGCGGCCGGTGGTTCGCTGGAGTTCCGCCTCGACTCGCCGACCGGTCCCGTCGTCGCGACGCAGGCGATCACTCCGACCGGCGGCTGGCAGACCTGGGCCAGCGCCACCACTGCGGTCACCGGCGCGGCGGGCAAGCACCGCCTCTACGTGGTGGCCCGCGGCGGCGCCGGTGACTTCACCAACCTCAACTGGTTCCAGTTCTCCCGCTGAGCCGTTCTCGCCCTCATAGCGGACGCCCGCTATGAGGGCGAGACATCGACCGGGGCAACTCCCATGGACAGCGGTGCGATCTTCTCGAAGGCACCGCGAGTCAGGTTCACGCACCGATCCCCCTGCGCGGCGAACCGGTCGTTGATGCGGACCTCGACGGACAGGCCGGTGCGGCGATTGGTGACCTTCACCTTGGTGTCGAAGGGCAAAGTCGCGTGGGCGGCGGTCATCGCGGCCGGGTCCAGCACTTCGCCGCTGGCGGTGTGGACCGGCGTGGTCGCGTCCGGGTTGCCGTACCAGCTGGCCGTGCAGACCGGTGGCTCCGACGCGGCGGCGGGGACGGTGAGGCCGAGCATGAGCACTGCCGCGACGAAAAGGGCGCGCACCAAGGGACTCCTTCGCTGAGGGGCTTGATCAACTGTAGGTGAACAAGCCCCGGTCCAGCACGACCGAACCGTCCGCGTCGGCCGTCCGGAACGCCACTTCACCCGGTCCGGTGCGCCATGCCGAGACCACCAGCTCCGCGCCGGGCACCACGGGCGACGAGAACCGCCCGAACACCCGCCGCACCCGGGAGGCCTCGCAGAACTCGCGGATCAGCAGCCGGCAGGTGATGCCGTAGGTGCACAGCCCGTGCAGGATCGGCCGGTCGAAGCCGCCGCGCGCGGCGAACTCCGGGTCCACGTGCAGCGGGTTGTGATCACCGGTGAGCCGGTAGAGCAGCGCCTGGTTGGCCGAGGTGGTGAACCGCAGCATGACGTCGGGCGCCCGCGCGGGCGGCTCCCACGCGAGTGACGGCCCGCGCTCCCCGCCGAAGCCGCCTTCTCCGCGCACGAAGACCGACGAAGACGTCGACAGCAAAGGCTTTCCCGCGTCATCGGAGGCGTCCCACCGGCTGGCGACGAGCGCTCCTGAGCCCTTGTCGAACACATCCGTCACCGTGCGCAGCACCGACACCGATCCGCTCGCCGGAAGTGGCTGGTGCACAACGATCTCCTGTTCGCCGTGCAGCAGGAGGGCCGGGTCGTAGTCGCCCAGCCGCTCGTCGAACGCGCCGAACTGGGCGAGCACGATGCCGAAGGTCGGCAACGCCTCCCGCCCGGTGCTCCACGCCAGTTCCTCTTGTCCCGCACCGATCGCGAGCGCGTAGAGGGCCGTGTCGGTCTCCGTCCAGCTCCGCCGCCACGGCCCCGCGGTCTGGCCGACCAGGCTCCGGAAGATCGCCATCTCAGCCCCGCGGTCCGCCGTCGACGTAGAGCACCTGGCCGGTGATGAAGGACGCGCCGTCGCCGGCCAGGAACGCGACCGCCGAAGCGATGTCCTCGGGCTGACCGATCCGGCGCAGCGGCACGGCGTCGGCGATCGCCTTCTGGAACGCGTCGAAGTCCATGCCGATCCGGCCGGCCGTCGCGGCGGTCATGTCGGTGGCGATGAAGCCCGGCGCCACGGCGTTCACGTTGATGCCGAACGGGCCCAGCTCGATCGCCAGCGTCTTGGTGAAGCCCTGGATGCCCGCCTTCGCGGCCGAGTAGTTGGCCTGGCCGCGGTTGCCGAGCGCGGACGTGCTGGACAGGTTGACGATCTTGCCGTAGCGCTGCTCGACCATGTGCTTCTGCGCGGCTTGGCTGCACAGGAACGCGCCGCGCAGGTGCACGTTCATCACCGTGTCCCAGTCGTCGTCGGTCATCTTGAACAGCATGTTGTCCCGGATGACCCCGGCATTGTTGACCAGGATGTGCAGCCCGCCCAGCTCGGCGACCACGCGGCCCACCGCGGCTTCGACGGCGGCGCGGTCGGCCACGTCGGCCCCGACGCCGATCGCCCGGCCACCCGCCGAGGTGATCGCGTCGACGGTCTCGACGCAGGCCGACTCGTCGAGGTCGAGCACGGCGACCGCGGCTCCCTGAGCGGCGAGGGTGCGCGCGGTGGCGGCACCGATCCCCCGCGCCGCCCCGGTCACCAGTGCGACGCGTCCCTGCAGACTGCTCACCCGTCGGCCCCTTTCAGTGATGGTGTTCGACCCCGCAAGCGGGTCCTCAGCCCAGCTCCAGTGCGAGGTACAGATCAACGCGATCCGGGAAGGAGCCCAGATCTCGGCCGGTCAGCTCCTCGATCCGGCTCAGCCGGTACCGCAGCGTGTTGACGTGCACGTGCAGCTTCGCCGCGCTCTTGGTCGGCGACCCCGCGCAGTCCAGGAACACCCGCAGCGTCTGCACCAGCTCGCCCTTGTGCGCGCTGTCGTATTCGAGCAGCGGGCCGAGCAGCTTGGCGCGGAAGGACTTCCGCAGCTCGTCGGGCACGGTGGCCAGCAGCAGCAGGTGCGAGGCCAGTTCGGCTGCGGTGGCCACCTTCGCCCGCCCCGGCCGGTGCTCGGCCAGCCGCCGCGCCTGCCGCGCCTCCTCGACGGCGCCGCGCAGCCCCGCCACGGTCGCCAGCCCGCTGACCCCGACGACCAGGCGCGCGTCGCCGAGCCCGGGCTCCATGGCGCGCACGGCCTCGTTGATCTCCTCCAACGCGGCGGCCAGCCCCTCGGCGTCAGCGGAGAGCAGCGCCAGCGCCTCCTGTCCGGCCACCGCGACGAACCCTCGGGCCCGGGAGCCGTGGACGAGTTCGCCCAGCACGACGGGCGCGAGCCCGGGACCGCCTCCGGAGGTCGTCGCGGCGAGCACGCACAGCGGCTCCCCCCTGGCGAACCCGAGCGCGCCCAGCCGGGCGTCGACCTCGCTCGCCTCGACCTCGCCGTGCATCGCCGACAGCAGCAGCGGCCCGGCGAGCCTGCTTTCCAGCCGCTGCCGCTCCTCGCGGCGTGAGCGCTCCAGCGCGATCAGCGTGGCCAGCTCGCTCGCCGTCTCGCTCGCGCTCGGGTCCCACTGCTCGTGATCACCCTCGACGACGAGGAACCAGCTGGCCAGCCGTTGCCCGGCGCGGCTGGCCGAGGGCAGCAGCGACACCGGCTCGCCGGAGCGTTCCCGCGCGGTCTTCGGCAGCCGGTCGGCGTGCAGGAACTGCTGCACCAGCAACCGCCGCCGCTCCGAAGAGAGCACTGCCGGTGCGGCGCTACCACCGATCACCCGCCCCGAAGGCGAGAGCACCCAGCACTGTGCGCCCAGCCTCGCCGCGCCCAGCTCAAGCACGGCGGCCAGCCCACCGCCGTCGACGGCCGCGGCGACCATGCGGCGGTGCCAGTGCTGCTGGGTCAACCCCGCGAGCAGGTTTCCCTCCAGCTCACCGCGCTCCCCGGCCAGCGCCAGCACCACCCGTTCGGTGATGGTCGCGAAGGAGACGTCGACGGGAACGCCGAGCAGCGGCACCCCGTGCGCACGGCAGGCCTCGACCAGGTCGGCGGGAACCGCGCCGAACTCCGCGTCGCCCGCGGCCAGCGCGGTCACCCCGGCGGCGGCCAGTGCGGCGACGAAGGCATCGGAGTCCTCCGCCGAGCGGCGCCAGACCAGGCCGGTCAGCACCAGCTCGCCGCCGGAGAGGTAACGGCTGGGATCGCGCAGGTCGGTGGTGTAGATCCACCGGATCGGGCGGTCGAGCTGGTCGGAGCCGGTGAGCAGGGCCAGGTGCAGGTCGGCCGCCTCCACCAGGTCCCGCAGCCTCATCCCGCGCCCACTCCCCCTCGGTCTCCCCCGAGAACCTACCCCCGCCCGGCGGTGGAAGCGCTCTCGGCCGCGGGTGGTTTCCTGATCGCGGGCAAGGCGGCTTTGGAGGATGTTACGAAAGGCTCACCCGGCTGCGCGCTCACGTTCATGCGTTCTCGCCATAGTCGCGACCGCGAGAACGCGTGTGTACTGCGGAACACTCTCGGCCGCGAGGAGGGACATCGGTGTCCAGCGCCCTTGACCGGTTCAACGCGCTCCCGGACCCGGACGCGCGCTCCGACCTGCTCGCCTGCTGCGCCCATCCCCTGTGGGCGGAACGGGTTTCCCGGGCGCGGCCGTTCCCCGACGCCGACGCCCTGGTGGTGTGCGGGGCGAAGGAGCTGGCGGCGCTGGACTGGGCGCAGCTGCGGGTCGCCGTGGACGCGCACCCCCGGATCGGTCAGCGCCCGGAGGGCACCGGCCAGGAGGCGCGGTGGTCGCGCGGCGAGCAGTCCGCAGCGGCGACCGAGGACGAGCGCGTGCGCGCGGAGCTGGTGGCGGGCAACATCGCCTACGAAGATCGGTTCGGGCACGTGTTCCTGATCTGCGCGACCGGGCTCTCCGCCGCGCGGGTGCTCGACGCGCTGCGCGAACGGCTGGGCAACGACGAGGCCGCGGAACGCGCGGTCGTGCGGGAGGAGCTGGGCAGGATCGTGGAGCTGCGGTTGCGGAAGCTGGTGGCGGGATGAGCCTCTCCACACACGTGCTGGACACCAACAGCGGGATGCCCGCCGCCGGCATGGCGGTGCGCCTGGAACGGCTGAGCGGGACCGACTGGGAGCCGCTGGCCGCGGAGAAGACGAACTCGGACGGCCGCATCGCCGGCTGGGGCCCCTCCGTCGAGGTGCCGCCCGCCACCTACCGGCTGGTTTTCGAGACGGCCGACTACCTGACCTCGCAAGGGCTTCCGGTGTTCTTCCCGGAGGTCACCATCAGTTTCGTGATCACCGACGGTGGCAGGCACCACCACGTGCCGCTGCTGTTGAGCCCGTACGCGTACTCGACCTACCGGGGGAGCTGACAATGGCCATCACGCTCGGCGGCAACCAGTACGGCAAGGCCGAGGTGCGCCTGGTCCGGGTGGACCGGGACGGGGAGCGGCACCGGGTCACCGACCTCAACGTCAGCGTCGCGCTGTCGGGCGATCTCACCGGCACGCACCTCACCGGGGACAACAGCAAGGTCCTGCCGACAGACACGCAGAAGAACACCGTCTACGCCTTCGCGAGGGACGGCATCGGCGAGGTCGAGGAGTTCGGGCTGCGGCTCGGTGAGCACTTCGTGCGCTCGCAGCCGTCGATCCACCGGGCGCGCGTCGGCTTCGAGCAGTACAGCTGGGACCGCATCGGTGACCGGCCGCATTCCTTCTCCCGCAACGGTTCCGGCACGCGCACGGCCGTCGTCACGTGGTCGGAGGACGGCGTCCAGGTGGTGTCCGGGCTCACCGGGCTGACCGTCATGAACACCACGGACTCCGAGTTCTGGGGCTACATCAAGGACGGCTACACGACGCTGCCGGAGACCCACGACCGGATTCTCGCGACCGCGGTCGACGCGAAGTGGCGCCACCACACCCATCCCGCCGACTGGGCGGAGTCCTTCGAGCAGGCCAAGGACGACCTGCTCACCGCGTTCGCGGAGACGCACAGCCTTTCCCTGCAACAGACCCTGTACGCGATGGGGCGGCGAGTGCTCGACAAGCAGCCCGGCATCGCCGAGATCCGCCTTGCCCTGCCGAACAAGCACCACTTCCTCGTCGACCTTTCCCCGTTCGGGCTGGACAATCCGAACGAGGTCTTCTTCGCGGCCGACCGGCCGTACGGGTTGATCGAGGGCACCGTGCGCCGCGATGACCTCCCCGAGGGGGATGCGGTGTGGTGACGCATCAAGTTGACGAGGTCCCCAGGCCCGGCCCGCTGGTGGCGCTGGGCCTCCAGCACGTGCTCGCCATGTACGCGGGCGCGGTCGCGGTACCGCTGATCCTCGGCAACGCGATGCGTCTGTCCACAGAGGACATCGCATATCTGATCAACGCGGACCTGCTCGTCTCCGGTGCTGCCACGATCCTCCAGTGCGTCGGCGTGTGGCGGTTCGGCGCGCGGTTGCCGCTGATGCAGGGTTGCACGTTCGCCGCGGTGACCCCGATGGTGCTGATCGGGACGCAAGGCGGCGGGCTGCCCGCGATCTACGGCGCGGTGATCGTCGGCGGGTTGGTCCTGGTTCTGTTCGCCCCGGTGTTCGGCAGGCTGGTGCGGTTCTTCCCGCCGCTGGTCACCGGCACGGTCATTCTGATCATCGGGCTGTCGCTGCTTCCGGTCGCGGTGGACTGGGCCGCCGGTGGCACGGACGCGGCTGACCACGGCGCACCGAAGCACCTGGCGCTTGCGCTCGGAGTGCTGCTCTTCGTTCTCGTGCTGCAACGGTTCGGGCGCGGTTTCGTCGGCCGGGTCGCGGTGCTGGTCGGGCTCGTCGTGGGCACGCTCGTCGCGATTCCCCTGGGGTATCAAGGTTTCTCCGAGGTCGGCACGGGTCCGCTTTTCGCGGTGAGTACACCGTTCCACTTCGGGCTCCCGGTTTTCGAGCTGACCGCGATCGTGTCCATCGCCGTGGTGATGCTCGTGACGATGGCCGAGACCACAGGGGATGTGCTCGCCATCGGGGAGATCGTGAGACAACCGGTCGACGGGCGGCGCGTCGCCGACACCCTGCGCGCCGATGGCCTGTCGACCGCACTGGGCGGAGTGTTCAACACGTTCCCGTACACGGCCTTCGCGCAGAACGTCGGCCTGGTCAGGTTGACCAGGGTGCACAGCCGCTACGTGGTCGCGGCGGGCGGCGCGATCCTGGCGCTGCTCGGACTGGTGCCCGCGCTCGGCCGGGTCGTCGCGGCGATCCCGGCCCCGGTGCTCGGCGGTGCGGGCGTCGCGATGTTCGGCGCGGTCGCGGCGAGCGGGGTGCAGACCCTCTCCCAGGTCTCCTTCACCGGCAACGGCAACCTCGCCGTCGTCGCGGCCTCACTGGGCGTCGGGCTCGCGCCGGTGTTCGTTCCGACGCTCTACGAGCAGTTCCCCACGTGGTTCCAGATCATCGCCCAGTCCGGCATCAGCGTCGGCTGCCTCGCCGCGGTCGGCCTCAACCTGCTCTTCAACGGCCCGACTACCAGAAACGGAGGTGTCCACAATGGACTTCATTCGGCCGACGAGCCTCGCTGAGGCCCTGCGGGCCAAGGCGGAGGTGCCCGAGGCGGTGCCGATCGCCGGGGGCACCGACGTGATGGTCGAGCTGAACTTCGACCGCCGTCGCCCGGTCGCGCTGCTCGACCTCAACGCGGTTGGCGAGATCGCCACGTGGTCCGAAGTGGACGGACGAGTCCGGCTCGGCGCCGCGGTGCCCTACGTGCGGGTGATCGACGAGCTGGGCGACCGGTTGCCCGGGCTGGCGATGGCGGCGCGGACGGTGGGCTCACCGCAGATCCGCAACCGGGGCACGGTCGGCGGCAACCTCGCCGCGGCCTCCCCCGCCGGTGACTCGCACCCGCCCTTGCTCGCCTCGGACGCGGTGGTCGAGGTGGCCTCCGTGCGCGGCACCAGGGCGATCCCGATCACCGAGTTCTACCTCGGCGTCAAGCGGAGCGCGCTCGAACCGGACGAGCTGATCACGGCGATCCTGCTGCCCCCCGCCGACGGGCCGCAGCAGTTCTCCAAGGTCGGCACCCGCAACGCCATGGTGATCGCGGTGTGCTCCTTCGCGGTGGCACTGCACCCGGAGAGCGGGACCGTGGGCACCGGGCTCGGCTCCGCGGCACCGACTCCGCGGCGCGCGCCCGACGCCGAGGACTACATCGCCGGGGAGCTGTCCGCGCTGTGGCAGTCCCCCGCTCCCCTCTCCGACTCCGTGCTGCGGCGGTTCGGCGACCTGGTCGGCGCCGCGGCACAACCCATTGACGACGTCCGGGGCAGCGCCGCGTACCGGCGGCACGCCCTGGCCGTGCTCGCCCGCCGCACGCTCGGCTGGGCCTGGCACGACTACTGCGAAGGGCGGGTGACGGCATGCGCGTGAAGTTCACGGTGAACGGCGAGGAGCGCACCGCTGACGACGTGTGGGAAGGCGAGAGCCTGCTCTACGTGCTGCGCGAACGACTCGGCCTGCCCGGTGCCAAGAATGCTTGTGAACAGGGCGAATGCGGCTCGTGCACGGTCTACCTGGACGACACCCCGGTGTGCGCGTGCCTGGTCGCGGCAGGCCAGGTCCAGGACCGTGAAGTCCGCACGGTGGAAGGGCTCGGCTCCGAGGGCGAACTGGACCCGGTGCAGCGGGCGTTCATCGAGCGCGGCGCAGTGCAGTGCGGTTTCTGCACCCCGGGCCTGATCGTCGCGGCGCACGACCTGATCCGGCGCAACCCCTGCCCGAAGGACGCGGAGATCCGCGAAGCGCTCGCCGGGAACCTGTGCCGCTGCACGGGATACGAGAAGATCATCGACGCGGTGCACACCGCGGCCGCGCATTCACGCGGGGAGGCCACGTCATGAGGACTGTGATCAACGGCGCCCACGTCGCGACGGTGGACGGATCCGGGTCGGAGTTCGCCTCCGGCCACGTGGTCGTCGAGGACGGTGTGATCGTCTCGGTCGGCGAGGGTGCCGCCGAGACCCGCGAGGGCGACCAGGTCGTCAACGGCTCCGGCTGCCTGGTGACACCGGGCCTGGTGAACACCCACCACCACCTCTACCAGTGGGCGACGCGGGGTTATGCCCAGCAGGCAACGCTTTTCGAGTGGCTGGTGGCGCTCTACCCGGTGTGGTCGGGCATTGACGAGCGGGTGGTGCACGCGACCACCAGCGCCGGGCTGGCGTGGATGGCCAAGTCCGGCTGCACAACGGCGGCAGACCACCACTACGTCTTCCCCTCCGACAGCGGCGACCTGATGGCGGCCCTCGTCGACGGAGGCCGTCGCGTCGGAACCCGGCTGCACGTCGTCCGCGGTTCGATGGACTGCGGCAAGTCCCAGGGCGGTCTTCCCCCGGACTCCATTGTGGAGACCACCGAGAACGCCTTGCTGGCAACAGAAGAGGCGATCACCACCTATCACGACGCGGCGCCCGGCTCGCGGATCCAGATCGCGGTCGGACCGTGCTCGCCGTTCTCCGCCAGTGGTGAGCTGATGCGAGAGGGCGCGGCGCTGGCTCGTCGTCACGGCGTGCAGATGCACACCCACCTCGCGGAGACCACCGACGAGGAGGAGCACTGCGTCGAGCAGTTCGGGTGCACTCCGCTGGAGTACGCGGACAAGCTCGGCTGGCTCGGCCCGGATGTGTGGCTGGCACACGGAATCCACTTCTCCGACAAGGAGATCCAGCGCCTGGGTGCGACGAAGACCGGTGTGGCGCACTGCCCCAGCTCCAACGCGCGGCTGGGAGCGGGCATCGCGCGGGTGCGCGACCTGCTCGACGTCGGCTGCCCGGTCGGTCTCGGCGTGGACGGTGCCGCGTCGAACGAGGCGGGTGGGCTGGGCGACGAGCTGCGGCAGTCGCTCTACCTCGCCCGGCTCCGCGGTGGCCCGGCCGCGCTCACCCCGCGTGAGTCGCTGTGGCTGGGCACGATGGGTGGAGCGCGGTGCCTCGGCCGGGCGGACCACATCGGCTCCATCGAGGTCGGCAAGCAGGCCGACATCGCCGTGTGGCGCTTGGACGGCCTCGCGCACGCCGGCATCACCGACCCGGTCGCGGCGCTCGTGCTGGGCTCGCTGCCGCCGCTGGAGCTGCTTCTGGTCGGCGGCGACCCGGTGGTGCGGCTCGGCCAACTGACCACTGTGGACGAGCAACAGCTCGCGGAGGACCTGGCGACGGCGAGCCGTGTCCTCGCTGAACGGGCGGGGGTGACGGCATGACGACGAAGACCCGCTTGCGGGGTCGAGCATCAGCACAGACGACCCGCACTTCGAATCCGCCGCTGACCACGCCCATCACGGGCGGAGTCGGTGAAAGCCCGCTGCGCCCGGATGGTGCTTTGAAGGTGCGCGGGGAGTTCGCGTACTCGTCCGACCTGTGGGCCGACCACATGCTGTGGGGCGTGACGCTGCGGACTCCGCACCCCTACGCACGCATCCGATCGATCGACGTGGGCCCTGCGCTCGCGCTGCCCGGCGTGTACGCGGCGCTCACGCACGAAGACGTGCCAGGTCAGAACGCTTACGGGCTTGAGCACATCGATCAACCGGTGCTCGCCGTGGATGTCGTTCGCTACCAAGGTGAAGCGGTCGCGATCGTGGCCGCGGACCACCCGGAGACCGCGCGCAGAGCGGCTGCGGCGATCCTGGTGGACTACGAGGTCCTCGATCCGGTCGACGACGCGGAGACCGCGATCTTCGGCGAGGGCGTGCCGAAGCTGCACGAGGGCGGGAACCTGGTGCGCTACGTGCCGATCCTGTTCGGCGACCAGGACGCGACCGCCGAGGTGGTGGTCAGTGGCACCTACGAAGTCGGCATGCAGGACCAGGCGTTCCTGGGCCCGGAGTCCGGCATGGCGGTGCCCGCCGAGGACGGTGGCGTCGACCTGTACGTGGCGACGCAGTGGCTGCACGTGGACCAGCAGCAGATCGCGCCCGCGCTGAACCTCCCGCAGGACAAGGTGAGGATCACCCTGGCCGGTGTGGGCGGGGCCTTCGGCGCGCGCGAAGACCTGTCGATGCAGGTGCACGCGTGCATGCTGGCGTTGCACACCAACAAGCCGGTGAAGATGGTCTACACCCGCGAAGAGTCGTTCTTCGGCCACGTCCACCGCCACCCCGCCGTGATGCATTACGAGCACGGTGCGGACCGCGACGGGAAACTGGTCTACGTCAAGGCGAAGATGTTCCTCGACGGTGGTGCTTACGCATCGAGCACCGGCGCGGTCGTCGCGAACGCTGCCACGCTCGGCGTCGGCCCGTACAACGTCCCCAACGTGAAGATCGAGGCTTGGGGCGCGTACACCAACAACCCGCCGTGCGGTGCCATGCGCGGATTCGGGGCTGTCCAAGCCTGCTTCGCGTACGAGTCGCAGATGGACAAGCTCGCCGAGGCGATCGGTGTCGACCCGGTGGAGATCCGGCTGCGCAACGCCATGAGCGAAGGCTCGATCATGCCGACCGGGCAGCTGGTCGACTCCGCCGCTCCGGTCCGCGAGCTGATGGAGCGGGTTCGCGACAAGCCCATGCCCCCGGCTCGAACGTCCGAAGTGGACATTCGGACGATGCCGGGGGGCGCGTCCAACACCACGCACGGCGAAGGAGTCGTGCGTGGGGTCGGCTACGGCATCGGCATCAAGAACATCTGCTTCTCCGAAGGTTTCGACGACTACTCCACGGCACGGGTGCGCTTGGAAGTCATCGGCGGCGAGCCCGTCGCGATGGTGCACACGGCGGCCGTCGAGGTCGGCCAGGGCCTGGTCACCCTGCAGGCGCAGATCGCACGGACCGAGCTGGGCGTGCAGCGGGTGACCATCCAGCCCGCCGACACCTCGGTGGGCAGCGCCGGCTCCACGTCGGCCTCCCGGCAGAGCTACGTCACCGGCGGTGCGGTGCAGTCCGCCTGCGCCGCTGTGCGCGCTGAGGTGTTCGACCTCGCCCGCGAGCGTTTCGGCGTGAGCGACTTGGCCCTGGAAGGCGGGAAAGTCGTCTCCGCCAGTCGTGGCGTGCTCGCCGATCTCAGCGAGGTCCTCGGGGACCGGGCGGTCGAGCACACCCGCGAGTACCGGCACCGCCCGTCGTTCCCGATCGACCCGCTGACCGGGCAGGGCAACGCCCACGTGCAGTACGGTTTCGCCGCCCACCGCGCGGTGGTGGACGTCGACGTCGAGCTCGGCCTGGTGCGCGTGGTCGAGCTGGCCTGCGCTCAGGACGTCGGCAAGGCGATGAACCCGGATGCGGTCATCGGGCAGATCCAGGGCGGTTCGGCGCAGGGCCTCGGGCTGGCGGTGATGGAGGAGATCCAGCTCTCCGGGGCCAAGATCCGCAACCCGTCGTTCACCGACTACCTGATCCCGACGATCCTGGACATGCCGCCGATGACCATCGACGTGCTGGAGCTGGCCGATCCGAACGCGCCGTACGGCCTGCGCGGTGTCGGCGAGCCTCCGACGATCTCGTCGACACCCGCGATCGTCGCGGCCATCCGCGATGCCACGAAGCTGGCGCTCAACCGCATCCCGGTGCGCCCCGAGCACATCACCGGGACGTGACGTGCACGAGATCGCCGGAGAGCTGGCGCGGTGGGGTGATGCTGACTTCGCGGTAGCCACCGTGATCGACGTGCGGGGCAGTGCTCCGCGCAGCCCTGGCGCGGCCATGGCGGTGCGCGGGGACGGGGCGGTGGTGGGCAGCGTCTCCGGCGGGTGCGTCGAAGGCGCTGTCTACGAGCTGGCGCAACAGGTCCTCAGCGAGGGCGGAATCCTGCGGCACAGCTTCGGCTTCTCGCCGGACGACCCGTTCGCGGTCGGCCTGACCTGCGGCGGCGAGATCGAGGTGTTCGTCCGAAGTGGACGTTCGGCCGCGATGACCGCCGCGGTCAGCGCCGCGAGAGACGCGCAGGCCGTCGCCTTGGTGACCGTGCTCGACACCGGGGAGGAGGTCGCCGTCTTCGCCGATCACCACGTTGGCGACGCGGTTCCGGAAGCGCACGGTGTGGCTCGGGAGATGCTGCTGACCGCTAGAACGGGCCTGCGCACGCTGCCCGGCGGCCGGGAGGTCTTCGTCGAGTCCATCGCGTCCCCGCCGAGGATGCTCGTCTTCGGCGCGGTCGACTACGCGGGCGCGGTGTCCAGGATCGGCCGTTTCCTCGGCTACCACGTGACGATCTGCGACGCGCGCTCGGTGTTCGCGACCGCGGAACGCTTCCCCGATGCCGACGAGGTCGTCGTGGAGTGGCCACACCGCTACCTGGCGAGCACGCACACGGACGCGCGGACCGTGGTCTGCGTGCTCACGCACGACGAGAAGTTCGACATCCCCGTCCTGGTCGCGGCGCTGCGCATGCCACTGGCCTTCGTGGGCGCGCTCGGTTCCCGGCGCACCAACGAGGCCAGGCTGGAGCGGCTGCGGGCGGCCGGGGTGAGCGAGGCGGACCTGGCCAGGCTGCGCGCGCCGATCGGGCTCGACCTGGGCGCGCGCAGCCCCGAGGAGACCGCCGTCTCGATCGCGGCGGAGATCGTCGCGGCCCGCCACGGCGGAACCGGACGGCCACTATCCGAAGTAGACGGACCGATCCATCGGCACGGCTGAGTAATCGGAGGCGGTAATGGCACTGCTGTTCCTCAACGGCGGCGGCATGCGCGGCGGCCCGTTGCACCACCAGCTCCAGGGCGCGGAGCCGGTGCGCGTCGCCCGCAGCGCACCGAAGTACCGGTACTTCTCCGTCGGCAACCGGTTCCCCGCCATGCACGAGGTCGGCGAGGGCGGGCACAGCGTGGTCGGCGAGCTCTACGACGTCCCCCTGGAAACCCTGCTGCACCACCTCCTGCCCGCCGAGCCCGCCGAACTGGAACTCGGTGTGATCGAGCTGGAGGACGGAACCGCCTGTCTGGCAACGGTCCTGCGCAAGTCCTTCGGCGGCGCCGACCAGCTGATCGACATCTCCGAGGTCGGCGACTGGCGCAGGTGGTGCGCTTCGCAGGGGAACCCGCAGTGACCGCGTACGACCTGGTCGTGCGTTCACGCGGCGTCCACCTGCCGGACGGCGTCCGACCGGCCGCGGTCTGCGTGCGGGACGGCAAGGTCGCCGCGATCGTGGCCCATTCATCCGCTGTGGACGCTCCGGTGAACGTCGACCTGGGCGACGTCGCCCTCCTGCCCGGGCTCGTCGACACCCACGTGCACGTCAACGAGCCGGGGCGAACGGAGTGGGAGGGTTTCGCGACGGCGACCCGGGCGGCGGCGGCGGGCGGTGTCACCACGCTGATCGACATGCCGCTGAACTCGTTGCCGCCGACCGTCGACGCCGCGGCGCTGGCGACCAAACGTGCTGCCGCACAAGGGAAGTGCTACGTCGACGTGGGCTTCTGGGGCGGCGCGATCCCGGGCAACACCCACCACCTCGCCGAGCTGCACGAGGCCGGGGTGTTCGGTTTCAAGTGCTTCACCTCACCGTCCGGAGTGGACGAGTTCCCGCCGCTGTCCTGGGCCGAGCTGCCCGACGTGCTCGCGGAGCTGCGGCGGTTGGACGCCCTGCTGATCGTGCACGCCGAAGATCCCGCCGAGCTGGCCGAAGCGCCGGACAGCGACGACTACGCGGGATTCCTCGCCTCTCGGCCTCCCCGCGCGGAGGACAAGGCGATCGCCCGGCTCGCGGGGCTGGCGGAACGAGCGCGGGCACGCGTGCACGTGCTGCACCTGTCCTCCGCGTCCGCGTTGTCGGAGATTCGTTCATCCGCTCTCACCGCGGAGAGCTGTCCGCACTACCTGACCCTCGACGCCAAGGAGATCCCGGACGGCGCGACGGCTTTCAAGTGCTGTCCGCCGATCCGGGACCGGGACAACGCCGACGAGCTGTGGCGGGCCCTTGCCGACGGCACGATCACCTGTGTCGTCTCCGACCACTCCCCCTGCACCGAGAGTTTGAAGGAAGGCAGTTTCGGCACGGCGTGGGGCGGGATCTCCTCGCTCCAGCTCGGGCTGCCGGTGATGTGGACCGAGGCCCGGCGACGCGGGCACGAGCTGGCCGACGTCGTGCGGTGGATGAGTTCCGGACCCGCCGAGCTGGCCGGGCTGACCGGCCGCAAGGGCGCCATCGCGGTGGGCGCCGACGCCGACCTCGTCGCGTTCGACCCCGCTGCGGAGTTCATCGTGGACCCCGGGGAACTGTTGCACCGCAACCCTGTCACGCCGTACGCGGGCCGGACCCTGCGCGGCGTGGTGGTCAACACCTGGCTTCGCGGCACCTCCGTTGGCCAGGAACCCCTTGGAGAGTTGATCAGGAGGGACACCAGGTGACCGACCAGCCCGACCTCCCCGACCTCGCCGCCCGCCCGCTCGGCGGGTCGGTGATCGCCGCCAACGACGAGTTCTTCGCGGAGAAGGAGAACCTGATCAAGCCGGAGCCGCCGACCTTCCGGCCGCACACCTTCACCCCCAAGGGACAGGAGTACGACGGCTGGGAGACCCGGCGGCGGCGCGGCGAACCAGGCTCCGACTGGGTGATCGTGCGGCTCGGGGCACCGGGCCTGATCCGGACCGTCGTGGTGGACACCGCGTACTTCGTCGGCAACTACCCGGAGAGCTGCACGGTCGAGGCAACGGCGGTGGAGGGCTACCCCGCGGCAGAGGACCTGGACGAGCACACGTGGGTCGAACTGGTGCCGCGCAGCCCGCTCCAGGGCAACACCGCGAACACCTTCCAGGTGTCGGACTCCCAGCGCTTCACCCATGTGCGGCTGACCATCCACCCGGACGGCGGCGTCGCGCGGTTGCGCGTGCTCGGGGAGCCGTTGCCCGATCCACGCGAACTGGTCGACATGCCGCTGGACCTCGTCGCGTTGGTCAACGGCGGCCGGACGACCGCGTGCAGCGACAGCTTCTTCTCCCCGCCCAACAACATGTTGCAGCCCGGCGAGTCCAAGTTCATGAGCGACGGCTGGGAGACCGCCCGGCGTCGCGGCGAGGGCAACGACTGGGCGGTGCTGCGCCTGGCCGGGGCTGCCGTGCCGAAGGTCGCCGAACTGTCCACATTGCACTACAAGGGCAACCCGCCGCACTCGATCACCTTGTCCGGCAGCGAGGACGGCGTCACGTGGACCCCGTTGCTGGAACAGACCGAGGTGCGGCCGGACACCCGGCATCGCTTCCGGCTCACCGGAAACACCCCCGTGACGCACGTGCGGCTGGACATCCACCCCGATGGCGGGGTGGCGCGGTTCCGGTTGTGGGGCAAGCTGACCGAGGACGCCGGGACCGGTCTGGCGTTGAGCTGGTTCAACCTGCTGCCCGCCGAGCACGCGGTCGCGGTGCTGACCGGCGACTGCGGACTGACGGAGGCGGCGGCCACCGAGGTGGTCGCGGCCCGCCCCGTCACGGAGCTACCGGAGGAACTGGCGTTGATCCTGCGATGAACCAGGTGGCCGGGATCGTGCTGGCCGCGGGCGCGGGCGTGCGCTACGGCAGGCCCAAGGCACTGGTCGAGCTGCACGGCGAGCTGTTGGTCGAGCGCGCGGTGCGGACGCTGCGCGAGGCCGGTGCCGATCCGGTGGTCGTGGTGGTGGGGGCGCGGGCCGACGAGGTCCGCGCCCGCGCCGCGCTCGACGACGCGCTGTTCGTGCGCAACGCGGAGTGGGCCAGCGGTATGGGCTCCTCGCTGCGCGCCGGGCTGATGGGCCTGATCTCGTGCCGGGCGGCCGCGGTGCTCGTGCTCCCGGTGGACATGCCGGGCATCACCCCCGCGGCGGTCCGCCGGGTGGCCGAGCTGTCCACGCCCGACGTGCTCGCCGCGGCGTCCTTCGACGGCGTCCGGGGCCACCCCGTGCTCCTGGGCCGAGCCCACTGGGCCGGCGTCGCCACCGCCGCCAGCGGCGACCAGGGCGCCCGCACGTACCTGCGCGATCACCCGCCCGTGCTGGTGGCCTGCGACGACGTCGCCTCCGGCGCCGACGTGGACCGGCCGGAGGACCTGCCGGGTTAGAGCTTCTCGCCTGCTTCGACGCGGCGCACGACCTGCTTCTCCGCGTAGAAGGAGACGAAGGGGATCGTGCCCGCGATGAGCACCAGCAGCGTGCCCTTGGCCGACCACTTGCAGCGCTGCGCCAGGTCGAACGCGGCCACCAGGTAGACCATGTAGAGGAAGCCGTGCGCGGGCGCGATGATCGCCGAGGGCGCGGTGATGTCGGTGGTCAGCCGCAGCGCCATCGCCACCAGCAGCGCCAGCAGCGCGAACCCGACGATGTACGCCATCACCCGGTACCGCACGAGGGCCTTGGCGTGAGTCGGCGTGTCCTGCTGCTGGGTCATCTCGTCTCCTGGTCGCGGAGTTCGCGGAGGTAGCGGTTGTACTCGTCCAGTTCGGGGTCGGCCTCGTCCGGCGCCGCGGTCACCACCGGCCGCCGCCCGTAGCTGGTCGGCTTCACCTGGACCGGGGCGGGCTCCTGCGGGGCCTCCCCGCGTTCCTCGGCCAGCTCCATCCGCGCCGTCCGCACCCACATGTAGACGCCGAAGAGCGCGAAGAGGGGCCACTGCAGGGCGTAGCCGAGGTTGAGCCAGCTGCCGCCGGCCGACTGCGAACGTTCCCACTGCCACCAGCCGAGCGCGCAGCAGATGACCACCCAGAGGACGGCCAGCACATGCAGCACCAACCAGCGGGGGGTCAACAGCCTGGCGAGCACACGTCGACGGTACACCGCCGCATCGGGCGATCGCGTGACGGTGTGCTCCGGCAGCGACTCCCGTCCGGTGACGATAAGCCGCACGATCGGCCCAGGGCGGCACACAGCGTCGAGATCGGCACCCCGTGCGTACCACCACGGCGGCGTGATGAACTCCTGCGGGGTGCATTTCGTTGCAGCACAAGGATTCCCGGGGTGAGCTGGAAGAGATCCCACCCGCTGACCGCAGGAGGTTCCCGTCGTGTCCCGCACCTCACGAGTGGCCCAGCTCACCGTCGCCGCACTCGCCGCGCTCGCCGCGCTCGCCCTGCCAGTGGTGATGACCCCCACGGCGTCGGCGGACATCGGGCACTGCCTGAAGTACCTGGAGCGCATCGGGATCGACACCGAACGCAGCCACGACAACGCGTGCGCGCACGGCGAGCTCGGGTTCCACTCCGACTACCACTTCGAACGCTGCGTGGACGAACTGCTGGACTCCGGCGTCAAGGCCTACGACGCCAGGAGAGCCTGCGAGCGTGCGACATGGTGACCGAGGGCGTCCGCGCGGGCGCCGAACGCAGCAGCCCGATGACCGCTGCCCCGGCTCCGAAGTGGGTCCGGCCGTGGCCCCGAGACCCCTTACCCCGGCGGTGAGGCAGCACACGACTCCACGGCCGCCCCGCGCTGAGCGCGGACGAGCGGTCCCCGCGGCGGCGGGCGGCCAGGCCACCCATCGGGTGGTGCCGCCCGCCGCTTTCGTGCTTCACATGGCGGCGGGCGTGTACGGCGGGTAGGGGCGGGCCGCCTCGGCGAGGGCGTCGGCCACCAAGTCCACTTCGGACAGTGGGAGCACAGCGGTGGTGATGCGCAGGTGACTCGTCCCCGTGGAGCGGACCAGGAAGGGCGCTCCCGGCGCGGCACCGATGCCCTGGGCCGCGAGCACGACCAGCGCCTCTCGCTCGCGCTCCACCTCGACCCAGAGGTTGATGCCGTCAGCACCGATCGAGTTCACCCCGCGAGCCGACAGGGCCGCGCGCAACGCCTCCCGCCGCTCCGCGTAGACCGACCGCGCTCGTGCCACCGCGGCGATGCTGCCCGGGTCGGTGAGCATGCCGACGAGGATCTCCTGGAGCAGCCTGCTGGACCACGCCGCGCCCAGGTGCCGCCGCGCGACGAGCGGGCCGACCAGTGCCGAAGGCCCACCGAGAGCCGCCAACCGCAGGTCAGGACCGTGGGACTTGGAAAAGCTCTGGATGCGCACCACGCGCTCCGGCAGCGCCGTGGCGAGGCTGACCGGCTCCGCCACCGCGACATCGCCGACGTGGTCGTCCTCGATCACCACCACGTCGGGCGCTTCCGCGAGCAGTGCGGCGAGCTCGGCCACCCGGCGCGCGGAGGTGCTGGTGCCGGTGGGGTTCTGCGCGCGGGGCTGCATCAGGAGCGCGGTGGGCTCCTCGGCGAGCGCGGCGCGCAACGCGTCCGGGCACATCCCCTCGGCGTCCATCGGCACGGGCAGCGGGGTGGCGCCGACGGCGTCGAGCAGGTCCAGGAACGGCGGGAAGGTCGGGTTCTCCACGATCACCCGGTCGCCGAGCGCGACGAGCTGGCTGAGCGCCCGGTCGATGCCGTCCAGCGAACCGTTGACGATGGTCAGCTCCTGCGGGTCGCAGACACCCCGCCACGACTCCCGCACCAGCCGCTCCAGCTCCGGCAGCACCGGGGTGTCCAGGTAGCCGGACAGCGGCGGCTGGCCGTCGACGCGCGCCAGCGCCGGGCCGAGCGGGGGCAGCAGATCGGGGTCCGGGACGCCCGCGGAGAGGTCCCTGGTGAAGCGGCCGGTGGCAGCGGCGAGCCGCCAGAAGCGGCCGGGCTCGGCGCGGCGCTGCCGTCCGGTCACGAAGCTGCCGTTGCGCCCCCTGGTCTCAATGGCTCCGACCCGGGTCAGTGACCGCCACGACTCGCTGACCGTGGTCGGGCTGACGCCGATCGCACGGGCCAGCGCGCGCACGGTGGGCAGCTTGCTGCCGATCACCAGCTCACCGGCCCTGATCAGCCGGTTCACCGAGGCCGCGATGCCCTCGGCCGAGGTGTCCTCGATCCGGTCGGCGAGCCAGCTGAGATCAACGTCCATGGTCATCCCGTCAGAGCTCCACCGGCAGCTGGGTGAAAGTTTGTCCGGTAACAAACTACGTATTGCACCAGTGTGTTCCGGTTCATAGGTTCTACACCCTCTACCGCCCATCGCACAGGGAGCTCTGGCATGGCCAACGTGGTACGCGCGGCGCTCGTCCAGACCAAGTGGACCGGCGACACGGACTCGATGATCGAGCTGCACGAGAAGTACGCCCGTGACGCCGCCGCGCAGGGCGCGAAGATCATGGGCTTCCAGGAGGTGTTCAACGCCCCCTACTTCTGCCAGGTGCAGGAGCCGGAGCACTACAAGTGGGCCGAGCCGGTGCCGGACGGCCCCACGGTGCGGCGGATGCAGGCGCTGGCCAAGGAGACCGGCATGGTGCTGGTCGTGCCGGTCTACGAGGTCGAGCAGTCCGGCTTCTACTACAACACCGCCGCGGTGATCGACGCCGACGGCTCCTACCTCGGCAAGTACCGCAAGCACCACATCCCGCAGGTCAAGGGCTTCTGGGAGAAGTACTACTTCAAGCCGGGCAACCTGGGCTGGCCGGTGTTCGACACCGCGGTCGGCAAGGTCGGCGTCTACATCTGCTACGACCGGCACTTCCCGGAGGGCTGGCGCGCGCTGGGCCTGGCGGGCGCGCAGATCGTCTACAACCCCTCCGCCACCCACCGCGGGCTCTCCTCCTACCTGTGGAAGCTGGAGCAGCCCGCCGCCGCCGTCGCCAACGAGTACTTCGTGGCCGCGATCAACCGGGTCGGTGTCGAGGAGTACGGCGACAACGACTTCTACGGGACCAGCTACTTCGTCGACCCGCGCGGCCAGTTCGTCGGCGAGCCCGCCAGCGCCCACGACGAGGAGCTGGTCGTGCGCGACCTCGACCTCGACCTGATCGACGAAGTGCGTCAGCAATGGGCGTTCTACCGCGACCGCCGCCCGGACGCCTACGGCCCGCTGACGGAGGCGTGATCGACATGGGAGCGCACGCCGACCTCTACGCCCGCCACCAGGCGGTCATGCCGAGCTGGATCGCCACCTACTACGACCCGCCCATCGAGCTCGACCGCGGCGAGGGCCGCCACGTCTGGGACGCAGAGGGCAATCGCTACCTCGACTTCTTCGGCGGCATCCTGACCACGATGACGGCGCACGCGCTGCCCGAGGTCACCAAGGCCATCACCGAGCAGGCCGGGAAGATCCTGCACACCTCGACGGTCTACCTGAGCCGCCAGATGGTCGAGCTGGCCGAGCAGATCGCGTCGGTGTCCGGTATCCCGGACGCGCGCGTCTTCTTCACCACCAGCGGCACGGAGGCCAACGACGCCGCGCTGCTGCTGGCCACCAGCTACCGCCGGTCCAACCAGGTGCTGGCGATGCGCAACAGCTACCACGGCCGGTCGTTCTCGGCGGTGTCGATCACCGGGAACTCGGCGTGGTCGGCGACCAGCCTCTCGCCGTTCCAGACCTTCTACGTGCACGGCGCGAACAGCTTCCGCAGCCCGTTCAAGGACCTGCCGAAGGACGACTACATCGCCGCGTGCGTCGCCGACCTGCGCGAGGTGCTGGACCAGACCGCGAAGAACGTCGCCTGCCTGATCGCCGAGCCGATCCAGGGCGTCGGCGGGTTCAGCGTGCCGCCGGACGGTCTCTACGGCGCCTTCAAGGAGGTGCTGGACGAGCACGGCATCCTGTGGATCAGCGACGAGGTGCAGACCGGCTGGGGCCGCACCGGCGAGAACTTCTGGGGCTGGCAGGCGCACGCGCCCGAGGGCGTCACGCCGGACATCGTGACCTTCGCCAAGGGCATCGGCAACGGCGCCTCCATCGGCGGCGTGATCGCCCGCGCCGAGGTGATGAACTGTCTCCAGGCCAACTCGTTGTCCACCTTCGGCGGCAGCCCGATCACCATGGCGGCGGGCCTGGCGAACCTGAAGTACCTGCTGGACAACGACCTCCCGGCGAACTCGCGCGAGGTCGGCGGCTGGCTGATCGAGCAGCTGCGCGCCGTCGGGGCCGAGCTGCCCGTTGTCGCCGACGTGCGCGGCAAGGGCCTGATGATCGGCGTCGAGCTGGTCAAACCCGGCACGCTCGACCCCGCTCCGGGGGCCGCCAACGCTGCGCTCAACGCGGCACGCGAAGGTGGTCTGCTGATCGGCAAGGGTGGCTTGAGCGGCAACGTGTTGCGCCTCGCACCGCCCTTGTCGCTGACCCGCGCGGAGGCCGAGGAAGGCTTGCGGATCTTGAAGCACGCTTTGACCGTGGCCAATGACGCCGAAGACCCGCTCGCGGGGTCGAGCACCAACACCGCGGGGGCGTCCTCATGAAGATCGTCATCCAGAACGGCTTGGTGATCAACTCGTCCGACGAGCTGCACGCGGACGTGCTCATCGATGCCGACAAGGTCGTCGCGCTCGCGGTCACCGGCTCCGAGCTGGCGTCCTCGTGGACGGCCAACGCGGACAAGGTGATCGACGCGACCGGCAAGTACGTGCTGCCGGGTGGCGTCGACGCGCACACGCACATGGAGATGCCGTTCGGCGGCACCGTCGCCGCGGACACCTTCGAGACCGGCACGCGCGCGGCGGCGTGGGGCGGCACCACGACGATCGTGGACTTCGCCATCCAGCAGAAGGGTTCCTCGCTGCGCGAGGGCCTGGACGCGTGGCACGCCAAGGCCGAGGGCGAGTGCGCCATCGACTACGCGTTCCACATGATCGTCAGCGACGTGAACGAGGCGTCGCTGAAGGAGATGGACGTGCTCGTCGGCGAGGGCGTGACCAGCTTCAAGCTGTTCATGGCCTACCCGGGCGTGCTCTACAGCGACGACGGCCAGATCCTCCGCGCGATGCAGCGCGCCGGGGACAACGGCGGCCTGATCATGATGCACGCCGAGAACGGCATCGCGATCGACGTCCTCGCCGCACAGGCACTGGAGCGCGGGCAGACCGACCCGAAGTACCACGGTGTCGTGCGCCGCGAGCTGCTGGAGTCCGAGGCGACGCACCGCGCGATCCAGCTCGCCCGCGTCGCCGGGTCGCCGCTGTACATCGTGCACCTGTCGGCGTCGCAGGCGCTGGACGAGGTCGCGACCGCGCGGGACATGGGGCTCAACGTCTTCGCCGAGACGTGTCCGCAGTACCTCTACCTGTCCACCGATGACTTGGCGAAGCCGGGCTTCGAGGGCTCGAAGTACGTGTGCTCGACCCCGCTGCGCCCGGTGGAGCACCAGGCCCAGCTGTGGAAGGGCCTGCGCACCAACGACCTGTCCGTGGTGTCGACCGACCACTGCCCGTTCTGCTTCAAGGACCAGAAGGAACTGGGCATCGGGGACTTCACCAAGATCCCCAACGGTCTGCCGGGCGTGGAGTCCCGGATGGACCTGCTGCACCAGGGCGTCGTCGACGGCCACATCAGCCGCCGCCGGTGGATCGAGATCGCCTGCGCCACCCCGGCGCGGATGTTCGGCCTGTACGGGCGCAAGGGCGTGCTCCAGCCGGGCGCGGACGCCGACGTGGTGATCTACGACCCGAAGGCGGAGCAGGTCATGTCCGCCGAGACGCACCACATGAACGTCGACTACTCCTGCTACGAGGGCAAGCGGATCACCGGCAAGGTCGAGACCGTGCTGTCCAGGGGCCGGGTGCTGATCGAGGACAACGCCTACCACGGCCGCAAGGGCGACGGCGCGTACGTGCCGCGCGAGACCTGCCAGTACCTGACCTAGGAGCTCGTTGGTGAAGACGATCAACCACTGGATCGGTGGCAAGCCCAGCGAGGGCACCTCGGGGCGCTTCGGTCCGGTGACCAACCCGGCGACCGGTGAGCAGACCGGGCAGGTCGCGCTCGCCTCGGTGTCCGATGTGGACACCGCGGTGGCCACGGCGAAGGAGGCGTTCGCCTCGTGGCGCAACGCCTCGCTGGCGAAGCGCTCGCAGATCCTGTTCGCCTACCGGGAGCTGTTGCACGCCAACCGCGACGAGATCGCGACGCTGCTGACCTCCGAGCACGGCAAGGTGCACTCCGACGCGCTCGGCGAACTCGCGCGCGGCCTGGAGGTCGTGGAGTTCGCCTGCGGCATCCCGCACCTGGTGAAGGGCGGGTACTCCGAGGCCGCCTCCAGCGCGGTGGACGTGTACTCGCTGCGCCAGCCGCTCGGCGTGGTCGCGGGCATCACGCCGTTCAACTTCCCGGCGATGGTTCCGCTGTGGATGTTCCCGATCGCCATCGCCTGCGGCAACACCTTCGTGCTCAAGCCGAGCGAGAAGGACCCGTCGGCGGCGCTGCGCGTCGCGGAGCTGTTCGGTGAGGCCGGGCTGCCCGCGGGCGTGCTGAACGTGGTTCACGGCGACGCCACCGCGGTGAACGCGCTGCTGGACCACTCCGACGTGAAGGCCGTGTCGTTCGTCGGCTCCACACCGATCGCGCAGCACGTGTACTCGCGTGGAACCGCCGCGGGCAAACGGGTTCAGGCCCTCGGTGGCGCGAAGAACCACATGATCGTGCTGCCGGACGCGGACATGGACCTCGCCGCGGACGCGGCCGTCTCGGCGGCCTACGGCTCGGCCGGTGAGCGCTGCATGGCCGTCTCCGTGCTGGTCGCGGTGGGAGCTGCGGGCGACGAGCTGGTCCCGAGGATCACCGAGCGGATCGCGAACCTGCGCATCGGCCCCGGTGACGACCCGAAGTCCGAGATGGGTCCGCTGATCACCCGCGAGCACCGCGACAAGGTGGCGTCCTATGTGGACGCTGGAGCGGCTGCCGGAGCCACGGTCGTCGTCGACGGGCGCGAGCTCTCCGTTGACGGGGACGGGTTCTTCCTCGGCGTGAGCCTGATCGACAACGTCACCCCGGAGATGAGCGTCTACACCGACGAGATCTTCGGGCCGGTGCTGTCGGTGGTCCGGGTGGACAGCTACGACGAGGCCGTCGGGCTGATCAACTCCAACCAGTGGGGCAACGGCGCGGCGATCTTCACCAGGGACGGCGGCGCGGCGCGGAAGTTCCAGAACGAGGTGGAGGCGGGCATGGTCGGCGTGAACGTGCCGATCCCGGTGCCGGTCTCCTACTACTCCTTCGGCGGGTGGAAGGCCTCGCTGTTCGGCGACAGCCACGCGTACGGGCCCGAGGGCGTGCACTTCTACACCCGCGGCAAGGTCGTCACCTCGCGCTGGCCCAACCCGGCCGACCGTGGTATTGATCTCGGCTTCCCGCAGAACCGCTAGGAGGACGTCGTGGACTTCGGCATGGTGTTGCAGACCGATCCCCCCGCGTCCGGGGTGATCGAGCTGATGAAGCGGTCCGAGGACGCCGGGTTCGGCTACGGCTGGACCTTCGACTCCTGCATCCTGTGGCAGGAACCGTTCGTGATCTACAGCCAGATCCTGGCGCAGACCTCCTCGATGATCGTCGGGCCGATGGTGACCAACCCTGGCACCAGGGACTGGTCGGTGACGGCCTCGCTGTTCGCCACGCTCAACGACATGTACGGCAACCGCACGGTCTGCGGCATCGGCCGCGGCGACTCCGCGATGCGCGTGGTCGGCAACAAGCCGAACACCCTGGCCCGCCTCGGCGAGGCCATGCACGTGATCAAGGAGCTGGCCGAGGGCCGCTCGGTCCGGATCAACGACAAGGACGTGCGGATCCCCTGGGTGCGCGACGGCTCGCTGCCCGTGTGGATGGCGGCGTACGGGCCGAAGGCGTTGGAGCTGACCGGGAAGCAGGCCGACGGCTTCATCCTCCAGCTCGCCGATCCCTACCTCACCGAGTGGATGGTCAAGGCCGTGCGCTCGGCGGCCGCCGAGGCCGGTCGCGATCCGTCGTCGGTGAAGATCTGCGTCGCCGCGCCCGCCTACGTCAGCGAGGACCTCGACCACGCGCGGTCGCAGTGCCGGTGGTTCGGCGGCATGGTCGGCAACCACGTCGCCGACCTGGTGGCGCGCTACGGCGAGCACTCCGACATGGTCCCGGAGGCGCTGACCGCGTACATCAAGGAGCGGCAGGGCTACGACTACAGCCACCACGGCAAGGCGGGCAACCCGAGCACCGACTTCGTGCCCGACGAGATCGTGGACCGCTTCTGCCTCATCGGCCCGCCCGAGAAGCACGTCGAGAAGCTGGAACACCTCAGGTCCCTGGGCGTGGACCAGTTCGCCGTCTACAACATGCACGACGCCAAGGAGGCCACCGTCGCCGCCTACGGCAGCAAGATCATCCCCGCCCTCTCCTGACCCACGCTGAACGGGTCGTTCGGGTACTCGATCTCCCGAACGACCCGTTCGGTGCGTCAGCGCGGGAGCGCAGAGTGGAACAATGGTGTACCGTTTTGGATTGTGGGGGTTCCTGAGGGAAGGCGTGGGCGCGGGGCGGTGTGGTGCCTGCTGGGCGCCACCGGGCTGTCGGTGATGGGCAACGCGGTCGTGGCGATGGCGTTGCCGTGGCTGATCCTGCAGCGCACGGGCAGCGCGACGGCGGCGGGGCTGGTGGGTGCCGCGGCGGTGCTGCCGGGCGTGCTGTCGGCGATGTTCGGCAGCGCGTTGATCGACCGCGCCGGGCGGAAGCTGGTCAGCAACGGCGCCGACGTGCTCAGCGCGCTCGCGGTGGCGGCCGTGCCGATCGTGGACGCCCTGTTCGGCATCAACGCGGCGGTCATGGCGTTGCTGGTGGCGATCGGCGCGACCTTCGACGGCCCGGGAATGGCGGCACGGGAGTCGCTGCGCCCGGACGTGGCCAAGCACTCAGGCGTCCCGCTGGTGAAGCTCAACGCGTGGGGCGAGACGGTGGACAGCCTCGGCGCGTTCGGCGGCCCCGCGCTCGCCGGACTGCTGATCGGCTTCATCGGACCGGCCGACACGCTGTGGGTGACGGTCGGCATGTTCCTGATGGCCGTCGTCCTGGTGTGGTTCGGCGTACCGAGGGTGCCACCGCGCCCCCAGGCCCGCGAGGAGTCCTACCTCCGCTCGGTGCGCACCGGGCTGGTGTTCGTGCTGCGCGATCCCGTGCTGCGCTCGGTCACCATGATGTCGGTGATCGCGATGATCTTCCTGAGCCCGATCGACCCGGTGTTCTTCCCGGCCTACCTGCAGGGCGAGGCGGTCCCGCCCGCGCTCGCCGGGCTCGTGCTGGCGGCGTTCCCGGTCGGCACGGTGATCGGGGCGATGGGCTACGGCGTGGTCGCGGAGCGGCTGAACATGCGGCTCACCCTGGGCGTCGGGCTGCTGCTGGCCGGCGTGGGCCTCTCGCTGTACGTGTTCACGCCGCCGGTCTACGGCATGATCGCGCTCGCCGTCGCGATCGGGATCGTGGCAGGCCCGCTGAACCCGATCGTCGCGACGGCGCACCAGCAGCGCACGCCCGACCACCTGCGCGGCCGGGTGATCGGCACGGTGGTCGCGCTGAGCAGCGCGCTCACCCCGGTCGGTCTGCTCGCCGCCGGGCCGGTGATCGACGGGTTCGGCGCTCCGTTCGGCTTCGTGGTGATCGGTGCCGGATGTGCCCTCACCGCGCTCTACTGCTTCTGCAGCAAGGGCATCCGGACGATCGACACCCCTCAGCCGAGTCCCGGCTTGCCGTCTGCGACCGTGTAGGTCTTCGCCACGCTCCTGGTGACCTTGGCCGGATCGGGCTCCAGCGCGGTGGAGATGGTGAAGTACTTGGCCGTCAGGTTCTCCGGTGTGGCGGTGATGTGCGCGTAGCCGCGCCGTTGGCTGACGAAACGCAGGTGGGGATTGGCTTTCAGGTACGCCGCGCTCGGCACTCCGTCGTTGGGCGAGGTGATCGAGCCGACGACGAACTCCGTGCCGACAACGGGGGCGTTGGCGGCGAAGTAATCCTGCTTGATGTTCGCCGCCCAATGCCGGTGCACGTCACCGGTCAGCACGACCGGGTTGCGCACTTGGCGGTCCAGCCAGCCCTGGACGATCCGGTCTCGGGAATGCGGGTAGCCGTCCCAGGCGTCGCTGCTGACGTCACAGGTCGCGGGTTTGCCGTCGTTGTCGCGTTGCGCGAAGAACACCTGCTGCCCAAGGAAATCCCATCGAGCAGCGCGCTCGGCGAGCCCGTCGAGCAACCACTTCTCCTGCGCGTCCCCGGTGAGGGTGCGGCGCGGATCGCGGATCACCGCGCAGTCCTTGTCCGGAGCCTGCTTCCACCGGTACTGGCGCGTGTCGAGCATGTGGAACCGCGCCAACCCGCCCCAGGAAACCCTGCGGTACAAGGGAATCGCAGTCCCATTGGGACGCTGCGCGGCACGCAGGGGCATGTTCTCGTAGAACGCCTGCAGCGCGGCGGTCTTGCGCGCCTTGAAGTCACCGGTCGGACTGTTGTCGCCGCGGTCGCCGGCCGCCCAGTTGTTCTCCACCTCGTGGTCATCGAACACCACGAGCCACGGAGCGGTGGCGTGCGCGGCCTGGAGGTTGGGGTCCATCCGGTGCTGGGCGTAGCGCAGGCGGTACTCGGCGAGCGTCGTGACTTCCTTGCGCGGCAAGTACTTCCGGCTCGGATTGGGCACCGGGCCCGCGCTCGTGCGCCACGGCGCCTCGTAGATGTAGTCACCGAGGAAGAGCACGAGGTCGGGCTTGTCCTGCGCCATGTACCGGTAGGCGTGGAAGAAGCCGTGTTCGTAGTGCGCGCACGAGCCGAACGCGAAGGTCAGCTTCGCCGTCAACCCGGACGGAGCGGTTCCGGCAGTCCCACGCGGGGACTCGTGACCGTCGGCGAGGAAGCGGTAGAAGTACTTCGCGCCCGCCTTCAGCCCACCGACCTCTACGTGCACGGTGTGCGCTTCGGCGAGACGGGCGAGCACGGTGCCAGATGCGGCCAGGGGCGCGAAGGACTCGTTGTCCGAGACCTCCCAACGGACTTCGATGTCGCGGTTGGGCATGCCGCCGAGCCCGTCGCCGTTGAGCGGCGCGACCGCGAGCCGCGTCCACAGCACGAACCCGTCGGTGCTCGGCTCTCCGGAAGCGACGCCGAGGGTGAACGGCGAGGCGGCCATGCGCCGCGCGGGCGTGGCGCCGGTCGCGGCCACGAGGCCGCCGATGAGGAAGATGCGCCGGTTCAACTGGACCATGTCAGCACGCCGTCCACTTGTGCGAGCTGGCCAGGTTGTCCAGCTGCCGCAGGTGCGACACCGCCGACCGCGGGCCGATCGTGATCATCGGCTTGGCGTGGTTGATGTCCTGGTACAGCGTCACGCAGCGGGCCGGGTCGTTGTTGACCACCGAGGTGGCCCGGTTGTCCAGCGCGTACGTCGTCCCGTGGAAGACGTCGCCGTTGGTGTAGTTCGCGTCGTCGGCGACGAAGTCCAGCAGTCCGCCGGTGTAGCCGGCCAGGCGGTACAAGCACAGCTCACCGGACTCGCACTTGCCGTTCTTGCTCGCTGCCGACGCCGTCCCGGCGGTCGTCAGCGCCAGTAGCACGGCGCCCGCGAGCACCGCCGTGATTCGCCTGACCATGCGTCCCCCAGTCAGTCTCTGACCTACAACGCGAAGACTTTGTCAGGACCTGTCGGGAAGGCGTACCGCCGAATGCCGAAAACCCCGGCACTGGGCCGGGGTCTCGGGAACGAGCGGAATCAGACGAAGATGCCGCGCTGGGCCAGCCACGCCTTCGGGTCGACGTCGCGGCCGCCAGGCAGCTTCACCTCGAAGTGCAGGTGCGGGCCGGTGGACTGGCCGCGGTTGCCGATGGTGGCGATCTGCTCGCCCGCGGCCACCTTCGCGCCCAGGCGCGTGGTGATGGTGTTCATGTGGCCGTAGGTGGTGATCGTGCCGTCCTCGTGCTGGACGCGGACCCACAGGCCGAAGCCGCTGGCCGGACCGGCGTCGATGACCACGCCGGCCGCGGCGGCCCGGATCGGGGTGCCGATGGCGTTGGCGATGTCGATACCGCGGTGGCTGCCGCCCCAGCGGGCGCCGAAGCCGGAGGTCAGTCTGCCCTCAGCGGGCTTGGCGAAGGCGCCGCGCACGGCGTTCTTCTTCTCCTCGGCGGCCTTGCGGGCGTCCTCCGCGGCCTTCACGGCCTTCTTGGCGGCATCCTCGGCCGCGGCGCGCGCCTGGTTCTCGGCGGCGGTGCGCTCGTCCTGGGCCCGCACGCCCAGGCTCAGCTTGGTCAGCTCCGCCGAGGGGTCCTCCTGCGCGACGCTGCGCAGCATCTCCACCGACTTCGGCGGGGCGGCGTAGCGGGCCTTGAAGAGGTTGGCCTCGGCCGAGGCCGAGTCGGAACCGCTGGCGGACGCTCCCTGGTATCCGATGACGATCAGGGCGCCTGCCGCGACCGCTGCGACCGCCGCCTTACCGGCGGGAGCGGACTTGGTGCTGCTGGACGGGCGACGAACCCGCTTGGGGCCGGCGATCTTGCCGGCGCGTCGTAAAGCTTCTTCCAGAGCCGGGGAGGTTGCCCCACCCGGGGAACGATGTCGAGCCACTACCAGCCCTTCCACTCACGTCGGGGAGTCCGAACCGGACGCCCGGCGGGGGATCCGGGGTGGCTCCGGCTGGGCGGCCGGGTGCCGTGTCCTTGGTGTGCGTTCGGACCGTGATGTGCAGCGGCGAAGCTAACGGGGGGTTACCAGTAGGGGCAACCCTCATCCGCCTAGAGGGTGACCTATCCCACAAACAACTACCGTTAGTTAACGCAACCTTGAGGGAACGCGCGCCTGAGCGGCTTAAACGCGTCCGACCTGCGGCGCACGGGGGACGGTGACCCGGAACCGGCAACCCGATCCACAGTTGGACACGGTGACGGAACCGCCAAGCGCAGTAACAAGTCCCTGGGCGATGGGCAGTCCGAGCCCGGCTCCCGACTCCCCCGGAGTCCGCGCGGAGCCACCCCGGAAGGCGACCTCGAACACCCGCTCAAGATCGTCATCGGGAATACCGCCGCACTCGTCGTCGACCGTCACCCACGCGTCGTCGCCGGTCACGCCCGCACGGACCGTGACCGTCCCATGCCGGAGCGCGTTGTCCACCAGGTTCCGCAACGCCCGACCGAGCTCGCGCTCCCCGCCGAGCACCACCGGCCACTCCGTCACCTCCACGCGCACGGAGGGCGAACCGACCACGTCCTCTATGACGTCGCGCAGCGGCACGGGCTCGCGTCGAGGCCGCACTTCGCCCGCGTTGATCCGTGACAGCTCGAAAAGATCGTCGACCATTCCGGACAGCCGGTCGGTCTCGCCGCGCACGCGGAGGACGTAGTCGCGCACCTCCGCCGGATCGGACACGACTCCGTCCGCGAGCGCCTCCGTCATCACCCTGATGCCCGCGAGCGGCGTGCGCAGGTCGTGGCTGATCCACGAGACGAGTTCGCGGCGAGCGCGTTCGGCCTCGCGCTCCCACACGCTGTGCCTGCTGATCGAGCGGCCGAGGAGCAGCGCGACCGGCACGGTGATCAGCGTGACCAGCCCGCACACCACGAGCGCGGCCTGCGTCTGCTGGGTGTACATGAAGCCGCAGATGCCGATGATCCCGGCCAGCGTGGCGGCGAGCGGGACCAGGACGAGCACCCCCATGGACACGGTCAGCGAGCCGCGCCGCATGCGGTGCAGTAATACAGTGCCGAGCGCCGCGACCGGCCCCGCGCAGGCGAGCCCGATCAGCGCCATCTTCGGCAGGTCGGCGAGCACCGGACTCACCCCGATGGGTCGTAGCGGTAACCGACGCCCCACACGGTCGCGATCCGCACGGGGTTCGCCGGATCGGCCTCGACCTTCTCGCGCAGCCGCCGCACGTGCACCGTCACCGTGGACTGGTCGCCGAACTCCCAGCCCCACACCTCCGCCAGCAGATCGGCACGGCTGTACGCGCGGCCGGGGTGCTCCATGAGGAAGGCGAGCAGATCGAACTCTCGGCCGGTCAGGGTCAGCTCGCGGCCGTCGCGCTCGACCCGGCGCGCGGTCAGGTCGAGCCGGAGCGAGCCGTCGCTGAGGCCGGCAGCCGTGACCGGACGCGGACCGACCCGGCGCAGCACGGAGGAGACCCGCAGCGCGAGCTCACGGGCGCTGAACGGCTTGCTGACGTAGTCGTCGGCGCCGAGGGACAGACCGAGGACCCGGTCCTCCTCATCACCGCGCGCGGTGAGCATGATGACCGGGACGGCGCTGTGCTCGCGCAGGCGGCGGCAGACCTCCAGGCCGTCGAGGCCGGGCAGCATGAGGTCGAGCACGACGAGGTCCGGCTCGTGCGCGGCGGCCATGCGCAGCGCCTGCTCCCCGTCGCCGGCCAACTCCACGCGGTGCCCGGCGAGTTCGAGGTAGCGACGCACCACGTCGCGCACGGTGAGGTCGTCGTCGACGACGAGCACCCGGCCGGTGACCTCGGCCTTCGGCAGTTCCTCCATCGACGTGGTGTAACAGATCAACGCCGCTCCCTGGAAGTCAGGACACCTGTCTGGCTTCCAGGGAACGGCATGCAGGGGATCTGTGGTCTTACGAAGCGCTTACGGCGTTCAGCGCGGCCACGCGCAGTGGACGTGCCCGCTGTGCCCGGCGTCGCCCGGGCCGAGCACCTCGGTCGCCCCGTACGCCCGGCACTTGCTCATAAAGGCCCGGAAGTTGGGGTGGCTGGAGCTGACCGCGCGCCCGTTGATCTGGTCGACGTCGAAGGCCAGCCCCGCGTAGTGCCGCGAGTTGGTGCTGTGGTCGCCGCCGACGATCGTGGTCACCCGGAACTTGTAGCCGGCCGTCGTGCGCATCTTCAGCATGCCGCCGAGCATGCGTTCGGTGAGCGCCACCTTCTTGACCCCGACGTCGCTCCACGGGCTCGTGCTGGCCTTGCGGCCCGCCGCGGCGTCGGCGATGTTGGTGCGCGCCGTCGACGCCGGGTGGTGCCTGCCGCTGACGTGGGAGTTCAGCAGGGAGATGCCCGCGTTGTCCTTGATCTTCTTCGCGGTGGCGGCGCTGGCCAGCTCGGCGTCCGGGGCCGCCAGGGCGGTCCCGGACGCACCGAGCACGACGGCCACCGCGCAGACGGCGCCACTCAACACAAGTTTCGTTCGCGTCATGCCAGCAGGCTGGCAGCGGGTGGTTAAGGCTCGCTTTCGATCCGCCCAACGGCCGCCGCGGTGGCACCCCGCTGGTCCGAGTAGCCCACCAGCACCTTCGCGGGTGTTCCGCTCAGCTCCAGCCGCAGGCGCGGCGCACCCGGGCGCACGTCCTGAACCTGATCGCCCACAACGCGTCCGGCCGCGTCGACGGCGAACACGTGCACCTTGCCCGACCCCGTCGCCATCAACCGGACGTCCGCAGTGGACCCCTTGGCGGTCGCGCGAACCACGTGCACCGCGGACCGGGACTTCGCCGAGCCACCGAGCGGAACCCCGACGCGCACCGACTGCTCGATGGACTGCGGTGAGTCCACGGAGGACAGCGTGATCAAGGGCAGCACCGGTGGCGTCACGGGAGAACATTCGGAGGACGGCGAAAGCCTGTGCTGATGCTCGACCCCGCAAGCGGGTCTTCGGTCAAGCGTGGCGCGACCCCATCTGTACGGATCGCCCTGCACACCGCCCCAGGTCGACCAGCCGATGCGGGTCTGCCCGGTCTTGTTCTGCGTGTCGGAGTCGTAGACCAGCACGTTCAGGCCGAGGTTGGCCGGATCGACAGCCGCGGGCAATGCGGCCAACGGGATCGCGACCTCGACCGTGTAGCCCGTCTGCTCGGTCTTGCTGGCCACCTTCACACCCGGCGCGGCACCTTGGTGGTTGTCAGCGTCGCGCAGCGCGCACGCCGGACCTTCAGACGTCCTTGGCAGCACAGCGAGCTTGTAGGTGTCGGACGTGTTTTCCGACCGGCCGCGTGGGTCGAGGGTGATCTCCACGGAGTCGGTTCGCCAGTGGCGCTTGCAGTCCGACGTCGCCAGCGTGCTGCCCGGCTTGTCGTCGGTGACCTTGACCAGGGCGTAGAGCGTGTCCCCGTGCCAGTTCAGTCGCGCCGTCGCGGAGCAGTCCGCTTGGGACTCGCAGTCGTCGCCCTCCCACCGCGCGGACACGTCCAGCTCGGGACCGGAGTATTCGTCGGGGCCAGCCGCTCCGTCCACTGTGGGCTCTGCTGCGGCCTTCTCGATTGTGGTCGCGGGGACCAGTTCCAACGCCTGCTTCGTTGTGCTGACCGGGCCGTTCTGCGGGCGCGCGGTGAGGGAGTACGCGTAATCGCCGCCCTTCATGCCCGTTGGGAGCGCGGGATCGGTGTTGCGAACCGTGAAGCGCACGGTCTTCGTCGCCGCGGTGAAGGGCTTACTCGGCGCGTCAGCCGTAAATCCCTTGGGCAGAGCGATGTCCACGGTTCCCGACTGAGTGGTAGTGCCGTGATTGGTCACCTGAACGTCGATGTCGCGGGCTCCGCCGGAGGGCAGGGTCAACACCGGCGGCACCCTGTCGGCGAGGACCGGAGCACCCGCTTTCGCCGCCCATTCCTGGAACTCGGCGACCTGAGGCAACGCCTGCTGCGTGGCGCGGACAGGCTCCACCACTTCGATCACAGCTGTCCCGGAGCCACGACGGTCCGCACTGGACAATTCAACGGGGAGCCTGAACCTGCCGAGCTCTATGCCCGCGGTGACAGTGAACTCCGTCGTTGCCGGGCGGCCCACCACGACGGTGCCCAGCTCGCCGCGTCCGCTGACGGACCACCCCTGCGGCACCGACAGCGCGACCTTCGCGTCCGGCAGCACGCGGTCGGTGGTCACCGTGACGCGGACCTTCGCCGCGGCGCCCGCGACCAGCGAGAAGCGGTCCACCTCGACGGAAAGCCCGGTCCTCAGCGGCAGCGCACCCGGCAGCACCGCGCCTTCGAGCATGCTCGCGGTACCAGGGACGCGACTGGCCACCTCGGTGAAGTAGTCGCACCCGATCTTCGTCGGATCGGTCGGCACATCGGGGAAACCGGCCCAGCCCTGGCTGACGTACTCGCGCTGGGCCTTGCGCTCCACCTGCGCCCACGTGGTGCCGGTGCCCGGCGCGGGGACACCGCTCCACATGCCGTACTGACCAGCCGGTAGACCATCCACACAGGACGGACCGAGCTTGCGCTCCCCCGTCGTCCCGGTGATGAAGACCTTCGCGACCGACCACGGCCGCAGCCCTTCCTCGGTGATCTGCTTCGGGTACGCGGCCGGATCTGCCGCCGCGCGGTACGCCTCCACCGCGAGCCGCGCGGAGTACTGGTGGTTGCCGTGGTTCCCGGGCGTGGGCGCGGGGTCCATGGTCACCACGACCTCGGGCTTGGTCTGCCGGATCAGCCGCACCAGCCTGCCCAGGGTGTCTTCCTGGCCCCACGCCCGGCGCGTGAGCGGCGAGCTGACCGTGTAGTAGAAGTCCGGCTTGTCCAGGTTGAAGACCTCGGTGATGCCCACCGCGCCGACCGCGCGGCGCTCCTCGGCCTCCCGGATCCGGCCCAGCTCCGGTCCTTCCTCGGGGCCGACCGCGTTGCCGCCGCCCTCGCCCCTGGTGATCGTGACGACCCCGGTGCGCACCCCGTGCTCGGCCTTCCAGCGGCCGAACGTCGACAGCGCGCCGGACTCGTCATCGGGATGCGCACCGACGAAGAGCGCGCCAAGGTCGACAGGTCCTGGTTGTTCGGCGGTCACGGGCTCGTCCATCCCGAGCACGAACGCGGCAGCGGCGATTAACGGTAACAACGCAGTGATCCGCACGGCGAAACTCACCCCTTCACGGCACCGTCAAGCATTCCCCGGATGAAATGTCGTTGCAGGAACAGGTAGACAAGCACCACCGGCAGTGCGACGAGCACCGACGCGGCGGCCAACAGCGGCACACTGGTCACCGCGCGCCCGGAGAAGAACCGCAGCCCGAGCGGGGCGGTGCGCAGTGCTTCGTCGGTCACCATGACCAACGCGAGCAGGAACTCGTTCCAGGTCCACATGAAGACCATGACGACCAGCGTGACGAGCGCGGGGCGGCCCATCGGCAGCAGCACGCGCCACAGCGTCTGCCAGTGCCCCGCGCCGTCGAGCCGGGCCGCCTCCACCACCGACCGCGAGGTGGAGCTGAAGTAGGTGCGCATCCAGAACGCGCCGAACGCGACCGACTGCGCGACCTGGGGCGCGATCAGCGCGAGGTAGGAGTTGGTCAGCCCGAGGTCGCGAAGGTCGAAGTACAACGGCACGACGATCGCCTCGGCGGGCACCATGATTCCGAGCAGCATCACGTAGAACAGCACCTGGTGACCGCGGAAACGCATGGTGCCGAAGGCGTATCCGGCGAGCACGGACAGCACGACGGAGATGACCACGACGCTGCCGCTGACGATGGCACTGGTGCCGAGGTAGCTGCCGAAGTTGCCCTCGTGCCACGCCTTGACGAAGTTCTCCCAGTGGACTCCGCCCTGGCCGACGACCTCCGGCCGCAGCGCGGTGAACAGGATGGCCAGCACCGGGTAGAGCGCGTACGCGGTGAACACCGCCAGAACCGCGTACGTGCCGAAGCGCTCCAGTCGGGAAGCCCTCATCAGCGATCCCTCCCCGTGACCTTCGTGATGCCGAAGGTGATCAAGAACGCGAGTGCGGTGAGCGTGATCCCGATGGCCGCGGCCGATCCGACCTGTCCACTGTGGAACGCGCGGTGGTAGATCTCGTAGGACGGCACGGTCGTCGACCCGCCTGGACCGCCCTGCGGGGTCATCACGTACACCAGGTCGAAGGTGCGCAGTGCCGCGATCACGGTCAGCGTCAGGGCCACCCCGATCTCGGCGCGCAGCGCGGGCAGCACGACCGTCCGGAACTCCCTGACCACACCGCCGCCGTCGAGGCGGACGGCGTCGAACAGCTCCCCGGAGATCTTGCCGATGCCGCCGAGGAAGAGCACCACCGCGAGCCCGGTCTGCACCCAGGTGCCCACGAGCCCGACCGCGATCAGCGCGGTGCCCGAGTCGCCGAGCCACGCGGTGACCAGACCGTCGAGCCCGACGAACCGCAGCAGGTCGTTGAGCGCGCCGTCCGGGGCGAAGATCCGCTGCCACGCGATCGCGACGACGACCATCGCGACGACCTGCGGCAGGAACAAGGCCGTCCGGAAGAACGCCATGCCGCGAATCCTGGTGCGGGACAACGCAGTCGCGAGGACGAGACCGATGCTCACCGGCAGCACCGCGAAGAACACCAGCAGCACCGCGACGTGCCCGAACGCGGACAGGAACCCGACGTCGCGGGCCAGCGCCGCGTAGTTGTCCAGCCCGACGAACGTGCCGAGGGTCAGCCCGTCCCAGGAGAACAGCGAGATCCATCCGCTGTGCAGCAAGGGGAACAGCAGGAACAACCCGTAGACGAGCAGCGCCGGGAGGATGTAGAGGTAACCGACGCGCCTTGGCTCAGCGACCGCCACGGCCCTTGTCCAGGTCGTCCTGCAACACCGTCAGGAACTGGTCGACCGTGTGCCGCTTGGCCAGCAGCTGTTCGATCGCACCGGTCACCGTGTCGTAGGCGGTCACCGTCGCGTAGTCCAGGTACGGCACCAACTGCGTCGAACGCGATGCCGTCTGCCAGGCGGTGAACACGTCCTTGGTGAGCCCGGTCGCCGCCTGCTTGTCCGCTTCGGTCGCGGGCAGGTTCCCGTTGTCCGCCAACACCTTCATCGCGTCGGCGTTGGTGATGAAGTCGATGTAGGCCGCCGCGGCGTCCGGGTTCTTGCTGCGTGCGCTGACCGCGAACGGCAGACCCGTCCCGCCGGTGACCGTCTGGCCGGGAGGCAGCTGGAAACCGACCTTGTCACCCATGGCCGCCTGGATGTCCGCGGTCAGCCAGGTGCCGCTGACGTGGAACAGGCCCTCTCCCCTGGCGAACGCCGCCCACGAGTCGTCGGACTTGATGCCCGCGTAGCCCTGCGGGAAGTAGCCGTTGTCCGCCCAGGACAACAACAACCGCGCGGCCTGCTTGTTGGCCTCGGTGTTCCACGAGACTCCGTCGCGACCGGTCGCGAGCCGCGTCTCCTCCTCCGCCTTGCCGTAGCGGTGCATGGCGAGGCTGAACAGGTAGCTGCCGCTGCTCTTCTCCAGGTTGCCGAACTGGATCGGCAGCTCCCCCGCGCGCTTGGCCGCGGCGAGTGCGGCGTCGAAGTCCTCCCAGGTCTTCGGCGGCTGGATGCCGAGCTTGGTCAGCTTCTCCTTGTTGTAGAACAGGCCGACCAGCTCACCGGTCTGCGGAACGCCGTAGAGCTTGCCCTCGCCGAGCACCGCGCCGCTGTCCGGGTACTTCGCCAGCCGCAGCACGGACTCGGGCATCCGCTGGGTCCACTTGTGCGCCGTCGCGTACCCGTCGAGCGGTTGCAGCAGACCGGCTTTCACGAACGAGCCCATGTCCTGCTTGCCGTTGTTGACCTGTACGACATCGGGTGCCTCGGCTCCGGTCAGCCCGAGCTTCACCGTGCTGCGCAGGTCGTCGAAGGACCGGGCGACGCGCTTGATCGTGATGTTCGGGTACTTCCGCTGGAAGGCGTCGTTCAGCGCGGTGATCTGCTTCTCCTGGCCGCCGCGGACCTCCTGGTCCCAGACGGTCAGCGTCACCTTGCCCATGGTGGCCGGATCGGTGCGGACCTCCCCGGCCGGGCGGTCGGCCGGTCGATCGCCGACCGACCCCGACCCCGGGGCGCAGGCCCCCAATGTCACAGCAATCAGAGACAGAACCGCCAGCCGCGAGAGCACAGGGAACTCCTCCTCTAGGGATTACCGCGCAGTCCGATGGTGGCGCTGGCCCTGCGCACGGTGGCGCACCCGTGGCTGGGCAGCAGGTCGTCGAGGAAGTGGTAGCCGCGGAGGCCGTCGTCCGGGCGGCAGCTCAGCGCCCGCCACCACATGGCGATGTCGCACCAGCCCGGCGCCGACAGCGATCCGCCGAAGTGCTGCACGGACAACGCCGCGCAGAGGTTGGCGAAGTGCACCCGGTCCGCCAGCGGCCAGCCGGCCAGCGTGCCGAACACGAAGCCCGCGCCGAAGACGTCACCGGCGCCGGTCGGGTCGAGCGCGTTCACGTTGAGCCCGCCGACCTCGGCCTCCTCGCCGGTGCGCGAGTCCACCGCGACGGCGCCCTCCCCGCCCCTGGTCACCACGACCACGGGGACGATCTCGGCGAGGGCGCGCGCGGCCGCCTTCGGGTCCTCGGTGCGGCTGTAGCGGGTGGCCTCGACGGAGTTGGGCAGGAACACGTCGTAGCCGTCGAGCAGTTCGCGCAGCATCGACGGCGCCCACTTCTCGCTCGGGTCCCAGCCGACGTCGGCGAACAGCAGCGAGCCGTCCCGCTTGGCCTGCTTGACCCAGTTGTCGCTGTGCAGGTCCACGTGCACGAAGCAGGCCCGGGTCCGCGGCGGCGGGTTGAGCAGCTCGTCCGCGCCGATCGGGGCCGGGTGGCCGTGCGTGACCATGCTCCGGTCCTTGTTGACCGCCATGGACACCGTCAGCGGCGAGTGCCAGCCGTAGAAGCGGCGGGAGTGGGCGAGGTCGACCTTCTCCTGGTTGGCCAGCACGTCCCAGCAGAAGTCGCCGTAGACGTCCTCGCCGAAGGCCGCGGCCAGCCCGGTCCTGAGCTGGAGCCTGCTCAGCGCGACCGCGAGGTTGGCGATCCCGCCGGGGCTGGAGCCCAGGCCGGTCGACCAGATCTCGGTTCCGGTCCTCGGCAGGTGCGGCAGGCCGGTGAAGATGATGTCGAGGAACACCGTGCCGGACAGCAGCACGTCCAGGGCAGGGGGTTCACCGGGGAACTGCGCGCCCGCGTCGAGGTCCACCTCGATCTCGACGTGATCGTGATCGTGGCGCTCGTCGTGTGGGCCATGGGGCGGCTGATGATCCACCGACTCTCCTCCCCTGCGAATTCGTGGAGTCTGCACCTGCGTGCAGATATGTGACAAGACGTGAGCATGCCATTTGACACTGACCGGACATACCACTTCAAACGATCAGCCCTGTGAGCGGTTTTGACTGATAGTGTTCAGATCGTGCTCCCACAGCGGCGACACTCGGAGATCCTGCGCTGCCTGTCGCGGGAAGGTTCGGCCACCGTCAGCACCCTCGCGGAACTGCTGGACGCCAGCCCGGCCACCATCCGCCGCGACCTGATCTGCCTGGAGCGCGACGGCGTGCTGACCAGGGTGCACGGCGGGGCGATGATCAGCCCGGACGCCGAGCCGCCCTTCGACTACGCCGCGGGCGAGGACCTCGCGGACAAGGACGCCGTCGCGAAGGCGGCCGCGGCCATGGTCGCCGACGGCGAGGTGCTGCTGCTGGACATCGGCACCACCACCCACCGCCTGGCAGCGCACCTGCACGGGCGGTCGGTCACCGTCATGACGAGCAACCTCGCTGTCTACGAGGAACTGGTCAGCGACCACGCGGTGCAGCTCATCCTGCTCGGCGGCGTGGTGCGGCGGAACTACCGGTCGATGGTCGGCTTCCTGACCGAGGACGCGCTGCGCCAGGTGCGGGCGAACCGGCTGTTCCTGGGTACCGCGGGGGTGCGCCCGGACGGCTCGGTCATGGACGACACCGTGGTCGAGGTGCCGCAGAAGCGGGCCATGCTCGCCGCGGCCGACCAGGTGGTGCTGCTCGCCGACGCGGCGAAGTTCCCCGGCGCGGGGCTGGCCAGGATCTGCGGGCCGGACGAGGTGAACGTCCTGGTCACCAACACCGGGGCGGACGAGCGGACGCTGAACACGATGGGCGAGGCCGGGGTGGAGGTAGTGCGCGCATGAGACTGGTCGTGCTGGGCGGGGGCGGGTTCCGGGTCCCACTGGTGCATTCGAGCCTGCTGGACGATCCGGACCGGCTGGTCGACGAACTGGTGCTCCATGACGTGGACCCCGTGCGGCTCAAGGGGATCTCGGCCGTGCTCGACCGCCAGGCGGCCGATCGCGCGTGGCGGCCCCAGCTGCGGGTGACGACCTCGCTGGAAGACGCGGTGCGCGGGGCGGACGTGGTGTTCTCCGCGATCCGGGTCGGCGGGCTGCGCGGGCGCACCCTGGACGAGCGCGTGGCGCTCGGCGAGGGCCTGCTCGGCCAGGAGACCGTCGGCGTCGGCGGGATCTGCTACGCGCTGCGGACGATCCCGGTCGCCGTGGAGATCGCGTCCACAGTGGACAGACTGGCCCCGGACGCGTGGCTGATCAACTTCACCAATCCTGCCGGCATGGTCACCGAGGCCATGTCGGCCGTGCTCGGCGACCGCGTCGTGGGCATCTGCGACTCCCCCGTCGGCCTGTGCCGCCGGGTGGCTCGCGCGCTGGACGTTCCTTTCGACCGCGCGGGCTTCGACTACGTCGGGCTGAACCACCTGGGGTGGCTGCGTGCCGTGCGGGTCAACGGCCACGACCGGCTGCCGGCGTTGTTCGACGATCCGGTCGCGCTGACGTCCTTCGAGGAGGGCAAGCTCTTCGGCGCTTCGTGGCTGCGGACGCTGCGCGCGATCCCCAACGAGTACCTGCACTACTACTACTTCGCACGCGAGACCCTGGCCGAAGTCGCTTCCGCGGAGTCGACTCGCGGCGAGTTCCTTCTCTCCCAGCAGGACCAGTTCTACTCGCAGGTGTTGTCCGCGCCCGACGCCCTCGCGTTGTGGGAGGCCGTCCGCCTGGAGCGCGAGAGCACGTACATGGCCGAGGGGCGCGCCGTAGCCGACGTCGGTGAGCGCGACGCGTGCGACATGGACGGCGGCGGCTACGAGCAGGTCGCGCTCCGGTTGATGGCTTCGATCGGCGGCAACCAGCGCGAGTCGCTGATCCTCAACGTGCGCAACCGCGGCGCTGTCCCCGGGCTCCCCGCCGATGCCGTCGTCGAGGTGCCGTGCGTCGTCGACGGCAACGGCCCCCGCCCCATCGCCACCGACCCGCTGCCCGAGCACGCCATCGGCCTGATGCGCCACGTCAAGTCCTGCGAGCGCGCCGCCATCACCGCCGCCGTGGACCGCGACCGCGACCAGGCACTGCTCGCCCTCGGCTCCCACCCGCTGGTCGACTCCGTGGCCGCGGCCGAGCGCACCCTCGACGCCTACATCGCCGCCTTCCCCGCCCTCGCCGACCTCAAGCCCTGACCCCGCTTTCGCACCGAATGAGTCATTCGGTGCGTTCAAGTACCTCAATGACTCATTCAGTGCGTAAACGGAGGCCGGGATGGGGGGCGGCGCTAGTTGGGGATCGTGCCGCGGGCGTCCGTCGTGCCGGGATTCGGGCGTCGCGACTTCCGCACCTCCCAGGCCCAGCCGACCGCGATGAGAACGAGGACGGTGAGCACCAGCACCGCGCCCTCGTAGGCGCCGCTCACCAGGTCCCAGAGGATCAGCATGAGGCCGTTGAAGGCGGAAGCGGCGGCGACGCCGCCGACGAGGAAGCCGGTGATGCCGACGACAATGGTGACGGTCTGGCCGGCAGCCCGGGGCACGAACCGGGCGACCCCGGCGCACAGCGCGCCGACCAGCACGGCGTCGGCGATGATCATGACGAGCGCGGCGACGGCGCTCGGCTCTTCGCGGCCCAGGTAGCGGTCGAGCCGATCCCAGCCCTCGTCGGAACCCGTGAGGCCGACGACGCCGAGGGCGATGATGAGCGCCATCAGCACGGCGACGCCCTTGCCCTGCCACATCTTCGGGGTCCCCTCGGGTGCACGGGCGGTGAGAACCCTGGTGGCCCGCCGCGCGTGGACGTGGGCGGTCGGCTGCTCGGCGGTCGCGGCCAGTGCCTGGGCGATCGTCGGCCTGGCGCCCGGGTCCTTGTCCAGCAGCCGGGTGATGAGCGGGGTGAGCCTGCCGGCTCGGGCCGGCTCCGGTGGCTGCTCCAGCAGGACAGCGGTCAGCGCCGCGGTCGAGGTGTCGCGGCGGAACGGCGAGACGCCCTCCACGGCCTGGTACAGGGTCGCGCCCAGGGAGAACAGGTCGCTGGCCGGGAGTCCGTCCGTGCCGTGCAGCCGCTCCGGGGCGGTGTACTCCGGCGAGCCGACGATCATCCCGGTCGCGGTCAGGGTGGTGTCGGTGGTGTGGACCGCGGTCCCGAAATCGGTGAGCAGGACCTTGCCGTCGGAGGCGAGCATCACGTTGGCCGGCTTGATGTCGCGGTGCACGACACCTTCCCGGTGCGCCGCGCCGATCGCCGTCAGCAGCGCCGTGGCGACGTGCGCGGCCTGGTCCACCGGCAGCGGGCCGTGCGCCTTGATGTGCTGGTCCAGCGAGCAGCCGTCGACCAGTTCCATGACGATGCAGGGCAGGCCGTTCTCGACGACGACGTCGTGGATGGCGACGATGTTCTCGTGCTTGCGCAACCGGGCGGCGTTGCGGGCCTCGCGCGTGGCGCGCGCCAGACGCTCGGCCTGTTCGGCCTCCGACATCCCCGGCAGCAGCCGCAGCTCCTTGATCGCCACATCGACGTCGAGGGCCTCGTCACGGGCCCGCCAGACCCGCCCGAACCCGCCGGCCCCCAGTTCGGCGACCAACCGGTAGCGCCCGCCGATCACGTGACCGGTCCGCGTCGATGTCATGGCCTCCCCTGCCCGCCCCTGCCGGCACGACAGTCGATCACAGTACATCCACGGGTGATCGGCGGCGTCACGCCTTTGACGGGGCGGGCGAGGGGGTCAGCGCACGAGGGTCACTCGAAGATCGCGCCGGTGTCGGCCTTGGTGCGCAGCAGCGCAGGCGGGGTGAAGCGGTCGCCGTAGCGCTCGGCCAGCTCCTCGGCGCGGGCCAGGAAACCCTTCGGACCGCCCTCGTAGCCGTTGATGTACTGGAGCACACCACCGGTCCACGGCGGGAAGCCGATGCCCATGATCGAGCCGATGTTCGCGTCCGGGACCGAGGTGATCACGCCCTCCTCGACGCAGCGCACGGTCTCCAGCGCCTCGATGAACAGCAGGCGCTCCACGAGGTCCTGGAACGGCACGTCGTCGGTGTGCCGCACCGGGAACGCCTCCACGAGCCCGGGCCAGAGACGGAGGCGCTTTCCGCCTGTGCCGTTGCTCGACCCCGCAAGCGGGTCTTCGGCGTACTCGTAGAAGCCCGCGCCCGCGGCACGGCCCTCGCGGCCGAACTCCTCGACCATGCGGTCGATCACGGCCTCGCCGGGGTGCGGCGTCCAGGTGCCGCCCGCGTCGATGACGGCCTGCTTGGTCTCGTTGCGGATCTTGCGCGGCAGGGTCAGCGTCAGCTCGTCCATCAGCTGCAGCACCGGCGCGGGGTAGCCCGCCTGCGAGGACACCTGCTCGATGGTCGAGGGGCTGTAGCCCTCGGCGAGCATCGCGACGCCCTCGTTGAGGAAGGTGCCGATGACCCGGCTGGTGAAGAAGCCCCGGCTGTCGTTGACCACGATGGGCGTCTTGCGGATCTGCCGGACCACGTCCACCGCGCGGGCCAGCGCCTCGTCCGAGGTCTGCTCGCCGACGACGATCTCCACCAGCGGCATCTTGTCCACCGGGGAGAAGAAGTGCAGGCCGACGAAGTCCTTGCGGCGCTTGACCCCCTCGGCCAGGCCGGTGATCGGCAGCGTCGAGGTGTTGGACGCCAGCAGCGCGGTCGGCGCGACGACGTCCTCGATCTCGCCGAAGACCTTGTGCTTGAGCGCGGTGTTCTCGAAGACGGCCTCGATCACCAGGTCGCAGCCGTCGAGGTCGGCGACGTCGGCGGTGGGCTTGATCCGGGCGAGCACCTCCTCGCGAGCCTCCACAGTGGACCGTCCACGGGAGACGGCCTTGTCGAGGATCCTCTGCGAGTACGCCTTGCCCTTCTCCGCGCTCTCGACGGAGACGTCCTTGAGCACGACCTCCATACCGGACTTCGCGCACACGTAGGCGATTCCCGCGCCCATCATGCCCGCGCCGAGCACCGCGACCTTGGTGGCCTGCCAGGCGGGGACGTCCTTCGGCCTGCTGCCGCCGGAGTTGGCGTGCTGCAGGTCGAAGAAGAACGCCTTGATCATGTTCTTCGCCACCTGGCCGGTCGCCAGGTCGACGAAGTAGCGGGTCTCGATCCGCAGCGCGGTGTCGAAGTCGACCTGCGCGCCCTCCACCGCTGCGGCCAGGATGTTGCGCGGCGCGGGCATCGGGGCGCCCTTGAGCTGCTTGCGCAGGTTGGCCGGGAACGCGGGCAGGTTCGCCGCGAACTTCGGGTTGGACGGGGTGCCGCCGGGGATCTTGTAGCCCTTGACGTCCCAGGGCTGCACGGCCTCCGGGTTCGCCTTGATCCACTCACGCGCCCGCGCCAGCATCTCCTCCGGCGTGGCCACGATCTCGTCGATGAGGCCGACCTCCTTGGCCTCCTGCGCGCGCATCTGCTTGCCCTGCAACAGGACCTTCATCAGCGCGTCCACGATGCCGAGCATCCGCACGGTGCGCACGACACCGCCACCACCGGGCAGCAGGCCGAGGGTGACCTCGGGCAGGCCGAAGCGCGCCTTGGGGTTGTCCAGCGCGATGCGGTGGTGCGTGGCCAGCGCGATCTCCAGGCCACCACCGAGCGCGGCACCGTTGAGGGCGGCCACGACGGGACGGCCCAGCGTCTCCAGCTTGCGCAGCGCGGCCTTCACGCCCTGCGCGGCGTCGAACGCCTGCTGCGCGTTCTCCGGCTGGATGCGGCCGAGGTCCTTGAGGTCGCCGCCGGCGAAGAAGGTCTTCTTGGCCGAGGTGAGGATGACGCCGGTGATGTTCTCCCGCTCGGCGTGCAGCCGCTCGACGGTCTCGGCCATGGAGCGCTGGTAGCGCTCGTTCATCGTGTTGGCCTGCTGCTCCGGGTCGTCGAGGGTGAGGACGACGATGCCGTCCTGGCCGGACTCCCAGCGAATGGTCTCAGTCATTGTCCGTCTCGCTCCCGGGAATTCAGACGCGCTCGATGATCGTGGCGATGCCCATGCCGCCCCCGATGCACAGGGTGGCCAGGCCGTAGCGCGCCTCACGGCGCTCCAGCTCGTCCAGCAGCGTTCCGGTGATCATCGCACCGGTCGCGCCGAGCGGGTGGCCCATCGCGATCGCGCCGCCGTTGACGTTGACCTTGTCGTGCGAGACGCCCATGTCCTGCATGAAGCGCAGCACCACGGCCGCGAACGCCTCGTTCATCTCGATCAGGTCGATGTCGTCGATGGTCAGTCCGGCCTTGGCCAGTGCCTTGCGGGTGGCGGGCGCCGGGCCGGTCAGCATGATGGTCGGGTCGGCGCCGGAGAGCGCGGTGGCCACCACGCGGGCGCGCGGGGTCAGGCCGAGGTCCTTGCCCACCTGCTCGCTGCCGATGAGCACGAGCGCGGCACCGTCGACGATGCCGGAAGAGTTGCCTGCGGTGTGCACGTGGTCGATCCGCTCGACCCAGTGGTACTTCTGCAGCGCCACCGCGTCGAAGCCGCCCATCTCGCCCATCGCGGCGAAGGAGGGCTTGAGCGCGCCGAGGCTCTCCACGGTGCTGTCCGGGCGGACCTGCTCGTCGTGGCCGAGCACGATGAGGCCGTTGCGGTCGCGCACCGGAACCACGGAGCGGCTGAAGTAGCCGTTGGTCCACGCCTTGCCCGCGCGCACCTGGGACTCCACGGCGTAGGCGTCGACGGCCTCGCGGTCCCAGCCGCCGAGCGTGGCGATCAGGTCGGCGCCGATCCCCTGCGGGACGAATCCCGTGCTGTAGCTGGTTTCCGGGTCCATCGCCCACGCGCCGCCGTCGGAGCCCATCGGCACCCGCGACATCGACTCGACACCGCCCGCGATGACCAGGTCCTCCCAGCCCGAGCGCACCTTCTGCGCCGCGGTGTTGACCGCTTCGAGGCCGGAGGCGCAGAACCGGTTGAGCTGTACACCGGCGACGGTGTCCGGCAGCCCGGCGGCGAGCGCGGCGGTCTTGGCGATCACCGAACCCTGGTCGCCGACCGGGGAGACGACGCCGAGCACGACGTCCTCGATCCGCTGCGGGTCCAGGGTCGGGTTGCGGCGGCGCAGCTCGTCGATCAGGCCCACCACCAGTGAGATCGGCTTGACCTCGTGCAGCGATCCGGTCTTCTTGCCGCGCCCCCGCGGGGTTCGGATCGCGTCGTAGATAAACGCTTCAGACATCTCAGCCGTGCCCTTCAGCCTCGCATCGCTACCGGCGCGTAACAAGCTCACCGCAAGTGTTACACCAGCGCTGTCACATGGGTCAAACTTGTGGCCCCGCTCACGGGAGCAGGCCGGGGCGCGGGGTGGCCGAGCGGCCGAGGCGGGCGATCGCGTCGAGCGGGTGGCGGGACGGGACCGACCAGCGCAGCCGTTTCGGGATCACCGACAACGCCAGCCGGAACGCCCGGGCACCCGAGCTCGCCCCCGCCTCGGAGTACGCCGGACGCCCGTAGAGCCCGATCGCCCAGTCCGGCAGCAACGAGTACGACAGGTGCCCGAGCGGCCGATAGCCCACCCGCATCGGCACGCGCAGCCATGGCGGCATCGGCGGGGTGTGCAGGAACTCGTAGACGAGATCCGCGTCCGGAGTCCGGCGCAGGTGGGGCTTCATCGCGGAGAAGTAGTCCGCCATCTCCCCCACCGAGCCCGGCACGTCGCCGGCGACGAGGCCGACCAGCTCCGCCGAGCGCCGCTGCTCGAAGAAGTACCGGTCCAGGTGCGCTCGCGTGGCGGGGAACCCGGCGCGCACGGTCGCCGACGCGAAGGACGCGACCTCGGCGCAGTGCACCCACAACAGCAGTTCCGGGTCGTCCACCGGGAACTTCTCGCCGGTGTCCTGGTCGCGCCCCTTCAGGGCTTGGTGGATCCGCCGAACGCGCGCGGCGGCCTCGTGCACCTCGGCGTGCGTGCCGTAGGTGGAGAGCCCGACGAAGCTCGCGGTGCGCGACAACCGGCCCAACGGATCCTGAAGGAAGATCGAGTTCTGCACGACGCCGGCGACCGCCCGGGGATGCAGCGCCTGCAGGTACAGGCTGCACACCCCGCCGAGCCACATCGCGGGATCGGCGTGCAGGTTCCACGTCACCGAGTTCGGGCCGAACAGACCTGGATCAACCGTCACGCGGGTCAGGATAGGTCGGCCGTCACAGGCCCATCGAGCGGCCGACGATCTCCTTCATGATCTCCGTGGTGCCGCCGTAGATCGTCTGCACGCGGGAGTCCAGGTACGCCTTCGCGATCGGGTACTCCGTCATGTAGCCGTAGCCGCCGTGCAGCTGCAGGCAGCGGTCGACGACCTTCACCTGCAGCTCGGTGGTCCACCACTTCGCCATCGCCGCGTGCTCGACGGAGAGCTGGTCCGAGAGGTGCTCGCCGATGCAGCGGTCGACGAAGACCCGCGCGATCTGCACCTCCGTCGCCATCTCGGCCAGCTCGAAGCGGGTGTTCTGGAACTTGCCGATCGGACGGCCGAAAGCCTTGCGCTCCAAGCAGTACTGCTTCGTCTGCTCCAGGACGCGCTCGGCGGCGGCGACCGCGGCGACGGCGATGGACAGCCGCTCGCGGGGCAGGTTCTGCATGAGGTAGATGAAGCCCATTCCCTCCTGCCCCAACAGGTTCTCGACGGGAACGCGCACATCGGAGAAGAACAGCTCCGCGGTGTCCTGCGCCTTCAGGCCGATCTTGTCCAGGTTGCGTCCGCGCTCGAACCCCGGTGTGCCGCGCTCCACCACGAACAGGCTGATGCCCTGGTGCCCGGCGCCCGGGTCGGTGCGTGCCACCACGATCACCAGGTCGGCGTGGATCCCGTTGGAGATGAAGGTCTTCGAGCCGTTGATCACGTACTCGTCGCCGTCCCGGACGGCCGTCGTGGTGATCCCCTGGAGGTCCGAGCCGACGCCGGGCTCGGTCATCGCGATGGCCGTGACCAGCTCCCCTGAGCAGAATCCCGGAAGCCACCGGCGTTTCTGCTCCTCGGTGCCGAGCTTGAGCAGGTACGGCGCGATGATGTCGTTGTGCACCGGGAAGCCGACCCCGCTCGCCCCGACCCGGACCAGCTCCTCGTCGAGGATCGCCTGGTAGCGGTAGTCGTCCACACCCCCGCCGCCCAAGGACTCCGGCACGTCCATGCCGAGCAGCCCCTGCGCTCCCGCCTTCGTCCACAGCTCACGGCTGACGATGCCGTCGGCTTCCCACTGCGCGTGGTAGGGCTCGATCTCCTTGGCCACGAAGGTCCTCGCGGCGTCGCGGAGCGCGTCGTGGTCGGCGGTGAACAGCTCGCGCCGCATCTCAGTCCTCGTTTCTCTGGTGCACGGCACCGGACTCGATGAGTTCATCCACATCGGACAGACCCCACTCGGTGAGCACGGCCCTGGTGTGGCTGCCCGGCGCGGCGGGAACGCCGACCGGAGGTGCCGGAGTGGCGGAGAAACGCGGCGCGGGCGCGGGTTGCACCACACCGCCGGGCGCCACGAAGACACCACGCGCCTTGTTGTGCGGGTGATCCGCGGCCTCGGTCATGCCCAGCACCGGCGAGACGCACGCGTCGGTGCCCTCGAACACCTTCGCCCACTCGTCGCGGGTCCGGCTCGCGAAGATCTCCGCGATGCGCCGCCGCAACTCGGGCCAGTTGGCCGGATCGGTGCGATCCGGCAGCCCATCGGGGTCGAGCAACCGCTCGAACTCCGCGTAGAACTGCGGCTCCAGCGCGCCGACGGCCATGTGACCGCCGTCCGCCGTCTCGTACACGTCGTAGAACGGGGCACCCGTGTCGAGGAGGTTCACACCGCGCCGGTCCTGCCAGCCACCGGCGGCGACCATCCCGTAGATCATCGCACTGAGGTGCGCCGTGCCGTCCACGATCGCGGCGTCCACGACCTGACCCCGGCCGGTGCGCCCCGCCTGGATCACCGCGGACAGCACGCCGACCGCCAGGTACATGGCGCCGCCACCGAAGTCCCCGACGAGGTTCATCGGCACCTGCGGCGGCCCGCCCGCGCGCCCGAAGGCGTGCAGCGCACCGGTGATCGCGATGTAGCCGATGTCGTGCCCGGCGGACGCGGCGAGCGGGCCGTCCTGCCCCCACCCCGTCATCCGGCCGTAGACGAGCCGGGGGTTGCGCGCCAGGCACGGCTCCGGCCCGACGCCCAGCCGCTCCGCGACACCCGGGCGGAAGCCCTCGATGAGCACGTCGGCCTGTTCCGCCAGGCGGAGCACGACCTCGGCGCCACGCTCGTGCTTGAGGTCGACGACCACCTCACGGCGGCCCCGGCCGAGCACGTCGTTGGCATCCCTCGGCAGCAGCCCGCCGCCTCCCGGCCGGTCGACGCGGACGACCTCGGCACCGAGGTCGGCCAGCAGCATGCCGCAGAACGGCGCGGGGCCGAGCCCGGCCAGCTCGACGACTTTGATCCCGGAGAGCGGACCCGCCACGCTCCACCGCCCTTCGCGCGGGAACGACCTGGACGTGGCTAGTGTTACAGTCCTGGTGTCACATCAGTCAAGGAGAGATGATGGCCGAGCCCGACGCCGAGTACACCGTGGACGAGCTGGCCGCGCGGGCCGGGGTCACGGTGCGCACCGTGCGCTTCTACGCGGGCCGTTCCCTCCTGCCCCCGCCCAGGCTGCGGGGACGCGTCGGCCTGTACGGCCCCGTGCACCTGGCCCGGCTGGAGCTGATCCGCGAGCTCCAGGCCCTCGGTTTCACCCTCGCCGCGGTCGAGCGGCACCTCCAGCGCATCCCCGACGACGCCTCCGCCGAGGACTTGGCGTTGCAGCGCGCGCTGCTCACCCCGTGGGTGGCCGAGACGCGCGAGGAGGTCGAGCTGCACGAGCTGAGCCGCCGCGCGGGCCGCCAGCTCGACGAGGGCACGATCGAACAGCTGGTCTCGCTCGGCGTCCTCGAGCGCACCGACGACGGCACCCGGTTCACCTTGCTCAACCCGACGCTGCTCGCCAACGGACTGGAGATCATCGACCTCGGGATGCCGCCGGAGATGCTGCACGCGGCGAAGAAGGTCGTCGAGCGGCACGTGGTGGCGATGGCCGCCGAACTCCAGGAACTGTTCGCGGACAACGTTTTGCGCCCCTACGTGGAGCAGGGCCGCCCCGCGGGGGAACGCGAACGCGTCCGCCAGATCACCGACAAGCTCAAGCCGGTGACGATCCAGGCGTTGGTCAGCGGCTTCGAACGCGCCGTCAACCACACCCTGCGCCGCAAGGTCTCCGGCTCCTGAGCTAACCGGCGTACCGCGCTCCGGCTCGCCTGCTGTACCAAGCCGTCCACATCAGCGTGGCCGTGATGACGACCGCGGGCATCACCGACGACAGGCCGACCGCGACGTCCAGCGGCAGCAGGTAGGCCACCGGAATGCGCAGCGCCGCCTCACCGACGAGCGCCAACGCCCACACCAGCGTGATCACCGTGAAGATCCGGCGGAATCGCGGCTCCTCGGCGTAGAGGACGTCCCACCGCCGCATCAACTCCGCCTCACCGGCGCGGATCCGCTTGACCGCGGTGAAGACCGCGGGCACGCCGAACACGCAGGTGCCGAGCAGGAACAACCCGAGCGCAGCGGTGGTCCCGGACTGGAGCACCAGCACCATGCGCTCCTCGCCGGTGACGAAGGACAGCCCGAGGCCGACGCCGAACATCAGCAGCATGACCGCGGAGATGGCGTCCGCGGTCCTGCGCCGCCAAGCCACGTAGCCGAGCCGCACCCCCGCGGCGAGCGTGGCGGCGAGCAACGCGAAGTACTCGGCGAGCCCGAGCGCCCGCGCGCCGTAGTAGGCGGCGAGCGGCATGCCGACGTCGAGCAGCAGCACCGGAACGATCGATTTCTTCGCGGCGTTCGACACCTTCGCCTCCCCTGTTTTCCGCTCGCCCCAAGCACATGACAGCGAACCACACCTCCTCCCCGCTCCGGCCCGACATCAGATTCCCTGTGAGGAGGGGTAAACATGGCTCACTCAGAGGTGTGCAATCGACGCGGCCGGGACTGCGGCGGCCGGAGCGCGGTGCGAGGGTCGCAGGATGGACCGCCGCACGCCGTCGCTGTTCCTCCTGGCCGCGCTCCTCGTCGTGCCGGGCACCGCGAACGCGGCCGAGGACACGAAACCCGTCGCCTACCGCGGCTACGAGATCGATGTGCCCGCCTCCTGGGAGGTGATCGATCTGGATCGCGCCCCGGGCACGTGCGTCCGCTTCGACAAGCACGCGGTCTACCTCGGGCACCCCAGGCCGAACCCGGAGTGCCCGGCGCGGCAGACCGACCGCACCGAGGCGCTCGTGCTGGAGCCGGTGGAGAACGCCAAGCCCACCACGGACGTCGTCACGCGGCTGCCCTCCTACGTCGCCAAGCCGACCCAACTGCCGAACGAGCCCGAGTTCGCGATGGTCGTCAGCGCGGCGGGCGTCCTGGTCACCGTGAGCCGCGGCGAGGACAAGGCGCAGATCGCCCGGGTGCTGGAGTCCGGCCGCATCACTCCGGACGACTCTCCCCCGAACCCCTGACCACGAGCGTCGCGGGCAGGACCACCTCCCGGCGCGGAGTGTCGTCCCCGTCGAGCCGGGCGAACAGCAGCCGGGCCGCGGTCGTGCCGATCTCCACCGGGTCCTGCGCGAGCACGGTCAGCGGCGGCGAGAGCCGGTCGGCGAGCACGATGTCGTCGAAGCCCACCACCGCCGTGCCCTCACCGCACTCCGCCACCGCCCGCACCGCGCCGATGGTGATCAAGTCGTTGGCCGCGAACAACGCGGTCGGCGGGCGCGCCGACCCCAGCAGCTCCCGCGCGGCCCGTTCCGCCGATGCCGCGTCCCGCAGTCCCTGCTGCACCAGCTCCGGGTCGAACGCCTCCCCCAGCGCGTCGCGGTAGCCCTGAAGTCGTTGCTGCGCGGTCCAGATCGAGGCCAGGTCGCCGAGGTACCCGATCCGGGTGTGGCCGTGCTCCAGCAGGTGCCGCACTCCGCGCTCCGCCGCCGAACGGCCGTCGACGAGCACCGAGTCCACCGGCAACCCGTTCGCCGGCCGGTCCACGAAGACGACCGTGACGCTCGTCAGCGCGTCCCGCCACATCTCGGTGTCGGTCGGCACCGCGATCAGCCCGTCCACCCGGCGCGCGGTGAACGCCTGGACCAGCTCCCGCTCCCGTTGCAGGTCTTCCTTGGCGCTGCCGAAGAGGACCGTGAACCCGTGCTCGCGGGCCTCCTCCTCCACCGCGCCCGCGAGCGCCGCGTAGAAGGGGTTGGCGATGTCGTCCACCAGCAACGCGATCACCATGGACCCGTGGTGCCTGCGGCGCAGCGTGCTGGCGGCGTGGTTGAGCTGGTAGCCGAGGCGGGTGATCGCCTCCCGCACGCGTTCGGCGGTGCTCGGCCGGACCCCGACCGCCCCGTTGATCACGCGGGACACCGTCATCACCCCGACCCCCGCGGCGTCGGCGACGTCCCGCATGGTCGGCCGGGAGGGTTTGCTTCGTGCCACGCTGGCTCCCGGATCATGCACAGTCATGAATCGTCAGCCGGACGCTACCAAGCCCGCGGATCAGCGCCGCGCGGGGAACTGCTCACCGGTCGGCGGCAGGAACCGTCTGCGGTACAGGGCCTCGTAGCGGGCGGAGACCACCGGGCCCGCGGTGACCTCGGTCCGCTGCACTCCCGGGTCGATCGAGGCCAGCCCCGCGGCGGGCGCTGCCAGCAGCGCGGCGCCGACCAAGGTCGGGTCCCCGTTGACCGTGGTGGTCGGCCACGGGTTGACCGCGGCCTTGATCTGCGTCCAGCCCGGCAGCCGCTCCCCGCCGAGCACCGTGACCCGCGCCGGCAGCACGTTGGTGATGGCGGCGATCTCCTCCGACACCCAGCGCGCGTGGAACGCGGTGCCTTCCAGCACGGCGGCGGCCAGGTCGGCGAGGCTGTGCCGCTCGGTCACCCCGCGCAGCGCGAGCCTGCGGTGCGGGCGCGGCTGCGGGGCCGCGCAACCGTGCAGGTACGGCTCCACGACAACCCCGGTCGGCCGCTCCGTGCTCTCGGCGACCAGGTCGAGGAAGCGCTTCACCGCGTCCTTCCCACCGTCAGCCTCGGCCAGCATGCGGTGCACGAACCACTCCGCCAGCCCACTGCTGCTGGGCAGTTCGCCGATCATGCACCAGCGCGAGCCGTCCACGTAGCGCCCCGCGCTGGTCCCGGTGGCCACCAGCGCGGACGGATCGGCGAGCCGGTCGGCGACGGCGATCACCGCCTCGGTCGAGCCCGCGGAGTCGGCGAGCTGACCCGGCGCCCGCACCCCCGCCGCGTACGCGCCGACGAGGTGGTCGTGCCCGGCGATGACAACGGGTGTGCCCGCGAACAGGCCGGTGCCGACCGCCGCGGACTCGGTGACCTGCCCGGTGACCTCACCTCGCGCCAGCACCGGGGGAAGCTGCGTGCGGCGCAGCCCGGCCAGTGCCAGCAGGTCCGCGTCGAACTCGCCGTTGCGCACGTCGAAGGCCATGGTGCGCTGGGCGAGGGTGACGTTGGTGCTCAGCTCCCCGGTCAGCGCGAGCGCGACGAGGTCGGCGACGCTGACCCAGCACCGCGTCTTGCGCAGCACACCGGCCGCGTGCTCCCGCAGCCACAACCACTTCGGCAGCGGGTGCCGCGCGTGCACCGGCAGCCCCGTCGTCGCCGCAAGCGACACCGCGCCCAGCTCGCGGTCCAGCCACGCCGTCTGCGCGGCGGCCCGCCCGTCGGCCCAGGAAAGCATGGGGTGCAAGGGTTTCAGGTCCGCGTCGAGCGCGACCCCGGTCTCGGCCATGCTCGCGACGCCGATGGCCTCCGGGGCGGTGCCCGCCACGCTGACGCACTCCGCGAGGCAGTCCAGCACCACCTGGACGATCCGTTCGGCGTCGTAGTGCTGGCCGCCCTGCCCGCGCGGGGTGGGCCGGACCAGCCGGACGACCGGGACGCCGTCCACGCCGAAGAAACCGACCTTGATGTTGCCGCTGCCGACGTCCACCCCGGCGAGCAGGCGACGCGGCGCCGCGCCGCCCGCCGAGGTGCTCATCCGGCGAACGCGCTGACAAGCCTGCGCAGGGCGTCGTCGTCACCGACGGAGCCCGGCACCACCACGAACGGCCGGTTCTCCAGCAGCCACAGGGGAACACCCGGCATCAGCTGCCCGGCGACGGTGGCGGTGCGCGCCTTGAAACCGTCGGTGGCCACCCGGGAGGAGGTGATCCCGCCCTTGACGATCACGCTGTCCACGGTCGGCGCCACCACCGAGACGATCTCGGTGAGCGAGTCCAGCAGCACCGCGGGCGTGTCCGGCCCGTCGTGCGCGGAGCGCTCGGTGCTCAGCACCGCGACCCCGTGCTCGGCCAGCTCCGCACGGATGCGCGAGGTCAGCTCGCCGACCATGTCCGGACAGCCGCCGATCGCCGCCGCGGTGGACATCTCGATCCGCCGGTTCGCCAGCTCGCCCAGCGCGTCGACCTGCCGGGTGCTGGTCTCGCTGACCGACCCGCAGATCACCAGCAGCCTGCCCCGCCCGCCGAGCCTGGCCTCGTCGATCGTCCGGGCGCGCAAGCCCGCGCGCACGGTCGCGAAGGAGACCCCGCACCGGACGACGACGGACTTGCCGGAGCGCTCGGCGGCGATCAGGCCCTCGGAGATCGTCTCCAGGTCGGAGTACTCGGTGGCGTCCGGTACGACCACCTCGTGCGGCCCGGCGTCGAAGAGCGCGTCCCGCACCACGGTGGGGCCGCCCTCGCGCAGCGCGTCGAGGCTGACGGTGCGGGCCTTCCAGCGCCCCTGGGTGACCTCGTCCACCCAGTCGGCGATGGCGTGGCTGCGGTAGCCGAAGACCCGGTCACGGGCGAACTCGGTCTCGGCGGCGGGGACCGCCTTCCCGTCGATGCTGATGTGGTGCACGCCGTCCCTGGTGAACCTGCCGCGCTCCAGGAAGGCCGGGACGAACAGCCCGGAGGTGTTCTGCGCGACGGCCTCCATCTCCGGGAAGACGTGGCCGCGCAGCGCGGAGTCCCCGCGCAACAGGAAGGCCAGCTCCTGGCCCGCGGCCTCGGCGGCCGTCCTCGCCTGCTCCGCGATCCCCGACACCATCGCGGCAGCGGTGGAGCGGGGCAGGCCCCGGGTGTTGGACAACGCGAAGACGGCCTTGCGGGGGCCGCGCAGGAACGTGTCGAAGGCCGCGGTGTCCGGGCGCAGGACGACGTCGATGTCGGAAGCCGTGTGGGTTCCGGTCGGGTCGTCGTCGATGATGACGACCCTGCGGTGGTCGTCGGCGGCGGCGAACACCTCATGGGTGGCAGCAGTCAAGACCGGTCCAGCCAATGAGCGGTGAGCGGTGTGATGCAGGGCACTGCCGAACCTCTCGCATTCGGGCCTGGGCTGTCAACAATCTGACGACCCTTCGGGAATATCGAGTGCATCGGCACCGGGCACCGGTCGCTTGACAGAGTTGCCAGTCACGCGAGGGACCGGGCCTGGACCGGTGGCGCCGGAGAAGGTCACCACCGGTCCAGGTCCCACCGGCGCCACTCCGGCCGGTCGCCCGGCCGGTGCAGGGTCGTGTGCCGGATCGCCCCGACTGGCAGGTCTGGGCCGACCCCCGAAGCCGGCCCAGGCAATGCCTCCCGCGCGCTAGCTCGCGGACCGGCGGGCGCCGGTCATCACGGGCTCGGCGTCCAGGACGCGCAGGCCCCCGCCGAAGCCCTCGGGCCCCGGCACGAGCAGTCCGTTGGACAGGGCGTTGGCCACGGCCGCCGCCCGGTCGCTGACGTGCAGCTTGGAGAAGACCCGCTGCAGGTGCGTCTTCACGGTGGTCTCGGCGACGAAGAGCCTGCGGCCGATCTCGGCGTTGGTCAGCCCCTCGGCGACCAGGCGGAGCACGTCCAGCTCGCGACCGGAGAGCACCGAACGGCTCTCCTGCCTGCGCAGCCGCGGCATCCGGCCGGGCACGGGCAGCAGCTGCGACGGCATGGCCGCGACGCCGCTGCGGGCCTGGCGGACCGCGGAGACCAGCTCCTCCGGCGCGGCGGTCTTGAGCACGAAGCCCATCGCGCCCGCCTCCAGCGCCGCACCGGCCCGCGCCTGGTTGTCGGAGAAGACCACCACGACGACGGGCAGGCGGGTGCGCAGCACGGCCTTGATCACCTCGATGCCATCGACCTCGCCGAGGTCGATGTCGACGAGGACCACGTCCGGGCGCGCCGCGCACACCTGGTCGACGACGCGGGCACCGCCGCCGACGGCGCCGACGAAGGCGAAGTCGGGGTGCCTGCCGAAACAGGCTCGCAACCCTTCGGCCACGACCGGGTGACGGTCGACGGCGAGCACGCGCAGCCTGGTGTCCTGCGGTTCCTCGCGCGAGCAGGTGCACGAAAGTTCACGTGGCCGCAGGTCAGGCGGCGGAGTGTGCAGCGACATGACAGACCTTTCCACTGGCCCCCGGGACAGAGCTGACAACCCTGAATCACGCTTTGCCGTGAGTGTTGACAACTTCTGACAACCGGATCCTACTTAAGTAGGCCCGCGGCAGTCAACACGTGTGTCATCGAAGTGGGCAGCGTCTTCCGTCCCGGCAACGCGCCGTTTACCTGCAAGTAGGTACGGCCGGAGTAGCCCGGACGCGTGTCCTTCGCCCAGAGTACGCCGGGGCGGCGCTTGTCAAACTGTTGACAACCCGTCCCAGCCAGCGCAGTCACGTTGACGTGCCCGGCTCGCCCTCTTACCCTTCTGCCGGTGAACACAGTGGGTGAGCACCACTGTGAAAGGGCAGCACCACGGCGCGATGGACCAACCTTCGTAGCCACTCAGTCAGGGTCAACCATGACAGTGCGTGACAAGCGAGCGGGCGGCTCGCGGGACGGCGAGCCGGACTCCCCAGGGGCAGGGGAGCGCCGGCTACGCGCGTGCGCGCTGATCGCGCAGGGTCTGCACGGACAACGAGGCCACCTCTTTGAGCAGCGCGGGCCGCACCTCGTCCGGATCGGCGGAGTCCAGGTGCTGCAGCAGCTCGTCCAGCGCGCTGAGCCGCCGCTCCTCCCTGCCGAGCTGGGCGCTGACGCGCACGACGGTCATCAGTGCCCGCATCTGGTCGGCCGTGTCCAGCGGCCCGGCCAAAGCGCGCTCCGCGTGATCGAGAGCGCTTTCGAGGTCACCACCGCGAACCGCGACCGCCGAGCGCATCAGCGCGACCTGCGAGTCGACCTGGCTGTTGGCCGCCCGGCGCAGCTCGGTGACCTCCTGGAGCAGCGTCTCCGGGGAGACCGGCAGCGGCAGGTCGAAGTTCAGCACCATGAAGACAGCGGTGATCCGGACGCGGCACCACAGGTCGTTGCCGATGGCCTCCGCCGGGTGCGCGAGCGCGGCCTGGATCTGCTCCGACGCCTGGTCGAGGAAGCCCGCGCGGGTCAGCGCGCCCGCGTAGGTCCAGTGCATGGTGACCGCGGCCTCGGTGAAGGTGGAGCGGTCGCGCCAGTCCGGGGTGTCCGGCGGCCCGGCGTTGACCAGGTCGATGCCACGGGCGCAGACCTGAAGGGCCTCGTCGATCCTGCGGGCCTCCGCGAGGGAGGACGCCAGTGCGACGGAGGCGCGCAGGCGCAGCGGCCACGCCTGGCCGGGCGAGAAGTCGGCGTTCGCCAGGCCCTCCGCCTCCAGCAACGCCTTCTGCGCCAGCTCGGCGGCCTCGCGGAAACGACCGAGGTTGCGCAGCGCCGCGGCGTTGTGGGTCTCCGTGACGACCTTGGCGGCCGCGGGCAGACCCCGGTACATCGGTTCGAGTGCCTCGAGCCGGTCCGCGACGTCCTGGGTACGGCCCAGCTTGCTCGCGCACGCGGCCGCGGCGTACTCGCAGAACCACCGGTCCCGCGGGTCGCGGACGTTCTCCCGCAGTGCGTCCAGCACCTCCAGCGCGGCGTCCGGCCTGCCCTCCAGGAGCAGGTCCATCACCCGGGCGACGCCCACCATGAACTCACCACCGCTGACCCGGGTGCCGTTGTCGAGCCCGGCGAAGGACTCGGTCGGCACTCCCAGTCGCGCGGCGAGCTGTTCCACCACCTTGGGAGTCGGGGTACGTTGCCCGGACTCCAGACGGGACAGGTAGCTGCTCGACAGCCCTTCACCGGCGAGGTCGCGCTGGGTCAGACCTCGCGAGACACGAAGAGCACGCAGTCGGTCACCGAACGTCGCAGGCAGCTCGCGCTCGGCGCTGACTCGATCGGCAGATGTCATGACAGGTAGCTACTCAAGGAGGCAGGCATGCTTGTTGCCTTTCTGATGACACTGTACGCGGGAATTCTTTCACCGCTAGACAGTGGCGTTCAATCCACCGATATCACTTCGACACTCGCCGCCGGTACACAGCAGGTCCAGGCTGATCCGGGACGTAAGCCTTGTGACGTCGCGTGGCCGCTCTGCCAGCCTCCGAACCCGAAGTCCGCAGTGGCCGAGCTGACCTCGGCCGCGCCGGACAGCTGCGGAAACGTGGCCTGGCCGGACGCATGCCCACCGCCACGGGGCAACAGCGTCGTGCTGCGGGCCATGGACCCGGGTGGCATCGGTCACCCCGGCGGGGTCGAGTGGCCGGGCTCGGCCGGTGCCACCCTCGCCAGCAGCAGGCCGCCGCTCACCGGCCCCGGAGTCGAGTGGCCGATGCCCTGACTGCCGGGAACGAATAGCGCCGACATGACATGAGGGACGGGGTGCCAGCGAGGGCAGCACCCCGTCCCTTGTCATGTGCGAGGACTGGAAAGCGGCGCGATCAGTGCGCCTGCTCCAGCTGCTTCTCCTCCTCCGGAGGCGTCACGACGGTCGCGGCCTTCTTGGCCTTGCTCTTGCGGACCAGCACGAACACGATGCCGGCGAGGACGACACCACCGAGCAGGAAGTAGCTGGCGGTGCTGAGCTTGGACTCGATCTGCTTGGCGGCCTCACCGGCCATCGCGGCGATGGTGACGTGCAGCGCGGCCCACGGCGCGGCGCCGCAGATCGAGGCGATCAGCAGCTTCGGGTAGGCCAGGCCCGCGGTGCCGGCGGCGGCCGGGGTCAGCGAGCGGACCACGGGCAGCCACCTGGCGAAGAACACCGCCCACGCGCCGCGGCGCCGGATCAGCGCGGTGGCCTTGTCCCAGTTCTCCTGGCCCATCCTCTTGATCAGCCGGGTCTCCCTGAGCTTGCCGCCGAAGCGCCTGCCGACCAGGTAGCCGACCGAGTCGCCGCAGACGGCGGCGAGCGTGACGACGGCCCACATCACGATGCCGGTGCCGAGCGCCTTGACGGTGCTCGCGGCGACGAGCAGGCCCACCTCGCCGGGCACGACCAGGCCGAGGCCGATGGTCGTCTCGCCGAAGGTGAAGGCAGCGGCGGCGGCGAGCACCAGCGGCTGCGGGAGCCCGGCGATGGACTCCAGGCTGTCACTGATCAGTCCCACGGGTGTGTTCCCCCCAGGTGCGGTGTTGCGGGATTCGGGTGCACGGGCCGTGATGAGCGTCCCCCAGCGGCCCCGGCGGCCTACCCTATCCGGGCGATCATGACCGCGAATCGGCATTGGGGGGTAATGTCCGTTCCGTCCGAAGATCGACGATCGGGGGGACCGGGACGGGGCAGGATCAGCCCTACCGCTCGCGATCTACTCCCCTGACCGGCTGAATTCAAGTTCCCGGACGTGGGAACTTGCTCCCTGTAGATCGTTTTCGATACTGATGATAGGGACGCAGGTCACACTCAACGACCTCGCGGACAACTGACTCCCGACGCGGGTAGGGCCTGGAGGAGCCGTCATGGCAACGACCCGGTACCGCGCCGAAGCCGAGCCAGTGCTCGACGCCTTCAGCGCCGACTGTGCCGATACGACGACCGACGCACGCCTGTGGCCACCGGAGTCCGGCCGGACGCCCCGCTCGTTAGCCGCGTGCCCGTCGCGGGCCGCTCTCACCCTGGTCGGGTAATCCCCCACACGCACCGCCCGGTCCGCGGACCGGGTACCCCGCGGGCGGGACCCGCCGCACGAACTGCGGCGAGGCCCGCCGGCTTTCGTCACCCCAGCTCCGGGCAGCCCGCCTGGGGCGCCGTCCTGGAGGCACGACAACCATGATCAACACCCGCCGCGCGCGCACCTCGGCAGGGGAGCACGCCAGCACCGGACCGCCCGGCGCCGCCGAGCCCGCCGCCGAGCCCGCCGGGGGAACCGAGCGGCGGTCGGCGCTGGCCACCGTGCTCCGGCACGACCTGCCCGCCTCGCTGGTGGTCGTGCTGATCGCGATCCCGCTGTCGCTGGGCATCGCCGCCGCCTCCGGTGCCCCGATGATCTCCGGCCTGACCGCGGCGGTGGTCGGCGGCATCGTCGCGGGCTCGCTCAGCGGGGTGCCGTTCCTGGTCAGCGGCCCCGCCGTGGGCCTGACCGTGATCCTGGCCGGGGTGATCAGCGAGTACGGCTGGGCCGCGACCGCGTTCATCACCATCGCCGCCGGTGCCGTGCAGCTGGTCCTGGGCGTGACCAGGATGGGCCGGGCCGCGCTGTCGCTGTCCCCCGCCGTGGTGCACGGCATGCTCGCGGGCATGGGCGCGGTCATCGCGCTGAGCCAGATCCACGTGGTGTTCGGCGGCCAGCCGCAGAGCTCGGCCCTGGCCAACCTGCGCGACCTGCCGGGCCAGATCGTCGGCCACCACGACGCCGCGTTCGGCATCGGCATCGTCACCTTCGCGGTGCTGCTGGTCTGGCCGAGGATTTCCAGGGTGTCGCTGGTCCCCGCGCCCCTGGTCGCGGTCGCGGTCGCCACCGCGGTGTCCATCGGCTTCGGGCTCACCGTGCCCAGGGTCTCCCTGCCGGACAACCCGCTCTCCGGCATGGGCCTGCCCGCGCTGCCGGTCGGTGACCTCGGCGGCATCCTCGTCGCGATCGTCACGGTCGCCGCCGTCGCCAGCGTCGAGACACTGCTGTCGGCGGTCGCGGTGGACAAGCTGCATTCCGGGCCGCGCGCCAACTTGGACAAGGAGCTCGCGGCGCAGGGTGCGGCCAACATGGCGTCCGGTGCGCTCGGCGGCCTGCCGATCGCCGGGGTGATCGTGCGCAGCTCGACCAACATCGCCGCCGGCGCGCGGACCCGCGCCTCCTCGGTCCTGCACGGCGTGTGGATCGCGCTGTTCGTGCTGTTCCTGGGCAGCACTCTGGAGCTGATCCCGATGGCCGCGCTGGCCTCGGTGCTGGTGCTCACCGGCATCCGCCTGGTCAGCCTCGCGCACATGCGGGAGCTGTGGCGGCACCGCGAGTTCCCGGTGTACGTGGTCACCTTCGCGGGCGTGGTGTTCCTGGACCTGGTCAAGGGCGTGCTGCTGGGCATCGCGGTAGCGCTGCTGCTGGCGCTGTGGCGGCTGACCAGGGCGACCGTGGAGGTCGTCGAGGAGTCGGCGGAGGAATGGCGAGTCGTCGTCCGGGGGTCGCTGATCTTCCTGGGCGTCGCGAACCTGATCAACGAGCTGCGCCGCGTCCCGGAGGGCAAGCACGTCGTGCTGGAGCTGCACGTGGACTTCATGGACCACGCGGGCTACGAGGCGATCGACGACTGGCGCTCCGGCTACGAGCGGGCCCTCGGGACGGTGCGCATCGACGAGGTGCACGACACCTGGTACCAGCGGGCCCGGCTGGGCAAGCCGGAGCAGCGCAAGAGCCTGCCCGGCCAGCTGCCGAGGTGGTTCGCCCCGTGGTCGTACTGGCAGAACATGCACTCCGACGGCGGCGAACCGGACGCGGGCACGATCATCCCGGAGCCCCGGCCCGGGGCCGACCCGATGATGCTCGGCATGCACGAGTTCCAGCGCAGCGCGGCGCCGTTGGTGCGACCGTTCCTGTCGGAGCTGGCCGAGCGGGGGCAGAAGCCCAGCCAGTTCTTCATCAGCTGCGCCGATTCGCGCGTCGTGCCGAACATGATCACCAGCAGTGGCCCCGGTGACCTGTTCACCACCCGCAACGTCGGGAACCTGGTGCCGCGCAACGACGTCGCGAGCATCGGATCGTCCGTCGGCGCGTCGATCGAGTTCGCCGTCGAGGCGCTGGAGGTGCCCAACATCGTGGTCTGCGGGCACTCGCACTGCGGTGCCATGAAGGCCTCGTTGCACGGCGGGGTCCGCGAGGGCACGCACCTGGCGTCCTGGCTGCGGCACGCGGAGCCGAGCCTGGCCCGCTACCGCGCCTGCGAGGGCGAACTCCACGACCCCGACATGGACCCCGTGGACCGGCTGAGCGTGCTCAACGTGGTGCAGCAGCTGGAGAACCTGATGACCTACCCCTCGGTGCGCGAGGCGGTGGACGAGGGACGCCTGACCCTGGTCGGGCTGTACTTCGACATCTCAGACGCTCGGGTGCACGTGGTCGACCCGGAAACCGGCCGACTGTCCCCTGTGGACCCCGCGACCGTCCTCTGACCGCAGTGAGCGCAACGGCCCCCTTCCTCGCGAAGGGGGCCGTTGCGCTCATCCGGAAAGAAAGTCCTCGATCCGCGAGGCCAGTTCGTCCGGTGCCTCCTCGGACATGTGGTGGCCGCTCGCGATCGAGCCGCCCTCGACGTTCTCGGCCCAGCCCCGCCACGCCTCGACCACGTCACCGTAGAGCTCCGGCAGGTTGTCTCCGTCCGCCCAGAGGACCAGGGCCGGGCACCGCACCTTCCTGCCCGCCGCGCGGTCCGCGTCGTCGGCGATCCGGTCGACGCCCAGTCCCGCGCGGTAGTCCTCGCACATCGCGTGCACCGTCTCCGGATCGTTGATCGCGCGTTGGAAGTCCGCGAAGTTCGCCTCCCCCATGGCTGCCGCTCGGTCGTCGTAGCGGGCGCGATACCAGGAGACGGGGTCGGCGTTGATCACGCGCTCCGGCAGGTCCGTTTCCTGGCCGAGGAAGAACCAGTGCCACCAGCTCGCGGCGAAGCGGGCGTCGCAGCGGGCCAGCGCCTCACCGATGGGGACGACGTCGAGCGCGACCAGCGCGGTCACGCGGTCCGGGTGGTCGACGGCCATGCGGTGGGCGACATAGCCGCCGCGGTCATGCCCTACTACAGTGAACTGCTTGTGCCCCAACGCTTCCATGAGCTTCACGCAGTCGTTGGCCACGGCGCGCTTGGACTGCTGACTGTGGTCGGGCTCGGTCGAAGGCTTCGAGGACCGGCCGTATCCGCGCATGTCCGGGCACACCACGGAATACCGCCGTGCCAGCAGCGGCGCGACCCGGTGCCACGTCGTGTGCGTCCTGGGATGCCCGTGGAGCAACAGGATCGGCGGACCCGAACCGCCGTGCCGCACGCTCAGCCGGACCTCGCCGACGTCGATCTGTTCCAGTGCGAAGCCCTCGAACATCAGCTGGCTGCCTCCAGTTCGGCCGGTTCCAGGCTGTAGACCTTGAAAGCGGATCGGATCACCGGCTGCGCGACGTTGCGCACGCGGACGCCGCCCGCGGTCATCCCGTGCTCGGTGCCCGCGTGGGCGTGGCCGTGGAAGGCGATGTCGGCACGCGCGTTGTCGATCGCCTCCGCCAGCAGGTAGGAACCGAGGAACGGGTAGATCTCCAGCGGTTCCCCGCGCAGGGTTTCCTTGACCGGCGAGTAGTGGGTCAGGGCGACGCGGACGTCCGCGTCGAGTTCTTCGAGCGCCTTGCCCAGCTGGGCGGAGACCTCGGCGGTGTGGTTGACGAAGGCCTTCATCTCCCGCTCGCCGAAGGCGCTCGCGCACTTGCCCGCGAACCCGCCGCCGAAGCCCTTCACCCCGGCGACGCCGAGCCGGCGGTCGCCGACGTCGAGCACCACGCCGTTGCCCTCCAGCACGGTGATCCCGGCTTCTCTGAGCACAGTGGACAGTTCTTCGCCCTGATCGCTGTGGTGGTCGTGGTTGCCGAGCACGGCGATGACCGGGACGGCGAGGCCGCCGAACTCGCGCGCGACGACCTCGGCCTCCTCGACCGTGCCGTGCTTGGTGAGGTCCCCGGCGAGCAGCAGGACGTCCGCGCAGTCGCCCAGCTCCTCCAGCGCGGGGCGGAGGTGACCGCTGGCGTCCGGCGCGAGGTGCACGTCCCCGACCGCGGCGATCCTGATCATCGCAGCTCCTCCCGTCCGACCGGCGCCTTCGCCTCGACCACGCGGACGTCGTTGTGCACGGTCAGGTTCGCGGCGATGTCGTGCACGACCTGGTCGAGCTTGTGCTTGCGCTCCTCGCTCGCCACGTCACCGCTGAGGTAGACCTGTTCACCGCGCAGGTCGACGCGCACGCCCTGTTCGGCGGTCCTGGGGTCCTCAGCCAGCGCGCGACGCAGGCGGGCCACTGCGTACTGCGGCGGCTCCTGATCGGTTGTCATGGGCTTGCCTCCCTGAATGCTGTGCGAGTGCGGCGATGCCGAGGCGGTGGGCCAGCAGCAGCAACGCCTCCGCGTACGGCGATCCCGCGGTCCGGCGGGCCACCTCGCCCCAGTCGATCTGTTCCCTCAGCGCGCGCAGGATCGGCAGCAGCACGGCGAAGTCGCAGCGGTGCTCGTCCAGCACGAGCAACTTGTCCACCACCAGGTCCGTCGCGGGCGCCACGGGGGCCTTCACCGATCCGACCCGCATCCATTCCGCGCGGGCCAGGGTCTCCTCCGTCACCGGGGACTCCACCGGCTCGTGGATGAGGTCCACGAGGTGGTCGCGGTCGTAGACCTTGGTGAGCCACCGTTCCGGGGGTTCGGCGGCGCGCATCCCCGCGGCCACGAGCACCCGCACGGCCTCGGCGCTGTCCTCCGCCCGCACGAGCACGTCGACGTCGTGTTCGGACTCGGGACCGCCACGCGCCCACACCGCGATGCCTCCGGTCAGCGCGAACGGGACCTCTGCCTCGCGCAGCGCGCTGACCACCCGCACCGTTGTGCGGACCAGTTCGTCGAAGTCGTCGGCCATCCGGTCACCGTCACCAGCGCTCGACGCGTTCAGCGCGTTCTTCCGGTGCCTGCGAGCCGTAGGAGGCCACCTCACCATCCCTTGTGGACGCGGAGAGGCCGCCGGGCTCGACGTCCTCGCTCACCAGGACCGGATTCTCTTCCGCCACGCTCTCTTCGGCTTCGGCCGGGGGCTCGTCGTCGATGGTCTCGTCCAGTTCGCTGTCCGGGGTCGCCGCGCGCGGGCGCTCGGGAACCGGCTCCGGTTCGACGTCGGGGCGCTCCTCGGCAAGGCGCTCGTCCAGGGTCTCGCCCTCGCGCTGCTCGTTGGGCGTGGTGCCGTGCTGGTCCACTCCGCTCCAGTGCTCCGGCGGTTCGACGCCCTCCTCGAGCGGGTCGACGCCGAGGCGGTCCTCGTCCAGTTCCTCGGAGACTTCTTCCCTGGGTGTGCTCATGCCCTCTCACTCCCCACGTGCTCGAAGCGGGGCAGCACGTGCGCCGCCCACGCCTTGAAGAACGCGTCCTGGTTCGGCCCGATCTGCTGCACGTAAACCTCGTCGTAGCCGGCGTCGACGTATTTCCTCAGCGCGGCAACGTGTTTCTCCGGGTCCGGTCCACAGGGGACCGCCTCGCGCACGGTGTCCTCGGTGACCAGCTTCGAAGCCTGCTCGAAGTGCCGTGGCGTCGGCAGGACCTGCGCCAGCTCACCGGGAAGGTGCTCGTTGGGCCAGATCCGGTGCGCGGTGCGGGCGCCCTCGATCTCGGTGTCCGCCCAGCACACCTTGAACCCTGCCTGCGCGGGCAGGCCACCGCCGCCGGCCTCGCGGAAGGTGGAGATCAGCCCGCTGTCCGGGATGGTGCTCATGAAGCCGTCGCCGATGCGCCCGGCCAGCTTCGCCGACTTGGGGCCGAAGGCGGAGACGTAGATGGGGACCGGCTGCTCGGGCAACGTGTAGATGCGGGCGTTCTCCACCGTGTAGTGCTTGCCGTGGTAGCTCACCTCTTCGCCGCGGTGCAGGGCGCGGATCAGCTCGACGGCCTCCTCCAGCATGCTCAGGCGCACGTCGGCGGGCGGCCAGTGGTCGCCGAGCACGTGCTCGTTGAGGGCCTCTCCGCTGCCGACGCCGAGGGTGAACCCGCCTCGGCACTGCACGGCCGCGGTGGCGGCGGCCTGGGCGACGATCGCCGGGTGCACGCGCACGGTCGGGCAGGTCACCGCGGTGGTGATGGGCAGGCTCGTCGTTTCCGACAGCGCGCCGATGACCGACCACACGAACGGGCTGTGCCCCTGCTGGTCGTTCCACGGGTGGAAGTGGTCGGAGATCCACAGCCGCTGGAACCCCGCGTCCTCGGCCAGCCGGGCCTGCCGGACCAGCTCGCGCGGACCGAACTCCTCGCAGGACAGGAAGTATCCGATGCTGACCATGCACTCCGGCTACCCACCTGCCGGGCGGCCAATCCCCGGTGTGACCGGGGCCGGACCGGGTAGCCCGGCGAGGAGGAGGTGGCGAAGATGGATCTGACGCAGCTGCGCGGGCTCGTCGCGGCGACGGGACCGTTCGCGTCGGTGTACCTGGACGACTCGCACGACACCCCGGACGCGCCGAAGGCACTGGAGCTGCGGTGGCGGGAGGCGCGGGCGACGTTGGCGGAACAGGGCGCCGACGAACGCACACTGTCCAGTGTGGACAGAGCGCTCGCGGGGGGTGAGCCCGCGCGGGGCCGGGCCGGCCGCGCGCTGATCGCCTCGGGCGGCGAGGTGCTGCTGGACCGCCACCTGCCGGAGCCACCGGCACAGCCGATCGCCCGGTGGTCGGCGCTGCCCTACCTGATGCCGTTGCTGGAGCAGACCGAGGCCGATCTGCCGCACGTGGCCGTCCTGGTGGACGGCGCGGGCGGCGAAGTCCTGGGCTACGACGGCGACGGCAGGCTGGTCGACCGCCAGGAGGTGGCCGGGCAGGACCACCCGCTGCACGACGCGGGCGGAGGGGGCATGGCGCACAAGCGGATTCGCCAGCGGGTGGAGAACACCAAGCAGGACAACGCGATCGCGGTCGCCGAGGCCGCCGACCGGATGGTGCGCCGGCTGGGCGCGCGCCTGCTCGTGCTCTCCGGTGAGGTCCAGGCCCGCACGGCGGTGCGCGCGGCGCTGCCGGACCGGTCAGCCGCCATCGCGGAGGAGCTGACGGTGGGCGGCCACGTCCCCGGCGCGGACCAGGACGCGCTCGGCGAGGCCGTGCACAAGCTGATCAAGCAACAGGTGGACGCGATCGGGCACAACGCCGTCGATCGCTTCCGGATCGAGCTGGGCAGGCAGGGCGATGCGACGCAGGGCCTGCCCGCGGTCGCCACCGCACTGCGCGAGGGCCGGGTGGACACCGTGCTGCTCGACGGCGCGGCAACGGCGGACCGCACGATCTGGATCGGTTCGGAACCGACCCAGATCGCCATCGACGAGGCGGAGCTGCGCTCGCTGGGCGTACCCCACCTCGCCCGCGAACGCGCCGACTCCGCGCTGGTCATGGCCGCCGTGGCGACCGGAGCGCGGCTGCAGCTGGCCACGGGTGAGCCGGAGCTGGCCGACGGCGTCGGCGCGCTGCTGCGGGGCTAGAAGGGAGAAGTTATGCAGCGAGGAAGCGACAAGCACGGACCGCGTCAGGACGAACAGCTCCAGCACGAGCTCGAAGGCACGTTGCGGGCCAACCGGCCGACGCACGCGCACGAGTGGCGGGACCCGGAACCGCCCGCCGACGACGACCCGGAGGTCTTGCGCGGCACCGATGTCCGCCCGGACCCCGGCCAGTGACAACAGCATTCACGTACTGCGAAACGGCAACCTTTCGGACGTGCTCGACACGAAGGTGACCGGCGAGCGGGAGACCGCCGACACTGACGCGATGAGAAAGTCCGTAGTGAGTGCCCTCGCGGTCGTGGTGATGGTGGGGGTGGCGGTGCCGGCACAGGCCGCGGAGCCCAAGGTGCGCCTCAAGTGCGGCAAGTCCGGCTTCACCGGCTGGGTCGAGATCTACGGCCGGTCCGGTTCGGACGGCTTCGGCGGGATCGCTCCCCTCGCCCGGATCACCCAGGTCCGCTACAAGATCAAGAAGCCTGCCGACGGCAGGACGGAGCGCAACGACGTCACCGTCGACTACGTACCGGCTCCGGACACGCGGCACCTGCTCGCCAGGAGCGGGGACGCGGCGCGCGCCGACAACAGCTGGCACAAGCTCAATCCCGAGTTCACCATGACGAAGACCCGGCACCCCGTGTTCGAGGTGGAGTTCATCTTCAACACCTCGGGCAAGGACCCGAGGTGCCGGGACTCCCAGCGACTCTGACGCCGTCAGCGGGCGCCCAGCGGGCGCTGCTCCAGCGGCGCCCCCGGCTCGGCATCGGCGCGGAGGTGGACGAACGAGGTGAAGCCCCACTCCTCCAGCCTGCCGAGCTGGGCGCCGAACTTGCCGCGCCGCCCGAGCACCGTGGCGGTGCGGCCCTCCCGGCGCAGCTCGCGGGCGACGGCCATGGCGCGCGCCGCGGGCACGTCCTTCTCGAACAGCACCGCGACCGAGTCCTCGGCGGGGGCGTCCCCGAGCAGGTCCACGATCCGCTCGAAGCCGATGCTGAACCCGCAGGCCGGGACGTCCTTGCCGAGGCTGCGGCCGATCAGCTTGTCGTAGCGGCCGCCACCGGCGATCGAGGAGTTCATCCCCGGGTGCATCACCTCGAAGATCTGGCCGGTGTAGTAGCCCATGCCCCTGACCAGCGTCGGGTCGAACTCCCAGCTCACGGCGCTGGCCTCGGCCAGGCTCGCGGTGGTCGTCGCGAGGTCGGCGATCACGTCCTCGGCCAGCGTGGGCACCGCGTCGGCCAGCGCGTCGGCGATGGAGGTGGCGGGCAGCTCGCGCAGCTTCTGGATGCGCTCCAGGGCGTCACCGACCTTGTCGGCGGGCAGGCCCTTGGCCTCCAGTTCGGAGCGAACGCCGTCCCAGCCGATCTTGTCGAGCTTGTCCAGGCCGATGAAGAACGCGGGCCAGACCGCCTCGTCCAGCCCCGCCGCCTGAGCGAGCGCCGCGACGAAGCGGCGGTCGGAGACGCGGACCGTCGCCCCCGTCAGCCCCACCGCGGCCAGCGCCTGGGTGGTGGCCTCGATCAGCTCGGCCTCGGCGAGCACCGACTCCTCGCCGATCATGTCGATGTCGCACTGGACGAACTGGCGGTAGCGGCCCTTCTGCGGCCGCTCCGCGCGCCACACCGGCCCGTACTGCAGGCTGCGGAACGGGGTGGGCAGCGTGGCGTGGTTGGCGCCGTAGAACCGGGTCAGCGGCACGGTGAGGTCGTAGCGCAGCGCCAGGTCGGCGAGGTCGTTGACCCGGGTGCCCGGCTCGGTCTCCTCGGGAAGGCCCCTGCGCATGATCTTGAAGAGCAGCTTCTCGTTCTCCCCGCCCTGGCCGGAGGTCAGCCGGTCCAGGTTCTCCAGCGCGGGCGTCTCGATCCGCCGGTAGCCGAAGCGGTGGTAGATCTCGACGATCGCCGCGAGGACGTGATCGCGCCGGGCGACGGTCGCCGGGAGCAGGTCGCGGGTGCCCCTCGCGGGGCTGTTGTCGATCTTCACCGTGGTCCTCTTGTAGGCGGGCCTTGACCGGCCCAAACTACCCGCAGCCCGATCCCGGCCGCGATCCGGTTTCCCCGCACGGCCTGCCGCTTCGGCTTCGTCACCGAAGACCTGCTCGCAGTGTCGAGCGGCGGCCCCGCGGGCCGGGCATCGGCGCTCGCCGCCGCGACGGCAGGTGGCACGACATGGTCCCGATGGGCCTGGTGGAGGGCGAACTGCTCGGCTGAACGGGTGCTGCCAGGATGTGCGCCGTGTTCAACCGACTCCTGCTCATCCTGCCCGTCGCCGCCCTGGTGCTCAGCGGCTGCGGGGACGAGCCCCAGCCCGCGGGCGGGGCCGCTCCGGAGGCCACGACCGCCGCGCCGACGTCCGCGCCGGCCTCGTCGAAGGCCAAGCCCGGCGTCGACGCCAAGGGCGATGTGAAGATCATCTCGTGCACGCCGAACGCGTGGACGCAGGACGTGACCATCGAGGTCACCAACAGCTCCGCCGAAGCGGCCAAGTACGTCGTGGGCATCGACATCAGCGGTCCGGACGGCAAGCCCACCAGCGACGCGCGCTTCGTGGACAACCGCATCGAGCCCGGCAAGACGGTCACCGAGAAGATCCCGGGCGGCACCCCGATCAAGGGCGCGATCACCTGCGCCGTCGGCGAGGCCCGCCGCCTGCCCGCGCAGTGATCACCGCCGCGGCGGGCCGCTCCGGTCCGCCGCGGGAAGGTGCCGGGGGTCAGTCGTCGTCGCCGCCGGGGCGCAACGACTCGTAGACCTTCTTGCACTCCGGGCACACGGGGGAGCCGGGCTTCGGGGAGCGCGTGACAGGGAACACCTCACCGCACAGCGCCACCACGTGCGTGCCCATGACCGCGCTCTCGGCGATCTTGGATTTCCGCACGTAGTGGAACATCTTCGGGTCGTCGTCGCCCGTGTTGTCGGTGCCCTCAGGCCGCGTTCCGGTGTCCGGCAGCGTCTGCGTCAAGCTCACGTACACCATGATGCCTCACGGATGATGCCAACCGGACAGCAAGTTCGAACGCGTGAGTTGAGGAGGACCGGGTGGCCGAGAGCCAGCTGCGGGTGGGCGATGAGGTGGCGGAAGCCCTCGCGGAGGGGCGTGCGGTGGTCGCGCTGGAGAGCACGCTGCTGTCGCACGGCCTGCCCGCCCCGTCCAACCTGGACGTGGGGCGTGAGCTGGAGCGCATCGTGCGCGAGCAGGGCGCCGTCCCGGCCACGATCGCGGTCCTGGACGGGAGGGCCGTCGCCGGGTTGACCGACGCGGAGCTGCAGCGCGTGTGCGATCCGGCGAACAAGCTGGTCAAGCTGTCGCGGCGGGACCTGGGCCCGGCGTACGCGCTCGGGGTGGACGGCGCGACCACGGTCGCGAGCACCGCCGCGATCGCCGACGCCGCCGGCATCGGCGTGTTCGGCACGGGCGGGCTCGGCGGTGTGCACCGGGGGGCGCAGGAGAGCTGGGACGTCTCGGCCGACCTCGGGGTGCTGGCCGAGACGCCGGTCACGGTGGTGTGCTCCGGGGTGAAGTCGATCCTGGACATCCCGGCCACCCTGGAGCTGCTGGAGACCAGCTCGGTGCCAGTGCTCGGCTACGGGACCGACCGCTTCCCCGCCTTCTACCTGCGCGATTCCGGGCTGGACGTGCCGTGGCGGGTGGACAGCGCCAAGGACGCCGCCGCGGTGATCGGCACCCACCGGGCGCACGTGCCGGGCCGCGCGGGCGTGCTGCTGGTGAACCCGATCCCGGTCGAGCACGAGATGGACCGCGACCTGCACGACCGGCTGCTCGCGGGCGGGCTGGCGAAGCTGGAGCGCGAGGACGTCCACGGCAAGGACGTCACGCCGGCGCTGCTGGAGTACTTCCACACCGCGAGCGAGGGCGTCAGCCTGACCGCCAACACCGAGCTGGTGAAGTCCAACGTGCGGGTCGCCGCGGAGGTCGCGGTCGCGCTGGCGGACCGGGCATGAGACCGCGGGTGCTGGTCGTCGGCGACGCCGGGCTCGACGTCGTCGCCAGGCACCACGGGCCGGTGGTGCACGGCGGTGACGTGCGGTCCACGGTCACGCTGCAGCCGGGCGGCGCCGGGGCCAACACCTCGGCGTGGCTGGCGCACTGCGGGGCCGATGTCGTGCTCGTCGGGCGGGTCGGCGCGGACGCGGCCGGGCGGCAGGTGACCGCGGAGCTGAACGCGGTGGGCGTGCGCTGCGCGTTCACCCTCGACCCGGTGGCGAACACGTGCTGCGTCGTGGTGCTCGTCGACGACGACGGCCAGCGGACGATGCTGCCCGACCGGGGAGCCAACGCGCGGTTGTCGCCGGAGGACCTCGATCCCGCGCTGCTCGCCGACGTGGACCACCTGCACCTGTCCGGCTACGTGCTGCTCGACCCCTCGTCGCGGGAGGCCGGGCTGGCCGCATTGCGCGTCGCCCGCGAGGCCGGGAAGACCACCTCGGTCGACCCCCAGGCGGCTGCGCTGATCGTCGCGGGCGGCGTGGAGTCCTTTGTGGACGACATCCGCGGTGTGGACCTGTTGCTGCCCAACACCGAGGAGCTGGTGGCGCTCACCGGTTCGAAGGAGCCGGAGGCGGCGCGGGACCTGCTCGACGTGGTCGGCGCGGTCGCGGTCACCGCCGGCGGCGACGGGGCCTCGTGGGTGGACGCGGAGCGGATCGTCTCGGTGGAGTCGCCGCGCGTGGAGTGCGTGGACTCCACCGGTGCCGGGGACGCCTTCGACGCGGGCCTGCTCAGCGGCTGGCTGTCCGGGCTCCCACCGGAGGAGTTCCTGCTCTCCGGCGTGCGCGCGGGCGCGACCGCCGTCCAGCACATCGGCGCACAACCCCTCCGCCCCTGAGCGCTGCGGTCGCTGACCGCCCCGCACCCCGCAGCGGTCGGGGCGGTCAGCCGTCGATGACGGGGTGCTCGCGGGATTCGAGCTGCCGGGTCGTCGACGGCGGGCGGTAGCGGTTGGCCTCCTCCGCCTTGCGCGGCGGGCGGTCGTTGGCGATGAGCACGGCCATCCACGGCAGCGGCACGGAGATCACCACGAAGGCGAGCGCCAGCCACCAGGTCTGGTAGAACACCCCGGCCAGGATCAGGCACGGGATGCGCATGGACATCATCAACAGGTACTTGCGCTTGCGCGCGGCGTACTGGTCTTCGTACGACGGAGCGGCCTCGGTGATCAGGACCGGGGTGTCGTCCCGCTGGGAACCATTCACGTCCCACCTCCACACCCCATACTTCCACCGTCTGAGTGCAACGAACACAACGAGGGGTCGTGATGGTCGCCCTTGATCGCCTCGTCGACGTGCTCGGCGGAGTCGGAGCCGTGTTGTGCGCGGCGCCCCGGGGCCGGGACGTCGACCTGCGTGGGGTCGCCCTGCACGACCCCACCGAGGACTACCCCACTTCGCCCAGTGACGTGCTGCTCGGTTTGGGTACGAAAACCGTCGCGGCCGCGATCCGGCTGATCGGCACGACCAACGCCGCGGTGCTCGTGCTGCACGGGCGCCAGCCGCTGGACGAGCGCATCTCGGCCGCCGCACGCAGGGCTGGGGTCGCGGTGCTGCTGGTCGACCCCGAGGTGCCGTGGAGCCACCTCGCGGGTGTCGTGCACACCCTGGTGCTCGGTGGGACCTCGGCGAGCCGCGAGCACCCCGGCGACCTGTTCGCGGTGGCCGACGCGATCGCGGCCGTGGTGGGCGGGCCGGTGACGATCGAGGACCAGCAGTCGCGTGTGCTGGCCTACTCCGGACGCCAGGAAGCCGTCGACGCGGCGCGGGTGCAGACGATCCTCGGCCGCAGGGTCCCGCCCGACGTGCTGAAAGCGCTGGAGGACCAGGGCGTCTTCAAACACCTCGCGGTCTCCGACGAGCCGCTTGTGGTGCCGTCGCTGATCCCCGGCCTCGGTGCCCGGCTCGTCGTGGCGATCCGCGCCGGGCGGGAGCTGCTGGGGTCGGTGTGGGTGGAGGCGGAGCCCCCGGTCTCCCCGCAGCGGATGGCCGGGCTGGTCGACGGGGCGCGCACCGCCGCACTGCACCTGTTGCGGGCGCGAGCCAGTTCGGACCTCGAACGGCGCGGCGAGAGCGATTTGGTCGTGCGTCTCATGGAGGGCGATGCCGACGCGCCCGCGGTCCTCGCCCGCCTCGGCCTGCCGACGACGGGGCTGCGGGTGATCGCGTTGCGCGCCGACGCCGGGGAAGCCGAGCACGGGGCCGCCCTGCTGGCCTTCGAGCGCGCCACCGCCGGGTTCGGCTGGTCCCGCCCGGGCCGCAGCGCACTGCTGGGCAACGTGCTCTACACGGTGCTGCCCTGCGGCGAGAACACCGATGCGGCGCGGGACTGGGTGCGCGCGCTGTCCGCGGAGCTGCCGTCCGAGGTGGTGCTGCACGCGGGCATCGGGGGCACGGCAACGACCGCCGAGCTGCCGTCGAGTCGTCACGAAGCCGACGAATGCCTTGCGGTGTCAGCGGTTCTGCCTTCGGCGGGCACAACGGTCTCCTACGACGAGGCGTGGTCACAGGTGCTGTTGCTGCGCCTGGCGGCGGTGGCGGAAGCCGGACGGTTGCCGAGCCGCGGCCCGGTCGCCGAACTGCTGCGGCAGGACGAGGAGAACGGCACCGCCTACGCCGAGACGCTGCGGACGTGGCTGGCCGCCCAGGGCGATGTCCGCGCCGCGGCGCAGCGGCTCGCGGTGCACCCGAACACCCTGCGCTACCGGCTACGCAAGATCGAACAGCTGACCACGGTGCGGCTCGACGACCCCGAGCAGCGGCTCGCGCTGGCCATCGCGCTCACCGCGACGACGTTGTCCTGAGCTGACAAACCGGACCGCGATATTTGTCCGGAAATGCCAGTGCCACGGGTGTTTCCCCAGCTCATAGTTGCTGCCATCAGGCCAGGAACGCCGATGACCCGCTCGCGGGGTCGAGCATGTGACAGCAGGGAGGCCACCGTGACCGCAGCAGGACAGCCGCGCACCGTCGTCGTCGTCGGCGGGGGCATCGTCGGCCTCTCCGTCGCCTGGTTCCTCCAGGAGCACGGTGTCGAGGTGACCGTGGTCGAGCGCGCCGAGGTGGGCGCGGGCGCGTCCTGGGGCAACGCCGGCTGGATCTCCCCCGGCCTGGCGATCCCGCTGCCCGAGCCGAGCGTGCTCCGCTACGGCTTCCGCTCGCTGATGGACCCGGACGCGCCGCTGTACGTGCCGACCAAGCCGGACCCGAAGCTGTGGGCGTTCCTCACCCGCTTCGCCTCGCACTGCACGATGCCCCAGTGGCGCAAGGCGATGAAGCACTACCTGCCGGTCAACGCCGGCGCCCTCGACGCCTTCGACGTGCTCACCGGCAACGGTGTCGCGGCCAAGACCGTCGACGCGCCGATCATGGCCGCCTTCGAGCGCGCCGAGCAGGCCGCCGACCTCCGGCACGAGCTGGAGCTGATCAACCAGGCGGGCCAGGAGATCAAGTTCACCGAGCTGTCCGGCGCCGAGGTGCGCAAGGCGGTCCCGCAGGTCTCCGGCAACGTCGAGCTGGCGCTGCGGCTGGACGGCCAACGCTACATCGACCCGGGCGCCTTCACCCAGGCGCTGGCCGACGCGGTGCGCGAGCGCGGTGGCGAGATCCGCACCGGCTTCACCGCGCGCACCCTGCGGCACGGCCCGAAGGGCGTCACCGTCGAGGCGTTCGCCGGTGACCCCGTGCACGCCGACACCGTGGTGCTGGCCACCGGCTCCTGGCTGGACGAGCTGGCCAGGCCGCTCGGCGTGAAGATGCCGGTGCGCGCGGGCCGCGGCTACTCCTTCAGCGTGCCGGTGACCGAGGACGTGCCGTGCCCGGTGTACTTCCCGGCCGTGCGCGTGGCCTGCACGCCGTACCAGGGACGGCTGCGGGTGGCCGGGACCATGGAGTTCCGCCACGCCGACGCCCCGCTGGACCCGCGGCGGGTGACCTCGATCGTCAACTCCGCGCGCAAGCTGCTCACCGGCGTCGACTGGACCGAGCGCGCGGAGACCTGGGTCGGCCCGCGCCCGGTCACCCCGGACGGCCTGCCGCTGATCGGCGAGACCAAGGTGCCCGGCGTGTACGTCGCGGGCGGGCACGGCATGTGGGGCGTGACCCTGGGCCCGCTGACCGGTCAGCTGCTCGCCGAGCAGATGGTGACCGGCAAGGCCCCCGCCGCGCTGCACCCCTTCGACCCGCACCGGGGCGGCTTGCGCTCCCTCGTGCGTCGTTCGGCCTGACGGCAGGGGTCGGACCGAACGGGAGCGGGTGACCGGCGGGTTCCGCCGGTCACCTCATCCGTCTCCCCGGGGGCGCTGCCTTCCCCCGGGGCGACGGGCGCTCAGGGACCGCTGAGCAGGCGGTCGACCGAGACGGTGGCCGGAGTGCCGCCGCGGAGCGCGACGGTGACCTCCCTGGCGCTCAGGTCGGCGACGAAGGAGCACAGGGTGGCCGACTGGTCGCCGGGGACCGGATCGCGGTAGACCCCGCGCGGCGTCGGCCGGGTGAGGACGTCGAGGAACCACTCCGCGCGCGGGTCGGTCTTCGGCGGGGACAGCCGGGTGAGCGCCTGGGCCCTGGCCACGCTCGACGCGCTGGCCCGGTCCGGCTGCTCGGTCAGGTAGCGCAGGTGGTTGGTGTGCCAGGCCCACGGCTTGGTGGCGTCCGGCTCGTGCATGGCGATGTCGCCGCTGGCGCTCTCCACCTGGAGCAGCCGCCCCGTCTCCAGATCGCCCACGTTGTAGGCGAAGCCGCCCGCGCTCGGGTTCCTGCCCAGGAAGCGCACCACGTCCTCGACGCCGCGCACGCCGTGCAGGGCGCGGGCGACGAAGTGCCTGCCGATCCCGGGCTTCGGCCGCACCAGCGGGATGTGGTCGAGCCCGAACACCATGCCGAGCCCGGTCACCACGAACGCGTTGCCCGGCAGGAAACCCGGGTACCACAGCGCGGTGACGGCGGGCTCGTCCTCCAGGCGCAGGGTGAGCAGCACCAGCTGCTCGTCCTGGCCCACCGCGCCGTCCTCGTTGTGGGCGAGCACCGAACGGCGTCCTCGCCACAGCACGTCCGAGCACCCGGCGGTGCTGACGTCGTTGGGCACGTCACCGCGCAGGTTGGCCAGCAGGAGGGTGCGCAGCGGGATGTCCGCGCCCTTGGCCAGCTCCGCCAGCTCGGCGTACTGCTGCGGCGCTCCGCGCTCGGTCAGCCGGATCAGCTCGCTCAGCTCCTGGGCCCCTGCCCCGGTCGCCTCGTAGCGCCGCATCCCGGCCAGCTCGGGCATGCCGAGCACGAGCGCCCGGACCCGCTCGGCGAACTCGGCGCCCAGTGCCCGGAAGGCCGCGTGCCGCTCGCCCCGCACCACCACCCACGGCATGCCGCCCAGTTCGTGGTGGTCGATCAGCACCGCCATGCGCCTGCCCCTCGTGTCGATGAGTTCCCGCCTCCCCTGTCGTCGCGGAGGGCTCCGTTGTAACCATGAAAAGATCAGCGGAATGAGAGCTGTGGTGACCCGGGTCACTCGGGCACGCGTGACGGTGGGCGACGAGGTCGTCGGCGAGATCGACGAGCCGGGACTGCTGGTGCTACTGGGAGTCACGCACACCGACGGTGTGCAACAAGCGGTGACCATGGCGCGCAAGCTCTTCGAGCTCAGGATTCTGCGGGACGAGCAGTCGTGCGCGACGACCGGGGCGCCACTTCTGGTGGTGAGTCAGTTCACGCTCTATGGCGACACGCGCAAAGGTCGCCGTCCTTCGTGGACCGCGGCGGCGCGTCCGGAACACGCGGAACCCTTGGTACAGGCCGTAACTGAGGATCTTCTCAGCCGGGGAGCGCGCGTGGCGACCGGCCGTTTCCGCGCCGCGATGGCCGTGGAGAGCGTGAACGACGGGCCGTTCACCGTCATGGTCGAGGTCTGAGCGCGTCCTGAGAAAAGCGCCGGGTTCTCTCAGACAATCCTCAGGGTCGGCTGGGCAACCGCGTGACTCCATGTGACGTCTTGCTAATTGTGAGACACGGGAACGAAAACGCGTTCGTGCTCGTTCTGACAGTGTCCAGCCGAGACAGCGCGGATACCCCAGGGGGGACCCGACCTGCCGAGGCTCGCCGCGCAAGGGAGCGCAGGCGCTGCATCACAGCGCGCAGTGCCCGACGGCGTTTTCCGCCAGCAGCCACCGACCGGGGAGGAAGCCCGATGACCGTCCCGCAGACCGTAACCGAACTGAACGCGCCCGCCGAGATCGACCTCGACGCGCAGGGACCGGCAGCCGACCTGGTCCGGGTCTACCTCAACGGTATCGGCAAGACCGCGCTGCTCACCGCCGCGGACGAGGTCGAGCTGGCCAAGCGGATCGAGGCGGGCGTCTTCGCCCAGCACATGCTCGACACGGCGAAGTCCCTTGCGCCGCAGCGCAAGGCCGACCTCAAGGCGCTCGTCCGGGACGGCCACCGGGCCAAGAACCACCTGCTGGAGGCCAACCTCCGCCTGGTGGTCTCGCTGGCCAAGCGCTACACCGGCCGCGGCATGCCGCTGCTGGACCTCATCCAGGAAGGCAACCTGGGGCTGATCCGCGCGGTGGAGAAGTTCGACTACACCAAGGGTTTCAAGTTCTCCACGTACGCGACGTGGTGGATCCGCCAGGCGATCACCAGGGGCATGGCCGACCAGGGCCGCACCATCCGGCTCCCGGTCCACCTGGTGGAGCAGGTGAACAAGCTCGCCAGGATCAAGCGCGACCTGCACCAGCAGCTGGGCCGCGAGGCCACGCACGAGGAGCTGGCCGCCGAGTCCGGCCTGCCGGAGGGCAAGATCGCCGACCTGCTCGACCACGCGCGGGACCCGGTGAGCCTGGACATGCCGGTGGGCACCGAGGAGGACGCCCCGCTCGGCGACTTCATCGAGGACTCCGAGGCCACCGACGCCGAGAGCGCGGTCATCTCCACGCTGCTGCAGGACGACCTGCGCCGCGTTCTGTCCACTTTGGACGACCGCGAGCAGCACGTGATCCGGCTGCGCTACGGCCTCGACGACGGCCAGCCCAAGACCCTGGACCAGATCGGCAGGCTGTTCGGCCTGTCCAGGGAGCGGGTCCGGCAGATCGAGCGCGAGGTCATGTCGAAGCTGCGCCAGGGCGAGCGCGCCGAGAAGCTCCGCGCCTACGCCAGCTGATCGTCCCGGCGGGGGTTCGGACGCTTCGTGACCACCGGACCCCGGCCGTCACGGTCGGAACCACCCCAACGGCAGCGTTGACGTGTGATGTGAATCACGGCAAAGTCAACGATTGCCCCGACGGCAAACTCAGCGGACGAACGCGCTCCGGTTCGGGCGTCCGCCCACCCCGGGAGGTCGGACCCGTCGGGGGCGGGTCCGGCCTTCCGACTCGGCGACGCCTGCTCGCGGGGAGCGCTCGCCGGGGGCGTCGGTTCGGCGTCACGCCGGGGGGAGCGACTCCCCCCGTGCCCCCCTGCGGTGCGAGTTCCTGCTGAACCAGCACGGTTGCGTTCGGTGGTGACCAACCTCGGTTCCGTTGGGTTGCGGGGAACAGCACCAGTCGCTCGGGCTTCGCGCTTGTCCTGGGTGTGGAGTGGGCTCTTCGTGGGGTCAGCCGACCAGGCGGGTGGTGAGGCGGGCGGTGGTGGCGGGGCTGAGGCCGTGGTCGTCCAGCCAGCCGAGGGGGCCGCGGGGGTGGGCGTCGAGGTGGTCGAGGACGGCCTCCATGGCGCGGGCGGGAGCCTCGAAGAGGTGGCGGATCGGCTCGAAGTCGACGCCCTCGGGCAACAGCACGCCGCCGGTCATCCGCGCGATGACCCGCTCCATGTTCGCCTGGGTCGCCACGTAGTCCGCCACGATCGCCTCGCGGGTCACGCCGACGGCCGCCAGAGCGAGCGCCGTGGCCACACCGGTGCGGTCCTTGCCTGCGGCGCAGTGCACGAGCACAGGGCCCTCAGAACCCGCCACGAGGCGCAGCACCTCGACGAACTCGGCCGACGAGGCCTTGAGCATGCCCACGTAGACGGCCGCGAGGTCCTTGTCCGCGGGCGCGGTCGGCGCCGAAGGCTCGTTCAGCTCCGCGACCACGGCTTCGAGCAGCGGGATGCGGCGCACCGCGGTGTCCGGCCCGGCCAGCGGGTGCGCGCTGCCCGCATGCTCCGCGGTGGCCCTGAGATCGATCACCAGAGCCGGCGGCCAGCTCGGCAGCTCCGGGCTCCGGTCGCCCGCGTGCGGAGCGTCCGAGCGGTAGAGCACGCCCGCTCGCGTGGTGCGTCCGTCCGCGATCGGCAGGCCGCCCAGATCCCTGGCGTTGGCCAGCTCGGTCATCCGCTCATCCCTTCTCGGTCGAGGCACGGACCATCAGCTTCGCAGGGACGCGTGCCCGGCGCGGCCGCTCCCCGGTGCTGATCCACGACAGCAACGACTGGCCCGCCAGCTCCCCCGCGCGGCGCCCGGCGAAGTCCACCGACGTCAGCGCCGGACGACAGAGCTGCGAGAACGGCAGGTCGCCCATGCCCACGACCGCGACACCGGAGCGGCCGAGCCGGTCAAGCGCCGTGAGGACGCCGTAGCCGAGGAGGTCGTCGGCGCACACGACGGCGGTCACTCCGGAGTCCAGCCAGCCCGGCAGCACCGACGCCATGGTGACCGCGGCGGCCAGCGGGTCCCAGTCGGGCAGGTCGAGGGTGTGCAGCACCTCCGCGCCCGTCACCCGGTCCAGGAACGCCTCGCGACGCGTGCGGAACGTCGGCTTGTCGCTCTTCGGCCCGATGTAGCCGAAGCCGCGGTGCCCGAGCGCGGTGAGGTGGTCGCTGATCAGCTCACCCGCGGCGACCGTGTCGAGGTCCACGCGCGGCAGCGGCGGTGTGCGCCCCGGGGCGTCGACGACGAGCGTCGGGCACCTCGGCACCAAGCCGCGCAGGACCGGCTCGCCCGGGCTGATCAGCACGACGCCCGCCGGGTCGAGCGAGTACGCGCGCAGCACCGTCCGCTGGTCGTAGTCGGTTCCCGAGGTCGGCAGCACCAGGGCGAGGGTGTGCTCGTCGCCCAGTGCCGCGCCGAGCCCGGCGAGGACGTCGCCGAAGAACGGGTTCGCCGGATCGGGCAGAACGACGCAGATCGTGCCGGAGTCGCCGGTGACCAGGCTCCGCGCGGAGCGGTTCGGCCGGTAGTCCAGCTCGGTGACCGCCGCGAGGACGCGCTCGCGCAGCTCCGGGGAGATCCGGCCGGCGTCCTTGCCGTTGACCACCAAGGACACCGCGGAGACCGAGCACCCGGCGTGCTCGGCGACGTCCCGTGCGCTGACCCTGCCTTCGCGAACCATCGCGGCAGCCTACGTCACACGCTTGACGTCAAACGTTTGACGCCGCACGCTGCGGTCGTGCTCTCACGTATCCCCTGGGTGGTCGGCAGCTGCGGTCTGCTGTCGGCGATCGGCGCCGAGTTCGACCGCACGCGGCCCTTCGCGCACATGGTCATCGGCACCGCCATCCACCTCGAACCCAAGACCGCCGCGCTGCTGCTGACCTTGCGCAGGGGCGGCGCCGAGATCATCGCGGCGGGCAACCTCAACAGCACGCAGGCCGAGACGGTCGACTACCTCCGCGCGCACGGCGTCCGCGTGGTCGGCAGCACCACGACAGACCACGACACGCACCTGGCCGAGCTGGAGCGGGTGCTCGACGCGGAGCCGCACCTGTTGCTGGACAACGGCGGGGAGCTGTTCGAGCGCTACCTGGCGCGCCCGTACGAACGCCTGCTCGGCGGCACGGAAGAGACCACCTCGGGCCGGATGCGCCTGGAGCCCCTGCGCGCCGAGCTGGCGAGGCCCGTGCTCGTGGTCAACGACAGCCCGATCAAGCAGTTCGCGGAGAACACGCGCGCGGTCGGGCTCAGCGTGCTGGAGTCCTTCCTGCGCATCACCAACCGGACGCCGCACGGCGCGCGGGTGACCGTCCTCGGCTACGGCGCGTGCGGTCGCGGCGTGGCCGAATGCTTCCGGCAGGCGCACGCCGTCGTGTCCGTGATCGAGGTCGACCCGGTGGCCAGGCTGCGCGCGCACCTGGACGGCTTCGACGTGCTGGACCGCGCGACCGCGCTCAGCTCCGCCGAGGTCGTCGTCACCGTCACCGGAGCCCGCGACGTGCTGCTGCCGGAGGACCTGGCACTGCTCAAGAACGACACGATCCTGGCGAACGCCGGTCACTTCCCCGACGAGATCAACCTTGGCGACGCCGAGGTCACACCGGGCGCTGAGGGCATCGACACCGTGCGCCTGGTGGACGGCAAGCGGCTGTACCTGCTCGGCGGCGGGCACATGGTGAACCTCGCGGGGCCGCGTGCGCTGGGCAACTCCGTGGAGTCCATGGACCTCGGGTTCGCCTTGCAGAGCCGTTGCCTGGAAGCCGTCGCCACCGGTGCGGTCGGGCCGGATTCCTGTGTTGTGCCAGTGCCGACGGCGATCGACGAACGCGTCGCCACCGACTACGTCGCCCTGAGGAGCACGAGTGTCTGACCTCCGCATCGGCATCCTGGGCGCGGGCCGCATCGCCGAGAAGGCCGTGATCGCACCCGCTCGCGCGAACGGCTTCGAAGTCGCCGCGATCGCCGCCCGCGACCACGCGCGTGCCCAGGACTACGCGCGACAACACGGAATTGCCAAGGCGCACAAGGACTACATGGCGTTGGTCGAAGACGGCTCATTGGACGCGGTGTACGTCGCGCTACCGCCGTCCGCGCACGCCGAGTGGTCCGTCACCGCACTGCGCGCGGGCCGGAACGTGTTGGTGGAGAAGCCTTTCGCCGCCAATGCGACCCAGGCCGAAGCAATGGTCGCGGCGGCCGGGGACCGCGTGCTGATGGAAGCGTTCCACTACCGCTACCACCCGCTGACGTCGCGGTTGATCGACCTCGTCGCGGGGCTCGGCGCGATCCGCACCATCGAGGCCGTGTCGAACGTGCCGATCCCCGATCGCTCCGACATCCGGCACGACCCGGAGCTGGCGGGCGGGGCGCTGATGGACCTCGGTTGCTATCCCGTGCACCTCATCCGCACGCTCACCGGCGCCGAGCCCGGGGTGGTGCGGGCCGAGGCCGTGCGGGAAGTGCCCGGCGTGGACCTTGCCATGGCCGCAACACTCGCACTTCCGGGTGGGGGAACGGCCGCGGTCCGGTGCTCGATGGCCGAGGGACCGGAGATCACCCTGACCGTCGTCGGCGAACACGGGCGGTTGCACGTGACCAACCCGACTCTGCCCCAGGCCGGCGCGCTGATCAGCCACGACGGTGGCGCGCCCGAGCCGGTCGACCCGCTGCCGACGACCTTCGACTGCCAGCTCGCCGCCTTCGCCGCGGCCCTCCGCGGGGGCGCCGCTCCCCTCACGGGTGGGGCGGACGCCACGGCGAACATGCGGGTGATCGATCGGATCTACCAGGTCAGCGGGATGGCGCCGCGGGGCTGAGAAGGATCACACCCCGGTCACGACGGGGCTGTCGGCGCTTAGAGGTAACGTCCCCCGCGTACCCGAAGCGCGCAAGGGAGCACGCCCACGTGAGCGCCACTGTGACCGCCACCACCACGACCGAGTTCCAGTACACCGACCTGCTGCCACTGGGGCCGGACACCACGGAGTACCGCCTGCTGACCAGCGAGGGCGTCCGTGTCGTCGAGGCCGCGGGCAGGCGGTTCCTGGAGATCGCCCCCGAGGCGCTGACCCTGCTCGCCCGCGAGGCGATCAAGGACATCCAGCACCTGCTGCGCTCGTCGCACCTCGCCCAGCTGCGCGCGATCGTGGACGACCCCGAGGCCAGCGGCAACGACCGCTTCGTCGCGATGGACCTGCTGCGCAACGCCTGCATCGCCGCGGGCGGGGTGCTGCCCATGTGCCAGGACACCGGCACCGCGATCGTGATGGGCAAGCGCACCGAGAGCGTGCTCACCGGCGGCGCGGACGAGAAGGCCCTGTCCAGGGGGATCTTCGACGCCTACCAGGAGCTGAACCTGCGGTACTCGCAGCTGGCCCCGCTGACCTTCTGGGACGAGCGCAACACCGGCACGAACCTGCCCGCGCAGATCGAGCTGTTCAGCAAGCCCGGCACGGAGCCGTACTACGAGTTCCTGTTCATGGCCAAGGGCGGCGGCAGCGCCAACAAGACCTTCCTCTACCAGGAGACGAAGGCGCTGCTGAACCCCTCGCGGCTGGCGAAGTTCCTCGACGAGAAGCTGCGCGGCCTCGGCACCGCCGCGTGCCCGCCGTACCACCTGGCGATCGTCGTCGGCGGCACGTCGGCCGAGCACAACCTGAAGGTCGCCAAGCTGGCGTCCGCGCGCTACCTGGACACGCTGCCCACCGAGGGCTCGGCCACCGGGCACGCCTTCCGCGATGTCGACCTCGAACAGCAGGTCCTGGAGATGACCAGGCAGTTCGGCATCGGCGCGCAGTTCGGCGGCAAGTACTTCTGCCACGACGTGCGGGTGATCCGGCTGCCCCGGCACGGCGCGTCCTGCCCGGTGGGCATCGCGGTGTCCTGCTCGGCGGACCGCCAGGCGAAGGCCAAGATCACCCCGGACGGGGTGTTCCTGGAGCAGCTGGAGCGCGACCCCGCGCGGTTCCTGCCCGAGGTGGCCGACGACCAGCTCTCCGACGAGGTCGTGAAGATCGACCTGACCCGGCCGATGAGCGAGATCCGCACAACCCTGTCCGCGCTTCCGGTGAAAACCCGGTTGTCGCTCACCGGTCCGCTGGTGGTGGCCCGCGACATCGCGCACGCGAAAATCAAGGAACGCCTCGACGCCGGCGAGGAAATGCCGCAGTACCTGCGTGATCACCCCGTTTACTACGCCGGTCCGGCCAAGACCCCGGAGGGTTACGCCTCCGGTTCGTTCGGCCCCACCACGGCCGGGCGGATGGACTCCTACGTGGAGCAGTTCCAGGCCGCGGGCGGCTCACTGGTGATGCTGGCCAAGGGCAACCGCTCCAAGCAGGTCACCGAAGCGTGCAAGCAGCACGGTGGCTTCTACCTGGGCTCCATCGGCGGTCCGGCCGCGCGGCTGGCCCAGGACTGCATCCGCAAGGTCGAGGTCCTGGAGTACCCGGAGCTCGGCATGGAAGCCGTCTGGAAGATCGAGGTGGAGGACTTCCCCGCGTTCATCGTGGTCGACGACAAGGGTGAGGACTTCTTCGCGGGCACCTCGCAGCCGACGCTGCAGATCTCCTTTCGAAAATAGGACTTTGAGGAGGCGGGTTGAGCAAGAGCGCTGATACTGATCAGCATGAGCGCTGCCGATGCTCGACCCCGCGAGCGCGTTTTCGGTCAACCTGTTTCGTCCTGGCTTCGTTTTCCCTGGTTGCCGGGAGAAGCGGTGGTACTGCACCACCGGCCGGTGCGGGTGCTGCCGCTGATCAGGTTCACCCTGCTGGGGATCGTCGCGCTCGTGGGCGCCTTCGCCGAGATGCGCGTGGTCGGAGTGGAACCGCCGCGGTGGGTGCTGCCCGCGGTCGCGGTGGTGCTCGCGGTGCTGTCGGTGTTCGGCCGCCGCAACGGCCGGATCCCCGAAGGGGTGACGTGGGCGGTCAGGGACGGGCGCCGGGTCGGCCTGCTGACCACCGGCTACCCCGTGCCCGGCGATCCCAGGATCGGCTCGCTGACCTGGTTCGGCCCGGAGATGACCGCCGTGCTCGCCGGATCGCGCGCGCGGCCGGTGAGCGAGACCGCGGTCCGGCTGCTGCGCTGCACCGGCCGCGACGCCGAGGAGGAGCAGTTCCTGGCGCTCGCGCAGGCGCACCCCGCCGAGCTGGTGCTGGCCGACCGGGACGGCGCCGGGCAGGTGCTGGCACCGCGGATCGGGCTCAGCGGTGGAATCACCCGGTTCAGCAGGGCTCGCGAGCGTGTCCTGGGGTGGTTCTCCGACTCGTCGCCGCAGTGGACGTGCGGGCGGATCACGATGGAGGACGTGCGCACCATCGCCGCGACCGGGATCGCCCCGGGACACCGGCTGGAGGAGCTGCTCGGTGGCTTCGCCGCACCGGCGGAGACCGACGAGCGGCTGGGGCTGGGCTATTCCCGCTGCTGGCCGTCCAGAGTGGACGGGCATCCGGACCTGGAGCCCGCTGTGCTGGTCAGCTCGCTGCGGGCCGACCTGGCGCTGCAGGTGGAACAGGACGAGAAGCGCGCGGCGGACGACCCGGAGGAGCAGCAGCGCGTCGAGCGCTGGGCGCGCCGCTGGCAGGACCGGCTGGACTCGATCGCCTACGAGCAGGGGTTGGAGCGGGTACCGCCCGCCGAGGTCTGCACGACGCGGCAGGAGCTGTCGGACTCCGCGGCGGTGGCCGTGCGGCTGATGGCGTCGGAGACCGACGTGAGCGCGGTTCCCTTGCGCCCCAAGCTGCTCACGGTCGGCGTGCCGGAGCGGCCGTCCACGGTGGCCGTGCTCCGGCCGCCCGCGGCGCGGCGCTGGCGGCTGCTGGACAACGCGCTGCTGGTGCTGACCGGGGCGCTGCTCGTCGTTGCGGCCTCGGCAATCCTGCCCTGATCCGGTTCCACCACGGCAAAACAGGCGACGAATCAGGACCGCGCGGCAATACTCCACGCCATGAACCAGTACCCCTGGCTGCCCGCGTGGTCGCTGCCGATCTCCGGCGAGACCGGCGACAGTTCGCTGCCCCTGGCACGATGGACCTTGCTAGCCGGGTCGGTGGCCTGCGCGGTGCTCGGGCCGGTAGTGAACCCGGAGTTCGCGCCGCCGTGGTGGATGATCACCGTCCCGGCGGTGGTCGTCGCGGTGCTCGCGTTCCTCACCCGGCGCAACGGTGTCGTGCCGTGGGGCGTGAGCTGGCTGACGCGGCAGGACGGCCACGTCGGTCTGGTGGAGACCTCCAAGCCGAACTCGCACAGCGCCTCCGTGATCTGGCTGGACCCCTCGGCGCTCTCGGTGGCGCAGGGGTTGCGGACGAGTGCGGTGCTCATCGCGGCGACGGGCATCATCGCCGCGAGCGGGCGCGATCCCGGCTTCTACGGCCTTCCCGCGGAGGACATCGAGGACGCCGAGGACCTGCCGAACATCTCCGAGTACGTGGTCGCGTGGGACCGAGCCGGGGCGTTCTGGGGACCGGTTCCGCCAGAGTGGCGGGAGCCGGTGTTCCGCGAGCTGGGCGTCGAGCAGGAACCGGAGCGCTCGGCCGCGATCACCCCGCTGGACCTGCGGATCACCCGGCAGGACCTGCGCTCGATCGCGCACGCGGGCGTGGCGTCGGCGGCGATGCTGGAGACGGTGTTCGCGACGCACTCACCGCCGGACGAAGCCGATCACGCGCTCGAACTCGGGCTGACGCGGTGCTGGCCGTCGCGGATCGATGGACTGTCCACAGTGGAGCTCCACGAGCTCGGCAAGGAACGGGTTCTCGCCGCGTTGCGGGCGGATCTCGCCGTTCAGGTGGAGCGGGACCACGGCGAACCGAGCTTGGCGGAGTGGTCGAAGCGATGGACGGAACGACTGGATGCCTTGGCAGTGAAAGAGAATCTCGCCGAGGTGCCGGCTCCGGAGATCACCGGGGAGCGGCCGGAACTGTCCACTGTGGGCAGAGCGGCGCTGCTGGTGTGCGCGTCCAGCACGGACGGGCACGTGGCGCCGATGCGCTCCGACCTCGCGCCACTGGGCGTGCCCGCCGGGCCGGAGACCGAGGTGCTCTACACCGTGCCGGAGCGGTGGCGGGTGGCCAACGCGCTCGTCACCTTGCTGACGGTGCTGGTCGCCATCAGTGCGCTGACCGCGGTGTTCGGCGAGTGACCCTGATGCGGAAGGCGGCGCTTCCGGCCCCTGCTGCCGGTCGCGCCGCCCTCAACGCGGGAGGGCGTGTCCGCGGAGTCCGTGTTCGCGACAGCCGGGCCGAGGCCGCCCCTGGCGGCGCCGCCGGGAACGACCTCGCTGTGTCCCGGCTTCGGCCTCCGGCCGAGGCAGGCTCTCATCGAACGAGACCCCACGGACGAGCCCTACTTCTTCTCGATCCGCTGCTCGACGGAGACGGTGCGCTCGCCCAGCGGCTTGGCCAGCTTCACCTCGACCGGTGGGTAGCGCATGTCCATCGTGCAAGCCTGGGGTTTGGCCGGAACCTTCTCGGTCAGCAGGAGCTTGATGCTCTTGTCCGTCTGCTCGACGGCCTCACCGGTGACCTTGCTGCACCCGCCCTCGCGGCCGTAGGTGCCGACCGTGGCACCGTTGTCCTTCGTCCAGACCAGGCGCTTGTAGCCGTCCATGTCCTGGCTGGCCGGGTCCAGCTGCTTGTCCGGGATCGCGGTGCCGCCCTCGGGCGGCTTCGGGATCGCGATGTTCGGGTCGGACGTCGGCTGACCGGGCGTGCTGGTCGCGGTCGGCTTGTTCGACGGCTGGCCGCCGAAGCCCACCTCCGAGCCACACGCCGCCATGGCGAGCAACAGCGCTCCGGTGCCGACTACGGTTGCTATGCGTCTCATGCCCTAGAGACGGAAGCTCCCCGGCCCCGGGTTGCTCGGAACCGAAACTCATTGAGATGCCAAGGAAAGCTGATCCGGGTGGGTGGCCGTGTGGTCACTGTGGATAATGCCCGGCAGCGCAGGCGCCCTTCCCCCGGAGGACAGTGATGACCGGCGCAGCAGAGGCCGACCTCCCGCGCCAGCACGGTGTGGTCAGCGTGGACCAGCTCGACCCGGAGCGGTGCTGGGCGGTCCGCCCGCCCGAGCGGACGCTGCGGGTGCCGATCGGCTTCGACGGCACCGGCGCCCCCGTGACCCTGGACCTCAACCCCAGCCACCACGGCGGCAACGGGCCGCACGCGCTGCTGGTCGGCGCGGCGGGCTCGGGCAAGACGGAGCTGCTGCGCTCGCTGGTGCTCGGCCTGGCCGTGCACCACCACCCCGCGCAGCTGGAGCTGCTGCTGGTCGACCACCTCGGCGGCTCGTTCCGCGGGCTGGAACGGCTGCCGCAGGTGCTCGGCGTCGTCGGCCAGTACCCGCCGCACCCCGCGCGCTTCGACATCGACCCGAGCCTGTTCGCCAGGCTGGCGCGGTTCCTGCACTGGCTGGCCGACGAGCGGCTGGGCTGGATGGGGGCGCTGGGCGCGCGCAGCATGGAGGAGTACAACCAGGCCCGCAAGGCAGCCCAGCAGCAGCCGATGCGGCCGATGGTGATCGCCGTCGACCACTACGACGCGCTGGTCGGCCAGTCGCTGGAGGTGCGCGACGCGCTGCTGCGGCTGGCCGAGCAGGGCGAGGCGCTCGGCATGCACCTGCTGGTCTCCGGCGAGCGGCTGGACCCCGGCGCGCTCGGCGGCTTGGAGCGCAGCCTGTCCTGCCGGATCGTGCTCGGCGCCGGTTCCCCCGCGGAGTCCCGGATGCTGCTGGGCACCGAGGACGCCTACGGGCTGCCGCCCGGCGCGGGCTTCCTGACCGGCCCGGTCGGTCCTTCCGTGCTGTTCCAGGCCCCGGACCAGGCCGGGCTCGTGCAGCCGGTGGCGGACCGGGTGGCCGGCTGGGCCCCGCCCCGGCCGAGGGCGCTGTGGCCGCCGCCGCTGCGGCCGATGCCGCTGGCCGAGGTGCTGGGCTGGCTGTCGATCGACCCGGAGCGCGGCCTGTCCACCGACCAGTGGCAGCCGGGCCGGATGAGCGTGCCGCTGGGCAGGCTGGACCACCACGTCAGCGGACCGGACGGGGAGCTGCCCCGGCTGGAGCTGGACCTGGGGCGCGGCGGCGGGCACGTCGCAGTGTGCGGCCGGCCGGGCTCGGGCGGCACCACGGCGCTGCTGACCCTGCTGACCACGCTCGCGGTCACCCACACCCCGCGCGAGGCCGGGTTCTACTGCCTGGACTTCGGCGGCGGTGACCGGGCCGGGCTGGCCGAGCTGGACGGACTGCCGCACACCGCGACGGTGTCCGGGCCGGGCGATCCCGGCCTGGTCCGCCGGGTGCTCGGCGAGCTGACCAGGATCGCCCGCACCCGCACCGAGCTGTGCCGGGCGAACGGTGTGAGCTCGCCGACCGGGTTCCGGCAGCTGCTGGAGTCCTCGGCGCAGATGCTCGACCCCGCAAGCGGGTCTTCGGGCGACCAGGGCCCGCTCCCCCGCGAGGTCTTCCTGGTGATCGACGGCCTCCCGCGGCTGCTGCACGAGCACCCGGGGGCCGAGGCGGCGCTGCTGGAGATCGCCGCGCGCGGGCCGCTGGTCGGCGTGCACCTGGTGTTCACCGCCGACTGCTGGGCCGCGCTGCCGCCGCAGCTGGTCGAGCTGGTGCCGACCCGCCTGGAGCTGCGCCTGGACGAGCCGCAGAGCTCCCTGGTGGAGGCGCGGCTGGCCGAGCAGGTCCCGCTGGACGTGCCGGGCCGGGGCATCCTGATCGACCCCAGGCCGGACGGGGCCCCCGGCGTACCGCGGCACTTCCAGCTGGCCGCGCCGGTGCTGCCGAGGACGGCGACGCCCGCCGAGGTGTGCGAGCTGATCGCCCAGTTCGGCACCGGGATGAGCGTGCCGAGGCTGGAGCCGATGCCGACGCTGGTGCGGCCGGAGCAGCTGCCGCCCGCGCCGGGCGCGGCCTTCCCGATCGGGGTGGACGAGGCGCTGGCCCCGGTGTCGCTGGACCCGTTCGGCACCGCGCACATGCTGATCTACGGCGAGCCGGGCAGCGGGCGGACCAACCTGCTGCGCCTGCTCATGCTGGGCATCGCGGAGAACTGCGATCCCGGGGCCGCGCGGATCGTGCTGACCGACCACCGCGGCGGGCTGGCTGACCTGCCGACACGGCTGGGCAACCACCTGGCGGGCTTCGCGCCCAACCCGGAGTCGCTGCAGCCGATCGTCGAGGACCTGTGCACCGCGATGAGCGCCCGGCTGGCCGCCGCCGACGCCGCGGCCGCCGAGGGCACCGGGCAGGGCTGGGCCGGACCGGAGATCTTCCTGATCGTCGACGACTACGACCACCTCAGCGGCCCCACGCACGACCCGCTGCTGCCCCTGTTGCCGCTGCTGCCCGCGGGCGGGCGGATCGGGCTGCACGTGGTGCTCGCGCGGTCGACCGCCGGGGCGGCCAAGGCGCACTCCGGGCCGATCCTCACCGCCGTGCGCGCGGCGGGGGCGACCGGGGTGCTGCTGTCCGGCGACCCGCAGGAGGGACCGCTGTTCGGGCCGGTCGCGCCGAGCCCGCTGCCGCCGGGCCGCGCGGTGCTCATCGGACCGGACGGCAACTCGACGCTGGTGCAGACCGCGTGTCACACCGACGGGGTCTGGCAGGCACCGCTCGCGGAGGAGGACGCACTGCGATGAACCCCGAGACCGTTCCGATGCGGGATCCCGCGAGCGAGCCGGCGAGGACAATGCGCGATCCCGCAAGCGGATCCGCGGCGCCGATGGCCGAGCCGGCCCCGGACCTGCTGCGCCTGCTCGGCGTGCCGGGGATCGAGGCGCTGCACCCGCAGCCCGCGTGGCCGCCGCGCCCCTACGACCGCAGGCTGCGCGCGCCGATCGGGCTGGACCCGGCCGGGGCGCCGGTGGTGCTCGACCTGAAGCAGGTGGAGGCCGGGGGCTTCGGCCCGCACGGCCTGATCGTCGGCGCCGACGGCAGCGGCCGCGACGAGCTGCTGCGCGACGTGCTGCTCGGGCTGGCGCTGACCCACCCGCCGGAGGCGGTGAACTTCGTGCTGCTCGGGCACCGGGACGCGCCGGAGCTGGAGGAGGTGGCCGGACTGCCGCACGTGCTCGGCACGGCGCTGGACCTGGCGCACTGCCCGCGCCAGCGGCGCCGGATGACCGAGCAGCTGCAGGGCGAGGTGGACCGCAGGCACCAGCTCCAGATGGACGGCGGGCACCCGAGGTTCCTGGAGTACCAGGAGGCGATCCAGGCCGGGGACAACCTGCCGCAGCTGCCCGCGATCGTGTGCGCCGTCGCGGGCTACGACGTGCTCGCCGCGGACCCGGCGCTGCGGGAGACCCTGCTCTGGGCGGCCAAGGCCGGTCCGCGCGGCGGGCTGCACCTGGTGCTGACGACCAACGAGATCGACAGCGAGCAGTTCCGCGGCCTCTACAGCCACCTGGCGTGGCGGATCGCCTTGCGCACCAACGACGAGGAGACCTCGCGGATCGCGCTGGGCACCCCGGACGCTGCGCGGCTGCCGGTGCGCAACCCCGGCTCCGGTTTCCTGCGCACCGGGATGACCGGGATCACCGAGTTCCAGGCGGTGACCAGCGGCACCTCGGCCTCCCGGCTGGTCAGGACGCTGGCCGGGTGGAGTCCGCCGCCGCCGACCGCGTGGCTGCCCGCTCCGGCCCCGCACGACCTGGACACCGTGCTGTACCCGCTGGTGATCACCGACGACGGGCGGTTGCTGGCCAAGCACACGCACTTCTCCCCGCAGGAGCGGCTGTCGACGCCGATCGGCGTGCTCGACGACCCGGGGGCGCTCGCGCACTACTCGCTGCTGTTCGACTTCGCCGGACCGCACGGGCACCTGGCCGCCTACGGCCAGCCGGGGTCGGGCACCTCGACGGCGCTGTGCACGCTGCTGGCCTCGCTGGCGCTGCGGCACCCGGCCGACCAGGTCGGCTGCCTGCTGGTGGACCTCGACCCCGGGGACCGGCCGCTGAGCACGCTGCGGGAGCTGGGCAACGTCCTGGGCAGCGCAGGCGCCGACGAGCCCGAGCAGATCGCCGAGCTGGTGTACCGGGCCGGGCAGGTGGTCCGCTCGCGGGAGGCGCTGTTCTCCTCGCTGGGCATCGAGTCGATCGAGGTGCTCCGGCAGCGCAGGCTGCACGGCGAACCGCTGGACGACTGGCCGTCGGACGTGTTCCTGCTCATCGACGGCTGGCCGCAGCTGCGCGAGCGCTTCCCCGACCTGGTGCCGCTGGTGGAGCACCTGGTCGACTCCGGGCCGCTCTACGGCGTGCACCTGGCGCTGGCGACGGACAGCTGGCAGGCGATCGACCGGCAGATGCGGTCCAAGCTGGGCACGACGCTGGAACTGCACGAGGCGGGCCGGGGCGTCGAGGCCGGTGGCCACGACATCCAGGTGGCCCGGCCGCGCATCCAGGGCTGCCCCGACCTGCCGACGCTCGCGGCGACCCTGGCGCGGTTCAGCGCGGTCTCCCCGCAGCCCGCCGCCGTGCCGCAGGAGCCCGTCGCCGAGCTGCCGCCCGAGCCCGTGCTCGAGCCGGAACCGGAGCTCCAACCCGTTGTGCCGCAAGCACCTCAGCCGCGGAGCACGGTGACGTGGGACCCGGAGGCCAACCCGCACTTCGCGGTGTTCGGCGAGGCGGGACCGGAGCGCACCGGGCTGCTGCGCGCGCTGATGCGCGAGGTCACGCAACGGCACCCGGCCACGCAGAGCAAGGTGCTGTTGTTCGACTACCGCAGCGAACTGCGGGACGCGGCGGAGGAGCTGGGCGACCACCTGGTGGGCTACGCCGACGACCCGGAGACGGGCGCGGACATGCTCCGCGACCTGCACGCCTTGCTGCGCAACAGGTTGCCCCCGGTGGAGGTGCCCGCCGCGGCGGTGCGCGAGCGCAACTGGTGGAACGGGCCGGACCTGTACCTCGTCGTCGACGACTACGACGGCGTCAGCGCGGGCCCGATCGGCCTGTCCTGGCTGAGCCCACTGCTGCCGATCGCCGACGACCTGGGCTTCCACCTGCTGCTCTCGTGCACGCCGCGGGTGCCGGAGGACCTGGCCGACGATCCGCTGCTGGACCGGCTGTGCGCGATGTACGCGCCGCGCGAGGGCTGATCAGCCCGCCACGGTGAGCGGGCTCCGGGTCTCGGGCGGCAGCACCTTCGCCGCCTGGGCCCGCAGCCACACGGCCATCGCGACCAGTCCGGCGACCTCGATCGCGACCACTGCCAGCGTGGAGGGGTCGCGGAGCAGGTAGGCGGAGGTCCAGATGAGCTTGTTGAGCGCCTCCAGCGCGCAGATGACCGCGACCGCGAGCAGTCCGGCCGCGGGGCCCCGCCACACCCTCCGGTAGTGCGCGACCAGGTACGCCGCCGCCCCGATCAGCACGGACACGTCCAGCAGAACCCATGTCGCCCAGCCGAGGCCCATCCAGAGCGCGGTGATGCCCACCAGCGCCACGAGCCACCACTTCGGTTTGAACGGCGCCACGTCGGAGTGGAACCCGACGAGCACGCACAACGGGTACAGCGCGCAGATCACGTAGAACAGCAGCTCGGGCAGGGAGAACGGGTGCGGGCCCGCCATGCTGTACGCCATGAGCGCGACCAGCGCCAGCAGTGCCGCAACCGCGCCGGTCTTCGCCACCCGCCAGGCACCGAAGAGCAGGGCCAGGAACGCCAGCAGAGAGGCGCCGTCGAGGAACACGTTGAGCACCAGGCGCCAGTTCCAGAACAGCGGTGCGGGACCGTGGTAGTGACCGAAGCGGCCGTCGGCTCCGTAGTAGTTGATCGCGTTGAGCTTCGGGACGATCCAGGAGAGCCACTGGTTCAGCGCGGACGCCGACGCGAGCAGCAGCCCGATCAGTCCGATCAGGCGGACGACCTGGCCCTTGACCAGTGCGCGAGGGCTGCCCGTCCGGCCCGGCCACCGGGTGCGGGCGGACAGCGCGATCAGGCTGCCGAACTCGCCCCATCCCGGCCAGCCGAAATCGTGCCGCAGGTCCGCGTCGGGGTCCCGGTTGACGTCCTCGAGGAACGCCGAGACCATCTCCTCCTCGCGCTCGGCCCGGTACCACCGCGGCAGGACCCGCAGCATCCTGCGATAACGCCGTTCCACCAGGGTCATGCCGGCCCTCCCTCGAAGCCCCACGCCCGCAGCCGGGACGCGGCGGCCCTCGCGTTGCTCTCCAGCCGCGAGATCTCGGCGTGCAACGCTCGCGCGCCCTCGTTGGTCAGGCGGTAGTACCGCCGCAGCCTGCCCTGGTGCACCTCGTCCCGGTCGTGTTCGACCAGGCCCGACGCGACCAGCCGGTCCAGGACGCCGTACAGCGTTCCCACCCGCAACCGCACGCGGTCCTCGGTCAGCTCGCTTACCGCGCGCACGATCGCGTAGCCGTGCAGCGTTTCCTCCGCCAGCACGGTCAACACCAGGAATGTCTGTTCGTTCATCGCCTCCGATGCCACGCCATCACTATATATCGTCCTACGATATATACCAACGCCGACCATGGAGAAGGCCCCGCTGCCGAGTTCGGGGGCTCGGCGGCGGGGCCTTCGGTCGGGGCCGGGTCGGCAGGTCTTGGAGACTCCCCAACCTGGCGCTCAGAGGGAGCTGAGCGCCTCGCGGATCGCGGCGAAGCGGGCCGGGGAGGCCAGGCCCGCGTGGTAGACGTGCAGCTCGTCCACTCCGGCCGCCAGGTACCGGTCGAACTCCGCGCGGAGGGCTCCGGCGTCGGCCGGGCGGGGCGGGAGGGCCAGGACGTAGGCGGCCAGCCCGCGATCGGGGCCCGCCAGCGCACGCGCGGCCTCGATGCCCGGGATGCTCGCCTCCGGCCCGGGCCAGCAGGTCACCACCACGGTGTCGATGTCCTCGTTGATCACGGGGGCGACCGTGGCGAACGGGCCTGCGGCCCACGGGTCGGCGTTGCCGTGCACGGAGATCGCCGCTTCGGGGGCCAGCGAACGGATCTCCTTGACCAGCAACGACCTCAGCTCGGCCGCGATACCCGTGCGCACATCCCGGAGCCGCTCGGCGATGTCACCGAGGGCTTCCTCGACGGAGGACGGCGCCGGACCATCCACAGTGGACTTGACCAGCGCGCGCAGCTGCTCAGCGTCCAGGTCGGCCTTGGCGTAGCGCGCGAGACAACCCGAGCAGAAGCACAGGGACAGCAGCTGCTGGTGCACCTTGCCCCAGTCGGCGCCGTCGGTCTTCTCGTGGTGGCCGCCGTGGAAGAAGCCCAGCGGACCACAGGCTTCGAGGATGACGCCCTCCGGCTGACCGAGCGTGACGACCTCGCGAACCAGGGTCGAGCAGTACTCGACAACGTCCTCATTGGACGGGCACAGGGCGTAGGGGTACAGATCGCCGAAGGCGTTGCGCACCACGAGGTCGGGGTTCGCCGAACCCAGGAGGGTCGAGTGCGTCAACACGGTCCACGCGTGCACGGGAAGCCCCGACGAACGCAGGGATTCCCTTGCCTCGCCGAAGGAATCGCCCGGCGCCCAGCTCGGCGCGGGCGGGACGAGCCGCCCCTGCCACTCCGAGGAGCGAACGGGCACGTAGCAGGCCGCGTGCTCAGCGTTGACCATGCGGTGGCCCGGGTGGAACGGGGTCGCGGCGCGGGTCGTGTGGTAGGACGCCGCGAGGGCCACCGCGTCCACACCGAGGCTCGCGATGCGTTCCGCGGCCGCCGGATCGCCCACGACATCCCAGGTGTAGGCGTAGGGAATCTTGGTCACCAACGCGGTCGCTTCCTCTCATAGCTCGGCTCGAAGCGCTGCATGTACCCGGTGTCATCGCGCTGCCGGATGCCGCAGTTCAGGTAGTTCTCGTGCAGCCGCGCCAGCTTGTCACGGTCCAGCTCGACCCCGAGCCCGGGTGTCGTCGGCACCGGCACCGCTCCGTCCACAAAGGACAACACGCCGGGGACCACGACGTCGTCGGCCGCGTTCCACGGGTAGTGCGTGTCGCAGGCGTAGCCCAGGTTCGGCGTGGCCGCGGCGAGGTGGGTCATCGCGGCCAGGCTGATGCCGAGGTGGGAGTTGGAGTGCATGGACAGGCCGATGCCGAAGGTGCGGCAGATCGCGGCCAGCTCCCGCGAGCGGTTCAGCCCGCCCCAGTAGTGGTGGTCGGACAGGATGACCTGCACCGCGTCCAGCGCCACCGACTCCGCCAGGTGCTCGAAGGCGACGACGCACATGTTGGTGGCCAACGGGATGTCCACCTTCGCCGCGACCTCGGCCATGCCGGGGATGCTCGGCGTCGGGTCCTCGAAGTACTCCAGAACGCCGGCCAGCTCCCCCGCGACGCGCACGGACGTCTCCGTGGACCACGCGGCGTTCGGGTCGATGCGCAGCGGGTGGTCCGGGAAAGCCTCGCGCAGCGCGCGAATCGCCTCGATCTCCTGCTCCGGCGGGAAGACACCGCCTTTGAGCTTGATCGACCCGAAGCCGTACTCGCCGATCATCTTCCGCGCCTGCGCGACGATGCCGTCCGGCGTGACCGCCTCGCCCCACTCGTCGTCCGGCGCCCCGGGATGCCCTGCCCACTTGTAGAAGAGGTACGCGCTGTAGGGAACTTCAGACCGCACGGCGCCGCCGAGCAGGTCGCTCACCGGCCGTCCGAGGATCTTGCCCTGGACGTCCAGGCAGGCCACCTCGAACGGCGAGAACACGCGATCGACGGTGCCCTCGGCGGTGATCTGGCCGGTGAGGCCGTGCTTGTCCGGGTTGCTGGTTCCGCCGAGCACGTCGCAAACCCTGGCGCGCAGGGCGTTCGTCGCGAAGACGTCGAGCCCGGCGAGCCGCGGCGCCACCGCGTTCAGCAGGTCGAGGTGGCCCTGGTCGCCGTAGCTCTCGCCGAGCCCGGAGACGCCGTCCTCGGTGACCACCTCGATGATGCTGCGCAGCGCCCACGGTTCGTGCACGCCTGCCGAGTTCAGCAGTGGCGGATCCGCGAAGGCGATCGGCGTGATGACGACCTCGCGGATCTTCACAGCAGCTCCAGGCCCTTGGCGATGATCCGGTCCAGCTCGCGCACGTGCTCCGGTGACGGGTCCACCAGCGGCGCGCGCACCGAACCGACTTCGAGGCCGCGCAACCGGACTCCGGCCTTCACCAGCGAGACCGCGTAGCCGGGCACGGAGTCGCGCAGCTCGACCAGCGGACGGAAGAACTCGCTGAGGAACGTGTTGACCTGCGAGGTGTTGCCGGTGGTGACCGCGTCGTAGAACGCCAATGAGATCTGGGGGGCGAAGCAGAAGACCGCGGAGGAGTACAGCTCCACACCGATGCCCCGGTAGGCGGGCACCGTCATCTCGGCGGTGGGCAGCCCGTTGAAGAACTGGAACGGCTTGTGCACGGCGCCGCGGACCGCGAGCACGATGCGCTGCATCTGGTCCAGGTCGCCGAGCCCGTCCTTGAAACCGACCACGGTGGGCAGGTTCGCCGCCCGCACCGCGCTCTCCGGCGTGAACACCGCGTTGTTGCGCTGGTAGACGATCAGCGGGAGGTCCGAGGCGGACGCGACCTGCTCCACGTAGTCGACCAGCCCGTCCGGCGGGGAGCCCACGAGGTAGGGCGGCAGCAGCAACACGCCGTCGGCGCCCGCGCGCTGGGCGATCGCGGCGTACCGGCGCGCCAGCGGCAGCGGGCCGCCCGCGCCCGCGAAGACCGGGGCCTTGCCCGCAGTGGCCTCGACCGCGACGCGGACGACGCGCTCGTACTCCTCGGGCTCCAACGCGTGGAACTCGCCGGTGCCGCAGGCCGCGAAGACGCCGCCGGGTCCCGCGTCCACCCCGTGCTTCACGTGCTCGGCCAGCACCCCCTCGGCCAGCTCGCCGGTCCCGGTGAACGGCGTCACCGGGAAGAACAGCACTCCATCCAGCTGCATGTGAGACCTCACGCGAGTCATCCCTTCACCGCACCGGAGGTGATGCCGCGAAGGAAGGATTTCTGAAGGGACAGGTACACCAGCAGGCTGGGCACCAGGGCGAGCAACGCGCCCGCGAGCACGACTCCCGGACCGACCTGGTCGTCGGAGCGCAGCGAGGCGAGGGCGACGGTGAGGGTGTAGTCGGCGGGCTCGGTGGCCACGATCAGCGGGAGCAGGTACTGGTCCCAGATCATGGTGAAGCCGAACACCGCGACGACGCCGAGGGCCGGGCGGCACAGCGGGAGGATGATCTGCGCGAAGATGCGCAGCTCGCTCGCACCGTCCACTTTGGCCGCTTCCTCCAGCTCGACCGGGATCTCCCGCATGAACTCGGTCATCACGAAGATGGAGAACCCCCAGGCGCCCAGGGGGAGGACCACGCCGAGCAACGTCCCCTTGAGGCCGAGCTGGCCGATCGTCAGCGACAGCGGGATGGCGATGACCTCCTCGGGGAGCATCATCGTGGTGAGCACGGCGAGCATCACCAGCGCCTGCGCGCGGAACTTCTTGCGCGCCAGGGCGTACGCGGCGAACACGCTCACCGACACCTGCAGCAGCAGCCCACCGCCCGCGATCACCAGCGAGTTGACCAGGTAGCCCCAGATCCCGCGCTCCCCCGCGACCTCGAAGTTGATCGTCGAGGGGTTGTTCGGCAGCAGCGAGAGCTTCGTCGGGTCCGGGCTGTGGTCGAACGCGCCGGAGAACACGGTGATCAGCGGACCGCAGAAGACCAGCAGCGCGGCGCAGCACATGGCCGCCCTGCCCACCATGCCCACACGGCTCGGCCCCCAGCCGAGGGCCGTGTCGCAGCGCCGGGCGACTCCGGAGGTCACATGGCCTCCTTGCGCCGCCGGTAGTACTGCACGAGCAGGGTCAGCAACAGGGTCACCAGGAACAGCACCACCGAACCGGCCGAGGCGACCCCGAGTTCGTTACGCTCGAAGCCGAGGGAGAACACCCGGGTCATCCACACGTCCGTCGAACCCGCCGGGCCGCCGCCGGTGAGCACGTAGACCTCGGTGAACACGCGCAGGCCGCGGATCGCCGCCAGGGTGAGCAGGATCGTGATCACCGGGCGCAGCGCGGGAAGCGTGACGTGGCGCAGCCGCTGCAGCGTCGTGGCGCCGTCGATCGCGGAGGACTCGTAGAGCTGGCGGTCGATCCCGGCCAGCCCGGCCAGGATGATCACCATGTCGTAGGGGGCGCCCTTCCAGATGCCGACGCCCATCACCGACCAGAGCGCGGTGTCCGGGCTGTCCAGGAACGGTTGCGCGCCGATGCCGAACCAGCCGAGGACCGAGTTCAGGAAGCCCTCGTCGGCCGGGAAGTACAGCAGCCGCCAGATCTCACCGACCACCGCGGTCGCGGCCACCACGGGCAGGAAGACCGCAGAGCGCACGAACCACAAGGAGCGCGCGGTGCCTTCGAGCAGCAGCGCCAAGGCGAAGCCGAGGACCATCGAGCCCACGGTCTGCCCGAACGCCAGGACCAGCGTGCGGCCCAGCGCGGACTGGAAGCGCTCGTCGGTGAGCACCGTGACGTAGTTGTCCATCCCCACCCACACGTCACCGAGGAACGGGCGGACGTTGAACAGGCTCAGCCGGATGCCCTCGGCCATCGGGACGTACTTGAACAGCAGGAAGATCAACAGAGCCGGGGCCAGGAACAGCCACGGGACAAGGGATCCCGTGAGGCGGCGACGGTGCCGCCGCCTCACGGGGTGGAGCCCGACGGCACCGCCGCCACTAGCCGCCGGGTCCACGTCCTTGGTGGCCAGGGTGGTCACTTGGCCATCCCCTGGGATTTCAGCTCCTTGTTCAGGTTCGCGGCGAGCTTGCCCAGCTCGGCGCGGATGTCCGTGCCGCAGCGGGCGAAGAGCGCGTTCAGCGTCTCCGCGGTCTGCTGGCGGAACGGCTGGAAGTTCGGCACGTTGGGGAACGGGCGGGCGCTCTCGGCGTAGACCTTGGCGACCGTGCTCCACCTCGGGTCGTTGTAGACCGCGTTCACGTCCACCTTGGAGTTGACCGGAAGACGCACGACCGGACGCGGGACTCCTTGCATACCGGCCTTCTGCGCATCCGGCGAGACCATGAACTCGGCGAGCTTCTTCTGGTCGGCGGGCCGCGCGGAACCGGCCATCAGGTACATGTTCTCGCCCTCGCCGAGCACCGTGGAACCGTGGGGGCCCTTGGGCGAGGCGATGACCTCGTACTTGTCCTTGCCGGGAGCCTTGTCGAAACGGCCCATCATGTAGGGCCCGGTCAGGTAGATCCCGGCCTTGCCCTGTTCGAAGAACGTGTGCGCGTCGTTGGTGATCGTGGTGAGCGCGCCGGGCTGGACCACTGAATGCCCTCCCGCGACGGTGTCGCAGAACATCCCACGCAGCCATTCCACCGCGGCAACGGTTCCGGGCGAGTCCACCGCGACGCGGTACTTCCCGCCTTCCTCGGCGAGGATGTCGCCGCCCGCCTGCCAGAGGTAGGAGGAGGCCCACCACGCGAGGTAGCCGCGATCGGTGGAGCCCGGCACGAGCATGCCGTAGGTGTCGCTCTGCCCGTTGCCGTCCGGATCGCCCGTGGTGAACGCCTTCGCCAGATCGACGAGTTCGGCCCACGTGGTCGGTACCGGCTTGCCCAGCTTCTCGCGCCAGTCCTTGCGGATGAAGGTGGCTTGGGCCTGCGTGGAGACCGGGACGCCGTAGAACTTGCCGTCCGCGCCCTTCGCGTTGTTCCAGGCGCGCTCGACCAGGTCCGCACCGCCCGCGAACCCGGCCCGGTCGATCTCGGTGACCATGCCCTGGGACTGGTAGACGCCGAGCGCGCTGACGTCGGTGATCACCAGGTCCGGCAGGTCCCGCGAGGCGGCCCGCTCCTGCATGCGCTTGTCGAAGTCGTTGTAGACCGGCTTGTAGTCGATCTTGATGCCGGTCTTGGCCGTGAAGTCCGAGAAGATCTTCTCGTAGACCTTCGCGGTGTCTTCGAGACTGCGCGTCCAGACCTCCAGCGGGGCGTTGGGATCGCCCTGCGGCGCACTCGTCCCGCACCCCGCGACGAGGAGCGATGCCGCCGCCAGCACGGCCGCGCTACGCCGGACTCCGGACATCAGCCCCTCCTCTGGAAGTTCACATTTCTGAACGCGAGTCGTACTTGTGAACGAACAAGGGGGACTGTAAGAATCGGCTCCACGCGCTGTCAAGAGGTCGGCGCGCCGGGAATCGAGGAGGCGGTCGTGACCGCCGACGCAATTACCTCAGCGGAGGCGAAGTCATGACTGAAGCGGTCTCAGGAAACTCAAGCCGCCCCGCCGCGGTGAAGTCGGCCGACCGCACGGTCGAACTGCTGGAGGTACTGGCCTCCTTCGACCGCAGGATGACGCTGACCGAGCTGCACCGCGAGCTGAGCTATCCCAAGTCCAGCCTGTACATGCTGTTGCAGACCCTGGTCGCGCGCGGCTGGATCGAGGTCGACCCGGATCGCGGCACCTACGGCATCGGTGTGCGCGCGCTGCTCGTCGGAACGTCCTACCTGGACCACGATCCCGTTGTGCGCACGGCGATCCGGCTGATGGAGCAGATCCGGCTGGAGATCAACGAGACGGTCCACCTCGCCCGGCTGGACGGACCGAACGTGGTCTACCTGGCCAGTCGCGAGTCCGAGCACCACCTGCGCGTGGTCTCCCGCGTCGGCCGCAGGCTGCCCGCGTTCAGCACGGCGCTCGGCAAGGCCGTGCTGTCCACTCGCCCTCCGGAGGAGCTGGATTCCTTGCTGCCGGAAGAGATGACGCCGCTCACCGCGAACACCGTGACCAACCCGGACGCGCTGCGGGCACAGCTGGCCGAGTTCCGCTCGCTGGGTTACGCCTTCGAACGCGAGGAGAACACCCCCGGCCTGTGCTGCTTCGCCGTGGCACTGCCCTACCGCAGCCCGGTCACCGACGCCCTCAGCTGCTCGGTGCCCGTCGCCCGCCTCGACGACGAGCACGAGCGCCAGGTCATCGCCGCGCTGCTCGGCGCGGCGCGCACGCTCAGCGAACTGCTCCGCCAGCCCGGTCTCACCAGTCTCTAGGAAGGTCTTTTCCCTGTGACAGAACGGATTCTGCTCACCGGAGCCGCCGGTGGCGTCGGTACCCTGATGCGCCCCCGGCTGGCCAAGCCAGGCCGGGTGCTGCGCCTGCTGGACATCGCCGAGTTGTCCGCCGGTGACTCCGAGGAGGTCGTGCGCGCCTCCGTGACCGACATGGACGCGATGGAGCGCGCGTGCGAAGGCGTCGACGCGGTCCTGCACCTGGGCGGGCACAGCCTTGAGGCGTCGTGGAAGGACATCCTCGACGTCAACATCAACGGCACCTACACCGTCTTCGAGGCGGCGCGCAGGCAGGGTGTGCGGCGGGTGATCTTCGCGAGCTCCAACCACGCCGTCGGCTTCGTGCCCCGCTCCGCGGGGGAGGTCGGCGACTACGCGTTCCCGCGACCGGACACCAACTACGGCGTCGGCAAGGTGGCGGGCGAGGCGATCGGTTCGCACTACGCCGACCGCTACGGCATGGACGTGATCAGCGTGCGCATCGGCTCGTGCTTCGAGAAGCCGCGCGACACCCGGATGCTGTCCACGTGGATGTCCCCCGACGACGGCGCGCGGCTGTTCGAGGCGTGCCTGTCCACACCGAACCCGGGCTACCGAGTGGTGTGGGGCGTCTCGGACAACACGCGTGGCTGGTTCAGCCTGGCCGAGGCGAAGGCGATCGGGTACCTGCCGCAGGACGACTCCGAGGTCTTCGCGGCCGAGTTGATCGCCGAGCACGGGGAACCCCGGTTGGACGAGGACCCGCACCGCTTCGTCGGTGGCGCGTGGTGCGGGCCGGACATGGACACAGCGCGGAAGGAGGCGGGCCGGTGAGCTCGCAGGGCGTCCAGGGCTACGAACCCCGCACTGGCAAGGCTTTCGGCGATCCCGTTCCGACCACTTCGGACAGTGGTGTCGGCGAGATCGTCGGCGCGGCGGCACGCGCGTTCCCGGCGTGGTCCGGGCTGGCCTCCGCCGAGCGCGGCGCGGTGCTGGAGCGGTTGGCCGACGCGCTCGACGCCGAGTCGGAGGTGCTGATCGCCACCGCCGACAGCGAGACCGCGCTCGGCGTTCCCCGGCTGACCACCGAGCTGAAGCGCACGACCAACCAGCTGCGGTTGTTCGCCGGCGTGCTCGCCGAGGGCAGCTACCGCGAGGCCACGATCGACTCGCCGGACCCCGACATCATCCCGCCGCGCCCGGACCTGCGTCGCATCCTGCAGCCGCTCGGTGTCGTCGCGGTGTTCTCGGCGAGCAACTTCCCGTTCGCCTTCTCCGTGGCGGGCGGTGACACCGCCTCCGCGCTGGCGGCGGGCTGTCCCGTTGTGGTCAAAGCACATTCCGCGCACCCCCAGACGTCGCGGGAGACCGCGCGCGTGGTGGCTTCCGTTCTGCCGGAAGGCGTTTTCGGCATCGTCTACGGCACCGAGGCCGGTCGTGTCCTCGTGCAGCACCCGCTGGTGAAGGCGGTGGGTTTCACGGGTTCCACCGCCGGCGGGCGCGCGCTGTTCGACCTCGCTCAGGGGCGCCCGGAGCCGATCCCGTTCTACGGCGAGCTGGGCAGCGTGAACCCGGTCGTCGTGCTCCCCTCGGCGGCGGCCAACCGCTCCGCGGAGCTGGCAACGGGTTTCGCGCAGTCGCTGACCATGGGCGTCGGGCAGTTCTGCACCAACCCCGGCCTGCTGTTCGCTCCCTCGTCCATTGTGGACGCTCTGGCGGAGGCGGTCGGCGGCGCGGGGGGTGGCGCGATGCTGACCGAGCGGATGCGCGACTCGTACCAGTCCACTGTGGACAGCCTCATCGCGCATTCGTCGGTGCGCCTCGTCGCCACCGGCTCGGGCCCCGAGGAGGGCTGGGGTGTCGCGCCGCGGCTGTACCAGGTGTCGCTCGAGGACTTCGTCGCCGACAAGGAGAAGCTCACCGAGGAGTGCTTCGGCCCGGCGGGAATCGTTGTGACCTATGACGATCCCGCGCAGCTTCCCGAGGTGTTGCGGGGTCTGGAAGGCAGCCTGACCGCCACGGTGCACGCTGACCCGGACGACCACGCGCTGGCCGCCGCGGTGCTCGACGAGATCCGTCGCTTCGCCGGGCGTCTGGTGTTCAACGGCTGGCCGACCGGTGTCGCGGTGAGCTGGGCGATGCACCACGGCGGTCCCTGGCCCGCGACCACGTCACCGCTGCACACGTCGGTGGGCGCTACGGGCGTCCGCCGTTGGCTGGCCCCGGTGACCTACCAGTCGTGGCCCGATGCCCTGCTGCCGCCGGAGCTGCAGAACGCCAACCCGCTCAACATCCCGCGCCGCGAGGACGGGGTGCTCGTAGTCCCCTAAATGCCGTGCAGCGCGGCAACGGGCCAAGTACGTTGTGGCGCATGGCGATTACGACGATTCCCGGTCAGCAGGCGGACATCCGCCTTTGGACCCGTGCGGAGGATGTCGAACCCATCGCCATGCGCCAGCTGCACAACATCGCGGCTCTGCCCTGGGTGGTGAAGCACGTCGCGGTGATGCCGGACGTGCACTACGGCAAGGGCGCAACGGTGGGTTCGGTCATCGCGATGCGAGACGCTGTCTCGCCCGCGGCGGTCGGTGTGGACATCGGCTGCGGCATGTCCGCGGTCCGCACATCGCTGCGCGCGGCCGACCTGCCGGACGACCTGCGACGGCTGCGCGCCGGCATCGAGAAGGCGGTCCCGGTCGGCTTCGGCATGCACCGCGGCGACGTCGCGTTCCGCGCCGGTGACGCCGACAGCGACAAGGCGGGGTGGGACCGCTTCTGGGCGCGCTTCGAGGACCTCACGCCCGCGGTGCGGGGTCAGTCGGAGCGGGCGCTGATGCAGATGGGCAGCCTCGGCGGCGGCAACCACTTCATCGAGGTCTGCCTCGACGAGCAGGACGCGGTCTGGCTGATGCTGCACTCCGGCTCGCGCGGTATCGGCAACATCCTGGCCCAGCACCACATGGAGGTCGCTCGCGGCCTGCAGCACAACCAGGCCCTGCCCGACCCGGACCTCGCGGTCTTCCTCGCGCACACCCCGCAGATGCAGGCATACCGGCACGACCTGTACTGGGCGCAGGAGTACGCGCGCCGGAACCGGGCCGTGATGATGCGGCTCGTCTACGACGTGGTGCGCAAGCAGTTCCCGCGGGTGAAGTTCGACGAGGCGATCAGCTGCCACCACAACTACGTCGCCGAGGAGACCCATTTCGGCGAGGAGGTCCTGGTGACCCGCAAGGGCGCGATCCGGGCCGGACACGGCGACATGGGCATCATCCCGGGCTCGATGGGGACGGGGTCCTACATCGTGCGCGGGCTGGGCAACCCGGAGTCGTTCTGCTCGGCCTCGCACGGGGCGGGCAGGCGGATGTCGCGGAACGCGGCGCGCAAGCGCTTCACCGCGGAGGACCTGGCCGAGCAGACGCAGGGCGTGGAGTGCCGCAAGGACTCCGGTGTCGTCGACGAGATCCCGGGCGCCTACAAGAACATCAACGAGGTGATCGCGAACCAGAAGGACCTGGTCGAAGTGGTCGCGAAGCTGCGTCAGGTGGTCTGCGTCAAGGGCTGAGCCCCGCACGCGCCTCGGGCGCCCCGATCGGATCGGGGCGCCCGCGGTGTTCGTTCAGGCTTCGAGCGCCGGGGCGTTGATGGACTCGACCACGCGGTCCTGTTCGGCGCTGCGCGGGTGCCACCAACCGGAGCAGCCGTTGATGCAGGGATGGCGCATCTCGCGGAGTTCGTAGCTGCCCGAGACCGGGACCGGCTGGGTCCAGACGATGTCTCCGGTTCCGTCGCACAGACGGCAGTCCGCGCCGTGGAGTTCACCCGGGGATCTCGCCAAGTCCACCGCATCTCCCACATGTCGCATAGTCATCCTCGGGGATGACACCCGCGCCCAGGCAGGCCGGGCACGTTCGCATCCTGGGACCGTCGTTCATGGTGTCACTCCCTTGTCACGGATGCCAGGCCGGGCGGCCGACCGGCGTCACCCGGTTGGTGGTCGACCTGGCTGGGCCGAAAAGCGGTACCCCAAGCACATAGCGCACCCGACCGGGTGGTGGGCACGGTGACGCGGGCACAGACCGGCAATCACCTGATCACCGGCCGGACCCGACGAGAGGCGGTACCCCGACCGGGGCACCGCCTTCGTGAGTTGATCACCTTAGCGGGTGATCCTGCGCAGTCCGATCACCTGCAGCACCCCCAGCGCACCGACGACCACGGCCTGGAAGACGATGTAGAAAAGGCCCCAGCCGGTCAGCGGGAACCAGTCGCTGAAGGCGACCACCAGGCTGTCCACCGCCCACACCATGTTCACCAGCGCGACGCCCCACACGGCTTTCGGATTGATCCCGGCCCGGGTTCCGATGAACCACACGCCGATCGCGAAAGCGAGCAGGAATGCGCCGACCGGGGCCAGCACACCGGCGGGCACGCCGAGCAGCGACCCGATCAGGCCCGAGGCGGCGAGATAAGCGGCCCCGTTCGCCCCCGTGCCCACCGCGTCCACCTTCATGACGGTGCGAAGGAAAGCGTCCTTGCGAGTGTTGACGATCGTGCTCATGTATCCGTCCTCCTGGGCCGATGTCGTTGTCGACGAGGACGAAGTTAGGCCGGAAAGCACTGCCACCAGCAGACCTGGCACTGCCATCCACTGCCAGTTTCAGCTGCTCACCTCGGAGTTCGCTGGCGCAGCCCCGCCGCGACGAGTTTGGCGGCCGCGTTCTGCCAGTTGTAGAGCGTCCGCTCGGGAACGGTCCGGGAGAACCACTGCAGGGCGCGCTTGGCGGTTTCGTCCAGCTTGTCGTTGCGGTCACGACGGCTGTACGGGCGCAACCCGAGGACGTACGGGAAATAGAGCGCGTTGTAGTAACGCCATTCATCGCTGGTGCCGAAGTCCCCGCCGCTCGGCTTGAGCTGGAGAATCCCGTTCAACAACAGCCGCTTCAGCTCGTTCGCGCGTTCCAGGGGCTGATCGGGAAGATTCTTCTCGGCCAGGCTGTCGGTGATGCTCGGCAACATCGTGAGCGGGCTGCTCACCAGGCGACCGAGATCCCCGTAATTCCCGAGCGCCCGCCGCGTGAGCTTCGCGAACTCCGCGTCGTCGAGCCCGTCGAGAACCGGATCATTCGCGCGACGCGGCAAAGCCTCCTCCGCTTCGCGCAGTTCCGCCCGCGCGCGGCGCAGCTCCGGGGCGTCCGAGAAAGCCACCCGATCGAGCAACGACTGGAGGGGGTTGGCGAGCACCTGGACGCTGATCGCGGCGGCCACGCTGCCGAGCAGCAGCGCGGTCAGCGGCAGGCTCGGCCCGGAGGACACCGCCATCGCGAGGCCGACCTGGCCACCGAAGACGAGGGCGATCACCGCGGCGGTGAGGACCGACCGGCCCATGTCCGCGCGGATCGCCTGCCCCTCGTCGAAGGCGTCGAACGCGGCGATGGCCACCCCGAGCAGCACCAGGTCCAGCCCCATCGCCGCGACCGCGAGCCACGACGGCAGGACCGACATCGGCAGCACCACGAGAACGGCGGCGAGCACCAGGAACATGCTCACGACGACCAGAACCATCCGGACGGGCGCGGGCCGCAGCCGTGCGCGGTGCCTGACGAGCAGTGCAAGGCTGAGGACCAGCGGCAGCAACACGTCCACGGCGCGGAGCAGGCGGGCCCACTCGGAGTCGATCACCACCGGCGCGAGCACGAGGAGGCCGAGCGGCACGAGCCCGATCCACCACCGCCGGTGGTACCTCTCCGGCAACAGGGCGACCGCGACCCCGCTCCACGCCAGCGGAGGGATGCAGACGAACACGCCTTGGACTTCGCGCAGCACGTCCTGGGACGGCGTGTGCGGCAGGAGCGCTTCGATCGCGAGCGCCACGGCGTAGGCGAGCAGGCCGACCCCGGCGCTGACCAACGCGGGCTTCTTGGGATCGCGAGCGATCAGGTACAACCCGAGCCACCAGGCCACTCCGAACGCGACAACGCTCAACACGCCCACAGCCTGCCACTTCGTCCCGACCCCACCGCCTCCGCCGCCGGAGGGGGGCGGGCTGATGAATCGACATCCCCCCACCCCAACCGCTCGCCTTGCCGTCCCCCACGTCCCCGCGCCACGCTTGAACACGGGGGGTCCCCTGGGGCGGGCGAATGCCACCCTCGCCCGCTCACGTGGCACCGGCGACGAGCCCGCGCGGCCTCGCCACCACGGTTATGAGCTGAACGACCCGTTCAGGTCTCCTAACGCACCGAATGACTCATTCGGTGCGTTCAAGTACCTCGATGACTCATTCAGGACGAAGCCGGAGGAGATCGGCGCATGGAGAGTTCGTGGCGGGAGGGGTCGCTCGGCAGCGGCGCGCGGTCGCCGGTGAAAGAGAAACCCAGACGGACGTAGAAGCGGATGGCCGCGGTGTTGTCCTCGGCGACCCACATGGTCATCGGGGACGGGGCGGCCCACGCCAGGACGGCCTCGACCACCGCGGCGGCGAGGCCGGTGCCGCGGGCGGAGGGGGCGGCCCAAACGGAAACGAGCTCATGGGAGGACGTGCCGGACGCGAGGGCGCACGCGGTGCCGGACAGGTAACCGAGGAAGGTCGCGCCGCGGGAAAGCCGGTCGCGCCACTGGGTTTCGGTGAACGGCTGCTCGCGCGCCAGGGTGGAGCCGAACGCGTACGGCGCCTCGGCCAGGGCGGCGAGGCGGATGTCGCGGTACTGCTCCCAGTCGTCGGGCCCGGCGCGGCGGATGTCCACGCCGGCACGGTAGGGCTCAGCCGGGGTCCTGCAAACCGAGTTCTATCGAGTCGACCTCGGCGGCGATGGTCGCGTCGACGAGGCTGTCCAGCAGCGCCTCGCAGTCGCGGTCCTCGGTGCCGAAGTCGGGCAGCAGTTCCGACCAGATCTCCTCGCTGTTCCAGAACACCGACGAGACCTCGTCGACCGTGTTGAGGTAGCGCAGTCTGCGGTCGGTCTCCGGGAGCTGGGCGAGGAACTCGGCGAACTCGGCGACGGCGTCGGGTACGGCCAGCTCGACGGGACCGGTACCGAGGACGCATTCCTTGAGACGGGCGAGGAAGTCGGCGGTGAAGGCCATCTGATCACCCCATCCGGCGCGCGCGGATCTTCCCCCAGCGTAAGCCCCGCGCGGTCCGCGCGGGGCCTCGCCATGCCGAACCGTGATCAACTCTCCTGCAGCACGACCTGGATCTCCAGGAAGATCTGCACCTTGTCGCCGACCACGACGCCGCCGCCGTCCATCGGCATGGCGATGTCGATGCCGAAGTCGTTGCGGCTGATGGTCGCGGTCGCGGAGAACCCGGCGCGGGTGCCGCCGTAGGCGTCCGGGCCGAAGCCGTTGAGCTCCAGGGCCAGCGGGACCTCGCGGGTCACCCCGTGCAGCGTCAGCTCGCCGGAGACCACGAAGTTCTCGCCTTCGGCGCGCAGGCCGGTGGAGCGGTAGCTCATGGTCGGGAAGGTCTCGACGTCGAAGAAGTCCTTCGAGCGGATGTGCGCGTCGCGCTGCTGGTTGCTGGTGTCGATCGAGTCGAGGTCGATCTCGGCGGTGACGCTGGACTCCAGCGGGTTCTCCGCGGTGACCAGGGTGCCGGAGAACTGGGTGAACCGGCCGCGGACCTTGCTGACCATCATGTGCCGGACGCTGAACTCGACGCTGGAGTGCACCGGGTCAACGGCCCAGGTGCCAGCGACGTAACCGGGGATCTGGAGTGCGGTGCTCATGGCGTCGTCCTTCGTGTTAGTTGAACTCTCAACAAGCACCGTAGCCCACTTTGGTTGAGAGTTCAACCATGGGCGGTAGAATGGGTGACATGAGTGACACGCGGTGGCTGGACGCCGACGAACAGAGCACGTGGCGGGCGTTGGTCTCCGTGCTGGGCAGGCTCAACGAGCAGCTCGACCGGCAGCTCCAGCGCGACACCGGGATCCCGCTGACCTACTACGAGATCCTGGTCCGGCTCTCCGAGACCCCCGGCCGCGAGCTGCGGATGAGCGAGCTGGCCGAGCAGTCGGAGTACTCGCGAAGCCGGCTCTCGCACGCGGTGTCGAAGCTGGAGAAGCTGGGCTGGGTGCGCCGCAAGTCCTGCCCGACGGACAAACGGGGCCAGCTCGCCGAACTGACCGACGAGGGGATGGCGAGCCTGGTGGCCGCGGCGCCCGGGCACGTCTCCGAGGTCCGCAAGCTCGTCTTCGACCCGCTGAGCCAGCGCGAGATGGAACTGCTCGGCGAGATCTGCGACAAGCTCCGCGGCTCCTGGGACACTTCAGGCTGCCCTGAAGACGCCACTCCATAGAGAACACAGCGAAGATTTCTATAAGCGCTGCGTGACCGCCCTTCCGGCCTTCACTAGGCCGTTCGGCGGCGGTGACGTGGACCACCTGGTGCAACTCAACGGCCTGTTCCATCGTCTTGATCACGGGTCCTGAACAGGCCCGACACGACGAGAAGGAGCACTCCATGTCTTCCAGCCTTCGCCGCGGCCTGGTGTCCGCAGCGGCCGTCGCCACCGCCTGTGGCGCCGCCCTGGCCCTGGCCGCGCCCGCCCAGGCCTCCCCGATCGGGGCGGCGCAGTGCGGCGCGAAGGACCTGACCGTTACCGCCCGTTACAACGACGCGGGTATGGGCAAGGCCTACTGGCGGGTGGAGTTCGCCTCGGCCGGCACCACCTGCACCCTCCAGGGCACCCCCACCGACCTGCTGTTCACCGACGCGAAGGGCCGGGCGCTGAACCTGGAGCAGGAGAAGGCCACCCCGGTGGAGGCCCCCGCGGTGACCGTGGCCCCGGGCAAGCCCGCGCACGTGCTGGTGCGCACCCGCCTCGAAGGCGAGCGCGTGCCCGCGGCGAAGCTGCTGCTCACGCTGCCCAACAGCAAGGACCGCGTGGAGACCGCGTGGCCCGAGCCGATCGCGGGCCCCGTCGGCGTGACCGAGGTCCGCACCGGCGAGTGATCGTCAGCGCAGGCGACGCGGTCCGGTGTCGCCGCGCGAGGGTGGCGGCCCGAGGGTGATCCGGGCGCTGCTGACGAACGCGCCCTCGGCCGAGGCCAGCACGGGCTCCAGCGACAGCGATCGCACCTCGGGCAGGTCCTCGGCCAGGGTCGCCACCCGCAACACCAAGTCCTGCAAGGCTTTCAGGTCCACGGGCTCGGTGCCCCGGTAGCCGGTGAGCAGCGGGGAGGCCTTCGGGGCGAGCACGATGTCGGCGACGTCCACGTCGGTCAGCGGGACCGCGCGGTAGGCGCGGTCGCCGAGCAGGTCGTTGACCACCCCGGAGAGCCCGAAGGACACCAGCGTCCCGAAGGACGGGTCGTCCTGCAGGCCGATCACGCAGGACACACCGCGCGGCGCCATGCGTTGCACGTACACGTCGTCCAGACCGGACGCCTCGTGCAGCGCCGCGTACCCGCCGCGCACGGAGGCCGGGCCGTCGAGGTCGAGCCGGACACCGACCAGATCCGAGCGGTGCCGCATCGGCTCGCTCGTCGTCTTCAGCACCACCGGGTAGCCCAGCTCGTCGGCGGCCGCGACCGCGGCGTGGATGTCGGAGACGAGCTTGTACGGCACGATCGAGATGTCGTAGCAGTAGAGCAGGCGCAGCGTCTCCGCGTCGGTGAGCACGCGTTCTTCCGCGTCTCCCAGCCACTCCTCCACCAGCAGCCGGGCCTGGTCCGTGGCGATTCCCTTGGGGCGCACGACACTGCCCTGCGGTGAGCGGCGCCAGCGCCCGTACCGCGCGGCGCGGGCGAGCGCGAGCGCGGCCCGTTCGGGGCTCGGGTAGGACGGGATCGAGCCGCGACCGCCTTCCACGGCCAGTTCGGCCGGGATGCCTTCGACCGCGAGGAACGTCGACACGACGGGCTTGTCGATGTCCGCGACCGCTTCGCGCAGCGCCCTGGCGTACGCGGTCCCCGGAACGGCGACGGGCGGGACGAACACCACGATGAGCGCGTCCACGTCGGAGCGCCGCACCGCCTCGCGGATGGCCGCGGCGAAGACCTCCGGCTCGGCTCCGGGACCGACGTCCACCGGGGCACCGGACAGTTCGAGACCGTTGGCCAGCGCGGCGTCGGCGGCCAGCATGCCCAGCGCCGAGGAGTTGCCGACGATGACGACCCGGTGGCCGCGTGGAAGTGGTTGGTACTCGAGCAGGAGCGCGGTGTCGAAGAGCTGGGCCAGCGATTCGACCCTGATCACGCCCGCCTGCTCGAACAGTGCCTGCACGCTGGTCTCGTCCACGCTCACCGAGGTGGCGGCGAGCCCGGGCCGCACCGCGTGCCGCCCCGACTTCACCACGACGATCGGCTTGGTCCGGCCCAGCCTGCGCGCCACGCGGGCGAACTTGCGCGGGTTGCCGAAGGACTCCAGGTAGAGCAGCACCACGTCGGTGGCCGGGTCGGTCTCCCAGTACTGGAGGAGGTCGTTGCCGGAGACGTCGGCGCGGTTGCCCGCGGAGACGAACGTGGACAGGCCGAGGCCGCGGTCGGTCGCGGCGGCGAGGATGGCCGTGCCCAGCGCGCCGGACTGGCAGAAGAAGCCGGTGCGGCCCCGCGCGGGCGGGCGCGGAGCGAGGGTGGCGTTCATCCGCACCGCGGGGTCTGTGTTGATCACGCCGAGGGCGTTGGGGCCGACCACGCGCATGCCGTGCGCGCGGGCCTCCTTCGCGAGCCGGCGTTGCATCTCGGCGCCCTTCGGGCCGGTCTCGGCGAACCCGGAGCTGACGATCACCAGCGCCTTCACGCCCTTGGCCAGGCAGTCGTCGAGCACGCCCTCGACCGAGGCCGAGGGCACGGCGACCACGGCCAGGTCGACGTCGTCGGGGATGTCGAGCACCGAGGCGTAGGCGCGGACGCCGCTGACCGAGCGGTACTCGGCGTTGACCGGGTAGACCGGCCCGGCGAAGTCGGCGTAGAGCAGGTTGCGCAGCGCGGCGTGGCCGATCTTGGCGCGGTCGGTGGACGCGCCGATCACCGCGATCGAGCGCGGGTGCAGCACGTTGTGCACGCTGCGCGCCTCGGCGGCCTGCTCGCGGGCGTGGGCGACCTCGATGGAGCGCTCGGTCGGGTCGATGGCGAACTCCAGGTGCAGCACGCCTTCCTCGATCTCGCGGGAGATCGAGTAGCCCGCGTCGCGGAAGACCCGGACCATCTGGCCGTTCTCGGCGAGCACCTCGGCGACGAACCCGCGCAGCCCGGTCTCCTTCGCCGCGGCGGCGAGGTGTTCGAGCAGGATCGAGCCGAGCCCCCGGCCCTGGTGGGCGTCCTCGACGACGAAGGCGACCTCGGCGACGTAGCGCCCCGGCAGCCGGTCGAAGCGGCCGACCGCGACGATCTCGTCGCCGAGCTGGGCGACCAGCGCGACCCGGTCGTGGTGGTCGACGGTGGTGAAGCGTTCGAGGTCGCGCGGGGGGATGCGCGGGTAGGGGCCGAAGTAGCGCAGGTACCGGGTGCGCTCGCTCATCCGGCCGTGGAAGGCCAGCAGCTTCTCGGCGTCCGACGGCACGATCGGCCGCAGCCGCACGGTGCCGCCGTCGGAGAGCACGACATCGGCTTCCCAGTGGCGGGGGAAGTCGTAGGGGTCCGCGGTCTTGGTGTCCACTGTGGACGTCTCCTGGTCAGTCGCGCGGATCGTCGGGGTCCAGCCCGATCAGGGGGAAGATCGCCCGCCGGGTGGCCACGATCGCGTTGTCGAGCTGTGTCTCTGCCGTGCCGTCCCAGGGCTCGAACGCCGGGTCGCCGCCGTCGGAGAGCGTGGTCGGCAGCGCGGTGTTCGGCGCGATGGGCGCGGTGCGGGCCATCCATCCTGCGGGAATCGTCGTGTCGGGGTCCAGGTCGCGGTCGATCACCGTAGCGAGCAGGTGCGTCCACGAGCGCGGAACCACCCGGAAGAGCGAATACCCGCCTCCGCCAAGGGCGAGCCACTTGCCGCCGGCGTGCAGCTGGGCGAGTTCGCGCAGCCGGTGGTAGATGGCGCGGTGCCCGTCGACGGTGAGCGAGAGGTCGGCGAGCGGGTCCTCGCGGTGGGTGTCCGCGCCGCACTGCGTCACCAGAATCTGGGGCCGGAACTCGGCGAGCGCGGCGGGCACCACGGCGTTGAACGCCCGCAGCCACCCCGAGTCCTTCGTGCCGGGCGGGAGCGCGAGGTTGACCGAGGTGCCCTCCGCCCCGCCGGTGCCCAGCTCGCGGGGGTAGCCGGTACCGGGCCACAGCGTCATCGGGTGCTGGTGGACGGAGATCGTCAACACCCGCGGGTCGCCGTAGAAGGCGGCCTGCACGCCGTCTCCGTGGTGCACGTCCACGTCGAGGTAGGCGATCCGCTCGAACCCGTTCTCCAGCAACCAGGCGATGGCGATCGAGCAGTCGTTGTAGACGCAGAACCCGGCCGCGTGCGAGGTCATCGCGTGGTGCAGGCCGCCGCCGATGTTGATCGCGCGGTCGGCCGCGCCGGAGGCGATCCGCTCGGCCGCGACGAGCGAACCACCTGCCACCAGCGCCGACGCCTCGTGCATGCGGTCGAAGACCGGGTTGTCCGCGGTGCCCAGCCCGTGCCCGACGTCCCAGCCGGAGTACGGCGCGGCCTGCACCGCGGCCAGGTAGCTCGGATCGTGCACCAGCTCGATCTCGGCGTCGGTCGCGGACCGCGGCGTGATCAGCTCGATGCCGTCGAGCACGCCCAGCTCGGTCGCCAGGCGGATGGTGAGGTCGAGGCGGATCGGGTTCAGCGGGTGGTCCCCTCCGAGGTCGTACCCGAGGAAACTCTCGTCCCACACCACCGCGACGCGCTCACCCATGGGGGCAAGCTACTCCCGACTGAACCGGATGGCGAAGCCGCCGCCGCGGACTACGGGCTGCGCCAAAACGTCGCGCGCCGTGACCGCCTTGGTGGACAACGCGATCCTGCGGTCGGCGGTGTCGGAATAGATCTCCGCCTTCCAGCGGCCCGGTCCCAGGAAGCGCAGCGGTACCTGCCTCGTGTGCGCGTCGGCGGCGCTGATCCCGCCCACGTACCACTCGTTCCCGTGCCGCCTGGCCAGGACGGCGTGGTCGCCGGGGTCACCGGAGAGCAGCTCCGTGCGGTCCCACACCGTGGGGACCGTGCGCAGGAACCGTTCCACCAGAGGAAGATTCGCGTAATTGGCGATCTTGTCGGCGAAGTGCTGGATGCCTGACTCGAAGACCACGGCCAGCGCGAGCTCGGCGGCGTCGCTGTTGTCCCGCACCGCGCTGAAGGTCACCGGTGTGAAGTCCATCGATCCGGCGAGGTTCCTGGTGAACGGCAGGGTCGTGTAGTGCGCGAGCGGGAACGGCTTGCGGTCCGGCTTGGGCTTGATGCCCTCCGCCCCGCGCACGCCTTCCAGGGTCATCACGTGCGGCCAGGTGCGCTCGATGCCGCGCGGGACGGTCGAGCCGTGGAAGTTCACGAGCAGCTTGGTGCGCGCGGTCGCTTCGAGGATGGCGTCGTAGAAGCGCATCCGCTCCTGGCCGTCGGAGTCCATGAAGTCGATCTTGAGACCGACCGCGCCCCACTCGCGCCACAGCGGGAGCTTGGCCTGCCGTTCCTCGTCGGTGTCCACGTCGGTCCAGCGCACCCACAGCTGCACGCCGACCTTGCGCGCCTTCGCGTAGCCGATCAGCTCCTGCACCTGGCCGGGCTGCCAGTTGACCCAGCCCGAGTCGACCAGGACGTACTCCCAGCCCTGCTTGGCCGCGTAGTCGACGTACTTCTTCTGCAGTTCGAGGTTCCCGGTGCCGTCGCCCCACCACGACCAGGCAGACACCCCGGGCTTGATCCACGACGTGTCGGCGATCCGCGACGGCTCGGCGAGGTCGGTGCCGAGGTCACTGGCCACCACGGTCGCCAGGTCTCCGGTGATCAGCGTGCGCCAGGGACTGGTGAAGGGCGCCGTGGTCACCGACCCGCCCGCGTCCGGCAACGTGACCTTGAAGCGACGGTCGGTGTCGAGGGTCAGGCGCGTCGCACCGTAAGCACCGCTCATGTTCGACTCGGAGACCAGCATCCACGTGTCGTCGACCTTGAACAGCGACGGATAGCCGTAAGGACCGGCTTGGGCATCCGCGACGGTCGAGTGCCGGTGGATGGACTCGTAGTCGTTGCGGTTGTTGTAGGGCAACAGGATCGCGCGCGCCGCGGCGGGCACTGCGTACTCCGACGCCTCGCCGGTGATCGTGAGCGGGCCGGTTCCGGGGAGCGCGTAGCGGTAGCCGAGCCCATCGGAGGAGACCCGGACGACCAGGTTGAGCCGCTGCCCGGCCTTGGTGAAGCGGAGCGTGGTCTCGATGGCGTCGGCGTGGTGCTCGCGCTGGCGCCCGGTGACGGTCGAGTACCGCTCGGTGATCCGATGTCTTGCTTCGCCGAGGAAGGTCAGACCGGTGGTCAGGTCCGCTGTGGAGGTGCGCAGTCCGAGCGCGGACGGCTGCAGGACCACCGTGCGGCCCCGATTGACCGACAGGGACAACCGACCTTCGTCGAGGACAACGGTCGCGACGGGACCATCGCCATTTGGCGAGGTGAGACGCCAGTTCAGGGGCGCAGCTTGGGCTGGTGCGGCGATCAGCACCGACGTCAGCGACGCGGCGGCCAACAGGGTCAGGACGCGCCTCATGAGCTCTCCAGGTGAGCGTGAGCGCGGCGGTCCCCTGAGTGAACCGCAGCCGCCCCCGACCGGCAATCCTCCGATGTATGGAATCACCGATTCGCGATCAGCGGATAGCCGACGGCGACGAGCAGGGACAGCACCGGCATCGGGTGACCGAAGAGACCGAAGCCGACCGCGAAGTCGACCACCGGCACCACCAGGGAGACGATGTACATGGACGCGGGGCCCGGCGGCAGCCTGCCCGGCGGCGTCCACGGGGTGCGCGTGCCCGGCTTGGCCACCGACAGCCACGCCTGGAACGCGATGGCCGAGAACATGAGCAGGGTGACGACGACGTTGATCCCCGCCACCGTCGGCGCGAGCACGAAGATGCCGAACGCGAGCTGCACCACGGTGATCACGAACTTGATCAGCACCCACCAGTGCCGGAAGTACCCCCACTGCGTCAACGCCGACAGCATGAAGCCGGTGAACGCCGCGGCGTTGGCGAGGTGCGCGAGAACCTGCTCGTCCAGGAGGTGGGCCATGGCGCTCGCGCTGTCCCGCATCCCGGGAACATCCGTGCTCAACCCGAAGGTGATCAGCGCGAACAGCACCAGAGCCAGGCTCATCCAACCGACCGAAGTGATGACGTGCAGCCAGATCAGCAGCTGGCGGGAGCGTTTCTGCACCGCGGTTCCCCTTCGTAGATGATCCGGCCGCCGTCCAGCTCGACGACGCGGTCGAAGCGCTCCAGCCGGGTTTCGTGCGTGACGACGACGGTGGTCCGGTCGGCCCGCGCGGCGAGCACGGCGTCCAGCACCGCGTCGGCGAGTTCTTGGTCAAGTCCCTCGGTCGGCTCGTCGAGCAAGAGCACCGGCGGGTCGGCCAGAAGGGCGCGGGCGAGCAGCATGCGTTGCCTCTGTCCCCCGGAGAGGCCGTGACCGCCTTCGCCCACAACGGTTTCGAGACCGTCCGGCAGCTCGTCGACGACATCGAGCAGCGCGGCCTGCCGAAGGGCTTCGCGGAGTTGTGCCTCGGTCGCGTCCGGCTTGGCCAGTATGAGGTTGGCGCGGACGGAGGTCCGGAAGAGGTGCGCGTCGTGGGTGAGCGACCGCGCGTCCGGATGTTTCTCGGCGAGAGTGGCGAGGAGCGTGGTCTTCCCCGCACCGCTGGCACCGATCACGGCCGTGGTTCCGGGCGCGAGTTCGGTGTGCAGGCATCGCGTCTGTCCCTTGTGGATATTCGCTTTCGGGTACCACCGTTGGGCCGCGTCCACCAACGGCATGACCAGCTCGAACGCGGCGAGAGTGGTGAAGGTCAGCACTGCTGCGTTGACCTGGTTGTCCGCAAAGGACAGTACTGCCGCGGCGATGAGTCCCTGAAGGAGGACCACGGTTGCTTTGGCGGCGCTGTCGATGTGCGCCGCGCGTCGTTCCACCCGGTGCACGGCTTTGGCCTGCTCATCGGCTCTGGCCAGCGCGGCCCCTGTCGCTCCTGCTGCGGCGAGTTCCTGTGCTCCGTCAACGAGATCGAGGCTGCGGGCAGTCAGTTCGGCGTGCGCGTCGGCCTTCCGCTCAGCCGTGCGACGCGACGCGAGTGCTGTCGCCGCGGGGATTACCGTTGCCACTAAGGCAAGTCCGGCCGCTAGCACGGCTCCGGCCTCGGGTTGGACCAGGAGGCACACCGTGAGCGCTACCGCTGAGGAGATGAGAGCGATCGTGACTGGAAACCGCACGCGTAGCAGGCGGTCTTGGACGCTGTCCACGTCGGACACCATGCGCTTGAGTGCATCGGCGTCGCTGACGCCTTGGTGCACAAGAGATTCGTAGACCGCGACGCGACGGTCGGCGACTTCGCGAAGCGCGACGTCGTGGCCGGTCAACCGCTCGGCGTACCGGAAGACCCCTCGGAAGATCGCGAAGCCTCGCACTGCCACGATGGCCAGCCCCAACGCGGAGATCGGCGGCTGCTCCGCAGCGCGCGTGATCAACCAGGCGGCGGCCACCACGAGCCCCACACCACAGACTTCTCCCGCTACTCCGGCGGCCACGGCGAGGCTCTTCACGTCCGCCCCTGGCTCAGGTGGACCGTGCGCGTCGCGAGCGCGCGAAGTGCAGGACGGTGCGCGACAAGGACCGCAGTGCGGTCGCTGAGCAGCGTGGCAGCGGCATCGACGATCGCGGACTCGCTGCGGGGGTCGAGCCGGGCGGTGGGCTCGTCGAGCAGAACCACCGGTGCGTCTCGGAGATAGGCCCTGGCCAGCGCGATCCGCTGTCGCTGTCCCGACGACAGGCCGGTGCCGCGCTCACCGAGGATCGTGTTGTAGTCCCTGATGAACTCGTCGGCGTTCGCCGCGCGAGCCGCTTCCCTGATCGCGTTCTCGTCGACGTCCGGCAGCCCGAGGCGGAGGTTGTCGGCGATGCTCATCGCGAACAGATGCGGGCTCTGCGGTACCCAGGCCAGCTCGCGTCGCCAGCGATCGAGGTCCATGTCCGCGAGGTCCACGCCGTTCACCGACACCCGGCCGCTGTCCGGGACGACAAAGCCCAGGATCACGTGCAGCAGAGTCGATTTCCCCGCCCCGCTCGGCCCGGCGATGGCGACGTGTTCGCCCGGTTCGATCACCAGGGACACCCTGTCCAGCGCGGGGCGGCTGCGGCCCGGGTAGGCGACGGTGACGTTCTTCAGGCGGATCTCGCCCAGCTGCGCGGTTCTTCCGGTGCGACGCGGTTGAGGCTCCGCGAGGATGCGCTCAGCCTTCGCCAGAACCGCTCGCCCCTCCGCGCCCGAGTGGAAGCGGGTTCCCAAGGCGCGCAAGGGAAGGAACGCTTCCGGAGTCAGCAAGAGGACGACGAGGGCCGCCTCCAGCTCCATGCCGCCTTCGAGCAGGCGGAGCCCGACAGGGACCGCGACGAGCGCGACGGCGAGGGAGCACACAAGCTCCAGCACCAGGCCGGAGAGGAACGCGACGCGCAAGGCGCCCATCGTGAGCGTGCGATGCGTCTCGGCCATCGTGCGGATGACACCCGCTTGGTGCTCCGTCCGCCGGAAGGCCCGGAGCGTGGGCAGGCCGACCATCACATCGCGGAAGTGACCGCCGAGGTGGTTCAGCATCTCCCACTGCCGCTCGGTGACATCGCGTGTCCGCAAGCCGATCAGCGCACCGAACACGGGGATGAGCGGCAGCGTGACCAACACGATCACCATTGAGGTCAGGTCGGCGAAACCCAGGCGCACCAACACGATCGGCGGGGTGATCGCCGCCGCGGTGATCTGCGGGACATAGCCGCCGTGGTACGGGTCCAGCGCGTCGAGGCCCTTGGTCAGCAGAGTCGCGAACTCTCCGCCGGAGGGCCGGGAATGCGCACGGCGCGCCAGCTTCACGCGCAGGTCCGCTTTGATCCTGGCCGCGCCACGTTGGTTGTGCAGCGCGTAGGCCCAGCTCACCAAAGCGCGTCCGGCCACCACCGCGAACAGCCACGGCAACACCGCCGGATCGAGCCTCGCGATCGCCCGTGCGATCAGCTCGGCTTGGAGGACGATCAGGATTCCCTGTGCTACAAGGAGAAGCGCGCGGATCACAGGTACATCGGCCTTTCCGCGCGATGACGGAACAAGCGCCACATCCAGACCTGTGCCAGCACGAGCACCGGAGTGATCACCAAGAGCGTCGGCACGAGGAGCTTCAACGTGGCGGGGTCAGCCGCCGAGTCGACCAGGGGCAACCGGAATCCGACCGCGAAGCACAACAAGGCCATCACCGCAGCCGTCAGCACGAACATTCGGAACTCCGTGAGCGGTCCGGACAACCACGCTGCACGTTCCCGTGACCGTCCGGACAGCCGGAGCGCGGCGAAGGCCAGGCCGTGCACGGCGAAGAGCAGTGCGACGGCCACCCCGATGATCGGGTTCGCGGCACCGGTGAGCAGGCCGGAGAACACCCATCCCCACGCGAGGGCCACCGTCCAGCTGCCGAGGGTGACCGCGGTGTCGCAGAGCCCTTGCCAGGCCCGCCGATCGAACTGGTGCCGCAACCACAACCCGGCGTCGCGGACCACCCACCCGAGCAGTAGCGCGACCACTGCGGGGAAATGTTCGGTGAGCAGCTTTCCCTCCAGATCGGGGAAAGCTCCGACGAGCACGCCCGCGGTGGCGACCAGCCAGACCTCGTTGCCGAGGAAGACCGGCGCGATCCCGGTGATCACCAGGCGACGCTCCGCCGGGGTGCGGCCGAGGAACGGCAGCAGCGCGCCCAGGCCGATGTCCGCACCACCCAGGACGAAGTAGCCGATGGCGAAGAAGGCCAGCAGGCCGGCCGCGACGAGTTCCATGGTGCTGCGCTCCTAGTAGGTCGCGGCGGGCAACGGGGCCGGGCGGTACTCGGCGGCGGGCCGGCCGAGTGCGACCGCGTCCGGGCCGCGCTTCGCCTGGCGTGCGAGCAGAGCCGTGTTGACGGCGATCAACAGTCCGAAGAGGACGGTGAAGGCGATGAGCGACGCGCGCATCTGCCCCGCCGAGACCGGGGACACCGCGTCGGAGGTGCGGAGCAGCCCGTAGACAACCCACGGCTGGCGACCGACCTCGCGGTAGACCCAACCGGCGATCATCGCGAGGAACGGCAACGGGATCGCGAGTACCAAGGCCAAGTGCCACAACCGGAAGCGCTGCACGACGCGCTTGGAGAAGGCCATCAGCACGCTGAACCAACCGAGGTTGAACAGCAGGGCGAAGGTGATCAGCATGACCAGCCCACCCGCCCGTGCCCAGTCGGCCGGGGGCAGGTAGTCACCGGGGCCGAACCGCTCGACCAGCTGGGCGTTGACCTGTGCGAGCTTCGCCGCGTCACCGCCGAGCAGCTTCGGCTTCATCGGCTGCGTCGTGGCCAGCTCCCCCAGCTGGATGCCACCCGTCATGGCCGACGCCAGGAGCGCGGGCGCGCCGGTGAACACGCCGATCCGCAGCGAGCCGGTGAAGAACTCGGTGTCGCGGGTGCGGCGCAGCAGGTGGTAGGCGCTGACTCCGGCGAGGAAGAAGCCCGCGGTCACCAGCGCCCCGGTGAGCACGTGCCAGAACGCCATGATCGTGTTGGGGTTGCTCAGCACCGCCCACACGTCGGTCAGGCGCAGCGAGTCGCCGACGACCTCGTAGCCCACGGGGTTCTGGAGGAAGCCGTTGGACACCAGGATCCAGTAGGCCGACGCGTAGGCGGTCAGCGTCACGACCCAGATCGCCGCGAGGTGCGCCCAGCGGTTCAGGCGGTCCCAGCCGAAGATCCACAGGCCCAGGAACGTCGACTCGATGAAGAACGCGACGAGCGTCTCCATCGCAAGCGACGCCCCGAACACGTTGCCCGCGAAGTGCGTCAGGCCGCTCCAGCTCAGGCCGAACTGGAACTCCATCACCAGGCCGGTGACGATGCCCATGGCGTAGTTGGTGACGTAGAGCTGTCCCCAGAACCGCGTCATCCGCGTGCGCGCCGGGGTGGGGCTGAGCGTGGCCCGCGTCTGCAGCACGGCCACCACCGTCGCGAGCCCGAGGGTCAGCGCGACGAACAGGAAATGCGCGCCCGCGGTCAGCGCGAACTGGAGGCGGGCCAGATCCAGTGTCTCCACGCGGTAAATCGTGCTGGGGAAAGGACTCCCGGTCGTCCGGCCACGGCGGACACCCGCGCTACCACGGCGGTTGTCCCCTAGGGGGCTCCCCGTACTACCGGAGTTGCGTCAGCCCAGCCAACCCGGAGTGACCATGCCCGACTCGTAGGCCAGCACCACCAGCTGCGCGCGGTCCCGGACGGCCAGCTTCGTCATGATCCGGCTGACGTGGGTCTTGGCCGTGGCCGGGCTCAGCACCAGGCGCGCGGCGATCTCGTCGTTGGACAGGCCCGCCGCCACCAGGGTCATCACCTCGCGCTCGCGGTCGGTCAGCGCCTCCAGGCGGGAGCTCGGCGCGGGCTTGGCGACCCGCGCGGCGAACTCGGCGATCAGTCTGCGCGTCACCGCGGGCGCCAGCAGCGCGTCCCCGCGGGCCACCACGCGCACACCGTGGATCAGCTCGGTCGGTTCGGTGTCCTTGACCAGAAACCCGCTCGCCCCGGACCGCAGCGCGCCGTAGACGTAGTCGTCCAGGTCGAAGGTGGTCAGGATGATCACCTTGGCGGGCTCGGCGGCGGCCACGATGCGGCGCGTGGCTTCGAGGCCGTCCAGCTCCGGCATCCGGATGTCCATCAGCACCACGTCCGGCGCCAGCTCACGGGTCATCCGAACCGCCGCGGCCCCGTCCGCCGCCTCACCGACCACGGTGATGTCGGGTTCGCCGTCCAGGATCGAGCGGAACCCCGCGCGCACCAAGGTCTGGTCGTCGGCCAGCAGCACCCGGATCATGCGTTCTCCCCCGCCGGAAGTGTTGCGGTGATGAGGAATCCGCCCGCGATCGGCCGTGCGCTGAACTCGCCGCCGAGCAGTCGGGCGCGCTCGTCCATGCCGTGGATTCCGTTGCCCGGTGTCACCGGTCCCCCTGTGCCGTCGTCCTCGATTTCCACGTGCACAACGTCATCGCCGTAGCGCACGCGCACCGTCGCCTCGCTCGCGTTCGCGTGCCGCGCGACGTTGGTCAGCGACTCCTGCACGATCCGATACACCGCCAGGTCGACCTGCGGCGGAAGCGATCGTCGCGCTCCGTCGATCTCCACGTTCACCCGGAGGCCGCTTCCCTTGGCGTGCTCGACCAGTTCGCCGAGCCGGACCAGTCCGGGCGCGGGCGTGGTCGGCGCCTCCTCGTCGACCTGGCGCAGGACGCCGAGCGTGGTGCGCAGTTCGCGGAGCCCTTCCTTGCTGGCCTGCTTGATCGCTTCGAGCGCCTGGGTGGACTGCGCGGGCTCTCCGCCGTGCAGCGCCGCGCTGGCCTGCACGTGGATCATCGACAGGTTGTGGCCGAGCGCGTCGTGCAGCTCCCTGGCGATGCGCAGGCGCTCCTCGGTCGCCCGTCGGCGCGCCTCCTCCTCCCGCGTCCGCTCCGCCTCGGCCGCGCGCTGTTCCGTGGCCACCAGGTACGCCTGCCGGTTGCGCTTCACCGCGCCGACCGCGATCACCGCGATCAGCCAGCCGACCAGCATGAACAACGCGATGTTGTCGACGTGCCGCCTGGGTGAGCGCAGCTCTCCGTAGCTCACCGCGATCAGCGTCATGACGGCGACGATCACCGACACCGTCACGTATCCCTCGGCCGCCGCCGCGTACAACGCGATCACGAAGGTCACCAGCAGTGGACTGCTCGCGGTGGTGGACACGTAGAACAGGCCCGACACCACCAGCGTCAGCAGCACGACCACCACCGGCTGTCGCCTGCGGAACCACATCGCCGCGCACCCGATCGCGATCAGCGCCCAGCCGAGCGGACCGGGATCGGGCCGATCACCGAAGACGAGCCTCGCGCCCACCGTGCCGCCGACCACGATCAGCGCGACACCACCGGTGACGGCGATGTCGGCGGCCCGGCCACGGAGCGGCCAGACGGAACGTGATTGGGCCATGGGGCGCAGCATAGGGCGGCTGCTACATCCCGAGCAGCACGTCGAACTGGCTGATCGACAGCACCAGGATCAGGCCGAGCAGCAGCGTGCCGAGCGCGGGCGCCACCCGCTGCGACCACCAGTGCTCACGCGGACGCCGCGTGAAGAAGGCGGTGATCGCCAGCGAGGTCAGCGTCAGCAGCAGGATGACGCCGAGCGAGCCCACGTTGGTCAACCAGGTGAACAACGTGGTGATCGGGTCCATCCCGGTGAGCGCGAACCCGCCGACGACGAGCAGCGCCAGCCCGCTCTGGGTCAGCGAGCCGATGTGCGGCGAACCGTGCCGCGGATGCGTCCTGCCCAGCGCCCGGGGCAGCGTGCCCTTGCGGCCCATCGCGAGGAAGTACCGCGCCACCACGTTGTGGAAGGACAGCAGTGCGGCGAACAGGCTCGTCACGTAGAAGATCCGGGTGAGGTCGACGAACCACGTTCCGACGCTGAGGTCGGCCAGAACGAAGAACAGCTCCGGTCCGTGCGCGGTCGCGGCACCGACCAGGCCGTCCACCCCGGTCCCCGCCGCGAACGCCCACGCGGTGACGGCGTAGCCGACGCCGATGAAGGCGACGGAGACGTAGGTGGCCCTGGCGACGGTGCGCCTCGGGTCGCGGCACTCCTCTCCGTAGATCGCCGCCGACTCGAAGCCGACGAAGCTGCCCATCATGAAGCACAGCGCCGCCCCCGCCGCGCCGGTGGCCACCGCGGCCGGGCTCAGCACCTGAGCCGACTCGATCCCGCCTCCGCCGAGCTCGGCCACGTCGAAGACGATCACCGCCACCGTCTCCACGACCAGCAGCACCGCGAGCACCCGGGCGTTGAGGTCCACCCGCAGGTAGCCGAGCACCGCGACGAGCGCCATCGCCGTGAGCGCGCAGCCCCACCATGGCACCGTCCAGCCGAGCTGCGTGGCGAGCAGCCCGGACGCCGCCACCCCGAACAGGCCGTAGAGGCTGACCTGCATGGAGTTGTAGGCGATCAGAGCCACCGTCGCCGCGCCCGTACCCACCCGGGCACCGAGCCCTTCGGCGACGTAGGCGGAGAACGCACCCGCGTCGACGATGTGCCTGCTCATCGCCGCGTACCCGGCTGAGAACACCGCGAGCACCGCTGCCAGCACCAGGTAGAGCACGGGCAGGCCGAGCACGGCGGTGGCCGCGTACACCTGCGGGACGCCACCCGCCGCCACGGTGAGCGGGGCGGACGCGGCCACCACGAAGAACACCAGGTCCGCGACGCCGAGCGGGCGCCGCTTCTCCTTGCCGGCTAAGGGAACCGGGGCACTCACGGGTTCGGTCCGGTGGCCACGGGCCGCTCCGGATCCGTGCACCAGTGCGACCATGACCCCGCGTACAACGCCGCCGGACGCTCCGGGCTCGTCAGCCGCGCGACCTCCAGCGCGAGCACCACCGAGGAGGCGGTCACGCCCGAGCCGCAGTACGCGCCGACCGGCTCACCCGGCCGCACGCCCAGCTCGGAGAACCGCTGCGCCAGCTCGCTGGTCGACAGCCACCGACCGTCCTCGCCCAAGTGCCGGGAGAACGGCGCGTTGCGAGCGCCCGGCACGTGCCCGGCCGCGGGGTCGATCGGCTCGACATCGCCCCGGTACCGCTCCGGCGCACGGGCGTCGAGCAGCGTCCCGGTCACGGCCAGCTCGGCTGCCTGCTCCGCGTCGAGCACCGGCATCGCGCCGGGCTTGACCACGAATTCACCCGGAACGGGCACGGGCACCTCGGTGGTGACCGGCCGCTCCTCCGCCGTCCAGGCGGCGAACCCTCCATCGAGCACCGCGGCACGCCGGTGTCCCGCCCACCGCAGTAGCCACCACGCACGCGCGGCGACCGAACCGTCACCGGCGTCGTAGGCCACGACGTCGCGGTCGGCGGTGACGCCCGCTGCCCGCAGCACGGACTGGAGCGCGTCCGGCTCCGGCAGCGGATGACGTCCTCCCGCTCCGGGCTCCGCGGCCAGTTCGCGGTCGACGTCGACGAAGACCGCACCGGGCAGGTGGCCCCGGTCGTAGTCTTCGCGTCCCGGTGGGCCGACGAGGCGCCAGCGGACATCCAGGACGACGGGGCCGGGCTCAGTGGCGTACGCCTCGGCGAGCTGGGCAGGTGTGATCAAGGGCGACACGCGCCCATACTGCACGCTCGCCTCGGGTGGGCGCAGCAGCCGCCCACGTTCGATGTCGGCCACTAGGACTAACATCGGCGGTGACGAAGGGGAGCGGTGTGAACGACCTCATCGACACGACGGAGATGTACCTCCGCACCATCTACGAACTCGAAGAGGAGGGCGTGGTCCCACTGCGCGCCCGAATCGCCGAACGGCTGGAGCAGAGCGGCCCCACGGTGAGCCAGACGGTCGCCAGGATGGAGCGCGACGGCCTGCTCGTGGTGGCCGGGGACCGGCACCTCGAGCTGACCGAGTCCGGCAGGGCCCGCGCCATCTCGGTGATGCGCAAGCACCGGCTCGCCGAGCGGCTGCTGGTCGACGTCATCGGCCTGGAGTGGGAGCACGTGCACGCCGAGGCGTGCCGCTGGGAGCACGTGATGAGCGAGGCGGTCGAGCGCAAGCTGGTCAAGCTGCTCGGCAACCCCACCACGTCCCCGTACGGCAACCCGATCCCCGGCCTGGACAAGCTCGGGGTCGGCGAGCCCGCACCACCGGTCGAGCGCGACCTGCGCAGGCTCAACGACGTGGCCAAGCAGGGCGGCGGCCGGGTGGAGATCTGCCGGATCGCCGAGCACGTGCAGCCGGACCCGGACCTGATGGCCGAGCTGAAGAGCGCGGGCGTGGTGCCCGGCAAGGACGTCGAGGTGATCGCCGCGGGTGCGAACAAGGCGCTCACGGTGCGCGGCGAGCACGGCACGGCGGAGCTGACCATGGACATCGCCCACGCGGTGCTGGTCCGCGTCCGGTGAGTCAGGCGCACCGTGCGGCGAAGGCCTTCCTGACCCAGCACGGCCGCGCGCCGCTGGGCGTGTGGTCGGCTCCCGGCCGGGTCAACTTGATCGGCGAGCACACCGACTACAACGACGGTTTCGTGCTGCCGTTCGCCCTGCCGCACCGGATCGCGGTCGCCGCGGCACCCCGCGAGGACGGCCTGCTCGCCGTCTCCACGATCTCCGACAACGGCCGGGCGCAGCGCGCCGAGCCCGTTGCGGTGGCGGAACTGGAGCCCGGGACGGTGACCGGCTGGCCCGCCTACCCCAGTGGGGTGGCGTGGGCGCTGCGCCGCCAGGGCTTCGACATCGGTGCCGCCGGCGGTGCCGATCTGGTCATCGCGGGCGACGTGCCCGCGGGCGCCGGCCTGTCCTCCTCGCACGCGTTGGAGTGCGCGGTCGCGCTGGCCCTGCTCGGCCTGCTCGGGCACGAGCTGGACGCCGGGGGCGCGCCCTCGCGTCAGGAGATCGCGCGGTGGGTGCAGCACTCGGAGAACGACTTCGTCGGCGCGCCCACCGGACTGCTGGACCAGACGGCGTCGCTGTGCTGTACCCGGGGCAACGTGCTGTTCCTCGACGTGCGCTCCGGCGCGGCGGAGCAGGTGCCCTTCGACGCCGCGGCCGAGGACCTGGCCGTGCTGGTGATCGACACCAGGGCGAACCACTCGCTGGCCGACTCCGCCTACGGCGAGCGCCGCCGCGGGTGCGAACGCGCCGCCGAGCTGCTGGGCGTGCCCGCGCTGCGCGACGTGGCGGTCGACGACCTGCCCTCGGCGCTGGAACGGCTGCCCGCGGACCTCGGCCCGCTGGCGCGGCACGTGGTCACGGAGAACGCCAGGGTGCTGGAAACCGTGTCCCTGCTGCGGGCGGGCAAGATGGCGCAGATCGGCCCGCTGCTCACCGCTTCGCACGAGAGCCTGCGGGATGACTACCGGATCTCCTGTGCGGAGCTGGACGTCGCGGTCGACGCGGCGCTGGCCGCCGGGGCCCTCGGCGCGCGGATGGTGGGCGGCGGTTTCGGTGGTTCGGCCATCGCGCTGACCTCCACGGCGCTCCTCGACGACGTGCGGCGGGTCGTGACCGCGGCCTACGCCGAGCACGCGTTCACCCCACCCCGGCTGTTCGTCGCGGTGCCCGCCGCCGGCGCCGGCCGGGACGAGGCCGCCGAGGATCGCGAGACAGACCAGAACGAACACGACGCATGACCCAGCGAGGAAGGTAGGAACCAGGTGAAGCTGCTCGTCACGGGCGGGGCTGGATACGTCGGCAGCGTGAACGCGGCCCGGCTGCTGGAGGCCGGGCACGAGGTGGTCGTGCTGGACGACCTGTCGACGGGGCACGCGGACGCCGTCCCGCACGGCGCCCGCTTCGTCGAGGGCGACGCGGGTGACGCGGGCTCGCTGCTGGCCGAGGGCTTCGACGGGGTGCTGCACTTCGCGGCCAAGTCCCTGGTCGGGGAGTCCATGGAGAACCCGTCCAAGTACTGGCACGGCAACGTGATGACCGCGCTGAACCTGCTGGACGCCATGCGGGACAACGGAACCCCGCGCCTGGTGTTCTCCTCCACCGCCGCCACCTACGGCGAGCCGGAGGAGGTGCCGATCAAGGAGACCGCGCCGACCCGGCCCACCAACACCTACGGCGCCTCGAAGCTGGCGATCGACTTCGCGATCACCTCCTACGCGGCCGCGCACGGCCTCGCCGCGGTGAGCCTGCGCTACTTCAACGTCGCGGGCGCCTACCTGAACTACGGCGAGCGGCACACCGTCGAGACCCACCTGATCCCGATCGTGCTCCAGGTCGCGCTCGGCCAGCGGGAGCGGGTCCAGATGTACGGCGAGGACTGGCCCACCGAGGACGGCACCTGCGTCCGGGACTACATCCACGTCGTCGACCTGGCCGACGCCCACCTGCTGGCGCTCCAGCACGCCGAGCCGGGCCAGCACCGGATCTACAACCTGGGCAGCGGCACCGGGTTCTCGGTCAAGCAGGTCATCGACACCTGCCGCCAGGTCACCGGGCACCCGATCCCCGCCGCCGTGGCCCCGCGCCGCGCCGGTGACCCCGCCGTGCTGGTCGCCTCCAGCGAGCGGGCTCAGGAGGCGCTGGGCTGGAAGCCGCAGCGCACCGACCTCGCCAGCATCGTCGGCGACGCGTGGGAGTTCGCCCGCAAGAACGGCTGAGCCCCGCTGGTCCGCCGGTCGCGGCAGTCGCCCGCGGCCGGCGGTCATGCCGGTCCCATCAGCCTGCGGTGCTCCTCGGCACCGTCCAGCGCGAGCACGGCCAGTTCGGCGGGCGGCAGTCCGTGGTCCAGCGCCGTGCGCAGCAACCGCCCGAGGCGATGCGACGCGTCGGCCTGCTCCGCCAAGTCCAAGGCCATCCCGGCCAGCGCTCCGTCGCCCCGGAGGTAGCTGGCGTAGGCCAGCAGCGTGGCCGGTTCCGCCCGTTCCGGGCCGGGCACCGCCCTGGTCAGCGCCAGCCAGACGCTCTCGGCGGCCCCGGCGTGGTCGCCGAGCACCGTCGCCAGGCACGCGTCCCGGACCGTCGGGTTGGCGAGGGCCATCGCCAGGCGCGCCACGTCCTCGTCGGAGAGCCGGAGCGGGTGCTCCGTGGCCGCGGTGATGGTCGCGTGCACCATCCGCAGCGCCGCCTCCGGGCCGTCGAAACCCGGGGGTGTGACGCCCCCGAAGCTGTCCAGCAGCGCGTCGATGATCGCGGTGCGCCGCGCGAGCGCGTCCGGCGGATCGGGGTCGAGCACCGCGCGCATCTCCTCCCGGCTGGCGAAGGTGACGTTGCCCGCGAGGGCACTCGCGGTGGCGATCGGGTTGGCCGCCGGGTCGGGCAGGAGGCCGCCGCAGTCCGGCTCGTCGTAGCACCGCCAGGCAGCTCCGTCCACAATGGACTCAGCCCAGACCGCGTGGCGGATCGGCACGTCCACGCTCCCGAACACCCTGTCCAGTTCGGCGATCAGGCCGGAGTGGGGCAGCTCCGCCGGCCACGGATCCGGTTGCGCCGGGCAGAGCACCACCGCGACCATCTCCGCGGTGCGGTGGCCGAGCACGGGTGCGAGCAGTTGTGCCGCAACGGCTTGCCGGTCCTGGTCCGCGGGCAGGTCGACCCGCAGCGCCAGGCCGACGCGAACGCTGTCGTCCTTCTCGGCGAAGCAGATCAGGACCAGGGAGTCGGTGGGGTGGAAGCCGAGGAGGTGCGGGACACCCGCGACCAGGTCGGCGATGTCGCGGAGCCGGGTCACCCCGTCCGGGGTCGTCGTGGAAGGCATGGCTCCACTGTCGCCGCCGTCCCTACCGCCCGGGTCCGCGCCGGGAAGATCTGTGGACAACGACTACCGATGTGGACAACTCCGCGCACGTGGTCGCTCCGCCGTTCCGTTTCGTCCTCATCGCCGGGGAAATGAGGACGAAACGGGAACGCAAGGACACGAACGGGTGGAGCTAGGAGATCTCGATCTGCGCGGTGGTCCTGGCGCCGTTGACCGCGACGCCGAGGTCGACCTTGCCGGGCCGGAGTGCCGTGAGCGTGCCGGTTGCCGGGTCGAACGCGGCGCTGTGCGCGCTTGTGGCGCCGTGGGCCGGGCCGATGTGCAGGTTGGCCGACCCGAACCAGTCCGCGCTCACCGGGTAGCCCACGGCGATCCTGCGCTGGCCTTGCAGGACGGTCGCGCTCGCCGGCGCCGTGGCTCCGGCCGTGAGCCGCGCGGGGGCGGTCAGCTCCAGCCGGTCCACGTGGGCCCTGATCTCCGACCGCACCGGGTCCCGCTGGTCCGCAGGATCGATGCGAACCAGTGTCCAGCCCGTGAAGCCGCCGTCGCCGGGGGCCGCCGCGGGCGCCTTGCCGGAGTTGCCGTTGATCAGGAACGGGATGCCGTCCGTGCGCCCCGCGTGGAACAGGCCTGCGTGCGCCGCGATCGACACCGCGGCCTTCCCGCTCCGCGCACGGAAGTCGGCCAGCCACTTCGACAGCAGCGGCCCCTCCAGCGGGTCGGTCAGCTCCGACGAGCCGCCGGGCAGCGGATCGTCGACGGGGTGGTGCATGGACACGAGCACGCCGCGCACGGACGGGTCGGTCGCGGCGGAGTCCAACGCCTGACGCAGCAGCTTGATCTGGTCGAAGCCTCCCGCGCGCAAGGTGCCGAGCGAGGAGTCGAGCAGCACCATCCGCACCCCGCCCTGGTCGACGACGCGGAACGTGTCACCGAATGCCTTGCGGAACTCCTCGGTGGTGCCGGGGCCGTAGGTCTCGTGGTTGCCGGGCAGGTAGTACCAGGGCACTCCCTTGCCGACCAGCTCTTCGTCGATCACCTTGCGCGCCAACACGAAGTCGGCCGCAGTTCCCCTGTCGACCAGGTCCCCGTTGATGAGCACGACGTCGGGTTTGACCGCCAACGCCTCGCGGAACGTCCGCCGCGCCTGTGCGACCAGAGGGCCTTCGGGGTTGTCCGCGGTGAACTGCGCATCGCTCACCACAGCGACCCGCAGCGCGCCCGGCTTGCCCGGGAGGTCCCCGTCGGTCACCACGACACGGTCTTTGCGTGTTGCGTCGGCGGGCACGGAGATCTGCGGCGCCACGGACGCGGTCAGGTCGTCCAACAGGAGTCGGCCTTCGTACTGCCTACTGCCATCGGTCTCCACCACGTAGAGCCGCTGGACGCGCAGTTCGCCCGTAAGCGCGGCGGGCACCTCGGTGTCGAGGTAACGCCAACCAGTCCAGTCAATCTTCTTGGAGAGGTCCAGCACGGTCGCGGTGCCCGTGCTGTCAAGCAGGCTCAACCGCAGCCAGGTTCCCTGGCCGTCGCCGTTGACCCACGCGCCCACGCGCTGGGTGCCGGCTGGTAAAGCGATCGGCGTGCGCGCGTTGACGTAGGCGGCCCTGGTCACCGTGGCGCCCGTGAGCCGGTAGTCCAACGCGAGCGCGTTGCCGGTCCTACCCTCCACAGTCGACAGTGAAGCGCCCACGACTGCGGGGAACACCGAGGCGTTCCACGGATCAACAGAGTCCATAGTGGACACATTGGCGGCCTTGGTGCCAATCGTGACGCCGAAGTGCGTGACAAGCCCACCGACCTTCACGGTGATCACAGTCCCACCGGTTGGCGCAACAGCCGACACCGCGAACCCGTCGCCGTCCGGCGTGACGTGCACGACCCGCTGGTCATAGTTGAGCTGCACGTCGCGCGGTTCCACCCACGTCGTGAAACCCTCCGAGTCCTGACCCAGCACGCGGAAGCGCCCGTTCGCGCCGAGGCCGGACAGCGCCACGCGTTCGGTGTCGGTGTCCACTCGCACGGGCTCACCGAGCACGGTCATGCCAAGCTCACCGCTGGCGCGGATCGACGACGCAGTCAGTTTCGCGGTGCCTGCCTTGCCCGCGCGGAACACGCTCAGCCCTGAGGCCGCCTCCAGCTTCCCTGCGCTGGAGGGGCTGACCTTCCACCGTGGCGAGGCGTTCACCGGCGCACCGGTCTCGTCGTGCCCCCACGCGCCCACAGTGCGGCTGAGCCCGGCGAGCACGCGGTTCGACTGGTCGCCCACCGTTCCCGGCTCAACGCGGAAACCGGTGAGACGGCCACTGCCGCTGGAACTGGTCAAACCGAGTCCGTTGGGGACGATGCGCTGACCACCGTCGGAGGGCGAATTGTGCACTGAAACCGCGCTCTGGCCGGGCAAACGCGCAACAAGAGTCGATGAGCCCCCACCATCGAGGTTGAGCGCGTCATCGGCGCCCAGGGACTTCATGTACTCGCCGAGCTCTCGGTACGTCATACCGCGACTGGCGGTCTGCCTGCCGTCGATGGTGACAAGCCACATCTTGCGACCATCAGCGGAGAACCCGACCGCAGTGCGGGGGTGGATGGCGTTGTCGGTCTGCGGCAGCACCACACCGTCGCGCAGCAGGGGCAGATTGCCACTGATGGCCACCTTCAGCGGGTCGCCCTGGTGGCGCGGTCGGTAGCGCACATCGACCTTGTCGCCGACGCGCAGTGCTTCAAGTGCCTGAGCACCCGCATCGATCCCCAGCAACACCACCGTGTTCCCGGCGATCGGGCCCGAGCCGGTCGTGGGGCGAAGCGCACTCACGACGCCGTCGCGGATCTCCACCTCACGGATCTGGTTCGCTCCCACAGCGGACCAGGAGCGCGGCTGAGTGCCCCACAGCGACGTGTAGATGCCGACGCCGTTGTCGGCCACGTCCGGGGAATTGAAGTTCGTGGCGGTGATCGAGGACCCGTTCGGCAGGGTCACGCTGGCTTGGAGGAAGACCTCGAGCATGCGGCCGACGCCGTTGCCGTTGATGCCGACAGCGTGGTTCCAGCCGCTCGCGGGCGCGTGCCGCAGCGCGCCGTCGTCGATGCCGGCACCCCGCGGAGCACCGGTCTCGTTGATGTCGAAGAAGTCGCCGTTGACACCCGCGATGGCGCCCGAGCGCGCTGCCTGGTCCGTGAGGACCGTGCGCGCCGCCACCGGGCCGGGGCTGAGGTACTGGGTCTTGAGGCTCGGCTGCGACAGGTCGGCGGTGAGCACGTCGCCCTGGATCCAGCCGGTGGGGCGGAGGCTGCGGAACTCGCTCAACGCCAGGCCGGGCGCGATCGGCCGGTCAGCCCTGCTGACCACGAGGTCCTGCTCGGCGGCCACGGTGCGCGCGGCGGGGCTCTGCGGGAGCAGTTGGACCGGTCCGTCCACCGAGGACGAACCGGGACGGCCCTCGATCGGCTCCGGCCCGAGCGCAGCGGGCGGGGCGGCGACGCCGACCCCGGTACCGCCCAGTGTCAGGCCGAGCACGGCGAGGACCGCGGTGACGACGGCGGTGCCGCGGGTGCGCACAACGTCCTCCAGCGTCTAGGTGAATAACCCACCGGAAGCACACTGCATGCGGGTGAACCTTGACTATCCACCAGAGGAAGGACGGCTTGCCGCTGGACGGCCGAAAGGCCCCCTCCCGCGCTGGGAGGAGGCCTTTCGCGAGCGGGTTCAGCGGCCGAACGCCGCCACGAACGCCTGCTTGCCGCCGAGGGCGGGCAGGACGAGCCGGGTCTGGTTCAGCGTCACGGCGAGGCCCGTGCCGGGCTTGGGCCGCAGCGTGTAGTCGTAGTCGCTGGAGAGCAGGACCAGCCCGAGCTTGTTGCCCGCCGGCAGGACGTAGTCCATCGGCTGCATCTCGACGCTGAGCGAGTACTGCTCCCCCGGCTTCACCGGCTCCGTGCGGTCCGGCCGGGACCGGTTCTGCGGATCGGTCCAGCCGCGCGTGATCACCTTCGTGGTGCCGTCGGGGGCGCGGTCGACCAGGACCGCGGTCACGTTCGCCGCAGGGCGGTCGAAGGCGATCTTCAGTTCCGCCTTCACGGTGCCACTGATGCGCAGCGCCTGCTTCGCGGCGGGCGTCGCGTAGGACAGCCGGTTGCCGGAGCTGGGCAGTGAGATCAGCTGCTCGACCTTCTTGCTGGCGTCGTCGGCCAGCTTCTCCACCACGGCGCTGCCGGGAACCGACGCGGTGGCTTCTAGGCGGCCGGTGGACGCGCCTCCGGGCCACGGGTACACCGAGACGTCACTGCTGCCGGGAACGGGCCATTCGGCTTCGTCGACCCAACTGCCGTCCTCGCGCTGAATGGTCGCGCGCGGCTCCGTCTCGACGGCGTTCTGCTGACCAAACAGGTAGCGGGTGTACCAACGGTTGAGCGTCTTCAGCCACTCGTCACGGCGCAGCCCCAACGGGTCCGCGTGACCGGACTGGTGCCACCAGATCTTGTGGGGCACCTTGTTGGCCTTCAACGTGTCGTACCACTGCGCAGCGTGCTTGGTCTTGACGTTCCAGTCCTTCAGCCCGTGCACGACCAGCGTCGCCGCACGAACCTTGTTGGCGTCGTTGAGGTAGTTGCGCTCATCCCAGAACGGGCTGTAGTCGCCTGTGACGCGGTCCTGCTGACGCGCGATCTCGTCGATGATCGCCCTGCAGATCTCGCGATCGGAACGGCTGTAGACGTACTCGGCAAGCACGTCCGCGTCCTCGCCCTGGTACCCACCGGGCGCGACGACCGCACCGTCGGCGCGGTAATAGTCGTACCAACTGGAGATCGCCGCGATGGGCACGATCGCCTCAAGGCCCTTCACCCCGGTGGAAGCCACAGCGTTCGGCAGCGTGCCGTTGTAAGACACGCCCATCATCGCTGTCTTGCCGGTAGTCCACGAAGCGTCAGAAGGCTTGTTCGCGGTGTCTCGCGCCGTAGTGCGGCCGTTGAGCCAATCCACCACGGAACGCGCGCCGATGGTCTCGTTGCGCCCACCGGTCGTGGGGCAGCCCGTGGACTCGCCAGTGCCGACCGACTCAGCGTAGACAACGGCGTAGCCGCGCTCCAAGAGGTACTTCTCGTAGCTGGACGGACGAATCACGCCGGGGTTCGGGCCGGAGACACCGAGTGCCGCCGCGATGCGTGGGTCTCGGTCGGGGTCGGTACCCGGCCTGTCGCGCCGATCTTTCTTGCGCGGCGTGTCCGGCACGTACAGCTCGACGTCCACGTTGTGGTTCGGCACGTTGTTCCCGCCCGCGTAGTACGGGCTGGGGAGGTAGACCACAGGCACCTTGAGGCCCTGAGTGGTCGCGCGCTGGCGCACCACGTCGGCGCGCACCTCGTCATCCTTGCCGTCCAGGTCGCTGTCGATCGGGACTCGGATGAACACCTTCTCCCGCACGACATCCGTGGGGTCGTAGACCGGCTGCGCCTCACCGTCGACGAACACCGGCTGCTGCGGCGGCGCGGTGGCCAGCGCGTGCGCACCGGTCAGCGGCAGCAGCACCACCGCGGCCAGCAGGACTGTTCGTGCACGCCTCATCGACTTCCCCCTAGCGATTGGGTACCTGCGCACCTTCGCCTCGGGAGACCACGAGGTCAATACTCCAAATGTCCTTCTGAATCCACAGCGGACCGTGAAACACTGATGACGTGAACGTGTTCCTGGCGGGCTTGGTCGCCCATCCCCTGTACGGAGCCGATCACGCGCGGACTGACCTCGCGTGGTGACCCGGGCCTGATCGCCCGAGCCCACTCATCCCTTTCTTGGAAGGTCTGTTTCCGCATGTCCGACGACATCGCGGCGTTCGTCGCCGCGCTCCCCAAGACCGAACTGCACGTCCATCTCGTCGGCGCCGCCTCCGTGCCGACCGTGCTCGAACTCGCGCGCCGCCACCCCGACGGCGGTGTGCCGACCGATGAAGCGTTGTTGAAGGACTTCTACGTCTTCACGGACTTCGCGCACTTCCTGGACGTGATCCTCGCGGTGAGCGCCCTCGTGCGCACCGGCGAGGACATCGTGACCCTGGTGACCGGTCTCGCACGCGACCTCGCGCGGTGCACCGTCCGCTACGCCGAGGTCACCGTGACACCGCATCTGCACCTGCTGGCCGGGATCGAGCCCGACGAGCTGGCCGAGGCGTTGGAGACCGGCCGCAAGCGGGCCTTCGACGAGCACGGCGTGCTGCTGGCGTGGATCTTCGACATCCCCGGCGAGAAGGGCCGCGCCGCCGGGACCACCACCGTGCGGTGGGCGCTGCGGCACCGTCCACAGGGGACCGTCGCGTTCGGGCTGGGCGGCCCGGAGATCGGAGTGGGTCGGGCGCAGTTCGCCTCGATGTTCACCCTGGCCCGGGAAGCGGGGTTGCACAGCGTGCCGCACGCCGGGGAGACGACGGGGCCGGCCACGATCTGGTCCGCCGTGCACGACCTGGGCGCGGAGCGGATCGGCCACGGTGTCTCGGCGATCCACGACCCGCGCCTGGTGGAGCACCTGGCCGAACGGCGGATCGCGCTGGAGATCTGCCCTACGTCGAACCTGCGCACGCGCGCGGTGCGATCGATCGGTGAGCACCCGCTGCCCCGCCTGGTGCAGTCCGGGGTGCTCGTCACCCTGAACACCGACGACCCCGGCATGTTCGACACCGATCTCAACCGCGAATACCTGTTGTGCCACAAGGAGTTCGGCTTCGACAGGAACGATCTCGCCGAGCTGGCCCGCAACGGCGTGCGCGCGTCGTTCTGCGGTGAGGACGTGCGGAAGCGGCTCCTCGCGGAGATCGACGCGGTGGTGTGACGGACGGGGCCCGGTTGCCAGAGCGGCAACCGGGCTCCGGCGGTTACCGGGGGCGGCGGCAGACGTAGGTGATGGCGGGCGGGAGGTTCGCCCAGACGACGCGGGTCAGCAGGACCTCGTCGAAGGTGGCTTCGAGGAGGCGGCGGAACCGGCGGGCGTTGTCCATGCCGAGGGCGTGCACGTACGCGAAGGTGGTGAAGACGCCGTGCGGGTGCAACACCTCAGCGACGTGGCCGAGGATCTCGCGCTGGCCCTGCTCGCCGATCAGCGCCCACGGCAGGCCGCTGACCACCGCGTCGACCGCGTCGACGCCCCGGTCGGCCAGCAGTTTGCCCAGCTCGGTGGCGTTGGCGTTGAGGACCTCCATGCGCGGGTAGTTCTCCCGCAGGTGGCCGGCCAGCTCCTCGTCCAGCTCGACCGCGAGGTAGCGGCCGCGCGAGCCGAGGCGGGCGGTGATGCCGTCGCTGACCGCGCCGCTGCCCGCGCCCAGCTCGACGACGACCGGGTCGCCGGAACCGGGGATGACCGAGGCCAGCCGGGCGGCCAGCGCGGGGGAACTGGGCCACACGCCACCGATCAGGCTGGGACGGCGCAGGACGGCCTGGAAGAACACGCGTGAAGCGTTGCGGGAGCTCGACACCCTTCCTAGCCTGCCCTGTCGCCCCCGGGACGTGCCAACCACCCTCCGTTAAGGAGCGCTGACCAGCATGTCTTCGATGATCTTCGCGATGACCGGCTTCTCGCTCGCGAGCTTCAGGTACGCGTGGTCGCGGGTCGGCGGGCTGACCCACTCGTTCGCCCCGCCCGCGCCGACGCGGTTCGAGCCGCCGCGCACCTCGGTGAAGTGCTTCGCGCCGCGCACCGCGTAGTACATCGGCAGCACGTCCCACAGCTCACCGTCGGCGCCGGCACCGAAACCGATGCGGAAGGTCTCCGCCAGCGGGCTCGTTCCGGTGATCCGTTTGCCGAAGGACACCGAGAGCTCTCCACCGCTGAACACGACGGGCGTCGGCCAGTCGTGCACTACGCGCGCGGTCGCCGCCGGGTCGAGGGCGAAGTTGAACTCGGGTTCAGAGGCGCTACGCGGGTACTGGCCGCCCATCACGATCAGCCGGGAGACCTTTCTGCGCACCAGATCCGCATCAGCGTCCAACAGGGTGCGCAGGTTCGTCGTGGCTCCCAAGGAGACCACTACGACACTGCGGTCCCTTTGTGTGGCAAGCAGTTTGCGGTAGAGCGCAGTCGCTTCGAGAGCTGCATTGCCGCCTTGTAAGTCATGCGGGAACTTCTTCGCGAGCTGTGGCGCGTAGTTGTGCGCGAACTGCTCACAAGTGGAGTTGTCCGTCGGCTTGAGGGCGCCGATCGGGATGTTCGGGTGCTTGTAGTGCGTGTTGACCACATCCACCGCAGCTGCGCCCGCGTCGCCCCGCGTGTCGACCATGACACCGAGCAGCTTCGCCTCGCCCCTGCTGTGCATGAGGTTGGCCATCGCGAGCGCGGACACGTCGTCCACCGCGGCACAGATGTCCGTGTCGATGATCAGGGGCACCGGGGCGGGGTGGGTGGCCGGGACGACGAGCGTCGCGGCCACCGCCACCGCGCTGAGGATCGTGAGCACGCGCCGAGACTAATGCGGCGACCACGGCGGGCGCCGGGTTCAGAGGGCGTTCAGGACCGCCGCGAGCTCCTTGGGCGTCGTGATCATGGGCCAGTGACCTGTGTCGATGTCCACGCGCTTCCACACGGGCGCCACGAACTGCTGGAAGCGAGGCATGCCCGTCGCGACGAGTCCGCGGAAGTCGTCGCACGCGATCACGACGCGCTCGTAGGTCGGTTCCTTGTCGCTGATCCGCAACGGCTGCGCGTACGAGCCGTAGGGGTGACCGACCGCCTTGGTGCTCAGGACGTCGTAGGTGTCCTTGTCGATGCCCGCGTCCTGGCTCAGCGCCTCGAAGGACGGGAACGGGAAGCGACCGTCGACGTTCGGGATCGGCCCGCTGAAGTCCAGCATGGACTCACCGTTCTCGAACGGCGCCGAGTCGAGGTAGACCAGCTTCGCCAGCCGCTCACCCACCCGGTCGGCCACGCCCGTGATCACCATGCCCGCGTAGCTGTGCCCCACCAGGACCACGTCCTCGCGGTCGCCGATCACGCCGACCACGTCCGCAATGTGCGTCTCCAGGTCGATCGACGCCGCGTCACCGCCGCCATCCAGGCCGCTGAGCGTGACCGCGTGCACCTCGTGACCCTCGGCCCGCAGCAGGTCAGCGACCTCCGCGTAGGCCCAGCCGCCGATCCACGCACCGGGAACCAGAACGTAAGTGGTCATGTCGTTTCTCCTCGCTCGATGTCGTCGGGAGAACCGTAGAATCAAAACCGGACAGAACACGTCCGGATTAAGGTTGTGACCCGTGCCACATCCCACCACCCGGCTCCTGGCCATGCTGGAGCTGCTCCAGGCGCACCACCACCTGCTCGGCCGGGAGCTGGCCCAGCGGCTTGGCGTGGACGAGCGCACCGTGCGCCGCTATGCCACCAGACTGGCCGAGTTCGGCGTTCCGGTGGAGGCCGACCGCGGCCGCTACGGGGGCTACCGGCTGCGTCCCGGTTACAAGCTGCCGCCGCTGATGCTGAGCAACGACGAAGCTGTCGCGGTGACGCTAGGGCTCACCGCCAGCAAACGGATCGGTTTGGCGACAACGGAGCCCGCGGTCGACAGTGCTCTCGCGAAGATCCAACGTGTGCTTCCGCCCGCGCTGCGCGAACGCACGCAGGCAGTCCAAGAAGCACTGGGCTTCACACTGCTTCCCCGTGAGGGCAAAGCTCCGGACACGGACACGTTGTTGGTCATGGGCGAGGCTGTGCGCCGTAGGACGCGCGTGCACCTCCGATACCGGTCGTGGCATGACGAGGAGTCCGACCGCGAACTGGATCCTTACGGCGTGGTCTTCCACTCAGGGCGTTGGTACGTCACGGGTCACGACCACCGCCGCAGCGAACTACGCACGTTCAGGCTCGACCGCGTGCAGTCGGTTTCGTTGCAGGACAAGACGTTCGAGATGCCTGCGGACTTCAATGCGGTCGAGCACGTCACGCGGTCACTAGCAGGCGTGCTGTACATGTGGGAGGTCGAAGTCGTCGTAGAGGGCCCAGTCGACGCGGTGCGCAGACGCATCCCCCCTACGACAGGAACCGTGGCCGAAGAGCAGGGCGTGGTCATTCTGCGCACACGCGCGGAGAAGCTGGACGGCATGGCGCGAATGCTCGCGGGCCTGGAGTGGCCGTTCGTCATCCGCAAGCCCGTCGAGCTTCGTGCCGCGTTGCTCGGCTTCTCCCGCCACCTGGCCAAGCTCGCAGAGCGGACGCCTTAATACGGGTGCACGATGAGGCCATGCAGAACGCATCCGCTTGCATGATCGTCCGTGCTTCCGCGGAGGAGGCGTTCCGTGCCTTCGCCGACCCGGCCGTGACCACGCGGTTCTGGTACAGCAAGAGCAGCGGGGCGATGGTCCCGGGGGCAGAGCTGCGCTGGGAGTGGGAAACGTACGGCGCGTCCGTCGACGTCCACGTCAAGGAGGTCGAGGAAGGACGACTGATCCGGTTCGAATGGGGCAACTACGAACAGCCGACAACGGTGGAGCTGCGGTTCACTCCGCACGGGGAGAACGCCACCTTCGTCGAAGTCACGGAAACCGGCTTCTCCGGTTCCGACGAAGATCGCCTCCGCTGGGTCAACGACACCGTCGGCGGCTTCACCACGGCGCTGTGCGCGATGAAGGCCCTGCTTGAGCACGGCATCGAACTCAACGCGGTCCCCGACCACCACCCTGCTTAGAAGGCGTCCAGCAACCCCGGTCGCGGCCCAGCGAACGCTGCGTCCAGCAAGGCATCCGTGCGGCCGTCGCCGCCGTAGAGCAAGTCGTACCGACGCAGTGCCGCCGTGCTCGCTCCACCGCCGTAGAGCACCGCGAGCCCGCGACTGCCGATGACCACCTCGCCGCTACCGCCGGGCTCCAACGTCGCTGAGCCTCCCGCAACCATCAAACGGTGCGGTCCCGCGTTCCACGGGCACACCTCATCCACGATCTCCAGGTCGACGGTCGCACGCAGCTCTGGCCACCCACGAGCCGAGATCGCCGCTGGCGCGTCCACGAGGCGCAGCATCCACGCATCCGTCGATGCGCGCTCCAAGTGCACGGGCAGTCCCCACACGAGTTCGTCAGGTAGCGCCAGGCGTATCTCCGTCGTGGGCGCCACAGTCCCCCAACTGCCGAACTGCGCCAGCAGGGTCGTCAGGGCGCGCTCGGTCAGCGTGATCAGGTCCTTGACGATGAGCTTCGCACCGAGGCCGTAGCCGTCCGTGCGCTTCCAACTCGCGTAGCCCTCCGCGCCGTCAGGGCCCTCCACCAACGTCATGCGGTACTCGTCGAGCACTTCGGCGAGAGTCGCCTTGAAGAGCGGGCCACTGCGCTCCATGAGGCCGTTCCCGGCGCGCGCGTACGCACGGTAGACCTCCTCCACCACCGGGAAGTCCTCGACGGTCACAGGGCGCACGGTCACACCGGGTACGGCGCGTACCGACTGCAAGGCCGTCGTGACGACGCGTTCGTCCACGATCGCGCCGACCTGCTCCCAACCGAGCTTGCGGTAGAGACCAGGGACGCTCGGCATCAAGGTGCTGATCACCGCGCCTCGGTCCCGCGCGGCGCCGAGCATGTGCTTGAGCAGCTTCTGTGCGACCCCGGTTCCACGGAACTCGGGCGCGACCGCGACACCCGCGATGCCGCTGGTGGGTACGAGCCGCCCGCCGAACCACTGGCCCTGTTCGCGGTCCGCGGCATCCGCGACGAGCGTGCCGCGTTCGTCGAACACGCCCCACCAGTTCATGCCCGCATGGTCGGCGATCCGCGACAAGGTAGCCTCGACCTGCGACAACGGCTGGGTTCGACCGAACGCGACCCGGTTGAGCTCGTAGCGCGCGGACACGTCTTCGTCGGCAAGCGGCCGGATCGTCAGCTCCACGCGCTCATTCTTGTGCAGCGGCCCGCACTCCGACCACTAGAAAAGACGGCAGCACCGCGAGGAACCGGCCACGCGCTCCCCGGTCGGCCTGCTCGTCGAGCCAGTCGTCCGCGTCCGACGCGGCGATCTGCTTCAACAGCGGCGCGAGCGCGGCGTGGTCGCTGTGCACCGCCGTATGAACCTCCACGCGCACATCGGTGAAGCCGTTGTCCAGCAACAACTCCCGATACTTGAGGCCACCGTTCGGCGTGGACATCCGCTGGGCGTAGGTGTGCAGCAGCGCGCGGGTCCGCTCGGGGGCGTCAGAGGCCACGGCCCACATGTCGTAGTCCTGGCCGATCAGCGCGATCCTGCCCCACGGCACGAGCACCCGGCGAGCCTCCGCCAGCGCCCGCGACGGCTCGGCGAGCAGGTGGTACAGCCGCTGGGCACGATAACAGTCCACAGAGGACGACTCGACCGGCAGGTTCTCCGCGCTCCCGTTGCGGAAGTCGCACGAGGGGAACCACTCCTTCGCGAAGGACAGCGCATCCCCGGCGTCGACCCCGATGGCCCGCGCGCCCAGTGAGGTCAACTCGGCGACCGCGTGGCCCGTTCCGCACCCGACGTCGAGCACGACCTCACCCGGCTTGACCTCCAGGAGTTCGTGTGAGCGCTCCCTCAGCGCCCTCCCCTGCGGCATGCGCTCGGTCTGGTCCCAAAACGGCGGCTGCGTCACGGCGCCCACTATGCGCGATCAGCATCGACAGCGCGGCGGCGACCATGCTCAAACCCGCGGCGACATACCAAGCCACGGTGTACTCACCCAGCGAGTCGCGGACAAGTCCGGCCGCGGTCGCCGCGATCGCCGCACCGACCTGGTGCGAGGCGAAGACCCAACCGAAGACCACAGCGCCGTCTGCGCCGAAGTGCTCCCGGCACAGCGCAACGGTCGGCGGCACCGTGGCCACCCAGTCCAAGCCGTAGAAGATGATGAACACCAACATGCTCGGGTGCGCGGTGGCGTCGAACAAACTGGGCAGGATCGCCAATGACACACCACGCAGTCCGTAGTAGATCCCCAGCAGCACACGCGAGTCGATCCGGTCCGTCAGCCAACCGGAGAACACAGTGCCCGCGATGTCGAAGATGCCAACGAGCGCGAGCAGGCCCGCGGCGGCCGTGGTGGGCATGCCGTGGTCGTGCGCAGCAGGAATGAAGTGCGTCCCCACCAAGCCGTTCGTCGTCATGCCACAGATCGCGAAGCCACCCGCGAGGTACCAGAACGTCTTCGTGCGCGCGGCGGAGAACAACGCCTTGACGGCTCGTCGCGCCGCTCCTCCGACAGGCGCGGGCGGAGCCTCCACAGGACCCGAAGCACCGTAGGCGGTCAAACCGACCTCGCCGGGGTGATCGCGCAACAGCCACAACACGAGCGGAACCACCGCTAGCGCCGCAAGGGCCACCGTGAGCGACGCGAACCGCCAGGTGCCTTGTTCGACGATCAGCGCGAGCAGAGGAAGGAACACCAACTGGCCAGCAGCACCGCCCGCGGTGAGCACGCCGGTCACGACGCCACGGTGCTTGACGAACCACCGATTGGTCACCGTCGCCACGAAGGCCAACGCCATCGATCCCGTGCCAAGGCCGACGAAGACACCCCAAAACAGGATGAGCTGCCAGGACTGCGCCATGAAGACCGTCAGCCCACTGCCCGCCGCGACGAGCAGCAACGCCCAGGCGACTACCTGCCGGATGCCGAAGCGGTCCATCAGGGCGGCGGCGAACGGCGAGGTCAGGCCGTAGAGCAGCAGGTTGATCGAGACCGCGAGCGAGATGGTGCTCAGCGGCCAGCCGAACTCCTCGTGCAGCGGGTTGATCATCACGCCGGGGGTGGCCCGGAATCCGGCCGCGCCGACGAGCGCGATGAAGGTGACGGCGGCCACCAGCCAGGCCCGGTGCGGTCTGTGCGTCACAGGATCAGCCTCGACCAGCGGTTTCACCCGGACGAGTGGCCTGACGGCCAACCTGTGTCAGGATCGGGCCATGACCGGACCGCACCGCATCGCCGTGCTCGCGCTGGAGGGCTCGGTCGGCTTCGACCTCGGGGTGCCCGCACAGGTCTTCGGCGCCGCGCGGGACGAGGACGGCGAGCCGCTGTACGAGGTGCGCGTCTGCACCCCGGACGGTGGCCCGATCCGCTGTGCCGCCGGCTATCGGGTCCACCCCGAGCACGGCCCGGAGGCGCTGGACTGGGCGCAGACCGTGATCACCATCGGGATGCAGCAGGGCAGCCCGGTCAAGGACGGCGTGCTCGACCAGCACGTGATCGACGCCCTGCGGAAGGCGGCGCGGCACGCGCGGATGATGTCGATCTGCACCGGCGCCTTCGTGCTCGCCGCGGCGGGCCTGCTCGACGGCAGGCCCGCGACGACGCACTGGAGCTACGCGCGCCGGTTCCGGCGGCTGTTTCCGAGGGTCCTGCTCGATCCGGACGTGCTGTTCGTCGACGACGGCGACGTGCTGACCTCGGCGGGCGTCGGCGCGGGCCCCGACCTGTGCCTGCACGTCATCCGCCGCGACCACGGCAGCGGGGTGGCGAACCGGGCCGCCCGCCGCTGCGTGATCGCGCCCTGGCGGGACGGCGGGCAGTCGCAGTTCATCGAGCGCCCGCTGCCCGCGCCCACCGAGGCCAGCACGACGGCCACCCGGGAGTGGGCGCTGCACCGCCTCGGCGAGCCGCTGACCCTGCGCGAGCTGGCCGAACACGCCCGGATGAGCGTGCGCACCTTCACCAGGCGCTTCCGCGAGGAGACCGGGATGAGCCCCGGCCAGTGGCTGGTGCACCAGCGCGTCGAGCACGTCCGCAGGCTGCTGGAGGACACCGATCTGCCGGTGGACCAGATCGCGACTCGGGCGGGCTTCGGCACGGCGGCTTCGCTGCGGCAACACCTTCGTGCCAGGCTCGGGGTCGCGCCGAGCGCGTACCGCAGGACCTTCCGGTCGGCGGGCTGAGTGCAGGAACCCGGCGGCCGCCCCGCTCGTTCACCGGGGGCGGGGCCGAAGGGGGATGGATGTCCACTGTGGACACGGAATGGGACGCACGACGCGAGCGGAAGCGGGACCAGCGCAGTGAGCGGGTGATCGCGGAGTTCCGCCAGCGCCCGTCGGTGCGCAGGCTGAGCAGGCCGATGATCGAGGGCGGTTCCCGCCGGTTCGAGCTGACCTACGTCCGCGAGGGCAGCAGGGGCGCGACGCCGCTGCTCATCCTGCCCGGCGGCCCCGGCCTCGCCTCGGTGCTGCCCTACCACCGGCAGCGGACGCTGGCCGCCCGCCGCGAGTTCGACGTGATCATGGTGGAGCACCGCGGGATCGGCCTGTCCCGGCACGACGAGCACGGCCACGACCTGCCCTTCGGCGCGCTCACCGTGGACGCCGCGGCCGACGACCTGGCCGCCGTGCTCGACGACTGCGACATCGACCGCGCGGTGGTGTTCGGCAGCTCCTACGGCGCGTACCTGGCGCAGACCTTCGGGGCCAAGCACCCCGAACGGGTCGCCGGGATGGTCCTGGACTCCACCTACTCCACCGTTTCGGACTTCGCGGTCGCGCGGGACGAGGTGCGGCGGCTGCTCTGGCACGGCGACGACCCGGCCACCGCGTGCGTGGCCGCGAAGCTGCGCGAACTGGTGGACAGCGGCGTGATCCCGGTCGAGGAGACCGGCAGCGTGATCCCCGTCTTCTACGAGCTGGGCGGGCCCGCCCTGGTGGACCGGCTGCTCGACGCGGTGGCCGCGGGCCGGTGGGGGCCGTGGCGCTGGATGCACCGGGTGGCCGACGAGGAACTGGGCAAGCCGAGCCGGTACGTGCTGGAGCTGGACCTGGTCTCGGCGATGAACTACCGCGAGCTCTACGACCTCGAACCGGACGGCCTCCCACTGGACCAGGCCGTGGCCTTCGCCAAGCACGCCAAGGGTTTCCCCGCGTTCGAGGGCGAGCCGCGGTGCCTGCTCAGCGCCCTGGAGGACTTCAGCTGGCCCACCGCGGTGCTGACCGCCGAGCGCGACCTGCGGACCGTGCGCCCGGTGGCCGAGCGGACCGCGCGGCTGCTGCCGGACGGGGTGCTCGTGCCCTTCCGGGACATGCCGCACAGCGTGCTGGACAACCACCCCGTCGCCGCGCTGAACGCCGCCCGCGGTGTCGCGCTCGGCCGGCACCACCGGCTGCCCGCGATGGCCCCGAAACTGGCCTCGTTGCCCAGCAGGTCGGCGCGATCACTGCTGGGCCTCGGCCTGCGAACGTGGCTGACGGTGGCCCGGCCCTAGGCCCGCGTCAGCCGGTTCGCCAGAGTGGACATCGTGTACGTGCCGATGCCCAGCACCACCTCCAACGCGTTCTGCTTCGTGTAGCCGTGCGCCAGGAAAGCCGACAGCTCCTCGTCGTCGACGGCGCCCGCGGTCTCCAGCACCGCGAGGGTGAACCGCCGCACGGCTTCGAGCCGCTCCTCGGGTAACACGCGTTGCTCGCGCAGCGCCGCGACCAGCTCCGGGTGCTCGGCGAGCTTCGCCGCGTGCATCTCGATGCACACCTGGCAGCCGTTGCGCACGGCCACCGTCATGATCACCGTCTCGCGGGAGGTCATGTCGAGCGTGGTGCTCTCGAAGATCCCGCTCAGCCTGAGGAAGCCGTCCAGCAGGTGCGGCGATTCGGCGAGCCGGGCCACCGGCACGGGCACGAAGCCGAACTTCGCCTTGGTCGCCTCCATGGCCCGGCGCGAGGCCGCGGGGGCGGTGTCGATCGTGTGGTCGGTGAACATGCGGCCTCCGGGTAAACTCGACAACGTGGTTGACGAAAAGGTAAACCAGGTTGTCGAGTTGCGCAAGCCCCCCGGCTTCGAACTGCCGTTACTGCTGTTCGCCGGGTTCCGCGCGATCATCGACCGGCTGCACGCCGAGCTGGCCGAACAGGGTCATCCCGACGTGCGCCCGGCCCACGGCTTCGCGATGCAGGCGATCGGGATCACCGGAGCCTCCGCGAGCGAGCTGGGCAGGCGGCTCGGCGTCTCCAAACAGGCCGCGGGCAAGACGGTGGACCGCCTGGTCGCCCTGGGCTACGCCGAGCGCGTCGACGATGCCGGGGATGCCAGGCGCAAGCTCGTCCGGCTCACCCCGCGCGGCATCGACTCGCTCGCCCGCTCGGCCGCGATCTTCGACAAGCTGCGCGCGGAATGGGAGGAAGCCCTTGGCGCACAAAGGCTTCAGCAGGTCGAGTCGGCACTGCGCACCCTGGCCCCAGCCGAGGGGGTCCGGCTCGACGCGGCGAGCTGGTTCGGCGGCTAGGCAGGCGCCAGCTCGGTCAGCGCGGCCTCGGCGCGCCGCATCGACTCCTCGGGGTCGGCCTCCGGCGAACCGATCTCCGGATCGAAGTTGAGGTCGATGAACACCTCGGTCACGCCCTGTTCGGCGAGCACGGCGAGGTCCCGGCGGATCTCGGCGAACGACCCCGTCAGCGGACGCCGCCCGGCAGCGCCTTCCGGGCGCACCATGACCGGCCCGCGGCAGACGACGCGCAGGGCCGACGGGTCGCGCCCCGCCTCGGTCGCGGCCTCCCGGACGATCGCGATCGAGTCGCCGATGGTGCGCAGATCTGTGCTACTGCTGCTGATCCAGCCATCTGCGAGCCGCCCGGTGCGCCGCAGCGCCGCCTCGGCCTTCGCCCCGAGCAACACCGGCGGATGCGGCCGCTGGACCGGCTTCGGGTCCATCCTGGTGCGCGGAACGCGGTAGAACTCCCCTTCGTGCTCGACCTCTTCGTCCGTCCACAGTGCACGGAGGACGGCGATGAACTCCTCGGCCCTGCGCCCGCGACCGCGCTGATCGACCCCGGCCGCGGCGAACTCCTCGGCCGCCCAGCCGATGCCGAGCCCCACGTCGAGGCGGCCGTCCGACACGATGTCCAGTGTGGAGAGTTGCTTGGCCAGCACCACCGGCGAGCAGAACGGCAGGTTCAGCACGGCGACGCCGAGCCTGATCCGCTCGGTCAGCGCCGCGAGGTAGGACAGCGCGACGATCGGGTCCTGCACAGCCCGGTACGGCTCACCCCAGGACCCGTCCACCGGCGACAGCAGCCGTTGGAACGTCCACAGCGAGTGGTAGCCGAGCTCTTCCGCGCGCCGGGCCACGCGAGCGAGGTTCGGGCGGGTCGCCCAGGAACCGGACACCGGGGCCGCGAAACCAATCTCCACGGGGCCACGGTAGCCAGCTCACCCCTGGGCGATGTAGGCCTGGAGCTGTTCACCGTGCTCCTCCAGCTGCGAGATCCGGCTCTTCACCACGTCACCGATGCTCACGATGCCGACGAGCGCGCCGTCGCTGAGCACCGGGACGTGCCGGATGCGGCGTTCGGTCATCTGCACGGTGAGGGTGTCGACGGTCTCCTCCGGTCCGCAGGTGAACACCTTGCTCGTCATGATCGCCGAGACCGGCCCGGCCAGCACGTCCGCGCCGCGCTCGTTCAGCCGCCGCACGACATCGCGTTCGGAGACGATCCCGGCGAGCCCGCCCTCGGCGTCGACGACGACCAGCGCGCCGACGTTGTGCTCGGCCAGTGCCGCGAGCAGCGCGGTCACCGGACTCTGCTGTTCGATGGTCGCCACGGCCGACCCCTTGCCGCGCAACACGTCCGCGATCCTCACGGGTGTCTCCGTTCCTCGTCGGAGCGGTGCCTACCCTCTGGCACGCTAGCGACTCGGCCCGGCACCGCGATAGCCCGAATTTCCGGGTTCACCCAGTTCGCCCGTGTTCAGGCCACCTGTGCGGAGGGGGCGCTGTAGGTGTTGCAGGCGGCGGTCGTGCGCTTGCGGAACCCGTCCGTTCCCCACCGCACCTGGTTGGGGATCTTGCCGTGGGTGTCGTCGGCGACGGTGTCGTTGAAGGAGCGCACGGCGGCGTCGGCGAGCTGCCTGGTCACCGTGCCCCGCCCGGCCGCGGCGGCGATGAACAGGCCGGAGAAGCAGTTGGCCTGCAGCTCCTGGCGGCGGATCAGCTCGAGGCCCGCCGGGGTCTTCTCGCCCGCCCTGCGCACCGCCATGCCGTTGGCCACCGCGATCCCGCTGAGCAGCTGCACGTGGTGGCCGTACTCGTGCCCGAGCAGGTTCAGGTGGCCGGGCCGGTGCGACTCCACGGCGTCGAGCACGGTCGCCCTCGGCACGTAGATCGTCCGGTCCGCGCCGCAGTAGAACGCGGTCGCCTCGTCACCGGAGGGCGCAGGGCCGCAGCCGGTCACCGGCTTGTCCTCGATGTTCAGCTCCGGCGAGCTGAACGGCAGGTTGGCCTGTTCGAGCGCGGGCCGCCAGGCGTCGTCCATGCAAGTGATCATGGCCTTGTAGTAGCTCCGCAGCTGCTCGGCCGCCCTGCCGAACTTCGGGAGCCCGCAGGTGATCTCGCGCAGCCCGATTCCGGTCCCCAGCAACGGGTTGTCCCCCGTCTTGAGGGCGGGCCGCACCACCGGGCGCTCGGAGGTGGCTGCCACCGGCGGGGGCGCCTCGACCGCGACCCCGCGCACCTTCCCGGCGTCCGGCCCGAGCACCAGCACCGCGGCGAACACCGCGGCCGCCGCCAGCCCCGCGACCGCATCGCGCACCCTCATCGGGCCAGCATAGGTTTACCGGGTGCCGCCCTGGGTGGGTCGATCAGCGATCTCGTCGTTGAGCCTGCGGAACCGGCGGTAGTCGCCGGGGCTGACGAACATCGGCGGGATGCGCAGCAGGAACCACGCCAGCACGAGGTCGGCCTGCCCGTAGGTGGTCCACTCCCCGCCGAAGCGGGTGAACAGCAGCATCCGCCAGCGGACCCGCTCCCGGAACAGGTCGACCTCGGCCTCGGTGAAACCCCAGTACCGGAGGTTGTCCTCGATCCGCTCCTTGACCTCCTCGTAGTCGCGGTCCAGGAACGGTTCGAGCAGGTGCCCCCACACGTCGGGCCGGTGCACGAGCGTCACCCCGGCCGCCCACAGCCGCTCGGCCAGCTCCTCGCTCTGCTCCGCGGCGAGGAAGACCGTGCGGCCGTCCCGTAACCGCAGCTCCGGCGGAGTCGCGAACGGGTCGGCATCGCGGATGTCCGGCCAGGCGACGAAGTCGCCGACGTAGCTCGCCTCGGCGCAGCCCGCCTTCCAGCGCAGCCGCATGCCGTCCGGCTCGAAGCACACGGGACCGGAGACGGGGAGATAGGCGAACACGAAGGCCAGTATTACCACTTACAGGCAGGGCCAAGCGTGATTTCGGCCCACGGCGACCCGCTCGGCACCCATCCGGCTCACGGCCATGGTCCAAGATCCACCGGACACGGCGCCCGACCGGCGAGTTGCGCGGCACGCTCCTGGGCCGTGCCGACCAACCCGGCGCCCTCGGGAAGACGAGAACCCAGGAACTCCTCGAGGTGCGCGCACAGTTCGTCCGGCCAGTCCGAGGTGCGGTACCCGAGATCGAGGTCGGCGGTGTGCACCTCCAGCTCCCGCCAGTAGGCCAGCACCGTTCCGGCCAGGTCGCCCTGCCGGTAGCTGACCGGCCGCCGCCAGTCCGCCTCGCCCGCAGTGCCCCACACCCGCTCCAGCTCCGTCGTGGCCGCTGAGAGCCCGCGCAGGGCCTCTTCGGCGGGCCGGGCGGCCCCGGCCTCGATCGCGGCCGCGCGTCCGGCGGCTCCGCCGTCGTAGACCTCGATCGTGCGGCCGGCCAACGCGTACTCGGCCTGCCGGGTGAACGCCGCGGCCAGGTTCGCCACGTGCACCACCACGTGCAGCCGGGACCAGCCGGGCAGCGCCGACGGCGCCGCGAGATCCGCTCCGTCCACAAGGGACAGGAGCCTGCGATGCCCCTTGCCGATCTCGGCCAGTCGTCGGGTCACGGCCACAGCAGCTCCTTCGTCCATCCGTCCTCGCCGAGCCGGTAGCTCAGCCTGATGTGCCGCCGGTCGGGATCTCCTTGCCAGAACTCGACTTCGTCGGCGTGCAGCGTGTAGAGGGTCCAGTCCGGCGACACCAGCCCCGGATCGGCGTCGATCCGCGCTCGGGCCTGCTCCACGGCGGGACCGACCTCCCCCGGGTCCGTCAGCCGCTGCCCCTGCCTGCCGGCGAGTGCGACCGCACGGGCGCTCGGGCTCCTGCCGAGGAAGTCGGCCGCGCTGACGTCGGCTCCCGCCGCGCTCACCGCGCCGCGCACGCGCACCTGCCTGCCCAGCGCCGACCAGTAGAAGGTCAGCGCCGCCCGGGGATTCGCGGCCAGCTCCCGGCCCTTCCGACCGGCCCGCGTCGAGGCGAACTGCCAGCCGTCCCCCTTGAGGTCCTTGAGGATCAGCACCCGCGCCGACGGCCGACCACGTCCGTCCACAGTGGACAGGGTGACGGCGTGCGGCTCCCGCACACCGGCCTCGACCGCCTCCGCCAGCCAGGCGGCGAACAGCGGCGAGGGAGCGGGGGGCGCGGTCGCGGGAGCGAAGGACGGCAGCGGTCCGGCGAGGGACGGCAGCCCGCGAAGCGGAAGCACGGCATCTCCCTAATGGGTTTCGGAGACTTAACCATTAGGGAAGCTACATGGTTGCTCGCCGAAAAGCCATTAGACTGTCGCCGTGGACCTGGTCCTGGACTTCGTGAGCACCATCCGGCACGACGGGCACGGCGGCGTGGCCGACGCCCTCTCGGCCGAGTGGGTGGCGCAACGCCTCGGCACGCGGCTGCCGGACGCCTCGCTGCCCGCGATCGTCGAGCTGCGCCGCGCGATCCGCTCGCTGTTCGCCCTCGCGGTCCGCCCCGGCCCGCCGAGCAAGGCCGACGCGAACCGGCTCGTGGACCAGCAGGAGGCCGTCGCGGTGCTGAACGCGGCGGCGCGCCCCCGGCTGACGCAGCTCGCCTGGCCCACGGACGGTACGCCCTCGCTGGTCGAACAGGCTGAGCCGACCGACGCGACCGCCACGGTCCTGGCTACCCTCGCGCAGGCAGCGATCGAGTTCCTGGCCGGACCGGAACGCGAACGCCTGCAAGCATGTCCGGCTCCGCGGTGCGTGCTCTACTTCGTCAAGCAGCACCCGCGGCAGGCGTGGTGCAAGCCCTCATGCGGCAACCGCGCCCGCGTCAGCAAGTACTACAAGACCCACCGCTAGTCCCGCGCGCGTGCGCCGCCGAGCGCGATGATCAGGCCGATCGAGGCGATGACGACGTTGCGGAACGCGGCCTCCATGCCGTTCCACTTCGAGGACTGCCACATCTGGAACCACTCGCCGCCGATCGCGATGAACCCGCCACCGAACAGCAGCACCGCCATCACCCAGCCGAGGACGGCCAGCCGCCGCGCGGTCTCCTCGCGGCCCCGCCGCAGCCACGCGACGACCGAGGCGACCAGCACCACCGCGGTCACCGCCTCCCACGCGATGATCAGCAGGTAGGCGATCGTGACGACGGCGGGGCTGGTGATCGCCCGCCACATCACGTCGGGGTCGTTGAACGTGGTGTCCATCGCCAGCACGTGCTGGACGAACTGCTCGTTCGTGCCGTAGTCGGTCACGTTGCCGAGGACGATCAGCACGAAGTACAGCGCCGTGACCCCGGTCAGCGCGGTCAGGGCGACGCGGGCCGTGCCGAGCTTGCTGAGCGCGTTCATGTCCTTGTCCCCCTTGGCACCGGCGATCTCACCGGCGATTACGGTACGCCGCCGCAGCCGTTCCCGCGCCCATCATCACCATGACGACCGTTGCCATGGTCCACTTCCGGGCCGGCGTGAGCGAGGACTGCGCGACCTCCTCCTTCTTGAGGTCGGACACGGGGAGCGGCTTGGACTTCGGCTTCGGCGGCGGCACGGGCGGCGGCACCGTGGTGGGTGGCGGCTCCGTCGTGACCGGAGGAGTGGTGGTGGGCGGGGCCGGGGTCGTCGTTGTCGTCGGTGGCGGCGTGGGCCGGGGCGTCGTCGGCGTGGGCTTCGGCGGCGGCGGGGGTGGCGGCGGAGAAGGCGGCGCCGCAAGGCATCCCGCTCCGTCCGTGGCCACCAGCCGAGGCCCCTGTGCGACCTCCCGCGTCGCACCGGACCCGTCCAGCGAGATCTGGAAGATCCGGCTGGCGCCGTGCGAGTTGTTGTTGAGCGCGTACATGTTCCGCGCGGAGTCGATCACCACGGCGCCGTAGGAGGACCAGCCGGGCAGCTCGGGGTGCGTCGGCAGTGCGGTGACAGCACCGGTGGAGGGGTTGATCCGGACCAGGATCCCGTGCAGCGGCCCGCTGGAGGACACACCGTAGAGCTGCCCGTCCGCCTCGTTGACCGCGAAGTCGTCCACACCCTCGACCGGCCAGCTCGGTCGCATCCGCACCGCGCTCAGCACGCCGAGGAAGGTCGGACTGGACGGGTTGACGTCCAGCGCGTACAGCGTGGAGTCGTCGCGCAGGTAAAGCCGGTTCCCGGAGACGGCGCCCGCGTACGCGTCGAGAAAACCGCTGTGCGGCAAGCGAACCGGCCCGGACTTGCGCACGGGGCCGAGGTCGGTGGCACGCCCCTGGTTGTCGATGGTCACCACGTGCGCGATGTGCCGGAACGGTCCGTTCCGATCCCGCGACGCGATGCCGTAGGTCAGCCCCTGCGAGCGCGCGAAGCCGATCGCGTTCACCGCGAAGTCCAGCTGCCGCTGGGAAACCGGGTTCCACGACGGCGACTGGACGCGGAGCAGGGTGGACAGCGAACCGTGCCCCGTCGTCCGCACTTGGTAGGCGGTGCAGACCGGCGGCGCGGCGTCACCGTCGGGGAACGGGACGACGGCGACCAGCAACAGGGCCGTGCCGCACAGGACGACCATTCGACCCCGCCACCGTAATGGAGCAACGGAATACGACATTCGAGCACCACTTCCGGTATCGCACCGTGTTTTCACCCGGCGCGGACGCCTTCTGTCCCATCTGTTCAGCGACTGTACGACCCAAGCCCGCCGTGATGTAATTCTGCACCAGAAAGGGGCCGAATTGAATATCTACACCATTGGGTTGCTTTGGGTCCTGGGTGCTTCGGCCGTGGCCGCCACCGTGGCGGTGGTGCTGCAGAAGAAGTTCGGCTGGGACGACGAGCGGAACAACTCCTCGGCGGGCAGCGTGTTCGCCGTGGTCGGCGGCCTGCACGCGGTGCTCGTCGCCTTCGTGCTGATCTCGCTGTTCGACGCAGCCGCCAAGGCGCGCACCGACTCCGCGGCGGAGGCCAACGCCCTGGTCGCGGTGCACTGGGCGGGCAGCTCGCTCCCCGAGCCGACGAAGGACCAGGTAAAAGAGCTGGTCAGGACCTATTCGGCCGCCGTGGTCAACGAGGAGTGGCCCCGGATGCGCGAGGGCGCGCCGGTGGTGGCCACCGGCGCGCAGACCCTGGAGCGGCTGAAGACGGTGATCGCCGAGGCCAAGCCCGATGGCGACTGGCAGGAGAGCAGGCAGGCCGAGGCGGCCAACCAGCTGTGGCAGGTCTACCAGTCCCGGCAGGCCCGGTTGGACGCCGCGGGCAAGGGCGTGAACAGTGTGGTGTGGTTCGCGCTGATCATCGGCGGAATTATGTCCGTTTCATTTCCGTATCTGTTCGGCGGACCCAACCTGGTCCCGCACGTGATTATCGTGGTGTCCCTGACGGCGACCATCACGCTGCTGCTCTTCGCTATCTCCCAGCTGGAGAATCCGTACAGCGGCGGCGCCCAGGTCAACCCGGACGCATTTCGCGCCGCCACCGAACGGCTCCTCTAGGAAATAGCCCTCGCTTACCAGCGAGGAAGTGATTCCCGCGCGGCGAGCCAGGCTTGCGGAATCGCCGAGCGCGTGGCCACCACCCCGCCGGCGATGGCCCCTGTCGTGTCCACGTCCCCGCCCGCCTCGACGCACGCGGTGATCGCGGCCGCGTAGTCGTCGAGGTGGGTCGCGGCCACCCACAGGGTGAAGGGAACCGTGTCCTGCGCGGTCGCCCTGGCCCCGTTACCGAGTTGGTACGCCGCCTCGGCCGTAGAGCAACCGAACAGCCCGGCGGCTTTGGCAATTCCCTGTCTCACTTGGCTTTCAGCCATCTGGTCCAGGACAGCGCCGAGCAGGTCGCGCGCGGTGATCCCGGGATCGGCGGCGTGCGCGGCGGCGAGGGCGACCGCGACGGCTCCGGCGATCCCTTCCGGGTGCAGGTGGGTGACCTCGGCGGACAGCTCGGCCTCGCGCGCTGCGCGCGCCGGGTCACCGGCGAAGTACGCACCGAGCGGAGCGACCCGCATGGCCGCCCCGTTCCCGCAGGACCCCTGGCCGTCGAAGGCCGACGCGGCGGCCGTGCGCCAAGGCTCGCCCTCGCGGATGCGGCGCAGGATCACCACCGCGCCGGGCCCGTAGCCGCGGTAGGGCTCGCAGCGCTCCGCGAACGCCATCGCGAGCCGATCCTGTTGTACAGAGCCATGATCTCGAAGTTCGGCGGCCAGAGTGCAGGCCATCTCCGTGTCGTCGGTCCACAGCCACGGGGGCGGTGGGGCCTTACCGGCGAGGAGGTCCGGCACCGAGGAGCCGGGGACGAAGAACTGGGCGCCGAGCGCGTCGCCGACGGAGAGCCCGTCAAGAGAGTCGGTAGTGCGTTTCCCGTTGTCGGAGGTGTAGGTCATCGCGGCGGATCATGCCACGCCCCGCGGTGTTCCGGCAGCAACAACGAGTCGATGTGAGCCACGACCACCGCGCGCACGCGTTCCGGCGTCATCCGCTCCGAGTCAGTCGCGACCTGCACTGACAGGCCGTCGAAGAGCGCGTGCAACCGGTCCGTCTCCACATCGAGATCGATCTGCGCGGGGGTCATCCCGGCGTCGCGCAGTCCCCCGACCAGCCCTGCGAACAGCTCCGAGGTCTCACGCGCTGTCGTGGCGTTGAAATCCCGCGCCTCGGCGTCGACAAGCACACGGGACAGGAACGCCACCCACAACTCCGTGGCGATCCGCGCATCCGAGTCCAACGGCAGCAACCGCTCCAGCATCGCGAGAGCCAGCACCCTCGGGTCTTGCGACACCCCCGCCTCGTCCCGCAGCCGCTCGTCGGCCCCCTCCACGGTCATCCGCATGGCGAAGGTGAGCAGTTCGTCCTGGGTGGCGAAGTAGTACTGCACCGAACTGGGCGACCAGCCGGCCTCTTTGGCGACCGCGCGCACCGACGCGGCGCCCAGCCCGTCCCGGCGGACCACCCGCCACACCGCTGTGGCCAGCTCCCGCCTGCGCTGGTCGTGGTCGACGATCTTCGGCACACCCCCACTCTAGCCACCCCCGATTTTTTCTGTACAGTCGTACGAAATTGAGGAGGGACAGCATGCATCCGTACATCCGAGCACTCCTGGGCACCGCGGTCTTCGCGATCGCCCTCGGCGTGGCGGGCGGCAGCGGCGCGAACAAGCTGGTCGCCGCCCTGCTGTGCGGCGGCATCGCGGTCCCGCTGATCATCCTGCTGTGCAGGCGGGTGGACCGCCGCCCGCTGTCCGATCTGGAATTCCGCTGGTCGGCGCGCGACTTCAGCCTCGGCTTCCTCGTCACCGCGAGCTCGGCGATGGTCACGATCGGCGGCGCGACCGCGCTCGGCTGGTTGCGCTGGGGACCCCTGGACCTGCCGGCGCTCCTGGGTTTCCTCGGCACCAACGCCGTGATCGCCTTCGCACTGGAGGCCCTGCCCGAGGAGCTGGTGTTCCGTGGCTACGTCTTCCAGAACCTGCGCGAGCGCCACAAGCAGGGCTGGGCGACGGCCTTCACCACCGCGCTGTTCATGGCCGCACCCGGTCTGTCCACAGTGGTCACCGCAGGAGTTTCCGCCTTGCTGGGCAAGGAAACGCCTCCGCCGTCGATCGCCCCGGTCGGCGAGGAGCCGATCTCGTACCTGCTCCTGCTCGCGCTCTTCGGCTACACCCTGCTCGTCGCGAGGACCACGACCGGCTCTCTGTGGACCAGCATCGCCCTGCACCTGACGTTCTTGTCCGCCAACAGGATCGTCCTCGGCCGCGCGGCCGGGGCGCCCGTCGAGATCGTCGCCCCCGAGGCACTGCTCGCCGTCCCGGCCTACCTCCTGATCACCGTCGCGACCTTCAAGGTCATCGCGCGCTACCGCTCGTCGACCACCTCGGCCGCCAGCCTGCGCAAGTAGTCCGCGAACCGCTTGCGGTCGCCCGGTTCCCAGTGCGCGACCAGGCTGTCGAACCGCTCCTGCTGCCACCGGTGCGAGGCGTCCAGCAGCTCCATCCCCGCGTCCGTGAGCCGCACTGTCACCCGCCGCGCGTCGACCGGCGACGCTTCGCGCACCGCGTACCCGGCGGCCACCGCCTCGGTGATCATCCGGCTCGCCACCGACCGGTCCACCCCGAGCTGATGCGCGATGCCCGCGGTGTCCCCGGTGAGACTCACCGCCTCCACCACCTGGACGTGCTGGACGTGCACCCTCTCGTCGGTGCGCCCGGCCACCTCCGCCGCCCACCTGCGCGACCAGAATCGCACCAGCCGGAACAGCTCAGGCCCGCCCCGTTTCGTTGCCACGCGGACATCCTGCCACTTGTTCCGTGCAAAGCACACAGATAACGTGTGCGATATGCACACATACGTCCTCGTCAACGCGCACTGGCACGGCGCTTGGTGCTGGGACCGCGTCGCCGCCGCACTCCGCCACGCCGGGCACACCGTGCACACCCCTGACCGCGCCACCGTCGAAGAGATCCGCGACCTCGTCGTGGCCCAGCCCGAGCCCGTGATCCTGGTCGGCCACAGCTCTTCCGGCATGCAGATCTCCGCCGTCGCCGAGCTGGCCCCGCAACACGTGCGCACGCTCGTCTACGTCGCCGCGTTCCTGCTTCCCAACGGCGTTCTCCCACCCGATGTCATGCGCGATGACACCGAGTCCGTCCTGCGCGATCACCTCGTGCTGGCCAACGGCGAACTCACCGTGGCCGAGCCCGAGAAGGTGCTCTTCGAGGACTGCCCTCCCGCCATCGCCTCGTGGGCATCAGCTCAGCTCGTCCCCGAACCCGCCATCCCCCTCGGAGGCCCGGAAGTCCTTCTCACCGACCAGAACTTCGGCCGCGTCCCCCGCGTGTACGTCGAATGCCTCAACGACCGCGCACTCGGCATCACCACCCAGCGCCGCATGCACACCGCCCTGCCCTGCGCACAGGTCCACACCCTGCCGAGCGGCCATTCCCCGTTCCTGTCCATGCCCGACCGCCTCGCCGCCTGCCTGCTGGACGTCGAGCGCTCGATCCGGCGGACAGACTGACGGGGTGCCTGCCTCGTCGGCAGACACCCCGTCAGAGTCCTGAGTCAGCTGCAGCCGGACGTCGAGCCGCAGCCCTCGCAGACGTAGCAGGACCCGGCGGGCCGCATCTTGGTGCCGCAGGTGAAGCACAGCGGCGCGTCGGCGGCCTTGCCCTGGCGCAGTTCCAGCATCTCCATGGAGCTGCCGACCTTGCCCGCGGACTCGGAGTCGGACTTGGCCTTCTCCACCTGCGGCGCGGGCTGCGGGGTGGCGTCGACCGTGGTCTGCAGGCTGGTCAGGTCCACGTCGGAGCCGTAGCCCTGCTCGACCTGGGCGGCACGCTCCTCGGCGGTGAAGATGCCGAGCTCGGCGCGCTTCTCCAGCGGCAGGTGGTCCAGCGCGAGGCGCCGGAACAGGTAGTCCAGCACGCTGGTGGCGATCCGCAGGTCCGGGTCGTCGGTCATACCGGCAGGCTCGAAGCGCTGGTTCATGAACTTCGAGACGTAGAACTCCAGCGGAATGCCGTACTGCAGACCCACCGAGATCGACATCGAGAACGCGTCCATCACGCCCGCCAGGGTCGAGCCCTGCTTGCCGAGCTTGACGAAGATCTCGCCGAGGCCGTCGTCGGGGAAGGAACCCGCGGTCAGGTAGCCCTCGGCACCGCCGACGGTGAAGGACACGGTCTGGCTGGGGCGCTTCTTCGGCAGACGCTTGCGGACCGGGCGGTACTCGACGACCGTCTCGGGCTGGGTCTCCCCGGCGGCGCGCGCGGTCTTGCCCGCCGACAGCGGCTGGCCGACCTTGCAGTTGTCGCGGTAGATCGCCAGCGCCTTGAGGCCGAGCTTCCAGCCCTCGAAGTAGATCCGCTCGACCTCCTCCACCGTCGCCGACTCCGGCATGTTGACGGTCTTGGAGATCGCGCCGGAGATGAACGGCTGCACCGCGGCCATCATCCGCACGTGCCCGATCGGGGCGATCGAACGGTCACCCATCGCGCAGTCGAAGACCTCGTAGTGCTCCTGCTTGAGGCTCGGCGCGTCCACCACGTGGCCGTGCTCGGCGATGTACTCGACGATCGCCTCGACCTGCTCGGCCTGGTAGCCCAGGGACTCCAGCGCGCGCGGCACGGTCTGGTTGACGATCTGCATGGAGCCGCCGCCGACCAGCTTCTTGAACTTGACCAGCGCCAGGTCCGGCTCGATGCCGGTGGTGTCGCAGTCCATCATCAGGCCGATGGTGCCGGTGGGCGCGAGCACGCTGGCCTGCGCGTTGCGCCAGCCGTTGCGGGCACCGACCTCCAGGCAGTCCTGCCAGGCGATGGTGGCCAGCTTGTGCACCGCGGAGTCGTTCTTGTGCAGCGTGCGCACCAGGTCGTTGGCCGCGGCGTGCTGGCGCATGACCCTGCGGTGCGGCTCGGCGTTGCGGGCGTAGCCCTCGTAGGGGCCGACGACCCCGGCCAGCTCCGCGGAGCGCTTGTACGCGGTGCCGGTCATCAGCGAGGTGATCGCCGCCGCGAGCGAACGGCCGCCGTCGGAGTCGTAGGCGTGGCCGGTGGCCATCAGCAGCGCGCCGAGGTTGGCGTAGCCGATGCCCAGCTGGCGGAACTTGCGCGTGGTGTCGGCGATCGGCTCGGTCGGGAAGTCCGCGAAGCAGATCGAGATGTCCATCGCGGTGATGACCAGCTCGACGGCCTTGGCGAAGGTCTCCGCGTCGAAGGTGCCGTCGGAGCGCAGGAACTTCATCAAGTTCAGCGAGGCGAGGTTGCAGCTGGAGTTGTCCAGGTGCATGTACTCGCTGCACGGGTTCGACGCGGTGATCCGGCCCGACTCGGGGCAGGTGTGCCAGGCGTTGATCGTGTCGTCGTACTGGATGCCCGGGTCGGCGCACTCCCACGCGGCCTTGGCCAGTTTGCGGAACAGGGCCTTGGCGTCGGTGGTGGCCACCACCTCGCCGTCGGTGCGCGAGCGCAGCCCGAAGGAGTTGCCGTCCTCCACCGCGCGCATGAACTCGTCGGAGACGCGGATGGAGTTGTTGGCGTTCTGGTACTGGACGCTGGTGATGTCCTTGCCGCCGAGGTCCATGTCGAAACCGGCGTCGCGGAGGATGCGGATCTTCTCCTCCTCGCGCGCCTTGGTCTCGATGAACTCCTCCACGTCGGGGTGGTCCACGTCGAGGATGACCATCTTGGCGGCGCGGCGGGTGGCGCCACCGGACTTGATGGTGCCCGCGGAGGCGTCCGCGCCGCGCATGAAGGAGACGGGGCCGGAGGCGTTGCCGCCGGAGGAGAGCAGCTCGTGCGAGGAGCGGATGCGGGAGAGGTTGACGCCGGCGCCGGAGCCGCCCTTGAAGATCAGACCCTCTTCCTTGTACCAGTTGAGGATCGACTCCATGGTGTCGTCGACGGCCAGGATGAAGCAGGCGGAGACCTGCTGCGGGGAGGGCGTGCCGACGTTGAACCAGACCGGGGAGTTGAAGCTGAACACCTGGTGGAGCAGCATCCAGGTGAGTTCGTGCTCGAAGATCTCCGCGTCGGCGGCGCTGGCGAAGTAGCCGTGGTCGACGCCCGCCTTCACGTAGGTCAGCACCACGCGGTCGATGAGCTGGCGCAGGCTGTGCTCGCGCTTGTCCGAGCCCACGGCACCGCGGAAGTACTTGCTGGTCACGATGTTGACCGCGTTGACCGACCAGCTCTCGGGGAACTCGACGCCGCGCTGCTCGAAGTTCACCGTGCCGTCGCGCCAGTTGGTCATCACCACATCGCGGCGCTCCCACGTGACCGAGTCGTAGGGGTGCACGCCCTCGGTGGTGTAGACGCGCTGCACGCGCAGTCCGCCGCCCTTGCCCCCTGACGCCGCCGTTGTCCCGCCAGCGCCGACGGTCTCCGTCATGACCTTCCCTCTCTCCTGCTGCTCCACATTGGCCTGCACGACCTCGTCCGAGCTCCCCGTCCGGTCCGGTCGTGCCTGCTGCTCGTTGGACGCCGTCCTCGGCGTCGCGGCGGTCCCGCTGGTGTCGGTGCCGCCCTTCTGCTTCCCGCCTCGCCGTTTCCCGGCGGCGGGCGCAGCGGTCGCGGTGCCGCGCTTGCGTCGCGGCCTGTCGTCGTCTGACCCCGCGCTCATCCGCTGGTCGCCTCCGCTGTTGCGCCTGCTGTGCCGTCGTCGGAGCCTGCCTGGCGCAGGTCCGCGATCTCCTTCTCGAAGTCCTCCACCGAGCTGAAGGACCGGTAGACGCTGGCGAAGCGCAGGTAGGCGACCTCGTCCAGCTCCCGGAGGGGGCCGAGGATCGCCAGCCCCACCTCATGACTCGGCACCTCGGCCGCACCGGTGGAGCGGATCGCCTCCTCCACCCGCTGGGCCAGCTGCTGGAACGCGTCCTCGTCGACCGGACGGCCCTGGCAGGCCCTGCGCACGCCGCGCACGACCTTCTCCCGGCTGAACGGCTCGGTGACGCCGGAGCGCTTGACCACGGCGAGGACCGCCTCCTCGACCGTGGTGAACCGGCGGCCGCACTCGGTGCAGGACCTCCTGCGCCGGATCACCTGGCCCTCGTCGACCTCACGCGAGTCGACGACCCGGGAGTCGGAGTGTCGGCAGAACGGGCAACGCACCCGGCTCACCCCTTCCCTCATGCCGCTGGTTCGGTGGCCGCGCGGCGGGCGTCCCGGATGCGGAAACGGTGAACCGAGCGTGCCGGAAACGACACGCTGTGAAAACCGCGTGAACCCAACCTGTGGACTAACTACACCGACGTCACCACTAGATGTTGGGGTAGAACCTATGCACCGCGGCAGCGAGATGCAACTCGCCTGGCCAGAGAACGGGCGTGAAAGTCACTCTAAATGGGAGTCTTCATCGCCCGGCAGGAGGACGCCCCGGGCGTGGCGCACTGCTAGGAGCGGGCGCGCCCGTCCGGCACGCGCAGCGGCTGCCCCGGGTAGACCACGTGGTCGGACAGCTCGTTGAGCTCGACGATGCGGTCGATGACCGCGCCCGACGGCGAGTCGGGGGCGACGCGGCGGGCCAGCTGCCACAGTGACTCGCCGGGGTCGACCTCCACCACGGAGACCGCCTCGGGCACGTCGGGCCCGTCCCCGACGCCGCGCAGCTGGGCCAGCAGGCCGAGCGCGACCACGGCGACGGCGGTGAGCACCAGGGCGCCGAGCACCCCGCGCACCCGCGCCGCCCTGCTCCGCCTGCGGACCCGGCAGGCGATGACGGCGTGCGCCGGAGCGGGCACGATCACCGTGCCGCGCCCGGGATGCCTGCGAAGAGGGCGCCGGTGGAGCTCGACGACCACCCGGCGAGCGCGCTGCTCGTCCTCGGGCCGGATTTCCGCCTCGGTACGCGTCAGGCTCGCCATGACACGCCTCCTCGTCCTACCGTTCGCCTCGGTCGCACAGTAAGATCGAACACGCGTTCGATCGAACTGCTGTGCGAATGTCTACCACCCGGCGCCGCGGAAATCGAGCCGAACCACCGAGCCGACCCGAAGGCGTGGGATTCGAACACCTGTTTGATCTCTCGCGCGGTGACGGCTAGCGTTCACGGCGTGACGCACACCAGCGACCAGGGAGGGCGAGGACGGTGACACGCGAGGGAACCGGCGACAGGACCGGCTCGGCCGGCGCGACCGGCGAACTCGGAGCGCGGGCCGAGGTCCGCGTCTTCCCCGACCGCGGCGACCAGCTGGTCGCCGACGGGGTCACCGGCGAGGCCACCGACGACACCGCGCTCACCCCCCGGCAGCGCCGGGTGCTCGAGGTGATCCGGGACTGGGTGGAGCGCCACGGCTACCCGCCGAGCGTCCGTGAGATCGGTGAGGCGGTCGGCCTGACCTCCACCTCCTCCGTCGCCCACCAGCTGCGGGCGCTGGAGCGCAAGGGCCACCTGCGCCGCGACCCGAACCGGCCGAGGGCCTACGGCGTGCGCTCCCCCGAGCCGGACGCCCAGGCCGAGCAGGCCGCCGACCGCCCGCTGCCCGCCTACGTCCCGGTCGTCGGCCGGATCGCCGCCGGTGGGCCGATCCTGGCCGAGCAGGCCGTCGAGGACGTCTTCCCGCTGCCCAAGGAGCTGGTCGGCGAGGGTTCGCTGTTCCTGCTGAAGGTGGTCGGCGACTCCATGGTCGACGCGGCGATCACCGACGGGGACTGGGTGGTCGTGCGCCAGCAGCCCACCGCCGAGAACGGCGACGTGGTCGCGGCGATGATCGACGGCGAGGCCACCGTGAAGACCTTCAAGCGGCGCGACGGCCACGTCTGGCTGCTGCCGCACAACCCCGCCTACGAGCCGATCCTCGGTGACGAGGCGGCTGTCCTCGGCCGGGTCGTGGCGGTGCTGCGCCGCCTGTAGCCGCCCCCTCGACGCACCCGCCCCGGGGACTCCCTCCCAGCTCCGGGGCGGGTACAACCCTGTCCGGATCTCGGGCGTGAGCCCGGACGTGGACGCCTGACACGCGACCGCCTTTCGGTTTACGGCGAACGCGTGGCGGCAGGACACGATCGGTGGACGCGCGAGCCCTGCGATCGGCGGTAGTCCGGCCGGATCAGCCGCACGTACATTCGGGGGCGATGATCACCCAACCAGAGCAACGTATGACGTCCACTCCGGGGTCGAAGCTCGCCGACCTCCCCCAGGTGAGCCGGCTCGCGCCCGAGCTGCGCCGCGACATCGCGGTGGTCAGCGCCGTGCTGCCGTTCAAGGTGAACAACTACGTCCTGGACGAGCTGATCGACTGGTCGGCCGCGCCCGACGACCCGATCTTCCGGCTCACCTTCCCGCACCGGGACATGCTGCCGGACTCGATGTACCAGCACGTCGCGGCGATGCTGGACGCCGGGGCCAACCGGGCCGAGTTACGCGCGGCGGTGGAACCGCTGCGCAAGGAGCTCAACCCGCACCCGGGCGACCAGATGGAGAAGAACGTCCCCGGCGACGTCGAGGGACAGCTGTCCGGCGTGCAGCACAAGTACCGGGAGACCGCGCTGGTCTTCCCGGCCAACGGGCAGACCTGCCACTCGTACTGCGGTTACTGCTTCCGGTGGGCGCAGTTCGTCGGCATCTCCGAGCTCAAGCAGCAGGTGGACCGGCCGGAGCGGGTCTTCGGCTACCTGCGCGCGCACCCGGAGATCTCCGACGTGCTGCTCACCGGCGGCGACCCGATGATCATGAAGACGCAGCTGCTGGCGCGCTACGTGGAACCGCTGCTGGAGCCCGGGTTCGAGCACGTCCGCAACGTGCGCTTCGGCACCAAGGCCCTGTCGTACTGGCCGTACCGCTTCACCACCGACCCGGACGCCGACGCGCTGCTGCGCTTGTTCGAACGCCTTGTCGCGCAAGGAAAACACGTCGCCGTGATGGCGCACTTCTCGCACCCGCAGGAGCTGCGCACCGAAGCGGTGCACGAGGCCGTCCGCCGCATCAGGAACACCGGCGCGGTGATCCGGGCCCAGGCCCCGATCGTCAAGCACGTCAACGACAACGCGAACGCATGGGCCACGATGTGGCGCGAGCTGGTGCGCATCGGCGTCGTGCCCTACTACATGTTCGTGGAGCGGGACACCGGCGCACGGGACTACTTCGCCCTTCCGCTGCACCAGGTCGTCGACATCTACCGCGAGGCGATCAACCAGGTGTCCGGACTGGAGCGGACCGCACGCGGACCGGTCATGTCCGCGTCGCCCGGCAAGGTGGTGCTCGACGGCACGGCGGAGGTCGGCGGCGAGAAGGTCTTCGTCTGCCGCTTCCTCCAGGCCAGGGACCCGAGCAAGGTGAACCGGCCGTTCTTCGCCGCCTACGACGACCAGGCGCTGTGGTTCGACGACCTCAAGCCCGCCTTCGGCAGGCCGGACTTCCTGGAGTAGGCGTTGGGGGCGCCGGGCATCCGCGGTGATGCCCGGCGTCTGCCTCCGTCCGCAATCCCGATTCACCCACGACGTGGACTTTCATCCCGTTAGCATCGCGGTGGGGGTTGTGAAGGGGGAGTCGATGGTGGGTGACCGGCACTTCTCGAGTACGGACAACTACGCCGGGATGTCGCTGGAACAGCTGCGGGATCTTCTCGGCAGTGTTCCTGACGCTGCCGCGGCGCATCTCGTGCGGGATTTCAAGGAACGCGGCGCGGTGGCCGTCCAGTTGGCCAATCGGATGAACGCACTGGCGGATCGGCTCGCGGGTCGGTGGCAGGCACCATCGGTGGCCAAGGCCAAGAAGGCAGGGGACGGCCTTCGTGGTTACGGCGACACCCAGCAGCAGGTGGCGCAGCAGGTCAGCGCCGCGCTTGAGCCCGCGGCGACCAAGGCCAACAGCGTTTCGGAGATGGTCAAGACGCTCAAAGTCCCGGGCCGGGAGTTTCCCAAGAACATGACCGGACTCGGACCCCAGTCGCTGACCCTGGTCAACTCCGATCATGCTCGCTACGAACAGCAGAAAGAGGCGAAACGCCGGGAAGCCATCGAGTTGGGCACCCAACTCGACAAGCAGGCGGCCGCGATGGACAGCGGAACGCCGCCGTTTCCCACGATCCCCGCCAATTTCTTCGACGCGGGCGGTGAAACTCCGCCTCGCTCACCGCGCGATCCCATTGGCGGTGGTGGTGGAGGAGGAGGCAGTGGCGGCTGGAACGGTGTTCGCGGCGGCCCCGATCCCACGCCCGGTCCGGCACCTGTTCCGCAGCCGACACCGACCCCGCACCCCGTTCCCGACCCGAATCGCAGGGGCGATCTCGAACTCGTGAATTCGGACAGACCCCCGCTTCCGCCGCCCAACACGGCCTCGGACGCAGACGGTCGCCCGGGCGGTTTCGGTGGCAGCGGCGGCGGTTCCGGATTCGGGGGCTCCGGGTTCGGCGGCATGGCCTACGGACCGGGCCCCTCTGCTCATGACTCGTCCCCACGAAGCACGCCCTCCCCCGGCGGCGCCCGACCCGGCACGACCAGCCCTGCCCCCGTCGCCGGTCCTCCCCGCACGAGCACACCCGCCCCGCGCGGCGCGGGCGGCGGCTTCCTGCAGCCCGCGCTCGGTGCCCCCGGCCAGCGCTCGGAGAACGAGGAGCACCAGCGGAAGTACCCGGTCACCGACGACCTCGTCGGCGACCTCCCTTTGGTGGCCCCGCCGGTGATCGGCGAGTACTCCGACGACGAGCGGTGAGGAGGAACCGATGACCGCCTGGGACGACGCGCCCCCTCCGGACACGCCCTATCAGGACATGCGGGACTCCCTGGACCGTGTGAACGCCCAACTCGGCCAGGGCATCACCTACGACAAGGTCACCGCCGACTGGGTGAAAAAAGAACTCAACGAAATGATCAACATCGCCGAAAAAGAAGTCCAAAAAGCGGCTGAGTTTTACGTCAACACGCAGAACATCAATCTAGGCAAGTCGAAGGCTGGGCAGGCGATCCGCGCGAAGATAGTCGCCCGAGCATCGGACCAGGAGGGCGGTGCTCTGCGCTTCTGGGTCGACTACCACAAGGCCCTCATCACCTACCGCAACAAAGTAGCCAGCATGGCGCAGGAATGGGAACGCGCCGACCGGAACAGCGCCGACAACCTCCCGGGAAGCCCTCGATGAACCACTGTCTTCGCCTCGCCGTCGCACTTGTCGCGGTCACCTTCGCCGTCTCCTGCACCTCCGATCTCGCCGGGGAACCATCCACCATCCCTGCCACGCCGACACCTCCGCCTGCACCCACGTCCGCTGGCCCCATCACCGCCGCTGACGTCTGCAAACTCATGACGCCTGCGGATTTCCCTTATCAAGGACCCGAAACCGGGCCCCCTGAACCCGACGAAGACCCGTTCCCCAACTGCGGCCACCAGATCAAACCATCGCCAGAGATCACATCGCGCCTCACAGTTGGACTCACATTCCTCCCGAGTCGAAAGCTCGAATCTTTCGACTTCGACAACCGTCAAGAAGTCACCGTAGGCGGAAAACGAGGAGCTCTCGGCCAGGGGGGCCTCAAGGGGGAATCCGGCCAGTGCGGACTCCTCTTCGAGACACCGCGCGGTAAGTGGCACATCGCCGTGGTGGACAGTTCGGCGCCGGGGCGGGACGGGTGTGCGACGGCGAAGCACATTGGTGATCGCGTCGCGCCACGGGTGCCATGAGAGTTCCGGCGGTCGTCTACGAGGTCTGCTGGGAGCGGCTCGGGCTCGGGATGATGCCCTACCCGCTGGTGGTTCTGCAGCACGGCGTGGACGACGAAGGGCGAGCGCACGCGAAGGCATGGGCGGCGGAGTGGCTGGCGCAGCACGGGCTGGGCGACGCGGTGCGCGTAGCCGATGCCCTGAGCGAAGCGTTGCACGCAATCGCCGGCGCGAGCAGTGAGCTCGCCGTCCTGTACGCGGACCAGTCGGGGCAGACCCGGATCGGGAGCTTCCTGCACGGGCGAAGGTGTCTGAGGGCGGTGTGGCGCGGCGACGCGATCGAGCTGTCCTGGATGGATCGGAACGACCACGCGCGCAGTGTGGTCGCGGCGCTCCCGCAGTGCGGCCCGGGCAGGGGACAGCCGGGGCAGGTGCCCGCGGCGGCGTTGGAGCAGGCGGGAACGGCGTGGGCGGACCGAGGGGCGATCACCGCAGCCGAGGACCAGCTGGTGGCGGCGGGGGCCGAGCGGGCTCAGGCGCGGAGGTTCCTGGCGACGTACTCCGCCACCACGGCGATGGGCCAGGCGACAGCGTTGCGGCCGCAGCCCCACAAGGAGAACAAGGCCATCGCGCGATCGCCGGTGACCTTCCTGGACACGCCGGACGGGCGGTACTCGATCGTCGAGCGCTCGAACTGGCTGACGCTCTCCCCCGTGAGCCAGAGCCTGATGACCACGCGCCTGACCGAACTGCTGGCGGGGCCGTTCAGCTAGCGTTTCGCTTGCGGCGACTGAAGAAGAACACGACGCCGAGGGCGAGGAGGCCGGCGACGGCGAACGCCCCCAACGACGACGAGCTCTCCGCGGGCGGCTGGGCCTGGCCGGAGCCGTCGGAGGTCGGAGCAGGGTCGGTGCGTTGCTCTCCGCCCTGACTGCGGGCGAGGTCGACGGCGCCTTCGATCGCGCGGATGGGCGAGTTCTTGCCCTCGCTCCCGGACAGCAGCGACCCGTCGCTGTCGAAAGCGATGGCCTCGCCCTGCTCCTCGTTGGGCAGCGGCACGCGCACCGGCTTGCGGGCGAGCGCGGCGGCGATGTCGCCGTCGGGCGCCGAGAACAGGTACGCCTCGGTGTAAGTACGAAGCGCCACAACGGTTCCGTCGGCGTTCACGGCTCCACCGGTGACCAGCACGGAGCCGATCCCGGCGCCGACCGGGCCGCCGGGCGTGCTGGTGGAGCGCAGGGCCACCGCGCCGACCTTCTCCAACGGCGTCGGCCCCGGGGCGGACAGCTTGCCCGCGGGCCGGTAAACCCTGGCTTCGCCGAACGGCTCCTTGGACACGAGGTACGGCACGTTGTTGCGGTCGAGCAGCAGCGCTTCGACGTCGTGCGGTCCGTCCGGGTAGGTCAGCCGGTACAGCGTGGACTTGCCGTTGGGGCTGAGCGCGTGCAGCGCGACGGTCTCGCGCTGCTTGCGGTTGTCCCCGGTGTCGGCGAGCCAGAGCGTGCCGTCCGATCCCCGTGCCAGGTCCTCGACGTCGAAGGGATCGGTCGAGTTGGTGATGACGCGCTGCACGGCACAGCTCTTGTTCAGCACGTAGACGGTCAGCTTCGTGCCGCCGTCGTTCATCGCGTACCAGTTCTTGCCGTCAGAGGCCAGGCCGGACAGCTCACCGATGCGCTTGTCACCGATGCGGCAGCGCTCCACCGGATCCGCCGAAGCGGGAACCGCGGTGAGGGTCAGCAGGGCAGCAGTGATCCCGAGAAGAGCCCGAAGCCGACCCACGTGTTTACCCCCCACGTCGGAAAAGACGCATGAAACACCAGTGGGTTCAGTGCCGCACGACGAACTCGTCCAGTGCCCCGGCCAGCGGCGGCAGCACGCGGGCGCGCAGCTCGGTGCCGTCGTCGGTGTGCTTCTCGTCCAGCACGACGCCCTCGGCGTGCACCCTGGCGACCACCTCGCCCCGGGCGTACGGCACGAAGACCTCCAGCTCGACATCGGTCCTGGGCAGCCGCTCCGCGATCACCTCGCGCAGGTGCTCGATGCCCTCGCCGCTGTGCGCGGAGACGAACACCGCGCCGGGGAACAGGTGGCGCAGCCGGGTCAGGGTGACCTCGTCGGCGGCGTCGATCTTGTTCACCACCAGCAGCTCCGGCGGCATCGGGGTCTCGCGCTCGGCGATGATCTCGTTGAAGACCTCGCGCACCGCGGAGACCTGCCGCTCGGGCAGCGGGTCGGAGGCGTCCACCACGTGCACCAGCAGGTCGGAGTCGGCGACCTCCTCCAGCGTCGAGCGGAACGCCTCGACCAGCTGGTGCGGCAGGTGCCGGACGAAGCCGACGGTGTCGGTCAGGGTGAAGGTGCGCCCGTCCGGGGTCTCGCTGCGCCGGGTGGTCGGGTCGAGGGTGGCGAACAGCGCGTCCTCGACCAGCGCACCCGCGCCGGTGATCGCGTTGAGCAGGCTGGACTTGCCCGCGTTGGTGTAGCCGGCGATGGCGACGCTCGGCACGTCGTTGGCCCTGCGCATGCCGCGCATGGTCTCGCGGACGGTGCCCATGGCGCGCAGCTCCTTGCGCAGCTTGGCCATCCGCTTGTTGATCCGCCGCCGGTCGGTCTCCAGCTTGGTCTCACCGGGACCACGGGTGCCGATGCCACCACCGGTGCGGCTCATCGCCTGACCCCAGCCGCGCAGCCGGGGCATCATGTAGGACAGCTGGGCCAGCTCGACCTGCGCCTTGCCCTCCCGGGACCGGGCGTGCTGGGCGAAGATGTCCAGGATCAGCGCGGTCCGGTCGATGACCTTGACCTTCAGCTTCTCCTCCAGCTGCCGCAGCTGGCCGGGCGAGAGCTCACCGTCGCAGATCACCGTGTCGCAGCCGGTGGCGACGACCACCTCGCGCAGCTCGGCGACCTTGCCGGAGCCGATGTAGGTGGCGGTGTCCGGCCGGTCGCGGCGCTGCACCAGACCGTCGAGGACCTCCGAACCCGCCGTCTCGGCGAGCCGGGCCAGCTCGGTCATGGAGGCCTCCGCCTCCTGGGCGTCGCTGCCGGTCCACACGCCGACAAGCACGACGCGCTCCAGCCGCAGCTGCCGGTACTCGACCTCGGTGATGTCCTCGAGTTCGGTGGACAGCCCGGCGACGCGGCGCAGTGCGGCGCGGTCGGCCAGTTCCATCTCGCCCGTGGAGACGAAGTCCAGGTCGTCCTCGGGCAGGCTCATGTGTTCACTCATACGCGGTCCAGTCTCCCACGCCCCGCATCCGAATTCCCCCGTTCCGGGCGACTAACCACCCAGCCACCAGGAGTCGGAGAGCGTGCCCTCGGCCACCAGGACCGCCGGACCGGTGAGCGTGCTGGTCTCCTCGCCGATCGACACGCGCACCTGACCGCCGGGGATGTTCACCAGGAGTTCGCCTCCGGCGCGGCCGGATCGGTGCAGCACAGCGGCCACAGCGGCCACCGTCCCGGTCCCGCAGGAGCGCGTCTCGCCAACGCCACGCTCGTGGACACGCATGCGCAGCTCGGACTCGGAGAGCTGGGAGATGAACTCCACGTTCACCCCGTGCGGGAACATCACCGGATCGTGGCCCGGAGGCACGGTCAGGTCGAGGTCGGCGATCTCCACGTCGGTCACGCAGACCAGGTGGGGGTTGCCGACGTCGACCGCGATGCCGTGGAAGGCACGACCGGACACAGTCGCGGTGGATTCGCCGACGATGCGCGCCGGACCCATGTCTACGGTCACCGAACCGTCCTCGTGCACCACCACTGGCTTGTCGCCCGCACGCGTGCCTACGAGGAAACTGCCCGCCTCCGCCAGCTTCGCCTGCACCAGGTAGTTCGCGAAGACCCGGACGCCGTTGCCGCACATCTCCGCGATCGAGCCGTCGGCGTTGCGGTAATCCATGAACCACTCGGCCTTGGTGCCCTCCGGAGCGTCAGCGACGTGCTCGCTGCGCACCACGCGCAGCACGCCGTCCGCGCCGAGGCCCCGGTTGCGGTCGCACAGCGCGCGCACCCGGTCGTCGGTCAGCTCCAGCTTGCCCTCGGCGTCAGCGAGCACGACGAAGTCGTTCTGCGTCCCGTGGCCCTTCGCGAACTCAATACCCACGCTGTCCAGCGTAGTTACCGAGCACCGCGTCAAGGAGGTCGGGCCGCGCGGCGTCCAGCCAGGTGATGCGTTCGTCCCTCCGGAACCACGAACGCTGCCGCCGGACGAATCGCCTGGTCGCCTGCGCGGTCGCCGCCGCGGGATCCGGGACCTCTTCCAGGACCTGCTGGTAGCCCAGCGCCCGCGACGCCGTGCGGCCCTCGCGCAGCCCGGCCGCCTCCAGCCTTCGGACCTCCTCCACCAAGCCCGCGTCGAACATCCGCACAACTCGTTCATTGATGCGTTTGTCCAGCTCAGCGGTATCGCGGTCGAGGCCGACCAGCAGCGCGTCGTAGCGCGGGGCCCCCGGGCGCGGCAGCGTCGCCGAGAACGGGCGGCCGGTCAGCTCGATGACCTCCAGCGCACGCACGATGCGGCGGCTGTTGGTCGGCAGCACCGCCTCCGCCGCGGCCGGGTCCAGCCGGGAAAGCCTCTGGTAGAGGACGTGCAAGCCCGCTTCGGCCGCTTCGGCTTCCAGGCGGGCGCGGACTGAGGGATCGGTGCCGGGGAACTCGAGGTCGTCCAGCACCGCCTGCACGTACAGCCCGGAGCCCCCGACCAGGATCGGCACGCGGCCCGCGGCGAGCACCGCCTCGACATCGGCGCGGGCGTGCCGCTGGTAGGCGGCGACCGACGCGGTCTCGGTGACGTCGAGGACGTCGAGCTGGTGGTGCGGGACCCCGGCGCGCTCGGCCTCGGTGAGCTTGGCGGTGCCGATGTCCATGCCCCGGTACAGCTGCATGGCGTCGGCGTTGACCACCTCGCCGCCCAGGCGCAGGGCCAGCTCGACGCCGAGGTCGGACTTCCCGGTGCCGGTCGGCCCGACCACGGCGATCAGCCTGGTCACGCGGCCGGTTCCCAGCGGGCCACGTGGTAGCCGACGCCGTAGGGCGCGCCGGAGTAGTCGACCTCGCCCCGCCAGTTCACCCCGGAGCTCTGCGCGACGCTGGCCAGCACCTGCCACGCCGAGCGGCCCCGGGCGCCCAGCTCGGCGGCCAGGTCCGCGTCGATGTCCATGAGCGCGTCGGCGTCGGCGTCGGCGAGCGCCTTGCGGACCCGCTCGTCGAACTCGGCCGCGCGCGGGTCCGGCCGTCCCGGTGCGCGGTCGCCGTGCCGGGGCGAGGAGTCGCCGAGCACGAGCAGCGCGACCGGATCCGGCCCGGACAGCGCGTCCACCAGCTCGTGGCCGACCAGCCAGCACTGGTCGGGGTCCAGTTCCGGGGTGACCAGCCGGACCCGGACCTCGTCGGCACCGGAGTGCTCGCGCAGCCAGCCCGCGATCAGCGCGGGCAGCGGCAGCAGCGGATCGGTCCTGCCCTCGTCCTCGGCCAGCCCGGCGAGGCTGACCGGGACGTCCACCCCGAACCCGGCGAAGCTGCCCCTGGTCGCGGGTTCGATCACTCTCGAGCCCACCTCGTCCACGGCCACCGCGGACCATCTCGGTGTCGCCTCGGCCAGCCAGCGCGCGGCGTCCAGGCAGGCCCGGCGCAGGGGTTCGGTCTCCTCGGAGGCACCCGCGACCAGTTGCGGTACGAGCAACGGTGGGTGCGGCAGCACGGCGGCGCGAACGATCACGTTCGGGCAGGCTAGTGCCCCCTCACACGTTCGGCCGAACACACCCGGGTGGGCGGTGCAAGGTCATGGGTAGGTCACAACCCGGCCTCGAAGTTCCGACGAGCGCCCTGACCTGGTTCAATCCCCCTTCAGGGATCGCGGGCCACACCGGCCCGGATGCCCGGTTGCCAGGCCCCGCCGCCATGCGGGGCGCCCGCACGCGGTGCGGGCGGTGAAGGCTAGGAGGAGCCGGCGATGACGGACCAGGAGACGACCCAGGCCGACGGGCAGCAGGGTCGGGCCACTCCGGACACCACGGCCCAGGACAACACGCCCCCGGTCAGCACGCCCCCCGCGGCCGCCCTGCCCGCGGCCCCGGTGGTGCCGGCCGCGTCGGACCACCCGGAGCGCTGGGGCCGGGTGGACGCCGACGGCACGGTCTACGTGCGCACCGCGGACGGCGAGCGGTCGGTCGGGTCGTGGCAGGCGGGTGAGCCCGCCGAGGGTCTCGCGCACTTCGCGCGCAAGTTCGACGACATGCTCACCGAGCTCGGGCTGCTGGAGGCGCGGCTGAACTCCGGCGCCGGTGACCCGAAGCAGGCGCTCGGCAGCGCCAAGCACCTCAAGGACGCGCTGGCCGACGCCGCCGTCGTCGGCGACCTGGACGCGCTGGCCAAGCGGGTCGACCACGTGATCGCCCGCGCCGAGGTGGCCATGGAGGCGGGCAAGGCGGCCAAGGAGCAGGCCCGCGCCGAGGCGGTCGCGCGCAAGCAGGCCCTCGTCGACGAGGCGGAGGGGCTGGCCAACGAGTCCACCCAGTGGAAGGCGGCCGGTGACCGGCTGCGCGCGATGCTGGAGGAGTGGAAGTCGGTGCGCGGCGTTGACCGCAAGACCGACGAGCAGCTGTGGCGGCGCTTCGCCAAGGCCAGGGACGCGTTCAACCGCAGGCGCGGCTCGCACTTCGCCGAGCTGGACCGGCAGCGGTCCTCGGCCAAGCAGCGCAAGCAGGAGATCGTGGAGGAGGCCGAGTCGCTGGCCACCTCGACCGAGTGGGGCGAGACCGCCAACCGCTACAAGGAGCTGATGGCGGACTGGAAGGCGGCCGGGCGCGCGCCCAAGGACGCCGACGACGCGCTGTGGAAGCGGTTCCGCGCGGCGCAGGACCAGTTCTTCTCGCACCGCTCCGAGGCCTTCAGCGAGCGGGACGCGGAGTTCGCCGCCAACGCCAAGCTCAAGGAGGAGCTGCTGGCCGAGGCGGAGTCGATCGACCCGTCGGCCAACGGACTCGAGGCGGCCCGCAACCAGCTCTACAAGATCCAGGAGCGGTGGGACCAGATCGGCAAGGTCCCGCGCGAGCGGGTGCGCGAGCTGGAGGGCAAGCTGCGCGCGATCGAGGAGCGGGTTCGCTCGGCGGCCGACGCGCAGTGGCGGCGCACCGACCCGGAGGCCGAGGCCAGGGTCGCGCAGTTCCGCGAGCGGGTCGAGCAGTTCGAGGCGCAGGCCGCCAAGGCCCGCGCCGCCGGGGACAAGCGCCGCGCGGAGCAGGCCGAGTCCCAGGCCGCGCAGTGGCGCGAGTGGCTGGCCGCGGCCGAGAACTCCGTCGCCAACCGCTGAGTTCGCTGATCTGAGCAGAAGCCCCCGATCGTCTCGGGGGCTTCTGCCATGTCAGGGGTCCGGCCGTGGCGCGCCCGGGCGTCGATTGATCGGATGTCTGCCCAACTGGAGCATTGACGCGCCCGCTGCCCGCTTCTAGCTTCGAACCTCATACAGGGCCTGCTGCCTGCCGCAACAGCGCGCCCACCGCACACGAGGTGGAGCTGACGTGAGCGAGCAAAGATGGGATGTATCGCGGCGTGGGGTGCTGGCGGGCTCGGCGGGGGTGATCGCGGCGGGCGCCCTGGGCGGCCTCGCCGGGACCACGACCGCGGAGGCGGAGGCCGGGCGGGCAGGCGGGCCGGACTGGGCGAGGTTCCTGCGCGAGCAGGACCTGGTGTGGCGGAAGCTGCCGACGAAGTGGTGGCAGGGGCCGTTCCTGGGCGACGGACGGCTCGGCTCGATGATCTACCAGGAGCCCGGCCGCAACGCGATCCGCTTCACCACGCAGCACAGCGAGGTGCAGGACTACCGGCCGCAGTTCAACAGCGGCTGGGGCGTGTGCCGCCTGCCGGTCGGCCACCTCACGCTGGAGCCGGTCGGCACGATCACCGGCGTCGACTGGCGGCTTGACCTGCACAACGCCGAACTGGTCGGCACCGTGCGCACGGACAAGGGAACGCTGGCGTTGCGCGCCTACGTCCACACCGAGCGCTCGGTGCTGGTCGCCGTCGTCACGCCCTCCGGCGGCGAGCGGGTCCACTGGGTCTTCCACCCGGAGAAGGCGATCAGCCCCAAGGCCACCAGGGAGGCCCCGCCCGCCGGCTACGTGGAGAACCCGCCGCACACCACGAAGACCACCGGCGGGACGAACCTGGTGCTCCAGGGGCTCGTCGCGGGCGGGCAGACCGCGACCGCCTATCGGGTCGACGGCCGGACCCTGTACCTCTCCGTGGCGCACACCCACCCGGGCACCGGCGCGGAGGCGAAGGCGCTCTCCGCCGTGAACCGGGCGAGCGCGCTGCCCGAGCGCCAGCTCACCTCGACCCACCGCGCGTGGTGGAACGCCTACTACCGCAGGAGTTTCGTCTCCATCCCCGACCAACGGCTGCAGAGCTTCCACTGGGCACAGCTCTACAAGATCGCCTCCGGCACCCGCGCCGACGCGCCGGTGATGGCGACCTGCGGGCCGTGGCTGGAGGACACCGGCTGGCCCGCGACGTGGTGGAACCTCAACGTGCAGCTGGAGTACTGGTTGATCAACGGCTCCAACCACCTGGAGCTGGACGCGATCACCACGACGCTGGACGTCAACCGGCAGCACCTGATCGACAACGTCCACGAGGAGTACCGCAAGGACTCCGCGGGCGTCGGGCGCAGCACCGACCGCCGCACGGTCAAGGGCAGCATGGTCGCGCGGCCCGGGGACGGCGGGAACAGTCCGGAGACCGGGAACCTCACCTGGGCGCTGCACAACGTGTGGCTCGGCTACCGGCACTCGATGGACGACCGCGTGCTGCGCGACACGCTCTTCCCCTTGCTGCGCAGGGCGATCAACTACTACCTGCACTTCCTGAAGCCCGGCGCGGACGGCAAGCTGCACCTCGCGGAGACGCACTCGCCGGAGTACGGCAACGCGCCGGACTGCAACTACGACCTCTCACTGATCCGCTGGGGCTGCCAGACCCTGCTCGACGCCGACAAACGGCTCGGCACAAGGGATCCGCTGGCCTCGAAGTGGCGGCAGGTGCTGCGCGACCTCACGCCGTACCCGGTGGACGACACCGGCTTCATGATCGGCGCGGGCGTGCCGTACGCGAAGTCGCACCGGCACTACTCGCACCTGCTGATGGTGTACCCGCTGCACCTGGTGACGCCCGAGACCGCGGAGAACCGCGCGCTGATCGAGAAGTCGATCAAGCACTGGCACAGCCTGACCGGGGCGCACCGCGGCTACAGCTACACCGGGGCGGCGTCGATGCTCGCGCTGCTCGGCGACGGCGACCGCGCGCTGGACTACCTGCTGAAGTTCTTCGACACCAGCACCAAGTACCCGGTCACCGAGAACACGATGTACCGCGAAGGCAGCCCCGTGGTGGAGACACCGCTGTCGGCCTCACAGTCCATATTGGACATGCTGTGCCAGAGCTGGGGCGAGGTGATCCGCGTCTTCCCCGCGGTCCCCACGGCGTGGCAGGACGTCGCGGTGGAGAACTTCCTTGCCCAGGGCGCGTTTCTGGTCAGCGCGGTGCGCATGCAGGGCCGCACGCGGTGGGTCGGCGTCCGCAGCCAGGCCGGACAACGCTGCCACGTTCAGCACGGCATCACCGGCGAGATCGCGGTGAGCACTCCGCAGGGCGCACCGGTGACCTGGCGCCAGGTCACCCCCGGAGTCGTCGAGATCGACCTCGCGCGCGGAGCCACCGCGATCGTGCACCCCAAGGGCCCGCTGCCGGACCTGCGGATCGAGCCGGTGCCGATCTCCGTGCCCGGCAAGCCGTGGGGCCTGCCCGACTGACCTGCCCGGCCCGAGGACTTCCGCCGCCGCGCCCTTCCCAGTCGAGGAGAACACGTTGCGCAGCACAGCATTGGCGGCCGCACTCACCGTCGCCGCCGGTCTCCTGGTCAGCCCGCAGGCCATCGCGTGGGAGAACGGCCTCGCCCGGACTCCCCCGATGGGCTTCAACAACTGGAACACCACGCACTGCCGGGCCGAGTTCAACGAGAAGATGATCAAAGACACGGCGGACCTGTTCGTTTCCCGCGGTCTCAGGGACGCCGGGTACCGCTACGTCAACATCGACGACTGCTGGGCGGAGCCCGCCCGTGACGCCAACGGCAAGCTCGTCGTCGACCGCAAGCGCTTTCCCAGTGGTATCAAGGCACTCGCGGACTACGTGCACTCGAAGGGCCTCAAGTTCGGCATCTACACCAGCGCCGGAACCAAGACCTGCAACGCGGCGGGGTTCCCCGGCGCGCTCGGGCACGAGGACTCCGACGCCCGGCAGTTCGCCGACTGGGGCGTCGACTACCTGAAGTACGACAACTGCAACAACCAGGGCGTCGACGCCAGGCAGCGCTACACGAGGATGCGCGAGGCGATCAAGAAGGCGAAGCGGCCCATGGTCTACTCGATCTGCGAGTGGGGCCAGAACGCACCGTGGACCTGGGCACAGGAGGTCGGCAACTCCTGGCGCACCACCGGGGACATCAACGACACCTGGGCGAAGATGGTCTCGATCTTCAAGAAGAACCTGCCGCTGGCCGCGCACGCCAAGCCCGGCGCGTGGAACGACCCGGACATGCTGGAGGTCGGCAACGGCGGGATGACGCCGACGGAGTACCGCTCGCACTTCAGCCTCTGGGCCGTCATGGCGGCTCCGCTGCTGATCGGTTCCGACCTGCGCAAGGTGAGCGCGGAGAACTTCCAGACGCTGCTCAACACCGACGTGATCGCGGTCAACCAGGACCGCAAAGGCGTGCAGGGCAAGCAGGTCAAGGCATCCGGCGGCCTGTACGTGATCGTGAAACCGCTTGCGGACGGCGATGCCGCGGTGGCGTTGTTCAACGAGAACACGGACACGCGCACGATCGGCACCACGGCCGCGGAGATCGGCCTCGGCGGCGCGCAGCGCTACCAACTGCGGGACCTGTGGTCGAAGCGGACCACGACGAGCACGGGCGCGATCAGCGCCGAGGTCCCCGGGCACGCCACGGTGGTCTTCCGAGTGCGAAAGGGCTGATGAAACCTGTATGTAACCTTTTGTCCAGGAACTGGGAATCCTTGACACTGCAAAACGTCAAGACCTAGCGTCGGACTCGTGCAGCGAGGAGTGCGTCTGGTCACGCGGGGTCACATCGACCTGGTCCGCGTGGCGTCTTCCCTCTGTCGCTGATCCCGCACAGTCGCCCGTCCACCCCTGCCAGACACTTGACGACACGTGGGACCGAATCCATGACGCTGACCGCAGGCCGCCGGAACGCCATCGCGGAGCCAGATCCTCAGTCCGAGCTCGCCGAACTGTTGCGCACCGGGCCGTTCCCCGCGGCGCTGCGCGCGGCGATCCAGGCGAGCGGGCTGAGCCTGGACCGGGTGCAGTACCGCTTGCGCGCCAAGGGAGCCTCGGTCAGCGTCGCGACGCTGAGCAACTGGCAGTCCGGCCGTCGCCAGCCCGAGGGCGCCGCGTCCTTCTCCGTACTTGCCAACCTGGAAAGCGTGCTCGGGTTGCCGCCGTCCTCCCTGCGCGCGCTGGTCGGGCCGCCCCGGCCGCGCGGCCGGTACGCGCCGAGCACGATCACCGCGCCCGCCATGGAAGCGTTGTGGACGGCCAAGGACCGGCTGGCCGCCCTTCTGTCCACAGTGGACACCAGCTCGGACGCGCTGCTCACCCGGCTCAGCCAGCACGACCTGGTCGAGGTCGACGCCTCGGGCGCCCAGCGCCGCGTCCGGGTGCGCCAGGTGCTGCGCGCCGACGCCGACGGGGTGGACCGCTGGGTGGTCGTCTACTCACCGGGCCACCCGCAGGGCGCCGCCGCCGAACTGGTGGCGCGGCGGCACTGCGCTCCCGGCCGCACGTCGGTCGACGAGACCGGGTTGATGGTGGCCGAACTGCTCTTCGAGGTCCCGCTGGTCAGGGGCGAGACGATCATGATGGAGTACGACCTGGTCAACCCGCCCGGGATGACTGGCCGCAGCGGTGACGTGTTCACCCGCAAGTTCCGCAGGCCGGTCCGCGACTACCTGGCCGAGGTGCAGTTCGACCCGGCCGCGCGGCCCCGCCGCTGCACGCAGATCAGCGCGCCGCTGGACCAGCCGACGCAGTTCCGCCGCCGGGCGCTCACCGTCAGCCCGGCGGGCGCCGCGCACGCGGTGGCGCTGGACTTCGGTCCCGGCACCTTCGGCATCCAGTGGGACCTGTAGCGCCTCAGCGGCGCGAGCTGGCGATCTTCACCCACATCACCGCGAGGGCGATCGCGGCCAGTTCCGCGATCACCAGGCCGAATCCGGGCCCCGGGCCGGGCACCTTGTTCGACTTCCCGGTCTGCTGCGTCCAGATCGAGAGCATGCCCAGCACGGCCGTCGCGCAGCCGCCGACCGCGCACACCCAGGCCAGGGTCCAGTTGCGCAGCGCCAGGGTCAGCCCCGACCCGAGCACGCCGACGCCGAGCAGGAAGGCGGCGAACAGCACCGGAAGCAGGCCGACCTTCGCCGCGCCGAAGAGCACCTGCCAGCCCACCGCGTCGCCGACCCACGGCAGCACCGAGGTCACGAGCACCACCAGCACCGCGACCGCGATCCGCACCGCGCGCATGCCGGGGTCGATGCGGCTGGCCACCCGGTGCTCGACCTGGCGCAGCTCGTCGCGGAACTCCTCGAACCCGTCCTCGTTGTCGGTCACCGGACCGCGCACCCGGTCTCGGCGGGCGCGGCCGAGGGCGGCGGGGCGCCGAAGCCGGGCAGGCCGAGGCTGACCCCGGAGGTCTTCGGCCGGACCCCGGCCTCCCAGTGGTCGCCCGCCCTGGTGCGCCGGTGCGTCAGCAGGTCGCCGTCGGCGTTGAGGTGGTGCGGGGCGCCGTAGGTCACCACGGTCTCCACGATGTCGCCCGGCCGGATCTCCCGGTCCACCGCCGATCCGGTCGGGGCGAAGTGCACCAGCCTGCCGTCCCTCGCCCGGCCGCTCATCCTGCGCGTCTCGGTGTCCTTGCGGCCCTCGCCCTCGGAGACCAGGACCTCCAGCCTGCGGCCGACCAGTTCCTTGTTCTGCTCCCAGGACACCGCCTCCTGGACCTCGATCAGGCGCATGTAGCGCTCCTGCACGACGTCCTTGGGCAGCTGGCCGTCCATCTCCGCGGCGGGCGTTCCCGGGCGCTTGGAGTACTGGAAGGTGAAGGCGCTGGAGAACCGGGAGGCGCGCACCACGTCCAGGGTGGCCTGGAAGTCCTCCTCGGTCTCCCCGGGGAAGCCGACGATGATGTCGGTGGTGATCGCCGCGTCCGGCATGGCCGCGCGCACCTTGTCGATGATCGAGAGGTAGCGCTCGCTGCGGTAGGAGCGGCGCATCGCCTTGAGCACGCGGTCCGACCCCGACTGCAGCGGCATGTGCAGCTGGTGGCAGACGTTCGGCGTCTCGGCCATCGCCGCGATCACGTCGTCGGTGAAGTCCTTGGGGTGCGGGGAGGTGAAGCGCACCCGCTCCAGGCCCTCGATCCCGCCGCAGGCGCGCAGCAGCTTGCCGAAGGCGAAGCGGTCGCCGAACTCCACGCCGTAGGAGTTGACGTTCTGGCCGAGCAGCGTCACCTCCAGCACGCCCTCGGCGACCAGGGCCTCGACCTCGGCCAGGATCTCGCCGGGGCGGCGGTCCTTCTCCTTGCCGCGCAAGGAGGGGACGATGCAGAAGGTGCAGGTGTTGTTGCAGCCCACCGAGATCGACACCCAGCCGGAGTGCGCGGAGTCGCGGCGCGCGGGCAGCGCGGAGGGGAAGACCTCCAGCGACTCCAGGATCTCCACCTCGGCCTTGGCGTTGTGCCGGGCGCGGTCCAGCAGCGCGGGCAGCGACCCGATGTTGTGCGTGCCGAAGACGACGTCGACCCAGGGCGCGCGCTTGACGATCTCGCCGCGGTCCTTCTGCGCCAGGCAGCCGCCGACCGCGATCTGCATGTCCGGGTGCTCCGCCTTGACCGGGCGGAGGTGGCCGAGGTTGCCGTAGAGCCGGTTGTCCGCGTTCTCCCGCACCGCGCAGGTGTTGAACACCACCACGTCGGCGACGTCCTCATCGCCCGCCCGAACGTACCCGGCGTCCTCCAGCAGCCCCGACAGGCGCTCGGAGTCGTGCACGTTCATCTGGCAGCCGTACGTTCTGATGGCGTAGGTTCGCGGGTCCTGCAGCGTGCTCACGTCGTCACCATATCCCCTGGTCAGCGGCAGTCCTCACCGCGGTCGCCACGAGCTGGGTCACTCCGGGCCGCGAGGGTGTGCCCTCCGGCCATGGTAGGCACCGCCCCCGCGCCCACCCACACCCGCACCGACCGGGGGCTTGCGCGCTGAATGAGTCATTGAGGTACTTGAACGCACCGAAGGACTCATTCGGTGCGTTCGGCGCGGCGGCGGCCGCATCGTGATTGATCTGGAATTGATGTTCGGCGTCGGACTGGCACCATGTGCGGGTGCCTCGGTGGAGAACGCTCACAGCCCTCGTCCTCGTCACGGCGAGCGCGCTCGCCGGTTGCCAGGCGGGCTTCGGCGACCTGCGGCTGAAGATCGCGGCGGGCGCGCGCGGCGGCGTCTACTACGGGCTGAGCAACACCCTCGCCACGGTCTGGGGCCGCCAGCTGGCGATCCGGCCGCCGGAGGTGCTGGCCACCGAGGGCTCGGTGGACAACCTGAAGATGCTGCGCGAGGGGCGGGCGCAGGTCGGTTTCTCCCAGGGCGACACCGCCTCCGACGAGTTCGCGCGCGAGGCGACCAACCCGGCGCTGGCGGGCAACGGGCTGCGCGCGCTGACCCGGATGCACGACGACTACCTGCAGATCGTGGTGCGCGCCGACTCCCCCATGCGCAAGCTCTCCGACCTGCGCGGCAAGCGGGTCTCGATCGGCGCGATGAACTCCGGTGTGCAGGTCATCGCGCAGCGCCTGCTGGACACCGCGAAGGTGCGCGTGGAGAAGGACCTGGTCGCGGTGCAGTACGGCGTCGCCGACTCCGCGACGGCGCTGCGCGAGGGCCGCATCGACGCGTTCTTCTGGTCCGGCGGCCTGCCGACGGAGGCGGTGAACGCGCTGTCGAAGGCGGTCAAGCTGCGCATGATCGACCTCTCCGACCTGCTGCCGGAGCTGCGCAAGCGCTACCCCGGCTACGGGGCGGCCAGCCTGCCCGCCTCCACCTACGACCTCGCCTCCGGGCCGGTGGTCACCCTGGTGGTGCGCAACTTCCTGGTGGTGACCGCCTCGATGCGCGAGGACGTCGCCGAGGCGCTGACCCGCAGCGTCTACGCCTCGCTGCCGGACCTGGTCGGTTCGAACTCGGCGGCGCGCACCATCGACGTCCGCGCCGCGGTGGAGACCGAGCCGGTGCCGCTGCACCCCGGCGCGATCGCCTACTACCGCTCGGTGAAGCTCTAGCGGATCGAGCGCTCCGGCGGGGCGAGCGGCATGGTCACCACGACCTTGAGGCCGCCGCCCTTGGGCAGCTCCAACCGCACGTTGCCGTCGACCCTGGCGACGATCCTGGTCACGATCGCCAGACCGAGCCCGGAGCCGGGCACGTTCTGGTGGCTCGGGCTGCGCCAGAACCGGTCGGTGGCCCGCTCCAGCTCCTTCGGGCGCAGGCCGGGGCCCTCGTCCCGGACGCTCACCTCGACCCGGTTGTCGATCCGCCGCGCGGCCACCTCGACCACGGTGCCGTCGTGGGTGAACTTCAGCGCGTTGTCCAGCAGCGCGTCCAGGATGCCCTCCAGGCCGCGCGGGGTGAGCATCGCCACGAGGTCGGTCTCGCCCGTCTGCACCAGCTCGACGTGCCGCGAGTCGGCGACGGCGCTCCACGCCTGCAGCCGCTCGGTGATGATGTCGTCCACGTCGATCGGCACCGGGTCCAGCGAGCTGGCCTCGGCCCGCGCCATCACCAGCAGCTCGTCCAGCAGGCGGTTCAGCCGGTCGGTCTCCTCGATGGCGGCTTCGTGGTGCACCTCCGCCTCGGCGTCGACGTGGCCCTCCAGGTTGCCCAGCCGCAGCCGCAGCGCCGTGAGCGGGTTGCGCAGCTGGTGCGAGGCGTCGGCGACGAAGGCCCGTTGCGCGGCCAGCACGTCGCCGACCGCGGCGGCCATCTGTTCGAAGGAGTGGGTGAGCCGCCGCAGCTCCGGCGGGCCGCCGTTGCCACCGACCGGCTCGACGGGCCGCCCCATGATCAGCGCGGTCACCATCTTCCCGGTGGCCTCGTCCAGCCGCTGCACCGGCTTGAGGATCCAGCGCACCACCGGCAGCGCGAACAGGATGCCCGCGCCCAGCGCCAGCAGGCTGCCCAGCAGCAGCGCACCCCACCAGACCACGACCCGCCCGCGCGCCGACGCGGTCGGCGAGATGATCAGCGCGGCGCCGCGCACCTCGCCGTCGGCCAGCACCGGGGCGGCCAGCACCAGCGGCTCGTCGTGCCAGGGCAGCATCAGGTCACCGGGCTCGGAGTGCCGCCCGGCCAGCGCCAGGCCGACCCGGTCGATCACCTTCCGGTCGGTCAGCTCCAGGCCCGGCCGGGACCGCGCGACCACGACGCCGTCCCGGTCGGTGATGGCCACCGCGATCCGGTAGACCTCGTCGTAGCGGCGCAGCTCGCGCTCGATCACCGAGGGCTGGTCGTCGATGATCGGCCGCTGGGCCAGCGAGGCGAACCTGGTGACATCGGTCAGCCGGTCCAGGAACAGCCGCTGCTGCTCGGCACCGGCCACCGTGGCGGCCAGCGGCACACCCAGGCCGGCGAGCACCAGCACCAGCAGGGAGAGCACCGTCGTCAGCAACCGGGAACGCACCCGACCACCCTTCCAGCGGCACCCACTGCCGCGAAACCCTTACCGGAAACCCGAAGCCCGTGCGCGTAGAACGGAATCGGAGGAAAGATCCACTCGATCGGGTTACCCCGCCGGGGTCGCCGCGGCGAGCCGGTAGCCCACCCCGCGGACGGTCTCGATCAGGTCCGGGCGGCCGAGCTTGGTGCGCAGCGTGGCCACGTGCACGTCCAGCGTGCGGTTCACCCCCGACCAGGTGCGGCCCCACACCTCGGAGATGATCCGTTCCCGGGTGCACACCGAGCCGCGCGCGGCCACGAGCAGCGCCAGCATCTGGAACTCCTTGCGGGACAACGCGATCGGCTCCCCGGCCACCCGCACCTCGTGCCGGTTCAGGTGCACCTCGACGTCCCCGATCTTGACGACGTCGTCGGTGCCGGCGTGGCCGCGGCGGCGGCGCACCGCCTGCACCCTGGCCATCAGCTCACCGACGTCGTAGGGCTTGACCAGGTAGTCGTCCGCGCCCGCGTGCAGGCCGAGGATGCGGTCGTCGACCTCCCCTCGGGCGGAGACGACGATGATCGCCACATCACTGGCCGCCCTGATGGCGCGGCACAGCGCGACACCGTCCACATCGGGCAGTCCGAGGTCCAATAACACCACGTCCACTTCGGACAGGCTCTCCAGGACTCCCTTTCCGCCCGGAAGACGGGATACCGTCATTCCGCGCCTGGTGAGGGCCGGTTCCAGCGCCTCGGCGACGCGGTCGTCGTCCTCGACGAGCAGTACCCGCACGGGTGGTACCTCCCTTGAGCCGGTGCGACTCATCCGTGACAGAGTTGAGACCCTAAGTCTTGCTCAACCGATCTGGACTGGTGTGGTCGCCCACACCTAGGTTTCCGCCAACTGAATCACCCTTGTCGACGAGGAGCGCCGATGACCGCAGCTGCCCCCACCCCGCCGATGATCCGCATGGCGGGCGTGGACAAGTTCTTCGGGCCGCTGCACGTGCTCAAGGGCATCAACATCGAAGTGCCCAAGGGTCAGGTGGTGGTGGTACTCGGTCCGTCCGGCTCTGGCAAGTCCACGCTGTGCCGGACCATCAACCGACTCGAACCGATCGACTCCGGTGACATCGAGGTCGACGGCAAGCGGCTGCCGGAGGAGGGCAAGGCGCTGGCCGCCCTGCGCGCCGACGTCGGCATGGTCTTCCAGCAGTTCAACCTCTTCGCCCACAAGACCATCATCGAGAACGTGATGCTGGCCCCGATGAAGGTCCGCGGGGTGAAGGAGCCGGAGGCGCGCAAGCTCGCCCAGCAGCTGCTCGACCGCGTCGGCATCGCCAACCAGGCCGACAAGTACCCCGCCCAGCTCTCCGGCGGCCAGCAGCAGCGGGTGGCCATCGCCCGCGCGCTGGCGATGAAGCCGAAGGTGATGCTCTTCGACGAGCCCACCTCCGCGCTGGACCCGGAGATGGTCAACGAGGTGCTCGACGTGATGACGACCCTGGCCAAGGAGGGCATGACCATGCTCGTGGTCACCCACGAGATGGGCTTCGCCCGCAAGGCCGCCGACCGCGTGGTGTTCATGGCCGACGGCGAGATCGTCGAGGACACCACGCCGGAGGAGTTCTTCACCGCCCCCAGCTCCGATCGCGCCAAGGACTTTCTCGGCAAGATCCTGCCGCACTGACCATTCTGTACCCGTCAGGACGCGGGCGGCGTCCGAGAGAGTCAGCCAAGTCGAAAGAAGGAAGCAGATGCGTTTCAGCAAGGGACTGCGGATCGGTGCGGCGGCCGCCGCACTCGCGGTGCTGGCGGCCTGTGGTGGCGGCAAGAGCGGCGGCGACAACCTCGTCGAGAAGGCCAAGAGCGAGAAGAAGCTGGTGGTCGGCGTCAAGATCGACCAGCCCGGCCTCGGCCTGAAGACGCCGGATGGCAAGTTCGTCGGTTTCGACGTCGACGTCGCCAAGTACATCGCCAAGGAGCTCGGCGTCGAGGAGAGCGGTCTGACCTTCGTCGAGGCCCAGTCCTCCCAGCGCGAGTCGCTGATCAAGAAGGGTGACGTCGACTTCATCACCGCCACCTACTCGATCACCGACAAGCGCAAGGAGGAGGTCTCCTTCGCCGGGCCGTACCTGCTGCCCGGCCAGGACCTGCTGGTGCGCGCCGACGACAACTCGATCACCGGCCCCGAGACGCTCAACGGCAAGAACCTGTGCTCGGTCAAGGGCTCCACCTCCGCGCAGGCGGTCAAGGAGAAGTTCGCCAACCAGGCACAGCTGAAGGAGTACGGCGGCTACTCCGAGTGCCTCACCGGTGTGGAGAACAAGGCACTGGACGCGGTCTCCACCGATGACGCGATCCTGGCGGGCCTTGCCGCGGCCAACCCCGGCAAGTTCAAGCTGATCGGCAAGCCCTTCACCAAGGAGCGCATCGGCGTCGGCCTGAAGAAGGGCGACACCGTCGGCCGCGACGCGATCAACGCCGCGCTGCAGAAGATGTACAACGACGGCTCCTGGAAGGCGTCGCTGGAGAAGCACCTCGGCCCGTCGGGCTACAAGATCCCGAGCCCGCCGGAGATCACCGAGAAGTGATCGCTTAGCACCACAGTTCGTCAGACTCCGCTGTGCCGGGTGCGCACAACCGCACCCGGCACAGCGCTTTCAAGGACCCGCCGAGGGAGACCATGCTGGACTTTCTGAGCGAATACGACGTGCTCGGAGCGTTCTGGGGCACAGTGCAACTGACCTTCTACTCAGCGGTGGGCTCGCTCATCTGGGGAACCGTTCTCGCCGCGATGCGGGTGGCGCCCGCGCCGATCATGCGCGCCTTCGGCACCGGCTACGTCAACATCGTCCGGAACATCCCGCTCACGGTGATCATCATCGGCTGTTCGATCGGCCTCAGCGACACCCTCGGCCTCAAACTCGCCAGAGAGGGTTCCGCGACCTCGCTCGCGGACAACGGGTTCTGGCTCGCGGTGCTCGGCCTCATCGCCTACACCGCGACGTTCGTCTGCGAGTCGTTGCGCTCGGGCATCAACACCGTCCCGGTCGGTCAGGCCGAGGCGTCCAGGGCACTCGGCCTCGGCTTCACCCAGACCCTGACCATCGTGGTGCTGCCGCAGGCGTTCCGCTCGGTGGTCGCGCCGCTGGCCAGCGTGCTGATCGCGTTGACCAAGAACACCACTGTGGCCAGCGCCATCGGCGTCGCCGAGGCGTCACTGCTGATGGCGGAGATGGTCGAGAACGAGAGCGACGCCCTGCTGCTGGTCTTCGCGACCTTCGCGCTCGGCTTCGTGGTCCTGACCCTGCCCACCGGCCTGCTGCTGGGCGCCCTTGCCAAGAAGGTGGCGGTGAAGCGATGAGCGCCCCCTCCGTCCTCTACGACGCTCCCGGTCCGAAGGCCAGAGCGCGCAACATCGGCTACACGGTCGTCTTCGGTCTCGCGGTGGTCGCCGTCGCCTGGTGGGTGCTTGCCACCCTGAGCGAGAAGGGGCAGCTCGCCCCCGAGCTGTGGGCACCGTTCGTCACCGACGGCCGCGTCTGGACCCAGTTCCTGCTGCCCGGCCTCGGCAACACCCTCTTCGCCGCTCTCCTGTCCGTGGTGATCGCCATGCCGATCGGTTTCGTCTTCGGCATCGCCCGGCTGTCGGACCACAAGTGGATCAGGGTGCCCGCGGGCGCGGTGGTGGAGTTCTTCCGCGCCATCCCGGTGCTGATCCTGATGGTCTTCGCTTCGGAGCTGTTCTCCCTCTACACCGACCTCGACCGCGACACGAGGCCGCTGTTCGCCGTCGTCACCGGTCTGGTGCTGTACAACGGCTCGGTCATGGCCGAGATCGTCCGGGCGGGCATCCTGTCCCTGCCGAAGGGGCAGAGCGAGGCCGCCGCGGCGCTCGGCCTGCGCAAGGGTCAGACCATGCGGATCGTCCTGCTGCCCCAGGCGGTCACGGCCATGCTGCCCGCGATCGTCAGCCAGCTCGTGGTCATCCTCAAGGACACCGCGCTCGGCGGTGCGATCCTGACCTTCCCCGAGCTGCTGCGCACGATCCGGCCGATCGCGGCCAACTACCACAACAACGTCATCGCCACCCTGGTCGTGGTCGGGCTGATCTACGTCGTGATCAACACGCTGCTGACGACCTTCGCCACCTGGCTTGAGAAGCGGATGTCCCGCAGGGGGCGGCCGACGATCGGCGGGGAAATGGTCGAGGAGCAGGCACCCGGTATGCAGGTAGTCGGTACAACCGGGGGTGACCGCACCCTCTAGGGTGCTCTGGACCCAGTACGACCCGCGAGGGGGAGAAATGCCCATGCACCGTCGGTCCGCACTCGCTGCGGCGGTCGTGATGGGGGTTCTCCCCCTCGCGGCGTGTGGTGGTGGCTCGGACGAGACTCCGGCGCCGACCGAGGCTCCTCGGACCTCGGTCACCGACGACGGCTCCGGCTCGCCGACGATCGACAAGATCCGGCAGAACGGGCGCCTGCTCATGGGCACCACCGACAGCCTGCCCGGGGTGTCGCTGCAGGACCAGGCCAGCGGCAAGTACTCCGGTTTCGACACCCAGCTGGCGGTGGCCATCGCCAAGGAGATCGGGCTCAAGGACCCGGACCCGGTGCGCTACCGCTCCGCCGGTGTGGAGACCCGGCTGAACTCCCTGCGCAGCGGCGACGTGGACCTGGTGGTCGGCGGGATCAAGACCAACCAGCCGCAGCCGCAGATCGCCTTCGTCGGCCCCTACCTGAAGGTGGCGCAGGACCTGCTGGTCCGCTCCGACAGCGGCATCACCGCCGCGGCCCAGCTGGACGGCAAGCCGGTGTGCGTGGTCGCCGGGACCGGCGCCGCGCAGAAGCTGAAGGCCGCCAGGGTGACCCAGAACGTGGTCGAGGAGAACCTGGGCAGCCGCTGCGTGGAGGCGCTGCAGGCGGGCCGGGTCTCGGCCTTCTCCGCCGACGACGCGGTGCTGCGCGGTTACGCGGCGCAGTCCAAGGGCGCGATGAAGGTGCTGGGCTCGAAGCTGACCGACGAGGGCTACTACATCGGCATCCCGGCGCGGGACAAGGAACTGCGCCGCCAGCTGGAGGCGATGCTGAAGAAGTCCTTCCAGGACGGCTCCTGGGCGCGGATGTACGGCGAGGTCTACGGCACCGCCGAGCCCGCCCCGACCCCGCCCGTGCTCAGCCCGGCCCCGGTCACCACGACGCCGTCCAGCACCACCGCGACCACGACCACCGCTCCCCCGCGCTAGGCGTTGTGAACCCGATGCGGCATTCGTCACGTCCTGCGTGACGAATGCCGCATCGGTTACGTCACTGCTGCTTCTTGTTGCGGCGGAACAGGCGCTGCAGCGGGTCGTAGCGGCGGTCGGCCACCCGCTCCTTCAGGGGGATCAACGCGTTGTCGGTGATCTGGATGTGCTCCGGGCAGACGTCCGTGCAGCACTTGGTGATGTTGCAGAACCCGAGCCCGTGGTCGGCCTGGGCGGTCTCCACGCGGTCCTCGGTGTCCAGCGGGTGCATCTCCAGCTCCGAGATCCGCATGAGGAACCTGGGGCCGGAGAACGCCTGCTTGTTCTCCTCGTGGTCGCGGATCACGTGGCAGGTGTTCTGGCACAGGAAGCACTCGATGCACTTCCGGAACTCCTGCGAGCGCTCCACGTCCACCTGCTGCATGCGGTACTCGCCCGGCTTCAGCCCCTCCGGTGGCTTGAAGGACGGGACCTCGCGGGCCTTGACGTAGTTGTAGGACACGTCGGTCACCAGGTCGCGGATCACCGGGAACGTCCGCAGCGGCGTCACGGTGATGGTCTCGTCCTCGGCGAAGGTGGACATCCGGGTCATGCACAGCAGGCGTGGGCGGCCGTTGATCTCCGCCGAGCACGAGCCGCACTTGCCCGCCTTGCAGTTCCACCGCACCGCGAGGTCGGGCGCCTGGGTGGCCTGGAGCCGGTGGATGATGTCGAGGACGACCTCGCCCTCGTTGACCTCCACCACGAAGTCGGCGAGCTCGCCCCCCTCGTCGTCGCCGCGCCAGATGCGGAAGTTCGCCTTGTAGCTCATGGAAGCTCCCGGTGTGCGGCCAGTTCGGCGTCGGTGTAGTACTTCTGCAGCTCCTCGCGCTCGAACAGGTCGAGCAGGTCCGAGCGCATCTCCGGCTGCGGCAGGCTGGTCACCCCGACCCCGTCGCCGTCGACCTCGCAGCGGAGCAACTGCTTGCGCCACAACGGGTCCATGCCCGGGTAGTCGTCGCGGGTGTGCCCGCCCCTGCTCTCCGTGCGCAGCAGGGCCGCCTTGGCCACGCACTCGCTGACGAGGATCATGTTGCGCAGGTCGATCGCCAGGTGCCAGCCGGGGTTGAACTGCCGGTGCCCCTCCACCGAGGCGTTGCGCGCGCGGGTCTTGAGCTGCTCCAGCTTCTCCAGCGCCTGCTCGATCTCCGGGCCCTTGCGGATGATGCCGACGAGGTCGTTCATCGACTGCTGCAGCTCGGTGTGCACCGTGTACGGGTTCTCCACCTCGCCGCCGTCGGCCGCGTTGAACGGCGCCTGCGCCCACTGCGCCGCGCTGTCCACATCGGACTGCGAGATCGACGGCCGCGCGCTCAGACCGTCCACGTAGGACGCCGCGCCGAGACCGGCCCTGCGGCCGAACACCAGCAGGTCCGACAGCGAGTTGCCGCCGAGCCGGTTCGACCCGTGCATCCCGCCTGCCACCTCACCGGCGGCGAACAGGCCGGGCACCCTGGACTGCGCCGTGTCCGGCTCGACCTCCACCCCACCCATGACGTAGTGGCAGGTCGGGCCCACCTCCATCGGCTCGGCCGTGATGTCGACGTCGGCCAGCTCCTTGAACTGGTGGTGCATCGACGGTAGCCTGCGGCGGATCTCCTCGGCCGGCAGCCGCGTCGAGACGTCGAGGAACACGCCGCCGTGCGGAGATCCGCGCCCCGCCTTCACCTCGGAGTTGATCGCGCGGGCGACCTCGTCCCTCGGCAGCAGCTCCGGCGGCCTGCGGTTGCTGTCCGGGTCGGTGTACCAGCGGTCCGCCTCGGCCTCGTTGTCGGCGTACTTGTCCTTGAAGACCTCGGGGATGTAGTCGAACATGAACCGGCGGCCCTCGGAGTTGCGCAGCACACCGCCGTCCCCGCGCACCGACTCGGTGACCAGGATGCCCTTCACGCTGGGCGGCCAGACCATCCCGGTGGGGTGGAACTGGACGAACTCCATGTTGATCAGACTCGCGCCCGCGCGCAGTGCGAGCGCGTGCCCGTCACCGGTGTACTCCCAGGAGTTCGAGGTCACCTTGAAGGACTTGCCGATGCCGCCCGTGGCCAGCACCACCGCGGGCGCCTCGAAGAGCACGAAGCGGCCGGTCTCGCGCCAGTAGCCGAACGCGCCCGCGATCGCCCCGTCGTCCTTGAGCAGCTCGGTGACCGTGCACTCGGCGAAGACGCGGATGCGCGCCTCGTAGTCACCGGAGTCGCGGAAGTCCTGCTGCTGCAAGGAGACGATCTGCTGCTGGAGGCTGCGGATCAGTTCGAGCCCGGTGCGGTCGCCGACGTGCGCGAGCCTCGGGTACTCGTGACCGCCGAAGTTGCGCTGGCTGATCCGGCCGTCCTTGGTGCGGTCGAACAGCGCGCCGTAGGTCTCCAGCTCCCAGACGCGGTCGGGGGCCTCGCGAGCGTGCAGCTCGGCCATCCGCCAGTTGTTGAGGAACTTCCCGCCGCGCATCGTGTCGCGGAAGTGGACCTGCCAGTTGTCCCGGGAGTTCACGTTGCCCATCGCCGCGGCGATGCCACCCTCGGCCATCACGGTGTGCGCCTTGCCGAACAGCGACTTGCACACGATCGCGACGCGTTTGCCCTGTTCCCGCGCCTCGATCGCCGCGCGCAGCCCGGCTCCACCGGCACCGATCACCACGACGTCGTAGGCGTGGCGCTCGATCTCACTCATAGAAGCAAAACCCTCGCTTTTTAGTTGAACAACCGCAGGTCCGTGAGCACGCCGCTGGCCACCAGCGCCACGTAGAGGTCGGTCAGGCCGACGGAGATCAACGAGGCCCAGGCGAGCTGCATGTGCTTGCCGTTGAGCTTGGAGACCAGCGTCCACAGCCGGTACCGGACCGGGTGGCGGGAGAAGTGGGTCAGCTTGCCGCCGACGATGTGCCTGCAGGAGTGGCAGGACAGCGTGTACGCCCAGATCAGCACGACGTTGACCAGCATGATCAGTGTGCCGAGGCCGATGCCGACGCCACCGTCTGCGCCCTTGAACGCGATCACCGCGTCGTAGGTGAGCACGCTCGCGACCGGGATCGCCGCGTAGAAGAAGTACCGGTGCAGGTTCTGCATCACCAGCGGGAAGCGCCGCTCACCGGTGTACTTCGCGTGCGGTTCGGCCACCGCGCACGCGGGCGGCGAGAGCCAGAACGAGCGGTAGTAGGCCTTGCGGTAGTAGTAGCAGGTGAAGCGGAACCCGAGCACGAACGGCAGCACGAACAGCGGTGGCGTGATCAGCCAGCCCAGGTCGGGGAACCACCTGCCGAAGTGCGCGGAACCCTCGACGCAGACCTCGGAGAGGCACGGCGAGTAGAACGGCGCCAGGTAGTTGTACTGCGGCACCCAGTAGTGCGCGTTGGAGAAGGTGCGGACCAGGCCGTAGACGACGAACGCCGTCAGGCCCGCAGCGGTCAACAACGGCGACAGCCACCACCGGTCGGTGCGAAGCGTGCGCGCCTCGATGCGCGCCCGGCCGGTGGGGCCGGTTGAAGCGGTCATAGTGTCCTCGGTCTACGCGGTCGGGACACCAGTCCTACGGACGGCAGGACCCGACCGCGGACCGAACGCTCATCTGCCGTGCGGGCGATAACCTCCGACGCCTTCGTCGTCCGCGCCATCCCACAGCTGCGGGTCGTACGGCGTGTCCGGGACGACGACCATCTCGGCCTGCCGGGGCATGGGGGCCAGGCGCCCGCCGGCCAGCTCGGCAGCGTCGATCTCCAGCCGTTCGATGTCGTTCGCGATGCGTCGCACAGCAGGGGTGTCGCCGTACCGCCCGCGGAGAGCGGACATCGTCTGGCGCAGCTCGTCGATGGAGCGTTGCAGGGCAGTCAGTTCCGTGTTCGGCATGCCGAACACCTCCGTCGGCGCATCGTGGTGGTGGCCAGACTCTGCACCCGCCCACCCCCGTGTGACAAGGGACACACGCCGTGAACCCCCATTGATCGCAACCGTGATCGAAATCACCCTCAAGGCGGCGCGGCGTCGCCACAAGAGAGTGACCTGCGGCACAGCGTTTCCGCAACCGGGATGTCAACCTTCTGGATCGTTTTTGTGGTTACCTACGTGTAACCCGTAGTGTGTGAGGTCTGTCGCACCCGAGTGGCGCCATCGTCGTCGTCCACCGGCCCGGAAACCCCCTTTCGAGTCCCGTGACAACGACGAGGAGAGCTAGATGAGCGCGCCCTTGCACCCGGCCATCGCCGCGGTGACCGAGCGCATCGCGGCCCGCAGCGAGCGCACCCGCTCCGCATACCTGCGCAAGATCGCCGCCGCCGCGTCCGAGGGTCCCGCCCGGGGCGCCTTGGGCTGCAGCAACTTCGCCCACGGCTTCGCCGGCTGCGTCGGTGAGGACAAGCAGGCCCTCCGCGAGCTGCGCGGTGCCAACGTCGCGATCGTCTCGTCCTACAACGACATGCTCTCCGCCCACCAGCCGCTCGCGGAGTACCCGGCCTGGCTGAAGGACTCCATCCGCGCGGCGGGCGGTGTCGCCCAGTTCGCCGGCGGCGTGCCCGCGATGTGCGACGGCATCACCCAGGGCCGCGCGGGCATGGAGATGTCCCTGTTCAGCCGCGAGGTCGTGGCGATGGCGACCGGGGTGGCGCTGGCGCACGACATGTTCGACGCCGCGCTGCTGCTGGGTGTCTGCGACAAGATCGTGCCCGGCCTGATGATCGCGGCGCTGTCCTTCGGCCACCTGCCGACCATGCTCATCCCGGCCGGGCCCATGGCATCGGGCCTGTCCAACCCGGAGAAGAGCCGCGTGCGCCAGCTCTTCGCCGAGGGCCGCGCGGACCGCAAGAACCTGCTCGACGCCGAGGCCGCCTCGTACCACTCACCGGGCACCTGCACGTTCTACGGGACGGCGAACTCCAACCAGCTCGTCATGGAGGTCATGGGCATGCACCTGCCCGGCTCCTCCTTCGTCGCGCCGAACACGCCGTTGCGCCGCGCGCTCACCGAGCACGCCGGGCGCAGGGTGCTGGAGATGACCCGTGGCGGCGACGAGTTCACACCGGTCGGTGAACTGGTCGACGAGCGCGTTGTCGTCAACGGCGTGGTGGCGCTGCTGGCGACGGGTGGTTCGACCAACCACACCATGCACCTGGTCGCCATCGCCGCCGCGGCGGGCATCAAGCTCACCTGGGACGACTTCTCCGACCTGTCGGCGGTCGTCCCACTGCTGACCCGCGTGTACCCCAACGGTTCCGCGGACATCAACCACTTCCACAATGCGGGCGGGGTGCCTTTCCTGGTGGGCCAGCTGCTCGACGCCGGACTGGTGCACCGCGACGTGAAGACCGTCGCGGGCTTCGGCCTGGACCGCTACCGGCAGCAACCGGAGCTGGTCGACGGCGAACTGCGCTGGGTGGACGCGCCCGCGGTCAGCGGCGACGAATCAGTGCTTCGCCCGCACACCAAGCCCTTCGCCGCGGACGGCGGGCTGCGCGTTCTGCACGGCAACCTGGGCAACGCGGTGATCAAGGTGTCCGCGGTGAAGCCGGAGCACCGGATCGTGCTCGCCCCCGCCCGCGTGTTCACCGACCAGGCGCAGTTCAGCGCCGCGTTCCGGGCGGGCGAGTTCACCGGCGACATGGTGGTGGTGCTGCGCAACCAGGGGCCGAAGGCCAACGGCATGCCGGAGCTGCACGGACTCACCCCGTCACTGGGAGTGTTGCAGGACAAGGGTTTCAAGGTCGCCCTGGTCACCGACGGGCGGATGTCCGGCGCCTCCGGCAAGATCCCGGCCGCCATCCAGGTCACCCCGGAGGCCGCGGCGGGCGGGCTGCTGGCCAAGGTGCGCGACGGCGACATGATCCGGCTGGACGCGGAGAACGGGGCGCTGGAGGTGCTGGTCGGCGACGCCGAGCTGGCCGCGCGCGAGGTCGTCGACGGCCCGCCGAGCGACGACGAGTGGATCGGCACCGGGCGTGAGCTGTTCACCGCGCTGCGTCGCGCCGTCGGCCCGGCCGACCAGGGCGCGATCGCGTTCGGCACGATGGACCAGGACGAGACGCGAGTGGAGGCTTCCCGGTGACTACGGCGCACGAACTGCTTGAGATCTCCCCTGTGGTGCCGGTGGTGGTCATCGACGACGAGGCGCACGCGGTGCCGCTGGCGCAGGCGTTGCTGCGCGGCGGGATCGGCGTCATCGAGGTCACGCTGCGCACTCCTGCCGCCCTGCGCGCGATCGAGCGGATCGCCGAGGAGGTCCCGGACATCGTGCTCGGCGCGGGCACCGTGACCGCTCCGGAGCACGCCGCCAAGTCCGCGGCGGCGGGCGCGCGCTTCCTGGTCACCCCGGGCACCACGGACACCCTGCTCGCGGCCGTGCGGGACACCGGGCTGCCGTTCCTGCCCGGCGCCGCCACCGTCTCGGAGGCGATGCGCCTGGCCGAGCAGGGCGTCGAGGCGCTGAAGTTCTTCCCCGCCGAGCCCAGCGGTGGCGCGGACTTCCTGAAGGGCCTGGGCGGTCCGCTTCCGCACCTGAGGTTCTGCCCGACCGGCGGCATCACCCCGCAGAGCGCGCCGAAGTACCTGGCGCTGCCGAACGTGGGTTGCGTCGGCGGTTCCTGGCTCACGCCGAAGTCCGCCGTGGCCGCGGGCGACTGGGGTGCGGTCGAGGCCCTGGCGCGCGAGGCCTCCGCCCTGCGCTAGCGCGTCGCCGTCCGCACCCAGTCGTTGCCGCGCGCGCGTGGACGACGGTGAGCTTCATGCCGGAACACCGCCAGCCGCGCGGGGTGCGGACGAACTCGTGCACGTAGTCACCCCAGACCTCCCACTCCTGGTCGCCGCGCTTGTTGGCCAGGATGTTGAGGGCATAGCCCTTGGAGAACACTGTCGCCCGGTCGCCGCGCACCGTCGCGCGGTGGTTGGAGCGCATGTGGTGGCTGCGCTTCTCGGCGAACAACCCGGCACGCCAGCCCGCGACGAGCTGGTCGGCCGGGATGCGCGCGGCGGGCTCTCCGGACAGCGAACTGAAGTCGACGTCGACCTGGTCGGTGAAGGAGGCCCGGCACGCGGCCCAGTCCTTGGCATCGACCGCGAGGTCGATCCCGTCCGCCACGGCGATCACCGCGGCTTCGTCCCGCGGGTCGGCAGCGGGCGCGGCGGTCGCCGTTGACGGCACGGCGGCGGTACCTGCGGCCAGGGCTCCGATGAGGATGTTGCGACGGCGCACGGGCTCTCCTTCTGGCTGGTCGGCTGGCCCCAGGTCACCAGTTCCGCCCGTGCCCCGTCCAAGACCCGCTGTGATGACCGCCGGTTATCAGGCGGGCTGAATCAGCTGCAGCGCTTCGGGAATCGAGTTCGCCACCGGCGCTCCAGTGGCCTCCAGGGCGGACCGTCCCATCACGCCCGTGGTGACCAGCACGCAGTGCGCGCCGACCTGCTGCGCGGCGAACGCGTCGTCCACGACGTCGCCGATGAGCACGACGTCGGCCGGGTCGAGCTGCTGCGCCTGGAGGTGGTGCGCGAGGTGGTCGGCCTTGGAGTCGCCGCCCACCTCCGTGCGCAGGCCGTCCACCCGCTGGAAGAGCTCGACCAGCCCCATCTCGGTGATCAGCGGGACGAGGCGGTCGTGGAACCACATCGACAGCAGCGACTGGGACCGCCCGGCATCGCGCCACTCGTGCAGCAGCTCGGGAACGCCCGGCGCGAGCCCGCACGTGTGCAGCAGCTCGTGGTAGCGGTCGTGGTAGAGCCGGTCGATGCGAGCCCAGTCGTCAACGCTCAGCGGACGGTCGAGAACGCGCTCGTAGCACTGCAGCAGCGGGCGGCTGAACAACCCGCGCCACTCGTCCAGCGTGAGCGCTTGGCGGCCGAACCCCGTGCAGACGTCGTTCACCGCGGCCAGGACCGCGTCGTTGTCGTCGAGCAGCGTCCCGTTCCAGTCCCAGACAATGTGCTTGGCGCTGAGCGCCATCCCTAGGCTCGTCACGGCCCGAGCCTAGGCAAGTCGCCGCCGCAGGCCCACTGTGATTCCGCCCGGGCACCTGTCCAGGCGGGGGCTAGTCGTCGAGGAGGGTGGTCTCCTCGCCCGCGGCGCGGAGCTCGTCGCGGACCACGCGGTAGGCCAGCCCCTCGGGATAGCCCTTGCGGGCGAGCATGCCGACCAGGCGGCGGACGCGGGCCAGCTCGTCCACCCGCATCACCGAGGAGATCTTGCGGCGGACCAGGGCGCGCGCCCGCTCCTCCTCCGCCTCACTGTCCACAGTGGACGCCGCCTCGGCCGCGGTCTCGCCGTCGACGCCCTTGCGGCGCAGCTCGGCGACCAGGGCGCGCCGGGCCATGCCCTGGTGGGTGTGCCGGGAGCGCACCCACAGCTCCGCGAAGGCGGCGTCGTCGACCAGCTTGAGATCGCTGTAGCGGTCGAGCACCGCCGCGATCACGTCCTCCGGGATCTCCTTGCGCCGCAACGCCTGTTCCAGCTCGACGCGGGTGCGCGGGCGCACCGTGAGCAGGCGCAGGCAGATCTCGCGCGCCTGCTCGACCGGGTCACGCGGGGCCTGCTGCCGCTGGGCGGACTCGCCCGCGACGGAGCCGGGATCGGCACGGCGCCGGGAACGACCGGGCCGGGTCATGGGAGATCACCTCGGTCCTGGCGTTCCCTCCCGCCGGGGAGCCGGGCTTGCCGGACACCCCGGGCGGGAGGACGAACGCGGTTGCGCTGGGCGGAGAACTAGAACTCGACGGGGGCGGGTGCGGCGTCGTCGCCCTCCACCACGGCCGGGCCGATGTTCAGCTTCTCCTTGATGCGCTTCTCGATCTCATTGGCGACATCGGGGTTCTCCCGCATGAACTTGCGGGCGTTCTCCTTGCCCTGCCCGAGCTGGTCGCCCTCGTAGGTGTACCAGGCACCGGACTTGCGGATGATCCCCTGGTCGACACCCATGTCGATCAGGGAGCCCTCGCGGCTGATGCCCTGGCCGTAGAGGATGTCGAACTCCGCCTGCTTGAACGGCGGCGCCATCTTGTTCTTCACGATCTTGACCCTGGTGCGGTTGCCGACGGCGTCGGTGCCCTCCTTCAGGGTCTCGATCCGGCGCACGTCCAGCCGCACCGAGGCGTAGAACTTCAGCGCCTTGCCACCGGTGGTGGTCTCCGGGCTGCCGAACATCACGCCGATCTTCTCGCGCAGCTGGTTGATGAAGATCGCGGTGGTCCCGGAGTTGTTCAGCGCGCTGGTCATCTTCCGCAGCGCCTGGCTCATCAGCCGGGCCTGCAGACCGACGTGGCTGTCACCCATCTCGCCCTCGATCTCCGCGCGCGGCACCAGGGCCGCGACGGAGTCGATGACCAGGATGTCCAGCGCGCCGGAGCGCACGAGCATGTCGGCGATCTCCAGCGCCTGCTCACCGGTGTCCGGCTGGGAGACCAGCAGGGCGTCGGTGTCCACGCCGAGCGCCTTGGCGTACTCCGGGTCCAGCGCGTGCTCGGCGTCGATGAACGCCGCGATGCCACCCGCCCGCTGGGCGTTGGCCACCGCGTGCAGGGCGACGGTGGTCTTACCGGAGGACTCCGGCCCGTAGACCTCGATGACGCGGCCCTTGGGCAGGCCGCCGATGCCCAACGCCACGTCCAGGGCGATGGAGCCGGTGGGGATCACCGCGACCGGTGGCCTGGTGTCCTCACCGAGGCGCATCACCGATCCCTTGCCGAACTGCTTGTCGATCTGGGCCAAGGCAAGTTCGAGAGCCTTGTCCCGGTCGGGTGCTACCGCTGCCATGGGCTTCCTGCCTTGCTTCACTGCCTCGCCTTTAGCCGTCAGATGGGGCCCTGTACCGGGTCGGGGTCGACGCTACGGCGTAGGTCTGACAGTCAACGCGGAGAGGTCGGGATCTGTGGATAGCTGGTGCCGATGTGGACAACACCATAGCCGAACATGTGTTCGAGTCCACCTCGACACGCGGCGGGAGCGAGCGGCGCAGGTCAGCGGCGTTCCGGCGGGACGTCGAACGCCTCGCAGACGGCCCGCCAGATCGCCTTCGGGTCCATCCCGGCCTCCATGGCCTGGTCCACGGTGCGCCCGCCGAGGGCGGAGAACACGTGGGTGCTGGCCATCAGCTCGGCGCGGACCTCGCCGAACTCGTCGTTCATCCGGCTGCGGAAAACGGTGATACGCATCGGGGCCAGGCTACGCTCGGGGGATGTTCGAAGACGACCCCACCGGACTGTCCTCCCCGCTCGGCCAGCTGATCATCGCGGGCGGCCTCGTCGGCGTGATCGTCTACGGCCTGATCTGGTTCCGCCAGAACCGAAAGCGCTGAACAGGCAGAAGACCAGGAACGGCAGCGCGAGCACGCCGACGACCAGCCCCAGCACCCGGTAGGACCACACCGTCACCACCAGGCCCGCGGTGAGCCCGCCGAGCGCGCCGCCGACGTTCATCGCCAGGTCGGACATGCCCTGCAGGACCGGCCGGTCGGCCAGCGGGACGGACTCGGTGAGCAGCGCCGATCCCGACACCACCCCCGCCGACCACCCGAACCCGAGCAGCACCAGGCCCACCGCCAGTTGCGGTGCGTCCTGAGAAGCGGCCGTCCCCGCCACCCCCGCGGCGGCGACCACCAGCCCCGCGCCCAGCGCGAGCACCGGCACCCGGCCCCAGCGGTCGGCCATCCAGCCGAACACCGGGCTCGCCGCGTACATCCCGGCGATGTGCAGGCTGATCACCACACCGACCAGGCTCAACGAGGCGCCGCCGTGGTCCATGTGCACAGGCGTCATGGTCATCAGCCCGACCATCGCGGTGTGGCAGAGCACGATCCCGACCAGCGCCAACCACCCCATCGGGTGAAGTTTGGCCAGGCGGCCGGTCCAGCGCAGCGGGGCGCCGTGGGCGGGACAGGACACCCCCTCCGCCCCGGGCTCCGCGGAGCGCGCCAGCACCAGCGGATCGGGTCGCAGGCCGAACCACACCCAGGCCGCCGCCGCGCCGAAGCCCAGCACGGACACCAGGAACGGGCCGGAGCGCTCGGCGATGCCGATCGAGGCGGCCAGCCGTTGCGCGGGCTCGGCGAGGTTGGGACCGGCCACCGAGCCGATCGTGGTCGCCCACACCACCAGCGACAGCGATCTCGCCCTGCGGTCCGGGGCGGCGAGGTCGGTCGCGGCGTAGCGGGCCGCCAGGTTGGCGGTGCTGCCCCCGCCGACCAGCACCAGCGCGGCCAGCAGCAGCGGCCACGCGCCCAGCGCGATGGCGGTCGCCGCCAGCGCGGCCCCGGCGGCGGCCAGGCCGTAGCCCATGATCAGCGCGGGACGGCGCCCCCTGCGCTCGGCCAGCCGGGCCGCGGGCAGCGACAGCAGCGCGGCGCCGGCGACCACGCTGGTCTGGGCCAGCCCGCCGACCACCTCGGAGCCGGAGAGCGAGGCGGCGGCCAGCGAGCTGACGGTGACGCCGGTGGCCACGCCGACGCCGCCGAGGACCTGGCTGGTGGTGAGCGTGCCCAGCACCCGGCGCTGAACGGCGACCACGGCGGGAGGAGCCGAGAGCCCCTGCTGAACTCCGCCGGTCACGATCTGTCTTCCAGGCCGAGGGACCGGCCGATGATCTCCTTCATGATCTCGTTGGTGCCCGCGTAGATCGCCTGCACCCGGCCGTCGAGGAACAGCTTGGAGATCGGGTACTCGCTCATGTAGCCGTAGCCGCCGTGCAGCTGCAGGCACCGGTCGGCGGCCTTCCTGGCCAGCTCGGAGGTCCACAGCTTGGCCATGGCCGCGTCGGTCGCCGACAGCGTGCCCGCGTTGAGGTCGCGGACGCAGCGGTCGGTGAAGACCTGGGTGACCCAGTACTCCGTCTCCAGCTCGGCCAGCTCGAAGCGGGTGTTCTGGAAGGCCCCGACGCTGCGCCCGAACGCCTTGCGCCCGCGCACGTACTCCTTGGTCAGCGCCAGCGCGGTGCTGACCGTGGCGATCGAGCCGACGGCGACGGACAGCCGCTCCTGCGGCAGCATCGCCATCAGGTGGTAGAAGCCCCGGTTCTCCTCGCCGACCAGGTTCTCCGCCGGCACCCGCACGTCCTCGAAGAACAGCTCGGCGGTGTCCTGCGCCTTCAGGCCGATCTTGTCGAGGTTGCGGCCGCGGGAGAACCCGGCCATGCCGCGCTCCACCGCGAGCAGGCTCAGCCCCTTGCTGCCCGGTGCCTCCGGGTCGGTCTTCACCACGACCAGCACCAGGTCGGCGTTGATGCCGTTGGTGATGAAGATCTTCGAGCCGTTGAGCACGTAGTCCGAGCCGTCCCGGCGCGCGTAGGTCCGGACGCCCTGCAGGTCGGAACCCGCGCCGGGCTCGCTCATCGCGATCGCGGTGATCAGCTCGCCGGAGCAGAACCCGGGCAGCCAGCGGGCCTTCTGCTCCTCGGTGGCCAGCTCGCGCAGGTAGGGGCCGACGACGTCGGTGTGCAGGCCGAACCCGAGGCCGGTGGCCCCGCAGCCGACCAGTTCCTCACCGAGCACGGTGTTGAACCGGAAGTCGCGCTGCCCACCGCCGCCGTGCTCCTCCGGCATGTCGAAGCCGAGCATGCCCAGCTCGCCCGCCGCGGTCCAGATCTCCCTGGGGACGATGCCGTCGGACTCCCACCGGGCGTGCTCGGGCACCACCTCGTCGGCGAAGAACCTGCGCACCAGCTCGCGGAACGCGTCGTGGTCGGCTTCGAAGAGATCACGCTGCATGCCCCGATCGTGGCACGCCCGCACGGCCCCCGGCACTCCGCCAAACGCGCCCGGCCTCCCGGGTTCGCGGTACTGGCGGGCGGCCTGCGCGGTGCGCCGGTCAGGTCCCCGGCTGGACCTGCCGCTCGAAGTAGTCGGCCAGGTCGTTGGCCTTCGGCGCCGCGCCGGAGGTGCTGATCACGGTCATCATCCCGAGCACCGGGCGGTCCTTCACGGTGAAGACGAGGTAACCGACGCCTTCGTTGGTGGTCGCCTGGTAGTGGCCGGTGAGCCCGTTGCCGCCCCAGTCGGCCTCGACCTGCTCCGTCCTGGAGTCGCCGACGACGTTCTTGGCGATGTCCTGCACGATCTCCATCGACGGCGCGTGCGCGTAGGTGACGGTGAGCGTGGGCGCGCCGTTGCCCGCGGGCAGCTGGCAGGTCACCTTGACGCCCTGGATGCGGCCGAGCGCGTTCTCGGCGAGACCCTTCGCACCCGGATCGCACTGGACGTTGTCGGCCACGTCGCCGGCGAGCTGGCGCAGGCACGAGCTGAAGCCCTTGGGGTCGGCCTCGCCCGGCTTCTGGCACTCGCTCGCGCTCGGCAGGCCGGAGCCGTTGAGCAGCACGATGCCGAGCACCACCGCCAGCACCACGACGATCGAGGCCGCGACCCCGATCAGCATCGGTTTGGAGCTCTTCTTCGCCTGCTGCTGGGGGACCTGCGGGAAACCGCCGTACTGCGGCGGGGCCTGGTGCTGCACCGGCTGGGGGCCGGTGGTCGGGAAGGACGGGCCGTTGGTGACCGTCGTCGGGTAGGGCGCGGTCACCCCGCCCTGGTACATCTCCTGCGGCGGCAGCTGGCCGGTGCGCGCGCTGGTCCCGTCCTGGGGCACGTGGTGCGCGCCGAGCGCGACCGCGGTCTCCGGCTGGTCCAGGCTGGTCGGGACGACGCGCAGCCGCTCGGAGATCAGCTTCGCCACCAGTGGGATGCGGCTGGAGCCACCGACGAGGTAGATGCCCGCGAGCGACTCCGGGCTCATCCCGGCGGAGCCGATGGTGTCGGCCAGCAGCTCGATGCTGCGCAGCAGGCTGGGGCGGATCAGCGCCTCCAGCTCGGCCCGCGTGACGAGCACGTCGTCGAAGGGCTCCGGCATCGGCACCTCGGTCTGCGGGTGCCGGGACAGCGCTTCCTTGGCGGCCCTCACGTCCTCGAGGAGGGTGCGGCGGGCGCGCCGGTCGGCGGTCGACTCCGGGCGCAGCACGCGCTGCCACTTGCTGGGGTCGCGGTAGGACACCTCGCGCCCCACGTGCACCAGCAGCGCGTGGTCCACGTCGAGGCCACCGAGGTCGGGCAGGCCGTTCTCGGCGAGCACGACGAAGCCGCTGGGGGTCGCGCCGACCACGGCGACGTCGAAGGTGCCCGCGCCGAGGTCGTAGACGGCCAGCGCCTGCCCGGGCGCCAACGAGCGCTCCGGGAAGGACGCGAAGTGCGCGGCGGCGGCGACCGGCTCGGGCACGAGGGTCAGCTGCGGGCCGAACCCGGCCAGCCGGGCGGCGGAGAGCAGGACGTTGCGGCGGATCGCGCCCCACTGCGCGGGGTGGGTCAGCCGGACCTCGTCCGGCATGGAGCCGCCGAGCTGGCGCTTGGTCTCGTCCGCGACGCGCTGCAGCACGGCGGCCATCGCGTCGGTCACCGTGATGACGGTGTTGCCGAGCAACAGCGTGGTGTCGTCCACGCGACGCTTGGGGTTGGGCTCGAACCGCGCGGGGTCGAGACGGGCCCGCCGTTCGGCGTCCCGGCCGACGACCAGTCCACCGTCCTCGGCGGCGAAGACGGCCGAGGGCATCGTCGCCGAACCGTCGACCTCGACCACACGGGGTGGCCTGCCGTGTGCTGACAACACGGCAACGGTGTTGGACGTACCCAGGTCCACCGACAGGACGCGCACTGCTCTCCCCTTGTCGCCACGGACGCACAGCGTCCGGTTTGGACGCTGGAGTGTGATGCTGCCATGTCGGCGTTAGGCCATGTGGCGGGGTTGCCCAGATTGGCGGTTACGGTCACCTCTCATGGGTCCGTTGCGCACTGACCGCCTCGACCTCGTTCCGCTCCGCGTAGAGCACGCGGACGAGATGGCGGAGGTCCTGTCAGACCCGGCGCTGCACGAGTTCATCGGCGGTGAGCCCGCCACTGCCGAACAACTGCGCCTGCGCTACGAGAAACAGGTGGCCGGTTCACCCGATCCGACCGTGACCTGGGCGAACCTGGTCATCTGGCTACGCGCGGAAGACCGCCTGACGGGCTACGTGCAAGCCACGATCGCCCACGGGACAGCAGAGATCGCGTGGGTCGTCGGCACGCCGTGGCAGGGCCGTGGCATCGCATCCGAATCGGCGCGCGCGTTGGCGGACTGGCTGCGCTCGACCGGTGTGACCGAGATCGTGGCGCACGTGCACCCGAAGCACGCCGCGTCCGGTGCGGTCGCCGCTGCGGCTGGTCTCACGCAAACGGACGCAGTCGTTGACGGTGAGTCGCGTTGGCGGTGGCAGACAACCAGCTAGGTCACGAATGCGTCATAGAAGCGATGCCTTTCAATCACAACGACTTCTATCACCGACGACTCCTACGACACGTGCCGTCGCACTGCGCGGACGCGCTTGATGTCGGTTGCGGCAGCGGCACATTCGCGCGGCGCTTGGCTCGCAAGGCCGGCTGGGTGGACGCGATCGACGCATCGGCAGAAATGATCGACGCGGCGCGCACGCGGTCGCAGGGCGCTGCGAACATCGAGTTCCGCACCGGCGATCTCATGGACATCGAGCCCGCGCGCTACGACTTCGTCTCGTGCATCGCGACCGTGCACCACCTGCCGTCGTTTCCTGTCGCACTTGAACGCTTGCGCGACTCATTGCGACCGGGCGGTGTTCTGGCAGTGCTGGGCCTCTACCGCGAGCGCACCGTTTCCGACTATGCGCTCGCCGCGGCGGCCGCACCCGTCAATCTGGTGCTCAATGCGTTGTCCCGGAAGGACCACGGTGTGTCTGCGCCCGTGAAGGACGCCACGCTGACCTTCGCGGAAATCCGCGCGGACGCTGACCGTGTGCTGCCAGGTCACCGCGTGCGCCGTCATCTCTTCTGGCGCTACTCACTGATCTACCGCAAGCCTTAGGAAGTCGTGGACCAGCTTCTCGTATCGCGCGGGATCTGAGTTCCACGACTCCGTGTGCTCAGCTCCGGGGAACTCCGCGTACTGCATCCGCCAACCCGATTTCGTTGCAGTGTCGAAGAAACCGCGGTTCATCTGCACGGAGCACTGCGTGTCGGCATCGCCCTGGATGAGCAATGTCGGCGGTTTGACGGCCGGCGGGTACTTGATGAGGTCCAGCCGGTCGAGGTCCGTGTCGGTCCGCCACTGCATGATCTGGTGAACCAGCCAGGTCATCACGCTCGGCGCACCGTGCTGCTCCCCTGCGAAGTCACCAACGAGGGGAAGGCTCGTCGTCGGCGCGTCGAGCATCGTCGCCACGGTCGCGTTCGCGAGCGGTGAATGCGACAGGAACTGCCCGACGATCTGACCTCCGTTGGACGCTCCATAAAGCACCACGCGTCGCGCACCTTTCTCTTGCGCGTAACGGACCGCGGACTCGACATCACGCCACTCGTCACCGCCAAGGTGCAACAGCCCGTCCGGCGACGCCGGGGCGCCTTCGTCATTGCGGTAGGTGATCGCGAGCACTGGCAGACCGAGGCGGTTGAAGACGGGCGCGATCGGCATGAGCGCCTTACGACGTCCGTTCTGGCCGTGCACCGCAATCACCCACGTGTCTTTCGCGGCCGGGATGAACCACGCGGGCGCCAGACCGAGTTCAGTCGGCACCATGACCTCTGAATAGTCGAGGCCGAGCGTCGTCTTCGGATCCGAGGGCATGGCACCCCCCACGTAGACCGCGGTCCCGGTCGTCGGGCGGGAACCGCGGAGCAGCGGGCGTTCCACCCGGTCGGGCCCCTGTGCGAGCACATCGCCCATGAGCGCGGAACCTCCGTCCCAGGAGAGCCAGTACGTGCCACGCCTGCGAGCCGCCGATGAGTTGGCGGTGAGCACGACACTGCCGTCCTTCACGGCGAGAACGGTGTCGGAGTGCGTGCCGTGGTTCGGCACGATCTGCTGCCCCGCTGCCCACCAGCAGACCCCGAAGACCCCGCTGACCACCAGGACCAGCACCACTCCCGCCGCGACGGCGATTCCGCGCTTCCTCACGTGTACAGCGTACACATGAGCGGGTGTCAGACCCCTGGGTCAGGATGGGTGCGTGTCCGACGAGGAGGTTCTGCAGCGGTTCTCCGCACCGACCCGCGAGTGGTTCCGCGGTGCGTTCGCCGCGCCGACGGCCGCGCAGGCCGGGGCGTGGAACGCCGTCGCGGACGCCGAGCACGCCCTGGTCGTCGCCCCGACCGGTTCCGGCAAGACGCTGGCCGCGTTCCTCTGGGCGCTGGACCGGCTGGCCGGCTCCGAACCGCCCGCCGAGCCGAAGCGGCGCTGCCGCGTCCTCTACGTCTCTCCGCTCAAGGCGCTCGCCGTGGACGTGGAGCGCAACCTCCGCGCACCGCTGACCGGCATCCGGCAGGCGGCGCACCGGCTGGGCCTGCCGGAGCCCTCGATCACGGTGGGCATGCGCACCGGCGACACGCCCGCCGACGAGCGAAGGTCCTTCGCCCGGCGCCCGCCGGACGTGCTGGTGACCACGCCGGAGTCGCTGTTCCTGCTGCTCACCTCGGCGGCCAGGGAGTCGCTCGCCGGAGTGCGCACGGTGATCATCGACGAGGTGCACGCCGTCGCGGGCACCAAGCGCGGCGCGCACCTGGCCCTGTCCCTGGAGCGGCTGGACGCGCTGCTGGAGCACCCCGCGCAGCGGATCGGGCTGTCCGCGACAGTGCGGCCGATCGAGGAGATCACCTCCTTCCTCGCGGGCGGGCGCCCCGTGCGGGTGGTGCGCCCGGAGAACCGCAAAACGGTCGAGGTCCGGGTCGAGGTGCCGGTGGAGGACATGTCCTCTTTGGACAGACCGGCCGATCCGGTGCCCGAGGAGGAGGAGATCACCGGCTCCGCGGCGGGGGCAGCGCGACGGCCGTCGATCTGGCCCGCCGTGGAGGAGCGCATCCTCGACCTGGTGCGGCAGCACCGGTCCACGATCGTCTTCGCCAACTCGCGGCGGCTCGCGGAGCGGCTGACCTCGCGCCTCAACGAGCTGGCGAGCGAACCCGCGGAGCCGGAGCGGTTCCCGGCCGAGGCGGTGGGCGGCTCTGGCATCACGACCGGCGCGGCTCCGGGAACGATGCTCGACCCCGCAAGCGGGTCTTCGGTCATCGCCAAGGCGCACCACGGTTCCATGGCCCGCGAACAGCGCACGCTGGTCGAGGAGGAGCTGAAGGCGGGCGTGCTGCCCTGCGTCGTGGCCACCTCCTCGCTGGAGCTGGGCATCGACATGGGCGCGGTGGACCTGGTGGTCCAGGTGGAGGCGCCGCCGACCGTGGCCTCCGGGCTGCAACGCGTCGGCCGGGCCGGGCACCAGGTGGGCGCGGTGTCCCGGGGCGTGGTGTTCCCGAAGTTCCGGGGCGACCTGGTGTCCTGCGCGGTGGTGGCCGAGCGGATGGCCTCGGGGTCCATCGAGGCGCTGCGCTACCCCCGCAACCCGCTGGACGTGCTGGCGCAGCACGTGGTCGCGATGACCGCGATGGAGCCGTGGACCGTCGACCAGCTGGCCGCGGTGGTGCGCGGGGCGGCGCCGTTCGCGTCGCTGCCCGACTCGGCGCTGCACGCGGTGCTCGACATGCTCGCCGGGCGGTACCCGAGCGAGGAGTTCGGCGAGCTGCGCGCGCGGATCACCTGGGACCGCGTCACCGGTGTGCTCAACGGGCGGCCCAGCGCGCAGCGGCTCGCGGTGACCTCCGGCGGCACCATCCCCGACCGCGGCCTGTTCACCGTCAGCACGCCGGGCGCGGACGGCAAGGGCGGCTCGCGGGTGGGCGAGCTGGACGAGGAGATGGTCTACGAGTCGCGCGTCGGCGACGTGGTGCTGCTGGGCACCTCGTCCTGGCGGATCGAGGACATCACCCACGACCGCGTGATCGTCACGCCGGCGCCGGGCCAGCCCGCCAGGTTGCCGTTCTGGAAGGGTGACGCGCCGGGTCGGCCGCTGGAGCTGGGGCGCGCGCTCGGCGCCTTCGTCCGCGAGCTGTCCACTTCGGACGAAGAGGCCGCCGTGCGACGGGCGACCGACGCCGGGCTCGACGAGCGGGCGAGGAGGAACCTGCTGGCGTACCTGGCCGAACAGCGCGCGGCCACCCGGCACCTGCCCAACGACAGGACGATCCTGGTCGAGCGGTTCCGCGACGAGCTGGGTGACTGGCGGCTCGTCGTGCACTCCCCGTTCGGCGCGCAGGTCAACGCCCCGTGGGCGCTGGCGATCGGCGCGCGGCTGCGGGAGAAGCACGGCTGGGACCCGCAGCTGGCGCACTCCGACGACGGCATCGTGCTGCGGCTGCCGACGGTGGGGCTGGACGACGGCTTCGAGGACGCGGGCGCGGACATCCTGCCCACCGCCGAGGACGTGTTGATCAACCCCGACGAGGTGGAGCAGATCGTGGTCGCCGAGCTCGGCGGCTCCGCGCTGTTCGCCGCCCGGTTCCGCGAGTGCGCGGCCCGGTCGCTCCTGCTGCCCCGGCGCGATCCCCGGCGCCGGTCGCCGTTGTGGCAGCAGCGCCAGCGCGCGTCGCAGCTGCTCTCGGTCGCCGCGAAGTACGAACGCTTCCCGGTCGTGCTGGAAGCGATGCGCGAGTGCGTCCAGGACGTCTACGACCTGCCCGGGCTGCGCGAGCTGATGGCCGAGGTCCGCGCGCGCAAGGTGCGCGTGGTGGAGGTGGAGACGCCGACCGCGTCGCCGTTCGCCCGCAGCCTGCTGTTCGGTTACGTGGGCATGTTCCTCTACGAGACCGACGCGCCGCTCGCCGAGCGACGGGCCGCGGCGCTGTCGCTGGACTCGGCACTGCTCGCGGAGCTGCTGGGTTCCGAGGCGATCCGCGAACTGCTCGATCCCGACGTGCTGGCCGAGGTGGAGGCCCAGCTCCAGCGGTTGAGTCCCGAGCGCAAGGCGCGCGACGTCGAGGACGCGGCGGACCTGCTGCGCGCGCTGGGCGAGCTGTCCACCGAGGAGGCCGAGGAGCGCGGCGTCGAGCCGGAGTGGTTGGCGGAGCTGGAAAACCAGCGCCGGGTGCTCCGGGTCAGGATCGCCGGGCAGCAGCGGTGGATCGCGATCGAGGACGCCGGCCGGGTCCGGGACGCGCTGGGCGTCGCGCTGCCGGTCGGTGTCCCCGAGGCGTTCACCGAGCCCGTTGCCGACCCGCTCGGCGACCTGCTCGCCCGCTACGCCCGCACGCGCGGTCCGTTCCCCGCGGCCCAGGCGGCCGAACGGTTCGGGCTGGGCGTGGCCGTGGTGACCGGCGTGCTGGAGCGGCTGGCGGGTACCGGGCGGCTCGTGCGCGGTGAACTCCGTCCGCTGGCCAAGGCGGACGAGGCGGGCATGGAGTTCTGCGACGCCGAGGTCCTGCGGCGGTTGCGGCGCGCGTCGTTGGCGAAGCTGCGCGCGGAGGTCGAACCGGTCGAGCAGGCCGCGCTCGGCCGGTTCTTGCCGTCCTGGCACGGAATCGGCGGGAAGCGGCGCGGCGGCCAGTTCGCGCCACGGGCGGCGGCCACGGTCGACGACCTGCTGACGGTGGTCGAGCAGCTCGCGGGCGCCCCGCTCCCGGCGAGCGCGGTGGAGTCGCTGATCCTGCCCGCACGGCTGCCCGGCTACTCCCCCGCCCTGCTCGACGAGCTGACCGCGACCGGCGAGGTGTCGTGGACCGGGTGCGGCTCATTGGCGGGCGGCGACGGCTGGATCGCCCTGGCCCCAACGGATCTGGCCGACCTGTTGCTGCCGGAGGTGGACGAGGAGACCCCGGACGAGCCGCTGCACCGCGCCCTTCTGTCCACTTTGGAGGGTGGAGCGCAGTTCTTCCGGCAGCTGACCGACCGGGTGTCCTCGGTGATGGGCGAGGTCGTCGAAGATCCCGCGGTGATCGCCGCGCTGTGGGACCTGGTGTGGTCCGGCCAGATCACCAACGACACCCTCGCCCCGCTGCGCTCGCTGGTCTCCGGCAAGGGCGCGGCGCACAAGCCACGCCGCTCCGCCCCGCGTGGCCGTTATGCCCGCCTGCGCACTCCACGCCCAGCGATGCCGAGCCGCACGGGTCCGCCCACGGTCGCGGGGCGGTGGTCCCTCGCCCCTGTGCGCGAGACCGATCCGACTCGCCGCGCGCACGCTCGCGCGGAGGCGTTCCTGGAGCGGCACGGCGTGCTGACCCGGGGCGCGCTCGACACCGAACGCGTCACCGGCGGGTTCAGCGGCGTCTACCGGGTGCTCCGCGCCATGGAGGAGTCCGGGCAGGTCGTGCGCGGCTACGTGGTCGAAGGGCTCGGCGCTGCCCAGTTCGCTGCGCACGGCGCGGTCGACCGGTTGCGCGCACTGTCCACCTCGGACTCCAGCTCGGTGCGCGATGCCGAGCAGGTCGCCGTGGTGCTCGCCGCCGCCGATCCCGCCCAGCCCTACGGCGCCGCGCTCGACTGGCCCGCCGCGATCGGCGACACGAAGCACCGCCCCGCTCGCAAGGCGGGTGCGCTGGCCGTCCTCGTCGACGGCCGCCCGGTGTTCTACGTGGAGCGCGGCGGTCGCTCGCTGTTGTCGTTCACCGAGGACGAGCCAGCACTGCGCGCCGCCGCCGATGTGCTCGCGGGAGCCGTGCGCGACGGCTGGCTGGGCCAACTCGCCGTGCAACGCACCGACGGCGAACAGGCCCTCGGCTCCCACCTCGCCGCGATCCTCCGCGACGCGGGATTCCGCGCCACCCCCAAAGGCCTCCGCCTCCGCGCCCAGTAACCCCGGCGGGCTCAGGAGAAGAGGGCGGAGTAGGCGTTGAGGGCGGGCTGGCCACCGAGGTGGGCGTAGAGGACCGTGGCGTCCTTGGCGATCTCGCCCGAGCTGACCAGGTCGATCAGGCCAGCCATCGACTTCCCCTCGTACACCGGGTCGGTGATCATGCCTTCGAGGCGGGCGGCGACGCGCATCGCGGCCAGAGTGCGCTCGTCGGCGATGCCGTAGGTGCCCGCGTGGTAGCGGTCGTCCAGTTCCACCGGCGGCAGGTCCGTGACGCCGAGCAGGTCCGCGGTGCCCGCGGCGATCCGGCCGATCTGCTCCTCGGTGGCCTCGGGCGCGGCCGAGGCGTCGATGCCGATGATCCGCCGGGGCGGGCCGCCGAGCGCCGCGAAACCCGCGATCATGCCCGCCTGCGTGGAACCGGTGACCGAGCAGACGACGACGGTGTCGAAGAAGACGCCGAGCTGCCGTTCCTGTTCCGCGACTTCGGCCGCCCAGCCCGCGAAGCCCATGCCGCCGAGCCGGTGGTCGGAGGCGCCCGCGGGGATCGCGTACGGCCTGCCGCCGTCGGCGCGCACATCGGCGAGCGCCGACTCCCAGCTGGGCCGGACGCCGATGGCGAACTCGGCCTGCACCAGGCGCACCTCGGCACCCATCAACCTGCTCAGCAGGATGTTGCCGACCCGGTCGTAGACGGGGTCCGGCCACTCCACCCAGCTCTCCTGCACCAGCACGCAGCGCAGTCCCGCGCGGGCTGCCGCGGCGGCGACCTGGCGGGTGTGGTTGGACTGCACGCCGCCGATGGAGACGAGCGTGTCGCAGCCATCGACGAGCGCGTCGGCGAGCAGGTACTCCAGCTTGCGGGTCTTGTTGCCGCCGTAGGCCAGGCCGGAGTTGCAGTCCTCCCGCTTGGCCCACACGCGCGCTCCGCCCAGGTGGTCGCTGAGGCGTTCCAGTTCGTGCACCGGCGACGGCCCGAACAGCAAGGGGAACCGCGGCAGTCCCGCCAGCCCCTCGCGCAGCCCGCCGCCTTCGACATGGGACGACATGGCCCCTCCTTCGTGGGGTCGCCAGGGTCACGTTACGCGGTGGCCAGGCGGAGCAGGGCCCACAACTGCGCCGTGGCGTGGCGGTCGCCGACGAGGCGGACGGTGTGGTCGGGCGCGCGGCCCCACAGCCACCGGTACACCGCGGAGGGCGCTCCGGTGATGATCGCGTCCACGTTGGTCAGGCCGGTGGGAACGGCGCGGAACACCGAGATGCCCGCGGGCTCCACCCGCACGTACCAGGCGTGGTCGGAGGTGCGGATCCCGAGCGCGCAGCGGTGCGGGCCGGTGATGCCCCTGGTGCGCAGGCGGTGCCCGAGCCACAGCAACAGCACCTCGTCGACGCCGTCCAGCGCCACGTCCTCGGGGACGTCGAGCACCGGTCCGCCGAGCGCGGCCTGCACGTCGATGCGGTGCACAGTGCTCTCGTGCGCCATCCGCCGCCGCCAGAACCCGTAGGTCTGGTCCTGCGGCCACCACGTGGGGCAGGGCTCCTCCGGTTCGTGCTCACCGAGCTTCACGACCAGGTCGACGAGCCCCGCGCGCAGTTCTTCGCGCCGGTCCACCGAGTCCTGCCGCTCGTCCGGGGCCGGACCGCGTTGCTCCGGCACCGGCCACGCGGGCACACCGCGGTCGCGCATCCAGGCCAGCGCGCCGCGGTAGCCGTCAGCGGCCTGGCGCAGCACCGCGCCGACCGTGAGTCCCGGGCGCCCCGGGACCGGGAGGTCCATGGCTTCGGGAGGCGCCGAGTTCGCGAGCGTCTCGCCCTCGGTCACCAGGACGTCGAGCAGGCGGCCGTGATCGATGAGAGCCGCCCCGCTCACCGCCCCGCCCCGTGCACGATCTGCCGCACCAGTTCGAGGAACTCCCCGGTGCGCCGGACGAGGTCGTCCGCGGTCTCGGCGTCGACCAGCCTGCTGACGCCCGCCTGAACGGCCGCGCGGCGCGAAGACCCCGCGGCGAAGAACGCGGCCCACTCGCGCAGCTCGGGCGCGTTGCGGACGAGCAGTTCCCACACGCTGGCAGGGCGGGCCCGCGCGCGGTGCGGACGACCGCGCATCGCGAGGACGGCGGCGGACGCGCGGATCGCGGCGAGATAGGCCACCGAGTAGCGGTCCGCGGGTGTGGTCGAGCCCTCCGCTTCGCGCAGGGTGCGCATGGCGTGCGCCAGCAGCGAGACGGCCTGGGGGTTGCGCGGTGCGGGAACCGCGGTGCGCGCGTTGTCGGGACGGCGGGGAGACGGGACCGGGAAGTGCAGAGGGACGGACATCTCGGCCTCCTGGGGACGTCAGTGAGTGACGGTGTGCCGAGGGGAAGCCGGCGGTGCCGGGTGGCGGAGTGCTTCCCCCACTCCGCCACCCGGCGTGTCCGCGCGAGCGCCGAGGAGCCACCGGAGTGCCCTGCCTTGAACCCCGTCGGGTCAACCAGCAGGTCACTCCAGCCGTCTCGAACACTCGTTCGAACAACAACAACGATACCCGGGGGGTCTGACAGTCTCAAGCGACCTGCTTGACCTGCTGTTCGAAGCGCGGCCGCCCCAGGGCGACGGCCCGGAACACGGGATCGGCGTGGACCCGGCTTCGAGGTAGTGCAGGGGAAGCAGGTCGGCCATGACCCATCAATCGCTCCTCGCCATCACGGTGGGACAGCACGACGATCGACGAGATCCGGTCAATCCGTTTCGACTGAGCCCGCCGCCGGCAACGGTGCCGGCGGCGAGTCCCTTGGGAGGTTCCGGCTTACCCGATCCAGTAAGTACCGCTCACGTGACCGTAAACGCCGGGCGGGACCACCGCACTGGCGCGGACCTGCACCCTGATCGTCCGAGAGGTGTCGTTGTACCAGAGCTTCAGATTGCCCGACGTTCTCTGACCGGTCTTGCCCAGGTAGTGGTTGCCACTGGTGTTGTACGCCTTGAAACCCACCGGATAGGCATTCGACCTGAAGTTGACCCAGATCGATTTCCCGGACGCCACCGGGAACGACTTCCCGCAGTCGACGCTCCAGGCGGGCGGATTGCAGGAGAAGGAATGCTGGGCGGCGGCAGAGGCAGCCGGACCGAACGCGACCGTGGCGAACACGGCGGCGCAGAGTGCGATGACAGCACGAGACATGGAATACCCTTCATGGTTTTCCCCGACCGCGTTCGAGCGTATTCACGGCAAAGATTTCCGCAAATCAGCCCGAGCCTTTTTCGCATCGCCGCAAAGCGCAGGCCGCCGACCGCTCGCCACAGATCCGGGGGCGGGACGGGCTTCTCCGGCCCGGGCATGGTCTGATGGGCGGCGTGAGCTCACTGGACCACCCGGGCATCCACAAGGTCACCACGGCGCTCGCCGAGGCCGGATTCGACTCCGCCGCAACCGGTGTCCGCGTCCTGACCGACGCCGTCCGCACCGCCGCGCAGGCCGCCGCCGCGCTCGGCGTCGAGGTGGGGGCGATCGCGAACAGCCTGGTCTTCACCGCGGACGGGGCGCCGCTGCTGGTGCTCACCTCGGGCGCGCACCGGGCCGACACCGCGCTGCTCGCCGAACTGGCGGGGGTGGCCGAGGTGGGCAGGGCGACCCCCGACTTCGTCCGCGAGCACACCGGCCAGGCCATCGGCGGCGTCGCGCCGGTCGGCCACCCGGCGCCGATCCGCACGTTCGTGGACCGCGCACTGGCGGACCACCCGGAGATCTGGGCCGCGGCCGGTCACCCGAAGGCGGTCTTCCCCACCACCTTCACCGATCTGGTCGCTCTCACCGGCGGCACGCCCGTGGAGGTGACCCGGTGACCCTGGTGCCCCACCCGCAACAGCAACGGCTGATCGAGTTCACCGCCGCGGACCTGCGGCCCCGGCTGGACGAGGCGCTGGCGCTCTACGTCGCCGCCATGGACTACCCGCCGAACACCGTGCGCCAGCGGGCCCCGATGTGGCTGGCGCACATGATGCGCGAGGGCTGGCGCTGCGTCGTCGCGCTGGACGAGGACGAGGCGCTGGCCGGGATTTCCTACGGCTACCGTGGCGCGGTCGGCCAGTGGTGGCACGAGCAGGTGCGGCGTGGCCTGAACGCGCGGACGAACTCCGATCAGTCCTTTGTGGACGAATGGATGCGGGACTACTTCGAGCTGACCGAGCTGCACGTGCGGCCGGACGCGCAGGGCCGCGGCCTCGGCGAGGCGCTGCTGCGGCGGCTGGCCAGCATGGTCGACTCGGAGCGGGTGCTGCTGTCCACCCCGGAAGGCCCGACCCGCGCGTGGAAGCTCTACCGGCGCCTCGGCTTCCAGGACGTGCTGCGGCACTACCAGTTCACCGGTGACCCGCGGCCGTTCGCCGTGCTCGGCCGCAGGCTGCCGATCGAGGAGAACCCGGTCAGCGGTTGAGGTCGGCGACCACACTGGCGGGGCGCGTGCCCGACGTGGGTTGCTCGTAGAAGTCGACGGAGACGAAGTTCGGTTTGCGCCCCGCCGCCGGGGTGCACGTGTCCCGCACGCGCTTCGCGAGCTTGTCCCCGTTGTCCGAGCGAGCAGCGAAATCCATTGGCACGTCTCGGAAGTGGTTCATCACGAACAGCCGCTTGAAGTTCGGCTCCTGCTTGTTCAGCGGCACGTCCGACCACCGGCTGACGCATTCCAGCTTGTCGCCGAGCGGTCCGAGGCTCCAGTAGTTCTCGACCGTGTAGTCCTTGCCGTGGAAGACACCCATCGACTCGCGACCGGGAGCACTGGAGAGCATCAGCAGCCGCTTGTTCCGGGCCACCATGTCGCTCAGCTTCGGCCACCCCTGCTCGCGCACCTTCCAGGCGTCAGGCCGGAAGATCAGATCGTTGAGCCCGGGAACGCTGTTGAGCGCGCTGGCCAGCGCTGACGCGTCCGCGTAGTCCTCCAGCAACAGCGTGACGACCTCGCCGCGGTTCTCGTTGAGGAAGTCGACGACCGTCCGCAGCGATCCGGCGAACGTCTGCCGCGGAGTGCCGTAGTGCAGTCCCGGCACCGGGCCGCACTCGCGTCCTTCGTTGTGGCACAGGTGCACTTCGTTGCCGTACATGTGCAGGTCGAGCATCAGCCCGCGCACGCCGTCGGTGAGCTGCTTGCGCAGGCTCTGCCCCTGGTTCGGCGGCCACCACTTCGCGTCACCGGTGCTGACGTGCGCGTTGTGCGAGGTCAGGTAGGTCAGATCGGCGAGTGTCCGCTCCGCCTGGACCGGTGCCGGGAGCACCGTGAGGACGGCGGCCAGGATCACGCGCAGTGCTGCGGACATGCACCCTCCTTGATGCGAAACAGCTTCACATCAAGGAGGGTGTCCGCGACACCGCCGAAAGGCGGTTCAGCCGATCATCTGCTCGCGGAGCAGGTCGAGGCCCATCGCACCGGCGCGCAACGCCTTGGTGTGGAAGGACTTCTGGTCGAACGCCGCGCCCTGCCGCGCCCTGGCCTCCTCGCGGGCGGCCAGCCACAGCCGCTCGCCGAGCTTGTAGGACGGGGCCTGACCGGGCCAGCCCAGGTAGCGGTCGATCTCGTCCCGCACGTGCGTGGGGTCGGTGATCGTGCGGGTGAGCATGAACTCCAGCCCCAGGTCCGGGGTCCACCGCTCGCCCTCGTGGAAGCCGGTCCCCTTAGGGATCTCCAGCTCCAGGTGCATGCCGATGTCCACCACCACGCGCGCCGCGCGGAACAGGTGCGCGTCCAGCATGCCCAGCAGGTCGCCGTCGTCGTCGAGGTAGCCCAGCTCGCGCATCAGCCGCTCCGAGTAGAGCGCCCAGCCCTCGCCGTAGCCGGAGACCCAGCACATCAGCCGCTGGAAGCGGTTCAGCTCGGCCGCCTGGTGCACCGCGGTGGCGATCTGCAGGTGATGCCCGGGGACGCCCTCGTGGTAGACGGTGGTGACCTCGCGCCAGGTGGAGAACTCCTCGCGGTCGGCGGGCACCGACCACCACATCCGCCCGGGCCGGCTGAAGTCGTCGGTCGGGCCCGTGTAGTACGCGCCCACCCCGCCGCCGGGCGGAGCGATCTTGCACTCCAGCCGCATCAGCGGCTCCGGGATGTCGAAGTGGGTGTCGCGCAGCTCGACGAGCGCGTTGTCGGACAGCCGCTGCATCCACGCGGCGAGCGCGTCCTGGCCGTGCACCCGGTAGCGCGGGTCGGCGTCGAGCGCAGCCGCCGCCTCGGCGAGCGTGGCCCCGGGGCGGATGCGGTTGGCGACCTGCTTCATCTCCGCCTCGATGCGGGAGAACTCCGCCCAGCCCCACTCGTACGCCTCGTGCAGGTCCAGCTTGGCGCCGGTGTAGTAGCGCGATTCGAGGCGGTAGCGGTCCTCGCCGACCGCGTCGCGCTCGGGCGCCCTCGGCGCCAGGTCCTCGCGGAGGAAGCGGGCGAAGTCGCCGTACGCGGCGGCCGCGGCGTCGGCGGCGGCCCGCAGGTCGGAGCGCAGCCCGTCGCTGACGCCGTCGACCTCGTCCGCCGCGGCGATCATGCTCGCGAAGAACGACTTGCCACCGCGGCGGCCCGCCCAGGTCTCGCACTGCTCGGCGACGCCGGTGACCTGGCGGAGCGCCGAGACGTCACCCTTGTCCGCCGAGTGCAGCAGCGAGGCCCGCATGCCGGCGAGCGCGTCCGGGGTCTTGGCCAGCCTGGTGGCGATCACCGCCCAGTCCTCGGCGGTGGCCGTCGGCATCAGGTCGAAGACCTGGCGCAGGTCCTGGGGCGGACTGGAGATGACGTTCAGCGAGGCCGTCGAGAGCCCGGCCTCGTGGCGTTCCACGTCCAGGCCGACACGCTCCTGGAAGACCGCCTTCGCCAGCCGTTCGGCGTCCGTGCCCGGCTCCGTCGCACCGATCTCCCGCAGCGCCCGCGCGGCCAGGTCGGCCCGCGCGCGGTGCCCTTCCGGGGAGTAGTCGGTCAGGTCCTGGTCGTGCCCGGAGACTCCGAGGTACGTCGCCGCGATGGGATCGAGCGCGGCATAGTCACCGACGAAAGCGTCGCTGATCTGGTTGATCACGCTGGCTGGCATGACCGGCACGCTACCCGACCGCCGCCGCGCTCGACCTCGCCGTGAGAGCGATCCATCCGCCGAAGGTTCCACGGTCTTCACATACCGCGCACCCCCGGCCCGACCTCGGCCGCAGAGTCCTCGATGAGGGTGTTGTGCGGCCCGGGTCGCTGGCACGATGTGCCGGTGCCGCCCCGACCCCGCAGTCGCGCCGTTGCGCTGGTGGCGCTGCTCGGGGTGCTGCTGCTCAGCGGTTGCGTGCGGGCGCGGATGACCATCGCGGTGGCCGAGGACGACCGGGTCACCGGCGACCTGCAGGTGCTGGCCGCCCCGCAGCGGGAGGGCGACGCCGGGCCGCAGCTGGTGGTGCCGGCCGGGCTCACCGGGCGGGCGCGGGTCACCAAGGCCACCGCGGCGGACGGCTTCACCGGCTCCCTGCTGACCTTCACCGGGCTCACCTTCGAGGAGCTGCGGCTGCTGGCGGCGACCGCGACCGGCGACAGCGGCAAGTACCGGTTCAGCCTGCGCCGCTCCGGCGGCCTGGTGACGCTGTCCGGATCGGTGGACCTGACCCAGCTCGCCCCCGACCGCACCGACGTGCAGATCAAGGTCAACTTCCCCGGCAAGGTCGGCAGCGGCAACGGCAGGGCGCGGGGCAACGAGATCACCTGGTCGCCGCGGCCGGGCCAGGTCACCGAGCTGACCGCGGTGGCCCGCTACGCCGACGTCACCTCGGAGGCGTGGGTGCGCTGGGCGCTCATCGTGGGCGCGGCGACCGGCCTCGCGGCGGTGATCGTGATGGCGATGGCCTACGTCAGCCACCGCAGGCAGCTGCGGTCGGCGCCCGCCTAGCCGCGGGCGCGGGCGGGCAGCAGGCCGAGCCGGTCGAGCACCTGCACGGTCGAGTTCGACCGGTTCATCGTGTAGAAGTGCAGCTGCTTCAGCCCCTCGGCGAGCAGCCGCTCCGCCAGCTCGGTGGCGATGTCCACGCCGACCGCGCGCACGGACTCCAGGTTGCCCGCGTACGGCTCGACCCTGGCGATGACCTCCGGCGGGATCTCGGTGTTGGCCATCTCGGCCATCTTCTGGATGCCCTTGACCGAGCGGATCGGCATCAGCCCCGGCAGCAGCGGGACCTCGTCCAGGTCGATGCCGCGCGCGGCGATCCGGTCCCGCAGCCGCAGGAAGTCCTCGACGCGGAAGAACATCTGCGACACCGCGTAGTGCGCGCCCGCGCGCAGCTTGCGCACGAAGAACTCGGCGTCGGTGTCCAGGTCCGCCGAGCGCGGGTGGCCGAACGGGTAGGCCGCGACACCGACGCAGAAGTCACCGAGGCCGCGGATGAGCCGGACCAGCTCCTCCGCGTAGGTCAGGCCCTGCGGGTGCTTGACCCACTCGCCGTTGGGGTCACCGGGCGGGTCGCCGCGCAGCGCGAGGATGTTGCGCACGCCGACGGAGGCGTAGGAGCCGATGACGTTGCGCAGCTCGGCCACCGAGTGGTTGACCGCGGTCAGGTGCGCGACCGGAGTCAGCGTGGTCTCCTGGGCGATGCGCCCGGTCACCCGGATCGTGCGGTCGCGGCTGGAGCCGCCCGCGCCGTAGGTCACCGAGACGAACGCGGGGTCCAGGGGCTCCAGCTCCCTGATGGCGCGCCAGAGCTGGCGCTCGGCCTCGGCGTCCTTCGGCGGGAAGAACTCAACCGAGAACACCGGACGATCACTGCGAAGCCGGTCAACCACCGCCGTCATGCGTCAAGGTTACTCGCGGTGCCCGCCAGTCGGACGCGGAGTTCCACTAACTGGAAGAAGGTACAAATCGGCCGCCGCGAGTGTGAGGTCTCTCGTGCCGGGGACATCTCTTGTGTGTTTCCCGTTCACTGGGGTAGTGAGGTCCACCCCGGATTGGCCACCGCCCACCACTAGGCAGAGGATGTCCTCCGTGCTTGAACAGCAGGTAGATCGGCACCCTCTCGAGCTGAAGACCGGGGTCGACGTCGACGCGACGCTCACCGCGCACGTGGAGCACGAACTCCGGGTGTACCTGGGACGGCAGCGCGCGGCGGCGGCCAGCATCGACGAGGCGTTCGCCAGCGCGGTGGGCGCTCTGTCCGACTTCGTCGTCTCCGGGGGCAAGCGCATCCGGCCCACCTTCGCCTGGTGGGGCTGGCGGGCGGCGGGCGGGGACCCGGACGACCTGGACACGGTGGTGCCGGTGCTGCGCGCGGTCAGCGCCCTGGAGCTGATCCAGGCGTGCGCCCTGGTGCAGGACGACCTGATGGACGACTCCGACATGCGCCGGGGCCTGCCGACTGTGCACGTCGCCTTCGGCGCCAAGCACCGCGAGCAGGGCTGGTCGGGCAGCGCGGAGCGGTTCGGGCTCTCCGCCGCCCTGCTGCTCGGCGACCTGGCGCTGGTCTGGGCCGACGACATGGTGCGCACGTCGGGTCTCGGCCTGGAAGCGCTCGCGCGGACGAACGAGGCGTGGCACGGCATGCGCACCGAGGTGCTCGCCGGGCAGTACCTCGACGTGCTCGCGCAGGCCAGGGCCGCGACCGACCTGCACAGCGCCGAGCAGGTCAGCCGCTACAAGACGGCCGCGTACACGGTGGACCGGCCGCTGCACTTCGGCGCGGCGCTGGCCGGGGCGGACCAGGAGCTGGTCGCGGCGCTGCGGTGCTACGGCGCGGACGTCGGCATCGCCTTCCAGCTGCGCGACGACCTGCTCGGGGTGTTCGGCGACCCCGCGGTCACCGGCAAGCCCGCCGGGGACGACCTGCGCGAGGGCAAGCGGACGCCGCTGGTGGCCTACGGGCTGGACCTGGCGCACCGGGCCGGGGAGACCGGGTCGGCCGAGCTGATCGAGAGCGCGCTGGGCGTGCCGGAGCTGGACGGCGGGCTGCTGGAGCGGGTGCGCGCCACGCTGATCAGGCTGGGCGCGGTGCGCGCGGTGGAGGAGCGGATCAACCGGCTGACCACCTCCGGCCTGGCCGCCCTCGACTCGGTGACGATCGACTCGGTCGCCGTCACCCGGCTGCGTGAACTGGCGCTGGAAGTGACCCACCGCAGCTACTGACGGTCGCGGTAGCCCCGAGGCGAGGCGTTGCGTACAAGCGCTCCCAGGGGCTATGGGACCATGGCCAGCGATGTCCACCATGTCCTCTCCGCCCATCACCGGCCCCGGCGACGAGCCGGGGTCGAGCGAGCCCGGGGGGCGCACCCGGGTCGCCGAGCGGCCAGACGAGCGCGCGCACCCGGGTCCGGTCGCCGACGCTTCCGGGCCTGCGGCCTCCGGGACCTCCCGGACGGCAACGGCGACCGGGATTCCCAGTCGCACCATCCTGCTCGGTGTCATCGGAGCCTGCCTGGCGGCGCTCGGGGCACTCGGGGCGGGCGGCACCCTGGTCAGGGACCCGATCCTGTCCGGGACCTCACTGACCTGGATCCGTTTCGGGCACGGCAAGAACCTGGCCGAACTGGTGGTCTACCTCGGCGTCGGCCTGCTGGTCTGGGCCTGGGTCCGGCTCGGCAGGCACGTGCGGGCGGGCCGGGTCGGCCGCCGCGGCGTGCTGCTGGCGATCACCGCCTGGTGCGTGCCGGTCATGCTCGGCCCGCCGCTGTTCACCAGGGACGTCTACAGCTACCTCGGCCAGGGCCTGCTGCCCCTGGAGGGGCTGGACACCTACGCGCTCGGCCCGGCCGCGCTGGACGGGCCGATCGCCGAGAACGTGGCGTGGATCTGGCAGACCACCCCGGCCCCGTACGGGCCGCTGTTCATCCTGATCGCCAAGGGCGTCGTGGCCATCAGCGGGCACAACATGATCGCCGGCGTGCTGCTGATGCGCCTCGCGCTGATCGGCGGCATGGTGATGCTCTGCTGGGCGCTGCCGAGGCTGGCGGAGCGGCTGGGCGGCAACCCGTCGGTCGCGCTGTGGATCGGTGCGGCCAACCCGCTCGTGGTGGTGCACCTGGTCGGCGGGCCGCACAACGACCTGCTGATGATCGGCCTGATCGCCGTCGGCACCCTGCTGGTGATGCGCAGGCAGCACGTGCTGGGCATCGTGCTGGTCACCCTGGGCTCGGCCATCAAGATCCAGGCCGTCGTCGTGCTGCCGTTCCTGGTGTGGATCTGGGCCCGGCACCTCAAGGGCTCGGAGATGACCCGCTTCGTGCGCGCCGCGGGCACCGGGGTGGGAGTGTTCCTGCCCGTCTTCGCCGCCTGCCAGCTGGTCGCGAACGTCAGCCTCGGCTGGATCCCCGCGCTGGGGGCGAACTCCGTGGTGGTCAACTGGACCTCGCTGCCGACCGGCGCGGGCCAGATCGCGCACGGCATCGCGAGCTGGTTCTACAACCCCAGCCACAGCCTCTACTACACCACCGCGCGCACCCTGGGCATGGCGCTGCTCGGCTACATCGCGCTGCGGCAGTGGTGGCTCGCCCGCGACGGCGACGAGCACAACGTGATCCGGCGCGCCGCGCTGGTGATGCTGGCCATGTCGCTGCTGCTGCAGACCACCTTCCCCTGGTACTTCACGCTGGCGCTGGCGCTGGCCGCGGTGCTCCCGCTGTCCCAGTGGGCCTCGACGGTGATCATCTTCGGTTCGGTGTTCCAGCTGGCGATCACCTATCCGGACGGTGACGCGGCGAGCAACAACTACCCGCACGTCGCGGTGCTGATCCTGCTGTCGCTGCTGGCCGCCGCGTCGCTGCTGCGGCACGACCCGCTGGAGCTGTCCAGGCGGAGCAAGGGCGCGCACGTCTGAGCCCGGGAAAACCCGAACGGCGCCGCCCCTCCCGTGGGGGCGGCGCCGTTTGTCGTCGGTCGGCGGGATCGGTTGCTAGAAGGCCAGTGCCTGCGCTCGGCGCTTCACCTCGCGGCTGCGGTCGCCGCGCAGCGCGTCGATCGGCGTTCCCGGAAGGGAGTCGTCGGCGGTGAACAACCAGCGCAGGATCTCCTCTGTGTCGTATCCGGCGTCGCGGAGCACGGTCACCGTGCCCGCGAGGTGCTTGACCACGCCGGTCTCGGTGAGGAAGGCGGCGGGAACGGCGCGGATGCCGTCGCGGCGCACCGCGAGCAGCTGACCGTCCCTGAGCATCTGGTGCACTCGGGTCACCGGCTGGCCCAGCCGCTCCGCGACATCGGGCAGGGGCAGGACTTCCACCTCGGCGTCGAGCACATCCGGGGAGGTAGGGATCTGACTCACAGCGGTTCAGCCTGCCACAACGCGCAAGAGCCTGCCGCCAGGAACACGAGGTCGGCGCGCACGGTGACATGCTCGATCCGCAAGCGGATCACCCGTCTAACATCGGGCGTTGTGGAATCGAGGGGTGCCGAACTGAGCGGGACGCTGCTGGAGCGGCGGTACCGCATCGACACCATGATCGCGCGCGGAGGCATGTCCTCGGTCTACCTGGGCCTGGACACCCGGCTGGAGCGTCCCGTCGCGATCAAGGTGATGGACTCCCGGCTGTCCGGGGACCGGTCCTTCCTCGACCGCCTGGAGCGGGAGGCGCGCACCGCCGCCCGGCTGCACCACCCGAGCGTGGTGGGCGTCTACGACCAGGGCGTCGACCACCGCGAGGACGGTGAGCTCGCGTACCTGGTGATGGAGTACATCGAGGGCGGGACGCTGCGCGACGTGCTGCACGAACGCGGTGAGCTGCCGATCCCGCTTGCGCTGAGCGTCCTGGAGCCGATCCTGGCCGCGCTCGCCGCCGCGCACGAGGCCGCGCTGGTGCACCGCGACATCAAGCCGGAGAACGTGCTCATCGGCCGCGGCGGCACCGTCAAGGTGGGCGATTTCGGCCTGGTGAAGGCGATCGCGGGCGCGGGCACCACCAGTGACAGCGTCATCCTCGGCACGGTCGCCTACCTCGCGCCGGAGCAGGTCGCCACCGGCGCCGCGGACGCGCGCAGCGACGTCTACTCGGCCGGCCTGGTGCTCTTCGAGATGCTGACCGGCACCCCGCCCTACACCGGCGACACCGCGTTGTCGGTCGCCTACCGGCACGTGAACAACGACGTGCCCGCGCCGAGCACCCTGCGCCAGGGCATCCCCGCCGAACTCGACGAGCTGGTCGTGCGGGCGACCCGGCGCGATCCGTCCGTGCGGCCCGCCGACGCGACGGCGTTCCTCAACGAGCTCCGCCGGGTCCGCACCTCGCTGGGCATCCACCCGGTCCCGATCCCCGTGCCGCCGAGCAAGGTCGCGGCCAAGCTGCCGTCCTACAAGCCCGCACGCGATGACGACCCTCCGACGGAGCAGATCACCGCGATCAGGGACTACACAGATGGTCCGACCGTGGTGAAACCACGGGTGCCCACCAGCGCCGGGCCGATGGGCACGCGGACGATGAACCGTTCCGACCTGCCCGCGATGGCCCAGCGGCAACCCGCGGGCGATCCGGCTCCGGAGGACGCCGCGCCGCGGCCCAGCAAGCGCGACCGGGAACGGGCGCGGGGCAGGCGCCTCGCGCTGATCTGGTCGGTGGTGATCACCGTGCTGGTGGCCGGGGTCGGTGGCACGGCCTGGTGGCTGGCCTCCGGACGCTTCGCGGAGGTGCCGCAGCTGATCGGGCAGAGCCTGACCAAGGCGCAGGAACGGCTGCGCGCGGTCGACCTGGTGGCCAAGGTGGTGCACGAGCCGCACGACGAGGTACCGATCGACGAGGTGATCCGCTCGGACCCGCAGAGCGGTTCGAAGGTGCTGCGCGGCAACGAGGTCGCGCTCGTGGTCTCCACCGGCCTGCCGGAGGTGCCGCAGGTGGTGGCGGGCGCCAGCCTCGCCGACGCGGAACGGGCGATCAAGGAGGCGAAGCTCCAGCCCGCGCGCAACGCCTCCGCCGACGACTACAGCGCCGAGGTGCCGGAGGGCATGGTGCTCAAGCTCGTCCCCGGTCCCGGGACGAAGCTGAAGGTGGGTGCCGCGGTCACCGTCGCGCTGTCCAAGGGCAGGCCGCCCGTGCCGGTGCCGTCGATCGCCGGGATGACGAAGGAGGCGGCCTACGCGGAGCTGCGCAGGCTGGGCTTCGAACCGGAGGACGGCGGCCAGGACTTCAGCGCCGAGTACGAGGCGGGCAGGGTGGCCAAGACCGACCCGCCCGCGGGGACGAAGCTGGACCCGAAATCCAGCAGGCGGGTCAAGGTGATGCTGTCCAACGCGGTCACCGTGCCCAACGTCACCAACCAGCGGGCCAAGGACGCGGCGAAGGCGCTGCGGGAGAAGGGACTGGACGTGGAGATCCAGCACCTGATCCCCGGCCGCGACGACGGAACCGTGATCAACCAGTCCGCTTCCCCCGGCACCCGGGTCCGCCCCGGCACCAAGATCGTCCTGACCTGTCTCTTCTAGCGGGGTACCCGAAGACGCACCGGCCCCTGACCGTCCGATGTGGATGGTCAGGGGCCGGTGGCTCGGGTCAGGAGCGGAGCATCTCGGCGACGAGGAAGGCCAGCTCCAGCGACTGCTGGGTGTTCAGCCTCGGGTCGCAGGCCGTCTCGTAGCGGCCGGCGAGGTCGACGTCGGAGATCTCCTGGGCGCCGCCGAGGCACTCGGTGACGTCCTCACCGGTCAGCTCGATGTGGATGCCGCCGGGGTGGGTGCCCAGCGCGCGGTGCACCTCGAAGAAGCCCTGCACCTCGTCCACGATCCGGTCGAAGTGCCGGGTCTTGTAGCCCGTGCTGGCCTCGTGGGTGTTGCCGTGCATCGGGTCGCACTGCCAGATGACCTGGTGGCCGGAGGCGGTGACCTTCTCGATGATCGCGGGCAGCACGTCGCGGACCTTGCCGTTGCCCATCCGGCTGATCAGCGTCAGCCTGCCGGGCTCGTTGCGCGGGTCGAGCCGCTCCACGTACTCTACGGCCTGCTCGGGCGTGGTGGTCGGACCGATCTTCAATCCGATCGGGTTGGCCAGCAGCTCGGCGAAGGCGATGTGCGCGCCGTCGAGCTGGCGGGTCCGCTCCCCGATCCACAGGAAGTGCGCGGAGAGGTTGTACAGCTTCGGCTGCGGGCCGCTCTGCTCCAGCCGCAGCATGGCCCGCTCGTAGTCCAGCACCAGCGCCTCGTGGCTGGCGTAGATCTCCACGGTGTGCAGCGGGTAGGCGTCCACTCCGCAGGCGGACATGAAGCGCATGCCGCGGTCGATCTCGGTGGCCAGGGCCTCGTAGCGCTCACCGGCGGGCGAGGTGCGGACGAAGTCCTTGTTCCAGTCGTGCACACGGCGGAGGTCGGCGACGCCGGAGCTGGTCAGCGCGCGCAGCAGGTTCATCGCCGCGCTGGCGTTGGCGTAGGCGCGGACCATCCGGGAGGGGTCGTTGACCCGGGCCTCCGGGGTGGCCACGATCGAGTTGATCATGTCACCGCGGTAGGACGGCAGGCCGAGCGAGTCGGTGGCCGAGGAGCGCGGCTTGGCGTACTGGCCGGCGATCCGGCCGACCTTCACCACCGGCATGCTCGCGCCGTAGGTCAGCACGACCGACATCTGCAGCAGGGCGCGCATGTTCGCCCTGATGTGGGGTTCGGTGTTGTCGACGAAGGTCTCCGCGCAGTCCCCGCCCTGGAGCAGGAACGCCCGGCCCCGCGCCACCTCGGCCAGCCGCTCGCGGAGGCGGTCGACCTCGGCGGGAACGGTGATCGGGGGGACGCTCTCCAGCACGGTCCGCACGTTGCGGGCCTGTTCGGGGTTCGGCCACTCGGGCTGCTGAGCGGCGGGACGCGACAAGGCGTCATCGAGCCGAGCACGCAACTCCGGCGGCAACGGGGGCAGCTCGGGCAGCGTGTCGACCGGCACATCCACGGTCCAGTTCACTCGGCAAGCCTACGGCGTGACCGCTATCTCCTGGCTATCGGCACGGCGATTCCACCAGCTGGGAAGGGGTGAAAGGCGTTCGCGTGCGGCCGATCGGGCGCTGTGGCGGTGCGCGGAGGGAGGCAGGATGGCTGTCCATGGCCTCCCGACTGGACGACGACACCGCCGCCAGGCTGCTCTCGGTGGCGCTGGAGAACGTGCTGCGCGACCACCCGGTGCACTGGACGCACCTGATCTCCTCCGACGAGGAGCTGGTCCCGCAGAGCGTGGTGCACCCGGTGTTCGCCCGGAGCTACGACTGGCACTCGTGCGTGCACCAGACGTGGTTGATCGTGCGGCTGCTGCGGACGCGACCGACCTTGGCCGAGGCGGTGCGGGCGGCCGACGTGCTCGACACCCTGCTGACCGTCGAGGGCTGCGAGACGGAGGCGGAGTTCTTCCGCGGGCCGCACGGTGGGTACTGGGAGCGCCCCTACGGCTGGGCGTGGCTGTTCGTGCTGGACGCCGAACTGCGGCTGTGGGCTTCGCAGCTCGGCGGTGAGCGCGCGGGGACATGGGCCGACGCGTTGCGCCCGCTGACGGAAGTCCTGCGCACGCGGTGGCTGGAGTGGACGGCTAAGGCAAGGTGGCCGGTGCGCAGCGGCGTGCACTCCAACACCGCGTTCGCCGCGGGCCTGGTGCTGGACTCCGCGCAGGCAGTCGGGGACACCGAACTCGTCGACACGACCACGGCGGCGGTATTGCGTTGGTACGGCTCGGACGCGGGCTACGGCGGCTTCGAGCCGAACGCGTCGGACTTCCTCTCCCCCGCGCTGACCGAGATCGACGTGATGCGACGGGTACTGCCCGCTCCCGCGTTCCTGGACTGGCTGTCCGCTTTCCTCCCCGACCTCGAAGCGCCGCGGTGGAGCGTGCTGCGCGAGCCGGTGCCGGTGGACGACCCGTCCGATCCGCACGGCTCGCACATCTCCGGCCTGATGCTGTCCAGGGCCGCCGCGTGGCGCTCGCTGGCCGCCGCTTTGCCTGCCGGGCACCCCTACCGCGCGATCGCGGAGGACTCGGCGCGGACGCACGCGGAGGACGGCTGGCGCTACGTGTTCGGCTACGGCTACGCCGCCGACCACTGGCTCGGCACGTTCGCCGCCTACCTCGACATCGGGGCGCTATGAGCAGACACACACGTCCGTAGTACTTAGGCAAGGCTAACCTTGGGTACGTGAGTGTGCACAAGCGCCGTCCGCTGCGGGTCGCTGTCGTGGGTGCCGGTCCGGCCGGTATCTACGCGGCCGACATCCTGACGAAGTCCGAAGATCTGCTTGCAGGGTCAAGCATTTTCTCCGACACCCCGGTCAGCATCGACCTGTTCGAGCGGCTGCCCGCGCCCTACGGCCTGATCAGGTACGGGGTCGCACCGGACCACCCACGGATCAAGCAGATCGTGCACGCGTTGCAGCGGGTGCTGGAGAAGCCGCAGATCCGCCTGCTGGGCAACGTGCACTACGGGCTGGACATCACGTTGGAGGACCTGCGCAGGCACTACGACGCGGTCATCTTCTCCACGGGCGCGTCCAAGGACAGGGACCTGGAGATCCCGGGCATCCGCCTGCCCGGCAGCTACGGCGCCGCGGACTTCGTGTCCTGGTACGACGGCCACCCGGACGTGCCGCGCGAGTGGCCGTTGACCGCGCGCAGCGTCGCGGTGCTCGGCGTCGGCAACGTGGCGCTGGACGTCGCGCGCATCCTCGCCAAGCCCGCCGACGAGCTGCTGTCCACGGAGATCCCCGACAACGTCTACCGCGGCCTCGCCGCCAGTCAGGTCACCGACGTGCACGTCTTCGGCAGGCGTGGACCGGCGCAGGCGAAGTTCACGCCGCTGGAGCTGCGCGAGCTGGACCACTCGCCCAGCGTCGAGGTGCTGGTGTACCCGGAGGACATCGAGTTCGACGACGGCAGCATGACCGCGATCCACTCCAGCAACCAGGTGCGCCAGGTCGTGAAGACCTTGCAGGACTGGGCGATCCGCGATCCCGGGAACCGTCCGCGGCGACTGCACCTGCACTTCCTGCACCGGCCGGTTGAAGTGCTGGGCGAGGGCGGAGTGACGGGGCTGCGCACCGAGCGGATGGAGCTGGACGGCAACGGCGGCGCGCGCGGCACGGGCGTGTTCCACGACTGGGACGTGCAGGCGGTGTACCGCGCGGTCGGCTACCTGGGCTCGCACCTGGCGGATCTGCCGTTCGACCACTCCTCCGGCACGGTGCCGCACGACGCGGGCCGGGTCCTCGGGCAGGACGGCCAGCAGGTGCCCGGTTGCTACGTCACCGGCTGGATCAAGCGCGGCCCGGTGGGGTTGATCGGGCACACCAAGGGCGACGCGCTGGAGACGGTCGGCAGCCTGCTCTCCGACCTGCCGACGCTGCGCGAGGCCACCGAACCGGACCCGGCCGCGATCCTGGACCTGCTGGAGCGCAGGGACATCCGCTACACCACGCACGAAGGCTGGAACCGGCTGGACGTGCACGAGCTGCGGCTCGGCGACGAGCGCGGGCGGGAGCGGATCAAGGTGGTCTCGCGCGAGGAGATGCTGGCGATCTCCCGCGACGAACTCATCCCCGTGCAGCCCTAAGAGGCAGCACAAGGAGCAAACGCTTCTCCGCGCGGCCGCGGGCTCCGAGACTCTCGGCCATGTGGAAACGTCTGTTGCTGGCGGCGATGCTCGTCGTGCCCGGTGCGACAGCGGCGGCCGAGCCCCCGCTGTCGCACCGCACGTCGTGGCTCGCGGAAACCCTGTCCGCCGAGGACGCCGCGTACATCCACCCGACGGACCAGAAGTGGCCCGGCTACGGCAGAAAATGGGTGCAGGTAAGGGTCGCGGGGCTCTTCGTCGACCCTCAGGCCACGGATGGCCTGGCGTACACCAACTCCGTCTACGACGAGTACTCGCGGGAGAAGGGCGTCTACCGCTTCGGTGACGGGGCCATCGCGCGGCCGGTCGCCCAGCTCTACCCGCAGGGCTCCGGCGGAACTGTCGTCACCGGGGACGAGAAGTACTTCTACGCCGACCACACCCGCTGGGGCGAACGATTGCCGGACGGCAGCCTGAAGAACCTCGGCCAGGTGCTGACCCGGTTCCAGCGCGGCATGACTCCGCACAAGAACCCTTGGTACGGCGACACGATCCCAATGGCGGACTTCCCCGGCGGCGACCCGGTCGCGTCGGGCTGGACGGCCGGGCGCAACCTCACCGGGGTGCCCGGCGGGCTGGCGGCGGGGCTCGGGTTCGTCTTCGTGGCCCGCCCGTCGGAGAACCTGATCTACGTCTACGAGCGCGAGAAGATGGCGCTCGTCGCGAAGCACCCCGCGCGCAACCCGGGCGCGTTGACCTTCCGGCACGCCACGAACAGCCTGTTCGCCTTGTCCGACAACGCATCCGGCAAGCGCGAGGTGCGGGAGTGGAAGGTGCAGCCGAGCGGCGCGGTGACCGCGGGGGCCACCATCGCCGACGTGGGCGCGACGCCGGTGGCGCTGGCCGCGAACGCGAACCGCCTCCTGATCGCCGACAACCACGTTGCGGCACAACAGGTTCGGATCCACTCCGAGACCAACCAGCTGATCGGGAAGCTGGGTCAGCCGGGCGGAGTGTTGGCGCACAAGGGAATCTACGGCGACGACCGCTTCGACAACCTGACCGGTGTCGGGATCGACCAGGCGGGCAACATCACCGTGGCGGCCAACGGGCGCGGCACCTACGGCTGGCTGGACATCCGCCGCTTCAACGTCAATCGCGTGCTGGACAGCAAGGTCGTCAACCACGTGTTCCTGGACGCCGGGGTGCCGGACCCGCGCGACCCGTCACAGGTGTACACGGCTTTCAACAAGTACTCGCTGAACTACGCGGCCACCCAGCCCGGCCAGGAGTGGTTGCCGAACCGCACGCAGCTGACCGTGAACCGCGCGACCTGCCCGCACGACGGCCGGAGCCCGCATCCCACCACCGGCGCGACCACGCAGACCCAGGCGGTCGCGGTGCGGTACCTGAAGGACTCAACCGGGGTGGAGCGCAAGTACCTGTTCGTCCGGCCGCAGGGCCAGGCGTACACGAACCTGGGAATCTACCGGTTCGAGGGCGATGACGTGCGGCCGTCCGTGTTGTTCTCCGAGGGTGCCAAGCCGTGGCCGGACGGCACCCCGGCAACTCCCGGGCTCCGGCAGAAGTGGGTCGACTCCAACGCCGACTGCCGCATCAACCCCGGTGAGATCACCAACATGGCCCACGAGCGGGACTGGATCTCCTACGCCCAGTCGATCGACTTGAAGGGCGGGGTCTGGGGCACCGGTGTCAACCCCAAGTACGTGCACCACTTCCCGCTGAAGTCCTTCGACGCCGCGCACAACCCGCAGTACGGCAGCGCGGAGAACATCCTGTTGGCCGACGCGCCGATGGACAAGATCCTCATGGTCCAGTACGTCGACGCGACCGACACGATGTACCTGTACGGCTATCGGGGAGAGCCCGCCGGGCCCACCGCATCGCCGCGCTACATCCTCGCGAAGTACGACGACTTCAGCACGCCGCAGCGGAAGCTGAGCCGGTCGATCGACATGAACTACAAGCGGTGCTGGTACCCCGACTGGAAGATCGACCCCTGTGCACCGCTCGGCCTCGCGGTGGCCGGGAACCGGGTCTACGTCGCGGACTCCGCTCCGGCCGAGGGCGAGCCGGAGGGCCGCGTGCGGACCTACAGCGCGGACACCCTCACCTACCGCGGTTCCCTCTCCGCCGGTCCCGAGGTCGGGCGCCGCGCGGGCTGGCTGGACGTGGCCGTCACCGGCATCACCGCGGCCGTGCTGCCCAACGGGGAGCACGTGGTCTTCCGCGAGGAGGACGCCCTGACCCGCGTCCTGATCTACCGCTACACCCCGACCGGCTGAGCAGGTGCGTCCCGCCCCTCCGCGGCCGGAGGGGCGGGACCACGGGGAGATCAGCCGAAGAAGACCTCGGCCTCGGCGTAGCGCTCCGCCGGGACGGTCTTCAGCTCGGCGGTCGCCTCGGACAGCTTCACGCGGACGATGTCCGTGCCGCGCAGCGCGACCATCACGCCGAAGTCGCCGTCGTTGACCGCGTCCACCGCGTGCAGGCCGAAGCGCGTGGCCAGGACGCGGTCGTAGGCGGTCGGGGTGCCACCGCGCTGGGTGTGGCCGAGCACGACGGCGCGGGACTCCTTGCCGGTGCGCGCCGCGATCTCGTCGGCCAGCCAGGTGCCGATGCCGCCGAGCCGGACGTGGCCGAACGCGTCCTTCTCGCCGCTGACCAGGACCTCGGCCCCGTCCTCCGGCATGGCGCCCTCGGCGACGACGATGATCGGGGCGTACTCGCGCTCGAAGCGGCGCTGCACCCACTCAACGACCTTGTCGACGCTGAACTTCTTCTCCGGCACCAGGATCACGTTCGCGCCGCCCGCGAGGCCGGAGTGCAGCGCGATCCAGCCCGCGTGCCTGCCCATGACCTCGACGACCAGCGCGCGGTGGTGGGACTCGGCGGTGGTGCGCAGCCGGTCGATGGACTCGGTCGCGATGTGCACCGCGGTGTCGAAGCCGAAGGTGTAGTCCGTCGCGCCGAGGTCGTTGTCGATCGTCTTCGGCACGCCGACAACGCCGATGCCGTCGTCGGTGAGCTTCTTGGCCACCCCGAGGGTGTCCTCGCCGCCGATCGCGATCAGCGCGTCGACCTGCTGCTCGGCCAGGGTCCTGCGGATCGCCTCGACGCCGCCGTCGACCTTGTACGGGTTGGTGCGGGAGGACCCCAGGATGGTGCCGCCCCTGGTCAGGATGTCCTCGACCTGGTCGAGCCCGAGCGGGCGGGTGTGCCCCTCGATCGGGCCCTTCCAGCCGTTGCGGAAGCCGACGAACTCGTGGCCGTAGACCTCGACGCCCTTGCGGACGACCGCGCGGATGACCGCGTTGAGGCCGGGGCAGTCCCCGCCACCAGTGAGCACGCCGATGCGCATTTTCATCGCCTCCTCGCTGCGCCGGATGCGCGCAGAGTGTGACCGTCGTCGCGCTCAGCCTGTCAGTAGCTGGATCGGTGCAGCAAGGCGGGTCCCAGTTGCCGGGTTCAGCCCCGTCGCCAGAGCGGTTCCATGATCTTCCAGCGGACCAGGTTATGCCGGGCGTCGGCCAGCGCGGAGTGCGCGTCGGCGGGCGGTGGGGTGAGCCGGGGGCGCTTGAGGTCCTCCCAGCGCTGCCGGAGGTCCTTGGTGTAGCGCGGGATCTCCCTGGGCAGCGCGGGCATCGCGCCCCACAGCTGCGCGAGCGCGACGTGGTCGTACGCGGCGAACCACGCCCACAGCTCGATGTCCTCACCGGGCGCGTTGAGGAAGTCCAGGAGGTCGTCGCGGATCTGCTTGCGGCTGCGCCACGCCGGGTCGGACGGCGGCGGGAGCTTGTCGAGGACGTTCTGCCGCACCCACAGCCCGGCCCGGTCCGGGTCGAACTCCGTGGACACCGCGTAGAACTCGCGGCCGGTCTCGTCGACGACACCGATCGACACCAGGTCGATGGTCACGCCGTCCTCGATGAACTCCGTATCGTAGAAGAACCGCACCGGGGCAACTCTAGAGTTCGCTCAGCCCGCCTTGGTCCCCGGCACCCGGTCGGCCGCCTCCGGCCGGCGCCGGCGCGGCGGGACGGCGTCCTTGACCTTGGCGGCGTAGACGTCGACGTACTCCTGGCCGGACATCTCCATCAGCGCGTACATGATCTCGTCGGTGACCGAGCGCTCGACGAAGCGGTCGCCGCCGAGGCCGTCGTAGCGGCTGAAGTCCAGCGGCTCGCCGATCACGATGCGGATGCGGTGCGGGCGCCACATCTTCGACCCGATCGGGTTGGCCTTGTCGGTGCCGACCATGACCACCGGGATGACCGGGACCCCGGCCTCCATGGCCATCCGGGCCACGCCGATCTTGCCCTTGTAGAGGCGCCCGTCCGGGGAACGCGTGCCCTCGGGGTAGATGCCGAGCAGGTGGCCCTCGCGCAGCAGCCGCACGCCGGTGTCCAGCGCGTCCTGCGCCGCCGCGGCGCTGGCCCGGTCGATCGGCACCTGGCCGACCCCGCTGAAGAAGGCCTTCTTGAACCGGCCCTTGATCCCCTTGCCGGTGAAGTACTCGCGCTTCGCCAGGAAGGTCACCCGGCGCGGGACCATCAGCGGCAGGAAGAACGAGTCGGCGACCGCGAGGTGGTTGCTCGCGAGAATCGCGCCGCCCTTGCGCGGCACGTTCTCCAACCCCTCGATGGTCGGCCGGAAGAACAACCGCAGCAGCGGTCCCAGAAAGACGTACTTCATCAGCCAGTAGAGCACTGCGAAGACCGCCTCCTCCCTGCCCTCAGCCTGACGCGCCAGCCTACGGAGCGTTCCTTACCGAACACAACGCGGAACACCCAACCACAGTGCCCTACTCGATGAGATCTGCCGCACCGTCGGTGTCGCGTGGGACTATGGAGGACGGCGAATCGCCTCTGACCTTGGCGATCGACAGGGAGGTCGGCGTGCCCGTGCTCACCGGTGCGGAACCCTTCGCCCACGAGGGCTCCGACGACATCGGCGTGCTGCTCTGCCACGGTTTCACCGGAACGCCGCAGAGCATGCGGCCGTGGGCGGAGCACCTGGCCGCCGAGGGGTTCTCGGTGCGCTGCCCGCTGCTGCCGGGGCACGGGACGCGGTGGCAGGACATGAACCGCACCCGCTGGCAGCACTGGTACGACCGGGTGGACACCGGCTTCGGGCTGCTGTCCGCGCGCTGCCGCTCCACCTTCGTCTTCGGCCAGTCGATGGGCGGGGCGCTGGCGCTGCGGCTGGCGCAGCGGCACGGTCCGGAGGTGGCCGGGCTGGTCCTGGTCAACCCGTCGGTCACCACCCTCAAGCGCGGCGCGCGGCTGCTGCCGCTGCTGGCCAAGGTGGTGCCGTCGATCCCCGGCGTCGCCAACGACATCGCCAAGCCCGGTGTGCGTGAGCTCGCCTACGACCGGACCCCGCTGCGCGCGGCGGCCAGCCTCCAGCAGCTCTGGGGCGTGGTGCGGGCCGACCTCGGCCGGGTGCGCCAGCCGCTGCTGCTGTTGCGCTCCGCCGTCGACCACGTCGTCGAGCCGGTCAGCTCGCGGATCGTGCTGGACGGGGTGGCCAGCGAGGACAAGACCGAGGTGGTGCTCGCGGACAGCTTCCACGTCGCCACCCTCGACAACGACGCACCGACGATCTTCGCGGCGAGCGTGGAGTTCGCCCGCCGCGTGCACGAGGCCAGAGTGGGTGAGGCTGCTTGAGCAAGAAGGCCGAGGAGACCGGCGGTCCCGAGGACGTCGACGCCGCGTTCGCCGCGATCGTGGCCGGCCTGCAGCGGGAGGGGGTCTCCGGCGACTGGCCGGACGGCGAGCGGGAGGAGCGCAAGGCCGAGAAGCAGGCGGAGAAGGCCGACGCGCCCGAGCCCGAGCCGGAGCCCGGCGCTCACCCGGGCGACCACTTCGTCCCGCCGGACCCGCCGCCGCTGCCCCCGCTGCGCCCGGCGACACTCGGCGCGCTCGCCCTGTTCTGCCTCGGCGCGCTGCTGTTGATCGCGCCCAACGTGCTCGGCCTCGCCGCGAGCACGGGCACCCCGCTCGCCCTGCTGGCGATCAGCTGCGGCATCGGCTGGCTGGTGCTGCGGATGCGCAAGGGACCCCCGCCGGACTCCGGCTGGGACGATGGTGCACAGGTCTAGACCATCACGCAGAGTGGTCTAGACCACACGCTGAATCCGCCGTCGGGCTGAGAGCCGGATCACCTCCGCTCAGCTAACTCGGTGAGATCGAGCACGAAAGCGATTTTCCGCTTGTAACAACGATTCAGTGCTGCCGTAACGTGGTCGCGGGCACCGGGGCACAACCCCGGGACCCCGCGCACCGAAGGGAGTGACTCATGGATCAGTTGCAGGCCTTCGTGCTCGTGCGTGCGCTGACTCAGGCCGCCGAACAGCGGTCCGAGCGGCGCACGCACCACTCCGTGAAGCCCCGTCGCCGGTTGCTCCGCCGTCGCAACCGCTAGGACCTTCCGGGAAGAGCACGACGAGCAAGCGCTGTCGGCAGCGTCGCCGGCCGCGTCCTCCCCTTCAGCAGGTGTTCAGCCTCCCCTTCAGCGGGTGTTCAGCCGCCGCCCTGCCATGTCGGCCGCGAGCGAGGCGGCCCCCACGATCCCGGCGTCATCGCCCAGCTGAGCCGTGCGGATGCGCGCCAACGGCCGATGACCGGCCCCCGTCACCAGCGACGCGTAGTGCTCCCTGGCGTCGTCGAGGAACAGCGGCGCCGACTGCGAGACCCCGCCACCGATCACGATGACCTCGGGGTCGTAGACGTCCGCGACCAGCGCCAGGCCCTGCCCGAGCCACCGGGCCAGCTCGTCCATCGCCCGCTGCGCCAACGGATCTCCGTCCAACGCGGCACCCGCGACCTTCCGTCCGGTCACCGCCCGCATGTCGCCCGCGGCCTCCCGCGCCAGCAGCGTGGAGCAGCCCGGATCACGGGCCAGCATCTCCACCGCCGTCGCGGCGAGGGCGGTGCCGCTGCAATAGCGCTCCCAGCAACCGCGCTTCCCGCACGGGCAGGGCCGCCCGTCCGGCACCACGCGCAGGTGCCCCAGCTCCGGGGCGACGCCGTAGCCCCCGCGGAAGATCTCGCCGTCGATCAGCAGCGCGCCGCCGATGCCCGTGCCCAGCGCGACCAGGGCGGCGACCCGCGTCCCGCGGGCGGCACCGAAGCGGTACTCGGCGAGCGCCGCCGCGTTGGCGTCGTGCTCCAGCACCACCGGCATCCCGAGGCGACCGGAGATCCGTTCGGCCACGTCCGCGTTGCGCCAGGCCAGATGCGGGGCGAAGCGCACTCCCCTGCGGTCGGCGGTGACGAACCCCGCGACCGCCAGCCCGAGCGCTGTCACCTGGTGCCGCGACGCGAGTTCCTTGACCTCCGCGATGATCGCGTCCTCCAGCGGCGCCTCCCCGCTCGGGGTGGGTGCGACCGCGGTGTCCAGGATGGATCCGTGCACGTCGACGACACCCGCTCGGACGCTGGTACCGCCGACGTCGACGCCGACGGTCAACACCGGTCGACGCTGATCTTCTGCACCCGCGGCGCGGGTTCGGGACGCGGCTCGGGTTCCGGCGCGGGCTCGGGCTTCGGCTGCTCCGGCTCCATGGAGGCGCGCAGCACGGACAGCAGCCCGCTCAGGTGCTCGGCGGCCTTCGCGGCCAGCTCGGGCCGCTCACCGCGCGCCAGGGAAATGGCCGCGCACAGCGGACACCACGTGCAGCTCGCGCGATGAGAAGCTGCGGCCCCGCTCGCAGTGTCTTTGCCCGATCCCGCGAGCGGATCTTCGACGGCGATCTTGCGCAGCCACGGTTCCGCGCGCTGGGCGACGGCGTCCAGGAGCTGCCTCAGCTCTTGGTTCAGGTTCTCGCTCATGTCACCGCATCCACACTCGGGGGTCGGGCCGGAACCGCACCGTGATGCCCTCGTCGTCCGCGCTCGCACCGACGATCTCGCAGCGGCACAGCACCGCGGGCAGCGCCACGAGCCTGCGACGGCCGTCGAGGGTGATCACCAGCTCATCATCGACCCTGGCCAGGTCCAGTTGCGCGTCGGCGGCCAGCGGCAGGTGCAGCCGCATCGCGTACTCGGAGTCCAGCCCCTTGCCCCCGCCGGTGACCTCGATCAGCTCCGCGCTGCCCGCCCCGCCGAGGGGATCGCCGTCGCCGTACAACTCCGCAGCGACCTCCAGCAGCGCGGGCACCCCGATGGGTTCCTCGGCGCGATGGCCGACCGTCTCCAGCGGGGTGCGCACGTCACCCCCGAGTTCGCAGAGCACGGCGTCCTGCTCAGCGCGCCTGGTGCGCAGCCATGCGGCCGCGACGCCCTCTTCGCGCTCGACCTCGGGCAGGAGCCGGTTCGCGATCAGGCGGTCGACGCGAATGCCCTGCAATGCCAGCGCGGTGAGCGTGCGGCGGGTCTCCGCGGCGACGACTCGCTCCGGCGTGAGCACCAGGCGCACGCTGGTGACCTCCTGGTCGACGAGCATCGCGCGCAGCGACTCAAGGCGCTCCGCTAGTCGGCCCAGCGCGTCGGCCGCGGCGTCCCAACGCTCCACTGTGGAGCTTCCGGCCAGACCGGCGAGCAGCCCGCGCACCACCCGGCGGTGGGTCGGGAACAGCCGTTCCAGATACCCGGCAAGTGCTTCCGGCAGCGCCAGCAGCCGCAGCGTCTCCGCAGTCGGTCCACAGTCCACGATCACCGTCTCCCACGGACCGGTGGCCGCGAGCCGCTGCACCTCCGAGAGCGCCAGCAGTTCCTCGACGCCGGGCAGGACCGTCAGTTCCTCGGCCTGCACCTCGTCCACGCCGGCCCCGGAGAGCACGGTGTGCAGGTGCTCGCGCAGCTCCCGCCACGCGCCGTCGACCAGCGACCGGGCATCGACCTGCGCCGCGTACAGGCAGGACGGCCCCGCCTCCGCCGGATCGGCGGTCAGCGGCACGCCGAGCGCGTCGGCCAGGGAGTGCGCGGGATCGGTGGAGACCACCAGCGCCTTGTGGCCGTCTGCGGCGAGGCGAGCGGCGGTCGCGGCGGCGAGGGTCGTCTTGCCCACGCCGCCCTTACCGGTGAACAGCAGGACGCGCACGAGGGACGATTGTCCGTGACGGCGGTTCAGGCCGCGCTCTCGGCCCTGGTCTTGAGCTCCTTGAGCGCCACATCCATGATCATCTTCTCCGCCTTGCGGCGGAACAGGCCGATCATCGGGATGGTCAGCTCGACCGACAGCGAGTAGGTCACCTTGGTCGAGGAGCCCTCGGGCGCGAGCACGTAGCTGCCCGACTGCGCCTTCTGCATCTGGCCCTTCACCAGGTTCCAGCTCACCGAGCGGCCGTCGTCGGCCCAGTCGTAGTCGAGGACGTACTCGTCCTTGAGCGGACCGGCGTCGATGACGAACCGGACCTGCTCGCCGCGCCCGGCGGAGTCGCTGCTGAGCACCTCGGTGTGCTTCACCGCCTCGGCCCATTCCGGGTACTTCGCGAAGTCCGAGATCACCGCCATGATCTGCTCGGGGGCGGCGTCGATCACGATGGACTGAGTGGACTGGTCGGCCATGCCGCGCAGGTTACCCGTACGCCTACCACCGCAGTACATACGGCTGACGGGTGCGCTTGAAGTGGCCGACGTTCACGCACTCCGTGCGCCCCACCCGGACCCGCTGGGCCAGCGGCTGGTGCACGTGCCCGAACAGCGACCAGCGCGGCGAGTGCTTGGCGATCGCCTCCAGCAGGGCCGTCGAGCCGAACTCCGCCCGCGTGGCGACGACGTCGTAGGTCAGCTCGGCGACCGCGGGCGGCACGTGGCTGCACAGCACGTCCATCGCGGGCAGCGCGCGCACAGCCTCGGCGTACTCGTCGACCGGGCGCACGTAGGGCACCCACGGAGCGTCTCGGTTCAACGTGAAACCAGGAGGGATCAAGGTCCCGCCGACGAACCCGAACGTCAGCCCGCCGATCTCGGCCGTGCCGTCGTCGACCAGGTGCACCCCGTCACCGGCGAACTCCGGCCACAGTTCGGGCAGGTCTACATTGCCGGGGATGGCGTACGTGGGCGCCGTCATCGCCGCGAACATCTCGGCGTACTGCGCCCTGGCCGCGTCCTGGACCACCGCGGCGGGATCGTCCAGCGTGGCCCACAGGGAGCGGACGTAGGCGCCGGCCTCGCGTCCGTGCTGCCGCCGCAGCTCCGCGAACCGGGTGACCCGCTCCGCGCCGAAGACCGCGCCGAGGATGCCCTTCGAGTGGTCGTGGTAGTCGACGAAGTCGATCAGATCGCCGAGGACGACCAAGGCGTCCGCGCCCTCCCCCGCCCTCGCCAGTGCTTCGGCCTCACCGTGGACGTCGGACACCACATGGACTCGCACGAAACCGACTTTAGAGCAGCTCTCCGAGCCGGTTCGCGATCCGTGCCGCGTCCGTTGCCATGATCGACAACGACCCGTTCTCGCTGACCTGGAGGTAGCGGCCGTCGTCGGCGTCGAACCACGCGAGCACGACGGGGTGCTGCCGCCCGCCGATCGTCACGCTGAACTGGCCGGCCCGCCACCTCGTCGCCGCGAGCCGTTGCACCGTCCGCACCTGGGTGGCGGACATGCCGTTGGCGCTCAGCACCGCGGCCTCATCGGCCAAGGGTCCCCGTTCCGGGCTCGTTGCAGCGCGGAGCACCTCCACGGCCACGGTCACCGGCTGGCCCCGCCCCGCCGGACCGGGCGGCAGCACGCTCACCGCCGCCCTGGCCAGCTCCCGCGCAGGCATCGTGGCCAACCGAAGCGACTCCCCCGCCAGCACCGCGAGCACCGCGTGCTCACCGCGCGCCGCGGCCAGGGCCTTGACCGGCTCGCCCGCGTCTACCTCGCGCGTGCCGTTTTCGTTGACCTGCATAACCCGGGCGGCCTCCTGGTGCAGGAGGTCGGCCTTGGCCTGCTCCAACTTCAACTTGAGTTCGCCCAGACTGACCAGCGCCAGCAGCCCTGCGGCCTTGTCGAGGAACGTGGCCTCGATGGTCGTCCGCTCGGCGGGCTTGGGCATGGCGTGCTTGGCCCACTCCGCTCTGTCGCCCAGATCGGCGGTGCGATTCCCCATGTACTGCAAGGAGATCGCGGCATCACCCGCCCACTCCGCGAGCTTGAGCGAACCGGCGCGCGCGGCGTCCCCTCCCCGGCCGACCCACCCGTTCGCCGTCTCCTCAATGGCCCGCGCCATCGCGCCCGACCGCTCCGCCATCTCGTTGCCGAGCTTCGTCCACCGGTCGGCGTCGAGGAACACGTCGCCCGGCTTGTTCCTGTCGTGGATCTCATCCCACATCTTCTGGTGCGGCACGCCCTCCCAGTGCCCGGTCTGCGTCATCGCCCGGTCCTCGCCCATCCGCACCGCGCCGCGCAACCGCTGTTCCTGGGCCGCGATGTCGTCCCGGCGCCAGGGTTCCGAGGCGAACCATTCGGCCGGGCGGTCCTCCCGATACGGCCCACCCCGCCAGTCGGATTTCTCGTAGCGCCTGCGCGAATTCCCCCCGGTCCCGCTCATGGCTCCCCCTACTTCTTGGGCAGACGCGGCGCGATGAACTTGACCATCTTCCGCGCCACGTCACACACCGGCTCCGGCGCCTGTCCTTTCCCCCAGAACGCTGTCTGCACCGTCACGTTCTCATCGGTGTTGATGTCGATGTGGATCAAGCAATGTTGATGATCCTGAGGAAAGACGGTGGTCGCGAACCCGGCGACGTTCTCGTTCGTGATCGCCGACTCAATGGCACCGGGCGGAGGCCTCAGGTCGTCCGCTCCCTTGCCCGGCCCCTCGTCCAGGGTGATTGCCCCTGTCAGTTCACGCCTTTCCTCGGGCGTCCCATCGAAATCGCAGATGCGCAGATCCGCGAGCTTGTTCGACCTGCCCGCTGGCAAACCAACGCTCGCCGCCTCGTCCGGCTTCAGCAACAAGCAGGGATCGACGGGCTTCAGCACCGGGACCCGTGGCGGGGGCGGTACTGATGCCGTCTCCGATGTGCCCCGTAGGACTGCGGGCGCGCACCCAACCACCGCCAGCACCGCCCCGAGTGCCAACAGCGATCTGATCATGTTCACTGCCCCAGTCTCCTCAGCCTGGACGCGCCGCCCTCGTCCGCCGCACGTGTCACCCTCGCAGCCTGGTCGACGACGTCGATGGCGTCGCTCAGCGCCTGGGCGTAGTGCACCAGTTGCTCGCGGATCGACTCCGGTCCCCGAGCACGCCGGTCCCACTTCGCCGCCATCGCCAGACCTACCCAATGGGCTCCCAGCGGAAGGTCTCTGCCGAGTGCGTCTGCCCGCTTGATCCACTCCTTCACATGGAAGAGCTGATCTTGGGGGGCTTTCTTCAGCTTCTCGGCCGCCCACGGCTCCAGGCGCACCTCACGGTTGGCCACGAGCGCCTGCAAGGTGGCCACCCCGTCCACCGACGCGCGCAACGATTCTGCCGACTGCTGCCAGGCCGTTTCCCCCGAATCCGACACAATTTGCCAAGGTGGCAAGCAGCGCGAACGCGAGCTGGCGCATTGGGGCACCTCCCGATGCGCATTCGGGTGGTCTGCCCATTCCGCACGTGTCACCGAGCGCACTGGCCGGGGATCAGCGTGAGCGGCTGCTCTCGTAACGCGCGATGTAGTCGTCGACCGACACCCCGGCCACCGTCTCCGCGATGAGGTCGAGGGGCAGGTCCTCCAGCTTGCGGAACCGGACGCACGACTTGCCCATGTCGAGCTTCTTGCCCGTCGCCGCCCACCGGTCGCGGAACTCCACCTCTCCGCCCGGATTCGCGTACACGCCCATCAAGTACAGCGAGAGGTGGTTCTTCTGCGACGCCAGCGCCACATAGCTCAAAGCCTGCTTGTTGTACGTGGCGGGATAGCGCTGCAGCGGGATGTAGTAGCCGATCATCCCGTACTGGAAGCCCTCCTCGTAGCCCTCGGGGAGGTTGTCCAGGATGACCCGGCGCAGCTCGCTCACGATGCCGCGCCGGTCCTCGGGCAGCGACTCCAGGTACTCCTCGACGGTGCTCGGCATGCGCTCAGTCTGCGCCCGGGGGCGGACATCCGGGGGCTCGTCCGGCCTCCAGCCGGGCCTTCAGCGCGAACCCCACCCGCTTCGCCGCGAGCTGCCTGCGCTGGGCCTCCCCCGGCCGCACGGTGCCGCCTGGCGGCGGGTCGGCCCGGAGGAAGTAGTGCAGCAGGGTCCCGTCGAGCATCGGCTCCAGCCAGACCTCCTGCGTGCCGACGAGCGCGCCGCCGACCGTCCACCGCAGACCCTCCGCACCGCGGTCGGCGTAGACCTCCAGCCTCAGGTCGGGCCAGAACCGGCGCCACGCAAGGGGATCGGCGAAGACGGCCGCCACACTGGCGGGCGGCACGGCGAGGAAGATCTCGTCAAGGACGTCGACCGATGGCATAGCGGCAGCGTGCCACGGACGAGAACATCTGGGTTACGGCCTATTGTCTGCCCGTGACCGCGCGCTACGTTAACCGGTCAGTAACACCCGTCGCTCGGAGGTCATGACGTGCGTGAGTTCAGCGTCCCCGCCACCGCCACCGTGGCTGAGGAAGAAAACCTCACCGACATGGTGTGGGCGAATGCCGAGCGCTTCGGCACCGCGGTGAGCTTCCGCCGCCGCGTCGACGGGACCTGGGTCGACGTCACGGCGGCCGACTTCGCCGCCCAGGTGCTCGCGGTGGCGAAGGGCTTGGTCGCCGCGGGTCTGGAGCCCGGGGACCGGGTCGGCCTGATGTCCAAGACCCGCTACGAGTGGACCCTGCTCGACTTCGCCATCTGGGCGGCGGGCTGCGCCACCGTGCCGATCTACGAGACCTCCTCGGCGCACCAGGTGGAGTGGATCCTGTCCGACTCCGGCGCGAAGGCGGTGTTCCTGGAGACCGCCGCGCACCGCAGCACCGTGGACAGCGTCGTCGACCGGCTGCCCGAGGTGCGGCACGTCTGGCAGATCGACGGTCCCGGCAGCGAGGGGGCCGCGGGCGCGGTGGACGAGCTGACCGCGCTGGGCGCCGACATCACCGACGCGCAGGTGCACGACAGCCGCAAGGACGTGAAGGCCGACGACCTGGCGACGCTGATCTACACCTCCGGCACCACCGGCCGCCCCAAGGGCTGCGAGCTGACCCACCGCAACCTCATCGCGGAGGTGCGCGCCGACATCGCCGCCTTCCCGCGGCTGATGCAGCCGGGCAACTCGCTGCTGGCGTTCCTGCCGCTGGCGCACGTGCTCGCCCGCGCGATCACCCTCTGCGGTGTCTACGCGCGGCTGACCATCGGGCACACCGCCGACGTGAAGAACCTGGTCCGCGACCTCGGCTCGTTCCGGCCGACCTTCGTCGTCGCCGTGCCCAGGGTCTTCGAGAAGGTCTACAACGGCGCCAAGCAGAAGGCGCACGCCGAGGGCAAGGGCAAGATCTTCGACGCCGCCGAGGCGACGGCTGTCGCCTTCAGCCAGGCCAGGGACAGCGGCGGGGCCGGGATCGCGCTCAAGCTCAAGCACCTGCTCTTCGACAAGCTGGTCTTCACCAAGCTGCGGGCCGCGCTCGGCGGGCGCTGCGTGGCGGCGGTCTCCGGCGGTGCCCCGCTCGGCGAGCGGCTGGCGCACTTCTTCCGCGGCGTCGGCATCCCGGTCTTCGAGGGCTACGGCCTCACCGAGACCTCGGCGGCGGCCTGCGTGAACACCGAGCAGGCGTTCCGGGTCGGCACCGTGGGCAGACCGGTGCCCGGCACCTCGGTGCGCATCGCCGACGACGGCGAGATCCTGGTCAAGGGCGAGATCGTCTTCCAGCGCTACTGGCGCAACGAGGCCGCCACCGCCGACTCGGTGCGCGACGGCTGGTTCCACAGCGGCGACCTCGGCAAGCTGGACGGCGACGGCTTCCTGAGCATCACCGGCAGGAAGAAGGAGATCATCGTCACCGCGGGCGGCAAGAACGTCTCCCCGGCCGTGCTGGAGGACCGGCTGCGGGTGCACCCGCTGATCAGCCAGTGCATGGTGGTCGGCGACAAGCAGCCGTTCATCGCCGCGCTGATCACCATCGACCCCGAGTTCTTCCCGGCGTGGAAGGAACAGCACGGCAAGCCCACGGGCGCCTCCGTCGAGGAGCTGTCCGGCGACCCTGACCTGGTCGCGGAGATCCAGGCGGCGGTGGACGAGGCCAACCAGGCGGTGTCCAACGCGGAGGCGATCAAGAAGTTCCGCATCCTGCCGGTGGACTTCACCGAGGGCGGCGGCGAGCTGACGCCGAGCCTGAAGCTCCGCCGCAACGTGGTCGCGGAAACCTTCTCCGGTGACATCAAGGCGATGTACGCGAAGTAGGCGAGCACGAGAAAGGGGCGGCCGGACGACCGGCCGCCCCTTTTCGCTACAGCCGCACGGGCAGAGCGACCGGCGTCCGGAAGAGGTAGTCGGGGTCGTAGTCGGCCTCGGCCCCGGAAAGCGCGAGTCGCATCCGCGGGAACCGTTCCCGCAACACGCTGAGCGCTTCGCCGATCTCCAGCCGGGAAACCTCGCGGCCGATGCACAGGTGCGGACCGGCGCCGAACGTGAGCGCCTTGGGTTCTTTCCGCTCCGCCCGGTCGAGGCGAACCCGGTGCGGTTCGTGGAAGTGCTCGGGATCACGGTTGGCCGCGCCGAGCATCACCAGGATCTGGCCACCCGCGGGAATTTCGGACTCGCCTAGCCGCACCGCGTTCTTCGCCTTCCGCTTCCAGCCGATGAGCCCGGTCTCGATGCGCATCAGCTCGGTGGTCAGCGCCGGCACGATCGCCTTGTCCGACAAGGCGTCCCAGTTCTCCTGCCCCTCTTCGGAAAGCAGGTGGCGCATCGCGTTGAGCAGCGTTCCGTAGGTCGTGGAATACCCGGCGGCCATGATGTTCATCAACACCGCCGCCGCGCGCTTGTCCGGCAGTCCCTGGCGCAGCAGGTGGCTCGCCATGTCGTCGGCCGGCGTCCGCACCCGCTCGGCGACCAGGCGCCTGCACGCGCGCGAGAGGTCGCTGAGCCCTCGCACGCCCACGACCTGGCCGGGGCGGTCGAGGACGCGGCCGAGCAGCGAGGTCTGGCCGTCGCTCCACGTCCGCACCTGCCCCTCGTCGGAGGCGGCGAAGCCGACGATCTCGCTGATGATCCCCGCGGACAGCGGGCGCGCGAAGACCGCGGCGAAGTCGACGACCTCACCTCCGGCCGAGGACCGCTCGACGTCGTCGGCGACCGCGGCGACCCGGCGGCGGATCAGCTCGCCGAAGCTCTCCTCGTTCGTGGCCGGGCTCAGCGAGAGGCCGCCGGGCGGGGCGAAGACGGCGCGGCGCACCTCCTCGTGCTGTGCGCCGTTGGAGTTCGCGGTCGCTTTCGGGACGCCGACCAGATGCACCAGGCTGGACCACGTCCCGGGATTGGCCGCGAAGCGTCCCATCGGGGTCAGCGGGTCGAGGGTGTTGGCGTTGGTGACGGCGGGGTCGGCGCCCTTGAGGATGTTCTCGACGAACTCGTAGCGCCACACCGGGAACAACCGCGACCCGGCGTCGCGGAAGGTGCCGAGCCCTGAGGCGTGCAACCGGTCGTAGAAGGCCGCGAGCTGCCCGGGCGCATGGGCCCCGGGGTCGGTCAGCGGCAGTCGCCATGAAGTCATGTGAATCCCCAGGTCCGACGGCGAAATCCGAGGGAGGCTAGCACTGGCAAATGCCTAACGGAATGCTTCGGATGGGCTAAAGACCAATGAGGGTGACCCGCGCCTGAACATCCCCCCTGGCGCGGGTCACCCCCGTTTCCCTCAATGACCTCGGTGTCCAGTACCGGCTCATGGCTGCCGGTACTCGTCCCCGGATCACCACCGCCTCGAGCACGGGCCGTCGGCACGAAGCGGCAGGTTGCCGGGCAGTCCAGGCTGGGGGACCTGGGAAAGCCCGGTGAGGGAAGAACGTGGAAGGTTCTTGGACGGCCCGCACCGAAGTCCCCCCACTCCGTGTGCGGGCCGTCCCCTCCCCCTCGACGAGAATCCTGGCAGCCCGTTCTGTCGTATCGCTGACGTCGGACTGACGCGGCCTAGAATCCGCTCGTCGCGGGCTGGGGGGACTGGTCAGGGGAGGGAACGTGCGGTCGGCCGTGGGGGTGGAGACGATCTTCCGGGTGCTCGGGCCGCTGGAGATCGACCGGGGCGGGCAGCCGGTGTCGTTGCGCCCGGCCAAGCAACGCACCCTGCTGGCCGTGCTGCTGCTGCGGGCCAACGTGGTGGTGCCGGTCTCCCTCCTGGTGGACTGCCTCTGGGAGGAGGCGCCGCCCGCCGGGGCGAAGGGCGCGGTGCAGGCGTACGTGATGCGGCTGCGCCAGGCCATCGGCGACCACGACGCGCGGCTGATCAAGACCCGCCCGGACGGCTACGCGCTGGAGACCGGCGTCGAGAACATCGACCTGCAACGCTTCCACGTTCTCGTGACGCGCGCACAGGCGTCGCACGAGCCCGCGGAACGGGCCGCGGCGCTGCGCGAGGCGGTGGGGCTCTGGCGTGGTCCGCTGCTCTCCGACGTCGGCGGCGCCGCGCTCCGCGAACGGATTCCGGACATCCCGATCCACGCGGAGGCCCGGCTCCAGGCGCTGGAGCAGTACTTCGACGCCGAACTGCAGCTCGGCAGGCACGACGAGCTGCTGGACGAACTGCGCGCGATGACGGCCGAGCACCCGCTCCGGGAACGGTTCTGGGGCCAGCTGATGGTCGCCCTCTACCGCGCGCACCGGCAGGAGGAGGCACTCGCCGCCCACGCCGAGGTGACCCGGCTGCTCGCCGAGGAGCTGGGCATCGACACCGGCGCCGAGATCCGCGCGCTGCACGAGCGCATCCGCGACGGCGACCTGTCCCTCACCCCCCAGCCGCCGCGGACCCCGGCGGTGGTGCCCGCGCAACTGCCCGCCGACCCCGGGGAACTGCCGGGACGGGCGGACCTGGTCGACGAGATCACCGAACTGCTGGTCAACTCCGACGACCGGCCGACGGTGCCGCTGGTGGTGCTGACCGGCAGCCCGGACGGCGGACGGGCCGAGCTGGCAGCGCGCATCGCCAACCGGGCTCGCCCGGCCTTTCCCGGCGGCCAGCTGCACGCCGCTCTCACCGCGGGCAGCGACACCGGGCGCGTCCTCATCGGGTTCCTGCACGCGCTCGGCGTCCGCGAGGAGCAGGTCCCGCCCGAGGCGGAGGAACGCACCGCGCTCTACCGTTCCCTGCTGGCCAAGCGGCGCGTCCTCGTGGTGCTGGACTCGGTCACCGGCCCCGACCAGGTTCGCCCCCTGCTGCCGGGGGACTCCGGCTGCGCGGTGCTGGTGACCAGCGAGAACGACCTCCGCGGGCTGACCGCGCTGCAGGGGGCGCGCCAGTTCCGGGTAGACCGGCCGTCATGACCGGTGAGCTGGAGTTCCGCATCCTCGGCCGCCTCATGATCACCCGCGGCGGTGAGGAGGTGGTCGTCCAGGCGATGAAGCACCGAGCGCTGCTGGCCTGCCTGCTCACCACGCCGAACACGGTGGTCCCGGTGCGTCGGCTGGTCGACCGGATCTGGGGTGACTCACCACCGGAGGACGCGCGGGCAGTGGTGCACACCTACGTCAGCAGGTTGCGCGCCAAGCTCGGCTGCCCGGGGCTCGTCGAGACCCTGCCGGAGGGCTACCGCCTGCACGTCCGGGAACAGCAGCTCGACCTGCTCAGGTTCCGCGCCCTGGTTCGGCGCAGCACGGAGGAGACGGACGTCTCCGTCACCATCTCCCTGTTGCGCAGGGCCATCAGCGAGTGGGCGGGCCTCGCACTGTCCGATGTGGACTCCGAGCCGTTGCACCGCAACGAGGTCGCACGGATCCACGCCGAGTGGAACGCACCCACCGAGAGGTTGATCGAACTCCTCATCGCTCACGGGCGGCACGACGAGGTCCTCCCCCTGCTGCGCTACCTGGTGAGCGAGAACCCGTCGGACGAGCGGCTGCGCGGGCAGCTGATGATCGCCTTGTACCGCAGCGGCAACCAGGCCGCGGTCGTATCGGTCTACCAGGACCTGCGAGCGCGTCTCGGCAAGGAACCGGATCTACCGCTGCGCGTCCTGTACCAGAGGATTCTGCGCGCCGACCCGGCCCTGCTGACGCCGGCCGCTCCTGACCGGGAAACCTTCTGGCCCGTCTGCCAGCTCCCCTCGGGCAACGGCGACCTCGTCGGGCGCACGGCTGAACTGGCCGAGGTCACCTCCGCCCCGGTGGGGGCGACGGTGCTCGTCTCCGGTCCGCCCGGGATCGGGAAGACCGCGCTGGCGATCCACGCCGCACACCGCATGAAGGCGAACTTCCCCGATGGCCAGCTCTACGCGGACCTCTCGCGGGAACGGGCGCTTCCCCGGTTCCTCCGCGCGCTGGGCATGCAGCCCAGGGAGGTGACCGCGGACGAGGCGTGGCTCAGGGCGAGGTACCGCGCGTTGCTCGCCGGGCGCCGGGTGCTGGTCGTGCTGGACAACGCCGCGAACTGCGCGCAGCTGCGCCCTCTGCTGCCGATGACGTCCAGCTGCACCGTCCTGGTGACCAGTCGCAACGAGCTTCGCGGGCTCACCGCCGAGCACGACATCCGCCGCGTCCGGCTGGACGAGCTCACACCCGGAGCCGCGGAGGCGCTGATGGCCTCGCTGCGGTGCGCACGCTCCGCCGCGTTGACCGAGATCATCGAGCGCTGTGGCGGCTTTCCGCTGGCGCTGCGCATCGCCGCCGCGAACGTGCTCGACGGTGGAGCTGAGTCCTTTGTGGACAAATTGCGGACCGGTTTGTCGGTGCTGACCGTCGACGGCGATCCTGCCGCGGATCTGCGCTCCGCCTTCGACCAGTCCTACAACGCCCTCCCTGCCGAGGCACAGCACGTGTTCACTGCTCTGGCGCGCGCGGGTCTCGGCGAGTTCTCCGTGGACGAGGCGACCGCGCTCGTCCAGGTTCCCGCAACCGCGGCGCTGGAGCAGCTCTGCGATGCCAACTTGATCCGGAACACCGCCGCAGACCACTTCCGTTTCCCCGCTCTGCTGCGCCAGTACGCGCTGGCGTTCGACCAATGAGTGGGGGATCGAGTTCCGCATCCTGAGGCCGTTCGACATCACCCGGTCCGGGAGGACCAGCTCGACGTGCTCCGGTTCCGCGACCTCGTATCGGAGCTGCGCGCCCTGATCGCCCGGCGACCGTTCAGCGAGCGCCTGCGCGGACAGCTGATCCTCGCGCTCCACCGCAGCGGACGCCAAGCCGAGGCGCTGACCGGCTACCAGGAGTTCCGCGCGGAGTCGGGGTGCGTGCCCGGCACCGAGCTCCGCGAACTGCACCAGGCGATCCTGCGCGGCGAGGACGAGATGACCCGGCTGATCGCCGAGGCCGCTTGATCAGCCGAAGGTCTTGCGGAGGAACTGGCCCCAGCCACGGATGATCTCGGCGCGGTCGGTGTCGAGGACGTCGCGCAGGACGGCGTCGACCACGCCGTCGGGGACCCGGCCGACCCCGGCGAGGCGCCGGTACAGCTCGACGACCTTCGCCTCGCCGTAGTGCTGCGAGAGGTAGAGCATCGTCGTCCACGCGGTCTGGTACGCGACGTCGAGGCGGCTGCCACCGGCGCGGAAGTCGGCGTCGGAGGGCAGGGCGAGCGGCGGTCCGGACGTGCGGAGCTGCCGGGCCAGGTCGGGGGCGGCCTCGCGCGGGGAGATGCCGCTGTCGCGGTAGCCCACGTAGTCGGCGAAGCCCTCCAGCAACCACATCGGCGCGCCGTCGACGGTGTCGGACCGGGCGGCGATGTGGGTGATCTCGTGGCGGAGGACGACACGGAGCGAGCTGGCGGACAGGCGAGAAGCGGTGCGCGGGTTGAAGACGACGCGAGCGCCCTCGACGATGTCGCTGTCGTGGTCGACGCGATCGGCCACGGCGACGGCGGCGATGGCGTCGACGGCGAACTCGGTGCCGACCATCGCCTGCAGCTCGGCGGTGGTCTCGGGCAGCATCACCGCGACGCGCTGGGTCCACTGCTGGCCCCACACCTCGGAGACCGCGCGGATCGCGGCGTCGAGCTCGCCCGCGACGCGGTTGGCGAGCGCCTGGTTGCCACCGTGGCTGAGGACCATCCCGAACTCGGTCTTGTCCACGCGGCAGTTCCCGAAGTCCCACGGGCCGCGCCACGTCTTGCGGCCGCGATCGGCCAGCGCGGTGTCGGAGGTGAGGTACCAGTCGTTGCCGCGCCTGGCGAAGAGATAGCCCATCGGGCGGCTGGTCGCGGCGCGGTCGACGCCGTCGAAGGCGTAGCTGAGCTCGACGCGCGGTGCCCACAGCTCGTCCGGCGGGCGCTCGCCGAAGAGCGCGTCCAGCTCGGTGAGCGAGTCGGTGGAGTCGATGCGGTAGCGCCACTCGCGCAGCGGGACGCCACGGAGGTTGGCGAACATCGCCTGCTGCGTCGCGAGGAACTTCGGGTCGGCGAGCGGGTCGAGGGTGCTCATGAACGCGGAGAGATCGCGGTTCTGCACCGCCTCGGCCCGGCGGCGGAGTAAGTCGGTGACCGAGGAGATCCGGCTGCGGCCCAGCTCCACGGAGGGCTCGACCGCCGCGTCCGGCGGGGCCGGGCGGGCGTTGGGGTCCAGGGACGGGGCGGGTTCCGCGGACACGACGGGGTCGGCCGTCGGCAGGGACACCACCGTCAGCCCCGCGAGGAGGACGGCGGCGACCGCCGCGGCCAACCAGTTCCGGTAGCGGCCCTGCCTGGTCACTCGTGAATCGTAGGGCCAGACGGACCTCGAGGCCGGTAGCCCACCAGGGGGACCGGCCTCGAGTCCTTGCTCACAGGCGGGGGATCAGCCCATCCGGCGAACCGCGACGAGGTCGCTCTGCACCTTGTCGTACTTCAGCGGCTGCCCAGAAGTCGAGGCGTGGAACTGAATGCCATTACCGGCGTAGATCGCGACGTGGTGAATACCGCGACTACCGAAGAAGAGCAGGTCGCCCGGCCGCCACGCATCTCGGTTGCCGACTGGCACCGCGCTGCCGACCTTGGCCTGCTGAGCGCTGGAGCGCGGAAGCCGCACTCCCACCTTGGCGAAGGCCCACGACGTCAGGCCGGAGCAGTCGTAGGAGTCCGGCCCCTCGGCACCCCACACGTAGGGCTTGCCCTTCTGGGTCACCGCGTGCTTCAGCGCCGCCGCGCCGATGCCACCGTCCGGCAGGCCGGAGAGGTCGATGTCCAGGCCGGCGTCGGCGAGCTTCTTCTTCTCCGCCGCGCTCAGCCGCTCCAGTGCCTGCTTGGCCTTCTCCTGCTTGGCCGCGGCTTCCTTCTTGCGCTTCTCCAACTCGCCCTTGATCCGGGCGGACTCGGCGGCAGCGGCAGCGGCCTTGGCCTTGGCCTCGTCGGCGATGCGGGCGGCGGTCTTGGCCTGGCTGATCGTCGCGTTGAGCTTGTCCAGCGAGTCCTTGCTCTCGCTCGTGATCAGGTCGACCACGGAGAGCTTGTCGAGGAACTCGTTCGGGGACTTGCTCAGCAGCAGGGCGCTGATGTGGTTGACCCGGGTGCCCTGGAAGTTGGAGCTGGCCAGCTGGTCGACGCGGCCGCGCAGCTCGCCTTCCTGCTGCTTCGCGAGGTCACCGGCGGCATTGGCCTTGGTCAGCTCTTCGTTGGCCTTGTTGACCTCGCCTTCCTTGGCCTTGAGGTCGTCGTTGGCCTTGTGCAGATCCTCGGTGAGCTTCTCGGCTTCCTCGCTGAGCGCCTTGAGCTGCTTGAGTGCCTCGGAGGCGTTCGCCGGAGTGTCCGGGTCGGCGACAGCCGGGGTCGCCGGAACCATGCTCACGGCCACTGCGACAGCGCTGGCGGTCAGTGCCCCGCGCATCGTGCGCTTCAGTCGGTTCGACGCCACGTCGACGCATTGCTCCTTCATGCTCCGACCGCCTACCGGGTTAGCTGACGGGTTCGGGCCGGAAGCTGCCCTACCGGCGCTGGGCCGGATTCACCCCAACTCACTGGGTCCCCGGTTCGGCTCCCCGACAGGCCGATTCGGCGGTGATCACGCGGAGCCGCCCGCTGTGGGCGGCAGCCCGCCGCGAAATCTCGGCTAGGTTACGAAACGTGAGACCCCGAGTCCACAGGCCCCCACGAGAAAGTCGTGAAAATGGGCACAAGGCATCGTTCGGCGTAGCGATCGCTGCGCCTTGTGACCGGTTGCGCTGATCAGCCCACTCGACGGCTTGCCCGTTCGGCGTCATCGGCGGACCGTTCGGCCGACTGGGGCTTCAGCGGCTCCAGCGGGATCAGCCGCAGCACCGGCAGGTCGACCGCCGACGGCGCCACCACCTGCGGTTCGGGCCCCTCGAAGAGCTCCGGCGGCACGCCGATCAGGACCGCGATGGCGCAGTCGGAACATCCCGCGCCGCGCCGTGGGCACCCGTCGCAATCGATGATCACGCCGCCGACCTCCGTTCGATCATATGTTCGAACGGAGCTTAGAGACCCCGGCGGGAATTGTCGAAAGAGAGCTGTGTCTCACACCCGTCCGAGGCGCGCGATCAACACGGCCGAAGGAACGGGATGGGCGCCGCGGCGGCGCACTGAATCCGCGACAGCGCGGTCGGATGTGGCGACCACGACGGGCCTGCCCTCGGGCTCCGCGGTGACCAACGCACGGATCACGTCGTCGGCGAGCACGCCGGGATCGCTGAACAACACCCGAACACCACGAGGCGGAGCCTGGGGCACGGCAACGACCCCCGCACCGTCGAAGACCACTGTGACCTCCGCGCCGGTGCGCGCGGCCAGCGCGGCGAGTTGCTGGTTGAGCCGGTCGCGTTGCTCGGAGAGCGTCAGACCGGGATAGCCGGTCTTGGTGACGTTGTAGCCGTCCACCACGAGATGCACGCTGGGCAGCGCCAACAGCCTGTCCAGCGCCGCCGGGTCCTCGACGCGGCCCACCGTGCCGTGGGCCGTCGTGGCCCCGCGAACCATGTCCGCAGGGCGGGGCCCGCTGCCGCCGAGCGCGAGTTCCCGGCGCAGCCCCGTGACGGCGCCGGCGAGCGTGTCGACCAAGAGCTCCAGCCGGACCTCGTCGGCCTGCCGGGCCTCTCTTGCGGACTGGCGGGCGATCTCCGCGTCTTCCTTCGCCCGCGCGGCACGGTTGCGCTCCAGCTCCGCGCGCTCGCGCTCGCGGTCCCGCGCGGTGCGCAACGCCTGCATCTCCGCTTCGAACTCGGCACGGCTGCGCTGGAGTTCGTCGACGGCGGCGGCAGCCTCGTCGCGAGCCTGCTTGAGCCGGACGCCCTGTTCGCGGAGCCGTTTGCGCAGTTTTTCCAGCTCCGCCTCGCGATCGGTGCTGACCTGCTCCACCGCGCCCTTGGCGGACTCCAGCTCGGCGTGCAGCTTCTCGGTCTCGGCGACGAGCTTGTCCGCCCTGGCGATCGCCGCGTCGCGCTCGGCGCGCAGCTGGGCGTCCTCGGTGCGGCGGGCGACCAGCTCGATGTAGAGCTGTGTCGTGTCGGCCCCGGTCAGCACGGCGGCCGCCCCGGAGGCGATCGCGTCCGACGGGTTCAGGTCCAGCACGGAGGGCCGGTGCTCACGGCACCACTCGACGACGGCGGCGCGGAACGCCTGGTTGTCGCGGAGCGCGGCCAGCAGCGGGCCCGCACCGAGGCGCGCGCGCTTGGCCGGGGCGAACTTCGCCACCGCCCGCAGCGTCTGCGGGATGTCGTTCTTGGTCAGCGTGCCGAGCGCCTCCGCCGCGAGCTCGGCGAGGCGGGCGCGGATCGGGTCGGGAATCCCGCTCCAGTCCGGGACCTCCTCGGTGACAGCCTGGCCCGCGACGGCCGACTGACCGTCCATCGTGGACTGCCGGACGTCCGGATCAGGCTGTTCGCCGCCGGAAGGCTGTTCGTGGGCTGACACCGTCCCAGGCTACGGCCTGCCCCGCCGGGGTCGCAGCTGGCTTACCGGCGGGCCGCGCTGTCAGACCCCTGCCCTAGCTTGACCGGCGATGACGATCACGGAACCGGGCGGCGGCGGGAAGGGTACGGCCCAGCTCTCCTTCGACGAGCTGGGCACGCCCCTGCGCGAGACCACCTTCGTCGTCGTCGACCTGGAGACCACCGGCGGCAGCGCGACCGAGGACGCGATCACCGAGATCGGCGCGGTCAAGGTGCGCGGCGGCGAGATCATCGGCGAGTTCGCCACGCTGATCGACCCGGAGCGCGGCATCCCGCCGAACATCGTCGCGTTGACCGGCATCACCGAGGCGATGGTGCTGGGCGCGCCGCGGCTGGCCAGCGTGCTGCCCGCCTTCCTGGAGTTCGCGGGCTCCGCGGTGCTGGTGGCGCACAACGCCGGGTTCGACATGGGATTCCTGCGTGCGGCCGCCGAGCGCCACGGGCACCCCTGGGCGAAACGCACGGTGCTCTGCACGGTCAAGCTCGCCAGGCGGGTGCTGTCCAGGGAGGAGGCGCCCAGCTGCCGCCTGTCGGCCCTGGCCGAACTGTTCGGCGCCGCAACGACTCCGACCCACCGCGCCTTGGACGACGCCCGCGCGACCGTGGACGTCCTGCACGCGCTGCTGGAGCGCGTCGGCTCGCTGGGCGTGCAGTCGTTGGAGGAGCTGCTCAGCTACCTCCCGGACGTGACACCGGCGCAGCGGCGGAAGCGGGAACTGGCCAAGGACCTGCCGAGCGCGCCGGGGGTCTACCTGTTCCGGGGGCCGCGCGAGGAAGTGCTCTACGTGGGCACGGCGAGCGATCTCCGGCGGCGGGTCCGCCAGTACTTCACCGCGAGCGAGAACCGCCGGCGAGTGCGCGAGATGGTCGGCATCGCCGAGCGCGTCGACGTGGTCGTCTGCGCGCACTCGTTGGAGGCGGAGGTGCGCGAGCTGCGGCTGCTCGCGGCGCACCGACCGCGCTACAACCGCCGCTCCACGAACCCGCACCGGCGCTGGTGGGTGGCGTTGACCGATGAGGCCTTCCCGCGCCTGTCCATCGTGTCCGCACCGAAAGCGGGCGCGTTCGGGCCGTTCGCATCGCGCGGCGCAGCTGCGGAAGCGGTGGAGGCGCTGCAGGACGCGCTGCCTGTTCGCCGGTGCACACAAAGGATTCCGGCCCGCTCCCCGAAGGGCGTGCCGTGCGCGCTGGCCGAACTGGGGCGGTGCAAAGCGCCGTGCGCGGGTCGGCAGAGCGTGGAGGACTACGCCCCCGCAGTGCACGAGGTGCGCCGGTTGTTCACCGGGGATTCCGTGCAGGCGCTGGACATCCTCGCGGGGCAGCTGGACCGGCTGGCCGCCGCGGAACGCTTCGAGCGCGCGAGCGCGGAACGCGATCGGCTGATCGGCTTGATCAAGGCTCTCGACCGGGGACAACGGCTGGCCACCTTGGCGGCGCTCGCGGAACTCGTGGCGGCGCGGCCGGACGGCACGGGTGGCTGGGACTTCGCGGTGATCCGGTACGGACGGCTGGCGTCCGCGGGTTCGGCGCGGCGCGGCGTGCGGCCGATGCCGGTGGTCGACTCCCTGGTCGCGGCGGCGGAGACGGTGCTGCCGGACGACGGTCCGCTGCGCGGGGCCTCCGCCGACGAGGTCTCCGTGGTCCTCCGCTGGCTGGACCGGCCCGGCACGCGCTTGGTGCACTGCGACGTGCCCTGGGCCGAGCCCGCCCGCGCCGCGGCCTCGTGGCGCCCGTGGGTGGCACGCGCCGAAGCGGGACGCGTCGCCACCACACCGCCCTCCGAGCGCTGACGCCGGGGCGGGTGGGCTCAGTCGTCGAGGCCGATGCTGAAGGCGGCTTCGGTGTCCCGCTTGGAGTAGGAGCGGAACGCGATGTGGGTGTCGGTGTTGAGCACGCCGTCGACCTTGCCGATCCGGCTCGGCACCAGGTCGGCGAGGTCCTCGTGGGTGGGCACCTTGACCAGGGCGATCAGGTCCACGTCGCCCGCGCAGGAGTAGACCTCGGTGACGCCGTCGATGTCGGCGATCTCCTGGGCGATCTCCGGGATGGCGCCTGCCTCCGCCTGGATCAGCACGATGGCGTTGATCACGTTGAGCTCCTTGGGAAAGTCAGCGGACGAGTTCGGCGCGCAGCTCGGTGGAGCGCCGCGCCCAGGTCTGGAGCAGCCGTGCCGCCGCACCGGAGTCCACGGCCTCGGCGACCCGGTCCGTCGCGGCCCGCAGGTCGGCGAGGAGGTCACCGGAGGTCCCGGTGTGCGCGGCGACCGCGCCCGCGGCGTTGAGCAGCACGGCGTCGCGCACCGCGCCGCGCTCGCCGTCGAGCAGCCTGCGCACGGCCAGCGCGTTCACCGAGGCGTCGCCACCGAGCAGGTCGGCGGGCTCGCACGGCGGCACCCCGAGGTCGGCGGGGTTCAGCGTCTCCCGCCGCACCTCGCCGTCGCCGACGACCCAGACCGAGCTGGTCGTGGTCGTGGTCAGCTCGTCGAGCCCGTCGTCCCCGCGCACCACGAGCACGCTGTGCCCGCGCTCGGCGAAGACCTCGGCCATCAGCGGCGCGACGCTCGGGTCGGCGCAGCCGATGAGCCCCGCCGACGGCTGGGCCGGGTTGCTCAGCGGACCGAGCAGGTTGAAGACCGTGGGGATGCCGATCTCCCGCCGCGCCTGGGCGGTGTAGCGCATGGCGGGGTGGAAGACCGGGGCGAAGCAGAAGCCGATGCCCAGCTCGGCGACGGTGCGCTCGACCCCGGCCGGAGGCAGGTCGATGGCCACGCCCAGCGCCTCCAGCACGTCGGCGGTGCCGCACTGCGAGGACGCGGCGCGGTTGCCGTGCTTGACCACCGGCACCCCGGCCGCCGCCGTGACCAGCGACGCCATCGTGGAGATGTTGACCGTGCCGGAGCGGTCACCGCCGGTGCCGACGATGTCCACCGCGCGGACGTCCACCCGCACCCGCCGGGCGTGGTCGAGCATCGCCGCGGCCAGGCCCGCCACCTCCTCGGCGGTCTCGCCCTTGGCGCGCAGCGTCACCGCGAGCGCGGTCACCTGGGCGATCGTGGCGTTGCCGGACATCACCTGGTCCATCGCCCAGCGGGTCTCCTGCGCGGAACAGTGCTGCCCGCCGACGAGCTTGCCCAGCAGCGCGGGCCAGGTGTGGTCGGTGCCGGCCATCGCGGCGACCGCCTCAGCCGCGCACCGCGGGGAGCCGGTGGGACCGCAGCACCTCGGCCACGGTCTCCGCCGACGCCAGCGGGTCGAGGGGGTGCACCAGCACCGCGTCCGCCTGCGACCAGGTGGCCAGCCAGCGGTCGTCCTTGCGGCGCACCGCGACGATCACCGGCGGGCAGGCGTCGATCTCGTGCTTGAGCTGCCGGGACAGGCCCATGCCACCGGTCGGCTGCGCCTCGCCGTCCAGGATCGCCAGGTCGATCGCGCCGGAGTCCATCTCGGAGAGCACCTCGGCCACGGTCTCGGCCTCGATGTAGCGCACGCGCCCCAGGTCGGGGGCCGGCCTGCGGCCCACAGCGGTGATGATCGCCTCACGCACCTCGGCGCGGTGGCTGAACACCAGAACGGTCATGGCCTGCGTGCTCATCGCGGGTGTCCTCCCGACATCGCGTTCCCAACGACAGCCGATGCTATAGCGCACCCCGGACACCTCGGCGGTTGCGTCCTGGGAAGGGAAGCGGGAGCGCTCACCCGGAGTGCACCGGGACTGACTCACGGTGTGTGCCCGGCCACGCCCTCGCGCGCGGCGTGGACCCGCCCCTGCGTGCGCCATCCCTGCAAGACATAATGCGTCGCGTGACAACGGCAGCGCCCTCAATCGGCCAACGGGTGCACTCGCTGAACCGTCCCAACATGGTCAGCGTGGGCACCATCGTCTGGCTCTCCAGCGAGCTCATGTTCTTCGCAGGCCTCTTCGCCATGTTCTTCACGGTGAAGGCCCAGAACGAGGGCGCGTGGCCTCCCGCGCCCACCCACCTGAACCTGCCTTACGCCCTGTTCTTCACCGTGATCCTGGTGGCGTCGTCCTTCACGTGTCAGTGGGGCGTCTTCAAGGCGGAGCAGGGTGACGTCTTCGGGCTGCGGCTCTGGTACACGATCACCCTGATCATGGGTGCGATCTTCGTGGGCGGTCAGGTCGGCGAGTACATCGAGCTGGTCGAGCACGGGACGTCCATCTCGTCCTCGGCGTACGGCACGGTCTTCTACCTGACGACCGGCTTCCACGGGCTGCACGTGATCGGTGGCCTGATCGCCTTCGTGTTCCTGATCTGGCGCACGAAGCTGAGCAAGTTCACCCCGGCGCAGGCGACGGCCGCGATCGTCGTGTCCTACTACTGGCACTTCGTCGACATCGTCTGGGTCGGCCTCTTCGCCTGCATCTACCTCATTCCCTGACGTGCGTGCCCACCCCCCGGGCGGCAGCGCCCGGTACGCACGCAACGAGCCCCGAACTCGACAGCAAGGGTTGCCGCAGACATGACCACCAGGAAAGACGCCGCCTCCGCGGGAGCGGGAGGACGTGGCGCAGATCGGAACCGCCGTCCGCGCACCAAGCTGCGGCGTCGGCTGTCCGGTCTGCTGGCACTGGGTGTCGCTCTCGTCGGAGCGGGCGCGCTCTACGCGGGCGCGGTGACCCAGCCGCACAAGGCGCAGGCCGCCGACGATCCCGCGCTGGTCCGCCAGGGCGAGCAGATCTACAACAACGCCTGCATCACCTGCCACGGCGGCAACCTGCAGGGTGTCAAGGACCGGGGCCCGAGCCTGATCGGCGTCGGCGAGGCGGCCGTGTACTTCCAGGTCTCCTCCGGCCGCATGCCGATGGTGCGCCAGGAGGCCCAGGCCGCGCGCAAGCCCGCGAAGTACACCCCGGAGCAGATCGACGCGCTCGGCGCGTTCATCCAGTCCACCGGCGGCGGCCCGCAGAAGCCGCACGAGGCAGGCGCCCAGCTGCGCGGCGACAACCCCGCCCGCGGCGGTGAGCTGTTCCGGCTCAACTGCGCCTCCTGCCACAACTTCACCGGTCGCGGCGGCGCGCTGTCCTCCGGCAAGTTCGCCCCGCACCTGGACGGCGTGACCGAGGAGCAGCTCTACACGGCGATGCTCACCGGCCCGCAGAACATGCCGAAGTTCTCCGACCGGCAGCTCTCGCCGGACGAGAAGAAGGACATCATCGCCTACGTCAAGTCGGTGACCGACGGCAACAACAACCCCGGCGGCAACCCCCTCGGCGGCTTCGGCCCCGGTACGGAGGGTCTGATCGCCTGGATCATCGGGCTCGCCGCGCTGATCGGCGTGACCGTGTGGATGGGAAGCAGGGCATGAGCGAGCAGCAGCGCACGCCGGGCGAGGCGGAACTCGCCGAGATGAGCCGGGACGAGCTCGTCGCCGCCGGTCTGGAGGCGGACCACGTCGTCATCGCCAAGCGCGTCGAGCGCTTCCCCGTTCCCGGGACCCGCGCCGAGAAGCGGGCGGTCCGCGGGGTGGCCGCCTGGTTCGCCCTCGCCGCGATCGCCGGGCTGGCGTTCCTCGGCGTGTACGTGGCCTGGCCCAACTCCTACCGCACGCCGGACACCCACGGCAGCTTCTGGTACGACCTGTACACCCCGATGCTGGGCATCACCCTCGGCCTGAGCGTGTTCGCGCTCGGCATCGGCGTGATCGCCTACGCGAAGAAGCTGCTGCCGGACGAGACCGCGGTGCAGCAGCGGCACGCGGAGGGCTCCACCGAGTTCGACAAGCAGACCACCGCGGCGATCCTGGCCGACGCGGGCGCCACCAGCGGCCTCGCCCGGCGCAAGCTGATCACCCGCAGCGCGGGCGCGGCTGCCGGTGTCTTCGGCCTCGGCGTCGGTGTGTTCGCCCTCGGCGGCCTGGTGAAGAACCCGTGGGCCAAGGGCGACAAGTCCGACCTGCTGGTCACCGGCTGGGCCTCGGAGAACGGCGAGAAGGTCTTCCTGCGCCGCGACGTCGGCGACCCGCACAAGGTCGTGCTGGTCCGGCCGGAGGACCTGGACGCGGGCGGCTTCGAGACGGTGTTCCCGTTCAAGGAGTCCGAGCGCGACGACGAGCACGCGCTGATCAAGGGCGTGCGCCGCTCCGACAGCCCGGTGATGCTGATCCGCCTGCGCCCCGGCCAGAAGGTGGTCAAGCGCAAGGGCCAGGAGGACTTCAACTACGGCGACTACTACGCCTACTCCAAGATCTGCACCCACCTGGGCTGCCCGACCTCGCTGTTCGAGCAGCAGACCGGCCGGTTGCTCTGCCCGTGCCACCAGTCGCAGTTCGACGTCTTCACCTACGCCAAGCCGATCTTCGGCCCCGCCACCCGGTCGCTGCCGCAGCTGCCGATCACGGTGGACCCCGAGACCGGTTACCTGATCGCGCGCGGCGACTTCATCGAGCCGATCGGCCCCGGCTACTGGGAGCGTAAGTCATGAGTTCCATCACCACGCCGACCAAGTCGGCAAGCGCGGTGAGCAAGGCGGCGGCCGGTGCCGCGAAGTGGGCCGACGACCGGTACCACCCCGCGTCCGGGCTGCGCCGCCAGATCAGCAAGGTCTTCCCGACCCACTGGTCGTTCATGCTCGGTGAGATCGCGCTCTACAGCTTCATCATCCTGCTGCTGTCCGGCACCTACCTGGCGTTGTTCTTCGACCCCTCGATGCAGGAGGTCCAGTACAACGGCTCGTTCACCAACCTCCAGGGCGTCTGGATGTCGCGCGCGTTCGAGAGCGCGCTGGACATCTCCTTCGAGGTCCGCGGCGGCCTGTTCGCCCGTCAGGTGCACCACTGGGCGGCGCTGCTGTTCATGGCCGCGATCGTCGCGCACATGCTCCGGGTGTTCTTCACCGGCGCGTTCCGCAAGCCGCGCGAGGTCAACTGGGTCATCGGCATCCTGCTGTTCGTGCTGGGCATGTTCGAGGGCTTCACCGGCTACTCGCTGCCCGACGACCTGCTCTCCGGCACCGGCCTGCGGATCGGCTCCGGCATCGTGCTGTCGATCCCGGTGATCGGCACCTGGATCCACTGGGCGCTCTTCGGCGGGGAGTTCCCCGGCACCGAGATCATCCCGCGCCTCTACACGATCCACATCCTGCTGCTGCCCGGCATCATCCTCGGCCTGGTGGCCGCGCACCTGGCGCTGGTCTGGTACCAGAAGCACACCCAGTTCCCGGGTGTCGGCCGCACCGAGAACAACGTGGTCGGCGTGCGCATCATGCCGCTGTTCGCGGCCAAGGCGGGCGGCTTCTTCGCCGTCACCACCGGTGTCATCGTGATGATGGCGGGCCTGTTCCAGATCAACTCCATCTGGAACTTCGGGCCGTACAACCCCGCGCAGGTCTCGGCGGGCTCGCAGCCCGACTGGTACATGGCCTGGACCGACGGCATGAGCCGGTTGTGGCCGGCGTGGGAGGTCTACCTCGGCCCGGTGATGATCCCGGCGATCTTCTTCCCGCTGGTGCTGGGCATGGGCATCGTGTTCACCCTCGCGGGCGCCTACCCGTGGATCGAGGCCAAGCTCACCAAGGACAAGGCCCCGCACCACCTGCTGCAGCGCCCTCGCGACACCCCGGTACGCACCTCGCTGGGCATGATGGCGCTGACGTTCTTCATGGTGATGGCGCTGTCCGGGTTCAACGACCTGATCGCGGACAACTTCAACATCTCGCTGAACGTGATGACCTGGGCGGGCCGCATCCTGACGCTGCTGGCCCCGCCGATCGCCTACTACGTCACCTACCGCATCTGCATCGGTCTGCAGCGCTCCGACCGCGCGGTGCTGGAGCACGGCGTGGAGACCGGCATCATCAAGCGCCTGCCGCACGGTGAGTTCATCGAGATCCACCAGCCGCTCGGCCCGGTGGACTCCCACGGTCACCCGATCCCGCTCGAGTACCAGGGCACGTCGGTGCCGAAGAAGATGAACAAGCTGGGCTTCGCGGGCGAGCCGGTCCCGGGCAGCCTCCTGCGCCCGGACCCCACCGAGGAGACCGCGGCGCTGGAGCGGGCCAGGAAGACGGGCGAGGGCGACCTCACCCCCGGCAACGGCTCCGCCAAGAAGGAGATCACCGCGGGCAAGCCGCAACAGCCCAAGGACTGATCGAGCGCACGAGAAAGGCCCCGCCCTCCCGGCGGGGCCTTTTTCCTGTCCTGGTGAGGTCTCAGGCGCGCTTGCGGCGCCGGGACGCAGCACCGCCGCCCGCGAGGAAGAACCCGATGACGCCGACCGCGATGTGCGCCCAGGGCGAGTAGGGCGTCGCCCACTCCATCAGGAACCACTCGGAGCCGTTGAAGACCTCTTTGACGAGGAGCGAGCCGAAGCCCTGCACCATGAAGATGATTCCGATGACTTCCAGCATGGACGCCAGTCTCCTTGCGGGAAATATCCCCTTCCATCAATCGAGGGGCTGGACCCGGCGTCGGTCACCCGGTTGACCCGAAGGCCTTCCGGTAAGCACTGGGACTGGTGCCGCGTAGTCGCGTGAACTGATGCCGCAGCGCGGCGGCCGACCCGTAGCCGCACGCGACCGCGATCTCGTCGACGCCGAGCTCGGTCTCCTCCAGCATCCGCTGGGCCCGGTCCAGCCTGCGCTGGGTCAGCCAGCGGTGCGGTGTCGTGCCCGTGCCGGCCGCGAAGCGGCGCAGGAAGGTCCGCTCCCCCAACCCGGCCCGGCGGGCCAGCTCGGCGACGGTGACGGGCTGGTCCAGCCTGCGCTCGATCCACTCCAGCAGCTCGGCGAGCACGTCGTCCTCGGCGGCCGGGACGGGTGTCTCGACGAACTGCGCCTGGCCGCCCTCGCGGTGCGGCGGCGCGACCATCCTGCGGGCCAGCACCGTCGCCGCGCGCAGCCCCCTGGTCCGCCGCACGATGTGCAGGCACAGGTCGACCGCGGCGACCGTGCCCGCGCTGGTGAAGACCCCGGAGTCCTCGACGTAGAGCGCGCTCGGATCGACCAGCGCGCGCGGGAACCGTTGGCGGAACTCGGCCTCGTAGACCCAGTGCACGGTGCAGCCGCGTCCGTCGAGCAGCCCGGCGTGACCGAGCATGAACACCCCGGAGCAGAACGCCGCGACCAGCCTGCCCTCCCCGGCGGCGCTCGTGATCAGCTCGGCGACGGCGGGCGAGGGCGCCTGCGTGCGGTCGACGCAGGTGGGCAGGATGATCAGGTCAGCCGCGGCGGCCACGTCCAGGTCGGCGAGATCGGTCAGCCCGAAGCCGGACCAGCCCCGCGCCGGCCTGCCGCCCGGGGAGCACACCGCGAAGTTCCACCCGGCGATTCCGTCCGCGCTGCGGTCGGTGCCGAAGACCTCGCACGCGACGCCGAGCTCGAACGGCGACACCACCCCGTCGACCACCACCGCGACCCGGTCCACCCGCAGCTCCTCCATGGCGCACAGCCTATGTCAGAAGCTTTGCGCCACATGTCATCTCTGCCACTCGTCGGTTCTCGCCGGTGAGCGCAGGATTTCCGGCATGACGAGCACAGTTGCGACACCGAACACGAAGCGCGCCACCCTGGAGTGGGCGGGCGCGATGGCACTCTCCGGCACGATCGGCGTCGCGGTCGTGGAGTCCGGTGCGGCGGCACCGGCGGTGGCCTTCGCGCGCTGCCTCGTCGGCGGGCTGCTCCTCGCGCTGTGGTGCGCGTGGAAGGGCTGGCTGCGCCTGTCCGCTCGGGACCTCCGCCTCGCCGCGCTCGGCGGCGTGCTGCTGGTGGCGAACTGGGTGCTGCTGTTCGCCTCGTACTCGTACTCTTCGGTCTCCGTCGCCACGGTCGTCTACCACACCCAGCCGTTCCTGTTGCTGGGCCTGGCCGGCGTGGTCCTCGGCGAACGGGTGCGGGGGCGCGACCTGGGCCACGGCGCGATCGCCTTCGCGGGCGTCGTGCTGATCTCCCTGGGCGGTCACGGCATGAACGGGCAACCCGTCGACGTCATCGGGATCGCGCTCGCCCTCGGCGCCGCCGCCCTCTACGCGGGCGCTTCCCTGGTGGCCAAGCAGCTCTCGCACGTGAAGCCGCACCTGGTGGCCGCGGTGCAGTGCGCGGTCGGCACGCTCGTGCTGGCCCCGGCCCTGCTGTTCACGCCGCTGCCCGCGTTCGGCCCCGGCTGGTGGTGGCTGCTGGTCCTCGGCGTGGTGCACACGGCCCTGATGTACGTGCTGATGTACCGCAGCATCGGTGTCCTGCCGACAGCGACGGTGGCCCTGCTGTCCTTCCTCTACCCCGCCGTGGCGCTCCTGGTGGACGTCGTGGTGTACGCCCACCACGTCACCCTGTTGGAGGCCCTGGGCATGCTCGCCGTCCTCGTCGGCGCTCTCGCCCACAAGCTCCCGGAGCGGGCATGAAGAAGGGGCGGGCGCATGTGCGCCCGCCCCTTCTGCGAAAAACGATCAGTGGTGGTCCGGCCCCACGTGGTACTCGAAGAGCAGACCCGCCACCATGATCAGCACGACGACCACGCCGATGCCGATCATCCAGGGCTCGAAGAACGCCAGCGAGACCCCGGTGAAGGCGGCGGCCAGCGCCAGCCCGAACGGCCAGTAGCTGCCCGGGGAGAAGAAGCCCAGCTCGCCCGCGCCGTCGCTGACCTCGGCGTCCACGTTGTCCTCGGGCCGCTGCTCGATGCGGCGCGCGACGAAGCGCAGGTAGGTGCCGACGATCAGGGTCAGACCACCGGTGAGGCTGATCGCCACCGTGCCGACCGGCTCGTGCGACCAGACGCCGTAGCCGATGGCCGCCACTAGGCAGAACGCCGTGACCAGATCGAAGATCCGTGCCTCGGTCCTCATGGATTTGCCCTCGCTCTCGAATCCGGCTCGACGCTCAGCGGCCGGACGCGGTGCCCGCGGTGCGGTCGGTGTTGAACGGCTTGGTGGTGATGGCCTGCGGGGCGCACAGCTCGCCGCAGTTCAGCTCGGCAAGCGCCTCGGCGGCCGTGTAGGGCTTGCCGGTCTTGGCGTTCTCCTTGGCCCGCAGCGCCATGTAGCGGTCGAAGACATCCGACGGCAGCGCCCTGACCTCGAAGTTCATCACCGCGTGGTAGGTGCCGCAGAGCTCGGCGCAGCGGCCGACGAAGGCGCCGGGGCTGTCGATCCGGTTCTGGAAGACGTTGTCCTGGTTGTTCTTCTTCGGGTACGGGAAGGTGTCCCGCTTGAAGAGGAAGTCCGGGACCCAGAACGAGTGGATGACGTCCTTGGACTCCAGCGTGTAGCGCACGTTCTTGCCGGTCGGCAGCACCAGCAGCGGGATCTCCGAGCTGGAGCCCACGGTGCTGATCTGCTGGCCGGTGGAGCTCTTGTGCTTCGCGTCGGTGTAGGTGAACTCCCAGTTCCACTGGAACGAGGTCACCTTGACGTTGATGTCGGCCGGCTCGTCCTTGGCGTTGACGAAGTTCTGCGTCACCGCGGTGAAGTAGAAGAGCACCACGACGATGATCGTCGGGACGGTGATGTAGACCATCTCCAGCGGCACGTTGTACTGCGTCTGCCGCGGGAACTCCTCGCTCTTCTTGCGGTGGAAGATCACCGACCAGAGGATCAGGCCCCAGACGAGGACGCCCATCGCCAGGGCCGCGATCACCGACCAGGTCCAGAGCTGGCGCATCTGCTCGGCCTGCGGCGTGACGCCCTCCGGCCAACCGAAGCGCAGCACCTCCTCGGTCGAACAGCCGGTGGCGACGACGGCCACCATGCCGACCAGGGCGAGAACCTTGGTCAGGCGCGCTGCCCGGGCGGGGCGCTGGCGCACCCCCGCGAGCAAGTGTCGCTCCTCCTTGCGGCTCACTGCCGACGCCTCCTCGCTGCGGTTGACGGCCCACCTACCGACGTCGGTGATGATCCAGCTCACAGGCTGCGACCTGCACCGACGGCGGGCCGACGAAGTCATGCGGGAGCCTAGCTCAGCGGGTGCGCGCTCACCTGTCCGGGGTTGCCTGCCTACGCGTGGGGATTCTCCTGACACGACAGGGCTGTCAAGGCCCCCGGCGACTTTCGGCATACTGAGGTCTTCGACCGATGACGACACCCCCGACGGCGAGACCCGCTCCCCCGGGCACCGCTGTTCGACACGAGAGGTGCGCGAGAAGCGTGTGCGGCCTGCTGGGACTTGTTTGCGCTCCCCACAACAACACCGCGGCGGCAGTCAACGCCGTCGCCAACGCCCTGCACTGCCAGCGGCACCGTGGCCCCGATGAAAGCGACACCTGGCACAACGAGTCGGTGGTGTTCGGCTTCAACCGGCTCTCGATCATCGACCTGGAGCGGTCCCACCAGCCGCTGCAGTACGCCAACGGGCGCTACACGATCGTCTTCAACGGCGAGATCTACAACTACCTGGAGCTGCGGGCGGAGCTGGTCGCGCAGTACGGCGCGCGCTTCGCCACCGACGGCGATACCGAGACGATCGTCGCGGCCTACCACTACATGGGCCCGTCCATGGTGGCCAGGCTGCGCGGCATGTTCGCGTTCATGATCTGGGACGCGGAGAAGCGGGTGGTCTTCGGCGCCCGCGACCCGTTCGGCATCAAGCCGCTGTTCTACGCGCAGGGCCCCAACGGCGTCGCCTTCGCCAGCGAGAAGAAGAGCCTGCTGGACCTGGCGGCGGGCCTGGGGCTGCAGCCGCAGCTGGACCGCACCGCGCTGCAGCACTACCTGATCATGCAGTACGTCCCGGAGCCCGCGACGCTGCACACCAAGATCCGCCGCATCGAGTCGGGCACCTCCTTCACCGTGGCCCCCGGCGGTTCGGTGATCACCGAGCGGTACTTCAACCCGCAGTTCAACGCCCGCCCGCTGCGCAGCTCCAGCGAGGTCAACCAGCTGCACCGGCAGATCGCCGACGTCATGCGCGACTCCGTGGCCAAGCACATGCGCGCGGACGTGACGGTCGGCTCCTTCCTCTCCGGCGGCATCGACTCCACCGCGATCGCGGCGCTGGCCAAGGAGCACAACCCGGACCTGATCACCTTCACCACCGGGTTCGAGCGCTCCGGCTACTCCGAGGTCGACGTGGCCGCGGAGTCGGCGGCGGCGATCGGGGTCAAGCACGTGGTCCGCACGGTCTCCGCGGAGGAGATGATGCAGGCCCTGCCGCTGATCACCTGGTACCTGGACGACCCGGTGGCCGACCCGGCGCTGGTGCCGCTGTGGTTCATCGCCCGCGAGGCGCGGCAGTACGTCAAGGTGGTGCTCTCCGGTGAGGGCGCCGACGAGCTCTTCGGCGGCTACACGATCTACCGCGAACCGCTGTCGCTCGCACCGTTCGAGAAGGTGCCCGGCGCGCTGCGCTCGGTGATGGGCAAGGTCTCCAAGCGCATCCCGGACGGCGTGCGCGGCAAGGACCTGCTGCGCCGGGGCGCGCTGTCGCTGGAGGAGCGCTACTACGGCAACGCGCGGATCTTCCGCGACGACCAGATCAAGGCCGTGCTCAAGGGCTACGACCCGAACATCCGGCACACCGACGTCACCGCCCGCCCCTACCGCGAGTCGGCCGGCTGGGACCCGGTGACCCGGATGCAGCACGTGGACCTGTTCACCTGGCTGCGCGGCGACATCCTGGTCAAGGCCGACAAGATGACCATGGCGAACTCGCTGGAGCTGCGGGTGCCGTTCCTGGACCCGGAGGTCTTCCGGGTGGCCTCGACGGTCCCGCTCGAGCAGAAGATCACCAAGGAGACCACGAAGTACGCGCTGCGCAAGGCGATGGAGCGGATCGTGCCCGCGCACGTGCTGCACCGCCGCAAGCTCGGCTTCCCGGTGCCGATCCGGCACTGGCTCAAGGACGAGATGCACGACTGGGCGCGGGAGATCGTGCAGGGCTCCGGCACCGACCACCTGATCGACAAGGCCGCGGTCATGCGCATCCTGGAGGAGCACCGCTCCGGCGTGCTCGACCACAGCCGCCGCATCTGGGCGCTGCTGGTCTTCATGATCTGGCACGGCATCTTCATCGAGCGCTCGATCCAGGTGCGGGTGCCCGAACCGCACTACCCGGTCAAGCTCTGACACGGAAAAAGCCCCCTCCGCGCGGAGGGGGCTTTTGTCACGTCGTGGTCAGGCGGGGAGCATCGGGGCGATGTCCTCGGCCGCCTCGGGGCCGTAGGCCTCGCTCAGCCTGCGCAGGCCGTCGGCGCGGTCGAAGCTCCACTCCTGGGTGCCCACGGTCTCCAGCACGTTGACCGCGATCAGCGAGCCGAGCTGGGCGGCGCGCTCCAGCGGCAGGCCGCGGGTGAGCCCGGCCAGGAACCCGGCGCGGAACCCGTCACCGACGCCGGTCGGATCGGTCTTCGCGGTCTCCGGAACGGCCTGCACCTGCAGGGCGCCGATCTCCCGGCCGACGATCTCCACGCCCTTCTCGCCGAGCGTGGTGATCCGCATGCCGACCTGGTCGAGCACCTCGTCCTCGGTCCAGCCGGTCTTCTTCAGCAGCAGCTGCAGCTCGTAGTCGTTGGTGAACAGGTACTTCGCCCCGGTGACCAGCTTGCGGGCCTGGTCGCCGTCCATCCTGGCCAGCTGCTGCGAGGGGTCGGCGGCGAAGGCGTAGCCGCGCTGGCGGCACTCCTCGGTGTGCCGCAGCATCGCCTCGGGGTCGTTCGGGCTGATCAGCACGAGGTCGAGGCCGCCGGCGCGCTCGGCGACCGGGGCCAGCTCGATCTGCCGGGCCTCGGCCATGGCGCCCGCGTAGAAGGAGGCGATCTGGCACATGTCGTCGTCGGTGGTGCAGACGAACCGCGCGGTGTGCTTGACCTCGGAGGTGTGCACGCCCGAGCAGTCGACGCCGTGCCGCTCCAGCCAGGAGCGGTAGTCGGCGAAGTCGGCGCCGACGGCACCGACCAGGACGGGGTTGTGGCCGAGCACGCCCATCCCGAAGGCGATGTTGGCCGCGATGCCGCCCCGGCGCACGACGAGGTCGTCCACCAGGAAGCTCAGCGACACGCGGTCGAGCTGGTCGGCCACGAGCTGCTCGGCGAACCGGCCGGGGAAGTGCATCAGATGGTCGGTTGCGATGCTTCCGGTGATCGCGACGGGCACGAAAGGCTCTCCTCGTTCGGCGGTGACGGCGTCTGACCAGCCGACTCACCCTTTCAGGTGCACACCGGCCAACCGCGAAGACTACTGCTTGGTAGAGCTGTTCCACACCCGCCGCTAGTCATAACGTCCTCGATGTGACCAGCACCGAACCGAGCACCATCGCCGAGTTGATCAAGGACTGCGCCGAGCTGCCCGACTCGCTCCGCTCCAGCTCAGCGGGCGTTCCGCAGCAGCGCGCCGCGGCACCGTGGCGGGTGAGCGAGGCCAACACCGCCCAGGTGCGTGACATGGATGACTACGGCTGCTGAGCCGGAACTCTGGGAGAACGACAAGGGCCGCGGGTGACACCCGCGGCCCTTCATCGTCTTCGGGGAGCCTCTAGTTGAACGAGTCCCCGCACGCGCAGGAGCCGGTGGCCTGCGGGTTGTCGATGGTGAAGCCCTGCTTCTCGATGGTGTCGACGAAGTCGATCACCGCGCCGTCGACGTAGGGGACGCTCATCCGGTCGACCGCGACCCGGAGGCCGTCGAACTCGCGGAAGGCGTCACCGTCGAGCGTGCGCTCGTCGAAGAACAGCTGGTAGCGGAGGCCGGCGCATCCCCCGGGCTGGACGGCGATGCGCAGGTGCATGTCGTCGCGGCCCTCCTGCTCCAGCAGGGCCTTGGCCTTGGCGGCGGCCGCCTCGGTCATCGTGACGCCGTGGGTCGGCGTCTCGGTGCCGGTTTCCTGCGCAGAAGTCATGGTTCTCCCTCGGTCTTCCTGAGGCGCTACCTCGGCTGCAACGCATCGGATGGCCTGCTTGTTCCACTTCCATGGTGGCACACCCGGACTCAGCGGCCGCCCCACTGCCCGGCCACGTGGGCGGCCAGGTCGGCGAGGGTGCCCGCGGGGTCGGCGAGCGATGCCTCGACCGAGCCCGCGTGCTCGGCGACCGCATAGGAGTCCTCGATGCCGACCGCGGCCGACTCGCGCCTGCCCACGCTGACCTGACCTGCCAGAACCAGGCACGGCATGCCGCGCTCGGCGGCGCCCGCGGCCACAGCGGTGATCAACTTCCCGCGCAGCGACTGCCAGTCGAAGCTGCCCTCGCCGGTGATCGCCAGCTGCACCGAGTCCAGCGCGGAGTCGAGCCCAGTGAGTTCGCGCACAAGTCCGGCTCCCGAGACGACCTCGGCTCCCAGGGCGAGCAGCCCGGCGCCGAGCCCGCCCGCCGCCCCGGCGCCAGCGGTGTCGCGGACGTCCTTGCCCGTGGCCTCGGCGAGTACGTCGGCCCAGCGGCTCAGCGCGCGTTCCAGTGCTTCGACTTCGGTGGCGTCGGCCCCCTTCTGCGGGCCGAAGGTGTGCGCGGCGCCGTGCCTGCCGAGCAACACGTTCTCCACGTCGGAGGCGATCACGAGCTGCACGGGGAACTCCGGCGTCGCGGAGAGCCGTGCGCAGTCGATGAGCGGACCGCCGCCGGGAGCGAGTTCCGCGCCGTCCGCGCCGAGCGGTGCGAACCCGAGCGCGGCGAACAGCCCGGCGCCGCCGTCGGTGCTCGCGGAACCGCCGAGACCGATCACCACCGTGCGCACGCCCTTGGACAGGGCGTCGTTGACCAACTCGCCGACGCCACGCGTGGTGGCCCGGGAAGCGTCGCGCTCGGCGGCGGGCGCGAGGTGGAGCCCGCACGCCTGGGCGCACTCGATGTAGGCCGTGCCGTCGTGTTCGAGCCATTCCGCCTCGACGAGCGCACCGAGCGGACCTGTCACCTCCAGGCGGTGCACCATCCCGCCGAGCGCCGCGTGCAGCACCTCGACGAAGCCCGGCCCACCGTCGGCGAGCGGCCTCAGCACAAGCTCGTCATCAGGGGCGGAACGCCGCCACCCGAGGGAAATCGCCTCTGCGGCCGCCCGCGCCGACAGGGTTCCGCCGAAGCAGTCAGGAGCAACGAGAATCCGCACGGGGCGGACGGTACATCTTCGCAATTCGGCCTGTCCTACCCTGTACGCGTGAGGTTCCTTCGCCGCATCGCGTCCGCTGACCCCACGAACCCCGAAGAGGAGGTCGTGGAGGTCGATCCGGGCTTGCTGGACGGCCCGAAGGGGCACACCGCGGGCAAGGGGAAGCCCACTCCCAAGCGGCGTGAGGCCGAGGGCCGCCGCCGCGGTCCGGTCCCGCCGCCGCCGCGCACGCAGCGCGAGGCCCTGCGCCGGATGCGAGGCAACCAGGCCAGCAAGGAAGAGCGCCGCAAGGCCGCGCAGTTCCGCCGCGAGCGGATGATGGCCGGTGACGACAAGTACCTGCTGCCCCGCGACCGCGGTCCGGTGCGCGCGTACGCGCGCGACCTCGTCGACTCGCGGCGCAACCTCATGGGCTTGTTCATGCCGCTGGCCATCGTGGTGTTCATCGCGGTGCTGACGCCGAACCTGGTCGTGCAGCAGTACGCCAGCCTCGCGTGCATGTTCATGCTGCTGGCCATGCTCATCGAGGGCGTCATGCTCGGCAGGCTGGTGTCGCGGCGGGCGCGGCAGAAGTTCCCCGACGAGAACTTCAAGGGCTTCGCGCTCGGCTGGTACGCCTTCACCAGGGCGACCCAGCTGCGCAAGCTGCGCGTGCCCAAGCCCCGCGTCGGCTACAACGACCGGGTGGCGTAGTTCACACCCCTGGACCACACTCCAGGTACTTAGCGAGGCGAACGAACCCGGTTTAGGCTGGTGGCATGGAGTTCCGTCGTCTCGGCCGCAGTGGCCTTTCCGTCAGTGCCATCTCCTACGGCAACTGGATCACCCACGGCTCGCAGGTCGAGGAGGACCAGGCGCACGCCTGCGTGAAGGCCGCGCTCGACGCGGGCATCACGACCTTCGACACCGCCGACGTCTACGCCAACACCGCAGCGGAGTCGGTGCTCGGGCGCGCCCTCGCCGGTCAGCGCCGGGAGAGCCTGGAGATCTTCACCAAGGTCTTCTGGCCGACCGGCCCCAAGGGCGAGAACGACAAGGGTCTCGGCCGCAAGCACATCATGGAGTCGGCCAACGCCTCGCTGAAGCGCCTGGGCACCGACTACATCGACCTCTACCAGGCGCACCGCTTCGACCGGACGGTGCCGCTGGAGGAGACGATGCTGGCCTTCGCCGACCTCGTGCGGCAGGGCAAGGTCCTCTACGTCGGCGTCTCGGAGTGGAACGCCGAGCAGATCACCCGCGGCGCCGCCATCGCCCGCGAGCTGAACGTCCCGTTCATCTCCAACCAGCCCCAGTACTCCGCGCTGTGGCGGATCATCGAGTCCCAGGTGATCCCGGCCAGCGAGCGCGAGGGCATCAGCCAGATCGTCTGGTCGCCGATCGCCCAGGGCGTGCTCACCGGCAAGTACAAGCCCGGTCAGCCCGTGCCCGCGGGTTCCCGCGCCACCGACGAGAGCGGCGGCAAGAACTTCGTCGCCCGCTTCCTGCGCGAGGACGTGCTGGAGAAGGTGCAGCTGCTGGAGCCCGTCGCGGCCGAGGCCGGGCTGACCATGGCCCAGCTCGCCGTCGCCTGGGTGCTGCAGAACCCGAACGTGGCCTCGGCGATCATCGGCGCCTCGCGCCCCGAGCAGGTCAGCGAGAACGTCAAGGCCGCGGGCGTGAAGCTGGACGAGGAGATCATGAAGAAGATCGACGAGGCCCTCGACGGCGTCATCGAGTACGACCCCCGCCTCACCATCACCCCGTGACCGCCACGGGCGGGCCGTCCCCACGGCCCGCCCGGGACGTCATTGCTCGGGCGGGTGCAGGCTCATCGGGCCGTAGACCGGGGTGTCGCCGTCGAGCAGGGTGACCTGGTCGACCCCGCCGTCGAGCAGGTCGGGCCAGTTCTCCTCCAGCCACTGCTCCGCGTCGGCCTGCTCGTCGAACCGCTCGTCCGGGCCGATCACGTCGACCTCGGTCGAATCCTGGTAGCGCCAGCGGTATCCCACGTCGCTCTCCCTCTCGTTCGCCAGGCAGAACGGTAACGTGACGCCGGTGAGTCGACGCACGCTCGTGCTCGGCGGCGCCCGTTCCGGCAAGTCGGCCCATGCCGAGGGCCTGGCGCCCGCCGACCCCTCGGTGACCTACGTGGCGACCGCCCGGCGCCACCCCGGCGACACCGACTGGGAAGCCCGCATCGCCGAGCACACGCGGCGCCGCCCGGAGTGCTGGCGGACGGTGGAAGCCGCCGACGGCCCCTCCCTCCCGGACGTGCTGTCCGCGGCGGGAGCCGACGAGCTGCTGCTGGTGGACGATCTCGCGACCTGGCTGACCGAGGTGCTCGACGCCGCGAACGCCTGGGACGGCGGCGATCGGAAGCCCGTGCACGCCGAGGTGGACCGGCTGACGAGGGCGCTGGCCGAGACCGCGGCGCGGGTCGTGCTGGTGTCCGCGGAGGTCGGGCTGGGCGTCCATCCCGCGACGCCTTCTGGCAGGCTCTTTCGTGACGAGCTTGGCAGGCTGAACGCCCGCGTCGCCGAGGTGTGCGACACGGTCACGCTGCTGGTGGCGGGAATCCCGCTGCGACTGCGCTGACCGCAGGATATGGAGGTTCGAGTGTCCGAGGACAAGGCTGTGGAGGATGCAGGTGTCTTCCCGCCGATCACACCGCCGGACGACGAGGTCCGCGAGCGGGCGATCGCCCGGCACGCCCAGCTGACCAAGCCCGCGGGCTCGCTGGGCCGCCTCGAGGAGCTCGGCGCGTGGATCGCGGCCTGCCAGGGCACCTGCCCGCCGAAGCCGTTCGAGCGGGCGCGCGTGGTGGTCTTCGCCGGGGACCACGGCATCGCCGCGGAGGGCGTCTCGGCCTACCCCAGCGAGGTCACCGCGCAGATGGTGGCCAACTTCCTCGCCGGAGGCGCGGCGGTCAACGTGCTCGCCGCCGCCGCGGGCGCGACCGTCCGCGTCGCCGACATCGCGGTCGCGGGCGAGACCGCGCCGATGGTCAGCAAGTACAAGGTGCGCACCAGTTCCGGGCTCATCGACCGCGAGGACGCGCTGTCCGCGGAGGAGACGGCCGCGGCACTGCGCGCGGGCCGCGAGATCGCCGACGAGGAGATCGACGGCGGGGCGGACATCCTCGTCGCCGGGGACATGGGCATCGGCAACACCACGCCCTCCGCAGTGCTGATCGCGGCGCTGACCGGCACCGAGCCCGTCGCGGTGGTCGGCCGCGGCACCGGGATCGACGACCAGGGCTGGATCCGCAAGACGGCGGCCATCCGCGACGCGCTGCGGCGCGCCCGCAAGGTCGGCGCCGACCCCGTCGGGCTGCTGCGCACCGCGGGCGGAGCGGACATCGCCGCGATGGCCGGCTTCCTCGCCCAGGCCGCGGCGCGGCGCACGCCGGTGGTGCTGGACGGGGTCGTGGTGGGCGCGGCGGCGATGGTCGCCGAGGAGATGGCGCCGGGCTCACGCGAGTGGTGGGTGGCCGGGCACCGCTCGGTCGAGCCCGCGCACACCGTCGTGCTGGACCACCTCGACCTCAAGCCGATCCTGGACTTCGGCATGCGCCTCGGCGAGGGTTCCGGGGCCCTCACCGCGCTCCCCGTCCTGAGCGCGGCCACGAAGATCCTCGCGGAGATGGCCACCTTCGCCGACGCGGGCGTCTCCGGCGGCCCCACCACCCCGTCCGACGCCCTCACTCCGCCACCCGCGCCAGAACCCCAGGCGGCCCCCGAACCCCCGCCCGCGCCGACCTACACAGTCGCCCCGCCCCTCGACCTCTGACCCAGGGCGATGCGCGGCCTGCGACTGGCGTTCTCCCTGTTGAGCGTGCTCCCCGCGCGCGTCGACGACGTCGACCGCGAGACGGCGGGCAGGGCGATCACGGCCGCACCGCTCGTCGGACTGGTGCTCGGAGCAGCGGCGGCGGGCACGGCGGTCGGTGCGGTCGCCGTCGGCTTGGCGCCGCTGCTGGTCGGAGTGCTGGTCGTGGGTCTGCTCGCCCTCGCCACGCGGGGCATGCACGTGGACGGGCTCGGCGACGTCGCGGACGGCCTGGGGTGCTACGGGCCGCCGGAGAAGGCGCTCAAGGTCATGCACGATCCCGCCGCCGGGCCGTTCGCCGTCGTGGCGCTGATCGTGAACCTGGGCGTGCAGGCGGCGGCCATCAGTGCCCTCCTCGCCCAGAACCGTTGGGGCGCAATAGTGATCGCCGTCGTGGCGGGGCGGATCGCGTTCGGCTGGGGCTGCCGCCGGGGTGTGCCGCCCGCCCAGCAGAAGGGGCTCGGGGCGCTCGTCGCGGGCACGCAGCCGTTGGCGATCCCGGTGATCTGGACGGTGCTCCTGGCAGCCGCTTCGCTGACGGTGCACCTGTGGCTGGGCCCGCTCGCGGTGCTCGCCGCGACGGCCGCGGTACTCGGTCTGCTCGCCCACACCACCAAGCGGTTCGGTGGCGTCAACGGGGACGTGCTCGGCGCCTGCTGCGAGGTCGCGACGACCGTCGCGTTGGTTGTGCTGTCGGCGAAACAAATTTTCTAAGCACCGGTGCCCTCGGCTATGTGTGACCAATGACCAAGCCGCTCATCGTGATCACCGGGGCCAGCTCCGGGATCGGCGCCGCGACCGCGCAAGCGTTCGCAGAGCTGGACCACCCCCTGCTCCTGCTGGCGCGTCGCCTGGACCGCCTTGAAGACCTCAAGCTGCCCAACGCGCTCTGCCGCACGGTCGACGTGACCGACGCCCAAGCCGTCGCCGACGCCGTCACGGAGGCCGAGTACCAGCACGGCCCCACCGACGCCATCGTGAACAACGCGGGCGTCATGCTGCTCGGCCACATCGCCGCCCAGGCTCCCGCCGAGTGGCGGACGATGTTCGACGTCAACGTGCTCGGCCTGCTCAACGGCGTGCACGCGGTGCTGCCGGGCATGATCGAGCGCGGCCGGGGCACGGTGATCAACGTCAGCTCGGTCGCCGGGCGCAAGGGCTTCCCCAACCACGCGGTCTACGGCGGCACCAAGTTCGCGGTGCACGCGATGTCGGAGAGCCTGCGCGAGGAGGTCGCGGGCAAGGGCGTGCGCGTGACCACGATCGCCCCCGGCGCGGTGGAGACCGAACTGCTCTCGCACACCACCGACGAGGCCATCAAGGCCGACTACCAGGCGTGGAAGGAGGCCAACGACGTGCTCACCGCCGAGGACGTCGCGGCCGTCATCCAGTTCACCTACGAACAGCCGCAGCGGGTCTGCGTGCGCGAGGTCGTGCTGGCCGCGACCGCGCAGCAGGCGTAACCACAAAGAGGGGCTCCGCCGACGCCCGGCGGAGCCCCTCCGGCACCACGAGAACGATCAGCCCAGCCGGTGCATCCAGCCGTGGGTGTCCTCGACAGCGCCGCGCTGGAGGTCGGTCAGCCGCTTGCGCAGCCGCATGGTCAGCTCGCCCGAGGCGCCGCCGTTGATGGTGAACTCGCCGCCCGCGTGCTTCACCCGGCCGACCGGGGTGATCACCGCGGCGGTGCCGCAGGCGAAGACCTCGGTGATCTCACCGGAGGCGACGCCCTTCTCCCACTCGTCGGTGGAGATCCGCCGCTCCTCGACCCCGTGGCCGAGGTCGGCGGCCAGCTCCAGCAGCGAGGCCCTGGTGATGCCGGGCAGCAGCGTGCCGGTCAGCTCGGGGGTGACGATGCGGGCGTCGGCACCGGAGCCGAGGACGAAGCAGAGGTTCATCCCGCCCATCTCCTCCACCCAGCGCCGCTCCACCGCGTCCAGCCACACCACCTGGTCGCAGCCCTGCTCGGCGGCCTGGGCCTGGGCCAGCAGCGAGGCCGCGTAGTTGCCCGCGAACTTCGCCGCACCGGTGCCGCCGGGGGCCGCGCGCACGTACTCGGTGCTCAGCCAGACGCTGACCGGCTTGATGCCACCGGCGAAGTACGCGCCCGCGGGCGAGGCGATCAGCAGGTAGCGGTACTGGCTCGCCGGGCGCACCCCGAGCCCGGCCTCGGTGGAGATCATGAAGGGCCGCAGGTACAGCGACTCCTCACCGCCCGCGGCGGGCACCCAGTCGCGGTCGATGTCGATCAGCTCGCGCAGCGAGGCGAGGAACAGCTCGTCCGGCAGCTCCGGCATCGCCAGCCTGCGGGCCGACGCGCGGAACCGCTCGGCGTTGGCGTCGGGCCGGAACGAGGCGACGGTGCCGTCCGGCTGCCGGTAGGCCTTCAGTCCCTCGAAGATGGCCTGGCCGTAGTGCAGCACCATCGCGGCGGGGTCGATCGGGAAGCTGCCGTAGGGCAGGACCGCCGCGTCGTGCCAGCCCCGCTCGCGGTCCCAGTCGATGCTGACCATGTGGTCGGTGAAGTGCTGCCCGAAGCCGGGGCTGGCGAGTACCTGCGCCCGACGCTCCGCCGAAAGGGGGTTCGGGTTGGACGTCCGGGTGAAGGGCGCTGTCGTCATGGCAGCACGATAAACCTTCTTCATCCCATCCGAACATCGCTATCCCGAACATCGGACGCCCGACTATTGCACGGACCGGGACTCCGCCGCGTCGTGCCGGTCCACCAGGCGTTTGGGCGCGGTGCGGCGCCACGCCTCGCGGACCAGCTCGGCGATTTCCTTCGGATCGGCGACGCGCAGGTCCACGCTCACCCACCCGTAGCGCCCGACGTAGTCCGCGACGGCGTAGGTCTGCGGCGCCGCGGCGATCAGCGCCTCCTGCTCCTCGGGCGTCGCCTTGACGGTGGCGCGGTGCCCGTCGCCGTCCATGGCGGCGAACATCTTGTCGCCGACGCGGAAGGTCGGATGCCCCCAGGTCTCCACCTCCTCGGACTCCAACAGGTTCAGCGCCAGATCTCGGAAGTCCTCGGCGGAGACCACGTCAGCGTTCCTCCATCACCTCGTCGGGCAGTGTCGGCAGCGGCCAGCCGGGGTCCGGCCGGAACTCGCACCACGTCCCATCGAAAGGGAAAAGTCCCGATTCGGCCAGACCGATCATCCGTTCGCCCTCGGCGCGCAGCCGGTCAAGCTGCTCCCGGGTGATCTTGCCTGCGGCCAGCGCCTCGACGGCCTCGTCCTCGTCCTTCCACGACCAGCTCCGGTCCGGTAGGACCTCGACGTCGAGCACGCCGTCGATGCGGCACACGGCGGTGTCCGTGCGCCCCATCGGCACCTCCAGGTTGACGTACCAGTTCAGGAAGGTCCCGTCCGGCAGGAAGAACCACCAGACGCTGGACCACTGCTCCTCGAAGACCACGCGCAGCGTCGAGGAGCCGACCCAGGCCGAGCGCACGGGCACCCGGCCGAGCCGGAACCGCTGCTCCAGCGGGACGTGGCGCGGGTGAACGCCGCTGGGCACCCGGGTGGCGCGCACGGGCGTGCCGTCGGGCACCCAGCACACCAGCCGCTCACCGTCGTCGGAGAGCACCCGCGCCGGGGTCACCGCGCCGAGCGAGCCGTCGTTGCGCCGGAACGAGTAGAGGACCTCCTCGCCCGGCGCCCAGAGCCGTCCCGCCACTACTTGACGTTGGTCCGCACGAACGGCGGCTTGACGACCTCGCAGCGCAGCGAGCGGCCGCGCACGTCGAGGGTCACCTCGTCGCCGATCTTCACGTCCGCCGAGGTGTCCAGCAGTGCCAGCGCCACGCCGATCTTGAGCGTCGGCGAGAAGGTGCCGGAGGTGGACTCGCCGATCCGCTCCCCCGCCGCGTCGAGCACGTCCATGTGCGCGCGGGGCACCCCGCGCTCCAGCGCGCGCAGGCCGAAGAGCTTGCGGACCGGGCCGTTCGCCTTCTCCGCGCGCAGCGCCTCGTGACCCCAGAAGGAGTCCTTCTTCCAGCCGACCGCCCAGCCGGAGCCCGCCTGCACCGGGGTGATCTCCAGCGACAGGTCCTGGCCGTGCAGCGGGTAGCCCATCTCGGTGCGCAGCGTGTCCCGCGCGCCGAGGCCGCAGGCCCGCCCGCCCAGCGGTGCCGCCGCGTCCAGCAGCGCCGCCCACACAGCGGGCGCGTCGTCCCAGCGCGGCACCAGCTCGAAGCCGTGCTCGCCGGTGTAGCCGGTGCGGCAGACGCGGACCGTGCGGCCCTCCCACTCCGCGTCGGCGAAGGCCATGTAGTCCAGCTTCGTCGGCAGGCCGAGCGCCTCCAGCAGCTCCGAGGACTTCGGGCCCTGGACCGCGAGCACGCCGTAGTCGGTGTGCTGCTCGGTGACGGTGACGCCCTCGGGCGCCGCGACGGAGAGCATCCGGCAGACCTCGGCCGTGTTGGCCGCGTTGGGGATGAGGAACACCTCGTCGTCGCTGACCAGGTAGGCGATCAGGTCGTCGACCACGCCGCCGGACTCCACGCAGCACAGCGTGTACTGGGCCTGGCCCGCGCCGATCTTGCGCAGGTCGTTGGTCAGGCAGGAGTTCACGAACTCGGCCGCGCCCGGCCCCGCGACGAGGGCCTTGCCCAGGTGCGAGACGTCGAAGACGCCGACCGCCTCGCGGACCGCGGTGTGCTCCGCGACGACCCCGCCGCCGGAGTACTGGATCGGCATCTCCCACCCGCCGAACGGCGCGAACGTGGCGCCGAGGTCGCGGTGGGCGGTGTGCAGCGGACTGGTGCGGAGCTGAGAGTCGGTCACATCGCCAGAAACTACCGCCACCGATGGGAAATCAAAGCCCCCAGGCACGAACCCACCACGAGCACCACCAGCGTGGTGAGCAAGGTCATCGGCGGCAGGCTCATCGCGAGCATCACCGAGATGCCCAGGCCGAAGCACGCGGTGCGCATCGGCCAGGTCCGCTGCTGGTCGATCAGCTCCACCCGGGTCGCCGCGTTGGCGAAGGCGTAGTGCACCAGCACGCAGCAGGCCGCCAGGTGCACGGCCCCGGTGAGGTCCAGCAACGGCAGGGCCAGCACGACGAGCCCGCCGACCACCAGGTCGATCGGCCAGGTGGTGCCCGCGCGGGCGATCGTGGCCAGCGGCGTCGCCACCTCGCGCTCGATCGCGGCCTCCACCACCATCCTGCGCATCGCGACGAGCACCAGCACCAGGCAGGACGCGAGCCCCACCCCGGCGCCGAACTCCACGAACGGCACCATCACCGCTCCGTCCGCGGCGATCACCGCGTCCCGCAGCGGTGCGGGCGAGAGGGCCAGCCGCGCCGGGCCGAGCTGGTGCAGCAGCGCCACGCCGAGCAGGGCGTAGAGCACGGTGACCACCCCGGCGATCACCGGAATGGCGCGGCGGGTGGTGCGCCAGCCGTGCTGCGGTTCTCCGTCGGCGGGCGCGGTGACCCGCTCGAACCCGACGAAGCCCAGGAACAGGATCGCGGCGGCGGTCATCAGGCTGCGCGGATCTCCGACCTGCGCTGCCGGGGCTCCGATCGGCGCGACCGGGGGCGCGACGGCCAGGCACGCGGCGATGACCAGGACGAGCACGAGCAGCACGACGCCGCCGATCAGCCACGCGAGACCGCTGCCCCACCGAAGCAGCCCACTGGCGTTGCCGGCCGCCGCGACAGCGAGCACCGCGAACGCGGCGAGATCCGGTTGGTCGGGAGCGACGTGCTCGGCGAAGGTCCTCGCGAGCACCACGGCGAGGCAGCCCAGCGCGACGAACCGCCCGGTGCCCGCGACCCGGCCGGGCCAGCGGCCCATGTGCTCGCGGATCGAGGAGCGCTCCGAGGTGGAGTACATGGCGCACAACGCGGTGACCGCCGCCAGCGGGAGCCCGGCGAGCAGCCAGATCCCCGCCGAGGCCGCGGCGGGCGCCAGGAGCAGGAACGGGCCGAGGCCGATCATGGCGCCTAGGCCGAGGACCACGACGCCGGGAACCCGGATCGCGGTTGGTTGACGCGGCTCGACTGCCACGCGCACACGGTATGCCCCGGCCTCCCGTCACGCACAGCCACCTGAAGGCTGACAGGGCTCCGTTCGCGTTTACCATCCGGTAGCGACTGACCGCGGCCCTGTACCTCCACGGTCTTTCCCGACTCGAACCAGCGATCAGGCCCGGCACCGGCGCCGGGCCACGACGAGGAGCAAGCGTGACCGTCCCCAAGCTAGCGCTCACCGACAGTGACCCCACCACCGCCGCGGCCGACACCGTCGTCATCGGCACCGTGCAGGGGGCGGACGGCCTGGCGCTCGCCGACGGCGCGGCCGCGGTGGACGCCGCGTTCGACGGCAAGCTCGTCGAGCTGCTGGAGACCCTGGGCGCCACCGGCAAGGCCGAGGAGGTCGTGAAGCTGCCCAGCGCGGGCAAGCTCACCGCCGCGCTCGTCGTCGCCGTAGGCGTCGGCGCCCCGAACGACGAGGGCACCGTGACCGCCGAGCAGGTCCGCAGGGCCGCCGGTGCGGCCGCGCGCTCCCTCAACGGCACTGTGCGCGTGCTGAACACCCTTGGCGAGCTGGACCTGTCCGCGGCCGTCGAGGGCCACCTGCTCGGCGGCTACACCTTCACCGAGTACAAGTCCGAGAAGGCCGACGAGAAGGCCGCGAAGGTGGAGTTCACCTCCGTCGCGGGCGCGAAGGACAAGGCGACGAAGGCGAAGCTCAAGGCCGCGACCGCGATCGCCGAGGCCGTGATCACCGCCCGCGACTTCGTCAACACCCCGCCGAACGACCTGTTCCCGGCGTCCTTCGCCGAGCGCGCCAAGAAGCTCGGCGAGGCCGCGGGCCTGGACGTCGAGGTGCTCGACGAGAAGGCGCTGCGCAAGGGCGGCTACGGCGGCATCCTCGGTGTCGGCGGCGGTTCCGCCCGCAAGCCGCGCCTGGTCCGGCTCAGCTACAAGGGCCCGAAGGCGCGCAAGAAGGTCGCGCTCGTCGGCAAGGGCATCACCTTCGACACCGGCGGCATCTCGATCAAGCCCGCGGGCGAGATGCACCACATGACCAGCGACATGGCCGGCGCGGCCGCGGTGATCGCCACGGTGGTGCTCGCGGCGAAGCTGAAGTACCCGCTGGAGGTCGTCGCCACGGTTCCGATGGCGGAGAACATGCCCGGCGGCGAGTCCTACCGCCCCGGCGACGTGCTGACCTTCCTCGGCGGCAAGACCTGCGAGGTGCAGAACACCGACGCCGAAGGCCGCCTCATCCTGGCCGACGCCATGGTCCGCGCGTGCCAGGACGGCCCGGACTACCTGGTCGACACCGCCACGCTGACCGGCGCGCAGGTCGTCGCGCTCGGCAAGCGCACCGCGGGCGTCATGGGCACCGACGAGTTCCGCGACCGCGTGGCCGCGCTCGGCCGCGGTGTCGGCGAGTACGCGTGGGCCATGCCGCTGCCGGAGGAGCTGCGGGCGGACCTGAACTCCAACGTCGCCGACCTGGCCAACATCACCGGCCACCGCTGGGGCGGCATGCTCTCCGCGGGCATCTTCCTGCGCGAGTTCGTCGCCGAGGGCGTCCAGTGGGCGCACGTCGACGTGGCGGGCCCGGCCTTCAACAGCGGTGGCGCCTGGGGCTACACCACCAAGGGCGGCACCGGCACCCCGGTCCGCACCCTGGCCGCCGTCCTCGCCGACATCGCCGAGAACGGCTGACCCCACCCCCGCGTTCACGCACTGAATGAGTCATTGAGGACGCTCAACCACCTCAATGACTCATTCAGTGCGCCCGACGCACCGATCGCGGCATTCGCGAGGGGCCGGCGTGCGGGGAACGGGTCAGCCGAGGTTGTCGCGCTGGGCGCGCTTGCGCAGGGCGCGCTGCCGTTCGGTGTACTCGCGCATCCGCTTGGGGTAACCGACGAGGGCCACGTCGTAGACGGGAATGCCCAGCTTCTTGCCGAGCTTGCGGGCGCCCTCCGGGCCGTCGACGCGCCTGCGGGTCCATTCGCCGTCGTGGGCGATGAGCACCACAGTGGTTTCCGTCACCGTGGTCTTCGGCTCGACGTAGGCCTCGACGCCGCGCCGCTGCTTCGCCCACGCCACGAGGTGATCGGTGTCGTCGTTGGACGATCCCCGCAGCGTCCCCGGCTTCTGCCGCTTCCGGAACCGGTCGAACAGACCCATCGCGACGCCTCCTTCACCTGGTCGTCAGATCTTGCCAGCAGGCGTGTGGGGCCGTCGTTGCGATCCATCGGTTGTCATCCGGAGGACTCGCTGACGGGCCGCGTCGCCAACAGAGCCGAACAGGTGACAAGATGGCGCTTGCCCGCGCGCCGAGACGCGCACGCGGGCACAAGGGCCTTGAAGACAGTGTTTAAGACCTGGCGACCGAAACCGTTGCCTCCTCAGAGGAGATGCTGTGACCGACACCTCCGCCGACCTCGTGATCCTCGGCGGCGGCTCGGGCGGCTATGCCTGCGCGTTCCGCGCGGCCGAGCTCGGCCTGTCCGTCGTTCTGGTGGAGAAGGACAAGCTCGGGGGAACCTGCCTGCACCGCGGCTGCATCCCGACCAAGGCCCTGCTGCACGCGGCCGAGGTGGCCGACAACGCGCGCGAGGGTGACCAGTTCGGCGTGAAGAGCTCGCTCGCGGGCATCGACATGGCCGGGGTCAACTCGTACAAGGACGGCATCATCGGCGGCCTGTACAAGGGCCTGCAGGGCCTGGCCAAGGCCAACAAGGTCACCCTGGTCGAGGGCGCGGGCACCTTCGTCGGCCCGAACACCGTCGAGGTCAACGGCCAGCGCTACACCGGCAAGAACGTGGTGCTCGCGACCGGCTCCTACGCCAAGAGCCTGCCCGGTCTGGAGATCGGCGGCCGGATCATCACCAGCGACCAGGCGCTCAACCTCGACTACGTGCCGCAGAAGGTCGTCGTGCTCGGCGGCGGCGTGATCGGCGTGGAGTTCGCCAGCGTGTGGCGCTCCTTCGGCGCCGAGGTCACCATCATCGAGGCGCTGCCCCGGCTGGTCCCGTCCGAGGACGAGTGGGCCTCCAAGCAGCTGGAGCGGGCCTTCCGCAAGCGCGGCATCACCTTCAAGACCGGCGTCCGGTTCAGCGGCGCCACCCAGACCGACACCGGCGTCCAGGTCAGCCTGGAGTCCGGCGAGTCCCTCGATGCCGACCTGCTGCTCGTCGCCGTCGGTCGCGGCCCCAACAGCGCGGGCCACGGCTACGAGGAGGCGGGCGTGCGGATGGAGCGCGGCTTCGTCCTCACCGACGAGCGCCTGCGCACCAACCTGCCCGGCGTCTACGCCGTCGGCGACCTGGTGCCCGGCCTGCAGCTGGCGCACCGGGGCTTCCAGCAGGGCATCTTCATCGCCGAGGACATCGCGGGCCTGGACCCGAGGGTCATCGACGAGGCGGGCATCCCGCGGGTGACCTACTGCAAGCCCGAGGTCGCCTCGGTGGGCCTGACCGAGGCCGCCGCCAAGGAGAAGTACGGCTCGGTCGAGACCTACCTCTACAACCTGGCGGGCAACGGCAAGAGCCAGATCCTCAAGACCGCGGGCGGCGTCAAGCTGGTCAAGGCCCCCGAGGGTCCCGTTGTCGGCATCACCCTCGTCGGCGAGCGCGTGGGCGAGCTCATCGGTGAGGCGCAGCTGATCTACAGCTGGGAGGCGTTCCCCGAGGACGTCGCCCCGCTCATCCACGCCCACCCGACCCAGAACGAAGCCCTGGGCGAGGCGTTCCTCGCCCTGGCCGGCAAGCCGCTGCACGTGCACGGCTGACGTCGGCACGAAGCGAAGTCAGCCACACGAGCCACGAAAGCGCGAGGAGTCAGCGAGAGATGGCCTTCTCAGTCCAGATGCCGGCCCTGGGGGAAAGTGTCACCGAAGGCACCGTCACCCGGTGGTTGAAGCAGGAGGGCGACCGGGTTGAGGTGGACGAGCCGTTGCTCGAAGTGTCCACCGACAAGGTCGACACCGAGATCCCCTCGCCCGCGGCGGGCGTGCTTCAGCGCATCGTCGTCGCCGAGGACGAGACCGTGGACGTGGGCGCCGAGCTCGCGGTGATCGGGGACGGCGACGGCGGCGGTTCCGCCGAGCCCGCCCCGGCCCCGCAGGCCGCTGCCCCCGAACCGCAGCCCGAGCCGGAGCCCGCCCCGCAGGCGCGGCAGGAGTCCGCTCCTGCCCCGTCCTCCGGCGGTGGCGGCGGTTCCGCCGAGGGCACCGACGTGACCATGCCCGCGCTGGGCGAGAGCGTCACCGAGGGCACCGTCACCCGGTGGCTCAAGCAGGTCGGCGACTCGGTTGCGGCCGACGAGCCGCTGCTGGAGGTCTCCACCGACAAGGTCGACACCGAGATCCCCTCGCCCGCCGCGGGGACCCTGCTGGAGATCGTCGTCGGCGAGGACGAGACCGTGGACGTGGGCGCCAAGCTCGCGGTGATCGGCAGCGCGGACGCCAAGCCCGCCGCCTCGGCTCCGGCCCCCGCGCCCGCCCCGGCGGCTCCGGCTCCGGCGCCGGCCCCCAAGGCCGAGGAGCCCAAGCCCGCCCCCGCGGCGCCCGCTACGGCTCCGGCCCCGGCGGCCGAGCAGCCCAGCACCAACGGTGACGCGAGCGGTTCGCCGTACGTCACGCCGCTGGTGCGCAAGCTGGCCGCGGAGCACCGGATCGACCTCAACACCCTGAAGGGCACCGGGGTCGGCGGCCGCATCCGCAAGCAGGACGTGCTGGCCGCGGTCGAGGAGGCCAAGGCGGCGAAGGCGGCTCCGGCCCCCGCGCCCGCCGCCGCCCAGAAGGCCGCCCCCGCCCCGTCCGCCCAGCCGTCGCCGCAGGCCCAGGCGCTGCGCGGGAAGACGGAGAAGCTCTCCCGCCCGCGCCAGGTCATCGCCCGCCGGATGCGGGAGTCGCTGCAGAGCACCGCGCAGCTGACCACCGTGGTCGAGGTGGACGTCACCAAGATCGCGCGGCTGCGCCAGCGGGCGAAGGCCCAGTTCGAGGCCCGTGAGGGCGTCAAGCTGTCCTTCCTGCCGTTCTTCGCCAAGGCGGCGGTCGAGGCGCTCAAGCAGCACCCGGTGCTCAACGCCTCGATCAACGAGGAGGCGAAGGAGGTCACCTACCACGCGGAGGAGAACCTCGTCATCGCCGTGGACACCGAGAAGGGCCTGATGGTCCCGGTGATCCACAACGCCGGGGACCTGAACCTCGCGGGCCTGGCGCGCAAGATCGCCGACCTCGCGGAGCGGACCAGGACGAACAAGATCACCCCGGACGAGCTGGGCGGCGGCACCTTCACGCTGACCAACACCGGCAGCAGGGGCGCGCTGTTCGACACGCCGATCTTCACCCCGCCGCAGGTGGGCATCCTGGGCACCGGCGCGGTCGTCAAGCGCGCGGTCGTGGTGACCGACGAGTCGGGCGGCGACACCATCGCCATCCGCTCCATGGTCTACCTGGCCCTGTCCTACGACCACCGCCTGGTCGACGGTGCGGACGCCGCGCGCTTCCTCACCACGATCAAGCAGCGCTTGGAGGAAGGCGCGTTCGAGGCCGACCTCGGCCTCTGAGGCCCGTTCCTCGCACTCGACGGCCCCCGGAGCCTCCACGGTTCCGGGGGCCGTCGCGCATTCAGTCCCGGAGCGGACGAATCGGGTTACCTGTGGCTCCACCCGCCCGAACCGCCCGCCTCAAGCACACCGACGCCCCCGGCCGCACCGTTGAACTGACCGACGGGGGTTCCGCTGTGGTTGAACCAGTTGATCTGCAGGATGCCCCCGGCCGAGGCGATGCCCTGCACGTGCACGGAAGTCACGTTGCGGAAGAAGGCGTCCCACGTTTGGTAGGCCGTGTACATGAAGCCCGCCGCCTGGCCGAAGTAGGCGGGCCCACCCCAGATGCTGGCGTCGTACGACCACGGCTGGCCGTTCGGGTCGCAATCCACCTTGCCCCAGATCGCGATCTTCACCGATGCGGTCGCGCCGATCGGCGCGGGCACGGAGGCGCTCACCATGTCGTCCAGGAACTTCTCGATCTCGCCGGGATCGAGTCGGCGCCCCAAGCTGTGCACCGTGGCCGCCCGCACGATGGGGTTGTGCGGGCCAAGTTCATTCGCAGCCAATGCTTCAGCCATGACAATTTCTCCCAATTAACTAGAAAATTGATTCCAAAAAACAACTCCCATGGTGTTTCCATTCCCGGGGCAGCCAGAAGTCGCCACACAGGTGAAGGTGGACTGCAACGATCGTTGCAACGGGAAGCCGATGGCTGAACCGATACTCAACCGCCCCCGCCGACTCAGCCGGTCGAACTCGGGCTATTCACCCCGGTGATGCAGCTCGCGATCACCGAGCCTTTTTCCGCAGAATCCAGCAGCGGCTGGCGCCGATCGGACGGAGGCTTCCGAGAACAGGGGTTCCGCGGAGCGGCCGGTCGGGCACGCCGGCAACAGCCACCGCGCATCATGGACGGGCGCGTGGGGTGCACCCCGCACGGCGGACGTCGGGTGGACATTCGATCTTGTGGGGTGAGGGTGTGCACTGGAGCGGGTTCTTGGGGAACATCGGGGTATGCGCGTTGTGATCGCCGGTTCGTCCGGCCTGATCGGCTCGGCCCTCATCCCGGTGCTGCGGCAGGCCGGGCACGAGGTGCTGCGCCTGGTTCGCCGTAGGCCCGCCGCCCCCGACGAGCGGGGGTGGGACCCCTACGCGGGCAAGCTGGACGAGCGCGCGCTGGACGGTGCCGACGCCGTGGTGAACCTCTGCGGTGCGGGTATCGGCGAGCGGCGATGGACCGAGGAGCGCAAGCAGACCCTGCTCACCAGCCGCGTCGCGCCGACCCGGTTGCTGGCCGAGGCCGTCGCGGAGCGCAAGGTGCCGACGCTGGTCAACGGCTCCGCCGTGGGGTTCTACGGGGACACCGGGTCTCGGGTGGTCGACGAGACCGCGACCGCCGGCGAGGGCTTCCTCGCCGACCTGTGCGAGCAGTGGGAGCACACCGCGGAGCGGGCGCAGGTCGGTGGGACGCGGGTGGTGATGCTGCGCACCGGCCTGGTGCTCTCCCCCTCCGGCGGCCTGCTCGGCCAGCTGCGGCCGCTGTTCTCGATGATGCTCGGCGGGCGGCTCGGCTCCGGCCGGCAGTACATGCCGTGGATCTCCCTGGACGACGAGGTCGGCGCGATCCGGTTCGTGCTGGAGAACGAGGCGGTCAGCGGCCCGGTCAACCTCACCGGCCCGATCCCGGCGACCAACGCGGAGTTCACCGCCGCGTTCGGCAAGGCGCTCGGACGGCCCGCGCCGTGGGTGGTGCCCGGGTTCGCGCTGCGGCTGGTTCTGGGCGGTTTCGCCGACGAGGGCGCGCTGATCGGCCAGCGCGCCGTGCCCGCGGTCCTGGAGCGCACGGGCTACGAGTTCCAGCACCCGACGCTCGAGGCCGCGCTCGACGCCGCGGAGGACCGTTGAGGGCTCCGTCCCGGCCGCTGCTCGCGACGATCGGGGGCGCACTCTTCGCGACCTGCCTCGTCCTGGGCACGCTGGTCAGCAACAACCCGCCCACGATCGACGTCTGGTTCGTCGAGGCGTTCCGCGGCGAGCACGACCAGCTGCTCGGCCAGATCATCAAGCCGATCACCGACGTCTTCGGGCCCGCTCTGGCGTTGACGCTGATGGTGACCCTGGTCTTCGGCTTCGGCTACTACACGGGCCTCGGCGACGACGTCCGCGCAGGCGTCATGGTCCGCGCCGCGCTCGTGCTCGGGCTCTCGTGGGCGGTCGTGCAGCTCAAGGGCGTCTTCGTGCGGACACGACCACGCGTGTTCCCCGGTGAGAGCTTCCCCAGCGGTCACGTCACGGCCGTCACCGCGGTCACCGTCACCGTGGTCGTGCTGATCGTGTGGAGCGGCCGCGAACTCGCGCGGTGGGTACCGGGAGCGCTCGCGTTCGTGGTGCTGCTGGCCGCGTCCTGCCGCGTGATGCTCGGCGTGCACTACCTGACCGACGTGGTCGGTGGTTTCGTCGGCGCCCTGGGTGTCGGGCTGCTCGTCTCGGCCGCGGTTTGGCCTCCCGACAAGGGAGTACTGTCGAGCCGTGAGCCGTCCTGACATCTCTTGCCGCGTCGCGAGCACTCCGGTCCAGGTCCGCCACCTCGGGCTGATCGACTACGTCGAGGCGTGGGAGCTGCAACGCGAACTCGCCGAGGCGCGCGCCAACGGCACCGGCCCGGACCAGCTGCTGCTGCTGGAGCACCACTCCGTCTACACGGCGGGCAAGCGCACGCAGCCGGAGGACCGCCCGGACGACGGCACCCCCGTCGTCGAGGTCGACCGCGGCGGCAAGATCACCTGGCACGGGCCGGGGCAGCTGGTCGGCTACCCGCTGATCGCGCTGGCCGAGCCGGTGGACGTGGTCGACTACGTGCGGCGGCTGGAGCAGGCGCTGATCGTGGTCTGCCAGTCCTTCGGGCTGGAGGTCGGCCGCGTCGAGGGCCGCAGCGGCGTCTGGCTGGCCGGGGACGCCACCCGCCAGGAGCGCAAGATCGCCGCGATCGGCATCCGGGTGCAGCGCGGCGTGACCATGCACGGCTTCTCGCTCAACTGCGAGCCGGACACCAAGGCGTTCGACCGGATCGTGCCCTGCGGACTGACCGGCGTCGGCGTGACCTCGCTGTCGGAGGAGGTCGGCCGCCGGGTCACCGTCGCCGAGGCCCTGCCGCTGGCCGAGCGCGCCGTGCTGGCCGCCCTCGAAGGCGAGATCCAGGTCAGCGAGACCAACATCGCCCGGACCGGGCCCACCGCCCCCGGCATCACCTTCGCTCTGCAGAACTAGACCGCGACCGCCGACCCCCTCTATTATTCCGGAATTACGGAACACCGGAGGGGGAGTTCGGAATGCTCAGCAGAAGGCACCTGCTCGGCGCGGCGGCCCTGGCCGTGCCCGCGTCGCTGGCCCTGCCCGCACTCGCGTCGGCGGAACCCCAGGCGGCGCCGCCCAAGACGCCGGAAGCCTGGGTGGAGTGGTTGCGCGGCAACAAGGACAAGGTCGGCGTCCACCTCGACAACGGCGTGGGCGGGGTGGTGGTGCACCGCCAGGAGGTCGCGCAGCCGCTCGCGTCGGCGATGAAGGTGGTGCACCTGGCCGCCTACGCCACCGCGGTCGCGGAGCGGCGCCTCGACCCGAAGCGCCGCGTGCGCATCGCCGACTGGGAGTCCTACTACCTGCCGAACATGGACGGCGGGGCGCATCCGGCCGCGCTCAAGCACCTGAAGATCCCGCTGGACCCGAGCGGCTTCTACGCCGCCGACCCGCAGCGCGAGGTCAGCCTGGACGACCTGGCGCTCGCGATGATCACCTTCAGTGACAACGCGGCGACCGACTACCTCGCCGTGCTGCTCGGCGAGCCGGAGCTGCGCCGGGCCGCCGCCGTGGCGGGCTGGGCGCACGCCGACGTGCGGATGATCAGCGGCGAGATGCTCATCGCGCTCCACGGCGAGGACCCGAAGCCCGTCGAGGTCCGCAAAGCGACCGGCCGCAAGTACGCCAAGCGCTACGCTGGCGACCCTCAGTTCCGCCAGTGGGTCATCGCGACGCTCTACCCGAAGCTGCCCGGGTTCGACGGCCTCGCTCCGTGGGCCGCGGGCACGTGGGGGTCCTCCGCGCAGGACCTCGCCAAGCTGCACCGCGCGCTGGCCACCGGGAACTACCGCCCGGCCGCCGCCGCTCCGCTGGCCAGGACCCACCTGGAGCGCGCGTTCGGCCCGAACCCGAGGCCCGGTTTCGCGTCCTTCGGGTTCAAGGGCGGATCGCTGTCCGGCGGCATCCTGACCCTCGCCTTCGGCGCGCGCCGCACGGACGGCACGGTCAGCTCGGGCGCGGTGCTCTTCCGCGGGCTCACCGAGGCCGAGTTCGCCGAGCAGCGGTCGCTGGTCGACCTGGTGGTCAACGCCGCCGTCGATCCGGCGTGGCAGCGGAGGGTGGCCGAAGCGCTCGGGACGCGGCCAGGCATGCTCGGGGGATGACCGAGAGCACGCCGGGCGACCTCGCCGCCAGGGTCGCCGAGCTGGAGCTCCGGGTCGCCGCGCTGGAGGGCCGCGCGGCGACCGAGGAGCCCGCACGGGAGGACGGCGGCGGGCTGCTGGCCTACGAGGGCGCGGTGACGCTGCACCAGGAGCTGTCCTGGAAGATCCTCTGCCGCCCCGAGCCGCTGCTGGGCCTTCCCGACGCGCCGCGCACCGAAGTCCTTGCCGCGCTGGGGAATCCGGTGCGCATCGCGGTGCTCCGGCTGCTCGTCACCGACGGGCCGCAGCCCGCGTCAGCGCTGCAGGCGGCGGCCGGGCTCGGCTCGACCGGGCAGCTCTACCACCACTTGAAGGCGCTCACCGGCGCCCGGATCGTGGAGCAGGACGGGCGCGGAAGTTACCGTGTGCGCCCTCAGGCCACGGTCCCCGCCCTGATCATGCTGGCCGCCGCGTCGGACATCGCCGGCCAGCTGCACTGACTTCATGGAGAGCCCGGATATGCGCCGCCTGACCTGGTCCATCCACAACCACAGCGACTCGCCGATGACGCTGATGCTGGCGCGATTGCCCGACACGCCGAGGCAGTCCGTCGCCTCCTGCACCGTGGACCCCGCGCCGCACACCACCACCGACGACGCGTGGCTGGTGTCCGTCCCGCCCGGCAGCCGCGCCGGCCTCCGCGCCGAAGTCCTTGTGCACCGACCTGATCCGGCACGCGCGACGCCGGAGCTGTCCGAGGCCGAGCGCGCCAGGTACACCGCGTCCACCGCGCTCGTCCCGCTGTCGGAGTCCATCCACGCGGAGGCGCTGCGGCTCGCCGGGGACCGGACGGAACCGGAGGAGATCGCGCGCGCGTTCTTCGACGAGCTGGTCGGCGACCGGTACCGCTACACCTGGCCGACCGGCGATCTCGGCGCCGAGGCGATGCTCTGGGATAGGAGCGGGGACTGCGGCGCCTACGCGTTCCTCTTCGTCGCCTGGTGCCGGGCGATGGGCATTCCGGCGCGGACGGTCTTCGGCACCTGGGCGACGGGACGGCTCCAGGCGCACGCGTGGGCGGAGTTCCACGTCGCCGGGACCGGGTGGCTGCCGGTCGACCCGAGCTTCGGCTGGCTCACCGCGCACCAGCGCTGGCCCGCGAAGAGCCGGGAAGCCGTGGAGGGCAGCTTCGGCGATCTGCCCGGCGAGCGGATCGTCTTCAGCCACGACGCCGAGTTCCCCTTGCCGGACGGGCTGGACCTGCCCGCGGCACCGGAAGCCGCGGCCGGCGGCCGGAACAGCAAGACGAGCTGGGACGGCACGATGCTGATGGCCGGGCGGCGCGTGCGGTGGGGCGCGGAGACGCTGGCGGGCAGGGTTCCCTACCTCCAGCCCGCGTACCCGATCTACCCCGACGGCAACGCCGACGCGCGCGTCACGCTGGGCAGCTGGCTGGTCGAGACCCCGCGCACCCGGTTGCTCGCGAAGATCGGCTATGTGCTGTGCGCACTCGCCGCGCTGCTGTTGCCGTTCCTGGCGAGGGAATCGGCGAACCCGGTCACCTCGGTGCTCGTGGTCGGCGCGGTCGTGCTGTTCGAGGTCTGGCTGATCGCGTCGCGGCGGAGCGTGCTCATCCCCGCCGCGACGCTGGTCGGCCTGCTGGGCTTCATGACCCAGAACCTGCTGACCTAGAACTGGGGGAACACCTCGGCGGCGATCAGCTCGACCTGGTCGAGGTCGTCGAGGTCCATCAGCTGGAAGTAGACGCGGGTGATCCCGGTCTTGTCCCTCCACTGCCCCAGCTTGTCCACCACCTCGGTGGGCGAGCCCGCGAGGCCGTTGCGCCGCAGCTCCTCGACCTCACGGCCGATCGCGGCGGCGCGTTCGGCGAGCCGGGCCTCGTCCTTGGCGACGCAGGCGACCAGCGCGGCCGAGCGCACCACCGAGCGCGGGTCGCGGCCCTTCTCCGCGCAGGCCGCCGCGACGCGCTCGAACTGGGCGACCGCGGTGTCCATGTCGGCGAAGGGCACGTTGAACTCGTCGGCGTAGCGCGCGGCCAGCTTCGGCGTGCGCTTCGCCCCGAGCCCGCCGATCAGCACCGGCGGGTGCGGGCGCTGGGCGGGCTTGGGCAGCGCGGGCGAATCGGTCAGCTGGTAGTGCTCGCCCCGGTAGGAGAAGGTCTCCCCCTCCGAGGTCTGCCACAGGCCGGTGATCACCGCGAGCTGCTCGGCGTAGCGGTCGAAGCGCTCGCGCACGTCGGGGAACGGGATGCCGTAGGCGGTGTGCTCCTCGGCGAACCAGCCGGAGCCGATGCCGAACTCGACCCGCCCGCCGGACATGTGGTCGACCTGCGCGACGGAGATCGCCAGCGGTCCGGGGTGGCGGAAGGTGCCCGCCGTCATCAGGGTGCCGAGGCGGATGCGCGAGGTCTCGCGGGCCAGCCCGGCCAGCGTGATCCACGCGTCGGTCGGGCCGGGCAGCCCGGTGACCCCTCCCATCTTCAGGTAGTGGTCGGAGCGGAAGAACGCGCCGTACCCCGCGTCCTCGGCACAGCGAGCCACGCGCAACAGGTCGTCGTAGGTGGCCCCTTGCTGGGGCTCGGTGAAGATCCGGAAGTCCACGGGCACCGAACTTAGTGGCGCACGCCACTCACTGCCCAGTGGTGACCGCGCAGTTCGGCCAGCCGGTCTCCTTCAGCGCGCGCAGCCCCGACACCACGCTCTCGATGCAGCGGCCGATCTCCTCGCTGGCCTTCTTCTGGTCCTCGGCCGCCGCGATCATGGTCGCGCCGCCCGCGAGCGCGCCGAAGAGCAGCCGCGCCATCGGCTCCTCCGGTGCCTCGCCGATCAGCCCGGAGTCGATCAACCCGCTGACCGCCGTGCGCACCAGCCCGAAGCTGAACCGCTCCTCCGCCCGCCGCCACGCCTCGTAGCCCATCACCACCGGGCCCTCGTGCAGCACGATCCGCTGGTAGGCGGGCTCCAGGCAGACGCGCAGGTAGGCGCGCAGGCCCTCCAGCGAGGTCTCCCACACGTCACCGGGCTGCGAGACGATCTCCGACAGCCGGGTCAGCATGTCCTGCTCCACCGCGTGGAAGGCGGCTTCGAACAGCCCCTGCTTCCCGCTGAAGTGGTGGTAGAGCGCGCCCTTGGTGACCCGCGCCCGCTTGCACACCTCATCCAGCGACGTGCCCGCGTAGCCGCGCTCGGTGAACAGCACCACAGCCCCGTCCACCAGGGCTTTCCTCGTCGATTCCGAGTAGTCCACCCGCCGCGGCCGCGCTGTCGCCATGCTCACAACACTACGACATACCGCCAGTACGTACCGATGGTATGGTGAGCATGTCGGCCATACCGCCGGTATGGCGCAAACCACAGGTATGACGAGGAGGCAGGCCATGAGCTGGGAAGACTTCTACCGCCGCCGGGACGCGCTCGACGCCGCGGTCACCGCCGCCTGCGCTCGTTCGGACGCCCGGCTGCCTGCCGTCGCCGAAGATCCGCTTGCGGGATCGAGCATGGGCACCGAGGACCTCATCAGCACCGAAGGCATTGCAGCCGCACTGCACTACCGCTGGATGCTGCTGCTGACCTCGCGCGTGGACCTCGCGCTGCTGGAGGCCGAGCGCACCCGCGGCGACCGCGTCGAGGCCGTCACCTCCGCCTGGCACCGCACCGCCGAGACCGAGCCCGCGTTGCGCCGGGTGCTCGACGCCAACCCGGTGCCGGAGGCCTCGCTCGCCCGCGAGCACCGCATGCTCGCGCTGGCCGCCGGCCTCGCCGAGGACGGCGATTCCGAGGACGACGTCGACCGCATCGGTGCGACATTCCTCGGCCTCGTGCGCAGCGCGCCGAAGCCGGCCACCCGGCGTTCTCCGCTGAGCGGCCTGCTCCGCAAACTGGCCTTGACCGCCTGAACCTGACAAACCGCACTGGCGAGACCGGCTACTCACAGGTAGGCAGGGGACATGTCGAAGTGGACCGCGGCCGACATCCCCGATCAGACCGGCAGGACGATCCTGATCACCGGGGCCAACTCCGGCCTCGGCCTGGCCAGCGCGAGCGCACTGTCCGCACGTGGCGCACGGGTACTGCTCGCCTGCCGCTCCCCCGAACGCGCCGCGCCCGCCGTCGAGCAGGTCACCAAGGCCGCGACGGGCGAGCGCCCCGAGCTGGTCACCCTCGACCTCGCCGACCTGTCGTCCGTGCGCAAGGCCAGTGAGGACATCCGCGAGCGCACCGGCGACCGGCTGGACGTGCTGATGAACAACGCGGGCGTGATGGGCCCGCCGCTGCGCCGCACCGCCGACGGCTTCGAGTCCCAGATCGGCACCAACCACTTCGGCCACGCCGCGCTGACCTGGCTGTTGACGCCCGCGATCCGCGAGCGCGTGGTCACGGTGTCCTCGCTGGCCCACCACCGGGGCGGGCTGCGCGTGGACGACCCGAACTTCGAGCTGCGCCGCTACGACCCGGTCACCGGCTACGGCCAGTCCAAGCTGGCCAACCTGCTGTTCGCGTTCGAGCTGAACCGCAGGCTGGCCAAGGCGGGCTCGGACGTGATCAGCGTCGCCGCGCACCCCGGCTTCACCAAGAGCGAGCTGTCCACGAACATGGCCCGCTCACGCGGCAGCAGGTTCATGGAGCGCGGCGCCGAGCTGGTCAACCGGATCATCTCGCAGGACACCGCGACGGGGACGCTGCCCCAGCTCTACGCGGCGACCATGCCGGACGTGCGCGGCGGCGAGTACTTCGGCCCCGGCGGTGTGCTGGAGCTCTTCGGTTCCCCCGCCCGCGCCCGCGCCTCCGCGAACGCCCGTGACCAGGTGCTCGCCCGCAGGTTGTGGGTGGTGACGGCCGAGCTGACCGGAGTCACACCCGACCCCTCCTGATTTCCGGACGAACGGGCGTAGGCTGGGCGCGTGACCGTGGTTCCTGAGGGCCGCAAGCTGCTGCGGCTGGAAGTTCGCAACAGCGAGACTCCCATCGAGAAGAAGCCCTCGTGGATCAAGACGAAGGCGAAGATGGGCCCGGAGTACTCCGAGCTCAAGAGCCTGGTCAAACGCGAAGGCCTGCACACGGTGTGCGAGGAGGCCGGCTGCCCCAACATCTACGAGTGTTGGGAGGACCGCGAGGCCACCTTCCTCATCGGCGGTGAGCAGTGCACCCGCCGCTGCGACTTCTGCCAGATCGACACGGGCAAGCCCGCCGCGCTGGACCGCGACGAGCCCCGCCGGGTCGCCGAGTCCGTCCAGGCCATGGGCCTGCGCTACTCGACGGTGACCGGAGTGGCCCGCGACGACCTCGAGGACGGCGGCGCCTGGCTCTACGCGGAGACCGTGCGGCAGATCCACGAGCTGAACCCGGGGACCGGCGTCGAGCTGCTGATCCCGGACTTCAACGCCAACCCCGAGCAGCTGGCCGAGGTCTTCGGCTCGCGCCCGGAGGTGCTGGCGCACAACCTGGAGACGGTGCCGCGCATCTTCAAGCGCATCCGCCCCGCCTTCCGCTACGAGCGCTCGCTCGAAGTGATCACCCGCGCCCGCGAGGCCGGTCTGGTCACCAAGTCCAACCTGATCCTGGGCATGGGCGAGGAGCCGGAGGAGGTCACGGCCGCGCTGCACGACCTGCACGAGGCGGGCTGCGACATCATCACCATCACCCAGTACCTGCGGCCCAGCCCCCGGCACCACCCGGTGTCCCGCTGGGTCAAGCCGCAGGAGTTCGTCGACCACTCCAAGAAGGCCGAGGAGATCGGCTTCGCGGGTGTGATGGCCGGACCGCTGGTGCGCTCGTCCTACCGCGCAGGCCGCCTCTACACGCAGGCGGTCCGCCACCGCGGCGAGGAGGTCCCGGAGAACCTGCGCCACCTCAGCGAGCAGGGCACCGCGGCGCAGGAGGCCAGCGCCGTCCTCGCCCGGCAGTAGACCTGTTTTGCAGGGGAGGGGCCGCACCGCACCGGTGCGGCCCCTTTCGCTATCCGCAGGCGGTGACGCGGGCCGCGGCCAGGCGTAGCCCGCTGCGCCCGCCGTGCCGGTGCACGGCGTCGACCGCGAACGCGCTGCACGAGACCGGCTGCGGGCACGCCACCGTGAAGCGCGAGAGCAGCGCCTGGTAGCCGCGCAGTGCGCCGAGCACGAACCGCCTCGACGCGGCACCGTCTCCCACCAGGCGCGACGCCGCCATCAGCAGCGCGGACGGCCTGGGCAGCAGCGTGAAGTTGCCGCCGCCACCACCGCCCCCGCCGTCGCCACCACCGCCGCCGTCACTGCCGCCTCCCCCGTCAGTCCCGGAGTTGCAGCCCCCACCGCTGCCGTTGTTCGAGGACGCGGCCCCGCTCCACCCGCCATTGCCTTTGCGTCGTGCCATCGCGGACCCCTAACGATCGCTCACTTGGCGCATCGGACCGTTCCGATCCTCCAGACTTCGGAGCCACCGCGCCAGGAACTCGTCGGCCCGGCGCAACGGCCCTCGCTCACGGCCGTATCCTGGAGGCATGGCCCCCAAGCAGGACAAGGCTGCCGCCAAGGAAGCGAAGCGCGCACGCCGCGAAGCATCCCGTCAGCGCCGCAAGCAGATCTTCGAGGCGTTCAAGATGCAGCGCCGCGAGGACCGCGGCCTGATCCCGTGGATGCTCGGCTCGTTCCTCGTGGTGGCGGGCGGCATCTTCGCCCTCGGCCTGCTCTGGGACATGCACTGGGTGTTCCTCGCGCCCGGTATCGCCTTCGGTGTGCTCGCCGCGGTGGTCGTGTTCGGCCGCAGGGTTCAGCGCAACGTCTTCACCAAGGCCGACGGCCAGCCCGGCGCCGCGGCGTGGGCGCTGGACAACATGCGCGGCAACTGGCGCGTCACCAAGGCCGTCGCGGGCACCACGCAGCTCGACGCCGTGCACCGGGTCGTCGGCCGCTGCGGGGTCGTACTCGTCGGCGAGGGTGCTCCGCACCGGGTGAAGCCGCTCCTGGGCCAGGAGAAGAAGCGCATCGCCAGGGTCATCGGCGAGACCCCGATCTACGACCTGATCGTCGGCAACGAGGACAAGCAGGTCAAGCTCAAGGACCTGCAGCGGCACCTGACCAAGCTGCCCCGCAACATCACCAAGGCCCAGGTCGACGTGATCGAGACCCGGCTCTCGGCGCTGGCGGCCCGCGGCGCGGCGATGCCGAAGGGCCCGCTGCCCCAGGGCGCGAAGATGCGCAACGTCCAGCGCGCGATGCGGCGCCGCTGAGGTTTCACGCTTCCACGGGAGCCGGGTCCGCTGGGCCCGGCTTTCGTCGTTCTAGCGGGTGCTGACCACGGCGGTGCTGACGACCTTGTCGTGCAGGCCGCGGCCGTCGTCGTCGCTGACCACGGCGGGAATCACCAGGCACAGCAACAGGGTTCGCACGAGCACGCGGCCCGGGTCCGGGCGCAGCCCGTCGATCTTCACCAGCCGCAGCCCGGCGACCGCGTAGCCCAGCGTCCTGCCGAACAGCGAGTGCGAGATGATCGTCACCGCCGCGAAGATCACCAGCGCCGACAGCGACGGGTTCGTCGTGAGGAAGTAGGCCGCGGCGGCCGCCGGCAGCCAGTCCACGACCAGCGCGAGGATCCGGCGGCCGAAGGAGGCCAGCGAGCCGGGACCGTGCGCGGGGAAGCCGAACCGCGCTCCGGCGTGGGTGACGGACTCCGGTTCGGTGCTCACGCTGTCAAGGGTAAGACCGGGTGGCTCCGGTGCCCCGACCAGGTGGGTCAAGCCACCGGCCCGGGTTGCCGTTAACACTGAGGAAACACTGGGGTAGCGGTCGAGCAACACCGCGCACCTAGCGTCAGTCCCATGCCGGCGGCAATCCTGCACCGGCGGACAAGCCTCACGCGCGTGAAGGAGCCAACGAGGGTGTTCACCAATCCCGACGAGGTCCTGCGCTTCATTTCCGAAGAGGACGTGAAGCTCGTCGATGTCCGGTTCAGCGACCTGCCCGGCATCATGCAGCACTTCACCGTGCCCGCCGAAGCGTTCGACGCCGACGCGATCGCCGAGGGTCTGGCCTTCGACGGCTCCTCGGTGCGGGGCTTCCAGCAGATCCACGAGTCGGACATGCTGCTGCTGCCCGACCTGGCCACGGCGCGCATCGACCCGTTCCGCGAGGTCAAGACGCTGATCGTGAACTTCTTCGTGCACGACCCGCTGACCCGCGAGCCCTACAGCCGCGACCCGCGCAACATCGCCCGCAAGGCCGAGCAGTACATCGCCGAGTCCGGCCTGGCCGACCTGGCGTACTTCGCGCCCGAGGCGGAGTTCTACCTCTTCGACTCGATCCGCTTCTCCAGCAGCGAGAACGCCTCCTTCCACGAGATCGACTCCGTGGCGGGCTGGTGGAACACCGGCCGCGAGGAGGAGGGCGGCAACAAGGGCTACAAGGTCAAGTACAAGGGCGGCTACTTCCCGGTCACCCCGACCGACCACTTCGCCGACCTGCGCGACCAGATCGTCCTGAAGCTCCAGGGCTCCGGCTTCGAGGTGGAGCGCGCGCACCACGAGGTGGGCACCGCGGGCCAGGCCGAGATCAACTACAGGTTCAACACGCTGCTGCACGCGGCCGACGACCTGCAGCTGTTCAAGTACATCGTGAAGAACACCGCGTGGGCCGCGGGCAAGACCGCGACCTTCATGCCTAAGCCCCTCTACGGCGACAACGGCTCGGGCATGCACTGCCACCAGTCGCTGTGGAAGGACGGCACCCCGCTGTTCTACGACGAGTCCGGCTACGCCGGCCTGTCCGACACCGCGCGGCACTACATCGGCGGCATCCTGCACCACGCGCCGAGCCTGCTGGCCTTCACCAACCCGACGGTGAACTCCTACCACCGCCTGGTCCCGGGCTTCGAGGCGCCGGTCAGCCTGGTCTACTCGCAGCGCAACCGCTCCGCGTGCGTGCGCATCCCGATCACCGGCAACAACCCGAAGGCCAAGCGGGTCGAGTTCCGCTGCCCCGACTCCTCGGGCAACCCGTACCTCGCCTTCGCCGCCATGCTGATGGCCGGTCTCGACGGCATCAAGAACAAGATCGAGCCCCCGGCTCCGATCGACAAGGACCTCTACGAGCTCCCGCCGGAGGAGGCCAAGGACGTCGCCCAGGTGCCCGCATCCCTGGACGAGGCCCTGAACAACCTGGAGAAGGACCACGAGTTCCTGCTCGAGGGCGGCGTCTTCACCGAGGACGTCATCCACACCTGGATCGCCCTCAAGCGCGAGCAGGAGATCGACCCGATCCGCCTCCGCCCGCACCCGTACGAGTTCGCTCTGTACTACGACGTGTGATGCGTCCGGGGCTCCGACCAGCCATTTCCCCGGTCTGAGCCCCGCCCAGGCCGCCTCCAGGCCGTCAGGGATGGAGAGGCCGTCAGATCGACCACAGGCCGAGGGCCGGGTGACTACTCCAGTCACCCGGCCCTCGGTCGTTTCAAGGTCCTCTACAGTTCGCTCGTGGAGGGCATCTCGAACCCCTGGGTCACCGGAGGCGCCGCAGTTCTCGCTGCGTTGATCGCGTTCGGAGGGGTTGCCCTCGGGCAGTTGATGCAGAGCCGACGCGAACGTCAGTTGCGCACCGACCAGTGGCGTCGTGAAGACCGACACCGGTTCGCCGATCACAAACGTGAGCTCTACGCGGAACTGCTGTCCTACTTCGATCGGTGGCAGCACGACATCCGGTGCTATGACATCGAGTTCAACAAGCAGAACAAGGATTCTGCCAATTTCCCGATTGACTGGCTGGACTCCGCCAACGCCCCCGATGGGATAACTGAGGAACGCCGGTCCATTGACCTCCTCCTCGGTCGAGTCAGGCTCGTATCCAACGCCATCTGGGCACAGGCTCAAGCCCACGTGGCCACCTTGGACGACCTGACCTACGCACTCATGATCGGTTCCCGCGCTCCAACCAAAGAGGACTGGGCGACGGTTTACCACGCGCTTTCTGTGATCACAGACGCTATGCGCGGTGACCTTGGCGCAGATGAGCAGGAAGCGCACAGCTAGGCAGCCTCACCACTGTCGGCATTCACATCGAACACCTTGTCCACGGCCGCCCGCGTCCGTTCGTGGCTCGCTGGCATCAGGTGCGTGTACACGCGGAGCGTGAACGCCGGGTCAGCGTGCCCCAGGTAGTCGGCGAGCGCCCGGATGCTCACGCCTTCTTCCAACAGCGACGAGGCATAGAAGTGCCGCAGGGCGTGGAAGCCCTCTGCTCGTCCCGGCTTCTCCACTCCCGCCGCTTCGAGCGCCGGTTTCCAGACGTGGTGGTTGAACGAGTGCCGATGGAGTTGCTTCGACTCGCGCGTGTAGATCAACAGCGGCACAGTCACCGGCTTGCCGTCGGGAGAACCCCACGGCAACGTGATCCGCAGCGGCTTGTACTTCTTCGTGTGCGCTTTGATCGCAGCCGCCACGCTGGCAGGCAACGGGACGGCACGGCTCTTTCCGTGCTTCGGTGACCCGAAGATCATCGTCCCGCGCACGATCTTGATCTGGCGCAGCACGTGAATGACGCCCTCGGACTCGTCCACGTCATCCGGCGAGAATCCGAACACCTCCCCTTGCCGCAGGCCGCAGCCAGCGCCGAGGTTCACACCCACCCTGTACCGCTCCCCCAACGCCTTCCGAACCGCATGCACTCGTTCCGCTGACCACGGCACGACCTTCGGGTACTCGCCACGCGGCTTGATCACGGACTTCCCGTTGCACGGGTTCTTGCGGATGCGCTCATCGTCGATCGCAGCGGTGAAGATTGCCGAAACATTGGCGAAGATCGACCTGCGGTAGGTCTCGGCAAGCCCCTTCTGTTGAAGCTTCCGGTCCCACGCCTGAATCGTCGACGGTTGGATGGCCCGAAGCTCTATGTCCCCGAAGTACGGGTACACGTGGAGCTTCAACCGGAACTCCACACCCTCACGCGTCGACTCATCGAAGGTGCGAGCCTCAATCCAGTACTCCTCCGTGTAGTCCCGGAAGGTGATCTTCCCCGCGTTCGGGTCCAAGTAGGTGCCCTTGTTCTTGTCGTTCTCCATCTCGTTCAGGAAGGCTTCCGCCGCCTTCTTCTGCCGATCGGGAAACATCTTCGAGCGCTCCCGACCATCGGGGCCGGGATAGCGCACTTTGTACCGCATTCCCTTGCCATACAAGGGAGTCTTCTCCCTCTCACCATCCTTGACGGTCCACCAGCGGTCTTGTACGTGGCCCATGACAGACCTCTCCTGTGTGTCGAATTGCCGAAAGCTCTACGCCGCCTCTTGACCGAGACGGCCGAACCACCTGCGGACTTCGATCGGGTCCCACCGCAGGTGCTTGCCGACCTTGCGCGCCGGAGGCCCGTAGTTCTTGCTGCGCCACCCACGGATGGTGTGCACCGGAACACCGAGGTAGGCCGAGACTTCTTCCACACCCCAGAGCGGCTCGATTTCGCGCACGTTCATCTCTCCCCCTCCTCTAGGCCGCCAATGCCGGACTTGCCGAATGTCCGGGTGGGGGTGAGTCGCCGTTTGCCGCCAGGAGCGCGGTCTTGTACTGCGCCTGCCATCGGAGCCGTTCAGCGACAGCGTGCAGAAGCAGGTGCGCCCGGGGCGGAACGTCCGGGTCTCCAGGGGCGACCTTTTCCCACACGACGTTTCCGCCCTTGGATCGGTCGGTGTCCGGTGTGACGCCGAGGTCCAGCAGTAGTTGCCGAACAAACTGCTGTCGGTCGTGTCGGTGATCGGCGAGGCTCTTGCCGGACCACTTGCGGGACACCAGAACCCGCCGACCGGGCAGGCCGAGGGTGGCACGTCGGTGAGCTTTTCCCTTGCACTGCCCCGGTTTCAGGTTCATCCGGGCACCAGCGGGTTGGATGCCGTAGAGCAACCACACCGCGCACCGGGGCGAGCACGGGGTGATCTTCAGTTCCTCGTGCAGCCGGTCAGCATGCCGCCGCTGCCGCTCGCTGGACTCCTCATGGCATTCGGTGATCGTCTTCGTGAGGTACTTCGTCAGGTAGCCGATGTGCCGCCCGGCTTCCTCAGTGCCGCCGAGGATGCCCTTGGAGTGCACCTGCGCCCCGAAGGTCACCACATGCGCCGGTTCTTCGACGTCCGGGCCGGGTAGCGCTTCCTCCCATGTCGGCAACGGCGCACGGGTCACCGGGTCAACGAAGCCCTTCGCCGTGGCGCACCACACCGGCACGACGGCCCCGCCATAGACGAGTTCGTCATGCTTGGGCCACCACACCTGGTGGTAGGTGCCCGCCGTGACCAACCTGACGAGCTCGTGCGGGATCGAGCCCCGGATAGCGGCATGCCAGTGCGGCGCCAAACGGCGCTGGGGTTCGACGGTGGAGAAGTACTGCGCGTCGAACCCGACCGCCCGCCGCAGGTTCTGAATCCACCGATCCACCAGTGCGGCAAAGTGCACAGCATCCCGAGCCGCCCGCCGATAGTCGTAGGAGTCCGGATCCACCGGGGTCCCGTCCGACAACACCCGCCCGTAGGAGTCCAGGGTGAGGGTGAGGAACATCGACGGCCGGAACTTCCCGCCGTAGGTCGCGCCCACGGTGCGCTTGTCCACCCGCCGCCGAGGCAGGTCCGGCGCGTCCTGCTTGCGCCGGGTGGACCGCTTGACCGTCTTGCGGGTTGGTGCGTCCAGCGCGGGGAGCTTCCCGCGGATTCCACTGGCGCGGAGTTCGGCGTCCAGGGCGTGAACGGTGTCGCGCAGTTCGTCCATGCCTTCGGTGTCGCCTTCAGCCCGAGCGTCTTGATACTCGGCCCACAGGCGTGCCCGGACCTCGATCAGCGCTTCCTGATCGCTGGTGGGCGGATTGGGGGTGAAGTCGGGTTCGGCGTCCAGGTGCCAGCCCTCGCGGCACTGGGCCATCCGCAGCCGACGCGCCTTCTCCGCACACGGCCCGCACACCGACGCCACCGTGGACCCACACGCCACGGGCACGACATCCACGCGCCCGGTGTCATAGTCCAGCCGCCGTTGCGCCAACGGCCGCACGCACACCCCGTTGGTCTCGGCCAGCGACCGCACCACATCCAAGGCCATCGGCTGACGCATCCGATCGGCCCGCGTCATGTACCCGTCATCGGGTTCCATCGCGGTCTGTCCATTCTGGACAGTTGTGGTTTCGGTCATGCCGCACCGCCTTCGATCCGGCGGACACGGTCGGGAAAGTCCAGAACCTCAGCCTGAACGGCCTCACGGCCCGTGACGTAGGAGACCAGCCGGTCAAGGTCAGCGTCGGTGACGTGAAACGCGCGCGCCCGAACGGGTTCCTTGCGGCCATCGACCTTCACCCACACCACACCGGGGGTGTTCTCGCTGATCTCATGCGCGGTCGCGCCGCGTTGCCGAACGCCCTCCCCAAGAACCATGTCGACCTGGGCAGGCTCGTCCAGGCGGAGGGCGAGCTTGGTGCCGAACAGGTGCCGGAAGGACACGACTTCCTTACGCGGGTCCTGCACCAGGCCCAGCACCGCGAAACCCGGCGCACGCCCTTGAGAGGCAATGGTTTGCACCGCCCGAGCAGCGCGTTCCCGCAGGTTCTTGTCCGACTGGTAGGCGATCACGTCCGCCAGCTCATCGACGACCAGCAGCGTGAACGGATCACCACTCTTCGGTGACCAGGACCGCAGCCAGCCCCGATACTTCCCTGCCCGTTCCTTGACCTGTTCGGCGAGTTGTTCCAACAGCTCAACGGCTTCCCCACCGTTGCTGTACACAACACGGTCGAACAACTCCGGGGCTTGCCCGAGTTCCATCCCACCCTTGGGGTCGATCCCGACCAGCCGCACGAGGCCGGACTTGATCGCAGGAGCCAGCGCCCAGATCAGCGACCACATCACCGAGCCCTTGCCCGCACCGGTCGACCCGACAACCAACACGTGGTTGCCCTGCAATCGCAGGGTCAACGACCGTCCCGTCTCAGCGACACCGATCACGAGTCGCTTCAGATCCACAGTGGCCTCAACCGGCGGCAGCTCCGGAACACCGACCGGACGGACCAGCGGGTCACGGTGCACTAGGTCCAGCTCCAGACGTCCCGGTTTGCGGACTCGCACCCGGCACGATGAAGCGCCGAAGGCGTGCGCCAGACCGGAGGCCCGCAGCTCCCACTGCTCCGGAGCCTGGCCCTTGACCATCCGAACCCGCACCCGGTCCCGCCACCCATCGGAACGGACACGCCCGAGCTTCGGCCGGAACTCCGCGCCCCGAACTGACTTCGTCAGGTCCGATAACCGCATCACCGTGCGCCACTGCCACGCGTAGACGACCACGCGTCGCCATTCGGTGCGGATCTCGCACCAGCAGAACCGCGTGAACGACGAGGAGTCCCGCCACGCCCATACGCCCAGGCCGCCGACCACCACGGCGGAAATTCCCAGTAGCCACCATGGGCCGAGCTGGACGTAGCCGGACCACCCCAACAGGCCCACGACGACGGCCACCGGATAGCGCACAGCGACCCGAGCCGCCCGGATCATCAACCATGCCGCCGACCACACCAGCGCCACCGGGGCAAGAATCACCTTGGCCCACAACGGAAGTAGCGTCCACCACGGCAGGCGAGGCCGGGTGATCTCTAACGCCGCAGGCTCAGCCAGAGGCTTACGCGAGCGCGCCATCAGTGCTCACCCCCGCCGACGCCGTCAAGGCAGGCGACACAGCGGAATACCTGCGATCCGCCGACCACGTGACCGACAGGCCGGAACGCCCGCCGACCACGGCCGCAGGATTGAGCGCAGCTCAAGCACTCCAGCCCATCCGCCTGCTCTTCGGTCAGCCGCATCCGCACAACGGGAGCCCCATCCAGCCGTACCGGGTAGCACCTCCCACGGTGGTGCCGCTGACCTTTCTGGGGGACCCCGTCTAGCGGTTCGATCTTGCTTCGTCGTACAGTCATCGTGTTCGCTCCCACTGGGGTGGACGACACGAGAGCGGCACGGTTTCTCAGGCCAGGTAGCCGCTCTCGTGTTCTTGATTCCCTTGCACCGCAACAAGACATGCGGCATCGCCACGGCACCCGAAGGCCCGCGTTAGTCCTTTTTGGACAGTCTCTACCGACTGTCCAAGGTGGAATTCATGAAGGCGGGATGGGTGCCGGGGCGCTTCACCGCCACCCATCCCACGCCGTGGATCAGCCCGGTCCTCTCCTCTCGGGCACGATCAACCCCTGTGGCGGCACCGCCAATCCCTGGTGAGCCTTCGCTTGCGCGTAGCGCTCCGCCTGGTCAGCGAACTGGGCCGCTACCTGCCGCAGCTCCCGCGCGAACATCACCAGTTCCACCGGCGACTGGGGCGCATCCCCCACCCCGAACGTCACCGCCGTCCGGGCATCGGTGACCGACAGCAGCGGACGACCTTCCGACAACAGCATCAACGCGGCCTTGCTGAACTCATCAGCGACCAGCGAGACATGCACCGCCATCAGCGAACACCGTCCAACCGGGCCATGCGGCACCACACCACGCCCATCACTCGGTAAAACCGATCGAAGTCGGCCCGGTTCATCACCAACCGCACCCGCTGCACCGCACCGCCGAACACGACGACCACCGTGTCGTCGTCTGACGGGTCCAGCCGGACCTTGATGTCTCCAAAGGCCGACAGCGTCAGATCGAGACCCGCCTCATCTCGTCCCGCCCGCACGGCTACGCCGCCTTGCCCTGCTCCGGCGACTTCGACTCAACGGCCTTGCCCGCCGACGCCTTGCCCGCCCCACTACCGGCAGCCTTGAACCCGGTCGCCCGGAACAACCAGCCCTGGTACTTGAACTCGCCGCTACCGGAAACACGCGGCTCGACGGTCAAGCCGTCCAGCTCGACCGGCCTCATCCCCGGCAACACCTCACCCGTCACCGGCACCGGCTGCACGTCCGCCAGAAACGTGACTTGGAACGACGCCCGCTTGGCCTTCGTCTCGTCCGGGTCGGTCACCGTGCCCACCCACTGACGCTTCCCCGTCACCACGTCCACCTTCTGACGCGCGGGCTTGTTCGGGTTCTCCTGATACTCGTTATCCGGCGCCAACTCCCCCACCAGCACCAAGCCCTTGGGGAACGCCACATCAAACGGCACCTCGAACCGGTGCCCCTTCGGAATCGCCATGTCAACCAACCTCACCAATCAGACTTGTTCTGCGTTTGGCTTTCCTGACGCGGAAAACCCCATGAGCGACTTCCTCACTCCGCCATCGACGTTTGCGTCTTGGCCTGCTCGATCAGGTCGCCCAGACGATCAAGCTCGGACGTCATTACCCGGAGCGAGACGCGGGCAGAGCCACCGCCGAAGACCAAAGTGGCTGCGCTCTTTTCTGGCCACAGACCCGTGTCCCCGAGCGCCATGGGCGTGCCCCGCTCGATCAGGACATGGACGTTCGTGGCCATCGCCCGCGCCCGGCGCGTCCTGGTCATCCGGCCACCGCCGGGTTGCCTGCACTTGCCACCGCTCCACCCCTTCCTCAAGGTCCTCAACTCCTCATGAGGACTTACTGACCGGCTCCAAGGTAAGCACGACCACACCTGTCGTCAAGTCCTCATGAGGACTAGAGTTCAAAAAAGGGTCCCTCCGGGCGCGTCGGACGGGAGGGACTGCGGAAGGATCGATCTTCAGCAGGAGAGGGAGGGAGCGGACGATGGCCGACTCACGGGCACCGAAGTACCACCGCATGGCTGACGCGCTCCGTCGTGAAATCCGGGATGGCGAACTTCCTCCGGGTCACCGGCTACCAGCGGAAACAGCGCTGTCCGAGCGGTTCCGGATCTCCCTGCCCACTGTGCGCCAGGCGTTGTCCGTGCTGCGTGCCGAAGGACTGATCGAGTCTCGGCACGGCGTCGGCACCTTCGTGAAGGAACAGCGCCGGTTGCAGCGACGCTCCCGTGGTCGCTACGGCAGCGCACGGGGACACGGCAAGCTACTCACGCACCACCTGCGGCACGACATCGTGTTCGCCGGACGCGGCGAAGCCCCGGCACACATCGCCGAGATCATGGGCTTGAAGCCCGGGGCGGAAGTCGTGATCCGCCGGAGGAACCTGTTCGACAAGGAGACCGGCCAACCCGAAGAGATCGGTGCGAGCTACCTCCCCGTCGAGGTGGCCGGTGGTACCTACCTTGAAGAACCCAAGGTCGTGCCCAAGGCACTGTTCCTCTGTGTCGAGGAGTTGACCGGACGTCACTACACGCGCGCTCGTGATCAGTGGATCGCGCGGATGCCCACGGCCGACGAGGCCGCAACCTTGGAGCTCCCGAACGGCGCCGCCGTGCTGCACGTCGTACACACCGCGCGCGACGAGAACGGCAATGTCCTGGAGATCAGCGAGTCCGTATGGCCCGCCGACCGCGTGGTCGTGATCGACGATTACGACATCGAGCAAGCCGCGGACGAGCCTTCGGCCCCTAGCGAGGTCTGACCAGCAGGCGCACCATTGGCACATGAGCGAGCCCGAGCACCAGAACGCGACTCAGCTCCGAAACCACTGGTGGTGGCGTCCCGGCTGGCGTGTTGGCCGCCGCTTCTACACATGGCACCTGACCTTCGAGGGCCAGGCCGAGCTACACCGTCTGGTGTCCGAGTATCAGGCCGCCTTGCGCGGATTCCCCTGCTTGGACCTCATTCCGCAGCAATGGCTGCACCTGACGATGCAAGGTGTCGGCTTCACCGACGAAGTCTCAGACGCTGACGTTCAGCGCATCGCCGAGGCAGCTCAAAAGCGCCTGGCGAACATGGAACCCGTGACGCTCACGTTCCACCGCCCCGTGGTGTTCGAAGAGGCCATCGTCTTGCCGCCGACTCCGGCCGAGGCAGTGCACCAAATCCGCGCCACCATCCGAGAAGCCATCGCCGACGTCTGGGGACCGGATCACGTACCCGAGTCCAACCGCACGTTCCGCGCCCATGTCAGCGCCGCCTACGTCAACGCGGATGGCCCTGCCACGGCCATCACTGACGCTCTTTCCAAGCTCGACACTGAGCCCGCGTCCGCCGAAGTCTCCGCAGCTTCGCTGATCACACTTGGACGCGATGAACACGTGTACACGTGGCGAGCCTTCGCGACTGCGCCACTCACAGGCTGACCAGGTGAAGAAGTACGCCCCTGACCCCAGACCTCATAGCATTGCTAATAAGCCCGGCAAGCTGCTAAAAATCTAACAATTTGATCAGGCGAAGCCTGTAACACCCCCATGGGTTCTGCGATACTCCGAACACTAGCTTGTCGAAGCAAGCTCCACTGCGCCAAGCAGGTGAACTATTAGGGGTTTGCCGGACGAAGGTATATGAGGGGGTTCGGAGTGTGAGCGTCTTAGATGGAGGTCAGAGGATCGGGCTACTCCGTGGCGACTTGGCCGACACCGCTTGCATGGAGATCCTCCAGATTGGCTACCTGCACGCCGTAGCGGCAGCAGCAAAATGCAGCATTGGAACACCAGTTCCAGACAAGAAGCTTGACTGGGTAGCAACCCACCAATCTTCCGCCCATACCGCAGGCGATGATGAAGTCACTTTAAAGATTGCACTGAAGGCCACCGCTACAGTCCCAGCCAACCCTGCCAGTGACTTCTTTTCTTTTACGCTCAAGAATGAGCATTTGGAGTATTTGAGTTACCTCAATCCGACGGTAAATAGGATTCTAGTCGTCATGCTTCTGCCGCCGAAGATTGAAGACTGGATACGCGCCGGTTGCGACTACCTTGAACTTAGACATTGCTGCTATTGGGTCAACTTGTCGGGTCACAAAATTACCGGCAGAGAGCGAACGACAGTTCGAGTACCAACAAATCAGGTATTTGACGACCGAGCGTTGTGCGCTATCATGGAGCGAATCGGCTCGGGAGGCAGGCCGTGACCCATGCCAGCGGTTTAGAGAATTTGCATAGCAGAATCAGCCCAGCTGTGCTGAGTGCTGCGCTAAGCAAGTACGGCTGGCAACTAGTCGGCGGAAAGGAAGGTCTGTACAGCAGGTGGGCCTACGGGGAGAATCGTTCGACACGAATCCTCATTCCTCTGGATGAGACTAAACCAGACTTCGACGAGCTTCTAACAGATGCTGTTTCATCATTGGCCGCACTGAGAACGGAACCGGCTCAGCGCGTCCTGCGAGTGATAAGCGGCGTTCCCGGCGACGAGCTAAAGTTTCGAAAAGATTCAGAGACCCCTCCGGGGACCATACGGTGGGATCTAGGTCAAGAATTAATCCAAGCTGCCAATGACACGTTAGTCGCTTCAGCCAAGGCCGCTAGCGACAGGCGTCCATCGTTCAGAAATTCGAACTGGTTTATCGCACGAGACTTTCTTCAGTCTGTCCTAATGGGACAGACTGAAGTCGGTAGCTATGTTGTCACAGCATACACTCCCCCTGAACAACACTTCTTCGAACGCGAGAGCCAGAAGAATTCCGCACGCCACTCATTGGACGGTGCTCACACCGGTCGTGAAGTTGTTGAAGTTATGACCGGAGCACTGCAAGTTACACGAGAAGCAATTGACATCTACCAGCGCACCAAGAGGATTGAAGAGTTCGACGACACGGTCCAACACGGTGTCTCCCGGGAACTTGCAGTCGCAGTACAAAAGCTTGTCAAGCAATCAGATGGTGCTTCCGTCTCTGTAGAGTGGAGCACTAGGTTCGATGACGATTTTCTGCTTTCATCCGAAACGGCGCGTACCGGTGTTACAGAGGTCGATTTTAATCCGCCCGATTACGCGGTTCTTGAGCGCGCAGCAATCAGGCTTGGCGCAGCAAGTGAAAGCTCCACTGTCACCGTAGTTGGCACTGTCGAAGTGCTCACACGGAGAGTGGGAACCGTTGGAGTTGTGGCATTAAACATAATGCGTGGATCTTCTGCAAAGAAGCTGCGCGTGCGGCTACCTACAGATGCCTATGAAGTCGCACTTGAAGCTCACAGACGTATGGATGCAATCAAAGTAACGGGACGTCAAGAGCGCAGCGGTAACTACTATTGGCTCTACGATGCAACCGACGTCACAATTGTTGAGCTATACAAGGATAAGAACCCCGAACAGGGGAAGCTGTTCGAATAGCACCCCAGCATCGACTCAAGCTATCAACAATGACAGCAGTTAATACGTCATCGTTCAGCGCTCCGTTAGATCCAAGAAACTGTCAAACGAGTTCTACTGCCGAATTTGGCTCTATGGGATCAAGGGCGCGCCGCCAGCGGCGGCGCGCTGTGCCCGTCGCCTTGCAGCCGAGCCGCATCCATCCCCGGCAAGGGCAGCCTCCCGCTCCGCTACGGCCGCCTGCCGGGCGGCGCGGCCCGGCGAGCATGGCGGCGGGCACCACCGCCGACGGCGCGCACAACCCAAGAAGCTTCCGGCGATCCGAATTCGTGACGATCGCGCGAGTGGCTGAGTTGGTCGAGCTGGGCACGGCGATCGACTGCCGCGCCCATGGACAGCTCGACGCCTTGTCGGCATCGACCAGCCCACAGGCTTGCCATCGCTCAGGCTTTGCTGCTTTGAGCGCAGCGCCATGACATGCTGTACCTATGGCCGAGGTCACATTCTTGGGGCAAGCAGAGCCGGTCGACGAGTACGGCCGAGCCCTCTATGCCGTTAGTCGCTCAGTCCTTCGTGCACTACTCGATCAGCTCGGTCACGACGACCTCGTCGATCTCAACTGCGACAGGCACGAGGTCACCCTTCGCCAACTTGCCAAGGTCGCGCGATTGCACCGCGACAAAGGTATGCGCGGAGACGGGTTTGAATGGGCAGTACACGAGGCGATCATCGGCGGAGAGTGGCGCGTAACTGAACGCATCCACGATGTTCTCCGCCGCGTAAGCCCACAGTCCTTTAAGACGATGGACACCCCAACATCCTTGATGTTCGGCCACGAGCGATCGCGATACCTAGGCTTCACCGATGCCGTCGTGGATAATGCAAACGGTGACGCAGTTCTACTACCGGACGGGCAAGGCCACCCATTCAGGTTTGGCGCGTGGGTTCCGATCGCCGCTGAAGGAGTCGTGGCCGAGCCTCGCTTGCGCGACCGCATCAAGAAAGTATGGAAGACCGATATCTTCCTGAGCGACCAGAATAAGCAACGGTTTGCCGCAGCTACCATCAAGAGCAACTGGCACCAGCTCGAGGACGGCAAGGGCCTTCGCATAGGCATCGTTCCCGAAGCCCTCGACCTCCACGCACACGTACGCCGATTCAGCACGCTGCACCTGGCCGTGCTTCCGGATCCGGATGGCTTCATGGGGCTTTTCAACGACGGGTACGAGGCTGTCGCAGGCGCAATCCTTACTGTCGGGCGCCATGATAAGGCACCCTACTATCTCAAGCCGACCGCGAAAGCACAGCGAATACAGAAGCAACTAGAAAAGTATCCTACCGTGCCGGTAGTTGAAATTGAGCATGCCCTCAACGAGGCAGCGCAGCAAGGTCTTATTAAAGTGCAGCACAAACTACTTTCAGTAGAAGCGCCGAATTGGCTGCACATCAATGAAACGCGCACACCAATTATTGCCCCCAAGCCGAAGTTCGAGAAACTTTAGCCCTTCTACAACGCAGAGGCGCAAGAAGAGGGTGCCAGGAAACCACTACGATCGACCTCCTCAAGATCAGGCCGTTCCCAGGCCGTCAGACGTGGATCAGCGTCGGTCAATGATGATGAACGTCGAGAACAAACCAGCAGGTCAGACAAAGGTCAACAGCGCGAACCGCAGGTAGCCGCCGACGGCTGACAGTCCTACGACGTGTGATGCGCTAGCTCATGCACAGGCCGAGGGCCGGGTGACCACTCCAGTCACCCGGCCCTCGGCCTTTTCGGCTATGTCATTGAATGACGAGTTGCTTCACGCCGACCTCGAAGTTGACCCAGCGGTTGCACTCGACCTTCTTGTTGTTCTTCAGGATCGCGTAGCCCTTGCCGCCGTCGCGCAGCGGCCCGCACGCGTAGGCACTGATCGGCGGGTTGTAGTTTCTCTTCTCCTTCTTGGAGAAGCAGGCGACCGGCTCGTCCCACGCTCGGGTCTGGACGAACAAGCCCTTGGTCTTGCCCTGGCGGGCGCACTCCTCGACGGGAGTCCGCGCGGCGGCAGCGGCCGCTCCAGGGACGATCAACAGGCCGGCGACGGTCGCGGTGATCAGCGCGCGAAGACGCATGGAATGCACTCCTTCTCACTCGGCGCGCCCGACCCTAGTGACTCGGAATGGTTGGGAGCCAAGCATTCGGAGGGCAACGAACCTGAACGAACTTCGTCCGCTCCGCTCAGCGTTGGCGCACCTGGACAACGCGCAGCTTCGGCGAAGCCAGGATGTCCTCCTCGCAGAACCGTTCAGTCACCCACTGCTTGCGCGAGCACAGCTTCGTCTGGTCGTTGTAGTGCGCCGAAGCGGGGTTGGCGGACTGCGAATACGCCACCAGAGTCGCACTGTCCGGACATGAGCTGTTGTTGAACGACAGCGCGTGCAGGTACGTCGCACCGTGTTGCATCTCGGCGTAGCCCTTGGTCGGGTCCCAAGCGCCGGACACCGCATTGAACACGCCCATGTTGCTCGCCCCGCCACCGATCGGAATGCGTTCGCCGTTGCGCACCACGTAGTTGTAGTCGCCCCACGGGGCATTGACGGGGATGTTCGCGGCACGCAGCTCGGCGACGGCATCGGTGAACGCCTTCGCGACGCCGGGCTGGTCAGTGTTCAAGGTGTTCGGCGTGGCAACAGGATTGGCGGGATTGAACGGCACCTTCCACAGCGCCGGACCGGGCACCGAGGCGCACGACTTCGCCCAGAAACGGTCGAAAAGCAGCGCCCCTCCGCTCTCCACGTTGCTCTCCTTGTCCCAAGTGGACAGTGTGTCGCACGCTTCCTTCACGTCCGAGGACATCGTGCGGCACAGGCGCACGAGGTCGTCGACTGCCAGCTCAGCAAGCATGTTGCGGTTGGACAACATCAAGTCCTGCAACGATTCCCTGGTGAACTTGCCCTTCGCCAGCTGCTCCTCGATGGCGGTCAGGCCCATGCGAGTGCGAGGATTCCGTGGCGTCTCCGCGGTGCCGAGAATGCGGGAGAAGCCGGTGATCGGCTGCCGCGGATTGGTCAACCAGTAGCTGTCGTTGGAGTTCTCCACGTAGTCACCACGGCTCAGCGTCGGAAGGCTGGCGGGACCGGACGTGCCGGGCTGCACGGCGTCGCGGTCCTGCCCCCAGCCGCAGGTCGAACGCGAACCGTCCAGCACGGCGATGCCGCGTTCGGGATACGTGCGCTTGCCCAGCGAGGTGTTGCACTCAGCGGCTCGCGCATCGGTCACGTTCGGCACGACGTGCAGCTGGTGATAGGTCGCCGCGCCGCGGAAATCTGTGACGAAGATGTTCATCCACGACAGCCCCTGGGTTTCCTTCAACCCTCGCATCGCCTCGTCGGTGGTGCGAGCCTGCATCAGCTTCAGGGTCGAATTCCCCATCCGCATGTTCTGCGCATTGGCGTCAGCGAAAGCGGTCTCCGCGGTCCACGGAAGCTTCTGGTCACCGAGCTGCTGCACGATCGGGCCGTAGCGCGTCGACCACTGCGTCCGGGTCACGTTTTCCGTTCCACCGCCGGGCTTCGCGACGGTGACCGTGACGTCTCGCCGCGTCATCTCCTCCGGCCGGCCATCCGCCAAGTACTGCGTCGGCGAGCCAGGAACGAGCGTCAGCTCGAAGAGGGTGAAGGTTCTGGTCGTGTCGGCGGCCGTGCCGCTCCACGCCATGGTTTCCGTGTGGCCCAGCCACAACAGGGGCAACCCGACAACACCCGCACCACTGGCGTTCAGCCTTCCGGGAATGGTCAGGTGCGATTGCCACAACCGGATGTCCGGAGCGTGCCAAGGCAGGTGGGGATTCGCGAGCGAGATGCCCTTGCCGTTCGCGGTCGCCTTGCCACCAAAGGAAATCGCGTTGCTGCCCAGGTCACCGTCATTGGCCGCGGTGACCCCGGGCGCCGCCGCGGAAACGATGCCGCCTGCCGCCGCACCCTGCCCGAAGGCCATGCCCGCCGCGTACATGTGCCGGTAGATGTCGATCTCGGTCATCGGCCGCAGCCACGCCGCGCCCTTGCACCCCGGGTCGGTGATCCGGTTCTCGCGCAGGAACCGGTTCACTCCCGCCGCGTAACCTGAGACGACGTCGCGAACCTCCTGCGCGGGGCCCAGCTTTCCCCGTTGCGCCACAAGGCGTTCGACGACGCCGGAATCGTTGATCCCCTGGAAGTACAGGTCACTGACGAGGTTCTTCTGCCCGGACGCGAGGATGCCCTGGAGCGGAGCGTCGCCTCCGAGGTACTTCGAACGCGTCGCCGAAGTCGTGAGCATGGTCTGCGCCAGCGAACACATGTTGTCGGTCGCGGCCGCGTAGCCCTGACCGAACCCGAGGTCGCGATAGGAGTTCGCGACGATGTGCGGAATGCCGAACTCGGTGTAGCGGATGGTGGCCGAGAGGCCGTGGCCCTGCTGCTCGCCGCGAGCAGGCCGAGCGCGACCGAGACCGTCACGAGTTTGCGTCTGGCTAACACGGATGTTCTCCTTCTCGGGGAGTTGCGTACTCGGTAAGGCACGCCCATCGGGCGCGTGGTGCGTTTCGTCCGTCCGTGCCGCCGAGTGGCCGCTCGGCGGCACGGATCCTCAGTTCCCGTCAGGATCGGGAAAAGCGATGAAGCGCACGAGGATTCGCCGCGCATCCGGTGGCATGTCCTCCTGCGGCCGCCAGTAGCGCTTCAAAAGCGCCCGGTACTCGTCGAAGAACTGCGTGAATTCATCTCGCGTCAGCCCCAACGTGCCGCGCGTCGCCGCCACGGTGTCCGCCCACTCGGAGTCCCCGAAGCGCTCTTCCTGATAGCGGTGTCACGCCTCGATGTCCTCCGTGATCTGCACGTTCCGAAGCTCGAAGAGCTGCTTCACCGCTTCAGAACTCAGCTCTCGCAGCGGCGGTGTGCGCAGGTCCCGCGGACGCGCGCGCCACCACCGCTCCTTCCCCCTGCCCAGCGCCGGGTCCTCCTCGACGAAACCGTGCCGCGCCAGCTCCCGAAGGTGGTAGCTGGTCACGCCGGTGTTCTTGCCCAGCGCCCCGGCGAGCGTCGTCGCCGACGCCGGACCGCGCCGGAGCTCAGCCAGGATGCCCCGCCGGAGCGGGTGTGCGAGCGCCTTCAACATGGCCGGATCGGCCATCTCCTCGGGCTGCGGTGGGGACGTCACGACGCGAGGCTGGCGTGCACAAGAATGTGTGCACAGATTTTTGTGCACACTTCCGGGTTGCCTCTGAGGCCGGTCGGCCCAGTTCCCAGGGCCGCTGTGAACGAGAAACTCTATCGTTCGCACAGTGCACAAGCTGCTCAGCGGCCTCACCGGCTCCGATCCCGCCCCGCGGACCGACTTCAAGGCGCTGCGAACCGACTGTCATGAGGCGGCGCGACGCACGGGCGGCCGAGTCGTCGAGGTCCGGGTCGCCACGCCCTCACAAACTGCGCCCGCCGTTCCGAGTCCTTTCCAACGCGGAGCCGGACCGGCCACTGTCTACTGTGGACCTCAGCGCGCTCACGGAGGCGGACGCGGTGAACTCCGCGACTGGAAAGCGGAGACCGTCGGCGAGGTCGTCTTCAACCACTGGGACTAGCCTTCGGCCGTGAGCATGAACGGCAACTACCTCCGGGTCTCCCAGGAAGAACTGGAGCGCGCGATCGACGACCCGAGCGGGTTCCGCGACGACGCCCAGGACCTCATCGACGAGCAGGAGGAGGCCGACCTCCCGCCCGAGCAGGCGCGCTACCTCAGCACGCACCAGGCGTGGCACGCCATCGCCTTCCTCCTCGGCCGCGCCGACTTCCACGTGGACGTGGTGCACGGCGAGGGCGAGATCGCCGAGGACGAGGACTGGGGCTACGGCCCGCCCCGCTACCTCAGCGCCGAGCGCGTCGAGGCGGCGGCGGAGGCACTGGCGGCGATCGACTTCGCCGAGCTGGCCGACGGCGTCGACCCGAGCGAGCTGACCGAGGCCGACGTCCACCCGCTGACCTGGGACGAGGAGGACGCGCTGGAGTGGGTCGGCCATTGGTTCGCGCCGCTGCCCGCCTTCTTTTCGGCAGCGGCCGAAAAGGGCGACGCCATCATCCTCTGGATCGACTGAGCAGCGGTTATAACGCCGTGATCTGTTGCGTCACGTTCCTGGTCTACACATCGGATGGACCAGTGTAACGAGTCTCTCCATGCCTGCGGCTTGCTCGGACTCGTCTTCCGCGTACCTTTTACGTGTCGCGCGGGAAAACAATGCGAAAAGAGGGCGAGTTGTACACCGGTGCCGTTGAGACGGACGTCACGAAACATTCGATGGTCGGCGAACGACTGACCTTGGCGGCCTTCGACCAGCTTTCCGGAACGCTCTCCGGCTACCGCTTCGTCAAGCTCGTCGTGGACCGTGAGCAGGGCACGATCCACTTCATCAACAACGCTGAGCAGCGCTTTCACGCGGAGTACATCGCGACCCACATTCTCGGCATCTCCACCGAGGAGATGTACGCGAAGATCGACTCCTTTAATCAGATTTTTTATCACGAGCCGGACCGGCGCTTCTGTCTCGGCCTGCTGTCACTGCACGACCGGGACGGCGACCGGTTCCTCGCACTGGAGACGGTCGAGGTCGACACGATGCCGGCCGAAATGATCAAGTACTTCTACGGGTTCGTCCGGGACAACGTCGACGCCGCGCTTCCGGTGGTGTTCAAGCCCGCGTCGCACCTCCAGGAGCGCCACCTGCTCGACATTCCCGCCGGCGAGGTTCCGCGCATCCAGGCGCACGAGCTTTTCGCGAGCACCCGCTACGTGCCGCTGAACGCGGGCACCACCCAGGGACGACTCCGCGCCTTCCGCACGCAGGCCGAGTACCGCGCCGCGGCGGAGTCGCTGGAGTGGTTCGACATCATCGCGATGGACCGGGTGCCCGACGACATCCCCCGGCTGGCCGGGGTGATCAACAGCGAGCCGACGACGCCGCTGTCGCACACGAACGTGCTCGCCTCCGGCTGGGGCATCCCCAACGCCGTGCAGCTCGGCGCGATCGAGCTGATCGACGAGCGCGGCCTCGACGGCGAGTGGGTGGAGTACGGCGTCGACGCGAGTGCCACCGAGATCGTGCTCAAGCGCGCCGAGAAGCCTGCCGACATGCCCGAGCCGGCCTGGCGCAGCGCCCGGATCACCTTGGAGGAGCCGGAAACCGACGCGACCCCGATCGTCTCGCTCGACCAGCTGCGGATGCGGGACGCGCACCGCTACGGCACGAAGGCGGCCAACCTCGGCGAGCTGGGCCACGTGCTGGCCTACGGCTCCGAGCGGCTGCTCGGGTTCCACCGCGTCCCGCGCCCGCCGCGGGCGAACCTGCTGATGTACGCGGCGAAGCAGCTCGGTGTCGCGGAGAGCGCGGACCTCGACCAGGCGGCGTGGCGGATGCTGGCCGAGCGCGTGAGCATCCCGAGGGGCATCGCCGTGCCGTTCTCGGTGCAGCGCCGGTTCCTGGAGTCCTCGCCGCGGATCCAGCAGGCGATCGGCAAGCTCAAGATGGCCCTGGAGCTGGGCGCCCGCGAGATCGACCCGCTGTGCATCGAGCTGCAGCGGTTGGTGAAGTCGACCAGGATGCCCGAGGACCTGCGGCAGGAGATCGACCGCGCGATCTTCGCCAACCTCGGTGGCGTGCACCGCTTCGTCATCCGCAGCTCCTCCAACGCCGAGGACCTCGCCGGGTTCTCCGCGGCGGGCATCTACGAGTCGGTCAACCAGGTCGCCACCGCCGACGAGGTCTTCACCAGCATCAAGCGCGTGTGGGCGTCGCTGTTCTCCTCGCGCAGCGTCCGGTTGCGGCAGCAGGCGGGCATATCCCAGGACGACTCCTACATGGGCGTGATCGTCCAGGAGGAAGTCCAAGCCCCGATGGGCGGCGTGCTCGTCACGTGCAACCCCATGAGCCGCGCGGACTTCCGCAACGTCTACCTCAACGTGTCCCGGCAGTCGGTGGCCGACGTGGTCTCCGGTGACTCGGCGCCGCTGCAGTACCTCTACAACACCGTCGAGGGCGGCGGCCGCACGGTCTCGCTCGGCGACGCGGCCGAGGACCTGGACGAGCAGAGCCGGAACCTGTTGCAGCACCTGGCGCTCGCGGGCCGGTTCCTGCAGTCGCACTTCTCCCCCGACTACACGTTCGCGACCCCGATGGACATCGAATGGGTCGCCGACTCGCAGCGCGTGCACATCGTGCAGCTGCGCCCGTACTCGAACTGAGGCCGGCCGTGCTCAAGTCCAGACCGGTCATCCGGCTCATGATCGGGTTCCAGCTGTTCTTCGGACTGCTGCTGTGGACCCCCGTCTTCTTCGAGTACCAGCGGCAGCTGGGCATCTCCGTCACCGACATCCTGGCCATCCAGAGCATCTACTACGTGGCGTTCTGCCTGTTGGAGATCCCGACCGGGATGATCGCCGACCGGATCGGCTACCGCCGATGCATGCTCGCGGGCGGCGCGGTGCTGGTGGTGTCCAACGTGATGCCGGTGTCGGTGCCCTCGTACTGGGGCTTCCTGGTCCACTTCCTGCTGATCGCGCTCGCCCGCTCGCTCGTCTCCGGTGCTTCCAGCGCCTACCTGTACGAGTACATGACGGCCAACGGCGAACGCGAGCAGTACAAGCAGGCCGAGGGCAGCGCCCGCTCCTACAGCCTGGTCGGCAAGGTCGTCGGGTGGCCGCTGGTCGGCCTGGCCATGCAGCTGGAGATGACGCTGCCGTACTGGCTCACCGCGGTCAGCGCGGTGCTCGCGGTGGTCATGGCGTACCGCCTGCCGCCGCTGCCCGACAGCGTCCGCAAGCCGGCCGCGCCCGTGCACACCGCCGTGCGCGAGTCGCTGGGCCTGCTGCGCCGCACTCCGATGCTGCTGCTGTTCATGGCGCAGGGCGTCGCGGTCTTCACGCTCGGCCGCATCTGCCAGGTGAACCTCTTCCAGCCGATCCTCACCGCCGACAGCGTCCCGCTGGTCGCGCACGGCATGGTGATGTCCGCGATGAGCGTGTTCGAGGCGTTGGGATCGGCGCGCCCGGGGATCATCCGGCGCTACCTGACCGACTCCCGGGCGGTGTTCGTGCTGACCATCGTCATGGCGGGCACCCTGGCGTTGACCGTGCCGGGCAACGGGGTGGCCACCGTGGCCGCGCTCTGCGTGTTCGCGCTGACCATGGGCCTGTCGTTCCCCATCCAGCGCCAGCTGATCAACGACGCCATCCCGCCGACGCCCTACCGCGCCACGCTGCTGTCCATCGAGTCGATCATCGACCGCGGGGTCTGCGCCCTGGTCGCGCTGGCCCTGGGCAGCTACCTCGCCGAGGGCGCCCTCGGCGAGTTCCTGCTGCTGTCCGCGGGCGCGTCGGTCGCGCTGATGGCGGTCCTGCTCGCGGTGCTGCCGCTGGTCCGGCGGCGGGTCATGCGCGGTGGGAAGGACGCTGAACAGGTACTGTCCGCCCCGTGACCGAGGTCTACGAAGAACCCACCAGGATCGTCACCCACTACTTCGACAACCTTGCCGACGCCGTGGAGGCGTTGGAGGCCACCGAGCGGCTGAGCCTCGGGGTGCGGCTGCACAACCGCACCACGCCGGAGACCGACTCCGACGGCACCGAGGTCCTCGCCGAGGAATGGGTGGTCGAGGTCTACGACGCCCCGCCGATCGAGAGCGAGGACGACTCGGAGGAGGATGAGGAGTCCTCCGACGACGAATGAGCAGAGGGGCCGGAAACGGCCCCTTTTTCACGCGTAGAACAACCGCTCCACGGCGGCCCGGGCCCGCCGCGTCGTGCGCCGGTAGGTGTCGACGAACTCGCCGGGGTCCATCGAGGCCGGATACCCCAGCGCGCGCACGGTCGCGGCCAGCTCCCGCCCCTGCGAGGGCACCTGGTCGGTCGGCTTGCCGCGGACCAGGGTCACGGCGTTGCGCGCGCGGGTCGCGAGTTTCCACGCGGCGTCAAGCACTTCGACGTCCTCCGGCCCGATCAGCCCTGCCGCTCCCGCCGCCGCCAAACCGTCCACAGTGGACGTCGTGCGCAGCTCGGGGACGCGGTGCGCGTGCTGGAGCTGGAGCAGCTGCAACGTCCACTCCACATCGGCCAGCCCGCCGCGACCGAGCTTGGCGTTCATCTTCGGGTCGCCGCCCTTGGGCATCCGCTCCGACTCGACCCTGGCCTTGATCCGCCGGATCTTCACCACCTCGGCGTGGTCCAGCCCCCCGTCGGGGTAGCGGATCGGGTCGATCATCTCGCGGAACCGCTCGCCCAGCTCGGCATCACCTGCCACGTACCGCGCGCGCAGCAGCGCCTGGAACTCCCAGGTCTCGCCCCACTGCGCGTAGTAGGAGCGGTAGGACTCCAAAGTCCTTGCCAGCGGCCCGCTCCGCCCCTCCGGGCGGAGGTCGGCGTCCACGTGCAGCGCCGGGTCCTGGCTCGGCGCGCTCAACAGCTTGCGCACCTGCTCGGCGACGGCCGACGCGTACTTGACCGCGGCGCTGTCGTCGAAGCCCGCCAACGGTTCGCACACGAAGAGCACGTCCGCGTCCGACCCGTAGCCGAGTTCGTCGCCGCCGAGCCGGCCCATCCCGATCACGGCGAGCTTCGCCGCGCGCGCCCCCCGCTCTGCGCACACAGCCCGCTCCGCCGCGTCGACCGCTGAGCCCAGCACCGCGGACCACACACTGCTCAACGCGTGGCACACGGCCGGAAGTTCAATCAGGCCAAGCAAATCCGCGCACGCGACACGCAACAGTTCATGCCGCCGCAGCGACCGGGCCGCGATCACCGCCTGAGCCGGGTCCGCATGCCTGGCGACCGCACTGCGCAAGGACTGCGCGACCTCCGCCGGATCGCGTTCGGCCAGTTCCTTGGTGTCGGCGAGCAACCGAAGCACCTCGGGCGCTCGCACCAGCAGATCCGGGATGACCTTCGCCGTTCCGAGCAGCGTCGCCAGGCGCTGCGCGACCGCGCCCTCGTCACGCAGCAACCTGAGGTACCACGGTGTGTCGGCCAATGCCTCCGACACGCGCCTGTACGCGAGCAGCCCACCGTCCGGGTCTGGCGTACTGGCGAGGAGATCCAGCAAGACCGGCAGCAGCGCACCCTGGATCGCCGCGCGCCGCGACATGCCCTCGGTGAGCGCCTGGATGTGCCGCAGCGCCCCCTCCGGCGAGGTGTAACCGAGCGCCGCGAGCCGCTGACCGGCCGCCTTCGGAGTCAGCCGCAGCTCCTCCGTGGGCACCCGCGCCACGGCTTCGAGCAGCGGCCGGTAGAACAGCTTCTCGTGCAGCCGCCGAACCCTGTTGGCGTGCCTGCGGAACTCCGCGACCAGCACCTCGCCGCTGCTGCGCCTGCCATCCGCCCGGATACCACAAGCCCTTGCCAGCCAACGCAAAGAAGCACGGTCGTCGTCGGCGGGGAACAGGTGCGTCCTGCGCAACCGCTGAAGTTGCAAGCGGTGCTCCAGCAGGCGCAGGAACCGGTACGACTCGCTCAGCTCGGCCACATCGGCTCGGCCCACGTACCCGCCGGCCCCCAACGCGGCCAATGCGTCCACAGTGGACTGCTCGCGCAGGTTCTCGTCCGTGCGACCGTGCACCATCTGCAGCAGCTGCACGGCGAACTCGACATCCCGCAGCCCGCCGCGGCCGAGCTTCAGCTCGCGCTCGCCGAGCCCGACCGGGACGTGCTCCTCGACCCGCCGCCGCATGGCCTGCACGTCGGCGACGAAGTCGTCGCGGTCGCCGGCCGTCCACACCATCGGGCGGACCGCGTCCACGTGCCGCTGCCCGAGTTCAAGATCACCGGCGACCGGCCGCGCCTTCAGCAGCGCCTGGAACTCCCAGGTCCTCGCCCACCGCTTGTAGTACGCGAGGTGGCCCTCCAACGTCCTGACGAGCGCCCCGGCCTTGCCTTCCGGCCGCAGCGCCGCGTCGACCTCGAAGCACGCGGCACCCGCGATCCGCATCATCGCACTGGCCAGCCGCGTCGCCTGTCCCAACTCCGAGTCAGGTTCGGCAACAAAAACAACATCGACATCGCTGACGTAGTTGAGCTCCCGCGCGCCGCACTTCCCCATCGCGATCACGGCGAGTCCGCATCGCAGCGGCCCGACCTCAGCCGCACCGACCGCGAGAGCGCCCTGCAACGCCGCCACCGCGAGGTCCGACAGGCAGGCGGTGACGGCCTCATACTCGGGTACTGGAAGCGAGGCTTCGACCACGTGCGCCAGATCCGCCGCGGCGATGCGCAGCAGCCAGGCGCGGTAGCGGGACTTCAGGACCCGAATCGCCTCAGCGCTCGGCAACGCGGCCGTGGTTCCGTCCCGCGTTCCGGGCTCCCCGACCTCCGGATCAGCACCGACCGCGGTCAGCAAGTCGGCGATCAGGTCGTCCTGCCCCGGAAGCTCTGTGGGCATCCGCCCGTCCAGCTCGCGCCACAGGTTCGGGTTGGCCGCGAGGAAGTCGGTCAGGGCCGTCGAGGACCCGAGCACGCCGAGCACCCGGCCCCGCACGCCGACCTCGGTCGTGATCGCCCGCTCCAGCTCGGCCCAGTCGTCGCCGAGCGCGTCCCGCAACCGGTCGAGCCCGCGCAACGCCAGGTCCGGGTCAGGGCTCCGCGACAACGCCCCGATCAGGTCGGCGGCGTGCTCAGCGGGCCCGCCCGCCTGCCACCAGCCGAACGCTCGGAGCTGCTCCTCGGCTCGTTCCTCAGTCAGGCCGAACCGCGCCGGCGACGTCGCCGCGTGTGCTCGATTGCTCATCAAGCACAACCGTAGACCGGTGTCAGCCCATCACGATGACGTACAGGCCGTAGAGCACGACCGCGACGCAGCCCGCGAACGCGAAGGCCGCCGCGGTGGTGCCCCCGGCTCCGGAGGTGCCCTTCGCCTTGGCCTCACCCCGGCTGACCACGCCGCGGATGCCCGCGACGAAGAGGACGACGAGCACGAGCACCGCGGCCAGGCTGGCCACGAAGACCTCGCCCAGCCCAGCCCAGTTGATGTTCACGCTTCGCTCCCTGTCCCGCTCATGCGGCCGCGCGAGCGGCGTGCGGACCGGTCTCGCCCGCGATCTCGTCGACGACGTGCTCGGGGTGGATCGGCTTGCGGCGCGCGGCCAGGTACAGGCCGATGGAGACACCGATCCCGGCCAGCGCCACGATGATCACACCGACGGTGCCGAAGGAGGCGATCTCCCCGGCCAGCGCGCCGACCACACCGGCAGCGGGCAGCGTGAGCAGCCAGCCGGCCGCCATCCGGCCCGCGACGCCCCAGCGGATCTTGGCGCCCTTGCGGCCGAGGCCCGAGCCCATCACCCCGCCCGAGGCCACGTGCGTGGTCGACAGCGCGAACCCGACGTGCGAGGACGCCAGGATCACCGTGGCCGCGCTGGTCTGGGCGGCGAAGCCCTGCGGCGACTCGATCGTGGTCAGCCCCTTGCCCAGGGTCTGGGTGATCCGGCCGCCACCGAGGTAGGTGCCCAGCGCGATGGCGACACCGGCGCTGACGATCACCCACACCGGCGGGCCGGAGCCCGCTGGCAGCGACCCGGAGGTGATCAGCGTCAGCGTGATGATGCCCATCGTCTTCTGCGCGTCGTTGGTGCCGTGCGCCAGCGAGACCAGCGAGGCCGAGATGACCTGACCGATCTTGAACCCGTTGCCGACGATCTCCGGGGAGGAGGTGTTCCTGGTCAGCCGGTAGGTCAGGAACGTGGCCAGCCCGGCGATGATGCCCGCGACCAGCGGCGCGGCCACGGCGGGCACCAGGACCTTCTCGGCGACCTTGGTGAAGTGCACCGCGTCCATGCCCGAGGCCACCCAGGTCGCCCCGATCAGCCCGCCGAACAGCGCGTGCGAGGAACTCGACGGCAGCCCGAAGTACCAGGTCACCAGGTTCCACATGATCGCGCCTATCAGCCCGCCGAAGATGATCGCCGGATCGATCAGCGCCTCGTCGACGATCCCGCCGGAGATGGTCTTGGCCACCTCGACCGAGAGGAAGGCCCCGACCAGGTTCAGCACGGCCGACAACGCGACCGCGGTCCGCGGGCGCAGGGCGCCGGTCGCGATGGAGGTGGCCATCGCGTTGGCGGTGTCGTGGAAGCCGTTGGTGAAGTCGAAGGCTAACGCCGTGAGGACGACAACGATTACAAGGAGAGAGGCATCCACACTGATCCTCCGGCAGTGCTGACATCGTCGGACAAGACGCTACCGGGCCGGGGTGAGCGCGCTTGCGCCCACTGGGGTGTCACTGGCGCGTGTCTCTGGACAACTGACACAAGTCACACCAAAGGAAGGGTGCGGCCCAGACTTCCGTTGGGGCGCGGGCCTTCCTCGGCCAGTCGAACGAACCGTTGCGCGAAGGGCTCCCACGTTTCCGCCAGGTCGGCGTGGAGCTGGTCGAGCCCTTCCCTGGTGAAGCCACCGCGTGGTGCCCGCTGGGCGACGTCCGGAGCGCCCGCCGCCCAGTCCAGCACCATCTCGGTCGTGGTCTCGATGTGGAAAAGCATCCCGTAACCGCAGCTGCCGACCAGGAAGGCCTGGTTCTGGCACTGCGGCGAGGATGCGAGCAGCTGTGCTCCCGGCGGGAGCGTGCTGATCTCGTCCTCGTGGAACTGCAGCACGTCCGGCGTCCACGGCAGGTCGGCGAACAGCGGATCCGTGCCCACCGAGTCGCGCTTGGCGACCAGCCTGCCCCCGACCTCGGGCCCGTCCTCCATCGGCCGCACCACTCCGCCGGTGGCCACCGCCAGCAACTGGGCACCGAGGCAGATCGCCAGCGTCGGCAGGTTCCGCGTCACCGCCTCGGCCAGGAGCTTGCGCACCGAGGCCAGCCAGGGGTGCCGCAGGTCGTCCAACACGCTCATCTCGCCACCCAGGCAGACCACGCCCCGGTAGTCGTCGAGCGTGGCGGGCAGTGGCTGTTCCGACGCCACGACGACGTCGAGCACCGCACCGGCGCCGCGCAGCCAGTCGGCCAGCGCGCCCGGCGGGTTCGACCGCGACGGCTGGACGACCAGCAGGCGGGTCGCGCGGGCCGGATCGTCGGCGCCGCTGGCGGGATCGTGCAGGGACATGCCCTAGAGCCTAGTTCCCTTGTCGCAAAAGGACATTCGCGGTGTCGTGCACAGGTTGGTAACCAATGCGCTGGTAGATGGCGTTGGACACAGGATTGTCGATGACAGTGAAAAGAACCACACACTCCGCACCCGCGTCGATGGCCCACCGCGACATCGCGGCGGTCACACCGGAGGCATAACCGTTCCCCCGCTGCTCGGGCGGTGTGTAGACGAAGCTCACGCGGCTCATCCCCGCCACCGCCTTGGTCGCCTGGGCACAGGAGACGGGCTGCCCGTCGATCTCCCACAGCAGAACAGTGGTCCCCATCTCAAGCGCCTGCCTGAGGCCTGCTTCCGAGGTCGCGAGGCCGAGGTCCACGCCCAGCACGTTCGCGAAGAAGTCCTTGCGCCACAACGAAAGTAGCTTCACATCCTGCTCGCCAGCCACCCTGGCCGCACCTCGCACAACCGGGGGCACGAGCGTGCCGAGCCGGTAGAGCCGCTCTCCCCGCTCCACTCTCCAAGGCTGTCCGGAGAGCGTCTGCCATTCCTCAGCGAACGCTTCAGCGACCGCCGTCGGCCCGTTGACCGCCGGCAGGTCCGGCTCCAGTTCACGCATCTTGGCCGCGACGGCCGGGACCGCGGAGATCGGCAACCCGCTCAGCCCGAGTGGGTATGGCGGGGTACGGAACACAGCGCCGACGACAGCGTCCTGCTCGTGGACGGTGATCAGCACGCCGACGTCGTCCTGGTGGGGCGTTCCGAGCCGGGGCTCGAGCGCGGCGAGGGCGATGGTGTGTGCGGCCGGGTGGGCGAGGTAGACCGGACGGGCGACTGCCCAGAACTCACCCAGGTCGGTGTGCGTGCGCAGCTCCATGGGCACGTTTGTACCCCGGGCATGCCGACAAGGGGGAGACCGAATAACTCGGTCTCCCCCTTGTGGAAAGAATGTTCGGCGGCGTCCTACTCTCCCACACCCTCACGAGTGCAGTACCATCGGCGCTGGAGGGCTTAGCTTCCGGGTTCGGAATGGGACCGGGCGTTTCCCCTCCGCCATAACCACCGAAACACTATGAAACTATCAACCCACACCCATGCATGGGCGGGTTGTTCGTTTCAGAACCGCACAGTGGACGCGTAGCATGTTTGTAGTCAAGCCCTCGGCCTATTAGTACCAGTCAACTCCACACGTTACCGTGCTTCCATCTCTGGCCTATCAACCCAGTCATCTACTGGGAGCCTTAACCACTCAAGGTGGTGGGATACCTCATCTTGGAACGAGCTTCCCGCTTAGATGCTTTCAGCGGTTATCCCTTCCGAACGTAGCCAACCAGCAATGCCCCTGGCGGAACAACTGGCACACCAGAGGTTCGTCCGTCCCGGTCCTCTCGTACTAGGGACAGCCTTCCTCAAGTATCCAACGCGCGCGGCGGATAGGGACCGAACTGTCTCACGACGTTCTAAACCCAGCTCGCGTGCCGCTTTAATGGGCGAACAGCCCAACCCTTGGGACCTACTCCAGCCCCAGGATGCGACGAGCCGACATCGAGGTGCCAAACCATGCCGTCGATATGGACTCTTGGGCAAGATCAGCCTGTTATCCCCGGGGTACCTTTTAGCCGTTGAGCGACACCGCTTCCACAAGCCAGTGCCGGATCACTAGTCCCGACTTTCGTCCCTGCTCGACCCGTCGGTCTCACAGTCAAGCTCCCTTGTGCACTTACACTCAACACCTGATTGCCAACCAGGCTGAGGGAACCTTTGGGCGCCTCCGTTACCCTTTGGGAGGCAACCGCCCCAGTTAAACTACCCACCAGGCACTGTCCCTGATCCAGATCATGGACCGAGGTTAGACATCCAGTACGACCAGAGTGGTATTTCAACAACGACTCCACCCCAACTGGCGTTGAAGCTTCACAGTCTCCCACCTATCCTACACAAGCCGAACCAAACACCAATACCAAGCTATAGTAAAGGTCCCGGGGTCTTTCCGTCCTGCCGCGCGTAACGAGCATCTTTACTCGTAGTGCAATTTCGCCGGGCCTGTGGTTGAGACAGCGGAGAAGTCGTTACGCCATTCGTGCAGGTCGGAACTTACCCGACAAGGAATTTCGCTACCTTAGGATGGTTATAGTTACCACCGCCGTTTACTGGCGCTTAAGTTCTCAGCTTCGCCCCGAAGAGCTAACCGGTCCCCTTAACGTTCCAGCACCGGGCAGGCGTCAGTCCGTATACATCGTCTTGCGACTTCGCACGGACCTGTGTTTTTAATAAACAGTCGCTTCTCCCTGGTCTCTGCGGCCGTTCAGCCCTAACCCGCAAGGGGTATCAAGCCACCCGGCCCCCCTTCTCCCGAAGTTACGGGGGCATTTTGCCGAGTTCCTTAACCACAGTTCACCCGATCGCCTCGGTATTCTCTACCTGACCACCTGTGTCGGTTTGGGGTACGGGCCGCATGGACACTCACTAGAGGCTTTTCTCGGCAGCATAGGATCACTCACTTCGCCTCAATCGGCTACGCATCACGCCTCACCCACATGAGCGGCGGATTTGCCTACCACTCGGGCCACACGCTTACACCAGTACAACCACTCACTGGCGGAGCTACCTTCCTGCGTCACCCCATCGCTTGACTACTACCAGATCAGGTCCCGCGCTCCACGTTGATTGTCCGAAGACGCACAACGCTTTGGGCGGTTAGTATCCCTGGCCTCGCCATGGGCGCATCCACACGGGTACGGGAATATCAACCCGTTGTCCATCGACTACGCCTGTCGGCCTCGCCTTAGGTCCCGACTTACCCTGGGCGGATTAGCCTGGCCCAGGAACCCTTGGTCATCCGGCGGCAGAGTTTCTCACTCTGCTTTCGCTACTCATACCTGCATTCTCACTCGCGTCACCTCCACAGCTGGTTTCCACCGCTGCTTCCCTGGTGACACGACGCTCCCCTACCCATCCACACACCTGGACCACAACCTCAAGGATTGCAGCCGAGCTCTATATGTGAATGACACAGCTTCGGCGGTGCGCTTGAGCCCCGCTACATTGTCGGCGCTGAACCACTTGACCAGTGAGCTATTACGCACTCTTTAAAGGATGGCTGCTTCTAAGCCAACCTCCTGGTTGTCTAAGCGACCCAACATCCTTTCCCACTGAGCGCACACTTAGGGGCCTTAGCTGGTGTTCTGGGCTGTTTCCCTCTCGACTACGAAGCTTATCCCCCGCAGTCTCACTGCCACACTCTCACGTACCGGCATTCGGAGTTTGGCTGATTTCAGTAAGCTTGTAGGCCCCCTAGACCATCCAGTGCTCTACCTCCGGCACGAAACATGCGACGCTGCACCTAAATGCATTTCGGGGAGAACCAGCTATCACGGAGTTTGATTGGCCTTTCACCCCTACCCACAGCTCATCCCCTCAGTTTTCAACCTAAGTGGGTTCGGGCCTCCACGACGTCTTACCGTCGCTTCACCCTGGCCATGGGTAGATCACCCCGCTTCGGGTCTAGAGCACGCGACTCACTCGCCCTATTCAGACTCGCTTTCGCTACGGCTACCCCACACGGGTTAACCTCGCCACGTACCACTAACTCGCAGGCTCATTCTTCAAAAGGCACGCCATCACCCGAAGGCTCTGACGGATTGTAGGCACACGGTTTCAGGTACTCTTTCACTCCCCTCCCGGGGTACTTTTCACCATTCCCTCACGGTACTGTCCGCTATCGGTCACCAGGAAGTATTTAGGCTTAGCGGGTGGTCCCGCCAGATTCACAGCGAATTTCACGGGCTCGCTGCTACTTGGGATCCTCATCCATGGAGATGCCGGGTTTTCACGTACGGGAGTCTCACCCTCTACGCTCGCGCTTTCCAGACACGTTCCGCTAACCACAACATTTTCTCACTCCACGACCGGCCGGCAGACCAATCCAATGAGTCCCACAACCCCGCACACGCAACCCCTGCCGGGTATCACACGTACACGGTTTAGCCTCATCCGCTTTCGCTCGCCACTACTCACGGAATCACGGTTGTTTTCTCTTCCTACGGGTACTGAGATGTTTCACTTCCCCGCGTTCCCTCCACACACCCTATACATTCAGATGCGGGTAACCGGACATGACTCCGGCTAGGTTTCCCCATTCGGACACCCTCGGATCTCAGCTCGATTGGCAGCTCCCCGAGGCTTTTCGCAGCCTTCCACGTCCTTCATCGGCTCCTGGTGCCAAGGCATCCACCGTATGCCCTTAACAACTTGACCACAAAGATGCTCGCGTCCACTGTGCAGTTCTCAAAGAACAACCCGAACCCCGCGCCACCCAGGAAACACCAGCCAGAACCCACGGCTCTGCGATGTGCTTCCGGCACCGGGCCAGAACTTGTTACTTCTCTCCAGAGACAAACACTCGCGTGTTCCCTCAGGACCCAACAGCGTGCCGCACACCCCACCCATACTCCCACCACGACCACCCTCGTTCCACGCCCCCGACCCAGTCGAGAGCAGTACTAGACGGCACCGCCGCGGAGTTTCGATGAGATTTTCGCCAGTGATTCCACAATTCCTTGAGCACCCCTGACCCAAGAACATTCGCCTTGGACATCAGGGACACTCCACTCTCGGCTCCGCGGAGCTGATGAGAGCGGATGTGTGTTGCTCCTTAGAAAGGAGGTGATCCAGCCGCACCTTCCGGTACGGCTACCTTGTTACGACTTCGTCCCAATCGCCAGTCCCACCTTCGACCACTCCCCCCCTTACGGGTTGGGCCATGGGCTTCGGGTGTTACCGACTTTCGTGACGTGACGGGCGGTGTGTACAAGGCCCGGGAACGTATTCACCGCAGCGTTGCTGATCTGCGATTACTAGCGACTCCGACTTCACGGGGTCGAGTTGCAGACCCCGATCCGAACTGAGACCGGCTTTCTGGGATTCGCTCCACCTCACGGTTTAGCAGCCCTTTGTACCGGCCATTGTAGCATGTGTGAAGCCCTGGACATAAGGGGCATGATGACTTGACGTCATCCCCACCTTCCTCCGAGTTGACCCCGGCAGTCTCCCATGAGTCCCCACCATAACGTGCTGGCAACATGGAACGAGGGTTGCGCTCGTTGCGGGACTTAACCCAACATCTCACGACACGAGCTGACGACAGCCATGCACCACCTGTACACCGGCCACAAGGGGGCCGATATCTCTACCGGTTTCCAGTGCATGTCAAGCCCAGGTAAGGTTCTTCGCGTTGCATCGAATTAATCCACATGCTCCGCCGCTTGTGCGGGCCCCCGTCAATTCCTTTGAGTTTTAGCCTTGCGGCCGTACTCCCCAGGCGGGGCGCTTAATGCGTTAGCTGCGGCACGGAGAACGTGGAAAGTCCCCCACACCTAGCGCCCAACGTTTACGGCGTGGACTACCAGGGTATCTAATCCTGTTCGCTCCCCACGCTTTCGCTCCTCAGCGTCAGTATCGGCCCAGAGACCCGCCTTCGCCACCGGTGTTCCTCCTGATATCTGCGCATTTCACCGCTACACCAGGAATTCCAGTCTCCCCTACCGAACTCAAGTCTGCCCGTATCGACCGCAGGCTCAGAGTTAAGCCCTGAGTTTTCACGGCCGACGCAACAAACCGCCTACGAGCTCTTTACGCCCAATAATTCCGGACAACGCTCGCACCCTACGTATTACCGCGGCTGCTGGCACGTAGTTGGCCGGTGCTTCTTCTGCAGGTACCGTCACTCGCGCTTCGTCCCTGCTGAAAGAGGTTTACAACCCGAAGGCCGTCATCCCTCACGCGGCGTCGCTGCGTCAGGCTTTCGCCCATTGCGCAATATTCCCCACTGCTGCCTCCCGTAGGAGTCTGGGCCGTGTCTCAGTCCCAGTGTGGCCGGTCGCCCTCTCAGGCCGGCTACCCGTCGTCGCCTTGGTAGGCCATTACCCCACCAACAAGCTGATAGGCCGCGGGTTCATCCTGCACCGCCGGAACTTTCCACCACAACAGATGCCTGAAGTGGTCATATCCGGTATTAGACCCAGTTTCCCGGGCTTATCCCAGAGTGCAGGGCAGATTACCCACGTGTTACTCACCCGTTCGCCGCTCGTGTACCCCGAAGGGCCTTACCGCTCGACTTGCATGTGTTAAGCACGCCGCCAGCGTTCGTCCTGAGCCAGGATCAAACTCTCCATCAATGACTGATAAGAGAGATGAGATCTAGCTGAACTGCTAGCAAATCAATCATCTCAAAGGAAACCCCAGACGAGGGGTATTCCAAAACATAAGCTCACTGGCTTACATCGGCACACTGTTGAGTTCTCAAAGAACACACGCACACCATCCGGATCACCCACACTCGGGCTCCCCATCCGGGGCTCATTTCGTTCTGTTCGAAGCTTATCCGAACCGCGTTTCCCGTGTCAAATCCGCCGTTTCCGAGGACCTGGCCGGTTCCGATTCGATTTTCGCTGGTGGAACCTTATCCGGGCCGCTTTCCCAGTGTCAAATCGGGGCGTTAGCCGCGCTTTTCCACAGAAAAAGCAATTCCGGACATGGCAGGTCCACATCGGAACATATTCACTTCAATACAGGTGGGAGCACACTCCACCGACGCACCGCATCGAAGCGGGTTTAGTCAGGAGTGTGTTGTTCCCGAGGGTCGTACGCTATCTGATCAACGGAGCCGTCTTGAAGTGACCCCCTCAACAGAGGGCCAGCCTGTCAGCTGCGAATCAGAAGCACCGCAGTAACTTACCCGGTTCGTATCGCGGTGTCAACCCGCTCGACCCGGAGCGTCCAGCCGTCCTGTCCGAGGTCTTGCGATCCCGGCCCGTTCGGCTTCCCGTGCGGCGGAGAGAAAGTTACGCAGCGCCGCACGGGAAGTCAAATCGGCTGGTCAGGGCCTTGCGGACCGATCTTGGGTGATCGCGCTCAGCGACCGCGAGGGCGCAGCCACAGGCTCAGCGTGTCCGGAGCACGGCCCGTCTCCGGGTCGGGTACCAGCAGGTCGGCGGGCTCCTTCGGGTCGGTACCGCCGATCGGCACCAGGTCGTAGCCCCACGTCCCGAACTCGCGCAGCACCGCGGTCGGGTCGTCGCCCAGCGCCACGGTCTGCCGTAGTGACAGCGAGCACACCACGTGCGGACGGTCCCGGCGCAGCAGGCGGACGAGACCACCGAGCGCACGGTGACTTCCACCCGGTGCGTCGACCTTCACCACGGACAGGCGCATTCCGTTCGCGGCGGGCAACGCCTCCAGCTCCGCTTCGAGGCGGACGGCGCGCACAGTCGGTGCCGGCTGCTCCCCTTCCGCAGGTTCCCCGGCGGGGTGAACCGACACGCCGCCGGTGAGTGCGGGCCGCATCGCCAGCTGGGTGGCTGAGTCCCACGCCGCGGCGTCCACAACGGACAGTCGTTCGGCGACCGCGGGTGCGACATTCACTCCAACGTTGTGCCGCAGAAGCGCCCGGGCTTGCGCGTCGGGCTCGACGGCCACCACGGCACCGCTCGTACCGAGCATGTTGAGCACCCGGATCGAGTGGTAGCCGACGTGGGCGCCGATGTCGACGAAGACCCCGTCTGGCTCGACGAGGGAGTCGATGAGCGCGGACAGCTCCGGCTCCCACACGCCGTTGGTGGAGAGCACGGGCAACATCAGGGAGTCTTCGGCGGGCAGTCGGAGGAGACCTGCGTCAGTCAGGACTACGGACGTCGATGTGCCTTCTAAAGCAGGGTCCGAGTCGCCCGCACGGTCGTGCTCGCGAACGACGATCCGGCGCAGCGAGTCGGCGGTGCGCAGGGCGTCGGTGGCCGCGCGCACACCGGACTCCAGGCGCGCGTCACGTTCGCGCAGCGTGGTGACCACGCTCGACTCCAGGGAGTCGATGCGGTCGAGCGTGCGGTTGAGCGCGGAGGTCAGCTTGTCGATGCGCTCGGCGAGCGTGTCGATCTGCTTGTCCCGCGCGGCCTCGCGCTCGACGAGCGCGTCTTCGAGGGCCTGGAGTCGGCGTCCCTGGCTGGCCATGTCGGCACGGGCGCGGACGACGCCGTCGTCCACACCGATGAGCTGGTCGTCGAGTTGAGTCTGCCGCTCGGCGAGCTGGATCACGTCGGCGCGGAGGTCGGCGTCGACGCGGCTGCCACCCGTTCCGGCGTCTTCGCTCTGCCTACGGGCCAGCTCGCCCGCGGTGCGCTCGACGCCGTCCACGACCGCGGTGAGGACTTCGCGGAGGTGGTTGTCGTAGTGGCTGAGCACGCGGAGGACCGCCTTGCGCAGCGCCGGAGCGCCCGGGGTGCGGCTCTCGGTCTCCACGTTCGGCTTGCGCAGGAGCGCATGCCTGGCGACGAGGAGCGGGCGAAGCGGGTCCTCGGCCGGGCCGGGCGGCGGGGCGGCGTGTTGTGCGCGCCAGCCACGGTACGCGTGCTCGACGCGGTCGCGGAGCTGCTTCGCCGTTCCGTCCAGGGTGCGGCTGTGGGTCAGGTGCTCGCGAGCGGCCTGGCCGAGGCGGATCGTCGCTTCGGGATCCGCCGCGACGGAACGCATCAGCTCGACGGCTGCCTGTGCATCCGGCTCGGTGCCGACACCGTGGCAGGGCACCAGCATCGCGACCTCGGGCGTGAACATCTCCGCGACCGCGCCGTGGTGCGACGCGAGGATCGGGAGGGACATGCTCGCGGCGCGGGCGAGCAGCAACGACGTGCGGTCAGCTCCGTTGCCTTCCGCGCGGTGCAGCGACACCACGCAGTCGGCCATCGCGAGGAGGTCATCGCTCAGCTCGATGTCGACGACCCGACCGTCGGAGCTGCGCTCGATGAGCAGGATGCGGTGGTCGGACGCGGTCGCGAGGCGCAGGCGCTCCGCAGCTTCGGGGTTGCGCACCGCGCCGCTGACCGCGAGGACGAGGCGGGCGTCCTGGCGGTCGGGGAAGGCGCTGAGGAACGCCGACACCAGGCCGAGCGCGTTGCCCCGGCGCTCGGCGGTGTGGTCGACGGCGGAAACGAAGACGACGCCGTCGTCGAGGCCGAAGCGCGCGCGTGCGGCCTTGCGCGCAGGGCGGTCCACTTCGCCGCGGTCCGGCACGGGCAGGGCGAGCACGCGGACCGGCACCGCGGTGTTCTGCATGGCCTGTCTGGTCGCGTCGGAGAGCACCCACACTTCGTCCACTTCGGACAGATCGGCGGTGAGCACGCCATCGGGGCTGACCGAGATCACGTAGCGGTCGCCGGGCACCGGATGCGCGCCAGCGCAGCGCAGCACGACCGGATAGACGGGCTCGTCGGCGGTGGGCAGGCCGGACGCGCGGACGGTCGCGCGCAGCAAGTCGGCTTCGGCGCCCGTGCCGACAACACTCACGCCGAGCTGGTCGACCAGGGCCAGGCTGCTGCTCGGGTCGAGGCGCGGCACGGCGTCGGGGTGGACGCGGCCGGTCGCCACGCCGGTGGTCGCGCACCAGGTGCGGAACTCCTTGGCCTGCGCGCCGAACGGATCGGGGTACTGCCTGCGCAGCTCGGGGTCGTCCTGCCAGAGCGCGGCGCCCCAGCGTGAGCCGCCCGAGGCGTTCTGGTTCTCGTCCGCGGGCTCGCACGCCCACCGGAGGAAGTCCGCGACGTCCGCGGCCGGGCCGACCGCGGGCTTGGCGGGCGGGACGCCGTTGCGCTGCTGGGTGGCGCGCCGGTACTCGCGGCGCAGCGCGTCAGGGATCGGAGTGCCGTCCGGCAGCGCCGCGAAGGCGTAGGGGTCGCGCTCGCGGTTGTGTCCGACCCTGACAAGCTCGTTGCGGTAGATCGCGCACAGCTGTGCCATGGGCGGGTGCTCTGAAAGCAGGACGCGTGGCCGGTCAGCGACGTTCGCGGACAGCAGCCACGGGCGCTGCGGGTCGAAGCCGGACAGGTGCACGGTGCGCAGCGGCTTGTCGCCGACCAACAAGCGGCCCTTGGCGTCACGCCAAGGCGGGCGCTGGTCGATGTTCCAGATCGAGACGCCGATGCCCGGGTCGCGCAGCACCTCGTGCTCGACGAGCGCCGGAGCGCCGTCCAGGAACGCACCAGCGGCATCGGGGGCCTGACGGACCTGCTCAGCCCACATGTTGAGGAAGGGCGCCGAGCCGGGCGCCACCGCGATGAAACCCGGGTCGAACATGCCCGCGGTCAGCAGCTCCTCGGGTGCCGGACGCATGCCGTCGCGCGGCAGCGGTTCCAGGACACGCGGGAGCAGCACGACGGGGTTGCGCGAGATCGCGCTGAGCACCTCTTCGACGACGGAGTCCAGCACCAGGACGTTCGAGTCGAGGTAGAGCACCGGGCCGAGCTCGGCGAGCAGCCGCATCATCAGGCGCGGTTGCAGGACGGCGCGCAGCTCGTCCGGCGTGCACGCGGTGGCCAGCCAGGACAACTCGGCCGCGTCGACACCGATGTCGGCGGGGGTGAGCAGGCCCGGTCCGACCGCTTCCGGCTCGGCGTCCACCAGCAGCGCCAGGAAGCGCCCGCCGGGGTGTTTGGCCAGGAAGGCCCCGCTGAGCAGGCGGACGGCGGGCAGGTCCGCTCTCGTGGCCACCGTGCACGCGTTGAGCACGGCCTTCGGCTGCGGCTGCGGTTCGGTCGTCTGCTCGGACATCGCTGGTGCCTCGGTCACGACGCAGAACCTATCCCGCACAGACGGTGTTCGGGGTCGGTCAACCGGAGCACAAGCACCTCCAAGATCGGTTCGAGCTGGGTCAACGCGGCAGTGTCGGCAGGTAGCGCGGGGTCAGCCGCGCTGGTTGGAGCCTTTCCAGGTCGGCGGCGTAGGCGAGCAGGCGCGCGTCGGTGTCGCGTCCGGCGAACAGCGACACGCCGATGGGCAGCGGGCCCGCCGCACCTGCGGGAACGGTGATGTTGGGGTAGCCGGACATCGCCGCGGGGCCGCCCGAGCCCAGGACGAACGCGTCGCCTTCGCCGTACTCCGTCTTCCACGCGGGGCTGTTGGTCGGCGCGAGGATCGCGTCCAGCCGGTGCTTCGCCACGGTCTCGTCGATCGAGCGCCGGGAGAGATCCGTCACGAGTGCGCGCTTGCGGCGGTACTCGGGGTCCGTTGTCGGCGGAGCGGCAAGGGTCTGGGTGAACAGCTCCTGTCCGAACTTCGACAGTTCGACGGGATCGTTGGTGTTGAAGCGGATGAGTTCTTCAAGCGTCTTCGGGCCGCCTACGCGCGACGCGAGGTAGGCGGGCAGATCGTGCTTGAACTCGCTGAGCAGCAAGGCGAGCGAGTGCTGTCCCGTCTGGTCCAGGTACGGCAGTTCGACGTCGACGACCGTGACGCCGTTGGCGCGCAAGCGGTCCACAGTGGCATTGACGACTCGGTCGACATCGCGGTCCAAACCCGCTTTGCGCCACACGCCGATGCGAGAACCCCGCAGGCTGCCGTTGTCTGCCGCAGCGGGCTTGATGCGCAACGCATTGAGCGTGATCGCGGCGTCGACGACGTGTCGCGCCATCGGTCCCGCGGTGTCCTGCTCGTGGGAAATCGGGGCTACGCCTTCACCGCTGACCGTGCCGAGCGTGGGCTTGAGGCCCACAACGCCGGTCGCTCCCGCCGGGCAGACGATCGAGCCGTTGGTCTCCGTGCCGATCGCGACCTGTGCCAACGATGCGGCAACGGCGGCCCCGGACCCGGAGGACGAACCGCACGGATTCCGGTCGAGCACGTGCGGGTTCGCGGTTTGGCCGCCGACACCGGACCAGCCGGACGTGGCCTTTGCAGAGCGGAAGTTTGCCCACTCGGAGAGGTTCGTCTTTCCCAGGATCACGGCTCCCGCGGCCCTGAGCTTCCGAACGAGTTCGGCGTCCTTCGCGGGACGACTGTCCAGCAGAGCCCGCGAGCCAACCGTGGTGACACCTGCGTCGATGTTGTCCTTTAACAGGACGGGAATGCCGTCAAGTGGGCCGCGCAGCGCGTTGGCTTTCCTGCGCGCGTCACTGGCCTCGGCCTGTGCGACCGCGTCCGGCTCTACACGGAGGACCGCGCGCACCTTGCGGTCGACAGTGCGGATGCGCTGCAGATAAGCGCTGGTGAGCCGCACGGCGTTGAGTCGGCCCGCCGCCATCTGCTGTTGCAGCGCGGGGATTGTCGCGCTGTCGAGGTTCTCGCTGGCGTTGGCGACCGGTGTGAACGCGGCGATGGTGGCTGCTGCGATCAGGACCGTGCTGAGGCGGCGGCGCATGGCCCCCACCCCAGCGGCAATCCCGGTCCCGGTCAACCCCTCGATCAGAGCTTCAGAGCATCGGCAGGTACGTGCCCAATTCGAAAGGCGTGACCTGGCGGCGGTAGTCGTCCCACTCGGAGCGCTTGTTGCGGAGGAAGTAGTCGAAGACCGCTTCCCCGAGCGTTTCCGCCACCAGTTCCGAGTTCTCCATGACCGCCAGCGCTTCGGCGAGGTTGTACGGCAGCGCGTCGTAGCCCGCTGCGCGTCGCTCGGCCTCCGTCAGCGACCACACGTTGTCCTCAGTGGGCGGAGGAAGCTCGTAGCCCTCCTGCACTCCCTTGAGCCCCGCGGCGAGGATCACCGCGTAGGCGAGGTACGGGTTGCACGAGGAGTCAGGGCTGCGGATCTCGACGCGGCGCGAGGACGCCTTGCCCGGCGAGTACATCGGGACGCGCACGAGGGCCGAGCGGTTCGCGTGGCCCCAGCAGACGGTCGTGGGGGCTTCACCACCGACGATGAGGCGCTTGTAAGAGTTGACCCACTGGTTGGTGACCGCGCTGATCTCGCGCGCGTGCTTGAGAAGGCCCGCCACGAACGCCTTGCCGGTCTGCGACAGCTCGTAGGGGTCCTCGCTGTCGTAGAAGGCGTTGCGGTCGCCCTCGAAGAGGCTGAAGTGGGTGTGCATGCCGGAGCCCGCGTGCTGCGAGAACGGCTTCGGCATGAAGGACGCGCGCACGCCCTGGGTGATCGCGACCTCCTTGACCACGTAGCGGAAGGTCATCACGTTGTCGGCCATGGTGAGCGCGTCGGCGTAGCGCAGGTCGATCTCCTGCTGGCCCGGCGAGGCCTCGTGGTGGCTGAACTCCACCGAGATGCCCATCGCCTCCAGCGTCTCGATCGCGTGGCGGCGGAAGTGCGGCGCGGCGTTGTGGCTGGCCTGGTCGAAGTAGCCGCCGCGGTCCGCGGGCTCCGGCGAGGTGCCGTCCCCGGGGAGGTCGCGGAGCAGGTAGAACTCGATCTCCGGGTGCACGTAGCAGGTGAAGCCCGCCTCGCTGGCCTTGGCCAGGGTGCGCCGCAGCACGTGGCGCGGGTCCGACCAGCACGGGGAGCCGTCCGGCATGGAGATGTCGCAGAACATCCGCGCGGAGTAGTGGCTGCCGTCGCCGGTCTCCCACGGCAACACCTGGAAGGTGGCCGGGTCGGGTTTGGCGACCATGTCGGACTCGTAGACCCGGGCGAAGCCCTCGATCGCGGAGCCGTCGAAGCCGATGCCCTCGGCGAAGGCCCCTTCGAGCTCGGCGGGCGCGACGGCGACCGACTTCAGGAACCCGAGAACGTCGGTGAACCACAGCCGGACGAACCGGATGTCGCGCTCTTCCAGGGTGCGGAGCACGAACTCCTGCTGGCGATCCATGTGGTCACCCTAGATGTCCGGGGCCGCGCGGGATCAACCCGCGCAGCGTGCGCCCTCCGCAGACACCTTCAGATCCACCAGGTAGGCGACCCCCGCGCTGTCCACGCACGGGTTGCCGGACAGGAAGCCGGTGTGCCGCGTGGCGTCCTGGGTGAGCAGCCGCGCGCGGAGCACCCTGGCGAGCTTGATGCCCGCCTCGTGCGGCGTGGCCGGGTCGCCGGTGGTGGACACGACGAGCAGCTGCGGCAGACCGGGCAGGTCGGCGCGGAGCGGTTGCGCGGAGACCGGAGCGGGCCAGAACGCGCACGCGTCGAGATAGCCGACCACGGGAGAACCGTCGTCCAGGAACGGCGCGGCCTGGCGGTACCGGCGTTCGACGTCCGCGCGGACAGCACGGTCGTTCGTCCTGTTGTCGTCAACGCAGCGCACGGCCGAGAAAGCGTCGTTGATGTTGGAGTAGCGCCCGTCACTCCCGCGGCCGTTGTAGTTGTCGGCCAGCGACATCAAGACCTCCCCCGCGCCCTTGCTGAGCTGGTTGAGCCCGTTGTTCAGGCTCTCCCACAGGGTCTCGGCGTAAAGGGTCTGGATGACCGCGGTGATCGCGTCGCCGTAGGAGAGCTTGCGGCCGTCCTTCAAGGCGATCGGGTTCTCCGCGAGCGGGCGGACGAGGCGCTGGAAGACCTTGGCGGTCTGCGTCGCGTCAGTGCCGAGCGCGCAGTCGAAGCGCTGTGCGCACCAACGGCTGAACGCGTCGAACGCCTTCTGGAACCCGGCGCCCTGCGCGATGAGCTCGTCGTTCGGGTTCTGGTCGGGGTCCACGGCGCCGTCGAGCACCATGGCGCGCACGTTGCCGGGGAACGTCTCCGCGTAGACCGTGCCCAGGCGGGTGCCGTACGAGTACCCGACGTAGGTCAGCTTCTCGTCGCCGAGGGCCGAGCGCATGACGTCGAGGTCCTTGGCGACCTCGCGGGTGCCGATGTTGGCGAGGACGTCGGCGCCGGTCCGCTCCGCGCACTTGGTGGCGTAGTCCTTCTCCTCCGCCTCGGACTTGGCGACGCCCTCGGGCGAGTAGTCGAGGTCGGTGTCCAGGCGCAGCTCGTCGCGCTCGGCGTCGGTGAGGCAGCGCACCTCCGGCTGGCTGGCGCCGACCCCGCGCGGATCGAAGCCGACCAGGTCGAAGCGCTTGCCCAGCTCGTTGTCGCGGACCTGGCCCACCATCCCGGCCGCCGCGGCCATGCCCGAGGCCCCGGGACCGCCGGGGTTGATGATCATGGAGCCGATGCGCCTGCCCTGTTCGCTCGCCGGCCGGCGCAGCAGGCCGAGCGTGATGTCGCGCGCGCCGGGCTTGGCGTAGTCCAGCGGCACGGTCATCCGGGCGCACTCGACGGTGCGGCGCTGGAACGCCTCGCGCTGCTCGGAGCTGGTCGCGTAGCCGTCACACGACTCCCACGTGAGCTTCTGCGCGTAGTAGCGCTCCAGCCCCGCGGGCACCGGTCCGGCCGGTCCACGTTGTTCGACGCGAGGTTGCTGGGGTTGCTGGGCGGGCGGGGTCGTGGTGCACCCGGCGAGCAGCAGCACCGACAGCGCGCACAGGGCGGTCCAGCGTCGTTCCACAACGGACATGCCGTGATCCTGCCAGGAGCTGTGTTGTGCCAGATGCGGCGAAGTTACCCAGGTGGCCTCCGAATGCGCGAAAATATCCTTTATGGCACAGCTCCGCCTCGCACTCGCCCAGGTCAACGCATGCGTCGGCGATCTCGTCGGCAATTCCAAACTGATCGTGGAATGGACTCGCAAGGCCGTGGACGAGGGCGCGGCGCTGGTCGCGTTCCCGGAGATGGCGCTCACCGGATACCCCGTGGAGGACCTCGCATTGCGCAAGTCCTTCGCGAACGCGTCCCGGGCCGCGCTCGACGAGGTCGCCGGACAGCTCGCCGCCGCGGGCTGCGGGGACGCGCTCGTCGTGGTCGGCTACCTGGACCACGACGAGAAGGGGCCGCGCAACGCCGCGGCTTTCATCCACAACGGCGCGGTGCTCGGCAGGTTCGCCAAGCACCACCTGCCCAACTACGGCGTCTTCGACGAGACGCGGTACTTCGTACCCGGGACGACGCTGCCCATCATGCAGCTGCACGGGCTCGACGTGGGCGTAGTGATCTGCGAGGACATCTGGCAGGACGGTGGCCCGGTCTCCGCGCTCGGCGAGGCCGGGGTCGACCTCGTCGTGTGCATCAACGGCTCGCCTTATGAGCGCAACAAGGACGACGCGCGCGGTCCGTTGGTCGGTCGCCGTGCCGCCGAGGCCGGTGCGCCGATGGCCTACGTCAACCTGGTCGGCGGGCAGGACGAGCTGGTCTTCGACGGTGACTCGCTCGTCGCCGCACCGGACGGGCAGATCCTGGCGCGCGCGCCGCAGTTCGTGGAGCACCTGCTCGTGCACGACTTCGACCTGACTCCCGGCGGCTACGACCGGACCGGCTCCGTCGGCGGTTTCGAGGTCAGTCGGACGGTGATCAGCTCCGCGCCCGTCACGCCTTACGAGGCGGTGCCCGGCACGGTCGCCGAACCGCTCAGCGAGCTGGCTGAGGTGTGGAACGCGCTGGTCGTGGGCTTGCGCGACTACGTGCGCAAGAACAACTTCCGGTCGGTGGTGTTCGGGTTCTCCGGCGGCATCGACTCCGCCGTGGTCGCCGCGTTGGCCGCGGACGCGCTCGGCGGTGCCGCCGTGCACGGTGTCGGCATGCCGTCCGAGTACTCCTCGGAGCACTCCCGGACCGACGCCGCCGACCTGGCGAACCGGATCGGCGCGCACTTCCAGGAGGTGCCGATCGGCAAGCAGGTGGAGGTGTTCGTCTCACAGCTGGGCCTCACCGGGCTCGCCGAGGAGAACATCCAGGCGCGCTGCCGCGGCATGGCGCTGATGGGGCTGTCCAACCAGTACGGGCACCTGGTGCTGGCCACGGGCAACAAGACCGAGCTGGCGGTGGGCTACTCCACCATCTACGGCGACGCGGTCGGCGGGTTCGCGCCCATCAAGGACGTGCCGAAGACGCTGGTGTGGCGGCTGGCGAAGTGGCGCAACGCCGAGGCGGAGAAGAACGGCGAGGTGCCGCCGATCCCGGAGAACTCGATCACCAAGCCACCGTCGGCCGAGCTGCGCCCGGGTCAGCAGGACAGTGACAGCCTGCCGGACTACGAACTGTTGGACGCCGTGCTCGACGACTACATCGAGGGCGACAGCGGCTTCAGCGACCTGGTCGCGGCAGGGTTCGCGCCGGAGCTGATCGAGCGGGTGCTGCAGATGGTGGACCGCGCCGAGTACAAGCGCCGGCAGTACCCGCCGGGCACGAAAATCACCTTCAAGGCGTTCGGACGGGACCGGCGGCTCCCGATCACCAATGCCTGGCGAGAACACCGCGTTTGATTATTTGGGCCCGTCCGAAGCGAACGCGCGCCGTGGGGAATTCACTATATTCGCCGTCATGTCGTTTTCTGTTCTCGCCACGGCGGCTTCCTTCGCATTCGCCTCGCTCGCCGGTGGTGCCACGGCAGTCGAGACCGAGCACAAGGTCTCCACGGCGACCGCCCACTTCTCCGGTCGAGCCGATGCCTTCACGGACGCCACGGGGCTCAAATACCGCGTGCGGGGGCAGCTCCGGCTCAAGTGCGAGTCGAGCAGCGTGAACGCCCTGGCTCGGTTCGAGCACGGCTCCCCATTCGCCCACACCGCCGAGGTGAGCTGCAAGCCGGGCAACGACGTCCTGGACGTCGATGTGACCGGCAGGCTCGGTGATGACCGCAAGCTCAACGTGCGGCTCGGTGTGTGGAACTTCAAGACCAGTTGGGGCGGCGACAAGACGCTCGTCCTGAAGTAGGCGTGTGAAGCCCGTCGCAGGGCTTCGCGGAAAGCAGGGGCGCGTGTCACCCTGGCCTGGACATCATCCGCAGACCCAGGGACCAGCCTTATAGGCGGCCTTGAGGGAGGACGGTCGACGATGACCAGCCATGTCCCGGTTGAGGAGAGCGCCCCCTACGGCGCCGGTAGCGCCCCGAAGCCCGCGCGACGGGTTCGCATCCACCACCTTCGTGAGCTCAAAGAGCGCGGTGAGCCGTGGCCGATGCTCACCGCCTACGACATGTTCAGCGCCAAGATCTTCGACGACGCCGGGATCCCGGTGCTGCTCGTCGGGGACTCCGCGGCGAACACCGTGTTCGGCTACTCCAGCTCGCTGCCCGTCAGCGTCGAGGAGCTGATGCCGCTCGTCCGCGGGGTGACGCGATCGGTGCGCAAGGCGCTCGTGGTCGCCGACCTGCCGTTCGGCTCGTACCAGGTCTCACCTGAGCAGGCGCTCACCACGGCCGTGCGCTTCATGAAGGACGGCCAGGCGCACGCGGTGAAGCTCGAAGGTGGCAGGCGGTTCGCCCCGCACGTCGAAGCGATCACCGCGGCCGGCGTTCCGGTCATGGGGCACATCGGCTTCACCCCGCAGAGCGAGCACAACCTCGGCGGCTACCGGGTGCAGGGCCGGGGCGACGCGGGTGACGACCTCGTGGCCGACGCGCTCGCACTGCAGGAGGCCGGGGCGTTCGCCGTGGTGCTGGAGATGGTGCCCGCGGAGGTCGCCAAGCGGATCACCGCAGAACTGGTCATCCCGACCGTGGGCATCGGCGCGGGTCCGGACTGCGACGCGCAGGTGCTGGTGTGGCAGGACATGGCCGGGATGAACCAGGGCAAGGCACCGCGCTTCGTGAAGCGGTACGCCGACGTCGCCGGAGTGCTGTCCCAGGCGGCCGGACAGTTCGCGGCCGAGGTGCGCGGCGGCGCGTTCCCCGGCCCCGAACACGTCTTCCACTAGCGAGGCGGGGAGCTACCTCGGCGGTGTCCCCGGTCCGAAGGGGCTGCCGCCGAGGGCTTCCCTGCCGTGCGGCTCGTACCAGGCGCCGAGGTCCGGGCCCTTGGGCACGATGAGGCTCGGGTTCAGCTGGTGGTGCGTGGCGTAGTAGTGCCGCTTGATGTGGTCGAAGTCGACCGTCTCGCCGAAACCCGGCGTGGTGAACAGGTCCCGGGCGTAGGCCCACAGCACCGGCATCTCGGTGAGCTTGTGCCGGTTGGTCTTGAAGTGCCCGTGGTAGACCGCGTCGAAGCGGACGAGCGTGGTGAACAGCCGGATGTCGGCTTCGGTGATCGTGTCACCGACGAGGTAGCGCTGGTCGGACAGGCGGGCGCTGAGCGCGTCCAGCCGCGCGAACAACGCGTCGTAGGCCTTGTCGTAGGCCTGCTGCGAGGTCGCGAAACCGCACCGGTAGACGCCGTTGTTCACATCGCGGTAGACCTCCGCGTTGATCGCGTCGATCTCCTCGCGCAGCGTCTCCGGGTACAGGTTCGGCGCGCCTTCGCGGTGAAAAGCCTTCCACCGCAAGGAGAAGTCGATAGTGATCTGCGGGTAGTCGTTGGTGACGACCTTGCCGCTGGGCACGTCGACGATGCTCGGCACGGTGAACCGGCCGGCGAACCCCGGATCGGTCGCCAGGTACGCCTCGGACAGGAAACCGATGCCCAGCACGGGATCGCGGTCGCCTTCGTCGAGGGTGAACCGCCAGCCCTTGTCGTCCCGGATCGGGTCGACGACACCGAGGGAGATGGCGTCTTCAAGACCGAGCAACCGACGGACGATCACCGCGCGGTGCGCCCACGGGCAGGCCAGCGAGACCACCAGGCGGTAGCGGCCCGCTTCGACAGGCCACTCCGCGGAGCCGATGCGGTCAGTGAAGCGGTTCGCCTGACGGACCCACTCACCGCGTTGGGACGTTTCGGAGCCGAACTGCGCTGTCGCCATGAATCCGACGATAGGTCCGTTCAGGCTTGATCGGTGGGACGCGGCTCCAGCGCGGCGGCGAGTTCGGCGTGCGCGTGAACCAAGGAAGGGCCGTACCAGGTCAGGAAGCGGCCGTTCACCAGCACGGACCTGATCCTGGGGAAGGATTCCGGGCCGTCATCAGCGGTGAACTCGTACGGCTCGTCGGGCAGCACGACCAGGTCCGCGCCCACCGCCTGGAGTTCGTCGAGCTCGGGGCGCGGATAGCGTTCCTCGTGGTCGGCGTAGGCGTTCGCGACGCCGAGCCTGCGGAGCACGTCACCCGCGAACGTGTCCCGGCCGACGACGATCCACGGCTTCCGCCACACCGGCACGATCGCGGTCGCGGTGACGGGCGGGAGGTCGCGGTTCCACAGGCGCTCCGCCTCGCGCAGCCACTCCGGCTCGGCGAGGTCGAACGCCTCGCCCAGCAACCTGCGGATCGAGGCGAGCGCTGCGGGCACGGTCGCAGGGGCCTCGGTCACCCACACCGGCACTCCGGCCTCGCGCAGCGCCGCGACCTCCTCCGGGCGGTTCTCCTCGGAGTTCGCCACGACGAGGTCCGGTCGCACCGCCAGGACCTCGCTGACCTTGGGGTACTTCGACCCGCCGATCCTGGGCAGGTCGAGGTCAGCCGGATGCGTGCAGTAGTCCGTGACGCCGACAAGCGCGTCACGGGCGTCCGTGGCCAGCACCTCGGTCAACGAGGGCACCAACGACACGACCCGCCGAGGCCGCTCACGCAGCTCGACGGGCGCGCCGAGGTCGTCTTTCAGGGGCATCAGACGTCGGTGATCCGGATGCCCGCGTGCGCCTTGTAGCGCTTGTTGATCGCGATCAGGTTCGCGGTGAGCGCCTCGACCTGACCGGCGTTGCGCAGACGGCCACCGAAGACCCCGCGCATGCCCGGGACCAGGTCCGCCAGGGCGCGAACGGTGTCGGTGGCCTCGCGGTCGTCACCGAGCACCAGCACATCGGTGTCGACCTCCGCCACCTCCGGATCGGCCAGCAGCACCGCCGAGACGTGGTGGAAGGCGGCCGTCACCCGGGACTCCGGCAGCAATGCCGCGGCCTGCTGCGCCGCGCTGCCCTCCTCGACCGCCAGGGCGTACGGTCCCTGCTTGTCGAAGCCCAACGGGTTGACGCAGTCGATGACGATCTTCCCGGCCAGCGCCTCACGGAGCGGCTCCAGGGTCTTCGCGTGCGCGTCCCACGGCACCGCGACCAGCAGGATGTCCGCGGTCTCCGCGCAGGAGGCGTTGTCCGCGCCGGTGACATCGCCACCGGTCGCCTGGGCGAGTTCCTCCGCGGCGGCTTCGGCACGGGCGGCGTCACGGGAGCCGATGACGACCTTCACCCCCGCCTTCGCCCAGCGGTACGCGAGGCCCTTGCCCTGCGCTCCGGTGCCGCCGAACACCCCGACGGTCAGCGAACGCACATCGGCTTCAGTCACTTCGTTGTCCTTCCGAAAGAGCTAGGCGACTTCGAAGGACACCCGGCGCGCGACCGGGTCGACCTCCAGCAGCCTCGCCATGATCCGCTGGCCCTCGACCAGCCCGTCACCCCGGCACTTGCCGAGCACGGGCGGATCGAGCAGGAAGACGGTTCCCCCGCTCTCCCCATTGGTGCGCAACACCACGGCCGGGAAAAGTCTTCCGACCTGACCGGCGAGGGTCCACGTCTCGGCCTGGTCGATGCAGGCCCGCTCCACCTGGGCGGCCAGCCGGTCGGAGCTCTCCATCGCCGCGGGCAGCTCCGGCAGCGCCTCGCGCACCCAGTCCGGGACCTCGCGGCCCGCGGTCACCGCGAGGCAGACCTCCGTGGCGAAGCGGTCGACCAGGCGCCGCAGCGGGGCGGTGACGTGCGCGTACGGCGCTCCGATGCCCGCGTGCCCGCGCACGTGCGGGGGTGCTCCGTCGAAGGCGGTGTAGCCCGCTCCGCGCAGCAGCCGGGTGGCGTCGTCGAGCAGCGCCATCGTGGCCGGGCTGGCCGGATCGAGGCCGATCAGCAGGCTCGCGGCGTCGGCGTCCTCGGCCCAGTCGATGCCCAGCGCGGCGGCGGAGCGGCGCAGCTCCACCACGGCCTGCTCCGGCGCGTCCGGCAGCGTCCGCAGCACGCCGATGTTCGCGTCAGTCATGATCTGCGCCGCGCACATGCCGGTGAGCAGCGAGATCTCCGCGTTCCAGGTCTCGACGTCCAGCCTGGGCCGGACCACCACGTGCCACCCGCCGTTGCCGTCCGGCGCGACCTGCTGCTCCGGGAGCTCGAGTTCGATCGCGCCCCGCGCCGCGGCGGCCTTGCGACGGAGTTTGCCCAGCTCCGGCAGTGCGGCGATGGACGGGTGCGGTGTTCCCGCCTCGATCGCGGCCTGCACGCTCGCGTAGTCGAGCCGGGCCACCGAGCGCACCAGAGCCCTGCGCAGCTCGGCTCGGGCCGGTTCCGCGTCGGAGTCCAGGTCGATGGTCCACAGCACCGCCGCCCGCACCTCGCCGGGCAGCAGGCTGGACGCGCCCTCGGAGAGCACCGGCGGGTGCAGCGGGATGGCGCCGTCCGGCAGGTAGAAGGTCTGCCCGCGCCTGCGGACCTCCGCGTCGAGCGCGCCGCCGGGACGGATGGTCACGCCCAGGTCGGCGATGGCGTAGTGCACCCGGAACCCGGAGCCGAGGCGCTCGATCAGCACGGCCTGGTCCAGGTCGCGGCTGCCCACCGGGTCGACCGTGACCAGCGGCAGGTCCGTGGCGTCGACGCGGTCGACCCCGTCCGGCACCGCCGCGGCCCGCTCGGCCTCGGCCAGCGCGGCCGCGGGGAAGGCGCCGGGCAGCGGGAACTCGGCGCGGATGACGGCGAAGGCCGACTCCTGGTGGTCGCCGCTCGCCGCACTCAGCACAGGCCGAGCCTAACCGCGCCCCGCGCGGACCGGCTTGTCCTAGTCCTCGTCATCGGCCCACGTCCGGTCCTGCTCATCGGCCCGCTCCGTGCGCTGCCGGGCGATCTCCAGCGCCCGCTCAGCCGTCGCCTTGTCCGGGTACGGGCCCATCCGGTTGGCACCGCGACAGGTCTTGCCCTGCTCAGCCGTGTGGTGCTTCAGGCAGAAGTACCAAGCGTGCTCCGCGTCCACCATGGACCGAGCCTGACATGCGTGATCGGACATGTCACGCGTCCGGCAAGGTGATCAGCGCCCGGCGCTCCACGGGGGCATCGGCTGGCCGTGCGGCGGAGTCCCCGGCGGGGGCTGCTGGCCGTTGGGCGGCTGGACGTGCCTGGGCGGCTGCTGCACCGGGTGCGGCCCCGTGTGCATGCCGCTGTTCTGCGGCATCGGGGGCAGCGGGTTCGGCGCCGGGGGCACGTGCCCAGCCTGTTGCCGGGGGATCGGGTCGAGGCAGGAGACCAGGACCCGCTTGTTCTCCGGGTCGTCGATCCGCTCGCCGGTGCGCTCGCGGTACACGAGGTCGCCTGTGACGTCGATCTCCGCGAAGACACCGACCTCGGCGAGCTGGTCCTCGTCCAGGTCGACCAGCCGCTCGTAGCGCGAGGGCACCACCTTGTAGACCGGCCAGCGCAGGTGACCGAACGCCTGGTGGAACTCAGCCATCAGGTGCGCCATCTGCTGCTGCCAGGGCAACGGCATGGACTCGGCGAGCGAGCGCGGCAGCACGGCGTAGCCGGGGTCCACCCCGTGCCTGGCGCCGTTGAGGTAGTCGCGCAGCGGCGTCGAGGACGCCGGCGGTCCCGCGGGCCGCGGAATCGGCTCGTTGTTGTACATCCCTGCCCCTCCCTGGTCGCCCAGCTCCCCGGCTCGCGTCAGGCCGTCGGCCGGACCACGTAGTCCAGCAGTCCCGGATACCGGTCGACGGTGACCCTGCGGACATCCTTGCCGCTGTACGGCGCCTCCACCATCTCACCGTTGCCCAGGTACATGGCCACGTGATGGATCGTCGCGGGGTTGCGCGTGTCGTAGGCCCAGAACAACAGATCACCCGGCTGGGCTTGGGACCGGGGGATGTAGGCGCCCGCCTTCCACTGGTCGCGGGACACGCGGGGCAGGTTCACCCCGGCCGCGCGGTAGGCGCGCAGCATCAGCCCGGAGCAGTCGTAGGAGCTGGGGCCCGTGGCGCCCCACACGTACGGCTTGCCGATCTCGCCGAGCGCGAAGGCGATCGCCGCCTGCGCCACCTGGGACGGCGCGGGCAGGGTCTCGCAGCTGGCAGGCTGGACGTCCCCGCCGAGCTGGCTGATCAGGAAGACCGCCATCGACTCCCAGCGGTGGTAGCGCAGCGGGAACGCCGAGCGCTCCACCCGCTGCGCCGCGTCGCCGGGCCGCATGTCCTCCCAGTTCGGGATGCGTTCGAGCGTGTCGTAGAACCACGTGATCTGCCACGGGATGCTCATCCGGTCCGACAGCGACCCGTGCATCCCGCGGATCTGGAAGATGCCGACGGAGTCCCGGTCGCCGTAGCTGAGATTGCGCAACCCGGACTCGGTGCGGCCTGCCTGGATCGCGATCTGCCACGCCTTGGGCGGCAGGTTCCGCTGCTTGCCCATGGAGATGATCATCGCGACGATCTGCCGGGACTCGTCGCCGAGCTTGGCGGCGTCCGCCTCGCCCTGCGCGGCGCCGGAGGCCGACCAGTTGCCGCCGAACTCCGTCGGCGCGCAGTAGGACAGCCCGCTCTGCTGCTTGCCCGCACCGCCGAGCAGCGCGGAGACCACGGCGATCACCATGATCGTGCCGAGGGCCGTGATCGCCAGAAACACGGGGACGACACGCCTCATGGCTACTCCACCGGCGTGTAGTAGGACACCCGCCAGCCCTGCTCGGGCACGCGGATGACGTAGAGCTTGATCGAGCCCTTGTCCGTCGGCACCGTCACCTCCACCGAGCTGGTCGTCGAGTTGCCCGCCGTCGGCTTACCGGTCACGGCGGTCGCGGGCACGTTGGCGGGATCGACCGTGCCGAGCACCGCCATCTGCTCCTCCGTGCTGTGCGGGCGCAGCCCGGAGAGCCACTGCTGCTCCGAGATGCCGTCAGGGTGGTTCACGAACGCCTTGGCCCACGCCTCCGCCACGGTCAGCGCCTCCGCGGCGGGCGCGGCGGGCACCGGGGCGGCCAGCGGGTTCGTCGTGATCCGCGGCGGCGTGGTCACCGCCGGGCCCGACGTCCCGCCGCTGCCCGGCGGGCGCGTGGTGCTCGTCTGCGCCTGCTGCTCCTGCTGCGGGGGCGGGTCCGGTAACAGCAGCCCGATCCCGGTCGCGGCGGCGGCGACGATGACGAGGGAAATGACGAAGTGCGTCGGCGAACGCAGGGGCCAGCCCCACAGCCGGCGGTAGACCGCGGTGCGGCCCCGGTTGGTCCGGATCGGCATCGGCGACTACCTCCTCTCAGCTCTCGGGCTCGTTGATCTCATCGGGACTCACCGTCGCGCAGCTCCAGTCCGCGCGAGGGCCGGTAAACCACCCATACCGGACGTCCCGCCACCGTTTCCATGTCGGAACGGCGCGGACTCGACATCGATCCGGTCGACGCGGTGGGCGAGGCGTCCAGCCGCGAGGGCACCACGACGGCGTCCTCCCCGGTCCGGTCCCAGCTCCGGTCGAACACCGAGGCCGTGTCCACGATCCGGCTCCGCGCCGCGGGCAGAGCCGCTGCCGCCCGGTTCGCCGCGAGCGCACCGCCTCCCGCCTCGTGCAGGCGCTGCGCCGCCGCGGGCAACACCCGCCCGTCGGACCCGACAACCGTTCCCTGCACCGTGGCCGCCAGCGCGCCCCGCGCCCCGCGCCCACCCGCGTAGGCCGCCTCCGGCCGGTCCCGGTGCCCCTTGCGACGCCCCTCGACGTTCTGGTCCGGGTCCATGCCGCGGACCTCGTCCCAGAAGTCGTCCTGCGGGGTCCGCTGCCCGGTGCGCCTGCCCCGGAACCGCGAGAGGAAGCCGGGCGGCGACGCCGGCAACGTGCTGCCGACCGCACCGACGGAGAGCTCCACCATCTGCCACATCCGCCGCATGGGCTTGCCGACCATGAAGAAGAGGAGCGTGACGAGCCCGGCCAACACCATCTGCGTCAACAGCGTCAGCCCGCGCGTGGGGTTGAAGATCCACGTCAGCAACATGGTGTGCAGCCCCGCGAGCGCGGCGATGACGATCACGTTGAGCAGAGAAGCACCCACAACGCGGCCGATTTTCCGCAGCAAGTTGTGGTAGAGCATCGCGACAAGGCCGATGAGCGGTCCAGCAAGAATGACCACGCGCAGCAGGACCTGCCCCAGCAGGATCACCGCTTTGGCCATCAGCTGGAAAAGTGAGTAGCAAATCGACTGCAACAGAGCGAGGAAACCTGCTCCCATACGACTGCCGTCGACTCCCTGGAAATACCCGTAAGAACTACCGAGCTTGGCCGCGATTTCTTTGTAGGCGGCCTTCTTGGGGTCCGGCGGTCCCGCGTCCTTCCCCTCCGCGACCTCTTGCTTCGTCCAGGCCTGGGCATTCAGCAGCGGGCGCCCGAACTCCTGAGCCTGGGGTGACGTCTCGGAGCCGAATTCGCCACGTAGCCAGTTGGTGTAGACGACCCGGTCGTGCAGGACGGTGGGCAGCGCATTGCGTTGCTCGATCCCTACCTCGCTCAGGAATCCCGCCTGCACTTGGGAGGTCCCCTTGATGATGACGTCGTCCAACACCTGCGTGTAGATCATGGGTGTCATGTACGTCGCCGCGGCGAGCCACACGGCCGCGAGAGCCCATACGCTTCGCCTGCCGATGCTCGCCAGGTCACCGTGCCAGATGTAGCGGAACATCAAAATGGCGAGCACGAGCGCAAGCAACCCGAAAAGAGGCGTGTAGACCGAGTCGTAGAGCGCGACCGTCCCGGCCTTCACCATCTCGTCCAACGGCTCCATAAGCTTGCCGCCAAGGAGCGCGTAGTGAAGACCGTTGGTGGCGGCCACGATGTTCTTGCCGATGTTGAAGAACTGGTTGCCCGCCCACGTGTCGATCACCGCTGTGGGATGGCGCAGCCCTTCCGGACCGCAGCCGAGGTCGTAGGTGTGCCACACCTGTCCGGCATAGCCGTACTCGCGGTAGACGCTTCCCTCCGCGCCCTGCGACCTGAACGTGGGGTCGAGCGCGCTGACCATGCCCGCGCCGTCGCGTTCCGGATTGGGCGCTTCGGCGCAACTGGAGGTCTGGGCCATGGCGGGGGCGCCGATGACGGCCTGCATGCCGACGATGGCGAAGACGAGGAGCAGCGCCCGCCGACGGGCGGCGGGGCGGGGGGCGGCGGAGTCGAGCCGCCGGCGTCGGGCACGCCGGCGCGCCACGAGGAGCGCGACGGCGAACGCCAGCACCACCAGGGTGGTCATGCGGCGCTGTCCCGCCCAACACGGCTCCTGCCGCCCCTGTCGTCGGTCCCGTCCGGTCGTGGGTCGAAGTCGTCGGAGTCCAGGCCGACCTCGTCGAGGGCGGCCTCCAGTTCGGCGTCCAAATAGTCCTCCCCGGCCAGATCCGGAACGGCCGCGTCGATCCGTGCCTGGGCCGCGTCCTGGGCCCGCACGGCCGCCGCGGACTTCACCGCGTCGCCGCGGATCGCGTCGGGCGTGGTGTCCATCGCCCCGCGCAGGTGCGCGAGGTGGGGACCGCCGAAGTCGATCCGGATGCGCTCGACCCCGCCCGCGCCGTCGCCGAAGATGAACTGGCGCGGGGACTGGTCGCGTTCGGTGGCCGAGGTGCGCACTCCGCCGGGCCTGCGCCCGAGGCTGGCGACGACCTGCTCGTAGCCGGCGCCGACGGGCACCTTGAGCAGCCGCAGCGCGTCGGCCTGGGCGTTCTCGTCGTCGAGGCGGCCGACGAAGACGGAGTCCAGCAGCGAGACGAAGCCCTGGATCTTCAGGAAGTCGGCGGGGATCTGGGACGACAGCAGCACCCGGACGTTCCACTTGCGGGAGTCGCGGGCGAAGCGGTTCATCAGCACGCGGCCGGTGGGAACCTCGGAGAGGAAGAACGCCTCGTCGATCCACACGCCCTTGCGCTGGTCCTTGGGCCGCTCGTAGATGGAGCGCTGGGTGAGCCACGCGGCGAGGTTGAGCATCTCCACACCGAGGGACTCCGCGTCGGTCCAGTGCTCGCGGCCGACCGACTCCTTGGGCAGGGTCAGCCCGGCCATGGTGAGCACGGTGAACCGGTCGTCCCGGGTCTCGGAGTACGGGTCGGCGTCGTGCTCGGGGATGAGCAGCGACATCCGTTCCCGCATCTCGTCGAGGAAGTCCGCGACCACGGTCGCGTGCTCGTGGTGCTCGGACGCGTCGCGGCGCAGCGCGTCGAAGACCATGCTCGGGTTGGCGTTGGGCCGCCCGCCGACGGTGCGGACCGCGCGCAACAGCACGATCCTGGTCTGCGGCATCCGCGAGACCTCGTAGGGCAGCAGACCGGTCAGCACGTCCAGCACGAGGCGGCGGCGGGTGGCGGCGGCGAGCGCCTTCTCCCTGCGCCACGCCCGCTCGGGGTCCTCCTCGTCGAGGAAGTGCTCCAGCTGGGGCTCGGCGACCACGCGGTACGGGTTGAGGATGCCGGGCTGGGCGTTGAGCAGGTTGATCGGCCGCGCGTACGGCCGCAGCTCCGGCAGGTCGCACAGCTTCGCCAGCGGGCCGGAGGGGTCGAGCACCGTCCAGTAGGCCCCGGCGCGCAGCGTCTTGTAGACGATGCCGCCGCCGAGGAAGGACTTACCGCCACCGAGGCCGGCCACCATCGCGGTCAGACCGGAGGCGTCGCGGATCTCCTGGGCCATCCACGGGTCCCACGCCACCGGGCGGCGGGTCGCGGTGCAGGTCTCGCCGAGCAGGATGCCGCGCCGGTCGCCGACCTCCGCGGTCGCCGTCGGCACGGCCGATGCGGCCCAGATCACCGAGCCCCTGCGCAGGTAGGCGGCCGAGGCCAGCGGCTCGCCGGGGACGAACTCCCTGGCCATCGCGTACTGGGCCTCGGGGTGCTCGATGGCGATCTTCGGCTTGTACAGCTCGACCAGCTGCTGGGCCAGCCGCAGCGCGTCGCGCTCGGTGTTTCCGGACACCGCCAGCCGCCACCACGAGCGCACCCGGGTGGCCAGCGCGGTGAAGCCGGAGGTCATCTCGTCGTCGATCTCCAGCACCCGCGCGGCCTGGCGGGCCAGCGACTGCGGCGGCTCCAGCTCGTGCTCGTCGGTGTAGTGCCGGACCTGCGAGCGGACCTTGTTCATCTGCCGCTGCAGCTCACCCGTGACGTCCTCGGGTTTGCGCACGTAGATGCGGGCAGACCACTCCACGGACGCGGGCAGCCGGTCCGAGCGCTGCACCCACGGGTCGTCGATCTCGGGGATCTGCAGGCCGTGCATCATCCCGACGGTGAGCACCACGACGTTCTTGGTGGTGCCGGCGTTGGAGCCGGTGCGGCCGCGCACGGTGACCGTGGGCGCGTAGGGCTCCTGGTGGAAGTCGGCGGCGTCGGTGAAGGACGCCAGGTCCTCCGGCTCCCACTCGGCCGCGGGCACGGCGGGCAGGTTGCGCGGCGCGGGCAGGCCCAGCGAGCACGAGCGGTGCATCAGCCAGGACATCTCCTCGGCCGTGACCGGGCGGCCCTCCAGGCCCGCGGAGCCGATCACCTGGTCCAGGTGCTCGACCTCGCTGTCCAGCGCGACCAGCTCGGCGTCCACGGCCTCGGGGAAGATCTTGCGCAGCACCGGTGCGGCCCGCTCGACGGCGCGGTCCATCACGTTGCGGGTCTGCACCTGGACGCCGAGGTAGACCTCCTTCTCCGCCATGGAGCGGCCCATCAGCTGCTGCTGCTCGCCGACCATGTAGTCGTCGAAGGACAGCGCGCCCGGGGTGTCCGGCAGCCTGCCGACCGCGTTGTGCACGTGCGCCTCGGCCCACATGCGGATCGGGTACGGCCGGTTGGTCACCCGCAGGTGCAGCCACCGGCCCTGCAGCTCGGCGTACTGCCCGGCGATCGCGTGGATCAGGTCCTGGCGCTGCGAGTCCGAGCGGAACGACCAGCGCTGCGGCGAGAGCCGGTACCAGGCGTAGACGTCCTGGCTGGTGCGCAGCAGGTGGCCGTCGATGCTGCGCGCCGAGATGGACGGCGTGTAGGTCGGCACCGACTGCTCACCGGGCAGTCTGCGACCTCTCTTGCTGTGCACCCGCTGGTCGGCTTTGCCGCGCGTGCCCTGGCGGTGGTGACGGGTCGACCCGTCCATGCCGGAGCTGCGGTCATGGTTACGCCGGCGACGAAACACCGGGTACCTCCTTGCTGCGGGTTCGGCGCGGCCTCCTGCGGCCCCCCGACGTTTGTGCTGGCTGCTGCTGCGGCCCGGCGGCTCGGGCCGAGGAACGGGCCCCGGCCTGCTGGCGCCGGGTGGTGCCGTTCCTGGCGGCGGCCTTCTTGGACTTCTTGGCGGCCTTCTTCGCCGCCCGTTTGCTCTTCGGGCGCGGCCGGTCCGGGCGCACCCGGATCCTCGCGGCACTGGCCGCCCCGCCCCGGCCGGACCCGGTCTGCCGGGGCGCGGTGAGCTCGCGCACCCACATCGCGGCGACCGCGCCGAGCGGCCGCTCCTGGTTGATCCGGGAACAGATCATCCTGGTGAGCACGATGGTGATCACCACCGCCCACGCGGTGGAGAAGAAGCTGAAACCGAAGCCGATCCGCCGCTCGATCAGCGTGACCAGCAGGAACACCGTGATGCCGACGCCCCAGGCCACGTACCGGGCCCGCCACGGGAAGGTGGCGCGCGGCGGCCCGAGCCAGACGGCGTCGATCCGGTAGACCTCGTCGTCGGTGCGTATGCGCACTCCCGATCACCCGGTGAAGAGCTGGGCGATCCACTTGCCGATGTTCACACCGGCGCCGCTGACCGCAAGACCGACGATGGCCAGCGCCACGATCACGCCGCCGAGGCGGCGCATCACACCCGCGTTGTCCCCTCGACCACCGCCGAGCCAGAGCAACAGGATGGCGACGACGAGCAGCAGCAGCGGGAGGAGGTTGCTCTGGATCCAGGTCTGGAGGTTGGAGGTCTGGATGCTTCCCCCAGGTCCCGGTTGCTGAGTCGCCTGGGCCAAGAGGTCCATGGTCGTTGTGGTGATCATCGTCCCTACTCCTGAGTACGAGGAGCTCTGCCCGCTCGCCGTGGTTGACCGGCTCGCGGTCGGTCCCGGCGAGTCCTACGAGTACAACATGCCGCCACGACGAGGTGTACTGGCTAGAGTGCCGTGCGTCGAGCACGAAGAGGTTGAAGAGCCCGAAATACGTCCAATCCGACCACACACATCATCGTGTGGAGGCTCCCGGCGGTGAACAACCGACGCGGCTTTGTCCCGCTTGCCGCAACGTTTCACCCGGCTGCGAACACAACGGTGACGGATCGTGCGCGGACCGGACAGGGTAAGGATTTGCTTGCGCACACTTCAGGGTGTGCGGAAGTCTGTGGAACTCGTACCCGCAAGCCTGTCCTCGGGGTTGAAGCCCATGGGGCGTCGATCTGGCGTTTCCCGGCGCGGAGACCAGCAAGCGAACTCGAAGGAGTCCGCCGATGACCCAGTCCACCGAGCCCTCGGCCGGCGTTGCCGAGCAGGACATCGCTGAGCGCGAGGCCGACCGCGGCGCCACCGGACGTGGTGACGACCAGGTTACCGGCAGTGTCCAGGCGGGCCCTCGCAGGGTTCAGCGCACCGTCAACTTCGAACGGACCGTGCTGGAGCGCGCCAGGGCCGCCGCGACCTACCTGGCCGCCTACGAACCCCAGGCGGGCGTGCGCAGCCTCGCCGACATCGTCAACCCGGCGGTCGAGGCGCGGGTGGCCGAGTTAGAGGAGGAGTTCAACGACGGCAAGCCGTTCCGCCCGGTCTACCGGATGCCCGCCGGACGGCCCGCCCGCAACGTCCCCCGACCGGACCAACGCGAGCACGACCAGGACCTCTCGCCGAAAATCGGGAATTCGCCCGAACGGCCGTGAGGCGTTTCACTGTCGGTGATTGTCAGCCTGGCCGCGGAGTCGGCCGACGAGCACCGCGAGCACCCAGCCGAGCCCGGCGAGCAGGGCGGCCGCCACCAGTTGCCCTGGCTGCCCGAACGCGGCCACGAACTCGTCGATCAGCAGCAGGCCCGCGGCGACCCCGAGCGTGATCGGCAGGAACTGCGCCTTCGGCATGGCCTTGACCAGCGGGAGCACGAAAGCGACGCTGATCAGCGCCTGGCCGAGCAGGGTCAGCACCCAGTCCACGCCTGCGCCCCTCACTTTCCTGCCGCCGTTTCACCGGGACGAGGGATGAGCCGGCCTGTAAGCCGGATCCTGTTCCGGGACGCCTCGCGGCGTTCCCTTCGGCGGCCATCCATCTGGGCCCGCCGTCGCCGACGGGCTCGTGCGGCCTACCCGCGAGCTCGGGCGGGCAGCCCTCAAGCACTCGCGCAGGCCCCGCCCGGAAGGGCGGGACCTTCTTGGCCTTGCTCCAGGTGGGGTTTACCGAGCCATCCCGGTCACCCGGGATGCTGGTGGTCTCTTACACCACCGTTTCACCCTTACCCGGTCCGCTCGCGCGTCCGGGCGGTCTGTTCTCTGTGGCACTGTCCCGTGGGTCGCCCCAGGTTGCCGTTAACAACCACCCTGCCCTGCGGAGTCCGGACTTTCCTCGGCGGCGGGTCTCCCCGCCGACGCGGCCGCCCGGCCGGCTCATCCGCCCTCCAGCCTACGCACCCGCCATGATCACCCCAGGTGCGAGGTGTCGTTGACCAGCCGCACCGAGGCGTGCCCGTCGGGGTAGAACTCCGCGACCGAGACCGACGCCAGGTCCAGGTGCAGCCGGAACAGCAGCGACGGGCCCACGTCCAGCGCCATCCGCAACAGCGCCTTGATCGGGGTGACGTGGCTGACCACCACGATCGTCGAGCCGCCGTACCGGGCGATCAGGTCGTCCCGGCAGCGGCGCACGCGGCGGTGCACGGTGTCGAAGCTCTCGCCCCCGCCGGGCGGGGCCAGCGCGGTGTCGGCCAGCCAGGCGCGGTGCAGCTCCGGGTCGCGCTCGGCGGCCTCGGCGAAGGTCAGCCCCTCCCAGTCGCCGAAGTCGGTCTCGGTCAGCCCGTCGAGCGTGACCGGCTCCAGGTCGAGGGCGTCCGCGACGGCGCGAGCGGTGTCCGCCGCCCTGGACAGCGGGGAGCTGACCACGGCGGCGACGTCGGTCAGCTTGCCCAGCCGCTGCGCGGCCGCGGCGGCCTGCCGCTGCCCTTCCTCGGTCAGCACGGCGTCGCCGCGGCCGGAGTAGCGGCGCTCCACCGACAACGGGGTCTGACCGTGGCGCAGCAGGACCAGCCTGGTCGGGACGCCGGTCGCGCCGGTCCACGACGGGGGCGCGGCGGGCTTGGCCTGCGCTTGCGGGGCAGGCTTGCCTTCCTGGGCGTCCATGGCCAGGTTGGCCAGCCGGTCCGCGCGCTTGTTGCGGTCGCGCGGCACCCAGGTCCACTGGATCCGGCCCAGGTCGGCGGCCAGCCGCTTCGCCTCGGCGGCCAGCGGTTGCATCGCGGGGTGCTTGACCTTCCACCGTCCGGCCATCTGCTCGATGACCAGCTTGGAGTCCATCCGCACCTCGACGGTCTCCGCACCGAGGTCGACCGCGGCGGTGAGCCCGGCGATCAGGCCCTGGTACTCGGCGACGTTGTTGGTGGCGACGCCAATGCCCGCGGAGCGCTCCGCCAGCACCTCACCCGTCGCGGCGTCGAGGACGACGGCGCCGTACCCGGCGGGCCCCGGGTTGCCCCGGGAACCACCGTCAGCCTCGACGATCACGCGCGTGGTCACAGACCGGACTCCGAGGTCCGGACGAGGATCGCGCCGCACTCCTGGCACCGGACGACCTCGTCGGGCGCGGCCGCGCGCAGGTCGCTGATCGCGGTCCGGTCGAGTTCGAGGCGGCAGGCCCCGCAGCGGCGGGCGCGCAGCAGCGCGGCACCGGTGCCCTTGTTGGCGCGGACGCGCTCGTAGAGCGTGACCAGCTCGGTCGGCAGCTCGGCGAGCACGGTCTTGCGGCGGTCGCTGGAGCGCGCCTCGGTGGTCTCCAGATCGGCGAACGCCTGGTCGCGACGGCCCTGCGCGTCGGAGAGCTTCTCCTCCGCGGTGGCCAGCTCGCTCTTGGCGAAGGTCACGTCCTGCTCGACGGCCTCGCGCCGCTCCATCAGCTCCAGCGACTCGTCCTCCAGCACGCCCTGGCGCCGCTTGAGCGTCTCCAGCTCGTGGTTGAGGTTCTCCGCCTGCTTGGCGGGCACACCGTCGTCGAGCAGCTTGCGGTCGCGGTCGGCGCGGGCGCGGACCTGGTCGATCTCGGTCTCCAGGCGCTTCACGTCCCGGTCGAGGTCGCCCAGCGTGGTCTCGGCGGCCACCACCGCGTCCCGCTTGGCCCGCAGCACCTGCTCCGCCTCGGCGATCTCGGCCAGCTCCGGCAGGTTCCGCCTGCGGTGGGCGACGCGGTCGAGCTCGGTGTCGACCTCGGCGAGGTCGAGGAGGCGGCGCTGGACGGCGGGTGCTGCTTTCACGAGGTGCTCCCCCAATGGAGTTGTGATCAGGATGCCGATGAGGCTGTGTCTAACGGGACGCTGCGAGCGTCCAAGGATCAGTGCGGCGCTCAGAGACGTGGACTGCGACGTTACCGCCGAAGGCGTCGCGGATGACGCGCGCCGCCTGCTCGCACCACGGCCACTCGCTCGCCCAGTGCGAGACGTCGACGAGCGCGGGCAGATCCGAGCCCTTTTCCAGGTGTTCGCCGGCGGGGTGGTGGCGGAGGTCCGCCGTGACGTAGGCGTCAGCCCCGGACCGCGTCGCCACGCCGAGCATCGAGTCCCCCGCGCCGCCGCAGACCGCCACACGCTTGATCATGCGCTCGGGATCGCCAGCGGCTCGGACGCCCCACGCGGTGGCGGGCAGCGCTTCGGCCACGCGGCGGACGAACTGCGCGAACGGCTCGGCCTCGGCGAGTTCGCCGACGCGGCCGAGGCCGGTCGTGGGCGCGTCCGGCTTGGGTTCGAGAGGGGCGGTGCCGACCAGGCCGAGCGCGTCGGCCAGCGCGTCGGAGACCCCGGGGTCAGCGGAGTCGGCGTTGGTGTGGGCGCAGAACAGCGCCGAGCCCGCGCGGATCAGGCGGTGGATCAGCTTGCCCTTGGGGTCGTCCGCCGGTACGCCGTGCACCCCGCGCAGCAGGAGGGGGTGGTGGGCCAGCACGAGGTCGGCGCCCAGCTCCAGCGCTTCGTCCACAGTGGACTCAACGGGGTCCACGCAGACGAGCACGGACCGCACCGGCTCGGTCCGGTCGCCGCAGACGAGCCCGACGGCGTCCCAGGGTTCGGCGAGCGCGGGCGGGTAGGCCCGCTCCAGCGCGGTGATCACCTCGGCGAGAGTGGGGCTCACAGAACCGCCTCGAAAGCTCGGCGGCCCGTGATCCCGGGGCGCTGTGTTCGATGGTTCACTCGCACACTCGTTCACAGGACGGACTCCTCCAGTAGTTCACGCAATGCGGCGAGCAGTGGGGCGGTCTGGTCAGGAGCGCGCACGGCGACGCGCAGGTGATCCGGGGTGAGCCCGGGGAAGGTGTCGGCGCGCCGCACCGCGAAGCCTTTGGCGCGCAGGCGTTCCCGCAGTGCCGCAGCTCCGGGGACGTGGAGCAGCAGGAAGGGTGCCCGGGCGGGCTCGACCACGGTCACCCCGGGCAGCTCGGCGAGCGCCTTGGCGAATCCGACGCGGTGGTCCTCCAGCTCGCGGGCGACGGATTCCGCCTCGGCGACGGCATCCGGCTCGCAGCACGCGCGGACGGCTTCGAGCACGAGCGCGTTGACCGGCCACTGTGGACGGTGCAGGCCGAGCGCGGCGAGCAGTTCGGGTTCCCCGAGCGCGTACCCGGCGCGCAGACCGGGCAGGGACCACGTCTTGGTCAGACTGCGGAGCACGAGCAGGCCGGACGTGGTGTCCCCGGCCAGCGACTCGGGCTCGCCGGGGATGGTGTCGGCGAACGCCTCGTCCACCACGAGCACGCGACCGGGGCGGGCGAGCGCGCGGACAGCGGCGGCGGGGTGCAGCACGGACGTGGGGTTGGTCGGGTTGCCGATCACGACGAGATCGGCTTCGTCGGGAACGCGCGCGGACGCCAGCGTGTGGTCGTCCAGCAGCACCCGCGTGACCGGGACGCCCGCGTCGGTCAGGGCGACCTCGGGCTCGGTGAAGGACGGGTGGATCACAGCGGCCAGGCGCGGCTTCAGGGCGGGCAGCAGGGCGAATCCCTCCGCCGCCCCGTTGAGCACCATGACCTCGTCCGGCCGACGGCCGTGGCGCGCGGCGGCGCCGGCCCTCGCGGCGGCGTCGTCCTGCGCGCTCGGGTAGCGGCCGAGCTTGTCGAGAGCGGCGGCCAGGCGCTCGCGCAGCCACTGCGGCGGCCGATCGGCGCGCACGTTGACGGCGAAGTCGGCCAGCCCGGGCAGGGCCTCGACATCGCCGTGGTGGCGCAGCGCCGCCCGGTCCACATCACTGCTCATCAGCGCGGAAGTCTATGCACCCGCCCCGGTGCGACGCGGAGACTGGGCGGCGTGGACGTGCGGGAGACGGTGCGCGAACTCGTCGAGCTGGACTGCGCACACGGAGCGGCCGGGATCGCCGACCTGGCGTTGCGGCGGTTCGCCCAGGCTCGGCGGGGAGCGACGCGAGAGCTGCGGCAGGTGACGGCGGAGCTCGGGGAGGTGTGCGGCTGGCTGCTCTTCGATTCGGAGCGGCACCGCGAGGCGCGGTGGGTCAACCGGGCCGCGTTGGCCATCGCCGACCTGCCGATGCGCTGGTTCATCCTGTCCAACCAGGCGCAAGCGTCCGTCCACATCGGACTGAATCGCGAGGGTCTGCGGATCGCCGACGACATGCTCGCCACCGATCTGCCGCACCGGGTCGCCGCGCTGTTCCGGGTCCGCCGGGCGAGGGCGCTGGCGGCGCTCGGCGCGTCCGGTGAAGCGGAGCGGGAGTTCGCCCGCGCCCGGAGCGCGTTCCTCGACGGGGTCGGCGCGCGAGATCCGTCCTGGACGTGGTGGATCAACGAGCGCGAACTCTCCTGGCACGAGGGCATGATGCGCGCGGAACGGGGACGGGGGATCGAGGAGCTGGCCGACTCCTACGAGGCCGGCGACAGCAATCCTCGATCCCGCTTCGTCTACGGTGCCCACCTGGTGGAGGCACTGGCTCGCGTTCGGTCGCGAGAAGCCGCGCGGGTCGCGGGCGAGGTCATTCCGTTTATGGGTGTGATCGGTTCTGTCCGCGCGGAACGCGCCCTGCGGCGCTCCGGGTTGTGGAAATAATTTCTCCCCGTCAGGGTCGCCCCCACCGAATACCCGGGCCTTCCCGGATCACCGGGAACCGCGTCTGCCCGAAGCTGGATTCGCCTAAGCCGCCCTCGATTCAAAGGCGAATTCCTCTTCATGTCTCGCGCGTTCACCCTCCTCGTCTACATCGCCGGACTGGCCATGGCGATCAGGACCGTCTCGGGTTTCGCCATCGACCTCGGCGTCTACCGCGCGGGCGGCCAGGCCGTGCTCGACGGGGCGCCGGTGTACGAGAACGAGCTGTTCGCGGGCCTGCTGTTCACCTACACGCCGTTCGCCGCGCTGATCTTCGTCCCGCTCGCACTGCTGCCGGTGGTCGCGGCGCAGTCGCTGGTGGCGCTGGGGAACTACGCGCTGCTGACCTCTTCGCTGTCGCGGTCGTGGCACGCGTTGGAGAAGCGGAAGGCCCTCACGCTGACGCTGCTCATGGCCGCTCCCCTGCTGCTCACCGAAGCGGTTCGGGTGACGCACTCGATCGGCCAGGTCAACCTGGCACTGCTCGCGCTCGTGCTGTGGGACCTGCTCCGCGACGATTCCCGGCGCACCAAGGGAATCGGTGTCGGCATCGCCGCGGGCATCAAGCTCACGCCGTTGTTCTTCGTCGCCTATCTCGTCATCACCCGGCGATTCCGCGCGGCGGCCATGGCACTGGCGGGTTTCGGGGGCACCATCGCAGTGGGCTTTCTGCTCCTGCCGAAGGATTCGGTGAGGTTCTGGCTAGGCGGGACGTTCACCGACGCCGCCCGCGTTTTCCCGGATGTCGCCGCCGTGCACAACCAGTCGCTGCGCGGAATGGTGCTGCGGGCTTTCGGCGGCCTCTCGGACGAGACCCAGGGTCTGTGGATCGTGCTGGCGGCCGTGGTCACGATCGGCACCCTCGCCCTCGCGGCGTGGGCCAGCCAGCGCGGCGAGGAACTGCTCGCGCTGACCTTGTGCGGTCTGTGCGCCGCGACCGTGTCGCCGTGGTCGTGGGGGCACCACTGGGTGTGGATCGTCCCACTGGCCGTGATCGCGGTGCGGAAGTCGTGGTGGGTGCTGGCGCCGCTGTTCGTGCTGACCTTCCCGAAGCTGCACGCGCTCGCCGCCCCGGCCCCCTCGGTCACCGAGCCGCCCGTGTTCCAGGGCAATGCGCTCGCGTTCCTCCTCGGCAACATCTACGTGATCATCTTTGCCGTGACCGTGCTCGCCGCGGTGGCGCACCTGGCTCGGCAGCACCCGCACGAGCAGGCCCGGGTGGAAGAATGCCGCCGTGAGTTCGCGAGCGTCTGAGCACGACCTGCACATCTGCTTCGTCTGCACGGGGAACATCTGCCGGTCCCCCATGGCCGCGCTGGTGTTCGCCGAGCACCTGCGGCGCGAGGGCCTGGACGACCGGGTGCGGGTGAGCAGTTCGGGCACGGGGTCCTGGCACGTGGGCGAGAAGATCGACTCGCGGGCGGGGGCGACGTTGCGGGAGCACGGGTATCCGACGAAGCACACCGCGGCGCAGGTCGGCGAAGCGCACCTGGACGCGGACCTGCTGGTGGCGCTGGACTCAGGGCACGCGCGGGACCTGCGCAGGCTGGTGGGCGACCCGGACCGCGTCCGGCTGCTGAGGTCGTTCGCGCCGGAGGGCACGGACCTGGACGTGCCGGACCCGTACTACGGCGAGCGCAGCGGGTTCACCGAGGTGCTGGAGATGATCGAAGCGGCGTCGCCCGGCCTGGTGCGGTGGGTCAAGGAGCGCCTGTGATCCCGATCGGCTCGGGGGCGAGCGGGACGGTCTACCGGGCCGAGCTCGACGGGCGCACGGTGGCGATCAAGGAGAGGACCGCACCTGAGCCCAACGGGACCTGGGCGGAGGCGGCTTCGCTCATCTGGCTGGGCAGAGCGGCGCCGGAGGTCTTCGAGTGGGACGAGGACCGGATCGTCATGCAGTACATCGAGCCGGGTGAGCCTTCGGAGCGAGCCGCCGAGGAGCTGGGCCGAGCGCTGGCGGAGATCCACGCGCAGGGTGCGCCGAAGTACGGCTCGCCGCCGGAGAACGGGCCGCGTGACGCCTGGATCGGGCCGGTGCCGATGCGGAACGAGGAGTGTGACAGCTGGGCGGAGTTCCACTCACGGTTGCGGGTCGAGCCCTACGTGCGCATGGCGGTGGACCGCGGGTACCTGACCAACGAGGAAGCACGGGTCTTCGACCGCGAGTGGGATGTGCCGGACGAGCCGCCCTCGCGGGTGCACGGCGACCTGTGGAGCGGGAACGTGCACTGGGGCCGCGAGCGGGCCTGGCTGATCGACCCGGCGGCGCACGGAGGGCACCGGGAGAGCGACCTCGCCATGCTCGAACTGTTCGGTTGCCCACACCTGGAGCGGGTGCGCGGGGCGTACCTGGAGGTGGCCCCGTTCGCCGACGGCTGGCGGGATCGCGTTGCGCTGCACCAGGTGTTTCCGCTGCTCGTGCACACGGCGGCGTTCGGGCGGTCCTACGCGGGCAGAGCCCTGGCGGCGGCTCGTAGCTGAACTACGCATACCGTGGTGTCCGTGCGTTGGAAGTTTCTGCTGCGGCCGGGTTGGCTGGCGTTGATCGCCGGAGTGCTGATGTTCTCCGCGGCGTGCTTCCTGCTGCTCGGGCCGTGGCAGTTCCGGCAGCACGAGCGCAAGCAGCTGCTGATCAGCAACGTCAGCAGCTCCGAGACGGCCCCGGTCATCGCCTACGAGCGCCCCACGGCGAACAACGAGTGGCGCCAGGTGCGGCTCACCGGCACCTACCTTCCCGAGGCCGAGACGGTCGCGCGCCTGCGCACGGTCCTCGGTGAGGCCGCGTTCGAGGTGCTGACCCCGATGCGGCTGACCGACGGCAGGACTGTGCTGATCAACCGCGGCTTCGAGCGGCCGATCAACGGCACGCAGATCCCCGACTACGACGCCCCGCCCACGGGAGAGGTCACGGTCGTCGGCAGGCTGCGGGTCGACGGAGGCGGCGGGGAAACCCGCGAGATGGTCAACATCGGCAAGCACAAGCAGGTGTACTCGGTGAGCACCGCCGCGGTGACGGCCGCGACCGGGGTCCAGCTGGAGCCGGGCTTCGTGCAGCTCAACCCGGGTCAGCCGGGCGTTCGCGGGCCGCTGCCACTGCCGAACCTGGACAGCGGGCCGCACTTCTCCTACGCGTTGCAGTGGTACGGATTCGGCGTGATGGCGTTGCTCGGCCTGTGCTACTTCGCTTACCGCGAGGCCAACCCTGATCAGCCGCGCAAGATGACTGTGCAGGAAATGCTTGCGGCAGAAGAGGGATCAGCGACGCCGACGAAGCCGGCCGATCGCTACGGAAGCCACCGCTGACACCGCCGCGGTCGCCGTGCCGATCACCCGGGACAGCTCGACGCTCCGCGTGACGTCGCCGGAGTCCGGGGTGCGGCCCTCACCGAGCACCGGACGCTCCTCCGCGCCGTAGCCGTAGACCGTGCGACCGCCCAGCCGCACGCCGAGCGCGCCCGCGAACGCCGACTCGATCTGCCCGGCGTTGGGGCTGGGGTGCGCCGACGCGTCCTGCCGCCACGTCCGCCACGCACCACGAGCGGAGCCACCCACGACCGGCGCGCACAACGAGGTCAGCATCGCCGCGACCCGGGACGGGACCAGGTTGGCCACGTCGTCGATGCGCGCCGAAGCCCAGCCGAAGTTCGCGTAGCGCGGTGAGCGGTGGCCGACCATCGCGTCCAAGGTGTTGATCGCGCGGTAGCCCAGCAGACCGGGCACTCCGGCAACGGCTCCCCACAACAGCGGGGCCACCACGGCATCGGAGGTGTTCTCCGCCACGGACTCCACGGTCGCGCGCGAGAGGCCCTGGTTGTCCAGCAGCCCGGGCTCGCGCCCGCACAGGTTGGGCAGCCGGTCGCGGGCCTCGTCGAGCCGCCCGCCGTCGAGGGCCTGGGCCATGGCCGTGCCCTCCGCGCCGAGCGAGGTCCCGCCGAGCACCGCCCAGGTCGCGGCGGCCGTGCCGAGCGCCTGCACCAGCGGCCGGTTGCGGCCGAGCCGCTCCACGCCGACGCCGAGCGCGACGACGCCCCCGGTCAGCACGGCGTTGTAGAGGACACCCGCGCCCCGGCTGTCGCGGTAGAGCACGCGCTCCAGGGACTGCGCGGCGCGGCCGAACGCGGCGACGGGATGCCCCCTGCGGGGATCACCGAGCGCGGCGTCCGCGGCGACTCCGAGCAACAGACCGATCGCGCGAGCCGCGCTCAACTGAGCCTCCCGGTGTGCACTGCTGGGCGAGTGCGGAGCACGTTAGCGCTCGCGCGGGCGCCGCCGGGGATCGGGTTAAGGTGGCGCGGAAGTGAGTGCCGGGCACGAGGGGCAAACGATCGACACCGAGACCAGCTTGCCGGACCGGGCGGGTGAGGCGGCCGGGGCGGACCAGGAGGCCGAGCCCCGCCTCGCCCTGTACGCCTACCTGACGGCCGAGCATCGCCGCAGCTACCTGGCCATCATGCGGCTGTTCACGGCCACCCTGCTGCCGGACCTCTCGCCCAACGAGGTCGCCGCCGCGCTGGCCCCGCTGGAGCGCGAGGGCGCGATCGACCCGGGCGAGTCCGACCCCGAGGTGGTCGCCGACCGGCTCAAGCGGCTCCACGACTGGGGGAATCTGGTCAAAGGGCGGCGCGAGACGATCGCGTCGAGCATCGCCGAGTTCGTCCGCGGCGCGTTCCGCTATCAGGTGAACAAGCTCGCCGTGCGCGTCCAGCGCGACGTGGACGAGCTGCTGCGGGTGCCGGAGGGCGCGCGCGAGGTCTCCCGGGAGCTGCTGCCCGCGATCGAGCGCGGCCTCGTCCAGCTCGGCGGCACCCTGTCCAGGGCGATCACCGCGGAAGGCCAGGGCGGATCGGTGGCCAAGCGGGCCCGCGAGGAACTGGCCGAGCAGGTCACCACGCTGTTCCTGCAGCACGCCGAGCTGGCCGTGACGGTCCGCGACTTCTACGCCTACCTCGGCCAGGTCGTCACCAGGCACAACCTGGAGCCGGACGAGATCTCCGGCTTCCGCAACCTGCTCGTCGAGTACATCCAGATGGTCGTCGAGGACGTGCTGCGGCACACCCCGACCATCGCGGACGCGTTGAAGGGCCTGGCCAGGGGCCGCTCCGAACTGCTGCGGCTGCTCGGCCCGAACGATCAGCTCGGCACCGCGGTGGAACGGGCGCGCGGACGGTCGCGGACGGACTGGCAGGAGCTGACCGACTGGTTCGTCGACCGCCCCGGACGGCCGAGCCAGGTCACGGCGCTGCGCGAGGCCACGGCGCGCGCGATCGGTTCGCTGCTGGCCAGCGTGAAGCGCGCGACGGCGGGCGGCGGGCTGCTCCCCGGCAGGCGCTCGGAGCTGCTGGAGCTGGCCACCTGGTTCGACGAGGCCGAGCCCGCCGAAGCGCATTCGATCTACGCGGCGGCCTTCGGGCTGTACTCGTCGCGGCACCTGCTCCCCGCGCCGGAGCACGACGGCGACGACGAGCACACGCCCTGGCGCGACGGCCCGGTCGTGGACGTGACCGTCAGCGTCCGCAGTCGCGGTGACCGCGGCGCGCGCGGTCGTGCCTCGCGCATCCTGGACGACCCCTTCACCCAGGAAACCCTTCTGGCGGAAGCGAGGAAGGCCGATCAGCGGCGGGCGGCGGCGGTGTTCGAACTCGCGGCCGCGGCACCGAAGCTGGAGGAGACGGAGCTGTCCTCGGACGCGCTCGGTGTCTTCTGCGAGCTGCTGACGCTGGCGATGGCGCAGCGCGAGCGCGACACCGACCAGGGCTCGGCAGCCGACCCCGTGCGCGGGCTGCGCCTGACCGTCCAGCCCACCGAGGACGGGCCGACCCGCATCAAGACGGTCGGCGGAGTCCTCACGCTGCACGGCGCACGGGTCGCCCTCACCACCGAACAGCCCGAGGTGCGCACGTCATGACCACTGCCACCAGACAGCGGGGCGCGGCGGCGGCTGTCGCGGTGCTCGACGGACTGTCGGACATCGACGCAGCGAACGTGGTGCGGTGCGCGCGGACCCTGCTGCGCCGACCACTGTTGCGAGTGGACGGTCACGACGGCGATCTCCTGCCGCTGGTGTTCCGCCACCGCGTCGCGTTGCAGGAGCTGTTCTCCTCGCTGCTCGGCTATCGCCTTGTGGTGCAACGGAAATTCGCCCGGCTCTACAAGTCCGGCCCCGGCCCGCAGGTCACCCGCGGCGAGCAGTCGCTGACCCCGCGCGGCTACGCCTACCTCGCGCTGAGCATGGCGGCGCTGATCGGTGTCGGCCGCCAGGTGCTGTTGTCGCGCCTGGTCGCCGAGATCCGCGCGGCGGCGGCGGAAGCCGGGATCGAGGTCTCCGACGGGCTGCCCGACCGGCGCGCGCTGACCGCCGCGCTGCGCCACCTCGTCGCGCTCGGCGTGATCACCGAGACCGAGGGTTCGGTGGCGCCGTGGACGGGCGAGGCGCCGAGCGAAGCGCTGATCACCGTGGACACCGACCTGCTCGGGCACCTGCTGGCCGGGCCGATCGGCGAGGTGGAGACACCGGAGGAACTGATCACGGCCTCCGCGTGCGCCGGGATGGTCGGTGGCGAGCGCGGCGTCGAGCACGCGGTGCGGCGCAGGCTCGTCGAGGATCCCGTTGTGCTGCACGCGGATCTGCCCGAGGAGCAGGCGACCTGGTTGCGGCGCCACCACAAGCGCGAGTCGCTGCTGTTGGAGCGCTGTTTCGGCCTGGTCGCCGAGGTCCGCCTGGAGGGCGTCGCGGTGACCGACCCCGAGGAGTACCTGACCGACCTCGGCTTCCCCGGCATGGGCACGGTCGCCAGGGTCGCACTGCTGTCCCTGCCCGAGCTGCTGAAGCTGGACGAGGACGTGGAGCCGCGCGAGGACGGCCGGACCGAGGTGAGCAGGCTGCGCCTGCGCGAGGTCTGCGTCGACCTCGTCGAGTCCTACCCGTCCGCGTGGTCGAAGCAGGCCACCGAGGACGTGGACGAGCTGGTCGACGGTGTCCTGGAACTGCTGGCGGCCCTCAGCCTGGCCGTGCAGCAGGACGAGGGCACCTGGCTGATCAGCCCGGCCGCGCACCGCTGGGTGCCCGACCCCGACGCTTCCCCTGGGCGCGAGAGCACCGACGAGACCCCCGAACCCGTTGTCCAGACGCCAAGCTGGTCGCTTTTTGATGAGGAGAGCACGTGAACCGCTGGCGACTCAACCGTGGCGGCATCGTCAACATCTGGCAGTACGCCGAGCAGGAGTTCGACTTCTCCGGCGGCCGGGTGATCTTCCAGGGCACCAACGGCTCCGGCAAGTCGCGGACCCTGGAGCTGCTGCTGCCGCTGTGCCTGGACGGCGAACTGCGCCAGATGGGCTCCAAGGGCTTCGACACGGTCAGCATCCGGCGCCTGATGCTCGACGACTACACCGGCGGCCCGAACCGGATCGGCTACGCGTGGGTGGAGCTGGAGCGCGGGGAGGGCGAGTACCTCACGTGCGGCATCGGCGTGAAGGCCTCGAAGACCTCGCAGCAGGTGACGGACTCCTGGCGGTTCATCACCAAGGCCCGCGTCGGCCGCAACCTGCAGCTCGTCGGCGCCGAGCGGGTTCCGCTCGGCCCGGCCCAGCTGCGCGAGGTGATCGGCGCGGACTGCGTGCTGGAGGAGGCGTCCTTCCGCGCGAAGATCGCCGAGACCGTCTACGGCGTGCCCGCCGACCGCTACGCCGACCTGCTGCACCTGCAGCGGACGCTGCGCAACCCCGACGTCGGCCTGAAGGTGCTGGAGGGGCAGCTCGAGCAGATCCTCTCCGACGCGCTTCCGCCGTTGGAGACCTCGCTGATCGAGCGGCTGGCCACCTCCTTCGACGACCTGGAGTCGATCAGGGAGAACATCGTCCGGCTCAGCACCGCCGACTCCGCCCTGAGCACGTTCCTCAACTCCTACTCCGGCTACGCGCTGACCGAGGTGCGCAAGGCAGCCGAGCAGGCCGAGGCGGCGCAGCGCAGGCTCACCTCGCTGCTGTCGGAGCTGAACCGGCTGGAGCGCAGGAAGATCTCCTCCGCCGAGGAGCGCGCCGAGGCCGAGGCCAAGGTCACCGAGCTTGAGGAGACCGAGAGCGAGCTCGAGGTCCGCATCGAGGCGCTGAAGGCGTTGCCCGCCTACCAGGGCTTGCGCGATCTCCAGGACCGCGAACGCCTCGTCGCGACCTCGCGCAAGGGCGCGGAGAGCGCACTCGACGTGGCCAATCGTCAACGTGCGCAAGAGGACCGCGCGGTCGACGCGGTGCTGGGCAGCCTGGAGCGGCTGGAGCGGGACACCGCGGCGGCCGGAGGACTGGCCGAGCAGGCGGGTCAGCTCCTGGCGTCGGCGGGCCTGGAGCGGACGCTGTCCGTGCAGGCCCCCGCCGCCCCGCCGGCGACCGTCGAGGTGGTCACCGCGCGCGTGCGGGCGAAGCCGGACCCGGACGCCGAGGCGCTGCCGATCGAGCGCAGGCAGCTGCCCGCGCTGAGCCCGGACGAGCTGCTGGCCGCGCTGCGCGAAGCCGGTGAGCGTGCTGAGGAAGCCGCGGCCGTTGTGCGGCAACGGAGTGCGCTCACCCTGACGCTGCACCAGCGGGCCGTGGAGTCCGACCGCGCGCGAGACCGGGTGGAGCAGCTGCACCGCACGGCGCGCGACGCGATGATCGCGGCAACCGAGTCCGCGGGGCGGCGCAACGAGGCCGGCCAGCGGGTCGAGGTGGCCGCGCAGGACTGGTCCGAGGCCGCGCAGCGCTGGGTCCAGGACGGCCCTCTGTCCAGTTTGGACATCACGGAGCTGCCGCACCTGCCGCGCCCGGAACTGCTGGTCGCGGAGAGCGCGGCGGGCCGCCGGGCGGCGCAGGAGATTCGCAAGTGGGCCGGGCCGCACCTGCACACGGCGAGCCAGCAGGTGCTCAACGCCGAGCAGCGGCTGACCGAGCTGCGCGCGTCGATCTCCGAGCGCGACACCGAGCTGCGCGGCCTGCGCCAGGGCCAGGAGCCGGTACCGCCGAGGAGCACGCTGACCGAGCGCGATCCCAGTACTGGCGCGGAGTTCTACCGCCTGGTCGACTTCCGCCAGGTGCTCTCGGCTGACGAGCGCGCGGGTCTCGAAGCCGCCCTGCAGTCCAGCGGTCTGCTCGCCGCGTGGGTGTTCTCCGACGGCCGGATCGCGGGCGCGGGCGAGGCTGATGTCGTTGCCAGCCCACGGGAACAGCTGCCCGGCAGGACACTCGCCGAACTGCTCACCCCCGCGCCCGAACCGGGCTGTCCGGTGCCGACCGAGATGATCGAGCGCCTCCTGGAGTCGGTCTCGGTCGAGTCTGCGGACGGCTCTCCCGTGTCAATGCTCGATCCCGCGAGCGGATCTTCGATGGCCGTGTCCACGGACGGGACGTGGCGCGCCGGGGCGTTGTCCGGCTCGTGGCAGAAGGACGCCGCCGAGTACCTGGGCGCCGGTGCCCGCAAAGCCGCGCAGGAACGGCGGATCGCCGAACTGGAAGAGGAGCTGGACCAGCTCCGTGGCCTGCGGGCCGAGGCGCAGCAGGCGGTGGAGACCGCGCGCCAGCACGTGAAGGCGTGGGAGCGGCACCTCGCCGCGTTCCCCGACGACGGCGACCTGATCACCGCGCACGCGCGGCTGGCCAGCGCACAGGAGGCGTCGGCCGAGGCGGAGCAGCGCGCGCGAGCCCTGCGCGAGCAGCACCAGGAAGCCGATTTGCGGTGGCAGGCAACGAGAACCGAGCTGACGCAGGCCGCGACCGAGGCGGGGCTCTCCGACGAGACCGCCGCGCTGGAGCAGGCCTACCGTGCGGCCGAGCAGGCGCGCGGAACCGTTGAGCAGCTTCGGGAATCGCTGGTCGAGCGGTGCGCGGGCACGGTGAACCAGCTGGCTGACGCGCTGCACAACCACCACGCCGCGCTCAGCGACCGCGAGGAGGCCGAGGCCGAGGCGGAGCTGCGCTGCACCGAGTACGGCGAGCAGGCCAGGGCGCTGGAGGAGCTCACCACCTCGATCGGCGGTGAGGCGCAGCAGATCGCCGCGCAGCTGGCCGAGGTGGAGCGCGAGCACCGCCAGGCCCGCAAGGACCTGCCCGCCGCGCGCGAGCGGGTGATCGCGGTGCGCGAGGAGGCCACGAAGGTCGAGACGCTGCTGGAGACCAAGCAGCAGCAGCGCAGCGGCACCGAGGCCGAGCGCGAGCGCGCCAACGAGGCGTTCCGCGCGCTGCTCACCGCGCCCGGTGTGTGGGCGGCTGCGCTGCCGGAGGCCGAGGAGCCACCGCTGGACGACCTGGCCGCCGTGATCGAGGTGCTGCGCGAAGCCCCGGAGAAGCGGCCGGTCAGCGAAGGCACCGTGATCGGCAAGCTCCAGGCGCTCCAGTCCTCTTTGGCGGGCAGCCACAACATCACCGCCGAGACGGTCGCGGGCGTGCTCACCGTGACCGTGACGTCGGAGGAAGGCCCGCGGCCTGTCGCCGAGGCGGCGGCGCGCGTGGCGTCGAAGCTGGGCGAGCAGCGCGGCTACCTCGGCGAGCGCTACCAGGACATCTTCTCCGACTACCTCATGCGGGACCTCGCGGAGCGGCTGCGCACGCAGATCGGCGTCGCCGAGGACCTGTGCAAGCGGATGAACGAGGTGCTCGACCAGGCGCGGTCCAGCCAGGGCGTGCACGTGCAGCTCGAATGGCGTCCGTCGGCCGCGTTGGACCCGAACACCAAGGACGCGCTGGAGCTGGTCCGCACTCCGTTCGCCGACCGCGACGAGGAGCAGGACGCGGTGCTGCGCCGGGCTTTCACCGAGCGCATCGAATCCGAACGGGACGCGCACTCCAGCGGCTACGCCGAGATCTTGGCTCGCGCGTTGGACTACCGGACCTGGTACGCGTTCACCGTGCGGGTCCGCGACACCGGCCCGGACAGCAAGCCCCGCGTGCGGCGGCTGCGCCAGCTGTCCTCGGGCGAAACGCGCCTCGTCTCCTACGTGACCCTTTTCGCCGCCGCCGCCTCGTTCTACGACGCGGTCGGCACGGAGCCCGGCGAGGACACGACCGAAGATCCGCTTGCGGGATCGAGCACTTTCACAGGGCCGCTTCGCCTTGTACTCCTCGACGAGGCGTTCGAGCGGCTGGACGATCCGACGATCGCCAGGATGCTCGGGCTGCTGGTGGACCTGGACATGGACTGGATCATCACCTGGCCCAGCGGCTGGGGCGTCTCGCCGAAGATCCCGCGCATGCACATCTTCGACGTGCTGCGGCCGAAGAACGGCGGCGGCGTCGCGTGCACGCACACCACCTGGGACGGCAGCTCGCTCGACCGTGAGGACGTGTGATTCACAAAAACCGTGAAACAGAGGGTTCTTTCGGAGGGTTAGCGGCGATGGGCCAGACGGCTTAACGTCGATAAACGCTGCACACCCTGCGGAAGGACAGAGCATGTCCCGTGTCCCGATCCTGGGCATAGCCGTCGCGCTCGCCGTCTCCGGCGCGCTGCTGGCGCAGAACCCCGGAACCGTGCCGGTCGCCCAGACCGACACCCCGGTCGCCCACCAGCCTCAGGAACAGTACGTCTACCGCGTGAAGCAGGCGGTGAAGAACTCCGAGCGGCTGCTCGACCTCGGCTCCGACGTGCTCGAGGAGCGCGACGGGGACGACCTGTTCGTGCTCGGCGACAAGACCGAGGGCGAGCGCATCCGCGCGGCCGGCTTCACCACGACGATCGAGTCGGTGATGCCCGCGCCGAAGTGGGCGCCGCCGAAGGCCCAGCGCGACGCGGGCCCGATCACCCGCGCGGACATCGACGAGACCTACTACGGCGGCTACCGCACGGTGCGCGCCCACCACGCGCACCTGGACAAGGTGGCCGCGGACTTCCCGGCGCTGAGCAGCCTGGTGACCTACGGGCAGTCGTGGCGCAAGTCCACCGGCAAGGGCGGCTACGACCTCCGCGCGATCTGCCTGACGAAGAAGAACGCGGGCGACTGCGAGCAGAAGCCGAACTCGGCCAAGCCGCGCTTCTTCCTGATGGCGCAGATCCACGCGCGCGAGATCACCACGGGTGACATGGCGTGGCGGTGGATCGACCACCTGACGGCGAACTACGGCAAGGACGCCGAAGTCACCAGGCTCATGGACTCCACCGAGATGTGGGTCGTGCCGATCACGAACCCCGACGGCGTGGAGATCGTGCAGCAGGGCGGCAACTCGCCGAAGCTGCACCGCAAGAACGCCAACGACAGCAACGGCGCCTCGTGCGGGTTCGGCCAGATCGGCATCGACCTGAACCGCAACTCCAACACCCACTACGGCCAGAGCGGCACCTCGACCGACCCGTGCAGTGAGATCTACCGCGGGCCGAGCGCGTCCTCCGAGGTGGAGACGAAGGCGCTGGAGGGGCTGCTCGGCAAGATCTTCCCGGACACCAGGGGCGACGGCGACACCACGCCCGCCTCGGTGGACACCAAGGGCATGATGATCACGCTGCACAGCTACACCAACGGGATCATCTTCCCGTGGAGCCACAAGTCGGGCGCGGTGACCGGCAACGACGCCAAGATCCGCGCGATGGCCAAGGACATGGCGGGCATCACCGGCTACACCTACGGCACCGCGCCCGAGGTGGTCGGCTACGCGGCCTCTGGCGGCACCGACGACTGGGTGTACGACAAGCTCGGCGTTCCCGGCTACACCTTCGAGATCGGCGCGCGTTTCGGTTCGTGCAGCGGCTTCCTGCCGCAGTACTCCTGCCAGGACAGCACGCACTGGCCGAAGATCAAGCCGGCGCTGATGTACGCGGCGGGCAAGGCCGCTGCCCCGTACAAGTAAGTCCACTGTGGACTGATTGCTGGTTCGCGGGTCGGCGCGCCGGGCTCCCCCGGCGCGCCGACGCGTTTCCGCGCCGCGAGAGGACAGGGCGGGCTGCACCGGTTACCGCTACGGCACCGTGCCCGAGGTGCTCGGCGTCCTCCGGCTGCCGCGCCGAAGACCCGACCAGCTCTCATGTTCGCCACCACCAGGGCCGCCACCCCGTACCGGACCCCCTGAAATGATCTTCTGGTAACACGTACGTCGGGGGAACCGGCACAGGGAGGCCACGGTGCTCGCGAACCGCGCGCGTCAGTTCGTCGCGCGCCACCCACTCGTCCTGGATCTCCTCGCGCCCGCGTTGCTCACCGCGCTCGGCGTGCCGATGACGGCGGCGAAGTACGGCGGGGCCGTGCTGCCGTGGTTCTTCCAGTTCGTCCTCGTGCTGCCGCTGCTGTGGTGGCGCCGGGCGCCGGTGACGGTCTTCGCGGTCACCACCGCGGTGGTCGGCACCCAGTGGGCGCTGGGCGTCAGCGTCGTCGGCGAGCTGGCGGTGTACTTCGCCTACTGCAGCGTCATGCTGCGCCGCCCCTCCCGTGAGGCGCACATCGCCACCGCGGTGGTCGTCGTCGGCATCCTCGTGCAGTCGCTGTTCGGTGTCGTCGTCCCGCGCTTCCTCGGCATCCCGCCGGTCGGCATGGCCACGATGGCCGGGCTGATCGGCCTGACGCTGCGCAACCAGCGCGCTTATCGGGCGTCCATGCGGGAGCGCGAGGCCCGCCAGGCCGAGCTGGCCGTGGCGGCGGAGCGGACCCGCATCGCGAGGGAGATCCACGACATCGTCGCGCACAGCCTCGGCGTGATGATCTCCCTCGCCGACGGGGCGACCACCGTGGCGCGCGCCGACCCGCAGAAGGCGCTCGGGGCGATGGAGGCGGTGTCCAGCACGGGCCGCGGCGCGCTCGGCGAGCTCCGCCGGGTCCTCGGCGTTCTGCGCGCGGAGCACCAGCAGGACGACCAGTTCCCCCAGCCCGGGATCGAGGCGCTCGGCGAACTGGTGGAGAAGACCAGGACCGCGGGCCTACCGGTGACCTACACGCTGGAGGGCCACCCGGACGACATGCCCGCGAGCGCTCAGGTCGCGGTGTACCGCATCGTCCAGGAAGCGCTGACGAACACGATGAAGCACGCCGACGGCTGCGCCGCGGTGCGCGTGGAGGTCCGGCTCAGCGACTGCGGCGCCGAGATCGTCGTGTCCGACACCGGGGGAAAGGACCTCGTGCCTCGCCAGGCGAGCAGCGGCCACGGCCTGGTCGGGATGCGCGAGCGGGTCGCGGTGTTCGGTGGCTCGTTCTCGGCGGGGCCGCGCGAGGGCGGCGGCTGGCTGATGAGCGCCCGGGTGCCCGTCACCCGTGAGTCCCCGCCGCCTGCCGCGGAATGAGCAGATCGGCGAGCTCACCGAAGTTCGCGACGGAGATGTCCGAGACGGTGTCCGCCGCCCGGTCAGCCACCCGATGCGGTCCCTTCTCCCGCGGGCGCTCCACGAAGGCAGTCCCCAGTCCCGCCGCGCGAGCACCGTCGATGTCCCAGGCGTGCGCTGCCACCATCAGCGTCTCCTCCGGGTGCACACCGAGCAGTTCGGCGGTGGCCCGGTACGGCCGCGGATCTGGTTTGTACGCCTGGAAGAGCTCCGCCGACAGGATGCAGTCGAAGGGCAGGCCGGCCGACTCGATCAACGTGGTCAGCAACGCGAACCCGCCGTTGGACAGCGCCGCCAACACGTAGTGCTCCCGCAACCGCGAGAGCCCGTCGACCACATCGTCCCAGGCAGGCAACCGGTGCCACGCGAGCACCATCCGGCGGCGCGCCGCTTCGTCAGCCTCGACCCCTTGTGCCGCAAGGAGTTCGTCCAGGGCTTCACGGTGGAGCACGTCGAGGTTGGCCCACTCGCGATCCCCGCTGTTCACCCGTCGCAGCAGCGGCAGGTACCGCTCGCGCCAGGCGTCCGCCAGCTCCGGTCCCACCTCCGCGCTGACGCCGCTGAACCAGTCCACTGTGGTGCCGAAGATGTCGAACGCCAGCACCGAGTACCGCTTGGTCATCCCGTGACCTCCAGTCCGATCCACTCGTTCAGCCCCCTGCGGCCGTCCCGGGTCAGGCTGACCGCCCGGCTCGCCTCGTGCTGCCGCAGCCACCGCAACGCGAGGAACCGTGAAGCCAGCGCCGCGCCCAGGCTGCCCGCGACGTGGTTGCGCCGCTCGCTCCAGTCCATGCAGCGCCGGGCCAGCGGACGCGCGCGTCGCTCCAGGGATTCGAGCTCGACGCCGATCTCGGCCAGGGCAGCTCCGCCGACGCCGGTCACCCGGTAGCCGCGTTCGGTCTCCACCAGAAACCCGCGCGCCACAAGGGTTTCGCTCATCAAGACGCCGACGGTGCCCGCCAGGTGGTCGTAGCACATGCGAGCACGGCGGAGGTTGTCCCCGTTCCGCGCGGCGCGGAAGGAGTTCACCGCGCTCGGTGGCGCAAGCAGCAGCAGACCTTCGATCGCGTCCGCGACCGCGGTCGCCAGGCGGTACAGGCGCTGTCGCCCAACCGGCTCGACGACGAGCAGGCCGCCGTCGACCAGCTTGCGCAGATGCACGCTGGCCAACGACCTGGAGATCTTCGCGGCGTCGGCGAGCCCGGACGCGGACTGCGGGCGTCCACCGAGCAGGACGAGCAGCATCGCGGCCCGGTGGCGGTCCGCCAGCAAGGAGGCGATCCGTGCGAGGTCGGCATCACCGGGCATGCGCAGCGCCTTTCACGTCATCGGGACACCCCGAGACTAGGCACGAGACGGTTCAAGCGCGGTTGAACCGTCTCCTGCGACCATCACAGGAAGCTGGGCGCGACGCTCACCTGGACCCCGTCCAGCTCCCGTACGAAGTCCGCGCCGAACGCGGAGGACGGCGTGTGCGCCCCCGGTCGCACGATCCCCGACTCCAGCCGGTGCACCGCCCGCACCACCGCGTCGGCCGTCATGGGATACGGCCCGGGGCCGGTCAGCGTCGCCGAGACCGTCTCGCCGTCGGCTCCGGTGACCCTGCCCCACAGCTCGGAACGACTGCGCTGCAACACCTTCTCCGACGGACCCGACACGAACCGCTCCACGAGCGCGGTCGCGACCTGTTGCGCCGCAGGCAGTTTCATCAGCGCCGTACCCAGATCCTGGGCCAGCGCAGGCATTTTCGGCATGCGCACGTAGGTGCCGATCTCCTCGATCCCGGTCGAGCGGTGCGCCGTCACCAGGTCGCCCCAGGGGATCGGAACAGCCGAGGCGGTCCCGGACGGGAAGGGCACCTCGACGTTGTGCCCCGACCGAATCCGCCGCAGCCCCTCGGCCGTGCGCACGAACGTGCCCCGCCCGGCGGAGGCGATCACCGACTTGAGCGTGCCGGGGCTCGCCCCGCCGCTGATCGACAGCGCCAGCTCCAGCCGCCGCGCCCCGGGGAGTTCCGCCGCCAGCAACGCCGCGAGGCAGTCGGTCGGCACCACGTCGAACCCACTGCCCGGCAACAGCACGATCCCCGCGTCGGCCGCGTCCTCGTGGTAGGCGAAGACGTCCTCGAAGACCGCGATCTCGCCCGTGACGTCGAGGTAGTTCGTGCGCGCGTCCACGCACGCCTCCACCATCGGCACGGCGGTCGCGGAGAACGGCCCTGCGCAGTGCGCCACCGTGTCGACCTGGCTCAACGCCGCCCGCGTCGCCTCCCCGTCGGCGAGGTCGAAGATCCGGTACGGCAGGTCCAGCTCCGCGGCCAGCGGGGCGACGCGCTCCCGCGACCGGCCCGCCAGCGTCGGTTGTTCACCGCGCTCCACGGCCAGCTTCGCGACCAGCCGACCGGTGTAACCGTTGGCGCCGTACAGCATCCACGTCATGCGCCAAGAATGCCGCTCTGCCCGGCAATGCGCCAGGAGCGCGGCAGCCCCTCCCACCACGGGGAACTCGCCGGGGAGATCAGTGGTCGGCCCGCGGGTCGGCGGGGTCTCGCCCGGTGGTCCTGGCGGTGATCTGGGTACGGGAGTCGAGGCCGAGTTTGGCGAGGATGTGTTCGACGTGGGCGTCGACGGTGCGTTTGGCGATGCCCAGGCGGGCGGCGATCTCCCGGTTGGTCTGCCCGTCACCGACGAGTTCGGCGACCTGGCGTTCGCGTCGGGTCAGCGGCGCCCAACCGGTCGCGTCGGGGGACGGCTCCGGTCGTGGTTGTGGTGGGCTTTCGTCGACGGCGTAGGCGAGGGCGGCCTCCGGGTCGAGTGCCCGGCCGGCGTCGAAGGCCGCCTGGTAGGCGGTGTCCCCGAGGGCGGTGCGGGCCAGCCGTTCGCAGCCCCGGCGCGCGGCGAGCAGATCGGGGGAGCCCAGCTGCGGCAGGCCGAAGGTCTGCCAGACCTGGTGCGCGATGCCGAGCAGGCGGGCGGCGCGCTCGGCCTGACGCCGGGTCGCGGTGGCCACGGCCAGCTGGTCCAGGGTCATCGCGAGCCCGATGCGGTCGCCGAGCACGCGTTTGACCCGCACTGCGTCGCGCGCGTGGGCCACCGCCGTGGCGTGCTCGCCACGGCCGAGGGCCGCCAAGGAGTGGATGTAGTCGGCGTAGGAGCGCATCCACTGTTCGCCGTGCTGGTCGCACAACGCCCGGCACTGCTCGGCCACCGCCACCGCGCGGTCGAACTCGGCCGCCAAGGCCAGCGACATCGCCTGCAGGGTGAGGGCACAGATCAGTCCCATGCCGAGGTCACCGCCGTGCCGGTGCAGGTCGGAAGATCGCTGGCCCAGCACCACGGCCCGGGGCTGGTTGCCGGAGAGCATCTCCACTATCCCGGCGAGGTAGGCGAACCACCCTTCGGCGGCGGCGGTGATGGGCTCGCCCTGCTGCTGGGCCTGGGACCGGCACTGGTCGAGCAGAGCGGACGCCGCGGCGAAGTCGCTCTGGGCCACGGCCAGCCAGACGCGCACGCACAGCCCGGTGGTCCTGGCCGGACTCGGCTCGGGGTTCAGTGCCAGCGCGCGGTCGAGGTAGTGCCGGCCTTCCCGGACGAACCCGCACGCGATCCAGTAGAACCACAGCGCGCTGGCCAGTTCCAGTCCGACCTGGTGTTCTGCCCGGTCGCCGAGGCAGAAGTCCAGGGCCGCCCGCAGGTTGGCGTGCTCGCTGGTGAGCCGCGCGCGCCATGCCGGCTGTCGCGGACCGCACCAGTCGGCCTCGAACCGCTTGCCCATGCGCAGGTAGTAGTCGCGGTGCCGCCGCAGCAGCACCGCGCGTTCACCGGTCTGTTCCAGGCGTTCCTGGCCGTAGTCGCGGATGGTGTCCAGCAGCCTGCACCGGACTCCGTCGTGGTGTTCGTCACGGAGCAGGACCGACTTGTCCACCAACCCGGCCACCACCGCGGGCAGCTCACCGGCGGGCAGCCGGTCATCGGCGCACACCTCGGCGACCGCGGCGAGGTCGAAGCTGCCCGCGAAGACCGACACCCGCGCCCACAGCACCCGCTCCGCGGGCGAGCACAGCTCGAAACTCCAGTCGATGGCGGCCTGCAACGTCTCGTGCCGGTGGGCCACCCCGCCCCGCGCCCGGCCGGCCAGCAGGGCGAACCGGTCGTCGAGGCGGTCCAGGATCTCGTGCACTGACAACGCCCGCACCCGCACCGCCGCCAGCTCGATCGCCAGCGGAATGCCCTCCAGTCGCCCGCACAACCGGGTCACCGCCTCCCGGTTGTCCTCGGTCAGTGCGAACCCCCGGTGCGCCGCTTGGGCCCGCTCGACGAACAACTCCACCCCGTCGCTGACGCCGGACCACTCCCGCAGGGGTTCCACCGTCAGCGACGACATCGGGTACACCCGCTCCTCCGCGGCGCCCAGCGCCTGCCTGCTGGTCGCCAGCACCCGCAGCCCCGGGGCCGCCCGCAACAACCGCTCGACCAGCCGGGCGCAGGCCCCGATCAGGTGCTCGCAGGTGTCCAGCACCAGCAGCAGTTCCCGGCGCGCGAGGTGATCGGCCAAGACCTGTTCCATGGGCCGCGGCGTCGCATCGTCCTGCACCCCGAGCACCTCGGCCACCGCATAGGGCACCAGCTCCGCGTCCCGCAGTGCCGACAGCTCCACCCACCACACCCCGTCGGGGACACTGCGGCGCACCTCGGCGACCACCCGCAGCGCGATCCGGGTCTTGCCCACCCCACCGACCCCGGTGACCGTCACCAGCCGACAGGTCGTCAACAGCCGCTTCAGCTCGCTCCGCTCCCGGCGGCGATCCACGAAACTGGACACCTCAACCGGCAACACACCCGCATGCCTGGCCACGATCCCTCACCCGAGTACCCGCTGCAGTCACGCGCACCGCGATGCGGAACGTACCCCCGTGAACGCCGGCAGTGCGGTGCGCTCACCGACACCGCACGGACGGACCAGTCGAGCGGCACCGCCAGACGGACTACCGGATCGGTGCCATTGCTCGGCAACCACCCCGGCAACACCGGAAGAACCCGCATGTGGGCAAGCCAACGCTGCGCTCTCCAGGGAAAATGCGGTACAGCACTGCGCCTAATTCCCATAATTGAGGAACGGCGGAGAGGTTCGACGATGCCCACCCCGGCACGGTGGTCAGGATCGGTGAGTGCGTGGCGCACACGGCCTGGGTGCCACTGCTGTTGAACGAGTTCCGAGCCGACATATCGCTTGCTACATCAAGATATCCGCGAGCGTGAAGCGCTCATGTTCGTTTGTCCGCTTCCGGTCGAATAGCGAGGTTCGCATCCCACTCATGAGTCAGGAGCGCCACCTGATCGGCATACGGACCACGCCGTAGTGAAGGAAGCTGTTCTGCCACGTCATTTCGCTCTCGGGTACGGCCAGGCGGATCGAGGGCTACCTGCCCCGGTCTTTCACGAAGCGGAATCACGACTTGCGGGCGCTGACGTGTCAGATCGTCGCGTTCTGCGCACCACTACCGAAGACGTGCTGGATAGTGGCCGGTAGCGGCGCCCGTACACCGCGGGCAAGGACTCCCGAGACGAAGAAGGATTTCTCTCGCCTTTTTGCAGAACGTCCACACGGGGCTTCCCCGGAGACTTCTGGAGCAAATCGTCAACTCCCGGACGCTTACCGCATGACCGGGTGTTCGCCGGGAGCGTTCCGCTGCTTCAGGGACGAACATCGCAGTGCCCTACATAGACAGTCCTGTGTGGACAGTACTGCTCATGGCTGAATCGCGGGTCGCTGCTCACGCTGCTCGCGCACGCCGGTCCGGGCTCGCTTCCCGCACAGATGAGGAAGGGTGTCGCCCGCGCTGTCCAGTTTTTCAGCGTTTCCGCTGGTGGTGGGCGCAGCAGGTTTCGAACCTGCGACCCCTCGCTTGTAAGGCGAGTGCTCTCCCACTGAGCTATGCGCCCCTGCCCACGACGACCGGAACCCGGCCGCCGCGAGCGAGAGTACTGGGTGGGCCTAGGCGGTGACGACCGCCTTCACCGCCTGCTTCCAGCCGGACTGGTCACGGGCCTCGCCGGGCGCGTTGACCTCGGCGAAGCGGACGACGCCCTGCTTGTCGATGAGGAAGGTGCCGCGGAGGGCGAACCCGGCGCCGTCGTTGAACACGCCGTAGGCCTTGGCGACCTCGCCGTGCGGCCAGAAGTCCGACAGCAGCGGGAAGGTGTAGCCCTCCTTCTCCGCCCACGCCTTCAGCGAGAACGGGGTGTCCACGGACACTCCGAGGACCTGCACGTCGTCGTTCTGGTAGTCGGCGAGCTCGTCGCGCACCTGGCACAGCTCACCGGTGCAGATCCCGCTGAACGCGAACGGGTAGAAGACGAGCAGGACGTTCTTCCGACCGCGGAACGAGGACAGGGTGACCTGCTCCTTGTTCACGTCGGGCAGCGTGAAGTCCGGGGCCTCGTTACCGACCTCAAGCGACATCTCGGGCACTCTCCAGGGTCTAGGCTGCGCGCTCTCGTGCTGCGTGCAGCCTAGCCCCTGGGCGAGATCCGTCTCAGCGCTTGGACTTGGCCGAGCGCGAGGTGACCAGGCGGGTGCCCAGCCAGTCCTCGGCCGCGCTGATGTTCGAGGTCTGGGACAGGCCGGCCGTCTGCGCCGCCTCGGCGATGTCGGCGGGCTCGACGTGACCGGGACGGCCCTGCTTCGGTGTGAGCAGCCAGATCACTCCGTCGTCGGCCAGTGGGCTCATCGCGTCGACCAGATCGTCGGTGAGGTCGCCGTCGTCCTCTCGCCACCACATCAGCACGACGTCGATCACCTCCTGCGCGTCCTCGTCGAGCAGCTCGCTCCCGCAACGCTCCTCGACCTCGGCACGGAGGTCGTCATCGACGTCCTCGTCCCAGCCGAGTTCCTGGACGACAGCGCTCGGTTCGATCCCGAGCTTCTCGGCGACGCCGACCTTGCCGGCGTCTTCCGCGGCGACCACGGCTTCTCACTCCTCCAACTACGCCGAGGCGGCGACCCCTGGTGGACCGCCGCTCCTCGATGTGAAATCGGTCGCGGTTAGCGAACACTGGAGATGCCCGGTTCCGCAACCGCCCACACCGGGACACGCCGTAACGGTTCCGCACAGGCATGCCTCGATCGGTTGATTGACAGTTACCGATGAGTAGCACTCCCACGCGTGCGCGCACACGCGAGCGTGGGGGAGGATGGGCGAGCAACCACCAGGATCGAGTGAACACCACGAGCAGCAGGCGAGGAGAACCCTTGGCCCCGCACAACACCGGCACTTCCGGCGTGGGCGCCCCGGAGCGGGTGCGCGTCATCCGCGACGGACTGGCCGCCCACCTCCCGGACATCGACCCGGAGGAGACCGCCGAATGGCTTGAGTCCTTCGACTCAGTCCTCGAAGGCGCAGGTCAGCAGCGTGCGCGGTACCTGATGCTGCGTCTGCTGGAGCGGGCGAGGGAGAGCCACGTCGGCATCCCGTCGCTCACCAGCACCGACTACGTCAACACCATCCCCACCGAGCGCGAGCCGTGGTTCCCCGGCGACGAGGAGACCGAACGCCGCTACCGGGCGTGGATCCGCTGGAACGCCGCGATCATGGTGCACCGCGCGCAGCGCCCCGGAGTGGGTGTCGGCGGGCACATTTCCACCTACGGCTCCTCGGCCGCCCTCTACGAGGTCGGCTTCAACTGGTTCTTCCGTGGCAAGGATCACCCCGGCGGCGGCGACCAGGTCTTCATCCAGGGCCACGCCTCCCCCGGCATCTACGCCAGGGCGTTCCTGGAGGGCAGGCTCTCCGCGGAGCAGCTGGACGGCTTCCGCCAGGAGTTCTCCCACGGCGGGGCGGGGCGCGGGCTGCCGTCCTACCCGCACCCCCGGCTGATGCAGGACTTCTGGGAGTTCCCGACGGTGTCCATGGGCCTCGGCCCGATGAACGCCATCTACCAGGCTCGGTTCAACCGCTACCTGCACAACCGCGGCATTAAGGACACCTCGCAGCAGCGGGTGTGGGCCTTCCTCGGCGACGGCGAGATGGACGAGCCGGAGTCGCGCGGCCTGGTGCACGTCGCCGCGGCCGAGGGCCTGGACAACCTGACCTTCGTGATCAACTGCAACCTGCAGCGGCTCGACGGTCCGGTGCGCGGCAACGGCAAGATCATCCAGGAGCTGGAGTCGTTCTTCCGCGGCGCGGGCTGGAACGTCATCAAGGTAATCTGGGGCCGCGAGTGGGACGCGCTGCTGCACGCCGACAAGCAGGGCGCGCTGGTCAACCTGATGAACAGCACCCCCGACGGCGACTACCAGACCTACAAGGCCAACGACGGCGCCTACGTGCGTGAGCACTTCTTCGGCCGCGACCCGCGGACCAAGGAGCTGGTGCAGCCGCTGACCGACGAGGAGATCTGGAACCTCAAGCGCGGCGGCCACGACTACCGCAAGGTCTACGCGGCCTACAAGGCGGCCACCGAGAGCAACGGCCAGCCCACGGTGATCCTGGCGAAGACGATCAAGGGCTACGGGCTCGGCCCGCAGTTCGAGGCGCGCAACGCCACGCACCAGATGAAGAAGCTCAACGACCTCAAGCTCTTCCGCGACCTCCAGCGCATCCCGATCACCGACGAGGAGCTGGAGCGCGACCCGTACCTGCCGCCGTACTACCACCCCGGCAACGACGCTCCGGAGATCCAGTACCTGCTGGAGCGGCGCCGCCAGCTCGGCGGTTTCGCACCGGAGCGGCGGGTCAAGAGCACCCCGCTGGTGCTGCCCGGCGACAAGGTCTACGACGTGCTCAAGCGCGGGTCGGGCAAGCAGGAGGTCGCCACCACGATGGCGTTCGTCCGGCTGCTCAAGGACCTGGCCAAGGACCCGGAGATCGGGCCGAGGCTGGTGCCGATCATCCCGGACGAGGCGCGGACCTTCGGCGTGGACTCGATGTTCCCCACGCAGAAGATCTACAACCCGAACGGCCAGCTCTACACCTCGGTCGACGCCAAGCTGATGCTGTCCTACAAGGAGAGCGAGCAGGGCCAGATCCTGCACGAGGGCATCAACGAGGCCGGTTCGGTCGCGTCGTTCACCGCGGCGGGCACCTCCTACGCCACGCACGGCGAGCCGATGATCCCGGTCTACATCTTCTACTCGATGTTCGGGTTCCAGCGGACCGGTGACGCGTTCTGGGCCGCCGCCGACCAGATGGCGCGCGGTTTCGTGCTCGGCGCCACCGCGGGCCGCACCACGCTGACCGGTGAGGGCCTGCAGCACAACGACGGCCACTCGATCATGCTGGCGCACACCAACCCCGCGGTGGTGGCCTACGACCCGGCGTGGTCGTTCGAGGTGGCGCACATCGTCAAGGACGGTCTCCGCCGGATGTACGGCGAGAACGCCGAGTCGGTCATGTACTACCTGACGATCTACAACGAGCCGTACGTGCAGCCGGCCGAGCCAGCGGACCTGGACGTGGAGGGCCTGCTCAAGGGCCTCTACAAGTTCCGCTCCGCGCCCGGTGGCGAGGGCCCGCGGGCGCAGGTGCTCACCTCCGGTGTGGCGATGCCGTGGGCGCTCAAGGCGCAGGAGCTGCTCGCCGAGGAGTGGGGCGTGCAGGCCGACGTCTGGTCGGCGACCTCCTGGTCGGAGCTGCGCCGCGAGGCGGTGGAGGTCGACAAGCAGAACCTGCTGCAGCCGGACGTGCCGCCGCGCGTGCCGTACGTGAGCCGCGTGCTCGCGGACGCGCCCGGCCCCGTCGTGGCGGTGTCGGACTGGATGCGCGCGGTCCCGGACCTGATCCGGCCGTACGTGCCCGGCGAGATGGTCACCCTGGGCACCGACGGTTTCGGGTTCTCCGACACCCGCCCGGCGGCCCGCCGCCACTTCCTGGTCGACGCGGAGTCGATCGTGGTCGCCACGCTGGCCGCTCTGGCTCGGCGCGGCGAGGTGGAGCAGTCGAAGGTGGTCGAGGCGGCGCGCAAGTACCGCATCGACGACGTCCAGGCAGCCGGTCCGCAGACCTCGGACTCCGGCGTCGCCTGACGGTCAGCGCGGCAAAGGCGCCCCACCCTCGCGGTGGGGCGCCTTTTCGTCGCCCGGTCAGGGAATCAGGGCCTGGGCGGGGATGGTGAGGAAGTCGGCGAAGTCGGCGTCGAGCACCAGGCGGGCGAACAGCTCCTCGGCCTCGGCGTAGCGCTGCGCGACGTAGGCCTGGTCGCCCAGCTCGGTGCGCAGGGACGCGCGCAGCTCCGCCAGCAGCGAGTGGATCAGGTCGGGCGTCACGCGCCGGCCGTCGGCGAGGCGCACGGAGTAGCGCAGCCACTGCCACAGCTGCGATCGCGAGATCTCCGCCGTCGCCGCGTCCTCCATCAGGTTGTCGATGGCCGCGGCGCCCGTTCCGCGCAGCCAGGAGGCCACATAACGCACTCCGACGCTGAGGTTGGTGCGCACGCCCGCCTCGGTGATCTGGCCCGGCGTGGCGGCCACGTCCAGCAGCCGCGCGGCGTCGGCGCGCAGCCGGGGTCGCTTCGCCAGCTGGTTGGGCTCCTCGCCGAGCACCGGGTCGAACACCTCGCGGCACACCGGCACGAGGTCGGGGTGAGCGACCCAGGAGCCGTCGTAGCCCAGGGCGGCCTCGCGCTGCTTGTCCTCGCGGACCTTGGCCAGCGCCCGCGAGGTGACCTCGGAGTCCCTGCGGTTCGGGATGAACGCGGCCATGCCCCCGATGGCGTGCGCGCCCCTGCGGTGGCACGTGGCGACCAGCAGCTCCGCGTAGGCGCTCATGAACGGGGCGGTCATGCCGACCGACGCGCGGTCGGGCAGCACGAACTCCTCCCCCGCGTCCCGGAAGTTCTTGATCACGCTGAACAGGTAGTCCCACCGGCCCGCGTTCAGCCCGGACGCGTGCTCGCGCAGCTCGTAGAGGATCTCCTCCATCTCGAACGCGGCCGTGATCGTCTCGATCAGCACGGTCGCCCGGATGGTCCCGTGCGCGATGCCCAGCGACTCCTGCGCGTGCGCGAAGACCTGGTTCCACAGCCGGGCCTCGTAGTGGTTCTCCATCTTCGGCAGGTAGAAGTACGGCCCGCTGTCCCGCCGCAGCAGCTCGTGCGCGTTGTGGAAGAAGTACAGGCCGAAGTCCACCAGCGCGCCGACCGCGGGCTGCCCGTCCACGAGCACGTGCGGCTCGTCGAGGTGCCAGCCGCGCGGGCGCACCACGATGGCGGGCAGCGGGACGCGGTCGCCGCGCAGCCGGTACTCCTTGCCGCCCGGCGCGGTGTAGCTGATCTTCCTGCGCACCGCGTCGACCAGGTTGACCTGCCCGGAGACCACGTTCTCCCAGTGCGGGGTGTTCGCATCCTCCAGGTCGGCCAGCCACACCCGCGCGCCGGAGTTGAGCGCGTTGATGGTCATCTTCCGCTCGGTCGGCCCGGTGATCTCGACCCGGCGGTCGACCAGGTCGGCGGGCGCCGGGGCGACCTTCCACGCCGCGGCGCGCAGCGACGCCGTCTCGGCGGGGAAGTCCAGGCGGCCGGTCCGGCCGATCTCCGCGCGCCGCTCGGCCCGCCGGGCGAGCAGGCGGTCCCGGATCGGCCGGAACCGGCGGTTCAGGTCGGCGACGAAGGCGAGCGCCTGCGGGGTGAGGATCTCCTCAGCGCGCTCGACCGGAGGGCCTAAGACCTGAATGTCAGCCATGTCCTCATGATGCCCGCATCCACCGCACCCGGAAACACGGCGCGATGACCGTTGCGGTACAAGAACATCAGCAGGTGCCGACGCGCTCGGCCGCAGTGATCTCGTACTGGCCTTTCGCGTCCAGCAGCAAGGGAATGAGCCCCCGGGCCTGTTGCGCCAGTGGCACGAACCGCCCGTCACCCACGGGCCAGCTGTGCACGTCGTGCAGCTCCAGGGTCTGCCGCACGTGCTGGAACTGCGGCGTCGTGAGCCGGTACCCGCACGGCGGCGTGCTCAGCACCTCGTCCGGCTCGGGCGCCTGGTTGTCCGCGCCACCGAAGTAGATCGGCTTGCTCTTGAAAGGCTCCAGGTTGCGGCTGAGGGTGGTGGCCAGCTCGATCTGCGCCCGGCGTTCGCGCGCCATCTTCAGCGTGCCGTCGACGGAAACCAGGTGCGAGTGCACCCGTCGGCGCGCGTTGAGGGCCGGATCCGCCTTCTCGGCGTCGTTCTTGGGGTCCACGGCCGATTCGAGCAGCATGCCCACCGCGTGCTTGAGCCCCGAGGTGTTGCGCAGAATGCGTTCCTGACCGTCTCCGGCGGTCTGCTTGATCGGCTCACCGGTGTTCGGGTCGGTCCAGATGCCGTAGACACCGCTCGTGTGCCCGGCGCTCTCCACCGCGACCCTGGCGTAGTCCCGCGACAGCTTCTCCGACTCGTCGTGCACCCGGTCGGCGACGTTGAGGTTGCGCGGCCACAACCACGTCACGTCCTTGGTGTAGTAAGGCGGAGTCGTCCCGTATTCGTGCAGGTCGTGGACGATGTCGGGCTTGTAGTCCTTGAAGACCTTCGCCATCGCCCGCGCCTCCAGGGTCGCCAGCGCGATGTGGTCGCGGTTGATGTCGACACCGTTGGCGTTGCCCCGCGTGTCCGCGACGCGACCGTCGGGGTTGGCGGTCGGCACGAACAGCACCGTGGTGCTGCGCAACATCCGGACGGTCTCCGCGTCGCGCGAGAACGCCAGGTCACGGATGCGGCTGAGGCAGCCCTCGCGTCCGGCGGGCTCGTCGCCGTGCTGCGAGCAGATGAACAGCACGACCGAGCCCGCCGCCACCGCGGGCGCGGGGCGCGGGCCCGGCTCGGCGATCTGCACGAGCTGGATCGGACGGCCCTGCACGGTCGAGCCGATCTGGTCGATCTTGACGCGACGCGAGCCCGCCGCGACCTTCCCGAGGAAGGCGGCTTCTTCGGGCAAGGTCGTCCACGCCGCCCCGTTGGACGCCTCGAACGGCGTCTTCAAGGTGGGCGGGGCCGCGGCGGCGGGCACGGTCAACGAAGCGCCGAGGCCGACGACGAGCGCGGCCAGGACGGTCATCCGGCGAGAAGTCACGAACTGGACTCTCACCCGGGGGTTCGAGCAGGTCAAGAACCGTTCAGCGCAGTGTCGGCGCTCCGGTGGCGGTCAGCCGTTCGCAGCCAATCGACCAGGCCGCGCACCACCAGGACCGCGAAGACCACGTAGACCGCGGCGGAGAAGTACAGGCCCGAAGCCATCTGCAACGGCACTCCGACGGCGTCGACGGCCAACCACACCAACCAGAACTCCACCAGCCCACGGCCCTGCGCGGCGAACGCGACCACCGTGCCGACGAAGATCCACGCGTCCGGCCACGGCGCCCACGACGCGTCCAGCGCGTCGAGGGTGAGCGCGAACGCGACGGTGCCCACCACCATCGCGCCGACCAGCGCGAGCCGTTCGAGCCCGGTCGCCTTGCGCACCACGACCCCGAACACCGGGTCCTTCCTCCGCGACCAGGCCCACCAGCCGTAGAGCGAGATCACGAAGATGACCACCTGGCGGGTCGCCAGGCCGCCGAGCTCCGCGGAGACGTAGACGGCGAACAGCAGCACGGTCGCGCCGACCTGCACAGGCCAGGTCCAGAGCGTGCGGCGCTGGGCGAGGAACACCACCGCGAGCGCGCACAGCTGACCGACCAGTTCCGCGTAGGAGATCTTCTGCCCGAACAGTGTGAGGCCCTCTGTGACCAGCACGTCCACCGCGTTCTCCTCTCCCCTGCGATTCCGGGGCGGCACAACGCGGCGGACGGCACGCGGGCAGCGCGCACCGTCAACACGCGCGTGCGCTGCCTACCATCCGGACTTTCACCGTCGGCCCTGGACTCTCACCAGGTCAACCGCTGACTGGCTGCCAGCGGGTCGCGGGCTTCGGGGCCTGACCCCGTCACCGCCGGTTCGGACTTCCACCGACCCCGGTAGCGCACGACTTCTTCCTGTCTCGGTCCAACAGTCTGGCCTACCCGCGGTATTCCGTGGGCGACTACGTCCGTTGTTCGGCGATCCAGGCGGCGATCCGGGCCCGTGAGGTGCAGTCCAGTTTGGTGAGGATGCGCTGGACGTGGGCTTCGACGGTCCTGCGGGAGATCACCAGTTCCTCCGCGATGTCCTTGTTGCTCATGCCGCGGGCGACGAGTTGGGCCACCTGCAGTTCCCTACGGCTGAGCAGCGCCTGCGCGGTCCGTCGTGCCAGGTGCGGTGCGGACGGCTCCGCCTCGGCGTCCTCGCCGAGCGCGTAGCCCACCGCTTGGGCGAAGGTGAACTCCATCCCCTTCCGCAGTGCGGCGTGGAACGCCGTCGCACCGAGTGCTTCCCGCACCGCCGTTTCGGTCTCGTCGTGGTGGGCGCGCAGTTGCTCGATCCCGTTGAGCGAGCCGCCGATCGTCTGCCAGATCCGCTGGGCAGCGCCCAGCTGGCAGGCGGCTCGTTCGTGATGGCCTTCCGCCGCGGCGATCCACGCGAGCAGTTCCAGGGCCAGGCCCACGCCCGGGGTGTCCGTGAGCGCCTCCTTCAACCGGATGCAGCTGCGCCCCATCTCGGCGGCACCGTGGTGGTCGCCCTGCTTCCACAGGCCGAGGCCGTACACGTAGAGCGCATAGCTGCGGCACCAGATCTCCCCGCACGCCTCGCTCCTGCGCAGGCATTCCGCGCACAGGGCGATCGCGTGGTCGATGTCGCCGTGCACGGTGTCGCCGCGGAGGCAGTAGCAGAACGCGAGCTTGTAGAGGAGGGTGATGACGCCGACCTCGTCGTTCAGCGCGCGGTGCCGCGCAAGGGCGTCCTCGTAGAGCACCAGGGCGCGAGCGTGGTCTCCCTCCGACATCGCCGTGTGGGCGGAGTAGTGCACCGCGTACGCCTGGGCCGACCGGTAACCGAGCTGCTCGGCCAGCGCGTGGCACTCGTCCAACGCCACTCGCGCCGCGAAGTGGTCGCCCCGCACCTGCCTTATCCACCCGGCGATCCAGAGCGCCTTGGCCCGCAGCGGTGTCGGCTCGTCCGCGAGCGCGAGGAACAGCTCGACCCAGCGGTGTCCCTCACTGAGGAAGCCGCACGTGACCCAGTAGCTGCCCAGCAGGGTCACCATGACGAGACCGACGTGCTTCTCGCCTGGTTCGGCGAGGCAGAAATCCAGTGCGGCGCGCAGGTTCGCGTGTTCGGCGCGCAGGCGCTCGCACCAGCTGGACTGGCGTGGGCCGAGCCAGTCCGCATCGGCCAGCGCGGCCATGCGGTGGTAGTAGTCCCGGTGACGGCGACGCATCACCGTCCCATCCTGGACCGGCAGCCGGGTCCGGCCGTAGTCGCGGATGCTGTGCAGCATCCGGTAGTACGTCCGGCCGTCGTGCTCCTCCTTGATCAGCAAGGACTTGTCGACCAACTCGGCCATCAGGTCGAGCACGTTCTCCCGCGCGATGCCCCGGCCCGCGCACACGGCCTCCGCCGCGTCGAGGTCACAGCCGCCGGAGAACACCGACAACCTGGTCCACAGCGCCTGTTCCTCGGGCGCGCACAGGTCGAAACTCCAGTCGATCGTCGCCTGCAGCGTCTGGTGGCGCGTCTCCGCGACCCGTCTGCCGCCGGTGAGCAGGTGGAAGCGGTCGCCGAGCCGGTCCAGGATCTCCTTCTCGGCCAGCACCGGCAATCGCCCGGCGGCCAGCTCGATGGCCAGCGGGATGCCGTCGAGCAGGTGGCAGATTCCGGCCAGGACGGGGTAGTTGTCATCGGTGACCTTGAAGTCCGGCAGCACTGCCGTCGCTCGCTCCACGAACAGGCGCACCGCGTCGTACTGCTCGGCGTCGGCGGAGGACAGCGGCTGGTCCGGGGAGGGCACTGCCAACGGCAGCACGGGCAGCACGTGCTCGCCGGGCACCGCCAGCACGTGCCGGCTCGTGGCCAGGATCCTCAGCCCGGCGGAGGCGGTGAGCAGCTCACCCGCCAGGCGCGCGCACGCGTCGAGCAGGTGCTCGCAGTTGTCCAGCACCAGCAGCATCTGCTTGTCGACGAGGTGGTCGGTGAGCGCGGCCATCGGTGAACGCGCCGAATGATCCCTGATCCCCAGTGCGTTCGCGACCGTCTGGACCAGCAGTGCCGGATCCTCCAACGCGGCCAGCTCCACCAGCCACGCCCCGTCCTGGAACCCCTGCCGCGAGCCCGTGGCCACGCGGATCGCCAAGCGGGTCTTGCCGACCCCGCCCGGTCCGATCAGCGTCACCAACCGGGCGGCGGAGAGCAACCGCTTCACCTCGGAAGCCTCGCGCTTGCGCCCGACGAGGCTGCTCACCTCCGCCGGCAGGTTTCCCGTTCGGCGACGCACGACCACGGCGCCGCAGAATACGCGCGATCCTCGGCTACGACACAAGAGCGACTTCACCGCCGTTGCGCCCCGATCCACGCGGCGATCTGAGCGCGTGAGGTGAACCCCAGCTTCAGCAGGATGCGGCCTGCGTGACCTTCCGCCGTGCGCCGGGCGATGACCAGCCTCGCGGCGATCTCCTTGTCCGACAAGCCATCGGCGATCAGTTGCGCGACCTGCAGTTCTCTGCTGGTCAACGGTGGCTGTCGCTCGGTTCCCGGCCTGGCCGCGTCGGGCGGCGCGGGTTCTCGCCGCTCGTCCAGCGCGTAGGAGATCGCCTCGGGCAGGCTGAACTCCATACCGTGCTGGAATGCCGAGCGGAACAGGTGGTCGCCGAGTTCCTGACGGACTCGCGCCTCGCATTCTTTATGCGGCGCACCGAAGTATCTCGACCCGAACATGGGATACCCGACCGAGCGCCAGACCTGGTTGGCGGCACCGAGCAGGGTGGCCGCGCGGGCCGGGTCGCTCCGCGCGGCCTCGCTCCACGCCAACACCTCGATGGCCAGTGCGATCCCCAGCAGGTCGTGGAACGTTCCGTGGACCCGCAGGCAGTCCTTCCCGTGTGCGATCGCCTTGCCGACGTCACCACGGCTCAACGCCATCACAGCCAGCACGTAGGTGACGAAGGCGCACGCCCACTGCTCACCGTGCTCCGCACCGAGGGTGCGGGCCTGTTCGCAGTGAGCCGCCGCACGGGCGAGATCCCCCTGGAAGACCGCCACCAGGGACAACTCGATCTCGGCGAGCAGCACGTTGCTGTTCAGCTCGCCGAGGTCCAGATACCGCGCCCGCGCCTCCTCGAACAACGCCTGCGCCCTGCGCAGGTCGTCGCCGACGAGGGCGTTGCAGCCCAGCCTGTGCGTGGAGTACGCGAGCGCTACGTCGTCCGCCACCTGCCTGGCGTAGGCGCGGCACTCCTCCAGCATGGACACGGCCGCCGCGAGGTCCCCCTGCAAGGTGGAGACGTGACCGTTGACCCACAACACTCTGGCGCGCTCCCGGCTGGGGCCGGGGTCGAGGACGAGCGCCCGGTCGAGCCAGTGCCGGCCCTCCCTCAGGGCTCCGCAGCCCGCCCAGTAGAACCAGAGCGTTCCGGCGAGCCGCGAACCGAGCCGGGCCTCGGCCGGTGACGCGAAGCAGAACTCCAGCGCGGCGCGAAGGTTGGCGTACTCGAGCTGGGTGTTGAGGCACACGTCGACCTGGTTGGGGCCGAACCACTTCTTCTCGCTCTGTTCGGCCAGGTCGAGGTAGTGATCCCGGTGCCTGCGACGCAGCACCGTCTCCACCCCGAGGTCACGCAGCTTGTCCCGGCCGTACTGCCGCAGTGGTTCCAGCAGCCGGAACCGCGCCCGGTCGCCGTGCCGCTCGCGGATCAGCACCGACTTCTCCAGCAGTCCGCCGAGGAGATCCAGGACCTCCTCGGCGGCCAACCCGTCTCCGGAGCAGACGCGCTCGGCGGCGGGGACGTCGAACCCCCCGGTGAACACGGACACCCGTGCCCACAGGAGCTGTTCCTCCAGGGTGCACAGCGCGAAGCTCCACTCGACGGCGGCCAGCATCGTCCGGTGGCGGTCCGCGCGCTTTCCCCCTGCCAGCAAACGGCAACTGTCTTCCAAGCCGGCCAGCAGGTGCTTCAGCTGCAGCACCCGCAACCGGGCCGCCGCCAGCTCGATGCCCAGGGGAATGCCCTCCACCAGGTGGCACACCCGCGCGACCTGCGCCCGGTTGTCCTCGGTCACCGCGAAATCCGGCTTCACGGCGACGGCGCGTTCGGTGAACAACGCCAGCGCCGGGTACTTCCGCACAGCGCAGGGCGACAACGGTCGTCGCAGGTCCGGCAACGGCAGCGGGGACACCGGCCAGAGGTGCTCACCACCGACCCCCAGTCGTTCCCGGCTGGTCGTGAGCAGGCGCAAGCCCGGTGCGGCAGGCAGCAAGGTCTCCGCCAGCCCTGCGCAGGCGTCCACGAGGTGCTCGCAGTTGTCCAGCACCACGAGCAACTGCCGGTTCCGCAGGTAGTCGGTCAGCACGTCCGTCTGGCACCGCCCCGTGTCATCGCGCACGCCGAGCGATTCGAGCACCATGTGCGCCACCAGCGCGGGATCACGCAGCTCCGCGAGCTCGACCAGCCACACGCCATCGGCGAACGCGCGGCGCAGGGTCCCGGCCGTCCGCAACGCCAGTCGCGTCTTGCCGACCCCTCCCACACCGGTGAGCGTCACCAGCCGGGCCTGGGACAGCAATTGTTTGATCGCAAGGACATCGTGCTCACGGCCGATGAAACTCGTTGTGTCGTAGGGACAATTCCCCATCGGACGCGCTGAGCCCGTGCCGGTCACGCGCGCACTCTAGGTTCGGCACCGCAGGCGGTCAACGCGAGCGCGGCGCGGTCCCCCGGAGGTACCAACGCGAGCGCGGGATTCGGTAGGTGGTTACGTAGTTCTCCTCTCGTCACGCCGATCGTCGGCGCGCGAGCCTGCCGCACAGGCCGCTGTCCCCGGCCGCGAGGAGAGGTCATGGGAAGCAAGGGGAAACGGAGTCGGCTGGCTCACATGCGGTTGCCGGACCTGCTGATCGACGACATCGCCGGGGAACTTGCCGGACCGGTGCTCGAACTCGACGGGCCGCCGGCCCCGCTGAAGCTCGTCACAGTCGTGTGGCTCGTGACGCTCCAGCGGCGGGGCACCGTCGTCCACCGGAATCCAGACCGTCCACTGTGGATAGACGGGATGCGCCGGGCACCGCACGAGTGGCGAACGCCAAAGGGAAAGCACTTACACCGGTCCCGCGCAGACCGCCAGGAGTACGCTGCTCCCTGTGCATCCCGGATGAGAGAGCCGCAATGGGCAGACCCTGGACAGCGAGCCGCCACCTGTGCCTTTCATACCGCGACGAGGACGAGTACCGGACACTGCTCACGATCAACCTCCTCGCCGCGCTGGAGCAGGGCGAGAGAATCATCTACCTCTCCGGCGACGTCCCGGTGGACGTGGTTCACGCGTGGCTTCGCGACACGCACCAGGGGATCGAGTCGCTGGTAGCTCGCGGGCAACTGCTCGTCCGGCAGGGCAACGGCTTCTGCGAGGTGAACGGGACGCCCGGCGACGAGAGCGTCGTGGACCTGCTGGACAGGGAATCGGCGGTGGCGGCACGCGCCGGGTACACCGGCTTGCGCGTCAGCGTGACGAGGACGCACTTGCCACGTGACGACCTCCTCGGCTGGGAACGCTTGCTGCAACACGAAGAGCGGTTCACCCGGTTGCTGGCCAACGGCAACCCGGCGGGGCTGACGCTGACCTGCCAGTACGACCAGCACCTGGTCCCCGAGCACCACCTGGGCGCGCTGCGGCAGGCCCATCCGGTCGCGCTGACCGCGGAAGAGGCCGCGCGCAGGCAGCCCCTGTTGCGCGCGGACGCGTTGCCCGGGCAGCGGGGACTGCGCCTCAGCGGGGAGATCAACAGGTCGAACCTCGTGGAACTGTCCGCCGCGTTGGAGTCCACCTTCCGCGGCGATGACGACATCCACCTCGACCTGGCCGACCTGCACTACGCCGACGTCGCCGCCGTCCGGCTGCTCGCGCAGACCGCGAGGCGCCTGCACGACGGCCGACGCTTCGTCCTGCATTGCCCCGGACCGATCATCAGCGCCATTCTGCGGATCTACGGCTGGGACCGGCTTCCCGCCCTGCTCTTGTCGGAGGGGAAAGAGGCGGAGGGGAAAGAGAGGGCCTGTGAGTGAGCGAGGCACCGCGGACGCGGCTTTCCTGCACGAGGCGTGCGTCTACCGCTCGGCCGGGGAGTTCCTGGCGACGACGCTGCCGTTCGTCAGGGACGGGTTGCGCCTGGGCGAGCCCGTGCTGGCCGTGACCACTCCCGCCAACATCGAGTTGATCGGCCGCGCACTCGGCCCCGAGGCCGACCGGGTCGAGTTCGTCGACGCCCACAGCTGGTACGGCACCCCCTTGGCCACGCTGTCCGCCTACGACCGCTATGTCGCCCGGTGGACCGAGCCCGCCGGACACGTCCGCGTCATCGGCGAGCCGGTCTGGTCCTCGCGCACGGACCGCCAGGTCATCGACCTGCAGCGGTACGAGTCGGTGCTCAACGTCGTCTTCGCCTCCTCGCCCGCGTGGATCGTGTGCCCCTATGACACCCGCGTGCTGGACCCCGCGGTCGTCATAGGGGCACGCCGGACCCACCCCGCGCTCGCGACCAGCCGGGGGAGGGTCCCCAGTTCCGAGTTCCTCGCCCCGGAGGCCTTCTTCCTGGCCTGTGACGACACCGCTCCGCTGTCCGACGCACCCCCGGACGCCGCTGTGCTGCCCTTCGCGGGCGACCTGGGCGGCGTGCGCCGGTTCGCCACCACGCAGGCGGTGCTGCACGGGGTGGCCGGTGAGCCGGCCGTGCTGTTCGCGGCCGCTGCCGGCGAGGCCGTCGCGTACGTCGCGGACCGAGGCGGCGACCGGGCCGTCGTGCGCATGTGGGCGAACCGAGGGGAGATCGTGCTGGAGGTCCTCAACGCGGCCGGTCACCTCCCCGACCCGTTCCCCGGCTACCGGCCCCCCTCGCTGCTGCGGTCCCAGCCCGACGACGGGCTGTGGTTCACCCGCCACGTCTGCGAGTTCGTGGAGATCCGGTCCGGTGAGTTCGGCGCCGTCGCGCGCCTGCACTTCCCTCGTCCCCTGGTCGGGCACCCGGCCGATGTGAACCCCGGCACACCGGTCCCCGGGCTCCGGCGGACGCACTAGGTATGTGAATACGTAGATCTCGCGATTCGCGACCACTCACCCCCCGCCGATACTTGTCCACGTCGTCATCCGCTCCACCGCACCGACGGGAGCGGCCCTCGACACCGGCCTCAGCGGCTCCGCCTTCCCTGCGGGCAGGACCGCTGAGGCCGGCCTCCTATCGCAGCCCAGCCCGGCGTTCGGACAAGGGGAATCCCGATGGATCTTCTGCGCTCAGCCGACCGGCAGCCGAAGCCGGAACCCGACGTGCTGCTGGATGCCTACCGCTGGATGGTCATCGGTCGCAGGCTCGACCGTCAGACGAGGGAACTGGCCGGGATCAGCGGACCGTCGGCCTCCCAGTCGGACCTGACGGCGGCGTGCCAGGTCGGCGCGGTACTCGCGCTGGCCCCGAGGGACTGGGTGTTCCCGACGCACCGCGAGTACATCGCGCTCATCGCGCGGGGAATCGACCCGCTGGAGGCGCTGGCGCTGCCTTGGGGCGACTGGCATTGCGGGTACGACCCCTGCGCCCATCGCGTCGCTCCCCAGTGCGCACCCGCCGTGACGCAGATAGAACGCGCGGTCGGGCTGACGCACGCCGCGCACCTCGACGACGACAACATCGTGTCGCTGGTGTTCGTCCGGGGTGACTCGATCACCGAGCGCGAGTTCTCCGAGGCGTGCTACTTCGCCATGACGTGGGCGGCTCCGGTCGTCATCTTCGTGCAGCACAACTTCGGGCGGCACAGCCGGTTCGCGATGGACGCCTCGGCGGACCAGGACAACCTCGACCTGAGCTTCCCGCGCGGGTTGGTCGCGCGCCACGGTTCGGCTCCCCTCGTGGACGGCACCGACGTGCTCGGGGTGTTCGCCGCCGTCACCGCCGCCGCCGAGCGGGCCCGCGCCGAGCACGCCCCGATGATCGTCGAAGCGCTCCCGTACCGGGTGCTGTCCCATGGCGGGGCCGACCGGGACGGCGACGGGGTGGAGGTCGAGGAGCGGGCAGGGAGCCCGGTCGAGCGACTGGAGGCCGAACTGCGCGAGTTCGGGGTGCTCGACGACAAGGCGGTGCGCCGGGTCGCCGAGGAAGCCGAGGCCATGGCCGCCGACCTGCGCGACCGGCTGAGCGCCGAGCCGAAGCCCGATCCGGCGGAGTTGTTCGACCACGTCTACGCGGAGCCGACTCCCCAGCTTCGTGAACAGCAGACCCTGCTGCGGACGGAACAGGGTCTGCCGGGGAACCTCTGATGGCCGAGACGACGATGGCGCAGGCGTTGAGCACCGCGCTGCACGACGCGATGCGCAGGAGCGACCGCGTCATCCTGTTCGGCCGGGGCGCCGGCCAGTTCAAACGGGCCTTCGACGTCACCGCCGGGCTTTCGGGCACGTTCGGCCCGTGGCGGGGTTTCGACACCCAGTCGTCCGAGGCGGAGAACCTGGCGGCGGCGGTCGGCATGGCCCTGTACGGCTACCGGCCGGTGATCGAACTGCGGCTCGGCACACGGGCGGACCCCCCGGTCGAGCAGACGCTCGCCGAGCTGGCGCGGATGCGGACCTGCACGCGCGGCCGGGTCGGCCTGCCGATCGTTCTCCGCGTTCCCTACGGCGGCGGGGTCGGCGAAGAACCGAGGCACGACATCTCCTCGTCGGCCTTCTGGGCCCACGTCCCTGGTCTGCACACCGTGGCACCCGCGAACGTCGCCGACGCGTACTCCCTGCTCCGCGAGGCGATCGACTCACCGGACCCGGTCGTGTTCCTCGAACCGGAACGCCTGTACTGGGAGACCGAGGCCGTCGCCCTCCCGGTCAGGACCCAGCCGTTCGGCCGGGCTGCCGTCCGCAGGCCCGGCACCACCGCGACGCTGATCGCGTGCGGGGCGTCGGTCCCCGTCGCCGTGGCCGCCGCCGAGGTGGCGGCGGCCGGCGAGAGCGGACAGGACGTCGAGGTCATCGACCTGCGGACCCTCGCGCCGTTCGACGACGCGACGGTCGTCGAGAGCGTCAAGCGCACCGGCCGCGCCGTCGTCGTGCACGAGTCGCACGGTTTTCACGGTGTCGGCGCGGAGATCGCGGCCCGCATCGCCGAACGCTGCTTCGACGAGCTGAAAGCGCCGGTGCTGCGGGTGACGGGCTGGGACATCCCGTCACCCGCCCCGAACCTGGAGAAGTACCACCTGCCGAGCGTGGACCGCGTTCTCCGCGCCCTCCACCAGGTGCTGCGCGTGCTCCCCGGATCGCCGGACCTGACCTAGCCCTTCGGCGGCTGCTCGTCGCCGTACGGGGGCGGCGTACCGGGCGGCATGGTGCCACCGGCGGCCGGACCGCCCGCGGCGCCGGGCATCGGCGTTCCCGCGGCCGGGGTGGGCATGTCCTGCACGGCCGCGCTGGTGCGCGGCGTGCTCGCCTCGGTCTGGAGCCGGTCCAGCCAGCCCTCCCACCGCTGCTGCATCGGCCGGATCAGGCCGCCGCCGACACCGACGACCAGGATGCCGCCGACCGTGGCCAGGACGGTGATCAGCACGGGCAGCGTCACGGTGGTCGCGATGCCCAGCTGGTTGAGCGCCGCGATCACGCCGAGCGCCAGCACGAACGCGTAGGCGAGCGTGCTCAGCGGCCGGGTGAACGGGCGCGGGCCGAGCGCGGTGGCGAGCAGGTCGCGCAGCACCCGCGCGATCGCCGCGGCCACCAGCACGAGCACGATCGCCACCACGATCCGCGGCAGGTAGGCGATCACGTCGTTGAGCAGCAGGCTCACCGAGTTGCCCGGCCCGAACGCGCCGAAGGCCAGCTGCAGCGCGATCAGCAGCACGAAGTAGTAGACGAGCTTGACGATCAGCTCACCGACGTCCACCCGCGACCGGGCCAGCAGGTGACCGAGCCCAGCCTTCTCCACCAGCCTGCCGAACCCGGCCCTTCCGAGCACCAGTCCGACCACTTTGGACAGTCCCTTGGCGATCAGCCAGCCGACCAGCAGCACCAGGAGGAAACCCAGCAGCTTGGGCAGGAAGGTGGCGATCATCGACCACGCGTCGGCGAGACCCCGGCGCAGTTCGTCTCCCATGGCTCCTCCAGGGATCGTGGCGTTGTCCCCCCCTCGCACCTGGTGCTCCCGCGGCGGCCCCCGGCAAACCAGAGCGGGCGACATTAGCCCGATCGGGTCAGAGCACTGGCCCACGCGCCCCGCTCCGTCCAGAGTGGACACACCGGTGGGGACCGGGGACCCCGAGACCGCCCGGCGCGCGTGCGCCGGGCGGTCTCGGCGTTTCCGGGCTCTGTCGGCCCGTTCGCGCGGCGACGTGCGATTCTCTAAGCCATGACCGCATCCGCCGATGACGACGGGCCCTCGCACGGGATGTCCGCGGCCACCCTGCGCACCCTCGAACGCGCGTCCGGCGGGCTGGCCTCCTCCAGCATCGGCGAGATGGACCAGCTGCTGCCCTGGTTCCGCAGGCTGCCCGCGGACCAGCGGGCCAGCGTGCTGCTGGTGATCCAGACCGGCGCGGCCAACTTCGTGGAGTGGCTGCGCGACCCGACGCAGGCGATCCGGCTCACCGCCGAGGCCTTCCGCGCCGCCCCCAAGGACTTCTCCCGCTGGGTCAGCCTGCGCCAGACCGTGGAACTGGTGCGGATAGCGATCAACATCCTGGAGCGGGAGATGCCCGCGCTGGCCGCCGACGACGTCGAGCGCGCGGTGCTGACCGAGGCGGTGCTGCGCTACGGCAGGGAGATCGCCTTCGCCGCGGCCACCTCCTACGCCGCCGCGGCCGAGGCGCGGGGCGCGTGGGACGCCCGGCTGGAGGCACTGATGGTCGACGGCATCGTCCGCGGCGATGCGGAGGAGTCGCTGCTGTCCAGGGCGGCGGCGCTGGGCTGGGACCCGGCTGCCGAGGCCACCGTGCTGGTCGGCGCCTCCCCCTCCGACGACCCGCCCGCCGTGGTCTACGAGGTGCGCAGCCGCGCGGCGCGGATAGGGCGTCCGGTGCTGTTGAGCGTGCAGGGCTCTCGCCTGGTGGTGGTGCTCGCCGGACCGGTGGACAGCCCGGCCGGGCACGAGGTGCTGACCAGGATGGCCGACGCCTTCGACAAGGGGCCGGTGGTGGCCGGGCCCACCGTGGCCGCGCTGGCCGACGCCTACCGCAGCGCCGCCGACGCGCTCTCCGGCCTGCGCGCGGTGGTGGCCTGGCCGGACGCGCCGCGCCCGGTGCGCTCCACCGACCTGCTGCCGGAGCGGGCGCTGGCCGGGGACCCCGAGGCCGAGCGGCAGATGATCGAGAAGGTGGTCCGGCCGCTGGTGGACGTCGGCGGCTCGCTGCTGGAGACCGTCGAGGCGTACCTGGAGGTCGGCGGCGTGCTGGAGAGCTGCGCGAAGCGGTTGTTCGTGCACCCCAACACCGTGCGCTACCGGCTGCGCCGGGTCACCGAGCTGACCGGGTACACCGCCTCGGACCCGCGGGACGGGCTGGTGCTGCGCATGTCGCTCGCGGTCGGCAGGCTGGCACGTGCGCGGGGTCACTGGTAGCCCTGTTTCGTGCGCATTCAACAAAGAACTGTGACGCAGCTAGCACAACCCCTAGGGGTAAACCCCGGGTGAACACTCCCACTTCCTGGGCACCGTGGTGTGGGCAAACCCGGACCTCACATCGGAGTTTGTAGACACCCGACAGAATCGGCAGCGGTACTTCGTCAGCGGCGGCATCCCGGGCGGGGAGGGTGACCGTGTTCAGTGAGCACGTGATCGCGCTGCTTGCCCCAGGACAGGGTTCCCAGTCGCCCGGCATGCTCACTCCCTGGCTGGAGTTGGACGGTGCCCGGGAGCGGCTGGCGCAGTGGTCGGAGACGACCGGACTGGACCTGCTCCGGCTGGGCACCACGGCGAGCGCGGACGAGATCAAGGACACCTCGGTGACGCAGCCGCTCGTGGTGGCGCTGTCGCTGCTGGCGTTCGAGGAGTTGGCCCGCCGGGTCGAGGTTCCCACCGACGTCCCGGTGGCCGGCCACTCGGTCGGTGAGCTCGCCGCCGCCGCGGTGAGCGGCGTGCTCACCGCCGACGAGGCCGTGGAACTGGCCGCGGTGCGCGGCGCGGAGATGGCCGCGGCCTGCGCGCTGGAGCCCACCGGCATGAGCGCGGTGCTCGGCGGGGACGAGGACGAGGTGCTGACCCGGCTGGCGGAGCTCGGCCTGGACCCGGCCAACCGCAACGCCAAGGGCCAGGTCGTCGCGGCCGGGTCGGTCGCCATGCTGGAGAAGCTGACCGCGGAGCCGCCCGCGGCCACCCGCATCCGCTCGCTCGCCGTCGCGGGCGCCTTCCACACCCGCTTCATGGCGCCCGCCGAGGAGGCCCTCGGCAAGCGCGTCACCACCATCACCCCGGCCGCTCCGGTGCGCCCGCTGCTGTCCAACGCCGAGGGCGCGGTCGTCTCCGACGGCGAGGACGCCCTGCGCAGGCTGGTCGCCCAGGTGACCCTGCCGGTGCGCTGGGACGCCTGCATGGCCACCCTCGCCGAGCGCGGGGTCACCGCCGTGATCGAGCTGCCCCCGGCGGGCACCCTGGTCAACCTGGTCAAGCGCGAACTGCCGCACGTCGACCGCCTCCCCCTCAAGAGCCCCGCGGACCTGGACAAGGCCGCCGAACTGATCGTTGGTGCCGCGTGACCGAGTCCCGACCGCTGATCCAGCTGCCCGCCGGTCCCGGCGGCAGCAGGCTGCTGGGCTTCGGCTCCGCGCAGGGCGACCGCGTCGTGACCAACGACGACATGGCCAAGATCGTCGAGACCTCCGACGAGTGGATCCGGTCCCGGGTCGGCATCGCCGAGCGCAGGCTGGCCACCGAGGAGCAGTCGCTGCACGTGCTGGCCACCGAGGCGGGCAGGGCGGCGCTGGCCGACTCCGGCATCGATCCGTCCGAAGTGGACACCGTGATCGTGGCGACCTGCACCATGTCGGTGCCGATCCCCAACGTCGCGGCCAGGGTCGCCGACGCGCTCGGCATCTCCGGCGCGGGTGCCTTCGACCTCAACGCCGCCTGCGCGGGCTTCTGCTACGCGCTGGGCAACGCCTCGGACCTGATCCGCTCGGGCACCGCGCGGTACGTGCTGGTGATCGGCGCGGAGCGGTTCTCCAACTGGGTGGACTGGCAGGACCGGTCGACCTCGATCATCTTCGCCGACGGCGCCGGTGCCGCGGTCGTCGGTCCCTCGGACGAGCCCGCGATCGGGCCGGTGTCCTGGACCAGCCGCGGTGACCTGTCCAGCACCATCGGCGTGACCGAGCGGAACTTCCTGTTCCAGGAGGGCCAGTCGGTCTTCCGCTGGGCGACCACCGAGGTGTGGCCGACCGCGGAGCGGGCCGTCGAGCGCGCCGGGCTCAAGCTCTCCGACGTCGACGCGCTCATCCCGCACCAGGCCAACCTGCGCATCGTCGAGACGATCGCGCGCAGCCTGCGCGGGCGCGGGGCGCGCGAGGACATGGTGGTGGCACGGGACATCGTCCACAGTGGCAACACCTCGGCCGCCTCCATCCCGATCGCCATCGACCACATGCGCAAGGCCGGGGAGCTGTCCTCCGGTGACGTGCTGCTGCTGGTCGGTTTCGGCGCCGGGCTGGTGTCGGCGGGCCAGGTCGTGATCTGTCCCTGAACGAGAACAAGAACTCCGGAAGCGCGGATCCGCCTTTCCGGTCGGTGGGAAGTCAAGAGAGGAACACGCACGTGGCGAGCAACGAAGAGATCCTGTCCGGCCTTGCCGAGATCGTCGAAGAGGTCGCGGGTGTCGAGAAGGACGACGTCAAGCTGGAGAAGTCCTTCGTCGACGACCTCGACATCGACTCGCTGTCCATGGTCGAGGTCGCGGTCCAGGCCGAGGACAAGTTCGGCGTGAAGATCCCGGACGACGAGCTGGTCAACCTGAAGACCGTCGGCGACGCGGTGACCTACATCGCCTCGAACGCATGAGTTTCCCCGACGTGGTCGTCACCGGCATCGGGGCGACGACCCCGCTGGGCGGTGACGCGAAGTCCACGTGGGACGGATTGGTCGCCGGCCGCAGCGGCGTGACCAAGCTGCAGGGCGACTGGTCCGAGCGGTTCGACCTCGACGTGCGCATCGCCGCGCACCTCGCGGTCGAGCCGACCGAGGTCCTGCCCCGCGTCGAGGCACGGCGTCTTGACCGCTGTGAGCAGGTGGCGCTGGTCGCCGCCCGCGAGGCCTGGGCCGACGCCGGTCGTCCCGAGGTCGATCCCGAACGGCTCGCCGTCGTGGTGGGCACCGGGATCGGCGGAGCGCTGACCATCCTGCACCAGGACGACCTCCTGGAGGAGCACGGCAAGCGCAAGGTCTCACCGCTCACGGTGCCGATGCTGATGCCCAACGGCCCGGCCGCCTGGGTCGGTCTCGACCTGGGCTCCCGCGGCGGTGTGCACGCGCCGGTCTCGGCGTGCGCCTCCGGCGCGGAGGCCATGGCCTGGGCGTGGCGCATGCTCCGCTCCGGCGAGGTCGACGTGGTCGTCGCCGGTGGCGCGGAGGCCTGCATCACCAGCCTCCCGGTCGCCGGGTTCAGCCAGATGCGGGCCATGAGCACGCGCAACGACGAGCCCGAGCGCGCCTCGCGGCCCTTCGACGCGCAGCGGGACGGCTTCGTCCTCGGTGAGGGCGCCGGTCTGCTGGTGCTGGAGCGCGAGGACTACGCCAAGGCTCGCGGCGCCCGCGTCTACGCGAAGCTCGCCGGTGTCGGCACCAGTGCCGACGCGCACCACATCACCGCACCGGACCCCGAGGGCAAGGGCGCGGCCAGGGCGATCACCAAGGCGCTGACCACGGGTGGGCTCTCCCCCGCCGACATCGGTCACGTCAACGCGCACGCCACGTCCACCCCGGTCGGGGACGTCGCCGAGGCGATCGCCATCCAGAGCTCGGTCGGCTCGCACCCGGTCATCACCGCGCCGAAGTCCGCGCTGGGGCACCTGCTCGGCGGTTCTGGTGCGGTGGAGTCCATGGCGACCGTGCTCTCGCTGCACCACGGCGTGGTCCCGCCCACCCTGAACCTGGAGAACCTCGACCCCAGGGTCCAGCTCGACGTCGTGGCCGGGGAGGCCCGCGACGTCAAGCTCGAAGCCGCGGTCAACGACTCCTTCGGGTTCGGCGGGCACAACGTCGCCCTGGCGTTCACCAGGGTGTAGCACCGCCTCGCGCGGCCCGGTGGGTTCTCGTCGAGCCCACCGGGCCGTTGTCGTTCACGCCACGTCGAAGACGACCGGCAGGTGGTCGGAGGCCTTCTGGAAGGTCACGGAGTCCGGCACCGCGAAGTCGCGCACCGCCACCGACGGGGAGTGGAAGCAGTAGTCCAGGCGGAGCAGAGCCCGGTCCAGCTGGACGGGGAACAGCCGCGTGGGGATCGTCGGCAGGCCGACCGGGTCCGCGTCCCGCAGTCCCAAGGACTCCAGCAGCGCAACGACCTCCCCGCGCCGCATGTCCGCGACCACCGGCGCCAAGGCCGCCGCCGCAGCTGGATTCGACTCGGCGTAGCCGCTCAGGTCGGGCGCTTCCCCCGCTTTGAGCGAGTTCAGGTCGCCCAGGACGATCGTCGGCTCGTTGACGTCGATCTCCTCGGCCAGTGCCCTCACCTGCGCGAGCCGGACGTCTTCGCTGAGGTCGTCGAGGTAGACGAGCACGATCGTCAGCTCCTCCTCGCCCAGCACGCGTGCCGCGATCGCGTTGCGCGTGGCGATCCTGACGACCCGGACGTCCGCGAGTTCCACGTTGCTCAGCAGCGTGAGCCCGTTGTCGTGGCCCAGCTCCGTCAGCCGCTCGTCGCCGAGCCGGACGTGGAAGACGTGCTCGTAGCCGAAGTGCTCGCCGAGTTCTTCGGTCGTGAACACCTCGTCCCACCGGAACGTGTCGATGAGACCGACCACGTCCGCGCGCAGCTCCGCCACCGCCGCCTTCAGCTCCGGCAGCCGCCGCGGCGTGGCCGTTTCGTGGTCGTACCCGTCGAACCCGCCGCTCATCACGTTGTACCCGGCGATCCTCATCCGCCCGGCCCCCTTCTCCTCGAACGCACCGAATGAGTCATTCAGTGCACTCAAGTACCTCAATGACTCGTTCGGGGTGAACGGGGGCGGCTAGCAGCGGGCGGTGCGGGCGCTGTTGTAGAGGCCGTGGTTGATCTTCCAGTTGCCGTTCTCCGGAACCAGCGGGTAGACCACGCGCCAGCGGATGCACTTCGCGCGCATCTCCGGCGGGGCCTTGCTCGGGTCCTGCACGCTCACCAGGGACAGCATCACGCGCAACGCCCCGCCCGCGGTCGCGTCCACCCGGTGCACGTAGATGCTTCCGTCCTGTGTGGACTCGTACTCCGCCCGCCACTTCGACTGCGGCATCTCCTGCACCCGCGCCTGGACCACGGTGGTCTTCCAGACCTCGTAGTCACCGCGGTTGATCGCGCTGAAGTGGCGCTGCAGCAGCTCGCGGATCTCCTCGGCGTGCGGGTGGGTCGCGGCGTCCTGGGTGAGCTGGACGGTGTCCGGACCGGGCTGGTTGGCGGACGGGTTGCGCGAGGTGGTCTCGGGCAGCACGACGGCGGGGACGACGGGTGTCTCCACCCGCGCGGACAGCTCCCGGACGCCGAGCCCGACACCCACCGCGAACACGGCTGCCACCAACACCACCGGAAGCAACCAGCGTTGCCCGGCGCGCTTCGACGTCCTCACCGGCACCACCACACCAGCGTGCCACAAGCGCCGGAAAAGCCTGGCTCAGCCCACCCGGTGCAGCCAGGTCACCGGAGCGCCGTCGCCGGCCCTGCGGAACGGCTCGAGAGCGTCGTCCCACGCGGAGCCGACCAGTTCGGAGACGCGGTGCGCGATCGCCTCCACGCTGCGGTTGCCGACGAGGGAGCGCAGCTGGTCCTCGTTGACCACGATGTCGCCGTTGGCGCTGGTGCGCGCCCGCCACAGGCCGAGCCCCGGGGCGAAGCAGAACCGCTCGCCGTCCACTCCGGGACTGGGTTCCTCGGTGACTTCGAAGCGCAGCATCGGCCACGCGCGCAGCGCGGAGGAGAGCTTGCCGCCCGTACCGGCGTCGCCCGTCCAGGCGCACTCGGCCCGGAGCTGGCCCGGCGCCGCGGGCTGTGCTGTCCATTTGAGGTCAGCGCGGACGCCCAGGGTGCCCGAAATCGCCCACTCGACATGCGGACAGACCGCGGACGGCGAGGAGTGGACGTACACGACTCCACTGGTGATGCCCCGGTTGCTCACTGCTGACCTCCGCTGCTGACGAGGGACGTCTTCCCCTACGCCCTGTCAGTGCTCCAGCAGGTGACCGCCCGGCGATCACATGGCGTCATTTTGCCCTTAACCGCGGCTGTGCGCCATAAGAACCAATATGGCGACATCCACCCGAGACCTTTGCTGCGGACGGACTATCGCCCGTACGACACGCCCCGCGACGACCGGCCTCCCGACGGCACACCGTGATCGGATGGCCCCGGTCACCGGTCGGGGTGACCGAGGCTACCGTGTGTGCCGCAAACAGTCTCCCCGAAGTTCGTCGTTCGTAGGAGGTGGGCCGTGCGGCTGGTTCGGCTCGGTGGTGAGCCGACCAAGGTCGGTGCGGACGTTCGCGCCGCCTTGGCCGCATGGGGTGACGGCACGTCGGTGCTCGGCGGTGTCGCCCTGCTCGGAGTGACCCCTCCGGGCTGCGCCCGGCCGCTGGACGCGCTGATCGTGTTACCCCGGGTCGTGCTGGTCGTGGTCGGCGTCGACCTGCCGAGTCCGGCGCTGCGCCTGGAAGCCCCGTTGCAGGGCCGGTGGAAGGTCGACGGCTGGCCGCTGACCCGCCACGACGGCGCGAACAGTCCCGCGGAGGAGGCGCTGGCGGCCACGCGCGCGGTCACCGCGCGGCTGCAGGAGGTCCGGGCCGAGCCGTTGCCGGTGTGCACGGTGATCGCGGTCGGCCCGTACGTGGAGCGGGTCATCCAGCCGACCTCGGACATCCACCGCGGTGTGCGCGTGCTGCACCCGAAGCCCTCCTCCCTGCTCAGCGCCGTCCGCGAACTCGCGATCAGCGACCGCCCGTGCACGGCGGAGCAGGCGTGCAGGCTGCTCGCGGGACTGCACGAGGAGGCCGGCGACCTGCACTCGGGTGAACTGATCTCCGAGGGCTTCCCGGACGCCGTCACGGCGGATCTCGCCAGCGCGAGCACGGCCCTGATCCCCCGCTACCGCGATCTGCCCGTCGTGGAGCAGCCTGTTCCGCCCAAGCGGAAAGGTCCACGCGTCGCCCTCGCCGCGCTCGCCCTGCTGGCCGTGGTGGTGTTGCTGGTCGTGGTGGTGAGCTCCGGCAGCGGGGACAGGCAGCCGGTCGCGCAGAACCAGGCCCCGACCAGCACACGGTCCACTGTGGACGATCTGGACTTCACGCCGAGGGGCAACGAGAAGTCGACCAACTGCGCGCGCGAGTCCTACGGGGACGTCCAGACGTGGTTCGACGCGCACCCGTGCTCCGGACTGATCCGAACCCTGTTCGAGGTCTCCGAGCCGCGCCGGGCGGCCGTCTCCATCGCGGTGGTCAGCTTCTCCGATCCGGCCGACGCGGAGGAGTTCCAGAAGCTCGCCGACACCCCGGGCACCGGCGCGATCGCCGACCTGGTGTCGTCCGGGAAGGGCTGGACGAACGGGCCGGCCTCGTTCGAGGGGGCCGCGTTCGCGTCCTCCCGCGACACCAAGCGGGTGCGCGTTGTCCAGGTCGTGTGGATCGGCGCGCCGTCCAGCCCGGACGACGTGTCACTGCGCGGGATCGCGGCGCGGGCGCTGCGGCTGCCGCTACCGGGCTGAGCGGCGACGCACCGCGAACCCCACCGCGAGGAGCACTGCGACCGCACCGATCACGGCGAGGTCCGGAACGGACTGCGCCAGGCCGCGGACCCAGAGTTCGATCGAGAACTCCGTGTCCACGTCGAGGAGTCCGCTCAGGCCCGCCGTCCCCTCGGTGAAGACGAACAGCAGGCCGATCCCGATGAAGAGAAGGCCGGAGACCAACGTCGTGCTGTGCACGCCCAGCGGGCCGAGCTTCACCTCGCGCCCGCGCAGCCACGTGCGCTGTCCCAGCTTCAGCCGCTCCCACAGCAGCGCCAGCGCGAACAGCGGCAGCACCATGCCGAGCCCGTAGACGGCGAGCAGCACTCCGCCGTACACGGGATCACCGCCCGCCGCCGCGACGGTGAGCACCGCGCCGAGGATCGGGCCGGAGCAGAAGCCCGCCAGGCCGTACACGGCGCCGAGTGCGAACACCGAGGCCGCCGAGCCGATCGTGATCCGAGAGGCGGTTTCCTGGGCGCGCCGCGATCCGAAGCCCTTGCCCAGGATCTGGGCCACCCCGAGGACGATCAGCACGATGCCGGAGACCAGCGTGACCGTGGCGCGGTGCTCGGTGAACAACGCGCCGAGCACCGCCGAGGCCACGCCGAGCGGGACGAGCGTGGTGACCAGTCCACAGTAGAAGACCGCGGTGCGGGCCAGCAGCCGCTTCGGGTTCTCGAAGGCGTAGGCGAAGAACGCGGGCAGCAGCAACGCCGAACACGGGCTGGCCAGCGCGAGGACACCGCCGAGCAGCGCCCCGAGGTAACCGACCTCGGTCGTCATTTCGCGGTGTTCTTGAGGCGTTCGATCGCGGCGACGAACTCCTCCAGCGGGCGGGCGCCGACCATCGGCCGTCCATTGAGGACGAACGCGGGGGTCCCGCTCACGCCGAGCCTGCGGCCCTCCACCATGTCCGCCCTGATCTCCTCGGCGAGCGCCGGATCGGCGAGATCGGCCTCGAAGCGCTTGAGGTCGGCGACACCGACGCGCTTGGCGATCTCGACGAGGCGTTCGCGCGGGAAGGACGCGCGGCCCTGGCGCGGGGCCTCCGCGAAGGCGAGTTCGTGGTACGGCCAGAACTTGCCCTGGCGCCCGGCGGCGCGGGCGGCGAGCGCGGCCATCTCCGACTCCTCGCCGAACATCGGGTAGTCGCGCCACTCGATGCGCAGCGTGCCGCTGTCCACGTAGCGGCGGATCAGCTCGGGCTTGGTGTCCGTGGCGAACTTCACGCAGTAGGGGCAGCGGTAGTCGGCGAACTCGACGAGCACGACCGGCGCGTCGACCCGGCCCAGCGCGTAGGGGTCGCCCGCCTTGCGACGGGAGACCGACTCGTCGACGCGGCCCGTCGTGCCGTCGTCGGTGGGCGTGGTCGACCGCGCGGACGACTGCGGCGCCGCCGCGGGCTCGTCGTCGGTGCCGCCACCCCGGCCGGCGGTGACGAGGGCCAGCGCCACCAGGGCGACCGCCACCAGCCCGGGTACCAGCCAGCGGCTCGCCGGCACGCGCTGGTCGGGCTTGGAAGCGGCGAAGTCCTGCTGCGGGTCGCTCTGCGTGCTCACATGTCCTCATCCGTGCGGGGTCTGACCTGTCCACCGAAGATCCGCTTGCGGGATCGAGCATCCCACCGAAGATCCGCTTGCGGGATCGAGCATCCCACCGAAGATCCGCTTGCGGGATCGAGCATCCCACCGTACCCACGCGGTGGGCCGGGGTATGGCAGGCCCCACCCCGGCCGTGGTGCTGGCCGCCGCCCAGGTCGGAGGCGTGCCAGATCCTTTTCCGGCTCCCCCGTCGTCAGCCTGGACAGGAGGCCGATTCCAAGGGGAGAACATGAAAGAACGCAACCCGCTGATCGACGCGGTGCGGGTCGGTTCGGTGGCGCTGGTCGTGTTCGCCCACTGGTTCGGCGCGTACGTCGGCGTGGAGAACGGCGCCGTGCGGGTGGGGATCGGCGTCAGCGGGCCGGTGGTGTGGGCGCTGACCTGGTTGCTCCAGGTGATGCCGCTGGTGTTCTTCGCCGGTGGCTACGCCAACTCGGCGGGTGTCGACGCGGCGCGCGCACGCGGGGAATCGTTCCTGGCGAAGCGCGCCATGGGCCTGATGATCCCGGCGATCCCCCTTGTCGTGCTGTTCAGCGCGGTGAGCACGGTGGGTGGGACGCTCGGCCTCCAGCCGGTCGCGACCGTGGGCCACCAGGTCATGAAACCCTTGTGGTTCCTGGCGATCTACCTCGTCGTCGTCTGCCTCGCGCCGCTCATGGTGCGGCTGCACGACCGCTTCGGCCTGGCCGTCCCGCTCGCCATGGCCACCGGTGTGTCCATTGTGGACTTCGTACGGTTCTCCACCGTGGGACTGGTCGCGGACATCGGCATCGGCGGCGACATCAACTTCCTGCTCGTCTGGCTGACCGCGCACCAGTTCGGAATCGCTTACGCGCGAGGAGCTTTCGCCCGCTTCACGCGTCCGTGGCTGTACGCGCTCATCGCGGTGTCCGTCGCCGCGATGGCCACGATGGTCTTCGCCGGACCGTACCCGCCGAGCATGCTCGGGCTGCCGGGCGTTCCCATCTCCAACCTGTCCCCGCCGACGCTGGCGATGATCGTGCTCTCGTTCGCGCAGGTGTGCGTGTTCCTGTTGGTCGCACGATGGGCCGAGCGCAAGCTTTCCGGTGAGCGGGCGCGGCGATTCCTCAAGCGCGCCAACCCTTCTGTCATGTCGGTGTACCTGTGGCACCTTCCCGCGGGGGCGATGCTCCTCGGGATCGCGTTGCTGGCGCCGCAAGTCCTGTTGCCGTCGCCCGGCCTCGGTTGGTGGCTTTCCCGACCGCTGTGGCTCGCACTCAGCACTCTCGCTCTGATCGGAGTGCTGCGCGTGGTGCGCCGCGTACAGCTCGCTCTGCCCACAGTGGACTCACGATGGCCGCTCGCAGGCTTGCTCATCTGCGCGTACGGCGTGCGCGAAGCCACGCGCCACGGGCTCGATCTGACCAACCCGCACGCATCACACGCGGTCCTCGCGATGACGGTCGGCGTCGCGGTGCTGCTCGTCGAGTCTCAGCGGTCGGGTAACCGCCTCGGTGCCGCGTGGGAACGCAGCGCCGGTGCGACCGGACGCCCGTCGAGCAGCCCCTCCACGCTCCCCGCGTCCAGCGCTTTGCGGTAGACCTCCAGCGCCGCGCGCACGGCGGAGACCGTGTGCTCGACATCGGCTTCGGTGTGCGCCGCGGAGATCACGAAGGACTGGCCGAGCACGCCGTGCCGAAGCAGCTCCTGGAGGAACAGCGTCCGGAATGCCTGGGACGGCTCGCCGTCGGCGTCGGCGGTGGTGAACACGAGGCACGACGGTCTGCCGATGACGGAGACGGCGGGGAAGGTGCCGAGCTCCTTGGACACGTCGTTGACCGCGTCGGCCAGCACGGCGCCCTGCCGCTCCATCACGCCGATCGGATCGGTTTCGCGATAAGCGCGGACCACGGCCCGGAACGCCGCCAGCGACGCCGTTTCGGGACCGTGCGTGGTGGAGAGCAGGAAGACCCGGGCCGCGTCCGTGCGCAGCCCGCCCAGCTCCATCAGCTCGCGCTTGCCGGCCAGCGCGGAGATCGGGAAGCCGTTGCCCATCGCCTTGCCCCAGCAGGACAGGTCCGGCCGCACGCCGTAGACCTGTTGCGCCCCACCGGCCGACCAGCGGAATCCGGTGATCATCTCGTCGAAGACCAGCACCGCGCCCTCGCGGTCGCAGATCTCGCGCACGCCTTCGAGGAAGCCGGGCTCGGGCTCGCGCAGCGCGGTCGCCGCCTCCAGGAAGACGGCCGCGATCTGTCCACTGTGGACTTCGAACAGCGAACGCAGTGAGGCCAGGTCGTTGTAGCGGAAGGAGACGGTCAGCTCCCGGGTCGAGCGCGGGATGCCCGCGTTCATCCCGGCGGTGCCGATGAACCAGTCGTCGACGGAGAAGAACGGCTGGTCGGCGCAGATCGCGACCTTGTCCCGGCCGGTGGCGGCGCGGGCCAGCCGGAGCGCGGCGGTGGTGGCGTCGGAGCCGTTCTTGGCGAACTTCACCATGTCCGCCCCGGGCACCCCGGCGAGGAAGTCCTCCGCCGCGGCGAGTTCCAGCGCGGTCGGCCGGGAGAAGTTGATCCCGTTCGCGATGGCCTCCCCGACCGCGGCGAGCACCGGCTCGTAGCCGTGCCCGAGGGTCACCGAGCGCAGTCCCATGCCGTACTCGACGAAGCGGTTCCCGTCGACGTCCCAGACGTGCGCGCCGCTGCCCCGTTCCAGGACCGGCGCCATGTGCTCGGGGTACTGGTCGCAGGCGCGGGCGTAGGTGTGCGCCCCGCCCGGGACGAGGTCGTGCAGGCGCGCCTGCAGGCGCGCCGAGCGGGTGAAGTCCGTGGAACCGTCGTTGCTGCTCACAGCCAGTCCACATCCCCCGGCAACAGCGACCAGAGCTCGTGGTCGAGCAGCCGCCCGCCGACGTGCATGTGCTCTCTCAACACGCCCTCCTTGTGGAACCCGTTGCGCGCCAGTACGAGCCTGGCCGCTCGGTTGCCGACGCCGACCGGGGCGACGATCCGACGCAGCCCGACCTCGGTGAAAGCGTGCCGCACCATCAGCCGCAACGAGCGCCGCGCCACGCTGGTGCCGTGGAATGCCGAGGCCACCCAGGCGCCGAGCTCCGCGGTGCCGTTCGCGCGGTCGACCCGGTCGAGCACCATCTCGCCGCCGAAGCTCCCGTCCACCTCGATCACCAAGGGCACCAGGTAGCCGTTGCGGGCGGCGCGCGCGGCCGACCAGCCGCGCTCCCGCCACCGCGCCTCGTCGGCGCGCTCCGCCCAGGACTGCTCGCTGCTCGGCCACCACGGCTCCAGCAGGTCCCTGTCCGCGAGGACCGCGGCGGCCCAGTCCGCGGCGTCCTCGGCGCGCGGCGGTCGCAACCGCAGGCGACGGCCCTGGTCCAGCTCGGGGCCGAGGACGGCGGGCCAGCCGGGGTGTTCGGGACGGAGTCGGCGGGCGGCGGCACTCGCGAGCGAGCGGACTCTCACCGTGGTCGACCAACTGTGCACATAGGACACCCTCAGACCGGAAATTTGCTGTCGTACAAGACGGTGTTGATGCTCGGCCCCGCAAGCGGGTCTTCGGTCGCATACCCCATCGGCCGGGGCGGCAAGATAGTTACATGCGAACGGACATCCCGACCGTGCCGATCCTCGGTGTGCGCGTCGCCAAGCTGACCGAACAAGCCGCTCTCGGCGAAGTCAAGCGGCTGTTCGAGGGACAGCAGGAGGCGGTCGTCGTCTACGCCAACGCGCACTCGCTGAACGTGGCCTGCGCGAACCCCGCGTACCGGCGGGTGCTGGCGGACGCCGCGCTGGTGCTCAACGACGGGTCCGGCCTGGCGATCGCGGCCCGGCTGCGGGGAGATGTCTTTCCGGCCAACCTCAACGGAACCGACTTCACCCCGAAGGTCCTGCGCGAGGCGGCCGACCGCGGCGCCGCGGTGTACCTGCTCGGCGGGGAGCCCGGTATCGCCGAGACGGCGGCGGACAAGCTCACCGCGGCGATCCCCGGGCTGAAGATCGTGGGCACCCAGCACGGGTTCTCCCCCGACGTGGAGGCCGTGGTCGGCCGGATCCGGGCAAGCGGCGCGGAGGTGCTGGTCGTGGCGATGGGCAACCCGGCGCAGGAACTGTGGCTGGACCGCTACCTCACCGCGACCGGCGCCCGGTTGGGTATCGCTGTGGGCGCCTTCCTCGACTTCACCGCGGGCAAGGTCGAGCGGGCGCCCGCGTGGATGCGCCGCGCGGGCGTCGAGTGGCTGTACCGGCTGGCCCGGGAACCGCGGCGGCTCTTCCAGCGCTACGTCGTCGGCAACCCGCTGTTCCTCGGCCGGGTGCTCGCCGAGCGCTTCGGTCTGCGGAGGAACACGTGAACCGCCGACGTACTTCTCCCAGCGGAGGCGCCGTGAAACTGTGCTTCGTCACCACCTACCCGCTCGGCAGGCGCGAGCTGGGCGGAAGCGGTTGGGTGGACCGGCGTCTGCTCGCCATGCTGCGCCGCTCGCACGACGTCGACGTGGTGTGCGTGACCGGCGACGAGGGCAGCTGGTCCGACGAGGGCCTGCCCTGCCACTCCGCGGGCTCGGTGCCCCTCGAGGTGCGCGGCGACCGCGCCCGGCTGCTCCGCGTCGCCGCGGGCATGCTCACCAGTCCCGAGCCGTACCTGGCCAGGAAGTTCACGGTGTTCCCGGGCTGGCGCCGCGCCGCGGCCCTGCTCCGGGAGCGCGCGGCCGGTCGCGTGGTGATCACCAGCGGCTGGCCCGGCCTGCTGCTCGCCGAGGCGGCCGGGGTCGCCGTGACCTCGCACATCGCGCACAACGTGGAGTCCACGATCGCGGCGGAGCATTCCCCGCGCGCCCTGCGGCTGCTGGGTGAGACGTGGCGCCTGCCGCGCGCGGAGCGGAGGCTGCTCACGCTGCCGGACAAGGTCTTCACGTTGTCCCGCACCGACGCGTACGTGGTGCGCGGCTGGGGAATCGGCGCCGCGCACCTGCCGCTGCCGTTGATCCCGCAGCCGGCTCCGGTGCAGGCGGAGGCGCTGGGCTTCATCGGCAAGGCGAGCTGGCCGCCGAACGAGCGCGCCCTCGCGGCGCTGGTCGGCCCCGTGCGCGCGGAGCTGGACCGGCTCGGCCAGGACGTGCCCTATGTGTTGGCGGGCAACGGCACCGAGTCCTACGCGGGCCACCGGGGCGTCACCGCGCTCGGCCGCGTCGAGCGGGAGGCCGACTTCTACCGCAGGGTCGGCCTGGTCGTGGTGCCGCGCTTCGGCGCTTCGACCGGGATCAGCGTGAAGATGCTGGAGGCCGCCGAGTACGGTCTCCCCTCGGTGGTGCCACCCCAGCTCGCCGCCGCCGTGGACCCCAACGGCCCGTGGCTGGTGGCGGACGGCCCCGCCGCGACCGCGTCGGTGATCGCCGCGTGGCGAGCCGGAGAGTCCACTGTGGACGTCGCATCGTGGCTCGCCAGGCACAACGCCACCACGACGGAAACGCCTCTGCTCCCCGCGCCGTAGTGCGGGTCAGTCGTCGTAGCTCCCGATCCGCTTGGATTGCTTGGGCTGCTTGGTGACGATCTCGATGCCACCCATGACCGCGTAGCCGTTGATGCGGATGGTGGGCGAGTCCGGGGTGACCGAGTCCTCGTCGACGTTGACGTCCTTGCCGCCCATGAAGCTGAAGCCGCCCACCTCGACGCGCACGCCGGGCGGGACGGTGATCTGGATCCCGCCCATGATGGCCACCGCGGTGATCGTGGTGACCTTGGAGGTGAGCACGGCCTTGCGGAAGTCCAGCTCGATGCCGCCCATCATGGCGAAGGCGCTGATGTCCGCCTCGACCCGCCAGCGGCCGTTGCGCACGGCCCCGCTCATCACCGCGACCGCCCACTGGCGCTTGCCGGTGCCGCCCTCGTACACGGCGGGCAGGGGGGCGGCGGAGGGGCGGGCCACGGGCAGGTCGGCGACGACGAGGTCCAGCTCGCCCCTGGTGCGGGCGGCGTAGGCGAGGCCGACGCGCTCGTTGTACTCGGTCAGGGTCAGGCGGCCTTCGCCGACGGCCTGGTTGAGCAGCTGCGCGATCTGTTCCCGCTCGACATCGCCGACCCGCAACTCGGGCTGGTCATTCATGCCGCCGAGGCTAGCGAATCCGCAAGCCCGCCGGGCACGTCGTTACCGATCAGTCGCCGTTGATGAGCCGCATGGCCAGCTCCGGGTAGAAGGCCCCGGACGAGGTGCCCGCGCCGACGCCGCAGTCGCCGTCGGACTCACCGGGGCGCTTCACCCACAGCAGCGCGTCGGCTCCGCCCGGCCCGCCGACCTGCGGTGGCGCGCCGAGCGACCGGCCGCCGGGGTTGCACCAGGTGCCGTCGGAGCCGTTGCCGTTGCGGCTGGTGTCGACGACGAACCCGGCGTCGACGCTGTGCTGGTCGGCCAGGATCCGCTTGAGCTGCGCGGCGTAGCGGGTGGCGTCGTCGGTGCTGTTGAAGTTGGACACGTTCACCGCGAAGCCCCGCGCTCCCGCGCCGATCCCGGACTCGGCGAGGCCCGCCGCCACCTGGGCGGCCGGGTTCTGCGCGCCGTCGCCGCCGTCGAGGTAGACCCACGTCGAGGTGGCGAGCCGGTTGAGCGCGGACACCGCCGCGGTCAGGATCCGCTTGCGCTCCTGGCGCTGCGCCTCGTCGAGGCAGGAGAGGTGGATCACCGCGTCCGGTTCCAGGATGAGCAGCGCCGGCCGGTCGCCGATCGCCCGCCCCACCACGTCGATCCACCTCAGGTACTCGTCGGCCGAGCGCGCCCCGCCCGCGGAGTGGTTGCCGCAGTCGCGGTTGGGGATGTTGTAGGCGACCAGCAGGGGGAGTTGGCCGCGGGCGTAGGCGCCGGAGACGAAACCGGAGACGCGGCCGTGGGTGTTCTCACCGGCGCCGATCCACCGGGCGGTCGCCTGCCCGGCGATGCGCTGCTCGATCAGGGGAGCCCGGCCGTCCTCGCGGTTGTTCCGCAACCAGGAGACGACGTTGGCCTCCGGGTCGACGTAGAAGAACGTGCCGGACGCCAGGGGGCTCGGCACCGGGTTGGGCGCTCGGGAGGAGTTGCGGTCGGAGCGGTCGGGCGGCGGGACCGGGTCGGGACCGGTGCCGCACGCGGTCAGCAGCAGCGCGGCGGCCATGCCGGCGACCAGTAACCGAACCCTGCGTCTTCGCATTCCGAACACCACCTCTCACCAGCGGAAATGCTACGTCGAGCCGAGCGCCGCTACTCGGCGGCGGCGAGTGCCGAGTCCAAGGTGTGCCGGAACCGAAACCACCCGTACGCGACGACCGCGGCCGTGAGCAGCCCGCCGAGCGCGACGGTCAGTAGCGGGTTCGTCGAGAGCACCCGGATCAGGACCAGTCCCCCGGCGGTCGCGACAGCGGACAGCGATGACGGCAGCATCCCCCGGACTAGCGACACGACCCTGATCCCGGCGCGCCGCAAGCCCCACAGGTGCACCGGAACGGCGACGAGCAACGCCACCGCCGCCTGCGCCCAGCCGATCCCGGGCAGCCCCCACAGCTTCGCGGCGACCACGGTCGCGGGCACCAGCGTCACCAGCCACCACAGCTGGATCAACGCCGACGACAGCGGGGCGCCCACCGCGAGCAGCAGGTGCAGCGCCATGTCGGCGAAGACCCGGCCGATCGCGGCGATCGCCAGCCCGCTGAGCACGACGGCGGCCGGGGCCCACCGGTGCCCGTAGACCACCTCGACGACGGGCTCGGCCAGCAGTGCCAGCGCCACCCCGCCCGGCAGCAGCGCCACCCCGACGAGTCCCATCACCCCGCCCGCGGCGCGGTCGAGGTCGGTGCTGTGCTCCCTGGCTCGGGCGAACACCGCGAGCGCGACCCGTTCGACCGTGCCGGCGACGATCGAGACCGGCCAGTTCGCCACGTTGCTCGCCAGGTAGAAGAACCCGAGCGCGGTCGCTCCGAGCAGGCTGCCGGTGACCATCTGCGGCACGCTCTGCGCGAGCATCACCAGCAGCGAGGACGCCACGACGGAGATCCCGTAGGCGCCGACCTCCTTGAAGTGCTCCGCGGAGAAACCGAAGTTCGGCACGTGCCCGCTGAGCACGAACAGCAGCACCACCACCAGGGCGGTCCCGGTGACGTGCCCGATCGCCAGCGACCACGCGCCCCAGCCGAGGAAGGCCAGCGTGGCGGTCACCGCGAGGTTGACCACGGTGCCGGAGAGGTCGGCGACGAGCCTGCGGGCCTGGGCCAGCTCGCGGGTCAGCATCGCGCCCGGCACGCAGGCGAACCCGTCCAGCAGCACGTTGATCGCCAGGAACCGGACGATCTCGGTGGCGTGCGGGCTGCCCAGCGCCGACGCCAGGGCCGGGGCGCTGACCGCGCACGCGGCGAACGCGAAGGCGCCGCCGAGCACGGAGATCGTCCACGCCGTCGGCAGCATCGGCCGCACGTCCCCCGACCGCCGCACCACCGCCGTTGCCGCACCGAAGTCGTTGAACGCCAGCAACAAGCCCTGCACGACCAGCGCGGTCGCGTACAGCCCGAACTCCTCCGGGGCGAGCAGCCGCGCGAGCACGATGCCCAGCACGAAGGTGCCGACGCGGGAGAGCAGCGTGTTCAGCAGGCTCAGCCACAGCCCGCGGCGGAACCGGCCGGCCAGCCCGCGCCGCTCGGCGGTCTCCGCCCCCGCGGGGAACTCGCCGGTCACCCGAGCGCCTCCCGCGACCAGTCGCTGAAGTAGCTGCCGTCGTGAACGGTGTAGTCCACGGTGACCACCGGCAGGTGGGTCACGGCGGACCGTGCTGAGACGCGGTGCACGAACTCCCAGTCTTCTCTCGGGTGGACCCAACGGGGCCGGGCCCAGGGGTCGAAGCGCAGCCAGGGCGCTCGCCGCACGACGACGGCGTTGACGTCGACCCAGGCGCTGTCGGCGTGTTCCCTGCGGTCGAAGTCCCGCCCCAGAACGTCCACAGTGGACCCATCGAGCCTGCGCCGGTGCAGGTCGGTGTAGACCAGCCCCGCGGACTCCAACGCGGGCAACGCCGTCTCCAGGTGGTTCGGCCGCCACGTGTTGTCGTCGTCGAGGAACGCCACGTACGGCGATCGGCTCAGCCGGAGCGCGACGTTGCGCGCCAACCCCGGGCTCCCGTGGTTGCGGGCGAGCCGGAGAACGGTCAGCCGCGGATCGTCGGGCAGACCGCCGACCTCGCCCCCACCGTCGTCCACCACGATCACCGCGACGTCGGTGACGGTCTGCGCGAGCGCGCTGGTGACCGCGTCGCGGAGCCGATCGGCTCGCCGGTAGGTAGGCACGACGACGGTCACCATGGCCTCGGCCGGTGCGTGCGACCGCGCCAGGCGAGCGACCTCGCGGTGCTCGGCGCGGACCGCGGCGGCGCGCTCCTTCGCGAACCTGACAGCCCACCACCGCTCACCGACCACGTACCTGCCGACCGCGCGCCGCAGCAGCTTCTTCGCCGCGGGCGGCAGCAGTCCGTAGTCACGGTTCATCGTTGTCCCCCGAAGAACTCCTGTGGTGCGGCGGGATTGGTGGGATGCCCGGACAGAAGCGCCCGGCGACCCGCCAGCAGTGCGCGCAGCGCGGCGAGATGCGTCCCCCGCCGCAACGGCAGCCGGATGACCTGAGCCAGGACCAACGCGGCCCACACGCAACGCGCACCGGTCGCGCCGTTCCACCGAGCCGCGTGCACCACGCGGTTGGTGACCAGCTGCGCCCACAACGCCGGGGAGGAGGCGACCTCGCCGCCGCGGTGGACGGCGAGCGCACCGGGGACCTGGCGGATCGACCAGCCGGCGTCCTTGACGCGCAAGCAGTAGTCGACCTCTTCCGAGTAGAGGAACAACTCCGCGCGCCACCGTCCGACACGGGGCCAGACGTGCGGTCCGATGAGCAGCGTCGCACCGTTGGCCCAGTCAGGTTCTTCGTGGTTGCCGACCGGGATTTGCTCGCTCAGCGCGGGAAAGGCCGTCGCCCGCCTGCCGAGCAGAGCGTCGCCGAGCACCCGCGCCGGGGTCGGTCTGCGCCGCAGCGTCGGCTCTGGCTCTCCGGTCGGGTGGGTCACCACCGGCACCGCGATGCCCACGGCGGGATCGGCGAAGGCGTCGAGCAGCGTGCCGACCGATCCGGGGGCCAGGCGGACGTCGGCGTTGAGCACGAACACCGCCTCGCCCTCCTTCGCCCGTGAGAGGCAGGCGTTCACCCCGGCCGCGTACCCGAGGTTGCCGCCCGTCTCCACGACCTCGGCCGTGGGCAGCAGGTTCCTGGCGAGGTCCGCGCTGCCGTCGCCGGAGGCGTTGTCCGCGACCACGACGCGCCACGACGGCACCCCGGTCAGGGCGTCCGGCAGGCTCCGGAACAGCTCGGGGAGGTCCGCTGCGGAGTTGTAGGTGACCACGGCGACCAGCACTGGTGGTCTCATGACGACGTCTCCGCCCGTTCCCAGGACGCGATCGCGCCCCCGACACCGATCAACAGGAAGGTCATACCCTGGAACTGGGGGAACGCCAACGCGTCGAAGGTCGCGAAGCACATCGCGGCGACCGCGAGAGCGCTCCCGACCGCCCACGCCGCGTCCCGCAGCTCGGAGCTGTTCCCCAGCCGCCCCAAGCGGATCCACGCGGCCCGCGCCGAGAACACCGGCACCAGCAGCAGTGCCACCAGCACCAGCAGCCCCGGTATCCCCGACTCGACGAGGGTCAACAGGTACTGGTTGTCCAGGAACGGTTGTGGTGGCGCCGTGTAGGTGCCCAGCCCCTGTCCGCTCCACGGGCGCTGCTCCAGGCGGGAGATGACGTAGTCGTAGTCCGCCAAACGGCTCCAGACGCTGTAGTCGTTGCTGGAGCCCACGACGGTCTGGCTGATCACCGCGAACAGCTTCGGCTCCGCCGTCATGGCCAGTGTCGCGAACACACCCGCCACAACAGCACCCAGCGCCCAGCGGAGAATCCCCAAGCGCGGCAACAGGAAAAGGCCGATCATCGCGAGACCGAGCAGTCCGGTGCGCGAGATGCTGACCACGATTCCCGCGACCAGCACGAGAACGCACCCCCACCACAGGAGCCGCTTGCGCGCGAACCGCGTCAGGTACAGCGCGAGCGGGATCGCCGATGACGACAGCGCCGCGAGTTCGATGGGGTGGTTGGCGAAGCCGAGCGCGCGTTCGAGCCCGCCCCGCGCCAGGTCGATCTTGCCGAGGCCCTGGACCTCCATACCGGGCAAGGAGATCAGCGCGCGCAGATCGGTCTTCACCGCGAAGTGCACGACGGCGGCGAAGGCGGAGGCGGTCACACCGAGCACGACCGCGCCCAGAACCGCCCGCAGCGCGCCGAGCCCGGCGAGTCCGTCGCACGCCAGCAACGCCACCCCGACGCACAGCGCGTAGAGCATCCAGCCGCGACCTGCGCCACCGAGCAGTTCCGCGGGCGTGCCCAGTCCGAGCGCGAGCGCGTGCGCGGCCAGCAGCACGAGGGATCCGGCGAGCACCGTGGCGCGCACCGGGTTCACCTCGATGCGCATGCCCATTCCCCCGGCCGCGCGTGCCACGACCCACCAGATCAGGCAGATCGCGGCGACAAGGCGCGCGGGCGTGAGCGATCCGCCGACTCCGGCGATGACGACGTTCTGCGGCAAGGCCAACAGCGCCGCGAAGACCACGAGAACGTAGTGCGCGGGCACCGTGGCGAAGAACTCACGGGCCGTCCGCCGCCGCACGCTGGTCTTGGCCTTGGCGACGTCGTGGATCGCCACCAGCCGTTCAGTGGCCCCGGCGATCACCGGGCGTCCGAGGCGTCACGGACGCGAGTCACCGGCTCGCCCTGTCCTGCGGGCGTTGGTAGCGGATGCCCAGCGCGTCGGTCTCGCGGTCGATCGAGGTGGGCGCGTTCCGGGTCACCCTGGCCACCGCGGCCCGCGCGGCTGCCGACCGTTCCGCCTCCAGCTGCACCGATGGCTCCGGGTCGACGGGTTCCGGCTCGGCCTCCTCCTGCTTGCGGGCCAGCGCGAACGGCACCCGGGCCCGCCGCTGCTGCGCCCGGTCCACCATCACGACGATGGCCAGCAGGAGCACCAGCCCGATGCCGCCGCTGATCGCGAGCGCCCGCAGCTGCTCGGAGCGCGTCGTGGTGATCGTCTCGGGCCCGACGATCACGGTCAGGCTGAGCTGCCCCTCCGGGGGCACCCGCATCTCGTCCTGCCTGCGCTTGAGCTCCGTGCGCAGCTCCCGCATGGCGATGTCGACCGTGGCGCGCACCGACTCCGGGTTCTGCCCGGTCGCCACGACGGTGATGAACGGGCTGTCGGCGGCGACGGTCCCGCTGCCCTCGTTGGAGATCTCCAGTTCGGCGGTGGCGCCCTGGGCGGCCATGCGCTGCCGCATCGGCGGTGTGTTCACCACCTTCAGCAGCAGGATCGCGGCCTGCCCCTGCGCGGGATCCACGGCGGCGAAGGGGTTGCGGTCCTCGCCGCTGTGCGCGCGCAGCACGAGCATGCTGGCGTTGGCCCGGTACTGCTGCGGGACGAGGAACGCGACGCTGGTCAGCAGGGCGGCAAGGCCCACTGCCAGCACGGCGGCGAGAGCCCACCGCCTGCGCACCGTCCGCAGCAAGTCCAGAGCGTCCACTGTCGTTCTCCGATAACTGGTGAGTCGTGGGTCGGATGGTTCAGGGGCGCCGACGGCCGCCGACCGCCAGTTTCGCCCCTTCGAGCGCCGCCTTCGCCACGTTGCGCGCCATCGGCACGGCGTTCGCCCGGAACCACGGGGACAGGGCGAGCATCGCACGGGCGCGATCGACGAGCGGAAGCGGCGACCGGCGAACCGCCCGGAGGTACCAACCCGCCTCCTCCACGTTGGGCAGGACCAGCTTGCGGTCGTCGGTGCGCTGCGTGCGGTACCACTCGCGCTGCGAGGTGCACTGGGTGAGCCGCCGCTCGTGCAAGCGGTGCAGCAGCAGCCTTTCCCGCACCTCGACGAACGGCCCGTACAGCGCCAGCTCGGCGATCAGGATGCGGTCGTTGTTCTTCACCGGGGGCAACAGCTGCGTCCGGCGCAGCACCTCCCGGCGGAAGAGGCCGTAGCAGTGGTAGTTCTCGTGCTGCTTGGCCATCAGGTCGCGCAACCGGGCCACCGGGTCCGGGTGGCCGGTGTCGCAGACGTCGTCCCACCCGCCGATCTCCTCGCCCGCGCTGTCGATCTGCGTCGCGGAGCTGAACGACAGCACCGCGTCCGGCCGGTGCCGCAGCGCCTCGTAGAGCTTGGCCAGCCGGTCCGGCCGGTAGGCGTCGTCGGCCGCGGCCCAGATGAAGTACGGGCTGTCGACCTCCTCGACCAGCCTGTTGTGGTTCGCGGTCACGCCGACGTTGCGCGGCCGGCGGTGGTAGACGACGCGCTCGTCGTGACGGGCGAGCTCGCTGCACAGCTCCTCGGTGCCGTCGGTGGAGCAGTTGTCGGCGATGTGCAGCTCGAAGTCGACGCCGGTCTGGCTGAGCAGCGATCGCAGCGCCACCTCGATGTACGGCAGACCGTTGTACACCGGCAGGGCGACAGCGATGGGGGCGGCGGCGCGGCCGACCAGCGACGGCGCCGGGCGCGGAGAGGCTTGTTGTTCCATGGCTTTTTCCCTGGCTCAGGCGATGGACAGAGGGGCGAGCGGGTCCGGGCGCGGTTCGGCGATGACCCATCGCCCACCGTTGGCTTCGATCTGCGGCAGTGCGGTCCTGGCCTCGGTGGCCAGGTCGGGTAAGAAGAGCAGGACCTCGTCGGGTTCGGCCGCGACCAGTTCCGCCGGCGAGATCACCGGGACGCCGCTGCCCGGCATCCGCCGCTTCTGCTTCGCGGGCGCGGCATCGGCGATGGCGGGCAGCAGCACGCTGTCGATCCCGGCCCGGCACAGCAGCGCTACGGCGCGCGAGGCCGCGCCGTAGCCGTACACGCGCCGACCGGCCTGCCGCTGCTCGGTGAGGTAGCGGCGCAGGGCGTCGGCCGTCGCGGCGGCCTCGTCCTGGAGCACCCGCAGCCGGTTCGGCTCGGTGATCCGCATGGCCTGCTCCTCGCCCAGCAGCGCGCGGACGATGTCGTCCGGCTCCGCCGTCCTGGAGGCGGCGAGCAGCACCGTGCCGCCGTAGAGGTCGAACGTCCACGCGGTGCGCGCCTTCAGCCCGGCCGCCGCCAGCATGGTGACCAGCGCGGTGGTCGAGTAGTACGCGTAGTGCCCGTGCCGCAACGCGTTCCACTGTCCACATCGGATGATCGTGGCCAGCGAGTGGTACTGGACCAGCAGCACGCCGTCCTCGCTGAGCCGCCCGGCCCGTTCGGCCAGCGCCGCGGCCTGGTCGGGGCAGTGCATCATCCCGAAGCAGTCCAGGATGACGTCGGCCTCCCCCTCCGCCACCGGCCGCAACCCGCGCTCGCGCAGCATGCCGAGCCAGCTCCCGCCGTGCGGGCTGCCGTACTCCGCGACCCGCGCGCCCTGCGGCAGCAGCCCCGCCCTGGACACCCGGTGCACCGCGTCGCGGGCCTGGGCGACCAGCGCGGCGGGCTCGGCGCCCCTGGGCTCCTCCGGCACGGTCGGGTCGGAGAGCAGCTGCGCCAGCCCGCAGCCCGCGCACAGCCACATCTGCAGCGGGTGCCGGGCGTCCGGCCCCGGTTCCACCAGGCGGGGGAAGTGGTCGGAGGCGGGCTGTCGGCCCAGATCGAGCACGATCTGCCCGTTCCGGCCCCTGCACGCGCGACACACCGGCTCGCTCATCACATCGGCCCCATCGCGCAGGTCAGCGGTTTCGCTACACGTGTACCGAACCGGGTGAACGCCGTGATCGAACCGGTAGCGACGAAGATGTGCGCGTGCTGGTTGAGACGACGTCGCTGCCCGGGGTGCTGGTGTTCACGCCCACCCCGCACCGCGACGACCGCGGACTGTTCACCCGGACCTTCAACACCGAGATCGCGCGGGCGCACGGGCTGGACCCGAACGCCTTCACGCAGGACTCGCAGTCGCGCTCCCGCCGGGGCGTGCTGCGCGGCATGCACGGGCGCTCCGGACGCGGCGAGGCGAAACTCGTCCGCTGCGCCCGGGGCGCTGTGCACGACGTGCTCGTCGACGCCCGCCCGGACTCCCCGGCCTTCGGCAGGCACGAGGCGTTCCTGTTGGACGACAACACTTTCCGGCACCTGTACGTGCCGCCGGGGATGTTGCACGGCTTCCAGGTGCTCACCGACTGGGCCGATGTCTGCTACCGCATCGACCGGCCGCACGACCCCGCAGAGGACGTCGCAGTGCGCTACGACGACCCCGATCTGGCCATCTCCTGGCCGGCCGAGGTCGAGCTGATCAGCCCGAGGGACGCCGCCGCCGGTTCGTGGGCGGCGTTGCTGGGCGAGTAGCTCGTTCACGGAACGGGTGCACCCACCGGTCGCATGTCCTGCGCGAGGCTGCCCGCCGCCTGCCGGTCGGCCAGCCTCGCCAGGCGGGTGAAGCGCTTGGTGAAGGCGTGCTCGGTCAGGCCGTGCTCGACGTAGGCCGCGTGCAGCTCGACGGCGCCCGCCGCGACCGTCCACTGTGGAGAGAAGGCGGGCAGGTACTTGGTGATGCGGGCGAAGTCCACCCGGTAGGAGCGCGGATCGGCGCCCGCCTCCCCCGTGATCACCAGCTTCGAACCGGGCACGGCCTCCACCACGGCCTCGGCGATCTGCGCGACGGTGAGGTTGTTCGCCGCCATGCCCACGTTGAAGGCCCGGCAGTGGATGGACTCGCGCGGCGCCACGAGCGCGGCCAGGAACGCGTCGGCGATGTCGGCGGCGTGCACCAGCGGGCGCCACGGCGTGCCGTCGGAGAGCACCCGCACCTCACCGCTGAGCACCGCGTGACCGACCAGGTTGTTCAGCACGATGTCCGCGCGCAGCCGTGGCGAGAAGCCGAAAGCCGTCGCGTTGCGCAGGAAGACCGGGCTGAAGTCGTCGTCGGCGAGCAGCACGAGGTCGTCCTCGACCCGGACCTTGCTCTCCGCGTACGGCGTCACCGGGCGCAGCGGAGCGTCCTCGCCGACCAGGTCCTCACCCGCCGCGCCGTACACCGAACACGTCGAGGCGTAGAGGAAACGACGCACTCCGGCCTCGCGCGAGAGCTTGGCCAGCCTGGTCGAGGCGAAGTGGTTGATGTCGTAGGTCAGCGACGGCGCCAGGGAACCCAGCGGGTCGTTGGACAGCGCGGCGAGGTGGATGACGGCGTCGAAGCCGCTCAGCTGGTCGACGGTGACATCGCGCAGGTCCACCGCGATCGTCGGCGGGTCCTCAGGCGAGGGCCCGAGCACGCAGTCGGCGAACAGCCCCGAGTCCAGCCCGACGACGTCGTGCCCGGCCTCGGCCAGGCGCACCGCCATCACACTGCCCAGGTACCCCTGGTGTCCGGTCAGCAGGACACGCATCGTCATCCCTCTCCCAAGCCGAGCACTACCTTGTCCACGAAGAAGGCCTCGGCGTAGCGGGCGCGGCACTGCACCCCGCGCATCCGGGCCAGGCCGAGGAAGGTCTCGGCGTCGAACCAGTCCCGCCCGCGCTGCGACGGGTAGTGCGCGTCCAGCAGCTCGGCCTTGCGCAGTGCCACGCTCGCCGCCAGCGGCACGAAGGCGACCGGCTGCCCCTGGTCGCTGTCCCACTTGATGATCTCGTACCCGAGCACGAGCTGGTCCCGGAACGCGGTGGTCAGCAGCTGCGCCAGGGTCCGGTGGTCCTGGTGCGCGTCGTGCTTGGCAGGTCCGATCACCACATCCGGGGAAACCTTGCGCGCCAAGGACTCCAGCGCTTCCTTCACCCGGTCCCAGTGCGCGGGCATCCGGCCGTCCGGCAGGTCCAGCACCTCGACGTCCAGGTGCGCTCCCGGGCAGAAGGCGGCCAGTGCCGCGCGTTCCTCCTCCTCGCGCTTGCTGCCCGCGCCGCTGAGCACGAGCGCCGTGACGCGCAGTCCCGGCGAGGCGGCGCAGGCGGCCAGCAACGTGCCGCCCGCGCCGATCGCGATGTCGTCGCAGTGCGCGCCGAGCACGACCACGCTGCCGAGTTGGTCCGGCGCAAGGGAAATCACCTCAGCGCACCCCGCTCAGCCGGAGCACCTCGACCTGTGCCTCGGGTTCTTCCTCGCGCTCCCACAGCATCCACGGCCGGTCACCCGCGGCGTAGTCGCGCTCCAGCGCCGCCCGCTCCTTCACCGTGTCCGCGGGCTGCCAGAAACCCTTGTACGGGTAGGCGATCAGCCTGCCCTGCTTCGCCAGCGCGCCGCAGCCGTCCTCGACCAGGTCGCCTTTGGGCGGCAAGTGGTCGAACACCTCCGGGCGCAGCACGAAGTAGCCGCCGTTCTCCCACAGGGGCAGGCTGCTGACCGCGGTGATGCCGGAGACCCTGCCCTCGTCGCCGACCTCCACGCAGTGGAAGGACTGCTGCGGCGGGACCACCATCATCGAGGCCGCCGCCCCGGAGCTGCGGACCCGCTCCACCATGTCGTCCAGCGGCGCGTCGGTGAGCACGTCGGCGTAGTTGGCCAGGAACATCTCCTCGTCCTCGACGAGGTGGCGAACCCGGCGCAGCCGCTCCCCGATCGGCGAGTCCTGCCCGGTGTTGACGAAGGTGATCGTCCAGTCGCTGATGTCCGAGGACAGCAGCTCCACCTTGCCGCCGCGCAGCACGAAGTCGTTGGACGCCGCCTCGGAGTAGTGCAGGAAGTAGTCCTTGATGTACTGCGCTCCGTAGCCCAGGCACAGCACGAAGTCGGTGTGGCCGAAGTGGGCGTAGTAGCGCATCACGTGCCACAGCAGCGGGCGCGGGCCCACCGGGTGCATCGGCTTGGGCAGGTCGTCCGCGGAGCCCGTGCGCATCCGCATCCCGTACCCGCCGCAGAACAGAACGACCTTCATCGGCCAACCTCGACGATCTCAAGAGTCGGAACGGGGAAGACGAGCCGTCCACCCCAGTCGCCCACGTAGCTCAGCTGCGCGGTCAGCTCCTCGCGCAGGTTCCACGGCAGCACGAGCACGTAGTCGGGCCGGTCCTCGGCGATCTGTTCGACCGGCAGGATCGGGATCCGGGTGCCCGGCGTGAACCGGCCGTGCTTGTAGGGATTGCGGTCCACCGTGTAGCGCACCAGGTCCGGCCGGATCCCGCAGTAGTTCAGCAGCGTGTTGCCCTTGCCCGGCGCGCCGTAGCCGACCACGGTCTTGCCCTGCTCGGCCGCCTCGATCAGGAAGGCCAGCAGCTCCCACCGCGACCGCTGCACGGCCTTGCTGAACTGCGCGTAGCCGTCCACGTCGTGCAGCCCGGCCGCGCGCTCCGCCGCCAGCACCTCGGCGACCGCGGCCGTCGGCGTCGAGCCCGTGCCGAACGGCCTGGCCCACAGGCGGATCGAGCCGCCGTGCGTGGGCACCAGCTCCACGTCGACGAGGTCGAGCCCGCCCGCCGCGAGCGCCCGCTGCGCCGAAGCGACCGTGTAGTACTGGAAGTGCTCGTGGTAGATCGTGTCGTACTGGGTGTGCTGGATCAGCGTCAGCAGGTGCTGGACCTCGATCGACACCCAGCCGTCGTCGGCGACCAGCTCGCGCAGCCCCTGGGTGAAGCCGAGCACGTCCGGGATGTGCGCGTAGACGTTGTTGGCCACCACGAGGTTCGCCACCCCGTGCTGCGCGCGGATGCGGCCCGCGGTCTCCGGGCCGAGGAACTCGGTGACTGTCGGGACGCCCTTCGCCCGCGCCGCCTCCCCGACGTTCACCGACGGCTCGATGCCCAGGCAGCGGATGCCCGCCGCCACCACGTGCTGCAACAGGTAGCCGTCGTTGCTGGCCACCTCCACGACGAAGGAGTCGGGGCCGAGTCCGAGGCGACGCGTGGCGGACTCGACGAACCGGCGGGCGTGCTCCACCCACGAGGTGGAGAACGAGGAGAAGTAGGCGTACTCGGTGAAGGTCTCCTCGGGTTTGATCAGCGGTGGCAGCTGCGCCAGCAGGCACTGCGCGCAGACCCGCAGGTGCAGCGGGTAGGTCGGCTCCGGCTCGTCGAGCTGCGCCTCGGTGAGGAACAGCTCGCAGGGCGGGCTCGCGCCCAGGTCCAGCACGCTGTGCAGCTCCCGCGCGCCGCAGAGGCGGCAGGAGGTGCTGCTGCCGACCCGGCCCAGCCGATCGGTGACGCCGGTCGAGCCGGTCAGGCTTGTCGTGCTCATGCTCAGTACGCTCCCTTGCCGCCGACGACCGCCGACACCGTCTTCCACAAGATCACCAGGTCCATGGACAACGACCAGCTCTCCACGTAGCGCAGGTCGATCCGGACCGACTCCTCCCACGAGAGGTCGCTGCGCCCGCTGACCTGCCACAGCCCGGTCATGCCCGGCTTCACCAGGAGCTTGCGCCGCGCGTCCTGCCCGTAGCTGGCCACCTCCTCCGCCAGCGGCGGCCGCGGCCCCACCAGCGACATCGAGCCGAACAGCACGTTGAGCACCTGCGGCAGCTCGTCGAGGGAGTATCGGCGCAGCACCGCCCCGACCCGGGTCACCCTCGGGTCGCGGCGCATCTTGAACAGCGGGCCCGAGCCCTGGTTCGCCGCGGCCAGCGCGTGCCGCAGCTGGTGCGCGTCGACCACCATCGAGCGGAACTTCAGCATCGGGAACGCCTGCCCGCCCCGGCCGACGCGGTACTGCCGGTAGAACACCGGTCCGCCGTCGTCGAGCTTGATCGCCGCCGCGATCAGCAGCAGCACCGGCGCGGCCAGCACCGTCAGCACCAACGCGCCCACCCGGTCCATCACCGCCTTGATCAGGCGCGGGATACCGCTGAACGTGGGGGCGCTGACCCACAGCATGGTCAGCCCGAACACCGGGGCGACGTGCAGCCGCGGCCCCGCGACCTCCATCAGCGTCGGCGTGACCACCAGTTCGGCGGTGCCGCCCTCCAGGTCCCAGGCCAGCCGCTGCACCCGATCGGGGGTCCATTCCGGGGCGGGCGCGACGGCCACCACCCGGTAGCCACCCAGTCGGGTGCGCTCGACCAGTTCGTCCAGGTTGCCCACCACCGGGACCCCGTCGACCTCGGCGACGCGCCCGATGCCCAGCCCGTCCGGGGTGCACACCGCCTCGACGCGCCAGCCGATGTGCGAGTCGGACCTGGTCCGCCGGATCAGGTCGTGCACGGCCTCCACGGTGCCCGCGGCGAGCACCGGAAGCAGGCAGCTGCCTTCCCTGCGGCGGGCGTGCAGCACCTTCCGCAGCAGGTAGCGCTGGCTCACCGCGGTGACGGCCAGCGCGGGCATGCCCACGAACACCCACGGCCGCAGCTCGTCCAGCCGCACCGCCAGCGCGATCACCGACAGCGCGAGCATCGCGATCACGGCCGCCCGGCCGACCCTGCGGAACTCCTCGGGTCCCTGGCCGAGCACCCGGACGTCCCACGCCCGGCACAGCGAGAGCATCACCACGGCGACCGCACCGGCTCCCCCGGCGAGCACGCCCGCCCAGCGCGGCGAGTACGCGGCGCTACCGCTGACGGCGGCGCCCACGGCCACCAGAGTGGTCGTCGCCACGATCGCGCAGATGTCACTCACGATCACCGACCGCTGGTAGCGCTGTTCCCAACCGAGCGTATTTTTCGGAAGTTGTAACGCGGGGTTGGCAGCAAACGATGTATTCGATTTCGACGTCCCGGGCAGAACGGATGTCACTTTTTCACCTCAGTGGTCCACGCCACACACCTTAGGCGCAAAGAGGTGTAACTCCTTCGAAAAGCCCTGTTCAGGCCCCTGGAAAGTGCACAGCACAACGCCGTTGGGAATTTACCGGCAAGTCGACCCCGCTTCGACTTTCCATCCACGCCAGCATCGCGCCGGGCATCAATTACACCCCGTCGCCGAGCAAACGTAATCAATTCAAGAAAGTATCTGCCATCGTCCGTTCGGGGGAAGCCGGAAGGACTGAGCGTGACGGTTGACCGTTCCCGCTGGTAGGCGCGTCAGGACCGGGCGCACCGGGACGGTTACGTGCCATGATCGTTGTCACTCGGTCATCGGAGCACGTCCACGACCGTGATGCGGCGGAGATCCCACCGTTGTCTCCCGCCCCGGCCCCTCGTTCCGCGGAGGCGGGATGACACCCGAAACAGGGACACCGCGCCGGCTCGGATCGGGCCGGGCGGGCCTGGTCAGGTACGGCCGCAGCAACCGGGTCAGCGCCAGCCCCGGCGCCAGCAGCGGCACCAGCAGGGACAACGCCGCGGCGACCACCCCGGCGCGCAGCACGTCCCTGGGCAACAACCCGATCCGTCGCACGATCATCCGGCCACGATTGGGTAGTGAGAGCACGGCCAGGAGGGTGATGAAGCCGGCCATCGCGCCCGCCGCCCGCGTGAACGCGGGGACGTAGCCGAGGCCCTCGCCCGCCACCATCAGCACCAGCCACCCGGCGAGCGCCGGCACCTGCGCCCGCGCGCTCGTCGCCGCCCACAGCAGTCCCGCGGCCACCGCCAGCCAGCTCAGCAGCCCGTGGTGGAGCGGGTCCCGCAACCACGCCGAGACCGCCGCCGGCCAGCCAGGGTCCGGCACGCCGAACCTGCCGGTCACCGACCGCAGCACGTCCAGCGGCGACCACCGGGCACCGCCCTCGACGAACTGCCCGCCGACCCACGCCAGCGCCCACAGCGACACCGGCACCGCCAGCACCAGCTGCGCCCTCGGCCGGGCCACCAGCGCCGTCCACACCTCGCCGAGACCCCGAACCGCCGCAACCACCACCGCGTCTCTCCCGCCGCCACTCGTGTCCTGATCGTGGTGGCGGCGAAACCGGCGGGCAACCCGGAGAACCCGGTGGGAACGGGCGAACACCGGCACTACCCGCCGGTATCACCCTTCTGGCCCGCCGGAGCCCGAGAGCGGTGTGAAGACAGGGAAACACCGCACGTGGCACCATCGGGGTAGGAAGCGGTCGGTGCGTACGTGTCCCCCGGGCCTCACCCCTTCGGCCGTCGTGGAATACCGGTTGCGCTGGAGCCACGTCGGGCCATTCGCCGAGAGGCGACCTACGTACCGGCCCTTCCTCCTGCTTCGTACGCCGCTGCAAGGTCATCACCTCATCGAGCGGTGTACCCGGGCCCTCAGAGGCGATAACACGACGATCAGCCCTTGACAGCACCACCGAGCTGGTTGCGGATGAAATGTCGTTGTGCCAGCAGGAAGACCACCGCGACGGGGATCGTCGAGACGAGCGCGATCGTGAGTTTCAGCGGTAGCTGCTGGCCCTCCCCGAGCGCCCCGCTGACCAGCCGCGCCAGCCCGAGCGTCAGCGTCTCGTACCGAGTGTCCGAAGTGGACACGAGGAAGTGCGCGAACTCGTTCCAGGAGCTCTGGAACGCCAGCACCGCCAGGGTGGCCAGCGCGGGCCGGACCATCGGCAGCACGACGTTCCACCAGGTGCGCACCACCCCGGCCCCGTCGATCCGCGCCGCCTCCTCCACCTCGCGGGGGATCTGCTCGAACGCCTGCTTGAGCAGGAAGATCCCGATCGCGTCGGTTATCAGCGGCAGGATCATGCCCAGGTAGGAGTTGTACATCGAGAACTGGCGCAGCAGCAGGAACTTCGGGATCAGCAGCACCACGGCGGGCACCGCGGCCAGCGCCAGCACCCCGGAGAACACCAGCCGGCGGCCCGGCCAGCGCAGCCGCGCCAGCGCGTAGCCCGCCATGGCGTCCACCAGCAGCCGCCCGAAGGTCACGCAGAGCGTCACCAGCACCGAGTTGGCCAGCCAGCGCGGCACCTCCATCGAGGGATCGGAGGCGACCCGCTCGTAGGAGGCCGTCGTCGGCGGGGCCGGCACCAGGGACAGCGGGTTGGCCACCGCGTCCGCGTCCGTTTTGAAGGTGGTGACCAGCTGGATCACGAACGGCCCCAGGTAGCAGACCGCGCCGAGCAGCAGGACCGCGTAGGCGAGCGCGCGCTTCATGACGTCCTCCCGTCGCGCAGCAGGCGCCGCTGCGCCCAGGTCAGCGCGACGATGATCGCGAAGAGCAGGAAGGCGATCGCCGCGCCGAGACCGTAGGAGCCCTCGGCGAAGGACCGCTGGTAGGACAGGAAGGCCGGGGTCAGCGTGGTCTTCGCCGGGTTGCCCTGGCCCATCACGTAGATCTGGTCGAAGACCTGCCAGCTGCCGATCAGCCCCATGGTCAGCACCAGGAAGACGGTCGGCATCAGCATCGGCACGGTGACCCTGGTGAACCGCTGCCAGCGCGTGGTGCCGTCCACGTCCGCCGCCTCCAGCACGTCCTCCGGCAGGTTCTGCAGGGCGGCCAGGAAGATCAGCATGAAGGTGCCCGAGGTCGTCCAGATCACCAGCATCGTCACCGCCGCCATCGCCACAGACGGCCCGGACAGCCACTCCCACAGCGTCAGGCCCCACAGCCGGGTCCCGCTCAGCCACTCCGGCGGCGCCGCGGGATCGACCAGGCCCAGCGCGCCCAACAGCTCGTGGACCACCCCGCGCGGATCGGCGAACCAGGTCGGCCCGTCGACGCCGAACCAGCCCAGCACCGCGTTGATCGCGCCGGAACCGGAGAACAGGAAGAGGAAGACCACCGAGATCGCCACGGAGCTGGTGACCGAAGGGAAGTAGAACGCGGCGCGGAAGAAGCCCCGCCCGCGCAGCGCCCGGTTGTGCACGACCATCGCCAGCCCGAGCGCGAGCAGGGTCTGCGCGGGCACCGAGATCGCCACGAAGTAGAAGGTGTTGCGCACGCTCAACGCGAAGTCACGCCGTGCCAACCCGTCCTCGGTCAGCAGGGCGGCGTAGTTGTCCAGCCCCACCACGGGCGCCTTGCCCGACAACGGGCTGTACGTCCCGTCCCAGTCCAGCACGCTGACCCACAACGCCAACAACATCGGCAGCAGCACGAAAGTGACCAGCAGCGCGATCCCCGGAGCCGCGAACAACCACCCTGCGACGGCCTCCCGCCGCTTCGCGCTCAGCCCACCACCCCCACGCCCCCATCGCCGCGGTTGTGCACCCAATGTGGCACTTGTTTCGTCAGACGTAACCGATGCCGCATTGGTTACGCCACTACCCGCGGTCACCGGCCCAGCACCTGTTCGGCGTTGCGCTGCGTGGACGCCAGGATGGCCTTGGGGTCGGCGCCGCCGGTCAGACCGAGCAACTGCGCGTCGAAGTCCTTCAGCACCGATTCGAGGCCCTTCGCGGTCGGTTCGCCCTGCGCGTAGTCCGCACCGGCCAGGAACGCCTGCTGCTCCGGGTGGGATCGCGCGAACAGGGTTGCGGCGAGCTTGCGCGAGGGGATCACGCCGAAGCCCTCGCCGAGCGCGTTCTGCTGGGAGACGTCGGTCAGATGGGCGACCAGGCTCTCCGCCGCCTGCCGGTTCTTGCTCACCGTGGGGACGCCCCAGCAGTTGGTGAACGCCAGCGTGCCCTTGCCCGCCGGGCCCGCGGGCAGCTCGACCGCGCGCCACTTGCGCTGCGGGTAGTCCTTGGCCAGCGCGCCGATCACCCAGTTGCCCTCGACGACCATGGCGGCGCTGCCCTTGCCGAGCGCCTCACCGCTCCACCCGGAGTCGATCTGCTTGGCGAACGCAGTGCTCCCGGAGCGCAGCAGCCGCTGGACGTACTGCAGGGCCTGGAGGTTCTGCGGACTGTCCACAGTGGCCTTCTTGCCGCTCGGGTCGACCAGCCAGCCACCGGCCTGCTTGAAGAAGGCGCCGATGCGGTCCACGTCGTCCATCAGGACCAGGCCCTTGCGCCTGGGCGTGGTCAGCCGCTTGGCGACCGCCTCCAGCTGCGCCCAGTCCCTTGGCAGGTCGGCGTCGGTGAGCCCGGCCGCCGCCCACGCCTCGGTGTCGATCACCAGCGCCAGGGTGGAGAAGTCCTTGGGGGCGCAGACGAACTTGCCCTCGTGGGTGAAGATCGACCGCAGGTTGGGGTAGATGTCGTCGGCCCCGGGCAGCCGGTCGGCGTAGGCGTGCAGCGCGCCGGGCTGGGCGTAGCGGGAGAAGGCGCCGGGTTCCAGCACGAACAGGTCCGGTGGGGTACCACCGGCGAAGCCCTGCCCGAGCTGCTGCGGCAGATCGGCCGAGGCGACCACGTTCACCCGGTTCCCGGTGCGCTGCGCCCAGGTCTGCATGATCGCCCTGGTGGCCTCCAGCTCGACGCTGGTCGCCGAGCCGAGCAGCACCTGGAGCGTGGCCGAACCGCTCGTCTGCTGCCGTGGCGAGTCGTCGAAGCCCTCGCCGCAGCCCGTCAGTAACAGAACCGCCGCCAGCGCCGCCCCGATGCGACGCCGTGGTCCGTTCATCTCATCTCCTCCCGCTACTCGCTCGCACCACCAGTTCGGGGCGCAACAGCGATCCGTTCGTGGATTGGTTGTCCAGCAACGACAGGACCTTTTCGGCGATCCGCTCGACCGGCTGCCGCACGCTCGTCAGGCCCGGCAGCGTCGCCGCGGCCAGCGGGCTGTCGTCGAAGCCGGTGACCGCGACGCCGGTCCCCGCCGGGATACTGCGCTCCGCCAGCAGCGCCAGCGCGCCCAGCGCGACCGCGTCGCTGACCGCGACCAGTGCGGTCGGCGGGTCCTCGGAGTCCAGCAGTGCGGCAGCCCCGCTGCGCCCCGCGTCTATCGTGTTGGCGCCCCTGACCACCAGATCGTCCTCTGTGGACAGTGCGAATCCCTCGGCTGCGATCTTCCAGCCGCGCAGCCGGTCGTCGCCGACGCCGTCCCCCTCCCGCCAGCCGAGGAAGCCGATCCGCCGGTGCCCGAGGGAGTGCAGGTGCTCGACCACCTGCGCCATGCCGTGCGCGCCGTCGACGTCCACCCACGGCCCGGCCTGCTCCGGCCCCCAGGTGCGGCCGAAGGCGGCGAAGGGCACTCCCCGCTCGGCCAGCCAGCCCGGACGGGGGTCGCCGACCACCGTCTCGGCGAGCACGAACGCGTCGACCGCGCGCTGGGCGAGCAGGTCGCCGTAGACCGCCAGCCCCTCCTCGCCGAGCGGAGCCGTAAACAGCAGGATGTGCCGATCCCGCGCTTCCGCCGCAGCGCACAGGGCGTGCAGGAAGTCGTCCATGAGGGGCGTCAGGACTCCCCGGTCGCGCGGGGTCATCCGGTAACCGATCAGTCCGCTGCTGCGCGTGCGCAGGCCGCGTGCGTTGCGGTTGGGCCGGTAGCCCAGCTCCTCGATCGCCGCCTGGACGCGCTCCAGCGTCTTCGGGTGCAGCCGGTGCGGAGCGTTGAGCGCGTTGGAGACGGTCTGCCGTGACACCCCGATGTGCGCGGCCACCTGTTCCAACGTGGCCCCTGCCCGATTGCCGGTGCCGATGCTCGAGCCCGCAAGCGACTCTTCGGACATGTACCCCTCCCTTGTTCGCCGATGAGGTGTCAGACTGTCCCGCATCAGCGATATGAACGTTCAAACACTCCCTGTGGCGTTGATTTGAACGTTCATATGGCGCGGAAGAGTGAACGCCATCACAGGATTTGTCAAGAGGAGCTGCCAGTGGCTGACCGGGTCTACCTGCAACCGACGCTGCACGAGCTGGTCACCGTGCTGCGCGCCCCCTCGGTGGTCCTGAGCGGGACCGATGGGCAGCTGCGGGCCGAGGGCGCCCAGGGCTTCTACCGCGATGACCGCCGGGTGCTGTCCCAGCTGGAGATCGACGTGGACGGGGTCGTCCCGACCCGGGTCGCGCACCGGACCGAGGAGGCGGAGCGAGCGCGCTTCCTCGGTGTGCTGCGCGGTCTCGGCGAGCCGTCCGCCGACCCGAAGCTGCACCTGCGCCGCGAACGGCAGCTCACCGATCACGCACTGGTCGAGCGGTTCGAGCTGACCAACTCCGGCGCCACCGCCGTCACCGCCACCGTGGGACTCACCGCGGCGACCGACCTCGCCGCGGTCACCGCCGTCAAGTCCGGCGCGGTCCCCCCGCCGCTCACCCCCACCGTCGAAGACTCCTTGGTGCGGTGGGAAAAGGACGGCTGCCGGGTGGACCTGCGACTCGACGGCGACCCGTACGTCGAGTCCACAGTGGACTACGTGCTCGCCACGTGGGAAGTTCGGCTCGAACCAGGAGCGAGCTGGCGGACCGGACTCACCGTGACCCCGGCGGAGGAAGGCGCGGACGGATTCCTGCCGCGCAGGCCCGCGAACCCGCCGAAGCTGGCCAGGTTCCCCAGTGCGGACATTCGCGCCGCACGGCTGGCCGAGCGCGGCCTCGCCGACCTCGACGGCCTGCTGCTGGCCGACCCGCAGCAGCCAGCAGCCGCGTTCACGGCGGCGGGCAGCCCGTGGTTCTTCACCCTGTTCGGCCGGGATTCCCTCTGGGCCGCAAGGCTTCTGCTGCCGAACAACACCGATCTCGCCCTGGGCACGCTGTGGGCGCTGGCGGCGCGCCAGGGCAGGAAGAACGACCCGGTCACCGAGGAACAGCCCGGAAAGATCCTGCACGAGGTGCGCCGCGGCGAACTCAAGCTGCCCGGACTCACGTTGCCGCCGCTGTACTACGGCAGCGTCGACTCGACGGCGCTGTGGGTCTGCCTGCTGCACGACCTGTGGCGCGCCGAGCAGGACCCGGGAACAAGCACTGCGCGCATCCGCCCGCTGCTACCCCACCTGGTGGCCGCGCTGGAGTGGATCGCCGGGCCCGGTGACCCGGACGGAGACGGCTTCTGCGAGTACGCGGGCTCTGACGGCGCGGGCCTGGCCAACCAGGGCTGGAAGGACTCCTCCGACGGAGTCCGCTGGAGCGACGGGCGGATCGCGAGCCGCCCGCTGGCGCTGTGCGAGGTGCAGGGCTACGCGCACGCCGCGGCGCTCGGCGGCGCCGAACTGCTCGACGCGCTGGGCGAACCCGGCGCGCAGCGGTGGCGGGACTGGGCGGCGGCGCTGCGCGAGCGGTTCCGCGCCGCGTTCTGGGTGTCCGACAAGTTCGGCAGCTACCCGGCGATCGCACTGGACGGCGAGAAGCGCGCGGTCTGCGGGCCGTCGTCCAACATGGGCCACCTGCTCGGCACCGGCATCCTCTCCCCGGCGGAGGCGGAGCTGGTCGCGGAGATCCTGGTGCGCAAGGACATGAGCTCCGGCTACGGCCTGCGCACGCTCTCCGCCGACACCGCGGGCTACAACCCGCTGAGCTACCACTGCGGCAGCGTCTGGCCGCACGACACGGCGATCGCGGTGTTCGGCCTGGTCGCCGAGGGCCACGAGGAGCGGGCGCGGGTGCTCGCCGAAGGGCTCCTCGCGGCCGGGGAGGCGTTCGAGTACCGCCTGCCCGAGCTCTACGGCGGCGACAGCGCGGCCGACGGCGACCCGGTCACGGCGTACCCGGCGGCGTGCCGCCCACAAGCGTGGTCTGCCGCTGCCGGGGTCGCGGTGGCCGGTTTCCTCGCCGGGCAACCGCATCCGATGGCGCAGCCGTGGGCGCGGGCCGTGCTCGCCTGAGCTTGCCCCACGGCTTGTAGTACGAGAGCACCGTGGCGAAGACCAGCAACGTGGTCACCACGATCGCGTTCGCCAGGAGGGAGTACTGGATCGACCCCACGGCCGCGGCGTCGAGCGTTTCCATCCGCGCGCCCAGCACGCGCTGTCCCGCGTCCCGCATGAGCGCGGCGATCGCGAGGTTGCCGCCGAGCACGGTGGCCAGGTTGATCGCCAGCTTGGCCACCACCCAGTAGTGCCTGACCAGCCCCCAGTGGGTGCCGAGGGACAGCACGATGCCGCTGACCAGCGTGCCGAAGCTGAACGGACCGTAGAGCGCGGGTCCGACCTCGCCGAGCACCACTTAGGCGGCGTGCAGCACGCGCGGGTCGTCGGTGGTGACGCCGGTGAGCGCGAGCAGCATCACCACCACCTCGAAGCCGATCCACGCGAGGCCGAACAGCACGTGCACGAGCAACGCGAGCTTGCGCACTCTGGGCTTGAACTGGCTTCTCACGGTGTCGTCCCTTCGTCCTCCCTGTGACTTCCACTACGAAACCATTCACACCCTGAATGATTTCTCAGCGCTAGTGTCGGGGGTATGGACAAACCGAAGGGCGTGGCGTTCCTGCTCTCCCAGCTGGGGGCGTACGGGGCGCAGCGGTTCGCCGAGCGGCTGCGGCCGCTGGACATCGAGCCGAGGCACGTCGGCCTGCTGCGGATGATCTCGGCGAACGAGGGCGCGTCGCAGCAGGAGCTCGGGGAGCGCATGGGCGTCGTGCCCAGCCGCATGGTGTCCTTTGTGGACGATCTGGAGGACAGAGGGCTCGTCGAGCGCGCGCGCAATCCCAAGGACCGGCGGGCCTACGCGCTGCACCTGACCGAGAAGGGCGTGAAGATGCTGCGCCAGGCGATGCTGATCTCCGTGGAGCACAACGAAGAACTCTGCGCTCCGCTGTCCCAGGACGAACGCGACGTGCTCGCCCAGCTCCTCGACCGCCTCGCCGGCGCGCACAACCTCGTCCCCGGCGTGCACCCCGGCTACCGCCACCTCCGCTGAGCCATTCCCACCGATGCCGCGATCGCTCCGCTGTACGCACTGAACGAGTCATTCGGTGCGTTGAACCACCTCGATGACTCATCCGGTGCGCAAGACCGAGCGTCAGCAGGTGTAGGAGCTGCTGGTGTGCACTTTCTCGCAGTAGCGGACGTGCAGGTGGTTGGAGTGGTTGACCAGCGCCTTGGTCAGCCCCTCCCGGATCAGCACCGGGTCGTTGAACCAGATGACCTTCACGTGCCCCGGCGCCGCCCCCCGGATCGCCTTGACCAGCTGGCGAGTCGCGGCGCGGTCGTAGGTCGGCGACTCCCAGGTGATCCGGCCCGCGGTGCACTGCGCGCTGTCGGTGCGGACCGGCCAGATGTCGACGTCCATGCCGGCGCGGTGACTGGCGTGGCCGTTGATGGCGCCGCCGTGTTCGAAGCCGATGTCACCGAGCGGGATCTTGCCCTGGCCGGTCGCCGCGAAGGTCCGCGCAGCCGCCTCCAGCTGGGCGGTCGTGGCGCCCGTTCCCCAGTTGGCGGTGCCGTTGTTGTCCGGGTCCTTGTCGCACAGCCCGGCGCCCATGTCCGGGTAGGCGTAGTGCCACAGCAGGTTCTCCCAGGTGACCGGGCCCGCGACGCCGTCCGCCCCGAGCCGCGCGTGCGACTGGAAGTTGCTCACCGCCTGCTTGGTCGCGGCGTCGAAGGTGCCGGTGACCTTCAGCGAGAGCCTGAGCTTGGCGTTGAGCTGCGTCTGCAACGCGGAGACGGCGTCACCCTTGTCGCCCTCGCGCACCTGCACGACCAGCGCGCCCCACGTCTTCGTTCCGACGATGCCGTCCGCGGGCAGCGACTTGGCCTGTTGAAAAGCCTTCACCGCGGTCGCGGTGCCCGCGCTGAAGACGCCGTCGACGGCCGTGGCGTGCCCGCGCCCGCGCAGCAGGTACTGCAGCGCGGTGACGTCGGAGCCGCGGTTGCCGACGCTCTGGGTCGGGTGGAACGCACCCGGGTACGCCGCCGTGGCGGGAGCCGCCAAGCCCAGCACCAGCACTGCCGCCGCCCCCATCGTCATGGCTCTGACCAGGGTTGATGCACGCTTCAACATGTATGGCCTCCATACCCCGCTGATTTAGTAGGACTTTTTCCCACAGGGCTTGGAGTTGGGCAATCCTCCACATGGCCCACTCGGTGGAGTGAACGGATTCGGATCCGGGCGGGCCGTGGTGATTACATGACCGCGCGGTTCGGGGAGCTACGCGCGGCGGCGTGCCGCGCCTTGACTTGGAGTCACCCGTGCACGAATCCCCGGCGCAGGAATCGGCGGCGCAGCAGCGGCCCCGCCTCCCGTTCCCCGTCTGGTCCCTCACCACGGCGACGGCGGTCGCCGTGGCCGTGGTGCTCGGTGTCGCGCTGACCGACCAGTTCTCCTCCACCGGCACCCCCGGCCGCGACGGCGGGGCGCTGCACCCCCGCGAGGGTGGGGAGGACCGGCGGTTCGAGACGAACCCGGACGGCAGGCCCATGGAGTACCAGCCCGGCCGCACCACGGTCACGCTCGTCCCGACCACCACCGTGATCCACGGCAGCACGGTGGTCACGCCGAGCCCGTCACCGATCGACCTGCCCTCGGTCGTCGTGCCGAGCGTGGTGCTGCCCGTGCCGAGCCAGATCGGCCCGACGCCCACCACGACCACGGCGCGGCCGATCACCACGACGCCGACGACCACGGCGACCACACCGGCGACCACGACCCAGGTCGTCCAGCAGAGCCGCTGATCGAGCGGCAACACGCCCGCGCACCCCTGCTCGGCCTACTCCTTGCACAGGGGCAACAGTCGCTCGCTAGAATTCTTGCCCTAGGGCAAACATCTTCTGGAGGCTGGCGGCATGTCGAGGCTTCACGGGTCTGGGCACTCCTCTGCGCTAGCCGGTCTCGCCGCTGCGCAGGCCCGACCGCACCGCGGCCACCCGGAACGCGTCCAGCCCGGCCAGCAGTGCGTCCCTGGCCTGCGGGTTCATCGCCCCCAGCACCCCGGCCAGCTCCTCTCGCCGGGTCAGCCGCAGCTCCTCCAGCAGGCGTTGGCCGTCCTTGGTCAGCCGCAGCGACACCTCACGGCGGTCGGTGGACCCGGTGGTGCGCGCGAGCAGACCGGCGGCCTGCAGCCGATCGCACAGGCGGCTCGCCGACGAGGGGATCGCGCCGAGCTCCTCCGCGAGCCCGCCGAGGGTGAGCGCGCCGTTCTGCTCGACCACGAGCAGCGCGCGCAACTGGGACGGCGAGACCTTGGGGTGCAGGCGCTCGGAGCTGCGGCCCCAGACGATCACCAGGGCCTCGGCGGCAGCCTCCACTGCGGCCGCGATATCGGCCGGAAGGTGGTTGGGGTGCCGCACCAGCGCCATACTCCGCTCTGACGAGAAGCGTCGACATCACTGCCCCCGTTACGGGGCATCCACTAGAACAACGCCCCCGGGCAGGGCCGTCCATTCCGCGCCCGGAGCCCCAGGAGGACCTGTTGCATCCGACCCAGCGGCTGACCGATGTCGAGCGTGCCATGCTGCGCACGCCCGCGCACAGCCTCGGCGACGTCTTGGGGGACATTCTCCACACCCACTACGGGGTGGCGGAAGCCGAGGTGTTCCTGGCCGACTACCGGACGTCCTCGCTCGAACCGGTGCTGAGCCCGGCCTCGGGCGGGCAACCGATTTCCTCCACCCCGGCCGGTACCGCCTTCGCCCGGCAGAAACCGGTGGTCAGCGGGGAGTTCCTGCACCTGCCGATCAGCGTCCGAGGAGACCGGCTCGGCGTGCTGCGGCTGCGCTGGACCGGGCCACCCCCAGAGGAGTTCTCGGAGCTGGCCGAACTGGCAGGGCGCGCCGGGCAGGCGCTGATCGCCGCCGAGGTGGTCACCGACCGCTTCCGCAGGGCCCGCCGCACCCAACGGCTCACCCTGGCCGCGGAGATGCAGTGGGACCTGCTGCCCGGCCGCTGCCTCGAACAGGCCGAGTTCAGCCTGGCCGGCCAGCTGGAGCCGGCGTACGCCGTGCGCGGGGACAACTTCGACTGGAGCGCCGACGAGGAGCACCTGACCGTCGCGGTCACCAACGGCATGGGCGAGAGCGTCGACGCGGCGCTGCTGACCAGCCTGGCCATCCACGCTCTGCGCAACGCCCGCAGGGCCGGGGTGGAGCTGGCCGACCAGGCGGCACTGGCCGACCAGGCGATCTGGGCCCAGCACGGCGGCAAGCAGCACGTGTCCACCCTGCTGCTCCAGGTCGAGCTGGCCACCGGGCGGCTCGCGGTGATCGACGCGGGCTCCCCGCAGATCTGGCGGCTGCGCGGGGACGAGGTGCTGGAGATGCGGCTGGAGCCGCAGCTGCCGCTGGGCATGTTCGACAGCACCCACTACCTGGAGCAGCGCTTCGAACTGGTGCCCGGCGACCGGTTGGTGATCATCAGCGACGGTGTCTACGAGGCGAGGGCGCAGGACCGCAGCTACGGAGAACAGCACTTGTCCCGGCTGCTCACCGCCACCCGAGGGCTCTCGGCGGCGGAGGCGGTCCGTGCGCTCATGGCGGATCTGAGCCAGTTCGGCGGGAACTCCGACCTCGACGACGACGCGGTCGCGGTCTGCCTCGACTGGCGGGGCCGCCCCGACTGAGCTCAGGCGCTCATCGTCGCCCAGACGACCTTGCCGTCCGGGCGGTGCTCGGTCCCCCAGGCGCTGCTCAGCGCGCCGACGATGACCAGTCCGCGGTGCCGCTCGTCAGCCGGGCCGGTGCTGCGCAGCCGGGGCAGCTCGGCGCTGCCGTCCCCGGTCTCCATCCGGATGCCGTTGCCGGTCCGGCTCAGCCCGAACCACACCGGGCCCGCACCGTGCTCGACCGCGTTGGCCACCAGCTCGTTCGCCACCAGCACGGCGTCGCGGACCAGGTCCTCGGGCATGCCCCAGTCCGCGAGCAGGCTCGTCACCAGTGCCCTGACCTCGGCGCAGGACCCCGGATCGCGCTGCAACGGGACGACGGTCCGCATGGTCTCCGAACTCGCTGCCTCTGGCACGCACTCACTCCGCATCAGGGTTCTCAGGTGCCACTCGCTCGCACAGGAGAAGGCACATGTCGTCCTCGTGCCTGCTGTCCGTCAACAGATCAGCGAGCATCGACCGAACCAACGGCTCCCCCTGGATACCGGGGTCGGCAGAGAAGGCGTCGACCAAACGTCTCAACCCGGTATCGATGTCGTAATGCCGTCGCTCCACCAGACCGTCGGTGTAGAGCAGCAGCCCGCCGCCGGGCTCGATCACCGTGGAGTGCTCCGGCACCTCCAGGGTGGCCAGGGGCAGCCCGAGCAGCGGCGCCTGCCGCTCGGTGAGCAGCGTGGCGGAGCCGTCCCGGGCGCGCAGGGCCATCGGCAGGTGCCCGGCGCCCGCCCAGCGCAGCGCCCCGCTGTCCGGGTCGAGCTCGGCGAGCACCGCGGTCGCGAGCAGCCCGGTCTCCTGCGTCCGCATCAGCTGGTGCACCAGGCGCAGCGTGGCCGCCGGGCCGTGCCCCTCGATCGCGTAGGCCCGCAACGCCTTCTGCAGCTGGCCCATCATCAGCGCGGCGTCGATACCGTGGCCGGTGACGTCGCCGACCGTGAGCACGAGCCGCCCGTCCGGCCGGATGAAGGCGTCGAACCAGTCGCCGCCGACGTTGATGCCGCGCGTCGCCGGGCGGTACCGCGCGCAGACCCGGATGCCGGGGGCCTGCGGTAGCGCGGGCAGCATCGCGCGTTGCAGCGTCTCGGCGAGATCCCGCTCCCGCTCGTACTCGCGGGCGTTGCGCAGCGCGACGGCCGCGCGACCCGCCACGTGGTTGCCGAGCTCGTGCTCGTCCTCGTCGTAGTCCGGCTGTTCCCGGCGCAGTTCGAGCACGCCGAGGCACTGGTTGCCCACCAGGAACGGCAGCGCCAGCAATCCGCTGCCGGCATGCGCGCGGTGGGCCCGGGCCGCGGCGACGACCTCGGCGGAGGGCATGCGCGGGATCTCGTCCTCGGTGGTCGCCGTGCAGGACAACGCCTCCTCGACCGGGACCCACGCGGTGGCCGTCTCGGCGAACCCGGCCCGCACGAGGTGCTGCACCAGGCGTTGCAGCACCTCGTCCTCGGCGAGCGAGGTCACCAGCATCCGGCTGATCTCGTCGAGGAAGGTCAGCCTGCGCCGCTGCTGCTCCAGCTCCGCGTGCAGGGCGAGCAGCCCCGCGTTGGTCTGCTGCAGCTCGGTCTGGTGCCAGCTGAGCGCCTGGCGCTGCTCGGTGATCACCGCGAGCAACGGGCCGAGCAGCGCCTCGTCGCCCAGCCGCTCCGGCTTCGCCGTGAGCACCGGGACGGGGCTCTCCTCGGGCAGGTCCTCCACCGCGATCCGCACGGTGCCGCCACCGGCGTCGACCAGATCGCGCAGCTCACGGGAGATCGCGACGAGCAGTTCGGCGCGGTGCACGTCGTCCACCGGCAGCTGGGCGAGCACCCGCAGCAGCTTCTCCCGCAGCAGCGCCGCGTCGGCCTCGGAGCCGACGCGCTGCTCGACCAGATCGGTCCTGCTGGTCGGGCTCATCGGCCACCGCCGCCGAGCACGAGCACCCCCGCGTCATCCCGAAACCGGTTGGCCTGCCACAGGATCAGCGCGCTGAGCAGCAGCGGGTCCGCCGCGCGCACCCCCGGCCAGTCATCGAGCGACCACCGTTGGCTGATCCCGTCGGTGTTCATGATCACCATGGTCTCCGTCGTCCACTGCCGCAGCGTCTCCACCGGGCGGTGGCGTTGCGCCCGATGGCCGACGATGCCCGGGGAGGACACGAGCTGCACGCTCTGCTCCGACCCGGGTTCGTGCACCCGCACCACGATATTGCCCATTCCGGTGAACCTGAGCAGCCCTGCCTCGCGATCGATGCGCACGATCGCGGCCGCGGCCCCCCTGGTCTGGGCCAGGCGCTCGCGCATCAGGCCCAGCAGGTCCAGCGGCGGCAGGGACGCGGACTCCTCGACCACCCGCAACGCGCTCGCCGCGGCGGCCTCCGCGGCCTCGCCGTGCCCGGAACCGTCGACGAGCGCGGCGGTCAGCGTGGCCCCGTCATCGCGGACCCGCCAGCCGTCCCCGCAGGCCGACTCCCCCGGCGCGGGCAGCACCAGACCGGCAGGCCCCGGCTCGACGTCCGCTTCGAGCCACCGCGCGAGCACCGCGGTTCCCTTGCCGCGCAAGGAGTACAGGTCGAAGAAGTCGGCAGCGCGGCGCACCGCGCCCATGCCGGTCCCCATGCTCCCCGCGGTGGAGAAGCCATCGACCAGGCAGCGCTTCGGGTCCCGCATGCCCGGCCCCCGGTCCACCGTGATCAGGTCCAGCCTGCCGGGCGCGTGCTGGGCCAGCAGCATGCCGTCCACGGCGTGCTTGACCAGGTTGCCCGCCAGTTCGCTCGCCGCGAGGGCCACCCGGCCGACCGAGTCCTCGGTGAGGCCGGCGCGCTTGGCCGCTTCGACCGCGAGCGCCCGGGCCCGCCCCACGTGGCTGGGCTCGTGCACCCGCATGTCCAGCCGGCGTTCGCTCACCTGCGGACCCTGGTGTGGAAGCAGACCGTCACCGTGGTGCCCTCGCCGGGCACCGAGTCGATCTCGAACTCGCTGGCCAGCCTGCGCGTGCCGCCGAGGCCGAGCCCCAGCCCGCCCGCCGTGGTGAAGCCGTCGGTCAGGGCCAGCTCCACGTCCTCGATCCCCGGGCCGGAGTCGACGAAGGTGAGCCGGATGCTGCGCCGCCCGTCCTCCTCGGTGGAGCACACCTCGACCTTGCCGCCCCCGCCGTGCAGCAGGGTGTTGCGGGCCAGCTCGCTGGCCGCGGTCACCAGCTTGGTCTGCTCGACCAGCGACAGCTCCGCGGCCGCCCCGTGCTCCCGGACCAGCTGCCGGACACCGACGATGTCGCCCTCGGACCTGATCGGCATGGTGTCAGCCGCCAGGACTCGGCTCATCGCGCCTCCCCGGACACGTCGAGCCTGCGGATGCCGAGCTGGCGCAGACCGGCCTCGACGTTGAGCGCGGTGCGCAGCCCCTGCAGCGACAGCCCGAGCTCGACCAGGGTGATGGCGACGGCGGGCCGCATGCCCACCACGACGGTGCGCGCGGCCAGCACGGAGGTGGTGGCCGCGATGTCGTGCAGCACGCGGCCGAGGAAGGAGTCGACGACCTCCAGCGCGGAGATGTCGATGATCACGCCGCGGATGCCCTCGTCGGCGACCTTCTCGGCCAGCTCCCGCTGGAACCGCAGCGCGAGCTCGTCGTGCAGCTCCGTCTGGATGCTGACCAGCAGGATGTCGCCGATCCGCAGCAGTGGCAGGGCGTTCATCGGCCGATCGCTCCGCCCGGCGCGGTGACCTGGTATCCGATCTTGGTCAGCGCGAAGGCCAGCGCGTCGGCGAGACCGGCGCGGGTGGTGACCTCCTCCAGGTCGATGCCCAGCTGCACCATGGTCTGCGCGATCTGCGGGCGGATGCCGCTGATGATGCACTCCGCGCCCATCATCCTGGCCGCCATCACGGTCTTGAGCAGGTGCTGGGCCACCATGGTGTCGACCATGGAGACCCCGGTGATGTCCAGGATCGCCACCTCGGCGCCCTGGTCGACGATCGCCTGCAGCAGGCTCTCCATCGCGATCTGGCTGCGCGCGCTGTCCAGCGTGCCGATCAGCGGGACGGCCAGGATGCCCCGCCAGAGCCGGATGACCGGGGTGGACAGCTCCAGCAGCTGCTCCTGCTGCTGCTGGATGAGCTCGGCGCTGGTGGCCACGGCGATCTCCATGACCGCCACCCGCAGCGTGCCCAGGGCGTCCACCAGCAGCGCGGTCTGCTCGACCCCGCGGTGCCCGCCCGCGGACTTCCACAGGTGCACGACCGGGCCCTTCAGCCTGCCGACCTCCACGGCGATCTCGCTCGCCGAGTCGCCGAGCCGGGTGCGCCTGCCCGCCAGCTCGATGAACAGCCCGCGCAGCGAGTTGAACGGGGCTGCGGCAGGATCATCCTCGTCCCCGGTGCGCACCGCCTCGGCGAGCGCGCGCACGACGGCCCCGCAGTCCCGCTCGACCTGCGCGGGGTCGTTGTCACCGGAGTCGAAGAACGGCAGTCGTCGCCACGAGTCGATGATCTCGGCCTCGCGTTCCAGGAGGAAGGAAGCGACCTCTGCTCCGGAATGGCGCTGCTGTTCAGCCATGGACTGTCCTACCTCACTGCGAACGACGGTATGTTTGTCCCGCGACAAACATATGGGGAATACCTCATCAGGGTTCAACGTGACCCCGGCGGGACACATCTGTAGAAAGCGGCCCGGGCACATCCCCGGTCCGCGGCACGGCCGACCGACGACCTCAGCGGGAGTTCAGGATGACGAGCAACAACCCCACGCAACCGGTGACCGACGCTGGTGAGGCAGGCCTCGGCAGCTCGGTGCACGGTGAGGTCGAGGGCACAGCCGGCCGCATCAAGCTGATCGGCGAGATCGACTACGCGGGCGCCCCGCAGCTCGACGCCGAGGTCGCGCGCCTGCTCGGCGCCGGGGCCAAGCAGCTCACCGTGGACTTCTCCGGCGTGTCCTTCTTCGACTCCGCCTGCCTCAGCGCCCTGGTCAGGGCCCGCGAGTCCGCCCAGGAGGCCGGTGGTGAGCTGGTGCTGACCCACCTGAGCAAGTACGCCCTGCGCATCCTGGAGATCGCGGGTGTGACCACGTTGTTCACCGTGACCAACAGCCCGGCCTGAGATCGCCTCCACGCGTCGCGGTTTTCCCCGGTGGCGGGTGGTTCCAAACCGCCCGCCCCGGAGGGGCATACTCCTTGCCGGCGCTGTCGGGGGCGCCACGCGGGAAGTGTGCGGGGATGTCATGCGGATTCTGGTCACGGGGGCGAGCGGGTACCTGGGCCGCGTCGCGGTCCGGCTGCTCGACGCCGAGGGCCACGAGGTGGTCGGGCTCGTGCACCGGCACCAGCCACGCGGTTTCGCCAGGGTGGAGTGGCGGCGCGGGGACCTGCTGGACTTCCACTCGCTCGTGCTGGCCACCGCCGACGTCGACGCCGTCGTGCACCTGGCCGGGCTGACCAGGGTCCGCGAGGCGTTCGCGCACCCGACCAGGTACTACCGGGTCAACGTGGCGGGCACGCTGAACCTGATGGAGGCGCTGGCGATCTCCGGCGGCGACGCCCCACCGGCCCGGCTCGTTTTCGCCTCGACCGGAAGCGTCTACGGCGTGCCCAAGCGCCAGCCGATCGACGAGGACGCCCCGCCGGACCCGCGCAACCCCTACGCCGCCTCGAAGCTGGCCGCCGAACAGGCCATCGCGTGGCAGTGCGCCACCGGCCAGCTCGGCGCGGTCAGCCTGCGGATCTTCAACATCGCCGGCGCGGTCGGCGAGACCGGCGACCCGGACGGCTCGCGGATCATCCCGAAGGTCGCCGCGGTGGCCGCCGGGCGCGCCCGGCGGGTCGACGTCTACGGCGACGGCTCGGCGATCCGGGACTTCGTGCACGTCAACGACGTGGCGCGGGCGGTGCTGCTGGCGCTGGAGGAGTGCGAGACCGGCACCCACAAGGTGTTCAACGTCGGCGCCACCCCGGCCAGCGTGTCCTCGATCCTGGAGACCGCGCGCAAGCTCACCGGCCGCAAGCTGCCGGTGGCCCACCACCCCGCGCACCCCGGCGAGGCGGCCAAGCTGATGGCCGACAACGGGCGGCTGCGCGGCAAGCTCGGCTGGCAGCCGCAGAGCTCCTCGCTGGAGCAGCTCATCGCCGACCAATGCCGGACCGAGCTGAGATCGGTCTGAGCCGCCCTTGCGCCGGTGGCCCGAGTTCGCCACGATCCCTCCTTCGGGTGATCGACTGCGAAGGGGGAGAGCATGACGGCACCTGCGATCGCGGGCTACCGCAGCGGTTTCTGGACGATCGACCAAGAGCACTCCAGCGTCCTGTTCACCGCGCGCCACATGGCGGTCGGCAAGGTGCACGGCCGGTTCCGCCGCTTCGTCGGCAAGGTCTTCACCGGTGAGACGGTCGAGCAGTCCGCGGTGCGCGCGATCATCGACGCCACCTCGCTGGACACCGGCAGCGCCAAACGGGACAGGAGCCTGGCCTCCTCGGAGTTCCTGGAGTCCGAGACCTACCCGACGATGGAGTTCCGGTCCTCGGCCGTGCACCCCTACGACACCGACTTCCTGGTCGACGGGGAACTGGCGATGCACGGGCACACCCGCCCGGTGCGGCTGAAGCTGACCTTCAACGGGATCATCCAGGACCCCTATACCGGCGACACCCGGGCCGGGTTCAGCGCGCACACCACCATCCGGCGCCGCGAGTTCGGGCTCACCTTCGACGCCCGGCTGCCCGGAGGAGGACAGCTGGTCAGCGACCAGATCACGATCACCCTGGACATCGAGGCGACGCTCGACGCGCCCGAGCCGGGCTGAAGTTACCCAGACAGAAAGTAGTCGTCCGCTCGCCTCACGTCACGGATCGGACTCGGACCCGTCACTCCTGCACGGGGCACCCAAGTCGAGATCCGTTTCCAGGGGTGAGCGATGTACGCCACTGATCACGTCGGTACCTGTTCGAAGTGCGATGGCGAGGTGGTCCGGTACAACGGCCGGCTCATCTGCACCCAGTGCGGCGCCCAGTACTGAGAACACCCGTGTTCGCCCGGCCCCCGGCGCGGGGCCGGGCGAACGGATCTCCCGCTCTATATTCCGTGCCCATGCGCGTCCACCACCTCAACTGCGGCAGCCTCGCCCCGCCCTTCCGCAAGCTGGTCAACGGCGACGGCGGGCTGTTCGCCAGGGCCGAGCTGGTCTGCCACTGCCTGCTGGTCGAGACCGGCTCCGGGCTCGTCCTGGTCGACACCGGCGTCGGCACCCACCCCGGGGCCACCACGGCGGAGTTCCGCCGCGGCATGCGCCCGTCGATGCGCCGGTCGGAGACCGCGGTCGAGCAGGTCCGCGCCCTCGGCTTCGCCCCGGAGGACGTGCGGCACATCGTGGTCACCCACCTCGACTACGACCACGCGGGCGGGCTCCGCGACTTCCCGTGGGCGAAGGTCCACGTGCACGCCGACGAGTTGCACGCGGCCACCACCGGCCGTTCGCTCCCGGAGCGCCGCCGCTACCTCGCCGCCACGTGGTCGCACGGCCCGGACTGGGCGACCTACCGGGCCGGTGGAGAGCGGTGGTTCGGCTTCGACGCCGTTCGCGGCCTCGACGGCCTGACCGAGGACGTGCTGCTGGTGCCGCTCGCCGGGCACACCCGGGGGCACAGCGGCGTCGCGGTCCGCGACGGCTCCCGCTGGCTGTTGCACGCGGGGGACGCCTACTTCTTCCGCGGCGAGGTCGACCCGCGCCGTCCGCACTGCTCAACCGGCCTGAAGTACTTCCAGTACCTCGTGGGGACCGACCACGCCAAGCGCACCGCCAACCGCGACCGCCTGCGGCAGCTGGCCTCCGCCCACGGCTCCGAGATCGAGATCTTCAGCGCGCACGACCCCGAGGAACTCCGCCGCTACCGCTAGGCGGCGCAGGCGTCGTTCAGCGAGGTAGCCGGGGCGGAGCTGGGGTTCGCCGGGGATGTGGGCTTGCCGGTGGTGGTCTTGCCGCCGGCCTTGCTCGGGGTGGTCGTCGGCGCCGTGGTCGTGGTGCCCGGCGCCGGGGCCGCGTGCGGGTTCGGCGGCGGGCTGATCGCGGACTGCACGACCTGGCGCATGAACGCGTAGTCCGGGCGCGCCGTGTCGAACTTGCCGTCCCGCGCCCGCGGGTTGGGCAGGTTCGGGTCGAACGAGATGCTCTCCAGCGGCTGTTCCTTGATCTTCATGGCCAGCTGGAGCAGCGCGGGCAGCACGTCCTGGGGGATGTTGGTCGAGACGTTGGCGCTGGTCGCCTCGGCGACGCTGCGGAAGTTGTTGAGGATCTTCGACGGCGGGTTCTGCTCGACGACGTACTTGATCAGGCAGCGCTGGCGGCCCATCCGGGTGTAGTCGTCGGTGTTGGTGCGGGACCGGGCGAACCACAGCGCCTGGTCACCGGTGAGGTGCTGGCGGCCGGGCTCGATGTAGCCGAAGGGCTTGACCGGCTCGCCGAACGGGCCGATACCGCCCATCGGCACCCGGTGCGGGCCCACGTTGACGTCCAGCCCGCCGAGCGCGTCGATGATCGAGGCGAAGCCCTCCATGTTGACCTGCACGTAGTAGTCCAGCTCCAGGCCGAGCATGGTGCTGATGGAGGACCACAGCAGGTTCAGCCCGGGGATCTTGCTCGGGCCGCCGGGCGGCACCAGGTCGGGGTGCTCGTTGCCGTACTTGTACATGGCGTTGAGCAGGTACTCCGAGGAGTTGGGGCTGCGCGGGTCGGTGAAGCCGTTGGGGAACTGCTTCGCCAGCTTCGACCCGGGCGGGAACAGCGCGTTCTGCGTGTTGCGGGGCAACGCGAACAGCGTGGTCCGGCCGGTCTTGGTGTCGATGCTCGCGGTCATCATCGTGTCGGTGCGGGTGCCGATCCGGTCGTGACCGGCGTCGCTGCCGATGAGCAGCACGTTGATCCGCGGCTTGCGGAAACCCTTCACGTCCGCGCCCGCCTGCGCGCCGGAGCCCGCCGAGCCGGAGGGGAAGACGGTGTCCAGCAGGTTGCGGTGGGCGTCGAGGTTGTAGGCGGCGTAGCCGAACGGCGTGGCGACCCCGAGGCAGAGCACCGTGACCAGCGCACCGCCGACCAGGCGCTGCCCCGTCGCGGTGCGGCGCGGCACGGCGGCCAGGTAGGCGCTGACCACGATCGTGATCCACGCCACGGCCACCACCGCGAGCCCGCCCATGACGTAGAGCAGGAACTCCGAGGAGGCGACGTAGCCCAGCAGGTCGTCGGTGGAGGTGGTGAGCGCCAGGTAGGCACCCGCGCCGATGAGCAGCAGGAAGAAGCCGAGGAAGACGAAGCCGACGCGACGGCGGAGCACGAGGTGCCCCGAGCCGGGCAGCACCGTGGAGAACAGCGCGAGCATCAGAGCGCCACCCACCGTGCGCGCCCGCTTGACCTGCGACTTCGACGGGGGCGTCACGATGGGTTCCGGTTGGTACCGGAACGCACGGTGATGTCGGCCCACTGGTGCTCCTCGTTCTCCAGTCGGCCGGAAACAGGGCCGCCCCGCTGATCAACGCTACTCCGGGCCGCGTCGCGCCGGGTTGCTTTTCATACAGAAGACGCATGACAAGCAACTCAGGTTGCACCGTTGCGATGCGTATGCAACCAATTACGCTGAGCACAGGGTTTGCGCAGGTCAGCGGCCTTGGCCACCCATACTACGGGGCGTGCTCCGCGCCTCGGCGGCGGCCGCGAGACCGGCGACCAGACGGAGGATGAACCGATCCAGCATGGTATGGACCAAACGGCCCAACAGGGGCACCCGGGCGCTGAAGGTGGAGCGCCAGCGGATCACCGTGCCCCCGTCGCGCGGTTCCAGGTCGACCTGGGCGCGGTAGTCCTGGATCGGCAACCCGGACTCCAGCACGTAGGCCAGCCGCCGGTCGGGCACCAGCTCCACGATCCGCTCCCGGCTGCGCACCGGCCAGGTGCGGAACACGCGGATCGCACCCACCCCCTCCCGCTCCGCCTCGCCCTGCCGCTCCAGCTCGAACGAGCCCAGTGGTGACCAGGTCGGCCAGCCCGCACCATCCCGGAGCAGCGCGTAGACGACGGCTGGTTCGGTCGCCGCGAACCGTTCGACCTCGATGATATGTACCATTTGGTACATGTACCATCCGGTACAACTCGGGGACAAGGGGAGCGGATGAGCGACGCGCGGCAACGACTGCTCGACGCGGCGGTGGAGCACCTGGCCGCGCACGGGCTGACCGACCTCAGTCTGCGCCAGCTGGCCACCGCCCTGGGCACGAGCCACCGCATGGTGATCTACCACTTCGGCTCCAAGGAGGGGCTGCTCGTGGAGGTCATCCGCGCGGTGGAGCAGCGCCAGCGCGACGCGTTCGCGGACCTCTGCTCGGCGGCTTCGCCCGCGGAGGTGATCCGCGAGTTCTGGCGACGCCTGTCCGATCCGGAACTGTGGCCGCACGAGCGCCTGTTCTTCGAGATCTACGGCCAGGCGCTGCAGGGCCGACCCGGCACCACCGCCCTGCTCGACGGCGTGGTGGAGAACTGGCTGGAGCCGGGCACGCTGGCGGCACGGCACTGGGGGCTCGACCCCACGACGGCCCGTGCAGAAGCCCGCCTCGGCCTCGCCGTGGTGCGCGGCCTGCTGCTCGACCTGCTGGCGACCGGCGACCGCGAGGGCACCACGGCGGCACTGGAGCGGTTCGCCGCGAGCTACGAACGCGAATAAAACTCCCTTTGTCGGATGTGCCCGCCCTCGCCCGGACGGGACGATCACCTCATGGCGCTGACCAGGCTCGTGGTTGCGGGGTTGTTGCTGGCGACGATGGCGGTTCCGGTTCGGGCGTGGGCGGTGTCCGATCCGACGACGTGGACCGCGCCGTTGAGCACCGAAGGGCGCTACGTCGTCGACGCGAAGGGCGAGCGCTTCAAGCTGAAGTCCGGGAACTGGCACGGGGCCAGCGGCACCTGGACCGGCTCCGGTGACGCCGAGGACCCGGCCAACCACCACGCGGGCGAGAAGAGCGACCGGATCCCGCTCGGCCTGGACCGCGCGCCGATGGCGGAGATGATCGAGAGCTTTCGCGGGATCGGGCTGAACAGCATCCGCCTGCCGTTCTCCAACGAGATGGTGCACGACACCCGCCCCGTCTCCGACGCGGCCGTGCGCGCGAACCCCGGGCTGCGCGGGAAGACACCGCTCCAGGTCTACGACGCGGTGGTCGCGGCGCTGACGTCGGCCGGGTTCGCGGTGATCTTGAACAACCACACCAACACCACACGATGGTGTTGCGGCGTCGACGGGAACGAGCGGTGGAACACCAGCCAGGCCACCCGGAAGTGGGAGGAAGACTGGCTGCTGATGGTCAAGCGCTACCGGAACAACGCCCGCGTTGTCGGTGCCGATCTGTACAACGAGGTCCGGCGGAACATCCTTGACGACCCGAACTGGGGGTGGGGCAACGACCATGACTGGCACGCGGCGGCGCAACGGGTAGCGGACCGCATCCTCACCGAGGCCAACCCGGACGTCCTGATCGTCGTCGAGGGCATCAACTGGTACGGGATCCCGGCCGACGGGTTCCCGCACGGGCGGCCCACGCTCGAACCGGCGCGGACGCTCTCGCACACGTTGCTGCGGTCACGGAAACTGGTGTACTCGGCGCACTTCTACGGCTACACCGGGCCGAACCACAGCGGTGCCACGGGAGTCGGCGAGACCAGCGACCCCCGCTACCGCGACTTCAGCCGCGAGGAACTGCCCGCCGTCCTGGACCGGCAGGCGTTCTTCGTGGCACAGCAGGGCGGTCAGCACTTCACGGCGCCGGTGTGGATCAGCGAGTTCGGCTCCGGCGGGCGCGAGGAGACCGATCCGAAGTCGCGGGCGTGGTTCGAGAACTTCGTGGACCACCTGGTGCGCAACGACACCGATTTCGCGTACTGGCCTCTGGTGGGCTGGCACCAGAACCGGCGCGGAAACGGCTGGGCGATGCTGCACTGGGACGCGGCGGGCAACCGGATGAGCGTGGACGACGGGGACGACTGGCGTTCCCCGGCATGGCGCCGACTCGTTGGCGCACAAGAGAAAACCGGGCCGGTGCCGCGGTCCGACGCGTGGAACATGCTCGCGCCGGACCACGGTGACGCGGTGCGATCTCCTCGGCTGCTCGCCGAACCGGACTGGGACCCCGGCGCGCGGAAGGCCGCGTGCCCGGACGGCCAGCGCCTGATCGGCCTCGCGCAGACCGGCGGCCGTGGTCTGTGCACCGAGTCCGGGATGGACGCGAGTCCGCTCGCGCACCAGGCGATCCGCGATGAGCGCCATGTCGTCACCGACTGGGCGTCCGGCTACACGAAGTTCCAGTGCCCTCCTGGACACGTCGTGACCGGGTACGCGCTGCGCGGTGCCGACATGTCCTCAGCGCTCTGCAAGAGCGTGTCGCGGCAACTCGGAACGAGTGGCAGGACGGTGTGGTTCGACCGCGGCGACAACCGTCCTGCCGGGGCTCGCGGTGGCGACTTCGCGCACGGTCGCTTCAAGGGCCAGTGCGCGGAGACGGAGTACATCGGCGGCATCGCCTGGACCGGGCGGGTCGTCGGCAGAGCGAGGACGCCGGACGCCGTGTACTGCGTGGGGATCAACCCTCCACAGTAGACGAAAGTCAGGCGACGGCCTTGGTGCGCACCGGTTTCAACGCGACCGTCCAGGCGATGAGCTCGTCGAGCATGGTGCCCAGGTTCTCCGTCTGGTAGGTGCTGGCCGTCCACGCGTCCGGATCTGTGAACAGCTCGAGGTCTCCGGCCATCGAGAAGAACACCTGAGTGCGCACGGTGGCCACCTTCACCTCGGCGAGCACCGTGCGCAGCTGTTCGACGGCGCGGATGCCGCCGTGTGCGCCATAGCTCACGAAACCGGCTGCCTTGTCGTTCCACTCGGCGAACAGGAAGTCGACCGCGTTCTTCAGCGCGGCGGGAAAGGAGTGGTTGTACTCGGGAGTCACGAAAACGAAGCCGTCGTACGAGCCGATCACCTCGGCCCAGCCCCGGGTGTGCTCGTGGCGGTAGTCGGCGGCGAGCGCGGGCACGGGCTCGTCCAGCAGTGGCAGCGCGTGGTCGGCGAGGTCGACCACGTCGACCGCCACCTCGCCCGCGGCCACCGCGGGGTGCGCGGCGGCGGCCCTGGCCACCCAGTCGGCGACGACCACGCCGCGACGGCCCGGGCGGGTGCTGCCGATGAGGACTGCGATGCGGGTCATCCGGTCTGCTCCTTCGATGCGGTTCGGGACGGGAGGTAAAGTACAACGGTCATGGCAATAAATACAACGCTCGTTGCACTCGGGCGTGCGGCCGATCCGAGGAGAACGCGGTGACCAGCAAGAACAGCTCCAGGGGACGGCCACGCGGCGGGAGTACCGACAAGCGCGCCGCGATGCTCGGCGGGGCGCTCACGGTCTTCGCGCGCGACGGCTACACGCGGGCGAGCATCGACACCATCGCCGAGGCGGCCGGGGTGTCGACGCGCACGATCTACAACCACTTCCGCGGCAAGGCCGAGCTGTTCGAGGCCGTCATCCAGGACAGCTCGGCCCGCACCGCGCAGCGGCAGATCGAGGTGATCGACCGGCACCTGCGCAAGGTCACCGACCTGGAGACGGACCTGATCGAGTTCGGCCTGGAGTGGGCCGGGCCGAAAGCGGGCGTCGGCGAGCACTTCGCGCTGGTCCGGCAGATCAACGCGGAGGCGGCGCACATCCCCCGGGCCGCGATCGAGGCGTGGCAGGAGAACGGTCCGCTGCGGGTCCGCCGCGAACTGGCCGGGCACCTGCGACGGCTCAGCGACCAGGGACTGCTCCGGATCGCCAACGCCGATCGCGCGGCCGTCCACCTGCTCGTGCTGGTCGGCGCGTGGAACCCGTCCTTCCCGGGCGCGGAGCCGTCCGCCGAGGAGATCACCGAGATGGTGACCACCGGAGTGCACGCGTTCCTCCACGGCTACGGGTGAGCCGGTCGGCTCTACAAGGCCCCGGCCACGGGGAACTGCGGCGGTGCCGCCTCCGCTCCGTCCGGCGGCACGACGTCTGCTCCGTCCTGCGAGGACGGTGCGGTGGAGACGAGCGCGACCGGCACTTCGGCGGGCGGCGCGAAGGACTCCTCATGCCGGATGCGCGGTGGATGAGCCGCCCAGGGCTTGAGGTTCTGCACGACGCCCTCGTAGAACTCGTTGATCGCGGAGAGCACCGAGTCGATGAACGCTCCCCGTCCGGAACCCCGCTTGGCCCCCATGGGAAAGCTCTGCGCGATCCGGAACGAGCGCAGGTCCCGCTTCGCGTCGACCACCATCGACTCCGGCCGGAGCCGCACCTCGCGCAACAGCTCGGCGGCGCCCTGCCCCCTGGAGTGCAGGAGAAAGCTCTCCACGCGCACGGTCTCCGGCGCGCTCTTGAGCTGGCGCACCAACCAGTTCACCCGCGTGGTCGGGCGCCCCTCCCGAGGCGCGTCCACGTCGAGGTGGCAGATGACCTGTCCGGCCCGGAGATCCGCGGTCACGTGCAGCGGCCCCACGGTGTCCGGGATCCGGATGGCGCCGGTGAGGACGCCGTTGGACGCCAGCTGCGCCGCCTGGGTCTGCGTTCGCAGCGCGGGATCGGCGATCTCCTTGCGCGTCAAGGAAGGCGTGACCTCCGTGCCGAGCTGCCTGCCGAGCTGGAGGCAGGCGAACCGCACCAGCGCGTCGAAGCGCAGCGCGACCTCGGACGCGGCGCTGTCGGCCGCCCGCAATGTGCCCGCGGCGACGGCTTCGCGAGCGGGCACCCACGACGACCCCATGTCGTCGAACATCATCGCGCCGGAGCGGGGGTGCTCCAGGTAGCGGATCAGCTCGCCGAGGATCCACGCCTGCTCGGGGTCGGCGACACCGCGGTGCTCCTTCTGCATCACCGCCTCGCACAGCAACTGGGACCAGGAGATGTGGTGCAGGGCGACCTTGCGCAGCCTTCGTTTGTCCACAGTGGTCGGATGCTGGCCGGGAACGGCGGGGATCTCGTTGGAGATGGTCAGCAACGCGTCGAACCCCTGCTCCCGCGCCACGTCGAGGTAGGCGTCGAGCTGCTCGGCCTGCAGAGCGTTGTTCCCGGCCTTGACCTCCACCAGCGCGGTCCAGGTCCGGGAGCCGCGCGTGACCCTGACCAGGCCGTCGGGGATGAACTTCTTCTCCCCCGACTGGAACGGGACCTCGATGAAGGTCTCCACCCGCCCGGCGGGCGCGCCGAAGGGCTGCACGACGGCCCTGCCGAACTCCCGCACCACGGACATGACGGCGAGCAGGGCCGAGGTCGCGCGGCGCTCCTGCTCGTCGGCGCCGCTGATGCCCGAGGTCGGGATGAGCCGTGCGGCGTGCCAGGACTCCTCTGCCATGACATGACCCTCTTTCTCCGGGAGCAGTCGGCGTTTCGGAGCAACATCAAGATCCGTTAGCCGCTCCGGCGGCTTCACCCGAACGGCCATGCGAGCATGGGCACACGCCCAGATATTTCCGCCCGCTCGGGAGATACCGTGGCGGCGTGAGCGAGCACCTCCAGCTGACCGTCGACGGCGCGGTGGCGACCCTGACCATCGACCGGCCGGCCAAGCGCAACGCGATGAGCCACGCCATGTGGTCGGCGTTGCCCGGCCTGATGGACCGGGTCGAGCGCGACGAGGCGGTCCGGGTCCTGGTGATCCAGGGCGGGGACCACTTCTCCGCGGGCGCGGACATCAGCGAGTTCGGCACGCTGCGCAGCGGCGCGGAGGGTGCCCGTGCCTACAGCGAGGTCGTGCACGCGGGCGAGCGCGCCATCGCCACGCTGAGCAAGCCGGTGATCGCCGCGATCACCGGGTTCTGCGTCGGTGGCGGCTGCGAGATCGCGCTGGCGTGCGACATCCGCCTCGCCGCCGAGGACTCGCGGTTCGGCATCACGCCGGCCAAGCTCGGCATCATCTACCACTTCATGTCGACCAAACGGCTGGTCGAGGCGGTCGGCCCGGCGTGGGCGAAGCAGATCCTGCTCTCCGCCGAGCTGATCGACGCGGCCACCGCGCTGCGCATCGGGCTGGTCAACGAGGTGCACCCGGCCGCCGACCTCGCCGCGCGGGCCAAGGAGCTGGCGGCGGTGCTGGCCTCCCGCGCCCAGGTCAGCGTGCGCGGCGGCAAGGCGGTGATCAACCGGATCACCGACGGCCTGCACGTGGAGGACGAGGACCTGCACGCGCTGTTCGAGGCGAGCTACACCAGCCCCGAGTACGCCGAGGGCGTCCAGGCGTTCCTCGACAAGCGTCCGCCGAGGTTCTAGCGGTTACAGGGCTCCCGCGACAGCTTCGCCGGAGCGCATCCGCGGCACCGCGGCCGACCGGACCCTGATGTTCTGGACGACGTCCTCGTAGAACGAGGTGATCGCGGTCAGCACCGAAGCGACGAAGCCGGACCGGCCCGTGCCCATCGCGAACTCCTGGTAGATGCGGAACGCGCGCAGCTCCGGCTGGTGCTCCACCTGCACGGTCGGCGGGGCGTTCCTGAGCTGGCGCTCCACCCAGTTCGCCCTCGTCGTCGGCCGGCCCTCGCGTGGCGTGCTCATCTCGACGTAGCAGATGACCCGGTCCGCGCGCAGGTCAGCGGTGACGTGCAGCAGTCCCGCGGTGCCCGGGATGCGGATCGCACCGGACAGCGCACCGTCGTCGACGAGCCGCTCCGCGAGCACGCGCGTGCGCAGCGCCGGATCGAGGCTTTCCTTGCGGGACAAGGCAGGCGTGGCCTCCACCCCGAGCCGGAGGCTGGCGAAGCGCAGCAGCTCGTCGAAGCGGGCCGCGACCTCGGTGGCCACGTGGTCCTCCGCCCGCAGGGCGCCGGCCGCGAGCGCTTCGCGCGCGGGTTCCCAAGCTTCGCCCATGTCGTCGAACGCCACGGTGCCCGAACGGGGGTGTTCCAGGTAGCCGATCAGCTCGCCGAGGATCCACGCCCGGTCCTCGTTGACGGCCGCCCGCACCGCGACCGCCTTGCACAGCAGCTGTGACCAGGAGACCTGGAGCCGCCGCGCTTCGTCCACTGTGGGCAGACAGGGCCCCGGAACCGCGGGCACCTCGTTGGAGATCATGACCACCACGTCGAAGCCCTGTTCCCGCGCCAGGTTCAGGCAGGTGCCCAGCCGGTCGGCCGGGATGACGTCACCGCCGGTCTTCACCTCCACCAGCGCGGTCCAGCGGCACGTTCCCCTGGTGACCCGGATCAGGCCACCCGGCTCGAAGACGACGTCGCCGACGCGGAACCGCACGTCCACGAACGTCTCGATCCGCCCGGACGGCGCGCCCAGCGCCGCCGCGAAGGCCGCGCCGAACTCCGGGACCGCGGCCAGGACGGCGAGCAAGGCGGAGATCGACCGCCGCTCCCGTTCCCCGGCACCGTCGATGCCGGAAGTCGGTATGAGCCGTGCCGCGTGCCAGGACTCCGCCACCATGTCCCCCCACCTTCCCCTCGACCAGCACCACGCGTTTCGCCCTGCACCGAAAATCGTTAGCCCGTGCGTAACGCCTCACCCGATCGGACAAGCTGGTCACCGGCAGTTCTCAGCCCGAAAGCGCTCGGACGACCCGTGTCAAGGCGGCGCCGGGGCCATCGGCCCGCATACGCTCGATACCGTGAGAAAGATCAACAAGGGCCTGATCGCCGGTCTGATCGCCGCGACGACCCTGGCCTCCTTCCTGGCTGTACCGGCCGCCCAGGCCACCCCTGCCCCGGCCGGATCGGTCGGAGCCGGCGTCGGCGTCTTCTTCCCCGGTGGGCTCCGCGCGCGCATCGCCAAGGCGCAGAAGTACGCCGAGAGCCGTCCCGGCGTCACCGGCATCGTCGTGCGGGACCGGCTGACCGGTGCCGTCTGGCGCAACCCCGCCGCGGGCACGCACGCGTGGGCGTGTTCCACCCCGAAGCTGGCGATGGTCGTGGACCTGTTGCTGCGCAACGACTCCGGCGCGGTCAAGCTGACCGCCGAGGACCGCGAGCTGATGCGCAGGATGCTCAACTCCAGTGATGACGACGCCGCGCACACGCTGTGGAAGCGCTACGGCGGCGAAGCCGAGTTCGCCAAGCGCTTCCCGTCCTACGGCATGACCGACATGAAGTTCACCGACAAGCACCCGCACCACTGGGGCTGGATCCTCACCACCCCGAACGACCTGGACCGCCTGATCAACTACGTGCTGGCGAAGCTGCCCGCCAAGCACCGCGACTACATCGTCAAGGAGATGCGCGCGGTCGACGCCAACCAGCAGTGGGGCGTGTGGGGCGCGGGCGAGAAGGCGCAGCCGGGCAACAAGAACGGCTGGGCCGACGACAACGACGACGGCTCGTGGATCATGAACTCCGTCGGCTTCGTCGGGCCGCGCGAGCGCTACACCGTCGCGATCATGAGCAACACCATGGTGGTCAAGGACGGCTACGAGGTCGGCAAGGCGACCACGACGAAGATCAGCGAGATCCTCTTCAACGGCTACTTCGGCTGACCGGCTCCGGGGCGGCGCCGGCCGCGCCGCCCCGGCTCAGCGGCTGCTGAACGCGCTCAGCAGCCGTGGCGGTCCGCAACCGCAGCACGATCGGTGTCCCGACCAGGCCGAGCCGGGCCAGCGCGATGGCGACCGGGAAACCGCTGCCCTTGTCGACGACCTCGCCGAACTGGACACCGCGCTCGCACATCTGCGCCGTCGAGTTCGAGGAACGCCGAGACAAGCACCAGCGGAAGTCCGGCCACGGCAAGCAGCCCGGAGAAAACCCGGACAGCGCCCCTCACCGGCGCGGCCGGCGCTTCGCCTCCGACGCCGCGTCGATCACTTCGTCGAGCACGTCCCGGGAGTTGATCAGGCTGGTGATCATCTGGTCGATCCGCTGCCGCTCGGTGACCAGGTCGGTGACCAGCCTGCCGGTGGCGATCTCGGAGGGACCGCCGTCGGCGTCCCGCATGCACGGCAGCAGCTGCGCGATCTTCTTGCTGTGCAGGCCCGCGGCGAACAGTTCCTGGATGCGGATGACCCGGTCGACCGCGTGCTCCGGGTAGTCGCGCTGCCCGCCCGGCGTGCGGCCGGCCGCGAGCAGGCCCTGCTGCTCGTAGTAGCGCAGCGATCGTTCACTGACCCCGGTGCGCCGGGCGAGTTCACCGATCTTCATCGCGGCCGTCCTCGGACTTGAACCTGACACCGATGTCAGATTTTACCGTGTCGGCATGGAGCTCTTCGACTACAGCCCGATCACCGAACGCCCTCCGATCACCTGGCCCGGCGGTGCCCGGGTCGCCGTCTACGTCGGTCTCAACATCGAGCACTTCATGGTCGACCGCCCGTCGACCAGCATCTGGCCCGGCACAGCGGACCTGGTCCCCGACGCCCTCAACTACGGCTGGCGCGACTACGGGGCGCGCGTCGGCATCTGGCGCACGATGCGCAGCCTGGACCGCCACGGCATCCGTGCGAGCGTGCTGCTCAACTCCGCCGTAGCCGAACACCACCCGCAGATCATCAAGGCCGGGCTCGACCGGAACTGGGCGTGGCTGGCGCACGGGAAGACCAACTCGATCCTGCAGGCCGGGATGACCCTCGACGAGGAACGCGCCTTCCTCACCGACGTCGTCGACACCATCACCGCCGCCACGGGCCGGCGGCCGCGCGGCTGGATGGGCCCCGGCCTGACGGAGACCTTCAACACCCCGGCGCTGCTGGCCGAACTCGGCCTGAACTACGTGCTTGACTGGACGAACGACGACCAGCCCTACCCGCTGAACGTGCCCGGCGTGATCAGCGTGCCGTACTCGGTCGAACTCAACGACCTGCTGCTGTTCGGCAAGGGCTTCACCGGGCCGGATTTCGTCCAGATCGTCCGGGACCAGTACGAGCAGCTGCGCGCCGACTCCGAGCACAGCGGCCGCGTCATGGCGCTGGCCCTGCACCCCTTCGTGATCGGTCAGCCGTTCCGGCACAAGTACCTCGACCAGGCGCTGGAGTTCCTCGCCGCTCAGCCCGACATCTGGCTGACCACCAGCGACGAGATCGCCGACCACTACCGCGGGGAAGATGTGGGGCGGGTGGGGCTCGAACCCACGACCTGACAGATTATGAGTCTGCTGCTCTGACCGGCTGAGCTACCGCCCCCTGATGGACCGTCACCACGAACGGCCGAACACCCATCACGCGTTGTAGCCTCGCGTAAGGGCTGAGATGTTAGTCGACCCACACTGTGGGTTCCTCTCCGGGGGCGGCACCGGTTTGTGGGCATTTTCCTGTACCGCCTGACTACGTGCCGTAGTACAAGCCGTGGGCGATGCGGGGCAGGAACTGGGACGAGACGCTGTGCGGCGCTACTCCGTACGGGCCGTCGGACTCCCCGGGGAGCTTCACCCACAACTTCGCGTCGAACCCGTTCGCGCCGCCGACGTGCTCCGGACGATCACCCAGTTTCCGGCCCGGCGGGTTGCCCCACCACGTGTTCGGGTTGGCGCGGATGTAGGAGTCCGGCGGCGGGCCGTTGCCGTTGCGGGAGGTGTCGACGACGAAGCCGACGTCCGGCAGGCCGAGGAGGTCGCGCAGCTTCCCCGCGAACGCTTCGCACGCGCTGGTGGTGTTGTAGTTCGAGACGTTGACCGCGAAGCCTCGCGCGTCCGCGACACCGGCCTGCAGCAGCCACGGCGCCAGCGCTTCCGGGGAGTTGTAGCGGCCGTCTCCGCCGTCGAGGTACACGTAGCTGTTGGGAGCGTGCTGTTTGAAGGCCTGCACCGCGAATGTCAAGCACGCCAGGCGGTTCCTGCGTTGCTCCGCGTTCAGACCGGACATGTGGATCAGCGTGTCCGGCTCGAGGATCACCACCGCCGGAGCCACTCCGACCGTCTGCGCGAAGGTCTTCGCCCACGCCTGGTACGACCGCACGTCCCGAAAGCCGCCGGAGGACGCGCCGCCCGCGTCGCGGAACGGGATCGCATAGGCGACGAAGATCGGCAACGTGTTCGTTTCCCCTGCGGCATCGAGGGTTGCGTCGATCTGCGGCCCGATCGGCGCGGGACCGACCCACCTCGCCTGAGGAACTGCCGCGATCTTGTCCCAGACCACCCACCGCTCACCCGTCGTGCGGCCCGCGTGGAATTCCGTTGTGCACCAATGGTGCGCCTGCGTGTCCGGGAGGACGTAGAAGCCGTCCCGCATCTCGTAGGGATTCCCCATCCCCGCTCCCCCGCGTCGGTTCTCCTTGGGGGACAACAGATAGCGGCTTTCGTTAGGCGGCACCACCACTTCAGCCCACATCGACACCTTAAGGCGATCGAACGACTATCCCATTGACGCGTCGGGGAGCTCGTCGGCCGTCACGAGCGCGTGGAACTCGCCCAGCGCCGCCTTGGAGTCCGACTGCATCTGGTCGACGAGCACCGCACATCCGACCAGCTTCGCTCCGGCTGCCGCGACCAGCTCTCGAACCGCCAGGGCTTGGCTTCCCGTCTCGATCCAGTCGTCGACGAGCAGGACGCGATCGTCCGGGCTCAGCGCTGCCCGCTGAATCCGCAAGGTGTGCCTCAGCCCGCAGTAGTCCGGCTCCGTTTCCCCGATCAGCTTCTCCCCGGGAAACATCCCGGCAGCCTTGCGCACCGCGACAAAACCCACGCCGAGTTCCATCGCCACGGCTCCGCCGAGCAGGAACCCTCGGGACTCGATCCCGCACACCGCCGTCACGCCCGCATCGCGGAACGGGTCGATCAGCGCTCGAACGACCACCTTGAACGCGTCGCCGTCCCGGAACAGCGGCCACATGTCCGCGTGACCACCGATCCACCGGAACCGCTCCAGCAGAAGCTCACGCGCCGAGATCGTCATAGCTGGATCTTCACGCACTCAGCTCGATCATCGCGGTTCTGCCGGTTCGGCATGCCCCGCCACAGCGGCCTCGACCTGGGCGGTGAGCCAGCGCATGTAGTCGTCCAGCCTCGCGTCGCCGGACAGCAACACTTCGATCCCGCCGTCACTGGCCACGGTCGTCCGACCGCGTTCGTCGATCACGACGTGCTCGCGGTAGTAGTCGACGAAGGCGATCTCCAACGCCTCGGTGAGGGCCAGCGCGTCGTGCTGCATGGTCCCGTGGTGGAAACGCTCGTACCACTGGTCCAAGTGCGCGGCGACGAGCTGGGCCCACGGCGGCCCGGCCGGGTCGCTCAGCAGCCGGTGCAGGGGCGAGTCCTTCTCGATCTCCACCTCCGGGGTGAAAGTGACCTCGGAGAGCTGAAGCCGGGGGATCCGCGCCTTCTCCAGCAGAACGGCCGCCGCACCGGGATCCACGCGGAAGTTGTGGTCGGCGCGTTCGGGGGCGCGGTAGCGCAGCGCGCCACCGACCTGGGTCACCGCCAGCCGCTCGGCCAGTTCGGGACGTTCGGTCAGCAGCATCGCCAGGTTCGACGCCGGGCCGATACCCACCCATCGCACCTGGTCCACTGTGGACGAACAGACCTCGGTGACGGCCGCGAGCACGTCCGTCGGCTGGTGCGCCACCTCAGCCGGCGCCAGGCCTTCGATGCAGTTGAGGCGGGTGTTGCCCAGATCGGAACCAGCCACCACCGCAACCTCGGGCCGGCCGAGGAGGTCGAGCAGATGGCGCACGAAGCGGGCGCGCTCGCCGCCCAACTCGTCGGAGGTGACGACCAGCGCCAGCGTCGGCTCGGCGGCGGCGACGATGAGCGCGATGGCATCGTCGGGGTCGCCACCGGCGTCGGTGTCGACGATCAAGGGAGTCTCCCGCAGCGACCGCGGCAACCAGCCCTGGACCTGATAGTCCAGGCCCAGCCTGTCCGACACCGCCTGCATGTCACGCTGCGTCCGATTGATGCCGAACGGGTCGTACTGATCGGTCACAGCAGCTCTCCCACGCTCGGCCCGGGACGGTGGCGGACGGTTCGGTCTTGGTCTCGCCCCGCGTCGAGGCCTGCCGCGCCGCACATGCGCCAGTGCCGCCTCAGCCTAGGTCCCTGCCGCGGTCGTCGAACGCCGTTTCAACCTGCTCTGCAGGCGTGGTGGGCACCACAGTTCTGTTCCCGCCACGGCGGAAGCACCCAGGCGCGCTGTCCTGGGGCGAAAGCCCCTCCGGAGCGGCGTGACGGGCTGACAGCTCAGCCTCATCGACAGGAATCACATGACGTTCAACGCTAGCGCGATGATGCCGCTGACCATCGAGATCGAGGTCGACCCGACGTGCATCCCGATCGAAAGCCGGAAGTCCTTCTTCTTCCACACGAACCAGGGCCCCAGGAAGAAGAAGATCAACTTCGAAACGAACGTCCACGGTGCCCAGAAGTGGTACAGCGAGAACAAGACGGTACTGAGCACCGGCGCCCCTTTGCCCAGGTGGGCGAGGCGGGGCATGAGGAACCCGCGGAAGTAGAACTCCTCGATGAGCGGCAGTGAGATTCCGGTCAGCGGCAGACATATCGTCAGCGTGGCGAGCATGACCGAGCGGCCGTTTCCTTCGAGGTACGTGGTGACGCCGCCGCCCGCATCGGCGAACGGGAGCCAGGTGAAGAATTGGTCGAAGATGAAGCTGTCCAGGGGTGTGAGCGCGATCGACAGCGCCATCATCCACAAGAACATGGGGATGGCCATGGCGACGAGCTTTCCCCTGGACAACGGCTTGTCGGTGTAGTGCAGCACGCCGCGCAATGAGAACCGGCCGTTGCGCTTGCGCCCCAGCCAGTACAAGCCCGCCATCAGCGGTCCGAGAACCAGGCACAGGGAAATCGCCCAGCCCAGGAACACCGGGTAACCGATGGCCAATACGAACGGTTCGGCAACCAGCAGATAGACCGCAACGATCAGAGCACCGGGGACCAGGTGCAGAGCGATGGACAGAGGCAGCGAGTGCCGGTCGGCCAGCAGCCGCTTTGCTATTCCGTGAGGTGGATAGGGCTCCATTGTGCCCGTGGGCCTATGCCTGTCATCCATGCCGACGGATGGTTGCCGGGTCACCTGACACTCCCCTGACACGGCACATCGACGAACTGATGCGTCTCGCCGATGCAGGCTTCATTCGTTCCAAACACGACCTGGGGGTTGCCCCTGTGAACCGGACACCCTGATTCCAGACGCTGGCCCGATCCTCGGATCGCCCGTTGCGGCAGGTCGCTCACGTGTTCGAGGTGAACCACGAGACCTTGCGCAACTGGGTCCGCACCACCGAACGCGCCGAGGCGACCGGGTCGCCGGTCAGCGTCTCTGCGAGCGAGCAGGAAGAGTTGCGGACGACCCCCTGAAACGACAACACCCCAGGCCGCTGACCTGGGGTGGGAGCTCCTCCGACTGGACTCGAACCAGTAACCCTGCGATTCAAGATCGACTCCGGTTGATGCCTGTCGTTACGTGTCCACACCTGCCGCGACCAGCGAATATCGCGAAAGCAAATGGTCGTTGTACGCCGACATCTGCGGACTACTGGCGTCGAATTGTGGGGATTAAGTGGGGGCGAACATGCCACCCGCCCCCGTGTCTCGTCCACGTTCACATCGCCTCACGGACCTTCTCGATGAGTACTAGCCGCCACCTGGTCGACCAGGGCCAACGACGAGGCAGGGCGGCCAGCGAAGGACACCACGGTCCGCCACGGACGCCCCGGGTGCTGTGCTTCGCTGCTGTGCGTCCGAGTCCGCACCGTGTCCGGCTCAGCCTCTTGTCCCAGGCGCGGCGAACTGGGGCAGCAAGGTCGGACAGAGATCTAGTTACCAACTGCAGGCCATAATGATGCAGATTCGCCACGAAGTTGCGAGTAACAGTTAGCCCCCCAGCGCGCTAAACAACTACAGGATCAACTGCGCCGTACAGCACAACTCACCTTGGAAGGCGAGGATGGGATGACTGAGCTTCAGATCAAGTTGACCGATGGCGATCTACCTGCGCCGGGCGAAATTGTCGAAGTTGAACAAGATGGATTTCTGATTCTGATAGAAAACACAAACCCGCCTGAACAAGAACCTGAGGCCCCCACCTGGCAGCCAGGAGATTTGATTAAGTACGTCCCAGTTGATACTACTGCACGGACATCAATCGCGCGCCACGCAGCGGCTGTCTACCAGCGGTCCCATAGGACCCGAGTTGCTAGCTATACGCTCTGCGATAAGGCCCGTAAGAGGCGAGTCGAACGACGGCTAGACTCGGAGCCCTTGACGAATGTGACATGCGTACAGTGCAGAAGGTGCCTGAGCACAGAGGGATTGCTGCCCTGAACGGTGATCGCTCCGAGTCCTAGCGGAGTACGAGTTCCGCCACACAGGCGACGACTAGTTGACCGGACGATCGCAGGTGCCGACAAATAAAGAAATCAAGTCCTGGCACGTTCGCTCCCAGCGAGGCGGAACCCCTACGCCTTGCTGGGAAGTTCCATGGCGCGGAGCTACTGCGATTCGAATCGCACTGGTTTGAGTTGAGACGAGCGAGAGTTCTGGATTCGATTGACGACCGGCGTTCCACACATGTTCCACAACTCGTAGCTGACACAGGAGGCTCCGTTGGCTGAGACCTTGACCCCGCAGGACGTCGCGCAGTGGATGGCCGACCACGTCTCCGAACTTGGGGAGCTGTACCAAGAAGACGCTCTATACCACATCGAGAAGAACTTCGGCCAGGAGTTCACGGAGCAGAAGGACAACGGCAGCTGGGGCATCGCGAGAAATGTACTGAGGGCCTTCAACAGCCTTACCGCAGAGACTGTCGTGTGGGTGAGGAGCGAGAGGTACTGGAGGCCACGCGAAGACGGCGACGCGCCAGGCCGCTCACAGGAAGCATGAGCATGACGACCTGTTCCAGGAAGCACCGGTCGACATGCCCGCAGATCTGGAATCGATGATCGATCGATGCTTCCGTAGGCAGCCGGCCTTCAATTCGAAACCCAGGAGATTGACAAGATTTTCTGGGAGACCAAGGCCGCAGCCTGATCTGCCCTTAAAAACGACGCTGACCAGCGAGAATCCTTCTCGTCGGTCAGCGTCGTTTTTCGTCCTTGGGTGTTATCTGACGGCCCCCAGACGGCCCATGACCGTCCTCTTTGGACTGAGCTGGGGCGCTGTCTAAGGGATGTCTCGTAACTGATCTTGGTGTTGGTGTTGGTGGGCTTGGGGTCAGCCGGTGAGAGCGAGGTTGTGGAGGTGTGCGATTCCGGATGCGGTGTCGGCCAGGGTGTGGGCGGCGCGGCGGTAGTCGCGCAGGATCTTCCAGCACTTCATGCGGGCCAGGGCGTGTTCGGCGCGGGCGCGGATACTGCGGTGGACGGTGTTGAGGTCTTCCTTCCAGTCCGGCAGGTCAGCACCGTCCCGAGGTTTGCGGTACGGCATGATCACCTCGGGGTTGCCTTGATAGCCGCCGTCGGCCATCACCGGGCGGCCAGCCAGGGCCTGTTTCATGCCGGAGTCGCGGTAGACGGTGCAGTCGTTGCGGTTACCGGGTTGCGGGTCGCCGGTGGCGATCACGAGACGGGTGTCGGCGTCGATCGCCACCTGAAGATTGGTCGAGTACCGGTAGTTCTTCGATCGCGCGGCCAGCCGGTGATCACGAGTGGGCACAAGGGTTCCATCGACGATGGCGATCTGGTCGATCCGCCGGCGACGTACCGGGGCCAGCGCCAGCAGCGGCCCGAGGCTGTCGATCACCCGGTGTGCCGCGGAGTGCGAGACCCCGAACAACGGCCCGATCTGGCGCATCGTCAGGTTCGTCCGCCAGTAGGTCGCCACCAACAGAACCCGATCGGCCAGCGGGAGCCGCCACTGGCGGCCAGGACGCCCGTCAGCGATCTCGTCACCACCTCGCCGGGCCACAACGCGCACGAGCTTGCGGAACTGCCCGGGCTCCAAGCCCGTGAACGGTGCGATCCACTCCGACCGCGATGCCGAGATCACCTGCACCCGACCATGATCGACGATCAGCCCGCGACACCCGTTACCGGGTTACGAGACATCCCTTAGGCCGTGCACCGAAGTGTCATGGTGCAGCACTTCATCACTGAGGGTACAGCCCGCCGACCTCCACCTTCTCCCTCATTCGAGCCAAGAAGTGGATTTTGTTCCGTGCAGGTTCCGCGCCGGACACGCTGACCTTCTCGATGCGAACCGTTCCTCATCGAGGGGCAAGTCAGCTCCTAACCTGCATGGTTACCAAAGTTACCGACGCCAGAGACCAGGCATCAGCATTAGCTCAATTCCCTGTTCATGCTCGGTCGTCACGTTGGCTTCGAACATCCAGGATGACCGACGATGTGATGGTGGACGGCAGCCATATAGGCGAGGCGCTCGGCAGGCATCAAAGCTACAGAGCGAACAATCGCATCTGCATACTTGTCATCAGTGGACGCGAATGCCAGAAATCCGACCGTCGCTAGCGTCGCGAACAACAAGGCCACCGACAGGTAAGGCCCGAGAGGAAAGTTCACCTCGTAGCCAAAAAGTTGCACCTCAAGAAAATGAATAATATCCTGCTTGGACCAGTCGCGTGCCAAATTCGTCGGCATTGCCACCGCCGCCAACGTGTAGATCATCGCAAAGGCAACGATTGCTATTCCAACTATCAGAACCAACAAGTGCCGCAGGGATCGCCGTCGAGAACGCTTGTTGACAACCGCCGCTACATATTCGACACAACTACTGTCGAGCTGAACGCGGAAAGCATTGTAAAACCTAGTCTCGAGATCTTCTTTCTTAACTTCCTCATTCACTGCCTTTACTTTGAATGCCAGATCAGCGGCTTTTAGGTGCGCATCCTTGTCAGCGCCAACGACCTCAAACGCGTGTGTCAGACTGTCGCACGTCGAGAACTTGATCACCCGCCGCACCGAAAATGCGACGAGCGGTACGACGGCTATTCCAAAAAGTAGCCCCACTCGCCCGCCACCCATCTCAGCAGACAACCGCCACGGATCTTCAGTCAGAAGTGGGGCCAATACGACAATAAACGCCACAGGCACAAAGAGCGGTATTGTCGCAGCGAGCGAGAGTGCGCCTATCCCCCACTTGACGGCAAAAACGACTAGAATAGGAAGCGCGTAGGCAGTGAATAGCCCTTCAGTATTACCCGTCACCGCGAGCCAAACAAACGCAGTCAACCAAAGCGCAGCGAAGAACAGGTAGAATAATCTGGAAGTGCAGCTCTTGAAGTAGATGGCCAAGACTCCAAGGAATAGAATGGCGACGAGGGCCCCGACTGCCGTATACACGGTCCAACGAAATTCGCCGACCGCCAAGAAGGCGAGGCTTGTAATGATATAGATGAGCAGCCATGTACTGAAACGGCTCGACCCGACCGAGTAGTCAGTTTTTTCAGCTTCCGGGAGCCCGTGCCCGCCGTGAAGCCGGAGCGCGCGCACAGCCAGAATACGGGCTATATCGCGCGAATCAGTCTCTCGATCAGTTGCCATACTAGATCATTTCCTCCATTGGCCCTAATGGCCACCTCGGGACCGGTCCGTTCAAGCGCGGCCCTGCGTCTTCAGGATTCATCAGTACGGAGCAGGTGGCCCCATGTGCCCTCAGCGCCATCTATGTGCGTCTCCTCGTCCGAAGCTGCCCCTCTGATGACATACCCCCCGGGCCATTCGCGTCTCGCCGAGTGCGCCATGTCGACCCGCACTCGCACCCCCTCAAATTCGATTCTTTTATCGACCTGCACTCCGTCGAAACCGATCATCCCGTGGAACTGCGCCCCATTGAACCCGACGTTACCGTGGAAACGCACCCCGTGGAACCCAGCACTGCCACGGAACTGCGCCCCATAGAACCCGACGTTGCCGTGAAAATGTGCCTCGTAGAACCCAACATCGCCGTGGAATTTCACCCCACTAAACCCGACGGGCCCGTGCGACTGCGCCTCGTGAAACCCAGCATCGCCATCGAACCGCGCCTCGTTAAACACAGCGCCGCCATCGAACCGCGCCTCGTAAAACCCAGCCCTGTCGTGGAACTGCGCCCCATTGAACCCGACGTTACCGTGGAAACGCACCCCGTGGAACCCAGCACTGCCACGGAACTGCGCCCCATAGAACCCGACGTTGCCATGAAAATGTGCCCGATGGAAACTAGCGTCGCAGTAGAACCGCACCCCGCTAAATTCAACAATCTCGCGAAATTGCACCCCGTTAAACTCGACGTCGCCGTGGAACAGCGCCTCGTTGAACCCAGCCTTGCTATCAAAAATCACTTCGTGGAACCCAGCGCCGCCATGGAACTGCGCTTGGGTGAAGTGAGCGTTGCTGGCACGGCAGCCGGTGAAGTCAAAGTCGAGCAGGGTCGCCCCGGTCAGGTCGAGGTCAATGTCGGGCCAGAACGTCTCGACCGGGTGCTCTGGATCGTTACCCGTATTCAGGTGGGCGGTAAGGATGCGTTGAGCGGTCAGCCGCACTTGGCGTTCCTGTTCATGGTGCTCAGCATGCTGTCGCGGGGCCGCCGTGCCACGAAGGTTGGAATGTTGCTCACCAGCTGGGATGGCGTCCTCGCCAGTGGCCGGTGGTGCAGGATCATGCACGGATGCCGATGACACGGCTACGGGGGCGTAGGGCATGCGTAGGTAAGCGCACAACACGTTGACAATAGTCTGCCTCTGCTCAGGCACATTCTGGGCAAGTCGCTCCAGCGCATACATCCCGCCCAGGCGCACAGGGGCCTTGTCGGAACCGAGCTGCTCAACAGCCTTAGTGTAGAGTTCAGTAACTCGCCGCTCGGCCGCGTCCGCCTCGGTAGCCGTTGCAACACGCTCTTGATGAGCTTGGTTTGCCGCCGCTACCTGTTCTTGATGAGCTTGGTCAATGTCCTTCTGCTGCAATGCAATTTCAGTGGTCCGCTGTCGCCGTGCCGCAAGCAGCAAAGCAGCGGCTCCGCCCGTGCCCACCACAACAGTACCCGCTGTTTTGATCACATCTAGGCGGACTCGATCAGTTTCGCTGCCACCACCAAAAGCAAATAAGAGCAGCGCCACTACGCCAAAGCCGATTGTAACCAAGCCGATCGCAGACAGCACAATGGTTCGTGTCGACAAGACCCGGTAGGTCGGACGTTGACTCTCCTCACGCATACGGCGATCTTCCCGCTAACACAAGTGCTGTGGATAACGAATCGCACGGCTCTTCTGGCACATGCAGGTACATGTCAACCCCATCCGAGGGCAAGCCTGTGGGCTGGTCGATGCCGTCAAGGCGTCGAGCTGTCCATAGGCGCGGCAGCCGATCGCCCCGACCAGGCAGCCAGACCGGCCACACGAGCGATCGTCCCGACTCAAGCCACCCCGGAGCCCCCTTCGCTGTTCAGTCCCTTGGTATCTGCGGGGCCGCTCGGCCACTCCCCGCAGCGGGCCGACGCCGTGATGCCTCGCTGTCCACGCCCGGCGGCGGCAGCCGCCTTGGGCGTGGACAGACACACTGCACGGCGTCGGCTCCGCGGCGCGGGATCAGCACGCGGCCGAGCGGCCCCGCAGGGGCCGCCTTGATGAAGAAAAGAAACTCTGAACACGCCGGTCACGAGGGGCGCTGGGGTCGGGTCGGGGGCGAAGGTTGCTCGGTGTGCTCGGGGTCGTCATGCTGGGAGCATGAGCGCTCGTGAAGATGCTCACCGCTTGGTGGACGCGCTGCCGGAGGATCGAGTCCCGGCAGTGCTAGAGCTGCTGCGCCGCGAGATCGACGAAGCCCAGCCCGCCGAACAGCGGCAACTGTCCTTCCTGGGCATCTTCCGATCGGGCCAGCATGACGTGGCGGCCCAGTCGTCGGAGATCCTGCGCCAGGAGCTGGGCGACCCTGGAACCAAGAGCGCATGATCGTTGTTGATACCGGGCCGTTGTACGCGGCTATGGACGCCGACGACCAAGACCACGAACGCTGTGCTCGGCTGCTCACCACTGTGCCGGGTCCACTGATCGTCCCGGCTCCGGTTCTTACCGAGGTGTGTTACCTGTTGGAAAGTCGTTGCGGTGGGGGCGCTGAAGCGGTGTTCCTGCGGGCGCTGTGCTCCGGGGAACTCAGCCTTGAACCGCTCGAACTCCGGGACCTTGAGCGTATGGCGGAGCTGGTCACCAAGTACGCGGACATGCCCCTCGGCGCCGTGGACGCCTCCGTGGTGGCCGTGGCCGAGCGGCTCGGTGCGTCCACTGTTGCCACCCTCGACCGCAGGCATTTCACCGTCGTCCGGCCGAACCACATCCCGGCCTTCACCCTCTTGCCCTGAGCCCAAGGGGCGCTAAACACGCTGGTCTGACGCGAGCGGTTGCGTCGGGTTTAGGCGTTGGGGATGACGCGCTTGTCGTATCCGGCCTGGACCAGGCGCTCGTAGGCGGCCCAGACCTCGGCGGGCATCTCCTGCGGGATCGCGTGGCCCTGGTCGCCGTAGACCTTGATACGCTGGGTGTCGGCGACGATGGTGTTGATGACCCGGGCGTCGTCGCCGATCCCGGCCAGGTAGTCCACCAAGCCGACATCCTGCGAAGCGCAGATCACCTCGACCTCGGGCCAGACCTTCCGGCAGGCGGCGTACGCGCGACGCTGTTGGTACGGGCGCGAGACCAGCATGACCGACCGCACCGGAATACCGCGCGACTCCAACAGGGCACGGGACAGCTCGATGTTCGCGCCGGTGTGCTTGGCCTCGGGCTCCACCAACACCGCGTCATTGGGCACGCCAAGAGACAGAGCGTGCTCGCGGTAGTGCACGGCTTCCCCGCGTGGGAAGCGGTCGATCGTGGTCGGAGCGTTCGCCCCACTGAAGACCAGCAACGGGAAGTAGCCGGAGTGGAACAGCTCCGCAGCTCGGGTGGCGACGCCGAGATCATGGCTACCGAGGCCGACCCCCACATCGCACGGTCGCAGCTCGTGGCCCATGTGGTTGTAGTCCCACAACACCTGGACGTCGGCCAGCACCTCGGCTGACAACCGCTTGTCTTGCTGACTCATGCGCCACATCTTGCCGACACAGTTCGGCGGTGGTTGACGGTCGGCGTTGCTAGCCTGGTCAGGTGCGTGGTGGTGGCGATCAGCTCAGCGTCGGGGAGCGTATTGCCTTCTACCGACGGCGGCCCGGGCTGTCTCAGGCGGTGCTCGCGGATCTTGTGAACCGCTCTGAGGACTGGCTGAGCAAGATCGAGCGGGGCGAGCGGGAAGTTCGTCGGCTGGACGTGCTCGCCGAGGTTGCCAAGGCGCTTCGGGTCACCCTCGGGGACCTGCTCGGCGAGCCGGTGCTGATGGAAGACGACGACAACCACGATGACGTACCCGCCATCCGAGACGCACTGATGGCACCCCGCCGGTTGTCGCGAACGCTGTTCTCCTCCTCGATCTCCCCCGAGTACATCGACCCGGCCCCGGTCGCAGCGCTGACCGAGGCGGTGTGGTCGGACTACCAGCGGGGCGACCTCGGCCGCGTGGTGTCGTCCCTGCCGAACCTGATCAAGACGGCTCAGCACCTCGAAGTGGCCTCGGCCGACGACCCGCCGTACAAGCGCTCGTGCGCGGCGGTGTCGGCTCGCATTCACCACCTGGCCGCGACCGCGCTGAGCAAGATCGGTGAGGCGGACCTCGCCTGGATCGCTGCGGAGCGCGCGACCCAGGCCGCCGACGACGCCGATGATCCGTTGGTGTTGGCGTCGGCCGCGCGCTCGGGAACGCATGCGCTGCTTGCGGTTGGGCGGTTTGAGGACGCGTTGGAACTTGGTGATGCGGCTGCCCGGTGGCTTGCTCCACGCATGAAGGCCGGCGATCCCGCCGCGCTCAGCCTGTACGGGATGCTGTTCCTGCGTACCGCCGTGGCCGCCGCGCGACACCAAGACCGGTCGACCGCGAACGAGCTGCTGAACCGCGCAGAGCAAGCCGCGGAACAGCTCGGTAGGGACGCCAACTACTGGACGACCAGCTTCGGTCCGTCCAACGTCGCTCTGCACCGCGTGTCGGTCGCCCTCGACCTCGGCGACATTGGGCAGATTGCAGACGCGGGGCTCCACGCCAGCACCGAACACCTTCCGCTCGAACGACAGGTAGGCCACATGATCGACGTCGCGCGGGCGCTCAGCCTGGTCGCGAAGGACGATGACGCCCTACAGATTCTCCTTACGGCAGAACAGAAGGCGCCCGGGATCGTCCGGCACAGCGCCGTCGTCCGCGAAGTCATCCGGTCGATCTACCGCCGCTCCCCTGCCACCGGCGGCAAGAAGTCGTCTTCGCTGCTGGCGTTCGCTGAGCGCTGCCGGGCGGTGAGGTAGCGATGACCGGTCGCGTGCTCGGTGTCGTCGGGTCGGGTGCTGGTGGGGTTGAGGATCTACTGCCCTGCCTGATCCGACCGGCTCTAGAAGCGGGCTGGACGGTCGGCGTCACGCTGACACCGACTGCTGGACGATGGCTCACCGAAACCGGCGCGCTGGCGGAGATCGAAAGAGCGACCGGACTTCCGGTGCGGGTCGACCCGCGATCGCCGTCCGAGCGCAGCCCGCATCCGCCCGTTGACTGCTATGTCGTCGCGCCCGCCTCGGCGAACACCGTCGCCAAGCTCGCGCTCGGCCTAGCCGACAACCAGGCGCTCACTCAAGTCAACGAAGCGATTGGAACCCATGACCTGCCCGTCGTCGTGTTCCCCCGAGTCAACGCCGCGCACGCCCGGCACCCGGCCTGGAACGATCACCTGACGGCGCTTCGTCGAGCCGGGGTCCACTTGGTCTACGGTGATGACGTCTGGCCGCTACACGAGCCGCGTAGTTCTCCGGGGAAGCAACTCCCCTGGTCAGCGGTGCTCGACGCGGTGAACCAGGCGGTCCCGGTTCCTCGCTAGCCCTCCCGGATGGGTACCCGGACAGTTTGTCCGGGTTGTTGCCCGGCACCCGGTGTTTTCTGTGGTTACCACGCCCGACCGGGCGCGGATGAGACCCAGACATCGGAGTGCACATGGCCATTCATGTGGTGATTCAGCCGCTGGCGGGATTCAGCGCCGAAGTGGTGTCGCCGTCTCCAGGCATACGGCAGCTCGTCGCTGGCGCCGAGGGGAACACCATCCTGATTCAGGCCCCGGCGCGCATTGGCGGCCTGATGGACACGGCCCGCTTCGTGCGCAGCCTTGCCGCTGCTGCCTCGGAGTTCGGTGACTGGTGCGAAGCACAAGACAGAAACCGCTCGTCTGTGTCGACGTGGCCGATCGAGCCGTGAGGGGAAGCGTTATGCCGTTGGACGCGGTAATCAGGCCCAGGTTCGGAGATGCCGTGAGCGTCGGAACCGACGACGCGGGTAGGCCAGCGCTGTACGTGGACATCTCGGGTGGAATCACCATCTCTGTCGAGGTCGACAACGAACGCGGGAGCCAGGAGCTGGCGGCTGTGTTCGCGCGGGGGCTGTCGGAGATGGCGCAACGGTTCGCGGAACTGTGCGAGGCGGACCGCGCGGACATGGAGGGCGGTCTCACATCATGACCACCGTCAGGCAGTCGAGACTGCCGGACCGCCTGGAGGATGCCCGAACGTGGCTGCTAGCCCGCTACCCCAACGAAAAGCGGTCACCGGGCACCTTGAGGAACTGGTACCGGCTGCAAGCTGAGGTCTTCGAACACGTGGCAGCGACCGACCATCGCCACGAACACGAAGCAGCCGCGCTGGCCTCGATCGCACGCCAGCGCGTTGAACAAATCGGTGCCGAAGTGGGCAAGGAATTCGACCGCCCGCCCACTCCGACGCCTCCCGCAGCCCGCACGCCGCAGGACGGGTGACGCAGACGGTACAAGCGAAAAACCGAAAAGAATAGTCCACAGTGGACAACACGGGCCTGCGGGTCACGTGGCGGACAAACACGTCCAAATGAATTGAGTTCGCACCAAACGCAGAAGCGGAGCTTCGGCTACCAACCATTTCCGCTCCTGCGTTGGCCACCCGCTAGGAGTGAACCAAAATGACTGTACCCCGCGACACGGGAGAACCAACACCGCAGGATCAGTCTGCAGCCCTGCTAGTGATCAGCTCCAGGCTTCGGCGCCTCAGCGCCGACGTAGCCGAGCTTGCAAAGAGGCTGGACGCCTTGGAGCTCAACGCGCGTCGCGGTTCTCAAGATGCTTGACGCGCTGGGCAAGATCCGCCATGGCCGCTTGAAGCGCGTCGAGCTGCTCGACAACCGTCTGAATGGTCACGGGAGCCTCGGTGCCCTCCTCGGGCGCCTCGCTGACAAAGATGCCCAAGCCGGGCACCGACGTGACGTAGCCGTCGTCCGTTAGCTGCTTCAGTCCTTTTTGGACGGTCGCGGTGGTGATGCCGTACTCCTTGGCCAGTGCGCGGATGGACGGAAGCTGTTCACCGGCCTTGAGGTCGCCGCGCTGCACCTTGGCGGCAATGTCGTCCGCGAGGGCCTTGTAAGGGTGGCTAGGCATGCGCGTTACCTCCATGTCGGAACTCTACCTAGTGCGAGATAGCTCGTAGTAGGTCAGTCCACCCGGACGGACTAGTGACACTGTGCTAGCTCGTGCTAGTTTGAGACAGGACAGAGCAAGTTAGCTTGAACTAGCACGGAGGATCACGATGGCTCTGACGGACATCCCGGTTCACCTCGGTCACTACCGCCTGATGGTCACCGAGGCGCCCACGGTGAAGATGCGCGAGAGCGAGGGCGGCGTGCTGACTCCGGTCACGAACCGCGAGGGCGAGGAGCAGTACATGGTGGTGCTGTTCGCCAAGCCCAGGCCGCAGCCCGGGAAGCGGCCCGGCAAGGGGGAGGAGATCAAGGTCAACCTTCCCGGTGACCCGGGTGAGGACTTCGAAGAGGGGTCCTACGTCGAGCTGGTCAACCCGGTGATCAACACCTACGAGATGCGCAACCCGGAGGGGCGGATCACCGCGTCGGGCTTGTGGTTCAAGGCTGACGGTCTCAAGCCGGTGATCTCTGCGGCTCGCTCCGCCGCGTAGATCGACCTCCCCTGCCCTGCCCCGGTCGGCGGGCGGTCCGTGTTCGAGTCGGGCCAGGGCACTCAATTGTTCTTTGAGAATTACACAGTGGGTCGAACCATACCTAAAACCGGTGCTATTTCGCGCACCGGCGGATTCCTTGGCTCCCGAATGATGGTGACAGCAGCTGTTCGGGGGCTTTGGTGTCAAAAACAGGCAAAGGAGGTACGCATGGCGAAACTCGCGCAGTCGAACTCGGACGACCGGCATGGTCGGGGTGAGCCACCGTGAGCGAAGACCTGTTCGGCAATGAGGTGCCAGACGAGCAGACCCCGGCCAAGCCGCCGATGCGATCGACCACGAACGACATGAACGTCATCGCGGACGTGCTGCGGGCTGCGTGTAGCTCGGAGCCGTACGTCTTGGTCGGTCCGGGGCAGCGGGTCTACCGCAGGGTGGACAAGGCGACCATGCGCCCGGTGGCTCGATGGGAGGACTCCGCGGTTCACCAGATGGTGAAGTCGGGGTTGCTTTCCCTTGGTGGACAACACCTTCTGCGATCTGGCGCGGTCCAGGGGCGGGCCACCTCGGTCCTTGTCCCGTCTTCGACACGGTCAAAGCTCAAGCGCTGGGAGAACCTGTCCAACCTGCAGAGCTGGCGGACGGGCTAACGCCGCTTCGCTCTCCAACATCGACGTTCTCACTCGGCAGTGAAACCACTGAGGCAACCAGAGAGGTTGTGAAATGCAGATTGTGGCGGTGAACGAGCACGCCCAGAAACGCTACAAGGAGTTCACCACAGCGATAGCCCACGTGAATGACCTCATCGTTCCGATTGACAAGCTGATCAATCGAATGGAGAGGCCGAACGCGCGGTTCCGGGGGTGGCGAATGAAGCGCCCGGACGAGCTGAAGGCGATTGTCAAGAAGCTCCGGAACCAGTTGGAGCTGTTGACCGAGCAGGCGAAAAAGTACGAGAAGGAACTGGTTTCTCGGGATTGGAGGGTCTGAACATGGCCAACCCGGTTGAGCGCGCGTTGACCGATCTCGATATCGGGATGCGCAACCTTAAGACGCGGATCAAGGCGATTCCCGTCCGGCGTGAGGGCTTCAAGAAGCTGCACGACGACTTCGCCCGACTCGCGGCGGAGCTGAGTGTGGAGATGCGCTACGCGCAGAAGCGCTTGCGCTCCTGACACCTCCTGCACGACCGGCAGCGGCCGACCACTGGGACCCCTCCCGTGTGGTCGGCCGCTTGTCGTTTCCCTTGCTGCACAAGCGAAAGGACGCCCGATGGGCAGCGAGTACCGGACCGTCAGGGGCGTCCTGGCGGTCGTGTTCTTCCTCGGAGTTCTCTCCGCGATCTCCCCCGCCGCCAACGCCGTGATCACGGTCGCGGTCGCGGTGTTCCTCCTCGGCGCCGCCTTGCTGGGCGCTGCCGCTACGAGCAACTGAAAGGCCAGGTGAAGCACATGGCTAGCAAGAAGACCGACCGCACCACTCGCACCATGGGACGAGAGTTCAAGGCCGCGCTGTGGGCCGCCCGGCACCCCGGCTTCCTCGCCGCCCCTGCAACCGTCGCGGCCAGCATCTCTGAGTTCGGGCTGACCCCGGCTGGCTACGTCGCGGGTGGTCTCGCCCTGGGCTCCCTGGCCTGGTACCGGGCGCACCCCGGCAGCTTCGACGCCTACGCGGCTCCGATCCTGCGGGCCGCTCGCCGCCGGTGGTTTGAGTACGTCGGGCCTCGGTGGGAACGGCTGATGGACTCCTGCGCCCTCTACACCGAACACCGCCGCACCGGGGCCACCCACTACCCCCGGGTGCTGCGGGTCCGGGCCTACTCCCCCTCAATCGACCTGATCGCCGTCAGGCTGGCCAGGGGCCAGATCCCGGAGGACTTCGAGGCCAAGGCATCGGCAATGGCACACGCGCTCGGAGTTCAGCGGATCGCTGTACAGCACACGAGGCCCGGCCGGATCACGCTGATCGTCCAGCGGAACGAGCCGTTCACCTACGTCATCCCCGCCCCGGAGATGCCCTCCCGCGTGGAAGACGTGGACCTGAGCGCGGTCTACGTCGGCGAGAACGAATACGGCGACGACTGGTGTGAGCCGATCATCGGCGGACACTGCCTGACCGCTGGCGCGACCGGGTCGGGCAAGAACTCGTTGGCCTGGGCCAAGCTGCGGTCCATGGCCCCGCTGATCCGTGCGGGCCTGGTCAAGTTGTGGGTCTGCGACCCGAAGTACCTGGAGTTCGTGACGCTGCAACAGATCACGGGTCCGGGCCGCTACGCCAACACGCCCGAAGCGGCCTTCGAGCTGCTGTCCCGCTTCGTCGCGGACATGGAGGAACAGCAGCGGCGGATGCAGCGCGCCGGGCTCCGCTCGGTGAAGGTCAGCGAAGAGTTCCCGCTGAACTTCCTGCTCTTCGACGAACTCGGGTCGATGGTCGCCTACAACCCCGAGTACGCCCGGGAAATCACGGGCATGCTCGCGCGGGCGCTGTCGATGGGCCGCACCACCGGGCACGTCATCGATGCCTACGTGCAGGAGCCGTCCAAGGACGTCGTAGAGGTGCGGGACCTGTTCCCCCGCCGTATCTGTCTCCGCACCACGTCCCCGTCTCACGCGGACATGGTGTTGGGCGCGGACATGCGGGCACGTGGCGCGATCGCCGACGAGATCCCCGATCTTCCGGAGACGGCCGGTATCGGTTACCGCGTCGAGAAGCGCTCTCGCACCCCGGAGCGTGTCCGCGCGGCCTACACCTCGGATGCGGACTGCGCGGAATTCATGGACTACATGCGCACCGGTCAAACCTTGCGGATTGTGGCCTGACACCCCTCCTCGGAGCGGGGCCAGCCTCCCCATGGCCCCGCTCCCCTTCTCGTTCCCTCACCCCAAGCACGGGAGGTTTTCCCATGCCCACCAACAACATTCGATCTCGCAGCCTAGATCGTTTGCTACGCGGACTCCGCTCGCACATCCGCTCCCGCGACCTGCCCCGCCCGGACCACCTCACCATCAGCACTCGGTCACGGTCGCTGTCGCTCACCTTCGTCGACGGGGCTTCCCCGGACCGACTGGCCGCGCTGCTGCTGTGGGCCGCGACCCTGGAGGGCTTGTCCCTGACTTGGTCGTGCCAGCGGGACGTCTTGCACATCGTCGGAACCGGCCGCACCCACGCGGGCATCCGTGTCAACCTGGCCGCCTGCGGGCAGCTCCCCGAACTGGCCGGCCGAATCCGGGCCGGAATCGTGGTGGTCGCAGGCACCTACCGCTTCCCGGTCTCCGAGCCCGAGTCGGTCCAGTACCACGAACTCATGCACGTAGCTCGGGCCGCTCGCGCCGTTGTGAAGGCGGCTGCGGCATGAACCGCGAATGGCGGGACACCGCCGCATGTCGCGATCTGGGCTCCGAACTGTTCTTCGACAACGCCCGCACCGACGAGGCCAAGGCCGTGTGCTCCACGTGCCCCGTGCTGGCCGCCTGCCGTACCGATCAGCTCGCCTGGGAAGCGGAGTCCGCGTCCCGCCGCTACTACACCGTGGGGGTCTTCGGAGGGCTGTCCGGGCCGGAACGCAACCGCATCCACTACCCGCGTAAGGAGGTGGCCTAGGTGAGGCCGCTGCTACTCATCCCCGTGACCTGGAAGGGCCTCGGCCGCCTGCTGACCGGCGGAACCGGGCTCGCCCTGGCCCTGGTCGTCATCTTCTTCGTCTTCGGCGCGACCGCCGCGATCATCGCCGCTGTCATGGTCTGCGCCGCGCTGCGCTCGATCGTCAAGGCGCTGCGTTCCTAAGCCGGAGAGGAGGTGAATCCCTTGCAGCGCAACAAAGACGCCACCGACGACACCGCTGGTGAGACTCGGCGGGTCCGCAAGCTGGTGAACGAACTCGCTGAGTCCCACCGGCTACACGCTCTCGCCACCGATCCCCGCCTGAACGCGGTCAAGATCGACCGGTTTCGGACCTCGATCACCCGGTGCATGTGGTTCTTCTTGGCCTGCGGCCTGGGATTCACCACCACGGGCGTACACGAGTTCCTTGCCGGAGACCGGGGGATCACCGACCCGATGTGGTGGGGCGCGTGGCTCGTCGAACCCGCGTTGGCGGGCATCCTCATCACCGTTCTCCGGTGGGAAGCCGAGATCCTGTCCCGCTCGGTGTCGATCACCGAAAGCTCGGTGACGTGGCTCAAGCGAGTGTTGCTCGGGGCGACGCTGTTCATGAACGTCTACCCCACCCTCAGCCCCCGCGAAGGCACCACCGTGAGCACCGGGACGGTGTTCGTCCACATCGTCATCCCGATCATCGTCTACCTGATCGCCCAAGTGATGCCGGTGATCCAGCAGACGTGCACCGAAGCGAAAGACCGCGTCGCCGACCTCGCCCCGGCCCCGGCTGCTCGTCGTGCGATTCCCTCGGACGCACTGGCCGCGCTGAAGCTGCCCCCTCAGATGGCCGCCGCGATCAGCGCCAAAGCCGCCGAAGCCGCCGCACAAGGCCGCGCGATCACCCCGGCTGACGTCCAAGCCGCGGTGAAGGTCCCGGACAGCTTCGCAGCCCGGATCGTTACCCAGCTCACCAGCGAACCCACGTTCGCCTGATCTCGATTCGCTCGACGGGACGCGACCGTTCACCACCGGTCGCGTCCCGCTTTCCTTGCCTGCCAACAACTTGAGAGGAGCCACCGCCGTGCAGCTCGCCCCCGACCTTGACGCCCAGCTCACCGCCCGCGTCCAGGCCCCCGACTTCGCCCGCTGGCGCGAGAACGTCATCGGCGCCGGTGGCTGCTCCCACCCGATCCACCTCGCCGGACAGTGGAGCGTCACCCACAAGACCACCGGTGACGTGCTCGCCCAGCGCTCGGGGAGGATCTTCGCCCCCTGCGGCACTCGCCGCGCTGCGGTCTGCCCCTCCTGCGCCGACCGCTACGCCGCTGACGCCTTCCACCTCCTGCGGGCAGGACTCGCCGGAGACGCCGCGAAGAACATCCCCGCGTCGGTCGCGTCCAAGCCACGCATGTTCCTCACGCTCACCGCGCCGTCCTTCGGCCCGGTGCACCGCAATGGCGGCCGGTGCCCCTGCGGCGGCTTCCACCGCCCCGACGACTCGCGCTTGGGCACCGCCGTGAACCTCGACGCCTACGACTACGAAGGCGCGATCCTGTGGCAGGCCAACGCCGGGAAGCTCTGGCACCGCTTCACCATCACCTTGAAACGCAAGCTGGCTCAGGCCGCCGGATTCCCCGTCTCGCAGTTCACGCAGCACGCGCGACTGTCCTACGCCAAGGTCGCGGAGTACCAGCGGCGCGGCCTGGTCCACTTCCACGCCGTCATCCGCGTGGACGGCCCCGACGGCCCCGCCGACCCCACCCCGGCATGGGCTACCCCGGACTTGCTGACCGAGGTGATCGCGACCGCCGCACGCTCGGTCACCGTCATGACCTGCCGCCCCGGCGGTGAAGTCCTAGACCTGGTGTGGGGCAAGCAAATCGACATCCGCGCCATCCGCCCCGGCAACGCCTCCGAGGTCGAGGACGGAGACGGGGAGATCAGCGACGCTCGCCTTGCCTCCTACGTCGCCAAGTACGCCACCAAGTCCACCGGCACCACCCAAGGCGGCGACCGGCCGTTGCGGTCCCAACTCGACATCGACCACCTCAGCGGCATCACCGCCCACCACAGGCGCATGATCCAAACCGCCTGGGACCTCGGCGGAAACCCCCTCTACGACGGGCTCAACCTCCGCCGCTGGGCACACATGCTCGGCTTCCGAGGCCACTTCCTCACCAAATCCCGCCGCTACTCCACCACCTTCAAAGCCATTCGCGGGACCCAAGCCGACTACCGGCGCTCCGAAGCCCTCGACCGCCTCGGCGTCACCGAAGACGACGTGACCGTGATCAACCACTGGCAATTCCTCGCCGTGGGCTACGCCGACGAAGCAGAGCGCGAACTCGCCGCAGGAATCGCAGAACGAATCCGCGAACACCGCAAAGCCAAGCACGACAAGGAAAGGCGGGACTCCGAGCGGGCCGCCAGGAAGGAGAACGACCATGCCTGAGCTGTGGGGCCCGCAAGAGCTGGCCGACTACCTGAAGGTCTCGATTGAGACGATCTACAAGTGGCGCACCAAGCGCTACGGCCCGCCTGGTGTGCGGATCGGAAAGCACGTGCGTTACCAGCCCGCTGAGGTGCTGGAGTGGCTGAACTCGCTGCCGAAGCAGGTGGCGTGATGGCTCGCCCACCGCTGCCGATCGGCATGCACGGCAAGATCACGGTCTACAAGGTGGGCGAACGTCGCTTCCGTGCTCGAACCAAGGTTCGGGATCACGACGGTGTTGTCCGCCAGGTCGAGCGTTGGGGAACGTCGAAGACGGCGGCGGAGATGAACCTCAAGACCGCACTGGCGGAGCGTCGGCGGGTCTCGGCGGACAACGAGATCACCGCAGACACGAAGATCGCCGTGTTGGGTGAGGCGTACCTGGCCAAGATCGACAAGGCGGTCAGGAACGGCAAGCTCTCCCCCACCACGGGCGACCAGTACCGCTACCGCTTCGAGCGACACATCAAGGACGGCATCGGGCGCTTGGCCATCCGGGAAGCGCTCGTCTCGCGTCTGGACGCGTTGGTTGCCGACGTCGCTCAGCACTACGGCGCTTCGGGTGCCAAGACCACGCGGACGGTGCTCAGCGGCATGTTCGGGCTCGCGGTCCGGCATGACGCCTTGGACCGCAACCCGGTGCGCGAGATCGACACCGTGGAAAGCGAGGGCGAGTCTGCACGAGCGTTGACCTTGGACGAAGCGATCTTGCTGCGAGCCAAGATCCACGCCCACGAGAAGGCGCGCGGATGGGACCTGCCGGACTTCACGGACATGATGCTGGCCTCCGGGCTGCGCATCGGTGAAGCAGCCGCGATCACGTGGGACGCGCTCGATCTGGACGCCGGGACCCTTGAGGTTCGCGCCACGGTGGTGCGGGTCAAAGGCGTGGGCCTGGTGCTCAAGCCGAAGACGAAATCCAAGAGCGGTTTCAGGACGCTGGAGTTGCCGACCTGGGCGGTACAGATGCTCAAGGCGCGGCGCGATCGGGTTCCCTCGAATGAGTGGAACGTGGTGTTCACGGCTCCCGCTGGCGGTCTGCGCGACCCGTCGAACACTCAGGCGGACTTGCGCGTGGTGTTCGCTGACGCGGGCTTTGAGTGGGTGACCTCACACGTCTATCGCAAGACGGTGGCCACGCTGATGGACCACGGCGGCCTGACCGCTCGCGCTGCGGCGGACCAGCTCGGCCATGCCAAGGTGTCCATGACCCAAGATCGCTACTTCGGTCGCAAGGTCGCGAAGACGGGTGCGGCAGCGCTGCTTGAGGCCGTCGCCCCCGAAAAGCAGTCCAGCTCAAAAGTGGGGGAAAAGTTGGGGCAGAGCCCCTGAAACGACAACACCCCAGGCCGCTGACCTGGGGTGGGAGCTCCTCCGACTGGACTCGAACCAGTAACCCTGCGATTAACAGTCGCATGCTCTGCCAATTGAGCTACGGAGGATCGTTTTCTGTTGTTGTCCGGCCTCGGCCTGACAGGTAGTAACTCTAGCGCATCCCGACGACTGGTTTTCACCACCCCCGGGTACCCGCTCACTGGACGCGTTTCCGCAGGTCAAAGGTGGAGGTAGCGATGATGAAGGCGTTGGTGCTCGGTGCGGCGGTCGGCTACGTGCTCGGGGCGCGGGCGGGCCGGGAGCGGTACGAGCAGATCAACCGGGCCTACCACCGGGTGCTGGACCATCCCGCCGTCCAGGGCGCCGCGGGGTTCCTGCGGGCGAAGGTCTCGGAGAAGACCGGGCATCGCAAGAACAACCACACGGCGCCCTTCGAGAAGCGGGATCCGGTGCTCGCGCGCTAGGCGGGTTTCTGGCCGACGGCGAAGATCCGGCGGAACGGGAACCAGGTGCTGCCGTCGGCGCTCTGCGGGTAGGCGGCGCGCAGGCGCGGTGCCAGCTCGGTCAGGAACGCGGCCCAGTCGCCGTCGGACAGGGCCGCGCGAACCGGGCGGAGCGCGGTGCCGACGACCCAGTCGAGCACGGGGTCGTCACCGGAGAGCCGCTGCTGGTAGGTCGTCTCCCACACGTCCGCGTGCCAGCCCGCCTCGGCGAGCAGGCACGCGTACTCGTGCGCGGTGTGGACGGGCTGCTCGTCGCGCAGCGCGGAGCCGAGGGAGTCGTTCCAGCGCGGCGTGGTGGCCAGCTCGCGCAGGATGACGTGGGACGGCGCGTCGAAGTTGCCGGGCACCTGCCAGGCGAACCACGCGCCGGACGGCAGCTCGTCCAGCCAGGCGCGCAGCAGGTCGGCGTGGCCTGGCACCCACTGCAGAACGGCGTTGCAGACCACCACGTCGGTGTCGGGCTTGGGACGCCAGCCGGCCACGTCCATCACCTCGGCGGGGATGCCGCGGCGGCGGGCCTCCTCGACCATCTCGGCCGAGGAGTCCAGGGCCTCCAGCCGGGCGCGCGGCCAGCGGTCGGCGAGGACCGCGGTCAGGTTGCCGGGACCACAGCCCAGATCGACGACCGCTCTCGGCTCGAACGCGCCGATCCGGGCCACCAGCTCGTGGAACGGGCGAGCGCGGTGGTCGGAGAAGGCCAGGTACTGGGCGGGATCCCACATGCACACCTCCATAAAAACCGTACGTACGTACTTTATAGCGAAGAGGTGATCGTGGGAAGGGCCCCGCCGGGGGTCAGTTCCCGGCGGAACGCGCCTGGCGCAGCCGCTCGGCGACCTCGACGGCGATCGGCTCCACGAGGGTCATGTCGGTGCCGGGATCGGCGCGCACCTGGAGGACGAAGCCGTCCCGGCCGGGGATCTTGCGCTGGACGAACCACGCGCCGCCGCCGGGCAGGTCCCTCCGATGGGTGGACTTGATCGAGCCGGTGACCCGCTTGTGCACGGCCTCGGGCAGCTTGCCCGCCTCGCTGAGCACGTAGCGCCGCGGAGCGCGGTCGGTCAGCAGCACGGCCTCGCCCGCGGTCCCGGTCTCATCGGCCTCGGTGACGGTGAGCGAGCCGTTGGCCCAGCCCGCCTTGCTGATCAGGTGCCAGCCGACGCGCCGGTGCGCGCCGTCGCCCTCGGGCAGCCACAGGCCGTGCGAGGACGCCACGAGGTGACCACCGCCGCGCACGTCCGCGATCGCGACGACGTTCTCCTCGGCGGCCAGGGTCTCGGTGAAGCCCTCGGGCAGCTTCGCGCCCCCGGTCAGCCGCTCGACGGCCCGCCGCCACCATCCGCTCACCGTGATGCCATCCCCTGAGTGCGCAGGCCCTTGTGGTACTCCTCCAGAGCTACCAGATCCCCGAACAACGCGTGGTACTCCTCGCGGTCGGTCACCGGCGAGATGCGCTGCAGCCGGGACTTGATCTCCGCGATCTGCCTGCCGACCAGGTTCGCCTGGAGGTCGGAGAGCAGGCCGTTGATGTAGCTGCTCGGGTCGTCCTGCTTCCGCCCGACGCGCAGCGGTTCGACGCACAGTTCGGTGACCATCGATCGCAGCGTCTGCGGGCAGTGCTCGGCGACCGAGCTGCTCAGCGCCGCGCCCGTCAGGCCGCACGCGGTGCCGCCCGCGGCCAGGATCGCCTGGTGCAGCGCGAGGTAGGCGGGGTGGGTGAACGCCTCGTCGGAGAGCGAGTCGTAGACCGGACCGGCGAGGCCCGGGAGCTGGAGCGCGGCCTTGATCGCCTCGCGCTGCAGGTTCAGGTGCGGGTCCCTCGGGTCGGGGCGTTCCGGGCCGCTGGGGATCTCCACCGCGAGCGCGCCCTGGTCCGGGTCGACCGGCTGCGGCTTGCGCTGCCGCCCGCCGCGCGCGTCCGGGTTCTGGCCGGCGGCCACGCGCACGCGGCGCAGCACCTCCGCCGTGTCCTCCCAGCCGAGCCAGCCGGAGAGCTGCCTGGCGTACTCGTCCCGCAGCGCGGAGTCCTTGATCTGGGCGATCAGCGGGACGGTGCGGCGCAGCGCCTCCACCCGGCCTTCCGCCCGGTCGAGGTCGTGGTCGGCGAGCATGCGGCGGATGGCGAACTCGAACAGCGGCTGCCGCCGGGCGACGAGGTCGCGCACGGCCGTGTCCCCCTTGGCCTGGCGCAGCTCACAGGGGTCCATGCCCTCGGGGGCGATGGCGATGTAGGTCTTGGACGCGAACTTCTGGTCGTCCTCGAACGCCTTCATCGCGGCCTTCTGGCCCGCCTCGTCGCCGTCGAAGGTGAAGATCACCTCGCCGCGGAACTCGGCGTCGTCGAGCATCAGCCTGCGCAGCACCGAGATGTGGTCGGAGCCGAACGCGGTGCCGCAGGAGGCCACCGCGGTGGGCACGCCGGACAGGTGCATGGCCATCACGTCGGTGTAGCCCTCGACGACGACGGCCTGGTGGCGGCGGGCGATCTCGCGCTTGGCCAGGTCGATGCCGAAGAGCACCTTGGACTTCTTGAAGATCGGCGACTCGGCCGTGTTGACGTACTTGGCCTGGATCGGGTCGTCCTCGTAGAGCCGCCGCGCGCCGAAGCCGACGACGTCGCCCGCGAGCTCCTTGAGCGGCCACAGCAGGCGCTTGTGGAAGCGGTCGATCGGGCCCTGGCGGCCTTCCTTGGACAGCCCGGCCTTGTACAGCTCGGTCAGCTCGAACCCGCGGCCCAGCAGGTGCTTGGTGAGCTTGTCCCAGCCCGCGGGCGCGTAACCGCAGCCGAAGCTCGCCGCGGCGTCGGCGTCGAACCCGCGCTCGCTGAGGAAGTCCCGCGCGGCCTGCGCCTCCGGCGTGGACAGCAGCTCCACGTAGAACTGATGGGCGATCTTGTGCGCCTCCAGCATCCGCGAGTTCGTGCCGCGGTCCCGCTGGACGCTGCCCGAGCCACCGCCGGTGTAGACGATCTGGATGCCCACGCGCGCGGCGAGGCGTTCGACCGCCTCGGTGAAGCTCAGGTGCTCGTACTGCTGGATGAAGCTGATGACGTCGCCGCCGACCCCGCAACCGAAGCAGTGGAACGTGCCGTGACTCGGCCGCACGTTGAACGACGGTGTCTTCTCGTCGTGGAACGGGCACAGCCCTTTGACCGCTCCACCGGTGCGTCGCAGCGCCACGTACTCGCCGATGACGTCGTCGATCCGGTTGCGGTCCCGTACCTGCGCGATGTCGCTTTCCCGGATCCTGCCTGCCACGTGTATGGAGTGTAGGGCCTGTGTCTGGGCCACAATCGGGCGTGTGACTTCAACGGACGATGCGCTCGCCGAACGGTTCACCGAGCACAGGGCCCATCTGCTCGGCGTCGCCTACCGGATCACCGGATCGCTCACGGACTCCGAGGACGCGGTTCAGGAAGCGTGGTTCCGGCTGGCCGCGGTGGACACCACGGAGATCCGCGAACTGCGCGGCTGGCTGACGACCGTGGTCGGCCGGATCTGCCTCGACCGGTTGAAGTCCGCGGCGGCGCGCCGCGAGCGCTATGTCGGCCAGTGGCTGCCGGAGCCGGTCGTGCGCCCGCTCGGCATCCCGGAGCAGGCGAACCCGCTCGATGTCGTGGTGCAGGACGACGGCGTGCGCATGGCCGCGCTCGTGTTGCTGCACGAGTTGTCCCCGGAGCAGCGCGTGGCCTTCGTGTTGCACGACGCGTTCAGCGTGCCGTTCACGGAGATCGCGGACATGTTGGGCTGTTCGGTCGCCGCGGCGCGGCAGCACGCTTCGCGCGGTCGCAAGGCTGTCGCCCAGGCCGACGCGCCACCCCGGGTCGACCTCGCCGAGCAGCGTCGCGTGCTGGAGAGCTTCGTGGCCGCCATGGCCACCGGCGACCCCGCGGCGATCGCACAGGTGCTGCACCCGGACGCGGTGCTGATCGGCGACGGCGGCGGCAAGGTGCGCACGGCGGCGCAGCGCATGGTCGGCGCGGACAAGATCTCGCGCTTCGCCATCGGCCTCATGCGCATGTACGGCGAGCTGGCTCCCGTCGAGAGCATGCGTTTCGTCCTGATCAACGGCGATCTCGGCATGCTGTTCGCGGGCACGGACGGCTCGAACGGGTTCCGGCCGCTCGACCGCAGGGTGACCGCGTTCGTGGTGCGCGACGGCAAGATCGCCGCGCTGTACGACGTGGTCAACCCGGACAAGCTGACCACCGTCGAGTTCTAGCACTCCTCAGACGACCGCCCAGGACCGACTCCTGGGCGGTTTCTGCTGTTCAGGGGCCCGACTTGACCGGACCCCCCTGACTTATCCTATGGTCATAGGTAAATAGATCTATGGGGGAATCTCTTGATCGAGTTCCGGGTCGAGGTCGGCACCGGCGTCCCGCCGTACCGGCAGCTGGTCGACCAGGTGGAGCGCGCGCTGCGCCTGGGCCACCTGCACGTCGGCGATCGCCTTCCCACCGTCAAGGAAGTGGCCAGACGCCTGGTCATCAACCCGAACACGGTGCTCAAGGCCTACCGCGAACTGGAGCACAAGGGCCTGGCCAAGGGCCGCCCCGGACTGGGCACGTTCATCGAACGCGGCCTGGACGGACTGCCGGCGGAACAGCAGGCCGAACTGCGTGCCGACCTGGAGAAGTGGCTGGCCACCGCTTACCGGGCCGGCATGGATTCCGACGGCATCGCCGCCCTGGTGGCGACGGTGCTGCACGAGTTCCGTCCTGAGGAGAACTAGGTGACGCAAGCCGCGATCACGGCCAGGGACCTGGGCCGCCGCTACGGCCGCCGTTGGGGCCTCCAGCACTGCTCGCTGGAGGTGCCCGCCGGTCGGGTGGTCGGACTGGTCGGCCCGAACGGTGCCGGCAAGTCGACGCTGATGAACCTGCTAGTCGGCCTGCTGCGGCCGACGACGGGCGAGCTGGAACTGCTCGGCGACCGCGTCGGCCCGGACACGGTGCTGGACCGGGTGTCCTACATCGACCAGGAGCACTCGCTCTACCGGGACTTCACGGTGCGCGAGATGCTCACGGCGGGCCGGTTGCTGAACCGGCGCTGGGACGACGGGATCGCCACCGAGCGGCTGACCGAGCTGGGCATCCCGCTCACCACGAAGGTCGGCAGGCTCTCCGGCGGGCAGCGGGCGCAGGTGGCGCTGGCGGTCGCGCTGGCCAAGCAGCCGGAGCTGCTGATCCTGGACGAGCCGGTGGCCAGCCTCGATCCCCTGGCGCGGCGGGAGATGATGTCCACGCTGATGGCGGCGAAGGCCGAACGGGACTGCACGATCGTGCTCTCCTCGCACGTCGTCTCGGAGCTGGAACGGCTCTGCGACTACCTGGTGGTGCTCGACCACGGCCACGTGAAGCTGGTCGGCGACATCGACGACCTGCTGGAGCAGCACCGGCTGCTCGTCGGTCCCGCGGCCACCGCGGACCTGGTGTCGGCGCAGCAGAACGTGCTGCACCGCGAGGACCTGGAGAGCAGGGTTTCCTTGCTGGTGCGAGGAATCCGGCCGGTCGGCGACGCGAACTGGCGAGTCCGGCGGGTGAATCTCGAAGAACTGGTCATGCGCTACCTGTTCATGTCCGCGCAGGGTGCGCAGGAGGTCGCCGCGTGATCTGGATGACTTGGCGGCAACACCGCACAACGCTGTTCACCTTCGCGGCCGTGTTCCTCGGTTTGGCCGCGCTGTTCGTCACCGCGACGCTGACAGGTGTCGCGGCCGTGCCCGCGCGCTCCCCCAACCCCTCCGGGATCGGAGGGCTGCTGCAGTACCTTGAGCAGATCAACGAGATCTTCCTGCCGCTGCCCGCGTTGATCGGGATGTTCCTCGGTGCGCCGCTGCTGGCCGCGGAGTACGAGCACCGCACCGTGCGCTACGCCTGGACGCAGGGCGTGTCCCGCGGGCACTGGCTGAGCACCAAGCTGCTGGTGCTCGGCAGCGCGGTCGTGCTGCTGGCGGCGGCGTTCTCGGCGACGCACATGTGGTGGTTCACGACCAACGGTGCTCCGTACGAGGGCGCGTTCCGGATCTTCAACCAGGGGCCGCTGTCCTTCCCCGCCGCGTGCTTGTTCGCCTTCGTGGTCGGCGTCACCGCGGGCGCGGTGCTCCGCAAGACGGTGGCCGCCATGGGTTTGGCGATCGTGGGGACCTGGGCCGTGTCGATCGTGTGCGTCAACTGGCTGCGGCCGAACTACCTGACACCGATCACCGTGACCGGTGCTTCCACCAAGGGCGGGTGGTTCCTGAGCCAGACCACGATCGCCCCCGAGGAGCTGGTCGGCCCGGACCCCGGGATCAGGCTCAACGGGCTGGTCCCCATCACCACCTACCAGCCCGCCGACCGGTTCTGGACCTTCCAGCTGATCGAGGCCGGGCTGTACCTCGGATTGACGGTCGGCTGCCTGGTGGTGGCCTTCTGGTGGGTGCGGCGCGCGGTCGCCTAGGGCAGCGGCACCCGGCACGCGTCGCCTGACGTGAATCCCTGGTCCACGATGCCGAGCGCGTGGAAACACCGCGCGCGCAGGTTCTCGACGCCGATCACGAAGGTCAGCTCGGCCAGTCCCTTGTGACCGAGTTCGGCGTCGAGTTCCGCGACCTGCTCGTCGGTGACGGTGGGCGGCTGTGCGGTCATCGCGTCCGCGTAGGCCAGCGCGCGCTTTTCGGTCTCTGTAAAGCGATCCGAGGTGGCGTAGTCGTCGATCTCACGCAGACGGTCGATGTCGAGCCCGTCGAGGCGCTGCTTCATCGTGCCGAAGTCGACGCACCACGAGCACCCGACAACCGTGGCGACGCGGTAGACCGCCAGGTCGCGCAGGCTCCCCGGCAGCGCGCGCAGCGCCTTCTCCAGGCTGCCCTCCATGAGGGTCCACGAGGCCAGCGCACCCGGGTGGTGCGCGAGGACCGACATGGGCTCCGGAACAGCGCCGAACTTGCGCTTGGCGAAGCGGTAGAAGAACCGGGTGAGCCTGCTGGCCTTGGCGTAGGGAACGGCGGGAATGCGGGGCATGGCGTCCTCCTCGATTGGTGGTTCGTCTAGAGGACGAGGCCGCCGCGCGAGGTGTGACAGCTCAGTTCTTGCCAGTCAGGCGCGCGTGCCACGCGATCGCTTGGGTGTCCGTGAGCAGCGACACCTGGTCGATGAGCACGCGCAGGTGTTCGGAGTCCGTCGTCGCTGCCTCCCACGCGGGGCGGAACGCCGGGTCGAGCGCGCGTGGTGCGAGGCTCCCGAGAACCGCGACCAACTCCGTCAGCATCTGTCGTTGGCGCAGCTGGAGGTCCAGCCGTTCGGGGTCGCTCATGACGTAGCGCAGAGCGACGGACTTCAGCAGTGCGACTTCCGCGGCCACTTGGTGCGGGATCTCCAGATCCGCGTCGTAGCGGCGCAGCGGTCCGTCTCCGTGGACACGCCGCGTCTCGACGACTGCGGCCGAGGCAAAGCGCCCGACGAGTTCGCTCGTCAGCTGCTTCAGAGCGACCTGTGTGGACAGCGAGCCGTCGTACTCGTGTTCCGCGAGGGCGCGCACGACGTCGAGCTGGAGCAGTTGGGTCGCGGCGGCTTCGAGGGCTTCGACGGGCTCGTCGGAGAAGTTGTGCGCGGCCAACTCTGCGAGCGCTGTGACCTCGTCGGGGTGCGTGAGCGCGCGCAGCGAGATGCGGCCGGACAGCACCCCGTCCTCCACGTCGTGCACGGAGTACGCGACGTCGTCCGCCCAGTCCATGACCTGGGCTTCGAGGCACTTGTGCTCGTTCGGGGCGCCCTTGCGGACCCAGTCGAGGACGTGCAGGTCGTCGGCGTAGGCGCCGAACTTCACCCGGCCCTCCTTGCGGGCCCACGGGTACTTGGTGGCCGCGTCCAGGCAGGCCCGCGTGAGGTTGAGGCCGTAGCAGCGACCGTCGGGGCCGAGCACCTTCGGTTCGAGGCGGCTGAGGATGCGCAGCGTCTGCGCGTTGCCCTCGAAACCGCCGCACGACTGGGAGATCTCGTTGAGCGCGCGCTCGCCGTTGTGCCCGAACGGCGGGTGCCCGATGTCGTGCGCCAGCCCGGCGGTGTCGACGACGTCCGGATCGCAGCCCAGCGCGGCGCCGATGCCCCGGCCGATCTGCGCGACCTCCAGCGAGTGGGTCAGTCGCGTGCGCGGCACGTCGCCCTCGCCCGGGCCGACGACCTGGGTCTTGGCCGCGAGGCGGCGCAGCGCGGCGGAGTGCAGCACCCGCGCGCGGTCCCTGGCGAAGTCGCTGCGGTTCTCGGCGCCGCTCCACAGGCCCGCGGCGAGCTTGGGGGGCTCGTCGTACAGCCGCTCGGCGTCCTCGTGGGTGTAGTCGGCGCTCGTCACGCGGGCAAGACTAGGGCCATTCAGCCCAGGCCGGTGTGATCGTTGGCGGGTGCGTGGGTGAGGCGGTAGTACAACAGCGCGCCGGTTTCCCGCACGATGTAGTTGAACTGCGTTTCCCGGGTCTGCACGATCGGACCGCGCCGGGTCGGCGACGCCCAAGCGGCGAGGCCGAAGTCCTCCGCCATGGTCCGCGAGCGCAGCGAGTGCCACGGGTCGCTGACGATCACCGCGCTGTTCCAGCCCTGTGCCTTCGCCTCGTCGGCGATCGCGCGGATGCTGCCGAGGGTGTCCGAGCCGGTGGTCAGCGCCACCACACGATCAGAGGGCACCGGCTCCTTGGGGGCGCCCGAGCGGGTGGACGTGCCGAGCAACCATCGCTTGCCCGCCTCGGCCTCGCTGAACGCGTCCCCCTCGCGCGCGCCGCCGACCGTGACGATGGTCTTCGCCACCCCGCGGGCGTAGAGGCGCTGTGCGTGCACCAGGCGCGCTTCGAGCACTTCGGAGGGCTTGCCGTTGTACTGGGCCGCGCCGAGGACGACGACGACATCGGCGGGGCGCTGGTCGTCCAGGCGCGCCACCTGCCAGATCCTTGCGGCCGTGCCGCCGACGACGAGTCCCGCGATCAGGAAAGCGCCGAACAGGGCCCGCCGCACCCAGCGCACCCGGCTGGGACGTTTCCTCGTAGCCGGTTCCGTCACGGCCTCCATGGTGGCAGAGGATCACCTCCGGCAGCGGCCGGGTCCGGATGACAGGATCGGCGCATGCCCGCTGATCAGCCGACCATCCTCGCCACCTCGGGTGGCTATCTCGCAGGTCACCGCACCCGCATCGAACTCGCGCCGCTGGTGCACCACGCCGTGGAGCTGTCCGGGGTGAGCGGGCGCACGCCGGTGATCTGCCACATCGGCACCGCGTCGGGTGACCAGCGCGCGTGGAACGCCGACTTCTCCGAGGCCGCCGACCTGGCCGGCTACCGGGCGCGGCACCTCAACCTGTTCACGATGCCGCCGACCGACGACCTGCGCGGGTTCGTGCTGGGCTGCGACGTGGTGTGGGTGCACGGCGGCTCGGTGGCCAACCTGCTCGCGGTGTGGCGGGTGCACGGCCTGGACGAGGTGCTGCACGAGGCGTGGCAGAGCGGGGTGGTGCTGGCCGGGGTGTCGGCGGGCTCCCTGTGCTGGCACCGGGGCGGGCCGACCGACTCCTTCGGCCCGGAACTGCGGCTGATCGACAACGGCCTGGGGTTCCTGCCGTTCCACAACGGGGTCCACTACGACTCCGAGAAGCGGCGACGACCCCTGGTGCACGCGGGCGTGGCCTCGGGCGAACTGGGCCGGACCTACTGCACCGACGACGGGGCGGGGCTGCTGTACCACGGCACGGAACTCGTGGAAGCGTTGGCGGAGCGCAAGAACTCCGGCGCCTACGTCGTCGAGCGGGACGCGGACGGCAAGGTCACCGAGACCGCACTGGACGTGCGCCGGATCTAGTCCAGCCGCGTTCCGAAGGCGGCGAGGCCGGGCACCGATGTGGTCAGTTCGGTGAAGCCGACCGCGCGGTAGAACGCGATGGCGCCGGTGTTGTTCCGCCCGACCAGCAGGTGCACACCCGGAGAACCCTTGGCGCGCAAGGCATCGAAGAGCGTGGCCAGCAGTCGGCGACCGTGCCCGCCGCCCCGCGCCCGCGCCAGCAGGTCGATGTGCAGGTGCGAGGGGTGGTCCGGGAAGTCCGTCGCCGCCGGGGACGACGGGTTGTGCAGGTACTCCCGCAGCCACGCGTCCGCCTCGGGCTCGGCGGACACCGAGGGTGGCGGGTGGCTCTCGATGAACCTCGGCGCCCACTCGGCACGCCAACGGTTCTCGAACGCCGTCGTGTCCAGCGCCGCGATCACGTAGCCCGCGACACCCTGGTCGTCCTCCAGGACGAAGGCCAGCTCGGGCTCGAAGGTGACGTAGGGGCCCGCGAAGCAGTGCCCGACGATGTCCGGGTCCGGCAGCCCGGTCATCGGGGCGCCCGCGTCCGCCGTCGCCTTGCAGATGAGGTACACGGCCTCGAAATCGCTTGGGCGGTAAGGACGGATCGTCATACCCGCTGCCGTTCGACCAGCGGGAGCGAGCGCAGCTGCCGCTCCAGGTGCCACTGGAGGTGCGCGGCGACCAGACCGCTGCTCTCCCGGCGGATCGTGTTGGGCATGCTCTCCGCGAGCGACCAGTCGCCGTGCTGCAGCGCGTCGAGCATCCGGAAGGTGTCCGGGGCCGGTTTGGCCGCGCCCGCGGGGCGGCAGCCGCCGCAGACCGCGCCGCCGACCGGAACGCTGAACGACCGGTGCGGGCCAGGGGTACCGCAGCGCGCGCACTCGGCGACCGCGGGCGCCCAACCCGCAAAAGCCATGGCGCGCAACAGGAAAGCGTCCAGCACGAGCGCCGGGTCGCGCTCCCGCCCCGCCAGCGCCCGCAGCGCCCCGACGACGAGCAGGTACAACCGCAGCGCCGGTTCGCCCTCCTCGGCGGTGAGCCGGTCGGCGGTCTCCAGCACCGCGCAGGCGGAGGTGTAGCGCGGGTAGTCGCCGACGATGCCGGTGCCGAACGCGTCCACCGTCTCCACCTGCGTGACGACGTCGAGCGTCCGTCCCGTGTAGAACTGCACGTCGACGTGGCAGAACGGCTCCAGCCGCGCGCCGAACCGGGAGCTGGTGCGGCGCACGCCCTTCGCGGCGGCGCGCACCTTGCCGTGCTGGCGGGACAGCAGCGTGATGATGCGGTCGGCCTCACCCAGCTTCTGCACCCGCAGCACCACACCGGTGTCGCGGTACAGGCTCACCAGCGCATTCTCCCACTTCTCCGGTCAGAAACCGAGGCGGCGCAGCTGCTTGGGATCGCGCTGCCAGTCCTTGGCCACCCGCACCCGCAGGTCCAGGTAGACCTTGCTGCCGAGCAGCTTCTCGATCTGCTTGCGGGAGGTCATCCCGACCCGCTTCAGCCGCTCGCCGCCGCGGCCGATCACGATGGCCTTCTGGCTCTGCCGCTCCACGTGCAGCAGCGCGTGGATCTCCAGCATGTCGTCGCGGCCCTCGCGGGGCAGCATCTCCTCGACGGTGACGGCGATGGAGTGCGGCAGCTCGTCGCGGACCCCGTCCAGCGCGGCCTCCCGGATCAGCTCCGCGACCAGCGTCTGCTCCGGCTCGTCGGTCAGCTCCCCCTCCGGGTAGAGCTGCGGGCCCTCGGGCAACCGGCCGACCAGCAGGTCCGCCAGCAGCCCGACCTGGTAGCCGTCCACCGCCGAGACCGGGATCAGCTCGGCGAACTCCATCACCTGCTGCAGGGCGAGCAGCTGCTCGGCGACCTGCTTCGGCGAGACCAGGTCGGTCTTGGTGACGATCCCGATCACCGGGGTCTTGCGGGCGACCTTCGCCAGCTCCCCCGCGATGAACTTGTCGCCGGGGCCGACCTTCTGGTCCGCGGGGACGCACAGGCCGATCACGTCCACCTCCGACCAGGTCTCCATGACCAGGTCGTTGAGCCGCTGCCCGAGCAGCGTGCGCGGCCGGTGCAGGCCCGGGGTGTCGACGATGATCAGCTGCGCGTCCTCGCGGTGCACGATGCCGCGGATGGTGTGCCGGGTGGTCTGCGGCTTGTCCGAGGTGATCGCGACCTTGGAGCCGACCAGCGCGTTGGTCAGGGTCGACTTGCCCGCGTTGGGGCGGCCGACGAAACAGGCGAACCCGGACCGGTGTGCGTCTTGGGGGCTGGTCACGCCGGTCATTCTCGCAGCAGGAGTTCAGGAACGGGCGGGCGGGGAGATCCGGTGCAGCTCAAGGGTGTCCGGGACGGGCCCGCCGTTCTTGATCCACTCGTGCAGGTCGTCGAGCACGCCGTCGCCCTTGACGAAGCCGAACCAGGCGGGCCGCTCCCCCCTGCGGTGGACCACGACGACGTTGGCGTGCTCGCACACGTCGAGGCAGTCGGAGACGGTGACCGCGGCCCCGCTCGCGCCGGCTATCTCGCGCAGCCGGGCCAGCTGCGCGTCGTGGTCGACACCGGGGTGCTTGGTCGCGTTGCCGCAACAGCAGTCCCGGCACACGGTGAGGCGAACGGCCGGAGAGATCACGAGAGGCCACGCTATCCCGCGCTCGGGCACTGCGTAGGATCGGCGGCTGAACTCGCAGGGAAAGAAGGCGAACCCATGCTGCGACGGCGTTCCGGCCGCACGCGGACCGACATCCAGGCTCCTGAGGCGCACCCCTCCGGTGCGACGTTCCCCACCGTGCTCGCCGACTTCGTGCCCAAGCACATCGCGCTGGTGATGGACGGCAACGGCCGGTGGGCCAAGGAGCGCGGGCTGCCCAGGATCGAGGGTCACAAGCGCGGCGAGGCCGTGCTGATCGAACTCGTCAACGGCGCCGTCGACGCCGGGGTGAAGTGGCTGTCGGCCTACGCCTTCTCCACCGAGAACTGGAAGCGCAGCCCGGACGAGGTCCGCTTCCTGATGGGCTTCAACCGCGACACCATCCACCGCCAGGTGGACTACATGGACTCCATCGGCGTCCGGGTGCGCTGGGCGGGGCGGCGGCCGAAGCTGTGGCGCAGCGTGATCAAGGAGCTGGAGGCCGCCGAGGAGCAGACCAAGGACAACGACGTGCTGACGCTCACCATGTGCGTCAACTACGGCGGGCGCGCGGAGATCGCCGACGCGGCGCGGGAGATCGGCCGCAGGGTGGCCACCGGGGAGATCAACCCGGAGAAGATCAACGAGAAGCTGCTGGCGCGCTACCTCGACGAGCCGGACATGCCCGACGTCGACCTGTTCCTGCGCACCTCGGGCGAACAGCGCACCTCGAACTTCCTGCTCTGGCAGTCCGCGTACGCCGAGCTGGTGTTCCTGGACAAGCTGTTCCCGGACATGGACCGCCGCGACCTGTGGCACGCCTGCGAGGTCTTCGCCAAGCGGGACCGCCGCTACGGCGGGGCCGAGCCGAACCCGGTGGCGGCGAGGTGAACGAGGCGGCGAACACGGCGGCGCTGCTCAGCCACGCGCGCGGCGCCCTGGAGACCTACCACGAGGTGCGCGTCGACGACGAGGGCGCGCTGTTCTTCGAGCACTCCGGCGTCCCGTGGATGGTGCAGGCCGCGCAGCTTGCCGAGGGCCTGGTGGTGCTCAGCTCGATGTGCGTCGTGGCGGTCAACCTGCCCGACGACTCCGAGCTGGCGGTGGCCGCGGTCGAGCGCGCGTCGGAGCTGCCCTTCGGCGGCACCCCGGTGATCACGCGCAACGACGGCAAGATGGACGTGACGCTGCGCTACGAGTTCCCGGCGGAGGGGTTGAGCAGGGACGCGCTCGGCACGCTGTTCGGGATCATGATCGGCAACAGCTCGAAGCTGCGGGATTCGCTCGCCGCGCCGAAGGGACCCCGGCACCGCGCGTGATCCGGCGTTGGTAGCAGCGATCGTCGGTAACAGCTGTTCGGATCGGCCTGGCACCATGTCCGGGTGACCACGACCACCGAGGCCGAGCCGGAGGCTCCAGAGGAGCGCCGCCGCTGGGTGCCGTCATCGCTGGAAGTGCTGTGCCTCGTGCTGGTGCTGGCACTGGTCTTCCGGACACCGCTGACGGAGTTCTTCAACGTGCCCGAGCTGCGCACCGGCTCGACGATCTTCGTCGCCGTGTGCGTGCAGGCGCTGCCGTTCCTGGTGTTCGGCGTCCTGCTCAGCGGGCTGATCGCGGCGTACGTGCCGATGAGCGCGCTGCGCAAGGCGCTGCCGCGCAGGTCCGCGCTCGCCGTCCCGGTCGCCGGGGTCGCGGGTATGGCGCTGCCCGGCTGCGAGTGCGCCTCGGTGCCGCTGAGCCGCAGGCTGATGCAGCAGGGCGTCGCCCCGGCCGCCGCGCTCACGTTCCTGCTGGCCGCCCCCGCGGTCAACCCGATCGTGCTGGTCTCCACGGCCGTCGCGTTCCCCGGGGAGCCGCTGATGGTGCTCGCGCGCTTCCTCGGCTCGTTCCTGACCGCCGTGGTCATGGGCTGGCTGTGGCTGCGGCTGGGCAAGGCGGAGTGGATCGCCGAGCGCGCGCTGCGCAGGCACGAGCCGAAGGCGGGCGACTCGAAGTTCACGATCTTCACCGAGACAGCGCGGCACGACCTGGTCGAGGCGGGCGGGTTCCTGGTGCTCGGCGGGGTCACCTCGGCGGCGCTGCACGTGCTCGTCCCCGGCTCGTGGATGACCTCGCTCGGCGGTCAGCTCGTGCTCGGCGTGATCGTGATGGCGCTGCTCGCGGTGATCCTGGCGCTGTGCAGCGAGGCCGACGCGTTCGTGGTGGCGTCCCTGTCGATGCTGCCGCTGCTGCCCAGGCTGGTGTTCCTCGTGGTGGGCCCGGCGGTGGACGTGAAGCTGATCGCGATGCAGGCCGGCGCCTTCGGCCGCCCGTTCGCGGTGCGCTTCGCCCCGCTGACGTTCGTGGTGGCGATCCTGTGCGCGGTCGGCGCGGGCCTGGTGGTCTTCGGAGGATTTCGATGAAGCGTGAGACGCAGAACATCCTGCTCGTCCTGCTCGGCGGAGCCCTGCTCAAGATCGGGTTCACCGGCGCGTACCTGAACTACGTGAAGCCGTCGTTCCAGTGGATGGTGCTCGCGACCGGCGCGGTCATGGTACTGCTCGCGCTCTTCGCCATCGCCCGCGACCTGAAGAAGCACGTGCGCGGGGCGGCCGCCGACGGTGACGCGCACGAGCACGCCCACGGCCGCAGCAGCTGGATGCTGATGCTCCCGGTGCTGGCGATCTTCCTGATCGCGCCGCCCGCGCTCGGGTCGGACTCGGTCACCCGCAACGACGGCCGTTCCGTCGCGCAGAGCGAGCGCAAGACCGGCGGTGCCAAGTTCGACCCGCTGCCGCCCGGCGACGTCGTGCCGATCACGATGACCGACTTCGTCACCCGGTCCGCGTGGGACGACGCCAACACCCTCAACGACCGCACGGTCCGGATGAGCGGCTTCATCGTGCGGGACAAGAACTCCACCTTGATGGCGCGGCTGGTGATGGGCTGCTGCGCCGCCGACGCCACCCCCGTGCGCGTGCGCCTGGAGGGCGATCCGAGCGCGTCCGGCTACGCCGTGGACAGCTGGGTCGAGGTCACCGGCCGCATCCAGCCCGGCACGGCGACGGAGGCCAACTCCTACACCCCGTCCCTGACGGTGACGAGCATCAAGCAGATCCCCATCCCCGAGATGCCCTACGAGTGAGCCCGCCCGGCTAGGAACGGGTGCAGTCGGCGCAGGTGCCGAAGATCTCGATGGTGTGGCTGACCTCGGAGAAGCCGTGCTCGGCGGCGATCTTCTCGGCCCACCGCTCGACCGCGGGGCCCTCGACCTCGACGGTGCGCTGGCAGCTGCGGCACACCAGGTGGTGATGGTGGTGCGCGGAGCAGCGCCGGTACATCGCCTCGCCGGAGCCGGTGCGCAGCACGTCGATCTCGCTGGCGTCGGCCAGGCTCTGCAGGGTCCGGTACACGGTGGTCAGGCCGATGCCCTCACCGCGGCGCCGGAGCTCCTCGTGGATCTCCTGGGCGGAACGGAACTCGTCGAGCTGGTCGAGCAGCTTCGACACCGCCGCCCGCTGCTTGGTGGCCCGCAGTCCGGGCACCGCCGGAGTCGGCCGATCGCTGATGGTCACGCTTCCTCCACGTGCGCGACGGCGTCGATCACGATGTGCGCCAGGTGCTCGTCGGCGAGCCGGTACACGACCTCGCGGCCGTGCCGTTCGCCGTGCACCACACCGGCCGACTTCAGCACGCGCAGATGCTGGCTGATCAAGGGTTGGGTCACGCCGAGCGCGTCGACGAGCTCGTGCACGCACCGCTCGGACTCGCGCAGCTGCAACACGATGGCGATCCGCACCGGCGCCGCGAGGGCTCGCAGCAGGTCACCCGCGGCGACCAGCGACTTCGTGTCACGGCGCGGCGCGGGCGGTGGTGGCGTGCGGTCGTGGGAGTGCACGTGCTCCCCGGCGGGAGCGGCCTCGACCGGCGCGAGAACGGGACCGTCCGCAACGCCGTGCGGTGCCGGCGACGTGGGGTCCTGACTCACGGCGGACAGGGCTCCTCTCCATCAGTGCTCGAACCCGGGAGCGCAAGGCTACCCGCCATTCTAGGAGACGACGGTAATCGTGTTCGCCCGCGTGCGGCCCGCCCAGGACCAACCGGCACCGGGTCAGCCCAGCACCGAGACCGTCACCGCGACCATCACGACGAACACCACGAACCGCATCACCCGATCGACCGGGGACAGCACCCGCCACGTGGCCACGAGCAACGCCAGCACGCCCAGCGTCAGCAGGCCGAGCAGCACCGCGCCGACGATCCCCTTGATCAGGACTCCGGCCACGAACAGCACGAGCACCCCGAGGAACGCCGCGGCCGGTGGGACCCGGGAGAGCGGACCGCTGCCCGGCAGCAGCTGAGCGCGCGACCTGCGCTGGTTCATGGCGGCTCCTCATCCTCGGCGCCCATCATCCACGCCCCGTCGGACCGGGACGCGCGGCCATCCTGCCAGGATGGCCGGGTGCTGCTGGTATGCCGCTTCGCCGTGACCGAAGCCGAGGTCGAGTCCTTCACCGCTCGGGCCCGGCGCGCCCTCGAACTGCTCACCGCGCAGCCCCGCTGCCGCTCCGGCCGCCTCGCCAGGGCGACCGACGAGGCCGACCGCTGGGTGCTGGTGGTGGAGTTCGAGTCGGTGGTGGCCTACCGCCGCGCGCTCTCCCCCTTCGAGGTCCGGGAGCACGTCATCCCGCTGCTCTCGGAGGCCCTGCCCGACGAGCCCGCGGCCTACGAGGTCCTCGCCGAAGCCACCGGCGGCGCGGTCACCGACCACACCAGCCTGCTGGCCGAGGACGCCGGAACCGTCCGCCTCGGTGAAGCCGCCGAACCCCGCTCCACCCCTCGCTGATCCGCCGGCGGGTCAGGCCGCGTGGGTGCAGGTGGGGCAGCTGCAGTCGGCGCACGTGCAGTTCTGGCACGAGTCGGAGCAGCCCGAGCACTGGCAGGTGGCGTGGTTGCACGTCGGGCACGAGCAGTCGTCGCAGGAGCAGACCGCGCAGTTGTCCGAGCAGTCGGCGCACGTGCAGGCGTCGCACTCGTCGTAGTGGACGCCCTCCGGGGTGCGGTGTTCGCGGTGCACGTGCCCGTCGTGCAGGTAGTCCACGTGATCGCCGTGGAGGACCGCGTCGTGGCCGCAGCCGGGGCCGTGGGTGTGCTGGTGGGTCTCCGCGGGGCGGTGGTCGAGTGCCGCGCTCATGGTCGCTCCTCTGGTCGCGGCCACCGGGTCGATGGCCCTGAGGAGACAAATCCTCATATGCGCACGAATGCATGTCTAATTGAAAGCCGCTCTCGGCCCGACCGGGTGAACTCCGGCATCGACGCGACGACCCGGGGGTGGCGCTTCGCGGCCCGCGGGCGTGCGCGAATCCCGTTTCGGGGCCGGTGAGCAGGGCCGCTACGCTTGCGAACTCCTGAAGTAGTGCTAGTCAACACCCGCCTGGAGCGTTCGTGCCCGCCGATCAGATCGACACCGTCGTCAGCCTCTGCAAGCGCCGTGGCTTCGTCTACCCCTGCGGGGAGATCTACGGCGGTACCAGGTCCGCGTGGGACTACGGTCCGCTCGGTGTCGAGCTGAAGGACAACATCAAGCGCCAGTGGTGGAAGTTCATGGTGCAGAGCCGGGAGGACGTCGTCGGCATCGACTCCTCGGTGATCCTGCCCCGTGAGGTGTGGGAGGCCTCCGGCCACGTCGCCGAGTTCGTCGACCCGCTGGTGGAGTGCCAGTCCTGCCACCGCCGCTACCGCGCCGACCAGCTCGCCGAGGAGTACTCCGAGCGCACCGGCAAGGAGCTCGTCGAGGGCGACCTCTCCGACGTGCCGTGCCCCTACTGCGGCAACCGCGGACAGTTCACCGAGCCGAAGATGTTCAACGGCCTGCTGCGGACCCACCTCGGCCCGGTGGAGACCGAGGAGGGCATGCACTACCTGCGGCCGGAGACCGCGCAGGGCATTTTCATCAACTTCCTCAATGTGCAGACGACCGCCCGCCGCAAGCCGCCGTTCGGCATCGGCCAGATCGGCAAGTCGTTCCGCAACGAGATCACCCCGGGCAACTTCATCTTCCGGACCCGCGAGTTCGAGCAGATGGAGATGGAGTTCTTCGTCGAGCCCGGCACCGACGAGGAATGGCACCAGTACTGGATCGACGAGCGCACCCGCTGGTACACCGACCTCGGCATCGCGCAGGAGAACCTGCGGCACTACGAGCACCCCAAGGAGAAGCTCTCCCACTACTCCAAGCGCACCGTCGATCTGGAGTACCGCTTCCGCTTCGCCGGGCAGGAGTGGGGCGAGCTGGAGGGCATCGCCAACCGCACGGACTTCGACCTCACCACGCACTCCAACCACTCCGGCGTCGACCTGACCTACTTCGACCAGGCGACGAACTCCCGGTACCGGCCGTTCGTCATCGAGCCCGCCGCGGGTGTGGGCAGGCCGATGATGGCGTTCCTGCTGGAGGCCTACACCGAGGACGAGGCGCCCAACGCCAAGGGCGGGGTGGACAAGCGGGTCGTGCTGCGGCTGGACCGCCGCCTCGCGCCGGTGAAGGTGGCCGTGCTGCCGCTCTCGCGCAACTCCGACCTCTCGCCGAAGGCCCGCGACCTGGCCGCGCAGCTGCGCAAGCACTGGAACGTGGACTTCGACGACGCCGGCGCGATCGGCAGGCGCTACCGCCGCCAGGACGAGATCGGCACGCCGTTCTGCGTGACCGTCGACTTCGACACCCTGGCCGACCACGCGGTCACCGTGCGGGAGCGGGACTCCATGACCCAGGAGCGGGTGGCCATGGACCAGCTGGAGTCCTACCTGGCCGGGCAGCTGCTCGGCTGCTGACCGGCGGACGCGCTCGGGCGGGGTGGCCTTCACGGTGTCGGGGGCACGGGTGAAGGCCACCCTCGCTACGCCCGTCACGCCGCGACCACCTGGGGGCGTGGTCTGCGAAGCGCTCGGGCGTAGGCCCTTCGGAGCTCCCCGGCGACGTCCGCCGCGTCGCCGAGGAGGTGGTTCCTGGCCGTGCGCACGACGATCACGCCGGTCCTGGTGAGTTCGACGCTCGCGGTCCCGGCGAGGCGGTTCTCCACGACCCGCCAGGCCATCCCGACCTCGTCCCACCACGCGTCCGCCCAGCCGATCACGTCACCGTCGGCGGCCCGGACCCGGACGTTCCACATCGGCTTCGGCACGCCGGACAGCTGCACCACCCGGCGCGGGGAGAACTCCACCGCGCGCGGATCGGTCAGCTCGGCCAGCAACCGCTTGGGATAGGCCGAGCCGCGCGCGCTGCCCAGCGACAGTTCGCACAGCAGCTCGGCCGGGTCGAGCTGGTAGCGGTACACCGTTTCCCGCAGCAGCGCGCGCATCGTCATCGGATGTCGCATCCTGCGCAGCGTGTCCAGCAGCGCCCTGTCCACCGGAGTGGTCAGGAATCCCTTGCGCAGCACGGGTCTGGGCATACGCCGCGTGCGCTCCACGAACAGCGTCCGGCAGCTGCGCAGCTGCCGCCCGTGCGGGACCAGCAGGTGGACCTGGCCGCCCACCTCCGTGATGCGCGCGCCGTGCAGCCGGAGCGCGTCGTGGCCGCTGACCACCGCCTCGGGGCCGGCGAAGCACAGCGCGCCCTGGACCAGCTGCGCCCGCGTCGGCGGCTCCGGGCCGAGCAGGAGCACCCCGGGGAACAGGGACCGCCACGGGCCGCCGGGCTGGCAGCGGCGGTAGGCGGACGGGGAGCTGATCCCCAGGGCGACCAGGGCGCTGATCCTGGCGACCCCGTGCGGGAAGACGGTGGCGAGGCCATCGAGGTCGATGACCGTGCGGCTGGTGGGCATGGGTCGAGAATGCGGCGGTGCCGGGACGGCGGGCGGCCGTTGCCGGAGATCTGTGGACAACGGGATCCGCTGTGGACAACTCGCCGGTGGCGGGCGTGGCGAGGGTGGCTTTCGCCCGCTCGGGAGCCGGGGCTCGCAGTGGGTCACCCTCGTTGCGGTCGCCCGATCGGCGGGCGCTCACGTGGAGTGCTCGACGTTGACCGCTGCGTGACTATGGTCACTACATGCTCTGGTCCGAGCTCGCCCGCGACGGCACCGGGATCGCGCTGTTCCTGGTGTGGCTGTTGCTGCCGCCCGCGTACATGTTGTTGATCGGCTTCCACTTCCAGCGCCGCTGGCGCCGGGAACGGCGGCTGCTGCTGGACTACATCGACGAGGCGCTGGCCGAACGCGCCATCCCGCAGCAGCTCACCCCGGAGTCAGCCGAGTACTTCGAGCACCGCGCCGGCGGTGTCGGCACGCAGCACGGTGGCGGTGCGCGTTAGATCCCGCACCGCGGCGAGGGAATCGGCGTCGACCGCGTCGGCGCCGGTGACGACCGCGGCCGCCTCCAGCCCCTCGGCCCCGCTGGCGACAGCCGCCGCCACCGCGGCCTGGACCGCCGTCAGCCGCAGCGAGGGCAGCGCGACCGTGCACGCCGAGTAGGTCCTGCCGTCCGTGTCGCGGACCGCGGCGCCCTCGGCGGCTCCCGTGCGCGCCCGCGCGGACCTGGCCAGCGTGACGATCTTGGCGTCCTCGGGGTCCAGCTCCCGCTGCTCAGCCATGGCCGTCGACTCCCTCCCGCTCCTCGCCGCGTTCGGCGGAGCGCCCGTTGCCGTTGTTCGCCCTGTGCACCAGGACGGTGGTGATCCGCATCCGCCCGCGGTGGTCCTTGCCGCCCTCGGCGCGCAGCCGCAGGCCCTCGATCTCCGCCTCGGCGCCGGGCAGTGGCACCCGGCCCAGGCGCTGGGCCATCAGCCCGCCGACGGTCTCCACTTCCGAGGCGTCCAGCTCCACGCCGAAGAGCTGGCCGAGGTCCTCGACAGGCAGCCGCGAGGAGACCCGCGCCGCGCCGTCGGCCAGTTCCTCCACCGGCGGCCGCTCGTCGGCGTCGTGCTCGTCGGTGATCTCGCCGACGATCTCCTCGATGATGTCCTCGATGGTCAGCAGCCCCGCGGTACCGCCGTACTCGTCGACCAGGATCGCCATGTGCCTGCGGGAGAGCTGCATCTCCTTCAGCAGCTCGTCGAGGCGCTTGGAGTCCGGGACGAACTCGGCGGGTCCCATCAGCTCGTCCACCGTGGTGCGGCACGCCGTCTCGTAGTCCACAGTGGACGCCCGGGCCAGGTCCTTGATGTTCACCACGCCGACCACGTCGTCGACCGACTCGTCGATCACCGGGATGCGGGAGAAACCCGTGCGCAGGCTGAGCGCGAGCGCCTGGCGCACGGTCTTGGTGCGCTCGATCCAGACGAGTTCGGTGCGCGGCACCATCACCTCGCGGGCGATGGTGTCGCTGAGCTCGAACACCGAGTGGATCATCTCGCGCTCGTCGTCGTCGACGACACCGCGCTCCTGCGCCATGTCGACGAGCTCGCGCAGCTCGACCTCGGAGGAGAACGGGCCCTCGCGGAAGCCCTTGCCCGGTGTGATCGCGTTACCGATGAGGATCAGCAGACGGCTCAACGGCCCCAGCACGATGCCGAGTACGCGCACCGGCGCCGCGACGACCATGCCGACCGCGTAAGGGTGCTGGCGGCCGATGGTGCGCGGTCCGACACCGACGAGGACGTAGGACACCACGAGCATGCTGAGCCCGGCGGTGAGCAACGCGACCCAGTCCGGGTCGATGTGCCGCAAGCAGACCATGGTCACGAGCACGGTCGCGGACAGCTCACAAGCCAGGCGCAGCAACAACAACAGGTTGATGTGCCGTGGCCTGTCCTCAATGGCCAACGAGAGCTGGCGCGCGCCGAGGCGGCCCTGCCGCACCAGCGCGTCCACCCGCGCCCTGGACACCGTTCCGAAGGCGGCGTCCGCGGCACCGAAAGCCCCTGCGGCGAGCACGAGCAGCACCGCCAGCACGATCAGCGCGGTGGAGCTGGTCATGGGCTCAGCCGCCGGTCTGGTCCTCGTCGAGGCCGACCGCGCCGAGCACCCGGTCGTCGACGCTGCGCTGGGCGGCGCGGCGCTGCTCCTCGGCCCGCTGCGCGCGGAAGTCGGCGAGGATCCTGTTCTGCAGCGAGAACATCTCCTTCTCCTCCTCCGGCTCGGCGTGGTCGTAGCCGAGCAGGTGCAGCACCCCGTGCACGGTGAGCAGGTGCAGCTCGTCGATCAGCGCGTGCCCGGCCTTGCGGGCCTGGTCCTTGGCGAAGGCCGGGCAGAGCACGATGTCACCGAGCAGCGCGGGGCCCACCCCGGCGGCGTCGGGACGGCGCGCGGAGTCCAGCTCGTCCATGGGGAAGGCCATCACGTCGGTGGGCCCCGGCAGGTCCATCCACCGCTCGTGCAGGTCCGACATCACGTCCAGCTCCACCAGCAGCACCGACAGCTCGGCGAGCGGGCTGACGTTCATCCGGTCCAGCGCGAACCGGGCCGCCGCGACGATCGAGGTCTCCTCGACCGCCACTCCGGACTCGTTGGCGATCTCGATGCTCACCGGCGTCCCTTCCGAGCCTTGCCGCCGCGGTCCTGCTGACCGTCGTCCTGGGTGACCTGCCACCGCTCGTAGGCGTCCACGATGTCCCCGACGAGCCGGTGCCGCACCACGTCCTGACTGGTCAGCTGCGAGAAGTGGATGTCGTCGACCTGGGTCAGGATGTCCTGGACCACGCGCAGGCCGCTCTTCTGCCCGCCGGGCAGGTCGACCTGGGTGACGTCGCCGGTGACCACGATCTTGGAGCCGAACCCGAGCCGGGTCAGGAACATCTTCATCTGCTCGGGCGTGGTGTTCTGCGCCTCGTCGAGGATGATGAACGCGTCGTTGAGGGTGCGGCCGCGCATGTAGGCCAGCGGCGCCACCTCGATGGTGCCCGCCGCGGTGAGCCTGGGGATCGACTCCGGGTCGATCATGTCGTGCAGCGCGTCGTAGAGCGGGCGCAGGTAGGGGTCGATCTTGTCGTAGAGCGTGCCGGGCAGGAAGCCGAGCCGCTCCCCCGCCTCGACCGCGGGGCGGGTGAGGATGATCCGGGAGACCTGCTTGGCCTGCAACGCCTGCACGGCCTTGGCCATCGCCAGGTAGGTCTTGCCGGTGCCCGCCGGGCCGATGCCGAAGACCACGGTGTGCGCGTCGATGGCGTCCACGTAGAGCTTCTGGTTCAGCGTCTTCGGCCGGATGGTGCGGCCGCGCCTGGAGATGATGTTGAGGCCGAGCACCTCGGCCGGCGACTGCTTGCCGCCGGTGGCCAGCATCGCCACGCTGCGCCGCACGGCGTCGGGCCCGACCTGCTGGCCGCCCTTGGCCATGGCGATCAGCTCGGTGAAGACCTTCTCGGCGAAGAGCACGTCCTGGGCGCCGCCGGACAGGGTGATCTCGTTGCCTCGGACGTGCACGTCCGCGGCGAGCAGCTCCTCCGCGAGGCGGAGGTTCTCGTCGCTGGAACCCAGCAGCGCCAGCACGGCGTCGTCGGGGACGATCAGCTTGGACTGGGTGCCCTCGCGGGCCGTGCCGTCCTGCCCCCCGTCGCTGGGTTCGGTGGAACGGGCTGCCTCGTCCTGTGCGCTTCCGGCCAAATCCGCTCGGGCCTGCTTCCTGGTGTGTGCCACTTCTGAACAGGAGAAGATGCTAGCCGCCCCGGCGGAACCGTCCCCACCGCATTAGCGCAGTTCTCCGCCGACGAGGCCGCCGAGCCACTCACCACCGAGCACGTGCAGGTGCGCGTGGAAGACGGTCTGCCCGGCCTGCTCCCCCGTGTTGAACAACAACCGGTAGCCGGCCTCGGAGATTCCCTCCTGCTCGGCAATGGCCCCCGCGGCCGCGACGAGCTCGGCGGTCACCTCGGGCCGGGCGGCGGCGAGCGCGGCGGCGTGCGGGTGGTGCTCCTTCGGGATCACCAGCACGTGCGTCGGCGCCTGCGGGTTGATGTCCCGGAACGCGAGCACGTTCTCGCTCTCGTGCACGACCTTGGCCGGGATCTGCCCCGCCACGATCCGACAAAACAGACACTCCGCCTGCGCAGCACTCATGCCCAAGAGGCTAGTGGCCGCCGGCCGGCCAGAAGAACGCTGGTCCGCAAGGGGAAGGGGACGCGCTGCGGCGGAGCCTGGGGGTTACTCCGCCGCAGCGCAGCCCACGCCGGACCGAGGGGGGAGGTGTCCGGCGATCCTTCGGGTGCCCGTCACCCGAGGTCACCCACGGTGGAACCCGCCTGGGCGGCTCCGCTGCCGTGGACACCGAGAGTAACGCGTGCCTGAGGGGGTCCGCTACATACTCCGGTAGCTATAGGGGCCGTTCGAGCCCCTAATGCGCCCATTCGGTTATGTAAGGGGGCTTCGTATCCGATGGCGGCATAGTGCGCTCAGCGTTGCCATCGCTGGGTGAGCACTCCCAGAGCACCCAGAGCCACCGCCGCGGCGGTCGACGCGCGCAGCACCGTGGGCCCCAGCCGCACCGTGTGCGCGCCCGCCTCGGTGAACGCGGCGACCTCGTCGTCGGTGATGCCGCCCTCCGGTCCGACCACGATGATCAGGTCGCCTTCGGCGGGCAGCGGGATCTCGGTCAACGGCGCAGTGGCCGACTCGTGCAGGACCAGGGCCGCGGCCCCGGCGCGGATGAGCCCGGCGAGCTGTTTCGTGCTGACCGGCTCGCCCACCTCGGGCAGGCGGGACCTGCGGGCCTGCTTCGCCGCCTCGCGCGCGGTGGAACGCCACTTGGCCAGCGCTTTCGCCCCGCGCGGGCCGTCGTCCCAGCGGGCGATGCAGCGGGACGCGCGCCACGGGAGGACTGCGTCCACGCCCGCCTCGGTCGCCAGTTCGACCGCGAGTTCACCGCGGTCGCCCTTGATCAGCGCCTGGGCCAGCACCACGCGCGGCGCGGGCACCCGCTCCTGCCAGGCCCGGCGCACCGACAGGCGGAGCACATCGCCGTCGACGTGCTCGATGTCGCAGTCCGCGAGCCCACCGACGCCGTCGGAGAGCAGCAGTCGCTGGCCGGGGCGGAGCCTGCGCACCGTGGCGGCGTGCCTGCCTTCGGGGCCGTCGAGCACCGCGGTCGGCCCCGGCGGCAGGGCGTCCACCAGGAAGACCGGCAGACCGCTGGTGGAGGTCAACGCCTGCGCAGCCGGGAGAACAGACCGCCGCCGTGACCCCGGCCGTTGGTGGCCAGCTCCGGCTGGTCCTCGCCGCGCAGCATGGCCAGCTGCCGCAGCAGGTCGGCCTGCTTGCTGTCGAGCTTGGTCGGCACCACGACCTCGACGTGCACGTGCAGGTTGCCGCGGCCGTCGACGCGCCCGGAGGAGCGCAGGCGGGGCATGCCGCGCCCGCTGAGCACCAGCTCGGTGTTGGGCTGGGTGCCCGGCTCCAGGGTCAGCTCCTCCTCGCTGTCCAGGGTCTCCAGCGGGATCGAGGTGCCCAGCGCCGCCGCGGTCATCGGGACCCGGATCGTGCAGTGCAGGTTGTGGCCGTCGCGGGTGAAGACCTCGTGCGGCAGCTCCTCGACCTCCACGTAGAGGTCACCGGCAGGGCCGCCGCCGGGGCCGACCTCGCCCTGGCTGGCCAGCCGCACCCGCATGCCGTCGGCGACGCCCGGCGGGATCTTCGCGGTGATGGTGCGCCGCGCGCGGACCCGGCCGTCGCCGCCGCACTGCTGGCACGGGTCGGGGATGACCTCGCCGAAGCCGCGGCAGGTGGGGCAGGGGCGCGCGGTGACGACCTGGCCGAGGAAGGACCGCTGCACGGACTGCACCTCGCCGCGCCCGGCACAGGTGTCGCAGGTGACCGGGCGGGAGTCGCCGGCGCAGCCGGAGCCGGAGCAGCTGCTGCACAGGACCGCGGTCTCCACGCTGATCTCGCGGGTGACGCCGCTGTTGCACTCCTCGAGCGTCAGCTCGGCGCGGATCAGCGCGTCCGAACCGGGCTGGACCCGGCTGCGCGGCCCGCGCCCGCCGCCGCCCCCGCCGCCGAAGAAGGCGTCCATGATGTCGCCGAGGCCGAACCCGCCGAACGGGTCGCCACCCATGCCACCGCCCGCGCCGCGCATCCCGGCGGACGGGTCGAGCGGGTCGGCGCCGAGGTCGACGAGCTTGCGCTTCTCCGGATCGGAGAGCACCTCGTAGACGGCGCTGACCTCGCGGAAGCGCTCCTGGGCTTCCGGGTCAGGGTTGACGTCGGGGTGCAGCTCGCGGGCGAGCTTGCGGTAGGCGCGCTTGAGCTGCTCGGGCGTTGCGTCCCGGCTCACTCCGAGCGTGCCGTAGTAGTCCCTGGCCACTGCGAATCCTCCCGCCGCGGCGCGCGTGCGCGCGTCACGGCCAGTTCGGTCAATCCGGTCCGGCCGGTCAACGACCGGCCAGGATCTCTCCCACGTATGCGGCAACGGCTCGCACCGACGCCATGGTTCCCGCGTAGTCCATCCTCGTCGGCCCGACGACGCCCATGCCGCCGAGGATCATGCCTGGCGAGCCGTAACCGATGGAGACCACCGAGGTGCTGCGCATCTCCTCGGCCTCGTTCTCCTCGCCGATCCGCACGGTGACGGTCGACGGGTCCCGCGAGGCCGCGAGCAGCTTCAGCACGACGACCTGCTCCTCCAGCGCCTCCATCACCTTGCGCAGGGAACCGGGGAAGTCGGTGACGTTGCGGGTGAGGTTGGCGGTTCCGCCCAGCACCAGCCGCTCCTCGGGGTGCTCCACCAGCGACTCGATCAGCACCGTGCAGACCCGCAGCATGGCGTCGCGCAGCTCCGGCGGCGCCTCCTCGGGCAGCTCGGCGACCAGGGCGGAGGCCTCGGTGAGCCTGCGGCCGACCAGGGTGGAGTTCAGCACCGTGCGGATGCGGGCGGTGGCGTCCTCGGTGATCACGTCCCCGAGCTCGACGACGCGCTGGTCCACCCGGCCGGTGTCGGTGATCAGCACCAGCATCAGCCGGGCCTGGGTGATCGGGACCACCTCGACGTGCCGCACCGTGGAGCGCGTCAGGGTCGGGTACTGCACGACCGCGACCTGCCTGGTGAGCTGGGCGAGCAGCCGCACGCTGCGGCGCATCACCTCGTCCAGGTCCAGGGTGCCTTCGAGGAAGTGCTGGATGGCCCTGCGCTCGGCCGACGACAGCGGCTTGACCTCGTGCAGCCGGTCGACGAACAGCCGGTAGCCCTTGTCCGTCGGCACCCGCCCCGCGCTGGTGTGCGGCTGGGCGATGTAGCCCTCCTCCTCCAGCGCGGCCATGTCGTTGCGCACCGTGGCGCTGGACACACCGAGGTTGTGCCGGTCGACGATGGCCTTCGAGCCGACTGGCTCGTGTGTGGACACGTAGTCCGCGACGATGGCGCGAAGTACCTGCAAACGCCGCTCGTCTGCGTTCACCGCACGTCACCTCCGAACACAGTCATCACCGACCCGGGAGCACACACTCACCCGTGTGAACGCCAATTCTATGCGGTCGCACCGACTGGATCAGGCGAGGAGGCGGTGGACCACGGCGTCGGCCAGGAGGCGCCCCCGGCGGGTGAGGACGCAGCGGCCCTCGGCGAGCGCCTCCGGGGAGAGGAGGCCGTCGGCGGCGGCGCGGGAGGCCTCCGACGGCGAGGGCAGCTCGGACAACGGCATGCCCTGGGCGAGGCGGATCTCCAGCAGGACGCGTTCGGACCGCGCCTCCTCGGGCGTCAGGGTCTCGCGGCCCGCCGCGGGCGAGTCGCCCGAAGCCAGGACGGAGGCGTAGCGCGCGGGGTGCTTGACGTTCCACCAGCGGACACCGCCGACGTGGCTGTGCGCGCCGGGCCCGAAGCCCCACCAGTCGCCGCCGAGCCAGTAGCCGAGGTTGTGCCTGCACTCCGCGCCGACGTCGGGAACGGCCCAGTTGGACACCTCGTACCACCGCATGCCCGCGCCGCTGAGCATGTCGTCGATCATCTCGTAGCGGTCGGCGAGGACGTCGTCGTCGGGCGCGGGCAGCTCGCCGCGGGAGATGCGGCGGGCCAGCGCGGTGCCCTCCTCCACGATCAGCGCGTAGGCGGAGACGTGGTCCACGCCCGCCGACAGCACGGCTTCCAGGGACGCCTTGAGGTCGGAGTCGGTCTCTCCCGGCGTGCCGTAGATGAGGTCGAGGTTCACGTGCTCGATGCCGGCTGCGCGGGCCTCACGGGCGGCGGCGACGGCCCGGCCCGCGGTGTGCTTGCGGTCCAGGATCTTCAGCACGTGGCTGGCCGCAGACTGCATGCCGAGCGAGATCCGGTTGTAGCCCGCCTCGCGCAGGCCCGCGAAGAACTCCGGCGAGGTCGACTCCGGGTTGGACTCCGTGGTGACCTCGGCGCCGGGGGCGAGCCCGAAGGTGGAGCGGATGCCGTCGAGGACTTCGGTCAGCCCGGGGACGCCGAGCAGCGAGGGCGTCCCGCCACCGATGAAGACCGTCTCGACCGGCGGGGCCGAGCCGAGGACCCGCGCCGCGAGGGACAGCTCGTGCTTGAAGGCGGCGAGCCAGGACTCCGGGGACGCCGACGAACCCAGCTCCCCTGGCGTGTAGGTGTTGAAGTCGCAGTAGCCGCAGCGGGCCGCGCAGAACGGCACGTGGACGTACACGCCGAACGGACGGGTACCGAGGCCCTCCAGCGCGGAAGGCGGCAATTCCCCGCTTGACGGGGCCGGATCGCCGGTGGGAAGAGCAGAGGGCATATCACCAGTGTCTCAGTATCCGGATGGTCCTAGACCAAGCCGTGGACGCGTGGCATCGTCGGGGCATGACCTCGGATGGCCTGCCGCTCGTGGCTCGACGCCACGTCGATCAGTTGCGCGTGGCCAGTTCCCTGTGTCGGCGCGGTCTCTGACCCGCGCCGAAGTCTGTCTTCATCCAGCCGGCGCCGGTCGCGTCGGCTGAGGTTCCCACCCGTCTCGTTCGGGGCTCTGCCTGCGCGCCCAGCGCTCCAGACCCCCGGAGGACGGAATGGTCCCCCCTACCACCACACCAACCCGGCGCCCTCAGCAGCGCCGGGGCGAGGGGCAATGGGCGCTCGGCTACCGCGAACCGCTGAACCCCAACGAGCGCTCCAAGAAGGACGACAACCCGCTCAACGTCCGCGCGCGCATCGAGAACATCTACGCGCACCGCGGCTTCGACTCGATCGACCCGGGTGACCTGCGCGGGCGTTTCCGCTGGTACGGGCTTTACACCCAGCGCAAGCCGGGGATCGACGGCGGGCGCACCGCGGTGCTGGAACCGGAAGAGCTGGACGACGAGTACTTCATGCTGCGCGTGCGCATCGACGGCGGCGCGCTGACCACCGAGCAGCTGCGCGTGGTGGGCGAGATCTCCCAGACCTACGCGCGCGACACCGCCGACATCACCGACCGGCAGAACATCCAGTACCACTGGATCCGCATCGAGGACGTGCCGACGATCTGGCAGAAGCTGGAGGCGGTCGGCCTGAGCACCACCGAGGCGTGCGGCGACAGCCCCCGCGTCGTGCTCGGCTCACCGGTGGCCGGGATCTCCGCCGACGAGATCATCGACGGAACGCCCGCGATCACCGAGATCGTCCGCCGCTACATCGGCGACCCGGCGTACTCGAACCTGCCGCGCAAGTTCAAGTCGGCGATCTCCGGGCAGCAGGACATCGCGCACGAGGTCAACGACGTCTCCTTCGTCGGGGTGGAGCACCCCGAGCACGGGCCGGGCTTCGACCTGTGGGTCGGCGGCGGGCTCTCGACCAACCCGATGATCGCGCAGCGGCTGGGCGTGTGGATCCCGCTGGACGAGGTCCCGGACGTGTGGGAGGCCGTGATCAGCGTCTTCCGCGACTACGGCTACCGCAGGCTGCGGCACCGCGCGCGGATCAAGTTCCTGGTCAAGGACTGGGGCGTGGCGAGGTTCCGCGAGGTCATGGAGACCGAGTACCTCAAGCGCCCGATGCTCGACGGGCCCGCGCCGGAACAGCTCGCGCGGACGGTCGACCACGTCGGCGTGCACCCGCAGAAGGACGGCAAGTTCTACGTCGGGGCCGCTCCGGTGGCCGGGCGGGTCTCGGGTTCCACGTTGGTGGCGCTGGCGAAGACGGCGGAGCGGGCGGGGTCGCGGCGGGTCGCGTTCACCCCGTTGCAGAAGGTCGTCGTGCTCGACGTCGCCGAGCAGGATGTGCCGACGCTGACGGAGGAGCTGGCCAAGCTCGGGCTGCGGGCCGACCCCTCGCCGTGGCGGCGCTCCACCATGGCGTGCACCGGGATCGAGTTCTGCAAGCTCGCGATCGTGGAGACCAAGGCCCGCGCGCTCTCCCTGGTCGAGCAGCTCGAAGAGCGACTGGCCGACGTGCAGTCCACTTTGGACACTCCGGTGAGCATCCACATCAACGGCTGCCCCAACTCCTGCGCCCGCATCCAGGTCGCCGACATCGGCCTCAAGGGGCAGATCGTCACCAACGCCGAGGGCAAGCAGGTCGAGGGTTTCCAGGTGCACCTGGGCGGTGGGCTCGGCCTGGACTCCGGTTTCGGGCGGAAGCTGCGCGGCCACAAGGTGACCTCGGCCGAGCTCGGTGACTACGTCGAGCGCGTGGTGCGCAACTTCGTGAAGCAGCGCGAAGACGGCGAGCGCTTCGCTCAGTGGGTCACGCGCGCCGAGGAGGCGGATCTGCAATGAGCGCCGACGTACTTTTCTCCGCGGAGGCTCAGTCATGACTGAGCGAGCTTCCTTGTTCTTTTGCCCGTACTGCGGCGATGAAGACCTCCGCCCCGAGCCAGAGCCGCACGGGGCCTGGTTGTGCGGTGGGTGCCGTCGCGTGTTCGCCGTGAAGTACGTCGGTTTGTCTTCCACCACTGCGGAGGTGAGCAGGTGACCGCGTTGCGCGAGCTGGCTGAGAAGGCGTCCGCGGAGTACGCCGAGGCCAGCGCGGGAGAAGCGCTGGCGTGGGTGGCGCGGACTTTCGGGGACCGCTGGATCGTCGCGTCGAACATGCAGGACGCAGTGCTCATCGACCTCGCCACCAAGGTGAAGCCGAACGTGGACGTGCTGTTCCTGGAGACCGGCTACCACTTCGCGGAGACCATCGGTACCCGCGACGCGGTGGAGACGGTCTACGACGTGAACATCGTCAACGCCCAGGCCGAACAGAGCGTTGCGGAGCAGGACGCGGAGTACGGCAAGGACCTCTTCGCCCGCGACCCCGGCAAGTGCTGCGCTCTGCGGAAAGTCGTTCCGCTGCAACGGACTCTCGCGCGCTATGACGCGTGGGTGACCGGAGTGCGCCGGGTGGACGCGCCGACGCGGGCGAACACGCCGATCGTGCAGTGGGACGACCGCAACGGCCTGGTCAAGATCAACCCGATCGCGGCGTGGACGGACGAGGAGTTCAACCACTACATCGCCGAACACGGAATCTTGGAGAACCCCTTGGTGCAGGAGGGATATCCGTCAATCGGTTGCGCGCCTTGCACCGCGAAGCCGTTGCCGGGCGCCGACCCGCGCAGCGGCCGCTGGGCCGGGCTGGCCAAGACGGAGTGTGGGCTTCATGGCTGACGCTGTCATCACCGACAACCTGGACGCCCTTGAGGCGGAAGCGATCCACATCTTCCGCGAGGTGGCAGGCGAGTTCGACCGGCCGGTGATCCTGTTCTCCGGCGGCAAGGACTCCACGCTGCTCGTGCACTTGGCGTACAAGGCCTTCTGGCCCGCACCGATCCCGTTCCCGTTGCTGCACGTGGACACCGGGCACAACTTCGACGAGGTCATCGAGTTCCGCGACAACCTCGTGGACAAGCTCGGTGCGCGGCTGGTGGTGGCCAAGGTCCAGGACTGGATCGACGACGGCCGCCTCACCGAGCGCCCGGACGGCACCCGCAACCCGTTGCAGACGGTGCCGCTGCTGGACTCGATCACCGAGGGCAAGTTCGACGCGGTGTTCGGCGGCGGACGGCGGGACGAGGAGCGGGCGCGGGCGAAGGAGCGCATCTTCAGCCTGCGCAACGCTTTCGGCCAGTGGGACCCGCGCCGCCAGCGGCCGGAGCTGTGGAGCCTGTACAACGGCCGCCACCGCCCCGGCGAGCACGTGCGGGTGTTCCCGCTGTCCAACTGGACCGAGCTGGACGTGTGGCGCTACATCGAGCGGGAGAACATCGAGCTGCCGTCGATCTACTTCGCCCACCGGCGCGAGGTCTACCAGCGCGACGGCATGTGGCTCACCTCCGGCCCGTGGGGCGGGCCGAGGGAGAACGAGCCGGTCACCGAGATGACCGTGCGCTACCGCACCGTCGGGGACGGCTCGTGCACCGGCGCCGTCCGGTCCGATGCGTCCACTGTGGACGAAGTGATCGCCGAGGTGACCGCGAGCAGGCTCACCGAGCGCGGAGCCACCCGCGCCGATGACCGGCTCTCCGAGGCCGCGATGGAAGACCGCAAGCGTGAGGGGTACTTCTGATGAGCGACCTGTTGCGACTCGCGACGGCGGGCAGCGTGGACGACGGGAAGTCCACTTTGGTCGGACGCCTGCTCTACGACACGAAGTCGGTGCTCGCCGACACCCTCGAAGCCGTGCAGCGCGCGAGCGCCGACCGCGGACTGTCCACTCCGGACCTTTCGCTGCTCGTGGACGGTCTTCGGGCCGAGCGTGAGCAGGGCATCACCATCGATGTTGCCTACCGCTACTTCGCCACTCCCAACCGCAGCTACGTGCTCGCCGACACCCCGGGGCACGTGCAGTACACCCGCAACACCGTGACCGGAGCCTCGACCGCGCAGCTCGCGATCCTCCTGGTGGACGCGCGCAAGGGCGTGCTCGAGCAGACTCGCAGGCACGCCGCGGTGCTCGCGCTGCTGGGGGTTCCCCGGCTCGTGCTGGCGGTCAACAAGATCGACTTGGTCGGCTTCGACAAGACGGTCTTCGACACGATCGCGCGGGACTTCACCGACTACGTGACCGGTCTCGGCTACGCCGCCGGCGCGCTGGTGATCGTGCCGGTTTCGGCGCTGCACGGGGACAACGTGGTCGAACGCTCCACTCAGACGCCTTGGTACACCGGGCCGACCCTGTTGGAGCACCTGGAGTCCGTGCCCGTCGCGCCCGACCCGCGCGACGTGCCGCTGCGCTTCCCGGTGCAGTACGTGATCCGCCCGCGCACGCCGGAGCACCCCGACTACCGGGGTTACGCCGGGCAGGTCGCGGCCGGTGTCGCGACCCCGGGTGACGAGGTGGTCGTGCTGCCGTCCGGCAGGCGCAGCCGCATCGAGCGCGTGGACACCGCGGACGGCCCGCTCGACGAGGCGACCGCGGGCCAGTCCGTCACCGTGCTGCTGGCCGACGACATCGACATCTCGCGCGGCGACGTGATCGCGGCGGCCGACGACCAGCCGAAGCTCGTGGACGAACTGGACGCCACGATCTGCTGGCTGGCCGGGAAGCCGCTGCGCGCGGGCGCTCGTGTGCTGGTCAAGCACGGCACCAGGACCGTGCAGGCCATCGTGACCGAGCTGTCCGGTCGCTTCGACGAGCAGAACCTGTCCCTTGTGGACGGTCCGGAGTCGTTGTCGCTCAACGAGATCGGCCGTGTGGTGATCCGGACCTCGGAGCAGCTGCCGGTCGACGACTACGTGGCGAGCCGCCGGACCGGCTCGTTCCTGGTGATCGACCCGGCCGACGGCGGCACCCTCGCCGCGGGCCTGGTCGGCGCTCCCCTGCCCCTGCGGGGCGGAGCCCCGATCCAGCGCGACGAGCGCGACCTCGTCTCCCCCGGTCCCTGACCCACCCCTCTCCAGGAGGCACCGTGCGCACCCGCAGCTTCGCCCTAGTCATGATCGCCGCAATGGCGCTCGGCGCGTGCACCCGCGCGGACGGCGGCCCGTCGGAGGACAAGCCGGTCGCGGACGCGGGTCCCGCCGCGGAACTGCGGCTGGGCTTCTTCCCGAACGTCACGCACGCGGCGGCCCTGGTCGGCATCGACCAGGAGAAAGGCTTCGTGGCCAAGGAACTGGGCGCGACGAAGCTGAGCACGCAGGCGTTCAACGCGGGGCCGTCCGCGATCGAGGCGCTGCTGTCCGGATCGCTGGACGCCACGTTCGTCGGACCCAACCCCACGATCAACGCCTTCACCAAGACCAAGGGCGAGGCCGTCCGGCTGATCGCGGGCGCGGCCTCCGGTGGCGCGCAGCTCGTGGTGAAGCCGGAGATCACCTCGGTGGAACAGCTGCGGGGCAGGACGATCGCGACCCCGCAGCTCGGCGGGACGCAGGACGTGGCGTTGCGGGCGTGGCTGGCCGAGCACAAGCTCAAGGTGGACACGACCGGCGGCAACGACGTCAAGGTGCTCACCACCGACAACCCGCAGACTTTCGACGCGTTCCGGAGCGGACAGTTGGACGGCGGCTGGCTGCCGGAGCCCTGGGCCTCGCGCCTGGTGCTGGAGGCGGGCGCGAAGGTGCTCGTCGACGAGCGCCAGCTGTGGCCGGAGGGCAAGTTCCCCACGACGGTGCTGATCGTGCGGACCGAGTTCGCCAAGAAGCACCCGCAGACCGTGAAAGCGTTGCTGAGCGGGCACGTGGCCGCGGTGCGATGGCTCAACGCCGAACCCGCCGCGGCGAAGAAGGTGGTCAACACCGGCCTGGCCAAGCACGCGGGCAAGCCGCTCGCGGACTCGGTGCTGGACCGCGCCTTCAGCCAGATCGAGTTCTCGTTCGACCCACTCGCCGGGCGCTTCCCGAAGCTGTCGAAGGACGCCGTGACGGCGGGTGTGACCAAGCAGGAGATCGACCTCAAGGGCCTTGTCGACGTCACGGCGCTCAACGAAGCGCTGAAGGCGGCCGGTGTGGCCACAGTGGACGCTTCCGGACTCGACAAGAAGTGAGGCTGCCATGACCGCGACTCTGGCGAAGGCAACGAGTGTCGATCATGTGGTGAGGTTGTTCGGTGTCGGCAAGTCCTTCGGCACCGTCGCCGCGCTGGACGGGGTCGACCTCGACGTCCGGCCCGGCGAGTTCGTCTGCCTGCTCGGCGCGTCCGGCTGCGGCAAGTCCACGCTGCTGTCGCTGGTCGCCGGGCTGGAGAAGCCGACGACCGGCGTGATTGATGTCCACAGTGGACGCCCGGCGGTCGTGTTCCAGGAGCCCGCGCTGATGCCGTGGCTGACCGCCGCGCGCAACGTCGAACTTCCCTTGAAGTTGCGCGGAATCGGGCGCGCGGAGCGTGAGGAGCGGGCGGCGAAGCTGCTCGACCTGGTGCGGCTCGGTGATGCCGCCCGCAAGCGCCCGCACGAGCTGTCCGGCGGAATGCGGCAGCGGGTCGCGTTGGCCCGTGCGCTCGCGACCACGCTCGACGACACCGACGCTGGCGCCCCGTTGCTGCTCATGGACGAGCCGTTCGCGGCGCTCGACGCCATCACGCGCGATGTCCTGCAGGAGGAACTGCGGCGGATCTGGGTGCAGACCGGCACTTCCGTGCTGTTCGTGACGCACGACGTGCGCGAAGCGGTGCGGCTCGGACAACGTGTCGTGCTGCTGTCCTCGCGCCCGGGCCGAGTGGTCCGCGAGTGGGAGGTCGGCGACGGCGGCGAGGACCTGGCGCAGGAGATCACCGGCGAGCTGCGAGGAGTGATCTCCAGCCATGCCCGAGGTTGACAACAGGGCGCTCGAAGCGGGGCTGGACGCGCTCGACGCGCCGGCTCCCGTGCGGGAGCGGCCGGGCAGACTGCGCCGCTTCGCCTCGGTGGTGGTGCCGCCGGTCGTCGCGATCGTGCTGATCATCGTTGTGTGGCAGGTGTTGTGGGCCGCCGCGCTGTGGCCGGAGTGGAAGCTGCCGTCGCCACTGGCGGTGGCCGACGAGTTCGTCCGGTTGGCCGGGGAAGGCCAGATCACTGAGACGCTGTGGACCTCGACCCACCGCGCGGTGCTCGGCTTTCTCGTGGCGGTGGCGATCGGCACACCGCTGGGGCTGGTCGTGGCGCGCGTGAGGGTGGTGCGCGCCGCGATCGGCCCATTGCTGAGCGGGTTGCAGAGCCTGCCGTCGGTGGCATGGGTGCCCGCGGCCGTGCTGTGGCTCGGGCTGAACGACTCGATGATCTACGCGGTGGTGCTGCTCGGCGCGGTGCCCTCGATCGCCAACGGCCTGGTGGCCGGGATCGACCAGGTGCAGCCGCTGCTGCTGCGGGTCGGCTCGGTGCTCGGCGCGGGGCGGCTGCAGTCGGCGCGGCACGTGCTGCTGCCCGCGGCGCTGCCGGGCTACCTGGCCGGGTTGAAGCAGGGCTGGGCGTTCTCCTGGCGCTCGCTGATGGCCGCGGAGATCATCGCCCGCTCCCCCGACCTCGGCATCGGCCTCGGCCAGCTTCTGGAGCAGGGCCGCCTGCTCACCGACATGTCCACGGTGATCACCGCGATCCTGCTCATCCTCGTCGTGGGCATCGGCGTGGAACTGCTCTTCTTCCGTCCCTTGGAACGGCGCGTGCTTCGTTCCCGCGGTCTCACCGGAGCCCCAGCATGATGACGATGCTCGATCCCGCAAGCGGATCTTCGGTCCCCTTGGTGGCAGTCGCCCACGGCAGCCGTGATCCCCGTTCCGCCGCAACGGTTTCCGAGTTGCTGGACGTCGTTCGCCGGCTCCGGCCGGGCCAGGACGTGCGGGCCGCGTTCCTCGACCTGTCCGCGCCGCGCCTGACCGACGTGCTGCGCGGGGTCGGACGATCGGCTGTTGTCGTGCCGTTGTTGCTGGGCAGCGCCTTCCACGCGCGCGTCGACGTTCCGGGCGCGGTCGCGGAGTCCGTCGCCCGGCACCCGCGCCTGGACGTTCGGATCGCCGACGTGCTCGGCCCCGACCCTCGGTTGGAGTCGGCGGCGTGGCGGCGGTTGCTGTCCGCGGGTGTCGATCCGGCCGATCCCGAGCTGGGCGTCGTGCTGGCCGCGGCGGGGTCCTCGCACCCGCCCGCGAACGCCGCGGTGGCGGACGTGGCGCGTCGCTGGGAGCGCGGCTCGCGGTGGGCAGGCGTCGAGGCGGCGTTCGCGGCGTCGGCGCAGCCGGATGTGCCCGCCGCCGTGGAGCGGCTGAAAGCCCGTGGGGCGCGACGGATCGCCGTGGCGTCGTGGTTCCTCGCGCCGGGGCGGCTGCCCGACCGGATCGTCGACCTCGCCGGGCCCTCCGCCGTGGTGGCGCCGCCGCTCGGGGACGACGTCGAGGTGGCGGAGCTCGTGCTGCACCGCTTCGACGCGGCGCTCGGCACGGCTCTCGACACGGCGCGGTCGGCGTGACCGCGCGGCGGATCGACCCCACGGCCGTGCTCGTCGCGGCGGTGCTGATCGCCGCCGCATTTCTCGGGCTCATACCGCCCGTGCCCTGGTGAGCAATTCCCGTGACCAGAATTCACTGAAGGCGAGAACCTACTTTCGTCGCATCACCGGAAAGCATTCGTCGTGCGAGGCTCGCTTTCCTCCCGCCGCCGAAGCCGGGAGCGCACGATTCACAAAGCGAGGTTTCGTCGATGAGCCCTGCCCGCATCGCTCTTGCCGGCTCCCTTGTCACAGCACTGGCGCTGGCCCCCGTGCTCGCGCTGCCCGCCCCCGCTTCCGCAGCCTCGGTCACCTTCGCCTGCCAGGCGAAGACCCCGATCGGCCCGGTCAACGCCGGCGTCACGCAGGCCATGGAGGCCAAGGCGCCCGCGACGGTCAAGCCCGGCGCCGAGTTCGAGCTGGTCTTCGACCCGCCCGCGAGCACCATCCCCGCCACCATCAACGGGGTGAAGGTGCGCGAGGTGAAGAACTTCAAGCTGGCCGTTCCGGTCCCGGCGAACTCCACCTTCGTCTCGGTCGCGCTCTCCGGCGGTTCCGGCATCGGCACGCCGACGATCGTGCAGGAGGGCGGGAACATGGTGGTCACGCTCGCCGGGCCGCTCAAGGGCGGCGCCGCGATCGAGCTGCCCACGATCACCGTGAAGCTCAAGGCGGGCGCCTCGGGGACGATCGAGAGCAAGCTCGGCGGCACCGGCTTCGACAAGCCGGGCCTGACCTTCACCGGCACCGCCGAGTTCGGCCCGCTCCCGGTGGACGCGCCGGTGGCCTGCTACCCGGACCCGAACCCCGCGCTGACCACCACGAAGATCGCCTGATCCCCCGTGCGGGCGCCGACCCTGCTCCGGCGCCCGCACGGACGCGAACCCGCGACCTTCGGCGGGTTACCCGGAGGTAGGCCCCGTGTGATGCTCGCATTCCCGCCGCCGTTGTCGGGAATGTTGAAGAAGCGAGGTCAGCAGATGTCCCCTGCATCTCGAATCGCTCTCGTCGCCGCCGTCGCCATCGCTCCGGTATTCGCGTTGGCCACCCCTGCCGCCGCAGCCCCCATCGCCTACAAATGCGAGGCGACCACGCCCATCGGCAAGGTCAGCGCTTCGCTGAACCAAGAGGTCACCGCCACCGCCCCGGCCACGGTCGCCGCGGGCGGGGACGTGGCAGTCGTCGTCGACCCGGCCCCGAACAAGGTTCCGGCGAAGGTCGGCAACTACACGCTGAAAGAGGTCAAGAACTTCGCACTGAAGGTTCCGGTACCGGCGAACTCGACGTACGTCTCGTCGAGTGTGTCGGGCGGTTCCGGAGTCGGCGAAGCCACGGTGACCCACGAAAACGGGACACTCGTGCTTCGGCTTTCCGGAACTCTCGCCGGAGGCGCGGACTTCGAACTGCCCACGCTGACGGTCACCCTGAAGGCGGGCAGCTCCGGAACGATCGAGTCCAAGCTCGGCGGGACGAGCTTCGCCGATCCCGGACTGACCTTCACCGCCACCGCGCAGACGATCCTCGGCGCGATCGACGCCCCGACCGCCTGCTACCCGGACCCCAACCCCGCACTCACCACCACGACGATCGGCTGACCCTCTCGGCGCCCACGGCGGGATTCGCACCCCGCCGTGGGCGCTTAGAGTGCGGTGCATGGCTGACGAGCTGGTGCACTACTCCGTGGAGCGCGGGATCGCGACGATCACGCTGGACTCCCCGCACAACCGCAACGCGTTGTCCGCGCAGCTGCGCCGCGAACTGCGCGCGCACCTGACGACCGCGATCGACGCGCCCGAGGTCCGGGTGATCGTGCTCGACCACACCGGCCCGGTGTTCTGCTCCGGCATGGACCTCAAGGAGTCCAAGGGCGCGGGCTCCACCGACCAGGGCGTCAACGAGTTCCCCGAGCTGCTGCAGCTGATCTGGGAGAGCCCCACCCCCGTGGTCGTGAAGCTGGCGGGCCCGGCGCGCGCGGGCGGGGTCGGCCTGGTCGCCGCCGCGGACATCGCCGTCGCAGCCGAGGACGCCAGCTTCGCCTTCACCGAGGTCCGCATCGGCGTCGTGCCCGCGGTGATCTCGGTGACCGTCCTGCCCCGGTTGCTGCCGAGGGCCGCCCACGAGCTGTTCCTGACCGGCGAGAAGTTCGACGCGGCCAGGGCCGAGCGGATCGGCCTGATCAACTCCGCGGTGCCCGCCGAGCGGCTGGACGAGGAGGTCCGCCGCTTCACCGGGATGCTGGCCCTCGGCGGACCGCAGGCGCTCGCGGCCACCAAGCAGATGCTGCGCAGGCACCCGGTGAGCATGGCCGACGACTTCGCCGCGATGCTGGAGCTGTCCGCGAAGCACTTCGCGGGCGAGGAGGGCCAGGAGGGCATCGCGTCCTTCCTGCAGAAGCGCCCCGCTTCCTGGGTTCCGCGGGACTGATCACCCGGGCGGGGGCCGACGCGGCCCTTGCCCGCACCCCTCGGCAATTTGTTATAGTTGTATGCAAACAAGGGGTGATCACATGTCACAGCCGAAGATGTCCCGCCGCCACCTCGCCCTGGCGGTCGGGGTCCCGTTCGCCGTCCTGGCCCTGCTGGTGCTCGCGCAGTTCGCCCTCGCGGACGCCCTGCCGGAAACCGCGCCGAGCGCCCTCGCCACGGCAGCCTTCAAGTTGGCCGTGGCCACCTCGTGCGGTGTCCTGGCGGTGTTCCTGACCCGGGGCACCTCGACCTCGTCGCGCTACGCGAGCTCCTACTCCGCCATCGGAGCCGGGTACGTGGCGGCGGAGCACGGCCTGTACCTCGCGGTCGGCGTCGACCCGTCACTGGGGCCGATCCCGACGTGGGTGCCCATCGCCGTCGGAGCGGGTGTCGCGATCGTCCTGTGCGCGCCGGTCGTCCTCCTCGCACGCGAGGTCGACTTCGACGACCCGGACAAGTCCCCGCGCATCGACCTGGCTCCGGACGAGCGCGCGACGTGGAGCAAGACCACCAGCATCAGCTGGCCCGCTGCCGCCTTCCTGGTTCTGTCCGCGGCCTTCTTCGCGTACCTGGTGCTCTCCGCCCGCGCCTGGTCGCTGTTGCCAGTACTGCTCATGCCCTGCGCGTTGTTCGCCTTCCTCGCGTCTGTCCGGGTCACCGTCGACGCCAACGGGCTGACGGTGTGGCCGACGCTGCTGGGCTGGCCGCGCAAGCGAATCCCGCTGGACCAGATCGAGTCCGCGACTGTGCGACGGGCGGGTGACACGTTCGCCATGCGGTTGCGCTCGTGCGAGACCCTCGTCGTCCAACAGAAGAACGGCACCGAGTACGTCGTCAGCATCGACGACGCGCACACCGCGTCCGCGCTGCTGAACACCCTCGCGCACCGCGCACGAGGCAGAGCCTGAGGAGCCAGTCCCATGCCGTCGCCGAAGTTCGCACGTCGGCTCCTGCTCACGCTCGCACCGCCGGTGCTCGTGCTGGGCGCGGCATTCCTGACCTGGCACGCCCTCGCCGAGCGGATGCCGGAGCCGCTGGCCGCCAACGTCGGGCCGTCCGGGCGGGCGAACAGCCACCTGTCGGGCTCGGGACTGCTGTCGGTCTTCTCGTTCCCACCCGCCGTGATCAGCCTGCTCTGCCTCGCCCTGCTCCTGATGGCCCGGCGCAACCCGCCCGCCCAGCGCTTCCTGGTGCTGACCAGCTTCGCGGTGAGCGGCATGCACGCCGCCCTCTTCGCCGCGGTCGTGGCCGCCAACCTCGACGTCGCCGACGCCAAGTCCGTCACCTTCGGCTGGTGGACCTTCCCGCTGACGCTGCTCGTGGCGGCGCTGTCCGGCGCACTGGGCTACGCGCTGGCCGGCGAGGTCGTCATCCCGAAGCGGATCACCGTGGACGCCAAGGGGCTGACCGTGTACTCGGCGCCGCTGCGCAAGCGGATCGCGCTCGACGAGGTCAAGCTCGCCCGAGCCCGGTCCGGCACCACCCTCGTCGTCGAGTTGGACAATGGCACCGAGTACGTCGTCACCGTCGACGACGCGGACTCCGCGGCCACGCAGCTGAACTCGCTCGCCGAGCGGGCGAGAACCAGGGACTGACCATGCTGATCAAGATCGACCCGTCCTCCTCGGTGCCCCTGGGCGACCAGGTCGCGGCCTGCGTGCGCGGGGGCATCGCCGACGGCGCGGTGCAGGCGGGCGACCGGCTGCCGCCCGCCCGGGAGCTGGCGGACTCGCTCGGGATCAACCTGCACACGGTGCTGCGCGGCTACCAGCAACTGCGCGACGAGGGACTGATCGAGCTGCGCCGCGGCCGGGGAGCGGTGGTGGCCACCGGCGCCACGGGCCAGCGGGCGGAGCTGGTCCGGCTGACCCGCGAGCTGGTCGCGGCCGCCCGGCGGCTGGGACTCGGCGAGCCGGAGCTGCTCGACCTGGTGCGGGCGGAGCTCAGTTCGCGGTGAGCCGCAGCACCAGCCGCGGATTGGCCTCGGCCGCGTCCTCCAGCACGTCGCGCACCCGGCCGTAGGCGTCCGGGTCCTCCTCGGCGAGGACGTGGTGGTCGGTCCAGACCAGCACGTGGTTCCCGACGGGCAACCAGGACAGGTCCACCAGGCAGTCGTAGAGCGCGTCGAGGTTGCGTCCGAAGTAGGACGGGAACGACATGGCCTTGGCGATCGCGTCGATCGCCGCGCTCTTGGAGTTGACGGTAGAGCCGTCGACCACATGCCTGGTGGTCATTGCCTCACCTCGCTGGAAACAGTCATCGGGACGTGTCGACGACGACGAAACTCTTGTAGTGGTCGGCGGTGTAGTAGACCTCACCGGTCTGGCCGGTCACCAACCGGCGTGCACCCCGGGTGTTCTCCCCCGGCGTCGGCACGGTGAACTCGCGGTAGTAGCCCCGGGCCTTGGCCGGGAGGACGCCCTCGCGGTTGAAGAAGTCCACGTTGTCGTTCTTGGGGTACTTGTGCGGACCGCCCGCCCGGATGCTCTCCCAGGTGGTCGCGGCCTCCTTGGGCAGCCCGCTCAGCGGGCACACCCGCAGCCCGCTGGCCGCGCCGGGGACCTTGGACTGGGCCGAGACCGCGCACGCGCCCGAGGGCTCGGAGCCGCTGAAGAGGTCCCGCGCGAACCAGCCGACCACGACGAGCGCGACCAGTCCGACCAGGGCGACGGTGATCCGCCTGCGCGAGGTCACCGCGTGGGTTCCCGCTTGTCGGCGGCTTTCCCGCGCGCGGTGCCCAACGCGGCCGAGACGCGGTCGACCGCCCGGTCGATACCCAGCGCCACGCCCCAGCACGCGGGCAGCAACACGGCCATGACGAGGACGAACTGGAAGGGGAACCAGAGCCCGACCACCCAGAACTCCACGCTGTCCCACCAGGAGACCAGCCAGTCAAACACGAGGTGCACCTTACGCCCCACGCTCGGAGTGACCGGCGTCACGGGCACTGTCGGGGTCCCGGCGCTAGGTTTCGACCATGTTCGCCGTGTACGCCGACGCCCCGCACCCCGACGACCCCCTGGCCGGCCTCGTGGTCGGCGAGCGCCCCGAACCGCAGGTCCCCGACGGCTGGGTGCCGGTGACCGTGCGCGCGGCCAGCCTGAACATGCACGACCTGTGGACGCTGCGCGGGGTCGGCATCAAGGCCGAGCGGTTCCCGATGATCCTCGGCTGCGACGGCGCGGGAGTCCTCGCCGACGGCACCGAGGTGGTGCTGCACTCGGTGATCACCTCGCCGGGGTGGACCGGGGAGGAGACCCTCGACCCCAAGCGCACCCTGCTCACCGAGCTGCACCAGGGCACCTTCGCCGAGACCGTCGTGGTGCCCGCGGCCAACGTGCTGCCCAAACCCGCGTCGATGAGCTTCGCCGACGCAGCCTGCCTGAGCACGGCGTGGCTGACGGCCTACCGGATGCTGTTCGTGAAGTCCGAGCTGCGACCGGGCCAGACCATGCTGGTGCAGGGCGCTTCCGGTGGCGTGGCCACCGCGCTCGTCCAGCTCGGCCGCGCCGCCGGGCTGCGGGTGTGGGCGACCGGACGCAGCGAGGCCAAGCGCGCGCTGGCCGAACAGCTGGGCGCGCACGCGACCTTCGAGTCCGGGGCGCGGCTGCCCGAGCGGGTCGACGGCGTCTTCGAGACCGTCGGCGAGGCCACCTGGAACCACTCGATGCGCAGCCTCAAGCCGGGCGGCGTGATCGTCTGCTCCGGCTCGACCACCGGCGGCAACCCGCCCGCGGACCTGCAGCGGTTGTTCTTCCTGCAGCTGCGCGTCGTGGGTTCCACCATGGGCACCCGCGCGGAGCTGGCCGACCTGATCTCGTTCATGGACGTGGCCGGGCTCAAGCCCAGCATCGGCGCCGAACTGCCGATGGAACGGGCCGAGGAGGGCTTCCGCGCGATGCTCGGCGGCGAGACCGCCGGCAAGATCGTTTTCACGCGTTAGCGGGTGCTCGAAACGTCTATGGAGGCCACTCCGGGTGCGTAGAAACGGCTAGACTCGCCGTGCCCCGCGAGGGGTGCACGTCATGAGAAAAATGGGTGCCCGTAACAAAACTATTGCTGGACCGCATGGGGGCGGTCCGTAGCGTTCACACGGATCATCCTCGATCCGGTCCGGCGCGCAGAGGTAACCGAGGAAGTGGGGGCTTCCGAATGATGCGAGTCGGCTACATCACCGGAGACAGACCAGCGGCGTCGTGGATCTACACGCTCAACGGCGATCTCTACGGTCTGAACATCGTCGATGTCTGGTACGACGCCGGGGCGGCTCTGGCACAGCCGCCCCGGTCCGACATCGACGTGTGGCTGGTGGACCACGAGGCGATCGCCGGTCACTGGGACGCTTTCGACCGGCACCGCGAGCGGGACGGCAGACTCGTCCCGGTCATCGTGGTCTGTGCCAGTGAGGAACACGTGGCCCGCACCCTGCGTCGCAGGGTCAACGCGGTACTGACCGAGCCCGTCGGGGCCTGGGACGTGCTGTGCGCGGTGTCCGCGGCGGCCAGCGGCGAGCTGTTCATCTCGCCGCGCATGCTGCGACAGTACAGCCAGGAGATCATCCACCTCCTGTCGCCGAGCAACCAGCGGCCGGAGGAGGAGCTGACCGAGCGGGAGACCGAAGTGCTCCGGTTGCTCGCGGAGGGCATGTCGAACTCCCGGATCGCGGCCTACCTGCACATCTCCAGCGCCACGGTGGGCACGCACGTGCTCAGCATCCGGCGCAAGCTGCAGGCGGCCAACCGCACCGAGGCGGTGGTCCAGGCCTATCGGATGGGCCTGGTCACCAACCGCTCCGTGCTCGAACCGAGCGCGATCTAGCACGACGCGACGACGACGAAGGCCCGGCGGCCACCTCGGGGGAGGTCAACCGCCGGGCCTTCGTCAGTTCCGGGCACCCCGCAACAGGTCGAGCAGGACCTCGGCGGACTGCGCGCCCGCGACGCCGCGGCGGCCGACGACGAACGTCGGCACCGAGCGCACACCGATCGCGATGCCCTCGGCCAGCTCCGCCCGCAGCGCGTCCACGTCCCCGGTGCCGGAGAGGTCCACCCCGGGCAGGCCCGCTTCGGCGGCGAGGGCCGTCAGCGTCGCCCGGTCACCGAGGTTGGCGCCCTCGACGAAGTAGCCGCGGAACAACCGCTCCTGGACCGCGTCCTGCACGCCCTGCCCGGCGGCGAGGGCCAGCACGCGGTGCGCGTCGAAGGTGTTCGCGCGCACCGCCCGGTCCAGGCGGTACTCCAGGCCGACCTCGGCCGCCGTCGCGGTCACGCCGGCCATCATCCGCGCGGCCTGCTCGGCGCCGCCGAACTTCTCCGCCATCGCCTCGTCGAGCGGGCGGCCGTCGCTGCTGCTGCCCGGGTCGAGCTGGAACGGCCGCCACCGCACCTCGACGTCCTCACCGCCTTCGGCGCGCCAGACCTCCAGTGCCTGCTCCAGCCGGCGTTTGCCGATGTAGCACCAGGGACAGACGACGTCGGACCAGACCTCTAGTCGCATGCCTGCGGCAACACTCAGCCCTGGTGGACTGTTCCCCGCTGTGCTCCGGCCAACAGCTTCTCGGTGTGCTCGGCCCACGGCTGCGGCAGGTGCTCCAGCACCGGAGGAATCCGGTCCGTCACCTCTCGGTTTCCGAACAGGAAAGCGAACAGCGTCGCGACCGACACGTCGTGCTCGGGGCGGTCGAGCAGTTCCACGGTGTCGCCCGCGCTGATCTCCCCGGCCTGCTCCACCGCCAGGTACGGCCCGGGCCGCCCGACCGCGGTGAACTCCTTGACGAGCTTCGGGTGGTCCCAAAAGCCCGCGAAGACCACGCACGGCGAGCGCGGACCGGTCACCCGCAGCACCGCCCCGCCGATCCGCCACCGCTCCCCGACGAGCGCGTCGCTGGCGTCGAAGCCGGACAGGGTCAGGTTCTCGCCCGCGTTGCCCGGCACCAGCTCCTTGCCGAGGCGTTCCGACCAGTAGCGCAGGTCCTCCAGCTGGAAGGCGTACGCGGCCTGGTACCAGGCGCCGTGCACCGCGCGGTCGACGACGGTGTCCCCCACGACCCCGTCCGCGGTGAACATCGTCGGTCCGGCGGTCGGGCGCTTGTCCATCCCGGAGCTCTTCTTGCGGCCGGTCCACGCGGCGGTACTGACGACGGCAAGGTTGACTGACTCGACACACCCCAGCTTCATGTGACGAACGTAGCGCTGCTCTTCCCGAGGTGTTCAACTACTTTTCGCGCCTGGATCTGATGCGCATCGTCGCGCATGGAGGGAGAAGGCATGACTACAGCAGGCCCCCGGGGCGGTCGGAGCGTGTTCCGACGCAAGCCGGTGGAACAGATCGCCTCCGAGCACGAGGGCGAGCTGACGCGGTCCCTCGGGCTGTGGCAGCTCACCGCGATCGGCGTCGGCGGCATCATCGGCGCGGGGATCTTCTCCCTGGCCGGGGCCGTCGCGAACAAGACCGCAGGCCCGGCGGTGCTGATCTCGTTCCTGATCGCCGGTGTCGCCAGTGCCGCGGCCGCCTTCGCCTACGCGGAGTTCGCCGGGCTGATCCCCAAGGCCGGCTCGGCCTACACCTACGGCTACGCCGTGCTCGGCGAGATCGTCGGCTGGTTCATCGGCTGGGACCTGCTGCTGGAGTACACCGCGATCGTGGCGGTGGTGGCCATCGGCATCTCCGGCTACTTCACCAAGCTGCTCGGCTTCCTCAACATCGACCTGCCGCAGTGGATGCTCGGCGCCCCGGGCACCGAGCCGGAGGGCGTCGCGCCCGGCAGCTACTCGGTGAACCTGTTCGCCGTGCTGCTGTGCCTGCTCATCGCGTGGGTCCTGACGCTGGGCATGAAGAACGCCGCCCGCTTCGAGACCGCGCTGGTGTGGCTGAAGGTCGGCGTGGTGGTCCTGGTGATCGCGGTCGGCTTCTTCTACATCGACACCGGCAACTACACCGACTTCTTCCCGTTCGGCTTCACCGGCGCGGTGACCGGTGCGGCCACGGTGTTCTTCGCGGTCTTCGGCTACGACGCGATGAGCACCGCGGCCGAGGAGTCCCAGGACTCGCAGAAGCACATGCCCAAGGCGATCATCTACTCGCTGGCCATCTCGATGGTGCTCTACGTGCTGGCCTGCCTGGTGCTCACGGGCATGATCCCGTTCGCCAAGATCGACGGTGAGGCGGCGTTCGCCGACGCCTTCGCCCAGGTCGGCCTGCCGGTGATCGGCATCGTGATCGCCGTCGGCGCGATCCTCGGCATCCTCACGGTGATGTTCACCTTCATGATGGGCGTGACCAGGGTCGGCTTCTCGATGAGCCGCGACGGCCTGCTGCCGAAGTGGTTCGCCAAGACCCACCCGGTGCGCAAGGTGCCGACCAGGATCACCTGGATCGTCGGTGTCGCCTCGGCGTTCATCGCCGGGTTCCTCAACATCAACGAGGCCGCCGAGCTGACCAACATCGGCATCCTGCTGGCCTTCGTGGTGGTCTGCGTCGCGGTGATCGTGCTCCGCTACCGCCAGCCCGACCTGCCGCGCAGCTTCCGCTGCCCGTGGATGCCGTTCGTGCCGCTGGTCGGTGTCGGCTTCTCGATCTGGCTGATCACCTTCCTGCAGTGGGAGACCTGGCTGCGCTTCGGCGTCTGGTTCGCCATCGGCCTGGTGATCTACTTCGCCTACTCCTACCGCAGGTCCGAGCTCAACCGGTCCGCTCAGGACTAGGGCCACCGGCGGCGGGCCCGGGACACCGCGTCCCGGGCCTCGCCGTCGAGCCGGGCCAGCAGCTCCGCGGCGGGCAGGTCCCGGCCGAGCGAGTACGCCTGCCCCGCCCACAGCGACATGGCCTCCGGGTCCCCGGCTCGCTTCGCCGCGGCCCGCACCGGTTTCGTCAGGTGGTGCACCTGCGGGTACGCCGAGGGCGCGTCCGCGCTGTGCTCGGTGAGGAACCGGTTGACCAGACCGCGCGCGGGGCGCCCGGTGAACGCCCGCGTGAACTCCGTCCGCCGGTCCCCCGCCACGAGCGCCGCGCGGTGCGCCGCCGGGGTTCCCGCCTCCTGGCACCGCAGGAAGGCCGTTCCGAGTTGCGCCGCAACGGCTCCAGCGGTCAGCACCGCCGCGACGTCCGCCCCGTGCATCAGACCGCCGGTGGCGATCACGGGCACGTCCACGGTCTCCATGACCAAGCGGAGCGCCGTGAGCAGCCCGTAGCTCGGACCGCCCGCGGGTGAGCCGTCGTCGACGAACAGCCCGCGGTGCGCACCCGCGTCAGCGCTCTGCACGCACAGCACGTCGGCTCCGGCGTCCACGGCGATGCGCGCCTCGGCCGGTGTGGTCACCGTGACGACGACCTGGATCCCGTTGTCCCGCAAGCGTCGTACGACAGCGGGCTCCGGGCAGCCGAACGTGAAGGACACCACCGGCACGCATTCGCCGACGACCAGATCGAGCTTGGCCGGGTAGTCGTCGTCCTCCCACCGCGGATCGCCCAGCGCCACCTCGTGGCGGTCGGCCTCCGCGCGCAGCGACTCCCGATAGGCGCGCAGGTCCGCCTCGCTCTCCGGACCGGGCACGAAAAGGTTGACACCAAAGGGATGCGAGCCCAGTTCCCGGGTTCGGGCGATGTGCGCCGCCACCGCCTCCGCGGGCAGGTACCCGGCGGCGAGGAAGCCGAACCCTCCGGCGCGGCCGACCTCGGCGACCAGCTCCGGGGTGGACACGCCACCCGCCATGGGCGCGGCGATGACCGGAATCCGCAAGTCCGCCAACATCCTTCGGACCCTAGACCCGGTTCACCGCCCCGGAGAGGTGAATGCCGCGCACGCCACAGCTACTGGCCGCGCCACCACCGGCCGAGCGCGTGCCGCCAGCCCTCGGGCGGCGGGGGCTGCTCCTGCGGCAACTGGGGCACGGAACTGGGCGTCAGCCGCGCCCACGACGGGACGGAGACGGTGTCCGCGCCGGCCGCCCGCACGGGGGTGAACTTCACCGGAAGCGCCGTCAGCGACCGGAAGAACGGGCTCGGCCGCCACTCCAGCCGCTCCTCGGGCACCGCGAGGTGCAGGTCCGGCAGCCGGTCCAGCAGCTTCTCGATCGCGATCGAGGCGATCAGCCGCGCGGTCCCCTGCACCGGGCAGGCGTGCGGGCCCGCCCCCCAGGACAGGTGCGCGCGGTTGCCCGCGCGGTGTCCACCGTGGACGGTCGGATCGGCGTTGGCCGCGGCGTAGCCGATCAGCACCGGCTGGTCGGCGGGCAGCGTCACCCCGCCCACGTTCACCGGGTGGGTGGGGAACGTGACCGAGAGGTTGGTCATCGGCGGGTCGGTCCAGAGCACCTCGTCGAGCGCGTCCTCGATCTGCATGCTGCCGCCGGCCAAGTCGCCGGCGAAGCGGTCGTCGGAGAGCAGCAGCCGCAACGCGTTCGCGATCAGGTTCGCCTCGTGCTGGGTCACCGCGCCCAGGACGATGACCAGTTGGTGCAGCATCTCCTCGTCGTTGAGCCGCGCTGGGTGCGCCATCATCCACGAAGTCACGTCGTGCCCGGGCTCGCGCCGCTTCAGCGCCACCAGCTCGGTCAGCGCCCTGGTCAGGTCGACGTTGGCCTGCTCGGCCTCGACCACGTCCACCACCCGGCTCATCCCGCTGACCAGGCGGTCGCCCAGCTCCGTCGGGCAGCCGTGCAGGTAGTTGAACACCCACAGCGGCAGCGCCACCGCGTAGTCGGCGAGCAGGTTCACCTCCCCGGCCGCGGCGAAGCGGCCGATCAGCATCTCCGCAGTGGCCTCGACGTGCGCACGGATCATGTTCGGGTCGATCTTGCCGTAGGCGTCGCTGATCACCCGGCGCAGCCGGGCGTGCGCGTCCCCGTCGGACATCAGGCAGGTCGGCCGGTAACCCATGACGGGCAACACAGGGGAGTCCGGCGGCATCGTGGCCTGCCACCGCCTGCCGTCCCTGACGAAGGTCCCCGGGCTGCGCAGCACCTCCAGTGCGGCGTCGTAGCCCAGCACGAGCGTCGCGTGCACCCCCGGCGCCAGCTCCACCGGCGCGGTCTGCCCCTGCTCACGCAGCCGCTCGTACACCGCGCTCGGATCGGCGGTGAAGTCCGGGCCGTACAGGGGAACCCGGCGCCCGGAGAAGGGGCAGCTCGCCGGGCCACGGTCCTCGTCGGGGAAGTGAGAGCTCACGCGCGCGCTCCTGGTCTCCTGCGTTCTCCTGCTGTCCGGGGTCTCGCTGTCCGGGGCGTCACTGTCCGCGCCACCACCGGATGATCGTGTGCATCCACCGCTTCCCGGTCGCCGCGGGCAGCGGGGCGATCGGCCTGTCCGCACCGGGCACCACGGGCATCGGGGCCGTCGGGGGCGCCGTCTCGACCGCGCGCACCGGGGTGAAGGTGACCGGCAGCCCGGCCAGCGCCCTCAGGAACGGCGACTCCCGCCACGGCAGGTCCTCGACCGGTACCGCCAGGGTCAGGTCGGGCAGCCGGTCCAACAGCTTCTCGATCGCGATCGAGGCGACCATCCGCGCCTGCCCCTGCACCGGGCACGCGTGCGGACCCGCGCCCCAGGCCAGGTGGGCCCGGTTGCCGGAACGGTGCTCGACGCCGAAGCCGGGATCGGTGTTGGCCGCCGCGTAGCTGATCACCACGGGCTGGTCGGCCGGCAGCCGCCTGCCCGCGACCACGACGTCGCGCACCGGGTAGCTGGCGGAGAGGTTGGCCACCGGGGGGTCGGTCCAGAGCACCTCGTCGAGCGCGTCCTCGATCCGCATGCTGCCGCCTGCCACGTACCCGGCGAAGCGGTAGTCCGACAGCAGCAGCCGCAACGCGTTGGCGATCAGGTTCGCCTCCGGCTCGGTTCCCGCGCCCAGCATCAGGAACAGCTGGTGCAGGATCTCCTCGTCGGTCAGCTGCGCCGGGTGCTCCATCATCCAGGACGCCATGTCCTGCGCGGGTTCCCGCCGCTTCAGCGCGATCAGCTCCAGCAGCGCGGCGGTCAGCTGCTCGTTGGCCCGCTCCGGGTCGCGCATGTCCACGATGTCGCGCATGCCGGTGACCATCCGCTCGCCCACGTCCCTCGGGCAGCCGTGCAGGAAGGTGAACACCCACAGCGGCAGCGCGACGGCGTACTCGGTGAGCAGGTCCGCCGACCCGCGCTGGGCGAACTGGTTGATCAGCATGTCCGCGGTGGCCTCGACGTGCGCGCGGACCTTGTTCGGGTCCACCCTGGCCAGGCTCTCGGTGATCACCCCGCGCAGCCGCGCGTGCTCCGCGCCGTCGGTCATCAGGCAGTTCGGCCGGTAGGACATCACCGGCAGCACCGGGCAGTCCTCCGGAACCGTCGCCGCCCAGCGGCGGCCGTCCCTGGGGAACTCGCCCGGGTCGCGCAGCACCTCCAGCGCGGCGTCGTAACCGACCACGAGTGTCGCGGGCACCCCGGGCGCCAGCTCGACCAGGGCTGTCTGCCCCTGCTCGCGCAGCCGCTCGTAGACGCGGGCCGGGTTCGCGGTGAACTCGGGCCCGTACAAGGGAACCCGGCCTTCCGCGACGGGGCAGCCCGTGCCGATGTCAGTGCCTGCCGGAGCTGAGTTCACGCATACTCCCGTACCGGGCGATGGAGGAGGTGGTCCACGAGCGCGATCAGTGCGTGCGTTGAGGACACCCGGTCTCGGGCGTCACAGGTGACGAGCGGGGTCTCCGGGAGCAGGTCCAGCGCCTCGCGCAGCTCCGACTCCGGGAACTTCGGCGCGTCGTCGAAGTCGTTGACCGCGACGGCGTAGGGCAGCCCCAGCTCCTCCAACAGGCCCATGATGTCGAAGGAGGCTTCGAGCCTGCGGGTGTCGGCGAGCACCAGCGCGCCGAGCGCCCCGGTCGCGATGTCCTTCCACAACTGCTTGAAGCGGTGCTGCCCGGGCGCGCCGAACAGGTAGAGCACCAGCTGGTCGTTCAGCGTCAGCCTGCCGAAGTCCATCGCGACCGTGGTGGTGCTCTTGCCCCGCGTGCCCGCGAGGTCGTCGACGTGCTGGGCCGCCTGCGTCATCGTCTCCTCGGTGCGCAGCGGGCGGATCTCCGAGAGCGTGCCGACGAAGGTCGTCTTGCCCACCGCGAAGTGTCCGACGACGAGCAGTTTCACCGCGGTGCGCACGGTGTCGCGAACGTAGATGCCGTCAGACGAGCGCGCGGAGGCCATCGAGCACATCCTTGAGCAGCTTCAGGTCGGGTCCGCCGCGGGCCGGGGACTCGGAGGTGACGGCGAGGTGCCCGCTGTCGACCAGGTCGGACAGCAGCACCTTGGTGACGCTGACCGGAAGGCCGAGGTGCGCGGCGGCCTCGGCGACCGACAGCGCCCCGCCCCGGCACAGCTCCATGGCGCGGCGCTTCTCCGGGCTCAGGCCCGCGACCTGGTCCCGGGCCACCGTCACCAGGGTGACGAGGTCGAAGGTGTTGCGGGTCGGGTGCGCGCGGCCGCCGGTCACCACGTGCGGCCGCACCAGCGCGCGTTCCCGCCGGTTCGGGGTCATGCCCGGCTACCGATTCCTTGCCGGGGCGGGCTCGTCAGTTCCTTGCCGAGCCGCTGCACCAGCTCCTGCAGCCGGAACGACACGGCCTCCATGTCCACCCGCTCGGTGGCCGAGACCGCCAGGTAGGCGCCCGGCCCTGCCGCGACGAGGAAGACGTAGCCGCCCGCGAACTCGTTGACCGTCTGCTGCCAGCCGCTGATGGAACCGCCGCAGAACTCCGCGGTGCTGCGGGCCAGCGCCTGCAGTCCGGACATGGCCGCGGCGTGCCGGTCCGCGTCGTCCCTGGTGATCGTCTGCGAGTGGGCCATCAGCAGCCCGTCCGCGGAGAGCAGGATGGCGTGCAGTGTCTCCGGCATCTGCAACGCGTTGTCGAGCATCCAGCCCAGCCGGTTGTTCGTGGGTTCGGTCATTCCTGGGGGCTCCCCTCTGCGACGGGCGGGACGGCGCGGCCGGACCGGGTGCCGCGCTGCCACGCACCCAGCCCGGACGTGGTCCTGGACGCCGGGCGGATCGGCAACGGTGTTGTCTGGGCGCCGAGTTCGGCCGGGGCGTCCCGGCGGCGGCGCTTGGGCAGGCCGCCCGGGGTGCGCTCAGGCTCACCCGCGGTCGCGGGCTCCTCCTTGCGGCCGTGGCGGGGTGAGCTGGGGTGCGGGACGACGGTGGCGTGCGTCTCGGGGACCTCCGGGCGCGCCGGGGCCGGCTCCGGCAGCGGGACCCTGGTCAGCAGCGCGGTCGGCAGGAACACCACCGCGCGCACGCCGCCGTAGGGCGAGCGGGTGTCGACGGAGACGGAGAACCCGTAGCGCGCGGCGAGCAGGCCGATCACGGCGAAGCCGACCTGGGGCGGGTCGCCGAGCCGGTTGATGTCCTGGCCCGCGCGGCCGGAGAGCAGTTCGGCGGCGTGCCGCAGCTCGTCGTTGTTCATGCCGACGCCCGCGTCGTCGATGACGATCGCCATCCCGTTGTGCGCCTGCTGGAAGTTGACCTGGACCGAGGTGTTCGGCGGCGAGTGCCGGGCGCCGTTGTCCAGCAGTTCGGCGACGGTGAGCACGACCGGCTCGACCGCGCGGCTGACCACGGCGGTGTCGGCCTGGGTCGGCACCTGGACGCGGAGGTAGTCCCGGATGCGGGAGGTGGCGCCGCGGACCACGTCGGTCAGCGAGGACGCGGAGCGCTGCTGGCCCGGCCACGAACCGCAGAGCACGGCCGTCGCCTGGGCGCGGCGGCCGAGCTGGGAGTTCATGTGGTCGATCGTCATCAGGCCGCCGAGCACGGTGGGGTTGTCGTGCTCCTCCTGCATGGCCGAGATCGCCAGCTGCTGCTCGTTGGCCAGGCTCTGCACCGCGCGCATCATCGCCTTGACCGCGGTCCGCGCGGACTGCTCACCGCGGTCCTTCGCCTGCCGCATCGACTCCGCGAACAGCTCCAGCACCACCTGGTGCGCTCCCGCGACCCCGGGGTGCAGCGGGGGCGGGACCTCCTCCTGCCGGTGGTCGGGTGTCGCCGCGAGGGCGGGCAGGCGGGTGGAGACGAGGTGCGCCTCCTCCTCGACCCGGGCCCGGACCGTGGTCTCGAGCTCTGCGTTGCGCGCGCGCAACCGGTTGGTGATGCCGTGCTGGCGGGCCAGCAGGACGACCACGGCGAGCGCGAACGCGACCGCAACCCATAACGCGGCCGCAAGTACTTCTTGCCCCATCAGATCCTCACGGTCGACAGCGACTCCGACAACGACTTGAGACAACGGCACTGGCAACGACACCGACGGCGAAGTGTCTCCGGTGAAGGAGGTTTGGGCGATCACCGGACCGCTTACCCTATCGGGTACATCTCCAAGATCATCAACAGTCGAGCTGCGGCACAATGCGGTGAAATCCTTGCCTACCCGGCACTTTCACCGTTTCCCGGCGCAGCACGCGGGCCATCTCCGAAAACTTCTCGCTTTTCTGGATGGGCGAAACAGGGCCAATTGGGAGAAGTGGACTGCCGGGAAATCACCCGAACTCATGATGCGCCACCCGGTTCAGCTAATCCGCTTGCCACGACACGAGTTTCTGTGGCACGGCGGCATTCCACCCTTTCACCGGCGCCGTCCGACTCGCCGCGGAAGGCGTGCCACTAGGCCGTTAGCGTGATCGTTTGAGCAATCGCGGCCGACGAGGCAACGCAACCCACGCTCCCGTCGTCCCTAGCACAGACGCCCTCCATCCTGTTCGCAGCGTTTGCATGCATACGCGCGGAGGTCGGGCCGTCTTCTCAACTACGACGGTGGCGACCGGACTGTCGGGGGCCGGCCGCCGCCGTCACTCTCCTCCGCCGATGTCAGCGTGCCCGGGGGGTCTGACGGAAACGGCCCGGTGGAGACTGGGCGGGCTCCACTTCACCAGATCGTGCGACCACGCCCCCGGAGGCACCATGACCGAACCCGTCTTCACGTTGGACAGTGCGATCGCCCTGGCCACCCGAGCCCACGAGGGCCAAGTCGACAAGGCGGGGCAGCCCTACATCAAGCACCCGCTGCGGGTGATGGACGCCGTCGAGGGCACCGAGCACCGGATGGCCGCCGTGCTGCACGACGTGCTCGAGGACACCCCGGTCACCGCCGACGACCTGCGCGCGGCCGGGTGCCCGGAGCGCGTGGTCACCGCCGTGATCGCGCTGAGCCACCGGCCCGGCGAGCCGATGGCCGACTACCTGGCGCGCGCCGCCGCCGACCCGATCGCACTCGTGGTCAAGCGCGCCGACATCGCCGACAACAGCGGTCCGCTCCGGCTGGACCAGCTCGACGAGCCGACCAGGAAGCGGTTGCGGCTCAAGTACGCCACGGCGCTGCGCCTGCTCGACGAGTACGAGGCCGCCGCCTCTTCCTGACCGCGTCGCCAAGTGGACCTGTCCCGCGGGGGCGGGTCCGGCGCATCCTCCCCGCATGTCCATGTGGAGGAGCGTGCGCCCGGCGGGACCGGCAAGGGTCCTCGGCGCCACCAGTTTCGGCGCGATCGCGCTGATCATCGCGTTCCTGTTGTGGGACAACGAGGTCCCCACCGCCGTGGTGTTGCTGCCCGCGGCCTTCCTGGCGCTGCGCCACGCCCGCTGCGGCGTCTACGTCAGCGACCACGGCGTGCGTGTGCGCCGCGTCCTGCGCACCCGCACGCTGCGCTGGGCGGAGCTGTACGCGGTCACCAGCCGACCGGACGGCCTGCGCGCGCTCCGCACCCGGCGCACCGTCCTGTGGCTGGAACCCTTGCGCGGCAACCCTTTCCCCACGCCGCTCAGCCACCGCCCGAACTCCGACCGCACCGCCTACGACCGGGCCGTGGCGCTCCTCCACACCCGGGTCTGACCGTCGTCAAGTCCTGCGCCCCCGGACAGCGCAAACCGCCCCCAACCCGAGCGGGTTGAGGGCGGTCGGCGGGCTGGCTACTTCTTGGTCTTCTTGTCCCCGGCCTCGTCCGTGGACAGCGCCGCGACGAAGGCCTCCTGGGGGACCTCGACGCGCCCGACCATCTTCATCCGCTTCTTGCCTTCCTTCTGCTTCTCCAGCAGCTTGCGCTTACGGGTGATGTCACCGCCGTAGCACTTGGCGAGCACGTCCTTGCGGATGGCGCGGATGTTCTCGCGGGCGATGACCCTGGACCCGATCGCGGCCTGGATCGGCACCTCGAACTGCTGCCGCGGGATCAGCTCGCGCAGCTTGCTGGTCATCCGGGTGCCGTAGCCGTAGGCGGCGTCGCGGTGCACGATCGCGCTGAACGCGTCGACCGGCTCGCCCTGCAGCAGGATGTCGACCTTGACCAGCTGCGAGGCCTGCTCGCCCGCCTCCTCGTAGTCCAGCGAGGCGTAGCCCCTGGTCCGCGACTTCAGCGCGTCGAAGAAGTCGTAGATGATCTCGGCGAGCGGCATGGTGTAGCGCAGCTCGGTGCGGTCGGCGGAGAGGTACTCCATGCCGCCGAGCTGGCCGCGCCTGCTCTGGCACAGCTCCATGATCGCGCCGACGTACTCCGCGGGCGAGATGATGGTGCACTTGGTGATCGGCTCGTTGATCTCGGCGATCTTGCCCTCCGGCCAGTCGGAGGGGTTGGTGACCACGTGCTCGGTGCCGTCCTCCATCACCACCCGGAAGACCACGTTCGGGGCGGTGGAGATGAGGTCGAGGCCGAACTCGCGCTCCAGCCGGTCGCGGGTGATCTCCAGGTGCAGCAGGCCGAGGAAGCCGCAGCGGAAGCCGAAGCCCAGCGCCGCCGAGGTCTCCGGCTCGTAGGTCAGCGCGGCGTCGTTGAGCTGGAGCTTGTCCAGCGCCTCGCGCAGCTCCGGGTAGTCCGAGCCGTCCATCGGGTACAGGCCCGCGTAGACCATCGGCTGCGGTTCGCGGTAGCCGCGCAGCGGTTCGGTGGCGCCGCGCTTCTCCGAGGTGACGGTGTCGCCGACCTTGGACTGGCGCACGTCCTTCACACCGGTGATCAGGTAGCCCACCTCGCCGACGCCGAGGCCCTCGCTGGCCTTGGGCTCCGGCGAGACGATGCCCACCTCCAGCAGCTCGTGCGTCGCCCCGGTGGACATCATCTTGATCCGCTGCCGCGGGGTGATCTTGCCGTCCATCACCCGGATGTAGGTGACGACGCCGCGGTAGGTGTCGTAGACCGAGTCGAAGATCATCGCGCGCGGCGGGGCGTCGCTGTCGCCGGTCGGCGCGGGCACCTGGCGGACCACCTCGTCGAGCAGCTCGCTGACGCCGACGCCGGTCTTGGCCGAGACCCGCAACACCTCCTCCGGCTCGCAGCCGATGATGTGCGCCAGCTCGGCGGCGTACTTGTCCGGCTCCGCGGCGGGCAGGTCGATCTTGTTCAGCACCGGCACGATGGTGAGGTCGTTCTCCAGCGCCAGGTACAGGTTGGCCAGCGTCTGCGCCTCGATCCCCTGCGCGGCGTCGACCAGCAGGATCGCGCCCTCGCACGCCTCCAGGGCACGGGAGACCTCGTAGGTGAAGTCGACGTGACCGGGGGTGTCGATCAGGTGCAGCACGTGCTCGGTGTCGCCGACCTTCCAGGGCAGGCGCACGTTCTGCGCCTTGATCGTGATGCCGCGTTCCCGCTCGATGTCCATCCGGTCCAGGTACTGGGCCCGCATGGCCCGCTCCTCGACCACGCCGGTGAGCTGCAGCATCCGGTCGGCCAACGTGGACTTGCCGTGGTCGATGTGCGCGATGATGCAGAAGTTCCGGATCAGCTCCGGGGCGGTGAACGTCTTGTCCGCGAACGAGCTCATGCGGCGACCTCGCAGTGCTCGGCGGTCGTCAAGGCGGCTGCGCTCTGATACGTCGTTCGCTTCACTCGGTGTCCTCGCTGGATATGGGTGACACCCCATGTTCCCATGTCGGTGACAATGCCCGGCACACGTCCGGGGCAACCCTGATGTGGTCTCAGTCGCCCCGCGCTTGGCTGGACACCATGAACGCCCTGCTCACCTCCCCGTCCAGCCCCCTGACCGGCCTGTTCGGCGCCGGGTCCGCGCGAGCGGAGCGGCGCCTGGTCGAGCACGCGCGCCTCGGCCCGGGGGACTCGGTGCTCGTGCTGGGGGCGGGCACCGGGACCGGCGTGCGCGCGGCGGGCGTGCTCGTGCCGAAGGGCGTCGCCGTCGCGGTGGACCCGTCGCCGGAGGCGCTGCGGGCCTGCGCGGCGCGCTGCCCGGAGCTGGTCAGCACCGGGCGCGTCCGGGTGCGGCCCGGAACGGCGGAGCGCACCGGGCTCGGCGACGGATCGATCGACGTGGCGATCTCCGCGGACACGGTGCACCTCTGGCCGGACGTCGCGGCCGGGTTCGCCGAGCTGCACCGCGTGCTCCGGCCCGGCGGCAGCCTGCTGTTGTCCGTGCGCCGGTCCCGGCTGCGCTGCAAGCCATTGGACCTGCGGCTGCTCAGCCGCGCCGCCGGGTTCACCGAAGTGATCATGCGGCTCGGCTCGCTGCGCTTGATCTCCGCGCCGCGCTTCGAACTCCTCGCCCGCAAGCGCTAGGCCAGTGCGAGCATGGCGACCCCGGCGAGCACCACCACGGAGCCGCCGATCCGCCGCACCGGGTCCTTCTCGCCGAACAACCGCCACGCCGCGATGCCCCCGATGACGATGCTCAGCTCGCGGGCGGGCGCGATCAGGCTCACCGGAGTGGTCTGCACCGCGACCAGCACCAGGATGTAGGCCAGCGGCGAGAGCACGGCGACCGCCAGCACCGCGCGACGGTGCAGCCGCCACGACAGCCGAACCTGGGAGCGGTGGGTGGCCGCGTACGGCGCCAGCATCAGCACCTCCCCCATCGCGCTCCCCCAGTTCAGCACCAGGGGCGGCACACCGAGCTCCTTCACCGCGTAGGCGTCCCACAGCGTGTACGCGGCGATCATCACGCCGGTCAGCAGCGCGAAGAGCACCGCGGAACCACCCGCCCGGCCACCACCTCCGATCACGAGCACGCCCACGACGACCGTGCCCGCGCCGAGGAGCCCGAGCAGGCCGGGTCGCTCACCGAAGAGCAGTACAGCAGCCAGTACCGACAACAACGGACCGGTACCGCGCGCCAGCGGGTAGACCACGGACATGTCGCCGACCGCATAACCGTGCTGCAGCAACAGGAAATAGCCGGTGTGCAGCAGGGCGCTGAGCCCCATCCCGAGCACGGCCGCGAAGCCGAGCGGCTGCCCGTTGAGGGCGATCACGGCGGCGAACGGCAGGTAGATCGTCGCGGCCGCGGCCGAGTACAGCCAGACGAAGGCGGGGCCGCCCGCCCCGGCGCTCTTGGCGGCGAGGTTCCACCCTGCGTGTGCGAAGGCGGCGGCGAGGACGAGCAGCAGCGCGGTGAGGCTCACCGGGATTCCCTCCGACCCGCGGCCGGGGCGGACGAACCCCCGGCACTGCCGCGGCCAACCTATCCCCTGGCGGAGCCCTCGGGCACCTGCTATAAATCTGATATCACTTTGCTAGGCACCACTGGGGAGGCCGCCATGTCCGACCAACTCGTCCACACGCCGTCCGGGATCGCCGCGTCCCGGCCCGCGCCGAAGATCGGCGAGCGCGAGGGGAACCGGCTGCCGGGCGTGCCGATGTTCCTGCTCGGCTTCGTCCTGCTGGTCGCGGGCGTGCTGCAGATCGTGCTCTCGGCCAAGACGCACACCTCGGCCTTCCTGTTCACCGGCATCGGCTCCGCGATCGTCGGCGCCGTCCTGTTCGCCGGACTGGTCATGGTCGCCCCGGGCCAGGCCCGCGTGCTCCAGGTGCTCGGCCGCTACACCGGGACGATCCGCTCCGACGGCCTGCAGTGGGTGAACCCCATCGCCACGAAGACCCCGGTCTCCACGAGGATCCGCAACCACGAGACCGCGGTGCTGAAGGTCAACGACGCCGACGGCAACCCGGTGGAGATCGCCGCGGTGGTGGTCTGGCAGGTCAGCGACACCGCGCAGGCCGTGTTCGAGGTGGACAACTTCGTCGACTTCGTGCAGGTGCAGACCGAGACCGCGGTGCGGCACATCGCCACCAGCTACGCCTACGACAACCACGGCGAGACCGGGCTGTCGCTGCGGGAGAACGCCGACGAGATCACGGAGCGGCTCTCCGCCGAGGTGGCCGCGCGCGTCACCTCCGCGGGCGTGAACGTGATCGAGTCCCGGATCACCCACCTCGCCTACGCCCCGGAGATCGCCCACGCGATGCTCCAGCGGCAGCAGGCGAGCGCGATGGTGGCGGCCCGGCAGCGGATCGTGGAGGGCGCGGTCGGCATGGTCGAACTGGCGCTGGACCGGCTCGCCGAGCACGACGTCGTCGACCTCGACGAGGAGCGGAAGGCCGCCATGGTCAGCAACCTGCTCGTGGTGCTCTGCGGCGACCGATCGACCCAGCCCGTCGTCAACGCCGGGTCGCTCTACCACTAGGAAGCAGTCGTGGCTGAGCGCAAGAGCGTCCTGCTCCGGCTCGATCCGGCGGTGCACGACGCGCTCACGAAGTGGGCCAACGACGAGCTGCGCAGCGCCAACGCGCAGATCGAGTTCCTGCTCCGGAGGGCACTGACCGAGGCGGGACGGATGCCCGGCAACGCGGGGAAACCCGCCCGCCGGGGCCGCCCGCCGAAAGACCCGAAGGATTCTCCTTAGTTGTGCCGTCCTGAGGTCGGGCACTACGTTCCGCGCCCGACCTCAGGGAGAGTCAATGAAGACCTTTGCCGTAGTCCTGCTCGTCGTGAGCGCTGCCGTCGCCCCCGCTGCCAAAGCATCCACAGTGGACGCTTCGTGCGGACGACCGGTGATCCTGTTGCACGGCACCGCGAACGACAGCCGCGGCACCTGGCGCGAACTCACCGCCGAGCTGCGCAAGGACAAACGCTGCGTCTACGCACCGGACTACGGCAATCGCGCGAGGAACCCGATCGCCCTGTCCGCCAAGGAGATCGGCGCGTACGTCGACCGCGTGCTCGCCGACACCGGATCGTCCGAAGTGGACATCGTCGGCTACAGCCAGGGCGGCGTGGTGGCCCGGCACTACCTGAAGTTCCTCGGCGGCACCACGAAGGTGAACTCCGTCATCAGCATCGCTTCCCCGCACCACGGCATCCCCGGCACCCTTCCCGACTGGCTCGTCAAGCGCTGTCCCGCATGCTCCGATCAGCTCGCCACCTCGCCTTTCATGAAGGCGCTCAACGACGGCGGCGACCTCGTGGGTTCGGTGAGGTACACGACCATCGGCTCCCGGCACGACGGCCTGGTCCCCCTGGCGAGCCAGACGTTGAGCGGCCCCGCGGACCGGGTGACCAACGTGGTCGTCCAGGACACGTGCCCGCTGGACTTCACCGGCCACGGCCAGATGACGCACGCTCGCCCAGTGATCAAGTGGACGGTGAACGCGCTGCGCCGGGGCGGGCTGGCCGATCCCGCGCACCGCGCCTGCTGAGGCCGTTCAGCGGAGTGACAGGCGAATGTGACCCGCCTTACATTCTTTGTTACTCGCCAGTTCACCGCCGCGGGTCTCAACGGGGAGACGACTATGCGACTGCTGCGCGCCCTGCTCTGCGCTGCCCTGTTCGCCACCGCCGTCACGGTCGCCGCCGCGGCGACTGCGACCGCCGCGCCTGCCGCGTGCCAGTCGGGCAAACGGCCGGTGATCCTGCTGCACGGAACCTTCAAGAAGTCCGGGAGCACCTGGGACGTGCTCGCCCCCGAGCTGACCCGGGGCGGCTGGTGCGCCTACGCGCTGGACTACGGCAACGGCGGGCTGAACCCGGTCACGCAGTCCGCCCGCGAGCTGGCCGCCTACGTCGACCAGGTGCTCGCCGCCACCGGAGCGTCCAAAGTGGACATCGTCGGCTACAGCCAGGGCGGCATGATGCCCCGGCACTACCTGAAGTTCCTCGGCGGCAGCGCGAAGGTGAACGCGCTGATCGGTATCGCGCCGTCCAACCACGGCACCACCCAGCCGCTGGCGAAGCTGCTCGGAGCGACGTTCTGCCCGGCCTGCGACGACCAGTCGGCCGGGTCGGCGTTCATGCGGGCGCTCAACGACGGCGGCGACCTCGCGGGCTCGGTGAAGTACACGACCATCGCCACCCGCTACGAGGCGGTCGTGACGCCCTACCGCGGCCAGGCGCTGTCCGGCTCCGCGAGCCGGGTGACCAACGTGGTGCTGCAGGACGCGTGCCCGCTGCACTTCACCGAGCACCTGCTGATCCCGCACTCCCGGCCCGCGGTGAAGTGGGTGGTCAACGCGTTGGAGCGGGGCGGCGTCGCCGATCCCGGCTACCGCCCGCCGTGCTGATCACGTTCCCAGCGCGACCTTCCAGCCGAGGCCGAGCACCAGGGCGGCGACGACGGTCAGGAACACCTTGCGGACGAACTCCGAGCCTCGGCGCACGGCCATCCGCGCGCCGAGGACGGACCCGGTGAGGTTGCACAGCGCCATCGCCAGGCCGATCCCCCACAGCACCTGCCCGGCGGGCACGAAGTAGCACAGCCCGCCGAGGTTGGTGGCGGTGTTGATCACCTTCGCCGTCGCCGACGCGCGCACGAACGCGAAGCCCACCAGGCCCACCAACAGGAACACCAGGAACGAGCCGGTGCCGGGACCGGCGAGGCCGTCCCAGAAGCCGATCACCGCTCCTCCGGCCAGCATCACCGCCAACTGCCGGGCGCGCGAGAGGTGCTCCGCGTCCTGCGCCCCGAACTCCGGCTTGCGCCAGGTGTAGACGCCGACGCCGACCAGCGCGCACAGGACGACCACGTTCAGCGCGCCCGGCGGCAGCATGTCGGCGAACGCCGCGCCACCGATGGATCCGCCGAAGGCGAGCACGGCCGTGGGCGCGGTGCTGCGCCAGTCGATCTTCGTGCGCCGGACGTAGGTGCCGACCGCGGCCGCGGTGCCGACGAACGAGGAGAGCTTGCTGGTGGCCAGCGAGTAGATCGGGGCGCCGCCCGGCAGCACCAGCAGCATCGCGGGCAACTGGACGAGACCGCCGCCTCCGACGATCGCGTCGATGGCACCGGCGAGGAAGGCGGCGACGCAGAGGAACGCCAGCGCGGCGACCGAGATCCCGGCGAAGCCGGGCAGGTCCAGGGTTGCGAACACGGACGGACGGTAGGCAGACACCCGTACTGCACAACAACGCTTACCAGCGGGAAAGCGCTCCCACATTGCTCCGAACGCAGCTGTTGGTGACCAACCTCACCGCCGAACGATAGGGGTGCTGCTGCCGCACACCCTCTCGTTGGAGGAGAACGTGCTCACCGCTCGAAGAACAACCGCGCTGGTCATCACGGCCGCGCTCACCCTCCCGCTCACCACGGCGGCGCACCCCGCGGACCACCTCGACGCGGGACTGCCGCTCGAAGCACGGGTGCACGCCCTGCTCGGCCGCATGACGCTGGACGAGAAGATCGGCCAGATGACCCAGATCCGGGTCGGCAAGCTCAGGGGCGACTGCGACGCGGTACCGGGGCCGCTGCGCGAGGACTGCATGAAGCCGGTGCTCGTCGACGCGAAGGTCGGCTCGATCCTCTCCGGCGGGGGCGACTTCCCCGCACCGGACCCCAGCCCCAAGGCGTGGGCGGAGATGACCAACGCCATCCAGAAGTACGCGCTGGACAACAACCGGCTCAGGATCCCCGTGCTCTACGGCGCCGACGGCGTGCACGGGCACAGCAACGTGGTGACCGCGACGATGTTCCCGCACCAGATCGGGCTCGGCGCCACGTGGAACCCGAAGCTGATCGAGCAGGCGGGCGCGGCGACGGGGCAGGCCATGCGGGCCACGGGCGTGTTCTGGAACTTCGCCCCGGTCTCCGACATCGCCAGGGACACCCGGTGGGGCCGCTACTACGAGACCTACAGCGAGGACCCGCACCTGGCCGGAACCCTCGCGGCGGCGGCGGTTCGGGGCATGCAGACCGATGACGGCAGGACCGCGCGCCTGGCCGCCACCGCCAAGCACTTCGCCGGGTACTCCGAGCCCAAGGGCGGTCACGACCGCGCCCCGGCGTTCCTTCCGGTGCGCACGCTCCAGGACCAGGTGCTGCCGCCGTTCACCGCGCAGTTCCGCGCGGGCGTGAAGACCGTCATGATCAACTCTGGGTCCGTCAACGGGGTCCCGGTGCACGCGTCGAAGTACATGCTCACCGAACAACTGCGGAACCGGCTGGGCTTCACCGGTGTCGCGATCACTGACTGGCAGGACATCCGTTCGCTGGTCACCAAGCACAAGGCCGCCGCCGACTACCCTGCGGCGATCGCGATGGCGGTGAACGCGGGCGTGGACATGGCGATGGAGCCGTCCGCGGCCGGGGAGTTCACCGCCGGGCTGCGCCAGGTCGTCCGCGACGGCCGCGTCAGCGAACGGCGCGTCGACGAGGCAGTCCGGCGCATCCTGCGGTTGAAGTTCGAGCTCGGCCTGTTCGAGCGGCCGTACGTGGACCCCGCGGTGGCCAACGAGCGCGTCAACGGCGTCGGGCTCGACCTCGCGCGCAAGGCCGCCACGGAGTCGATGGTGTTGCTGCGCAACGAGAAGTCCACGCTGCCGCTGGCCAAGGGCGGCAAGATCGTCGTCACCGGCGACACCGCGGACGACGTGCGGCGGCAGCTCGGCGGCTGGACCGTCGACTGGCAGGGCGTCCCCGAGCAGGGTCCGGTCCCGGAGGCGGTCACCGTGCTGGAGGGCATCCGCGCGGCGGCGCCGGGAGGCACCGTCGCCCACGCGCCCGGCCAGGCCGAGGCGGTCGCCCAGGCCAAGGACGCCAAGGCCGTCGTCGTGGTGCTCGGCGAGAAGCCGGGTGCGGAGGGGCCCGCCGACACCGAGGAACCCGCGCTCACCGCGGCGCAGCAGGGCCTGGTGGACGCCGTGCGCGCGACGGGCAAGCCCGTGGTCGTCGTGCTGCTCACCGGCCGCCCGCAGGTGCTCGGCTCGGTCGCCGGCGCCGATGCGCTGCTCGCCGGGTGGCTGCCCGGCACCGAGGGCGGCACGGCGGTCGCGGATGTGTTGTTCGGCACTGCCAACCCGGGCGGCAAGCTCCCGGTGTCCTGGCCGAAGCGCGTCGGTGACCAGCCGATGTCCTATGACCAGCTGCCCGGCACGAACGGCGGGGAGAGCTCCAAGTACGACCCGGCCTTCGCGTTCGGCCACGGCCTGTCGTACACGAGCTTCGCCGTAGGAGCGCCGAGCGTGCCCGCGACGGTCCGGGCGGATGCCAAGCTCAAGATCGGCTTCACCGTGCGCAACACCGGCTCGCGGGCGGGCACGGCGGTCGTCCCGGTCTACGTGCACCAGCCGGTCGCACCGCTGCAGGTTCCCGACAAGCGGCTCGTCGGCTGGGCGCGCGTGGAGCTGGCGGCAGGCGCCCAGCAGGCGGTTGAGGTGGAGTTCTCGGTCGAACAGCTCGCCCTGACCAGCGGCGACGTCGACGGCGCCGGGCGAAGGGAGGTGCCGAGGACCGGCTACGAGGTGGTCGTGGAGGACGAGCGGGCCCCGTTCGCGGTGCGCTGACGCCGGCCTTCCGGGTCGTTTTGGGTGGCACGGCGCCCGGTTGTTACCATCACCGGCGTCGTGCCGCGCGGCGTTCCGTCGTGGAGGAAGGCTCGCCGAGGTTCGGGCGAGTGCCGATCAAGCGCGGTGCACCACCCCAGTCGAACGGAAGAGGGTCCAGCCATGGCCAACATCAAGTCGCAGGTCAAGCGCATCAAGACCAACGAGAAGGCGCGCCTGCGGAACAAGTCCGTGAAGTCGGCCCTCAAGACGGCCATCCGCAAGTTCCGCGAGGCCGCCGAGGCCGGGGACAAGGAGAAGGCCACCGCGCTGCTCGCCGAGGCCAGCAAGAAGCTGGACAAGGCGGCCAGCAAGGGCGTCATCCACGCGAACCAGGCCGCCAACAAGAAGTCGGCGATGGCCCTGCGCGCCAACAAGATCTGATCGCTGATCAGCAGTAGCAACGACAACGCCGCCCCGCACCAGCGGGGCGGCGTTCTTCGTCTGTCAGGGGCCCTGCTCCCCTGACAACGGAGAAGGGCCTAGGTACGGGGCCCTGCTCCCCGTACCTAGGCCCTTTCAGCAGCCGATCACCCTGTTGACGGGCGAACGGCGGGCCATCCACTGACGGACCCGGCAGCGCGCGCGGCTGGCGATGCACTCGGTCGCGCGTCGTGTCGTGCCCAGCCTCCGTGAGATCTCGTCGTGCGGGAGACCGTGAGAGAGCCAGAGCAGGACATAACGTTCGCGCCGACTGAGCTTGCCGCAGTGCGCGACCAGCCACTCCGCCTCGGCCTGATCGCTGATCGACTCGGCCGGATCTGTCACGTCCAACGGTAGCAGCCTGGCGTGCGTGGCAACCTGCCGCGCGGTGGTGCTCCTACGGGCCTCGTCCACGCACAACCGCTTCACCACGGCCACCAGAAAGGGCATCACCCGTTGCGGGTCCAGCCCCGGGAACTCCATCGCCCTGATGAAGGCTTCGTGCACCAGATCCTCGGCCGCCTCACCCGCGCCGGCCCGGACCGCGATCCGGATCAGCGCCGGCCGCAGTTCCACGCATTCCCGCCAGAACTCCTCGCTTCGCGGCCGAGCGCACCCGTCGCGGAACGCACCGGTCTTCTGTTTGGTCAACAACACAGCTCCTAGCATCGACAGGAATTATCGGCGGGACCGACAAGCACGTCTGAACGAGTTATCCGGCCAAATTCCCTTCGAAGCACCACGGCGTTCACGAGGCGCAGCCCGAGGACCCCCTCGACCGACTTAGATACCACCGCAAGAACGGTCCGTTGGCAAGCCTTCGTTGCGCAGGAAAACATGGTTCCCTCGGTCAGCTGGGCGCATACCGCCATTGGAGGGATCAGCCCCCTGGTTCCCCCTGCCTGTGAGAACGCTCACTGAGTGCGACCGGAAGCCGCTCGCGTATTGGAAGTGGGACCCGCACAGGTGATCCGCGAGATATACGAACATATTTCGATGAAAGGTCAATCATGTTCAGGAACCGACTGCTTCGGTTCGCCCCGGTCGCGGCGACCGCACTGCTCGCGGTCTTGGCGGCGCCTGCCGGGGCGGCTCCCCGGACCGCTCCGCCCGCCGCGGTGCTCGTGCTCACCAGCAATCCCGGCGAGAACGTGACGCCGACCGCGAGGCGGGTCGTGCTGACCTGCGCACCGGACAACGGCAGCCATCCCCTGCCGGTCGCCGCCTGCGCGGTGCTGGCCTCGACCGGCGGGTACATCTCGGCATTGCGCGTCGACCGCGACGCGATCTGCCCGCTGATCTACGACCCGGTCACGGTGTCGTCCACCGGAACGTGGCAGGGCCGCCAGGTCCGGGAACAAATCACGTTCCCAAACAGGTGTGTATTGATCGCCGAAACTGGACCGGTATTCAGGTTCTGATCAATTCTCGACGGCGCCGCGCGGTCCCAGATTGTTGACGCAGCAAACACATATTCTGTCACGTGAAGTTCCCGCAACCGTCAAGCACATCACTCGACAGTCGTATTGACATGAATTTCGAGGGAAACCCGTTCGGATTCCGGATAGGGCCCGCAATGCCGCGCAACCGTTTGCCGGGCATCGCCCTCACCGCCGGGGCGGCCGCACTTTCCCTCACCCCGGTCCCGGCAGTTGCCGAAACCGCCGCGAACGCTCGCTCAGTCCTCACACTGTCCGTGGCCGACGAGCCCGATGGCACCCCGCCAAGAGAGTGATGCCGACGTGCGGTCCCACGGGCGGTAACCGCCCATCCGCAGCGCCTGCCGGCCTGCGACCGGCGAAGGCCGAGGGAAACTTCACCCGAATGAATGTCGGTTCGATCCAGACTGCACAAATGAATCTGCACCTCGCACAGTGAGCGCGCGTGGTTTCCGGCGCGGGACACCGGTCGCCCATCAGGCCACCCACGTCGACGACTGTCTCGCCGAAGCGCCCACTGGCCCGAATCTCCGGCTCTGACCTGGGTTTTTCCCGGGGGGAGGCGGACAAGCGGGGGTTCCTCGGCATGCCGCTGGCCGAGGAGCCCCCGCGACCTGTGTCCGAACTGCCCTTTGCGTCCTGTATGTCCCGCGTTCAGCGCCGGTTGCGCGCGGCGGCAACTTTCAGCACGGCGCGCTCCACCGCGTAGTCCGCGCTGGCGGCCATTCCCTTGACCTCCGCGTTGAGGGTGGCCACCAGACCCATCGCCTCGGCGAGGCCCTCCGGCGACCAGCCCTGGGCCTGTCCGAGCGCCTTCTTGACCTTCCACGGCGGCATACCGAGCTGACCGGCGAGCTGGAACGGGTCGGCCCGCCCCACCCCGGCCACCCTGGCGATGGTGCGCACCGCGTCGGCCAGCGCGTCGGCCAGCAGCACGTGCGGAACGCCGAGCTGCAGCGCCCACCTCAAGGACTCCAGCGCGGCCGTGCGATCGCCGGTGACCGCCTTCTCCGCGACCGCGAAGCCGGTCACCTCGGCACGACCGCGGTGGTAGCGGCGCACCGCCTGCTCGTCGACCTTGCCGCCGGTGTCCGCGACGAGCTGCGACGCGGCGGCCGCCAGCTCGCGCAGGTCGTTGCCCACCGTCTCCATCAGCGCCGCGAGCGCAGGTCCGTCTATCTTGCCGCCCGCACGCCTGACTTCGTTGCGCACAAAGGATTCCCGGTCGCCCGCCTTGGTCAGCTTGGCGCACTCCGCGACCGCGGCCCCCGCCTTGCGCAGTGCGGCGGGCAGCTCCTTGGCCAGCTTGCCGCGCCCGCCACCGGTGTGCGTGACGACCAGGGTCACGCCCTCGGCGGGGTCGCGGATGTAGGACAGCACCGCCTCGGCGATCTCCTTGCCCGCCTCCTGGGCCGCCTCCAGCACGATCACCCGGCCCTCCGCGAACAGCGAGGGGCTGAGCAGCTCGGCCAGCTCCGGCGGGGTGAGATCGGTCACCCGGACCCGGCGCAGCTCGGCCTCGGGATCGGCCTGTCGGGCAGCGTCGAGGGCGGCCCGCACTGACCGTTCGACGAGCAGCTCTTCCTCTCCGATGACCAGGTGCAACGGGGCTGGCGCCGCGGCAGGAGCACTCACCGCGCCATCCTCGCACGACCGGCGGACAGTCCGACCGCCGCCGACGTCCCGCATCCTGGACAGCGGTGGCTGTCCGGTGGGACGTTGCCGTAGCGTTACCGCCGGACGGCAGCCGAAGGGCGCCGCCGCACAACTGAACAGCTCATCCAGAGGGGTAGAGGGATCGGCCCTGCGACACCCCGGCAACCGACACCGACAGCAGCGGACTTCCGCGAGGCCATCGGCGATCACGGTGCCAAATCCGGCCCGCACGAGCGGGAAAGATGAGGAGAGACCTCGCGATGACGACCATCGAGGCGCGCCGCAGCGCCCACCAGTTCGACCTCGGCCCGGCGCGCGCCCTGGTGTGCCGCGAATGCGGCAACGAGGTGCCCCTGGCCGCGGAGTTCGCGTGTTCGGAGTGTTTCGGCCCCCTTGAGGTCGGCTACGACTTCGGCAAGATCACCCGCGCGGAGATCGAGGCCGGCCCCCGCTCCATCTGGCGCTACCGCAACCTCCTCCCGGTGCCCTCGGACGTCCAGGAGCACCCCAACACCGATCCGGGACTGACCCGGCTGGTCAAGGCCGACCGCCTGGCCGCGGCCCTCGGCGTGCGCAAGCTGTGGGTGAAGGACGACACCGGCAACCCCACGCACTCCTTCAAGGACCGGGTGGTCGCGGTGGCGCTCGCCGCCGCCCGTCAGCTCGGGTTCACCGTGCTGGCCTGCCCCTCCACCGGCAACCTGGCCAACGCCGTCGCCGCCGCCGCGGCGCGCGCGGGCTGGGAGTCGGTCGTGCTGATCCCCTCCTCTCTCGAGCGGGCGAAGGTGCTCACCACCGCCGTGTACGACGGCGCGCTGATCGCCGTGGACGGCAACTACGACGACGTGAACCGCCTGGCCACCGAGCTGGCCGCGGACCACGAGGACTGGGCGTTCGTCAACGTCAACGTCCGCCCGTACTACGCGGAGGGCTCGAAAACCCTCGGCTACGAGGTCGCCGAACAGCTCGGCTGGCGCCTGCCGCAGCAGATCGTGGTGCCGGTCGCCTCCGGATCGCAGCTGACCAAGGTGGACAAGGCCTTCCGCGAGCTGGGCGAGCTGGACCTGGTCGAGCCGACCCCGTACCGGGTCTTCGGTGCCCAGGCCACCGGCTGCTCCCCCGTCGCCGCCGCGTTCCAGGCGGGCCACGACGTGATCCAGCCCGTGAAGCCGGACACGATCGCCCGCTCGCTGGCGATCGGCGCCCCGGCCGACGGTCCCTACGTGCTGGACACGGTGCGGCGCACCAACGGCTCGGTCGAGCACGTCAGCGACGAGGAGGTCGTCGAGGCCATCCGTCTGCTGGCGCGCACCGAGGGCATCTTCGCCGAGACCGCGGGCGGCGTGACCGTCGCGACGGCGAAGAAGCTGATCGAGTCCGGCCAGCTGGACCCGGATGCCGAGACCGTGCTGCTGATCACCGGCGACGGCCTGAAGACCCTCGACGCGGTGCAGGACAAGGTCGGCCCGCGCGCCACCGTGCCGCCGTCGAGCGCCGCCGTCCGCGAGGCGCTCGGGCTCTGAGCGCTCACCGCCTGGGCGGTGGCCGTGGTTCTCCTCTCCGTGCGGTCGCCAGACCGTCGCGGGTGGCCAGAACGGCGACGTCACCGTCCAGGTCGGTGCGCAGGACGCGAACCCCGGCGAGTGCTTGCAGTACCAGGGGGCTCGGGTGGCCGTAGTCGTTGCCCGCGCCCACGCAGATCAAGGCGACGCGGGGCCGCACCGTCCCGAGGAACCGGGGCAGGCTGTACCGGGAGCCGTGGTGCGGCACCTTGAGCACATCCGCGCTGATGTCCACTGTGGACGTCAGCAGCTCGGCCTGGGTGGCCAGCTCGATGTCGCCGGTCAGCAGCATCCGCCCGGCGGGCGTGTGCGCCCGAAGCACCAGTGACGCGTCGTTGACCACGGTTCCCGGCAGCGGGGACTCCGAGGTCCGAGGTGCCGGGGAACGCAGTGGCGCCAGCACCTCCAGCACCAGTCCCGGCCACTCCAGCCGCTGACCACGGCCCAGTTCGATCAGCGGGACTCCCGCCGCCGCAACGGTGTCGCGCACCTCCTTCATCGCCCAGGCGGGCTCTCGCAGTGGCCCGACCGCGACCGCTCCCACGGATCTCTCCGCGAGCACCGCCGCGAGGCCGCCGATGTGGTCGGCGTGCAGATGGCTCAACACCACCAACGGCACCCTGTCCACGTCCAGCCGGTCGAGGCAGGCGTTGACCGCCAACGGTTCCGGCCCCGTGTCGACCAGCACCGCGCGTCCCGGTTCGGCCACGGCGAGGACCACGGCATCGCCCTGCCCGACGTCGCAGGCCACTGCCGCCCAACCGTCGGCCGGCCACCCCGGGCTGAGCAACTTCGCCGGAACCGTCGACAACAGCAGCGCGACCACACCGAGCACCAGCACGATCCGGAACCGACGACTGCGCAGCAGCACCACGACGGCGACCAGCAGCGCGGCGAGCAGCAGTCCGCCGAACACACCGGAAGGCCAGGCAATCCCGCTGTCCGGCACGGCCGCGGCATGCCTGCCCACCGTGATCAGCCACCACACCTCCGGCCCGGCCAGGTGGACCAGCAGCTCCGCGGTGCCCTCGTGCACCGTCGACACCAACGCGGCGAGCACACCGAACACCGTCGCCGGCGCGACCACGGGAGCCGCGAGCAGATTGGCCGGAATGCCGACCAGGCTGATCTGCCCGGACAACGCCGCGATCACCGGAGCGGTGGCGAGCTGCGCCGCCGCGGGCACTGCGATGGCCTCAGCGAGCCCCACCGGCACTCCGCGATCGCGCAGCGCAGCCGCCCACCTGGGCGCGAGGATCACCAGTGCCGAGGTCGCCAGCACAGACAGCGCGAAGCCGGGAGTGCCGGCCAAACCCGGGTCGAACAGCAGCAACGCGATCACAGCCCCGGCCAGCGCGGGCAACGCAGATCCCTTGCGCCCCAACACCAAGGCCAGCAGCGTGACACCGCCCATCACCGCGGCGCGCAACACGCTCGGTTCTGGTCGTGCCAGCAGCACGAAGCCGATCAGCGCCAGGACCGCCGCGAAACCCGCCAGCCGCGGTCCCGCCGTCAGCAGCCGGAACAGCAGCAGTACCGCACCACAGACGATGGCCAGGTTCGCCCCGCTCACCGCCAACAGGTGGGCCAGCCCGGACACCCGGAACTCCTCCACCACGCGCGGCGAGAGACCGCTGGTGTCGCCGACCACCAACGCCGGTAGCAGTCCCGCGAGCTCAGGGGAGAGCACCTTCGCCGCGTCGCGGAGGCCCGCACGCACACCATCGGCGGCGGTCTGCCAACTCGGCGCTGGACCGACCGCGAGCGGTGGACCGCGGACGCGCAGCACCGCCACCGTGAAGTCCCCACCGCGCGGCACGACCAGTGCTCCCGTCGCCGTGACTTCCTGCTCCGGCAACAACATCGACCACGCGGCAGCCGGAGCCAACAACAGCACGGCGCCACCTGGCTCGTCACGCAACCGTGCCCGGACCGCCACCTGGTCCGCCCCGGCAGGACGACCGGCGTATCCCTTGGTGCGCAAAGGTCTCGGATCTTCGGACAACGTCGCCCTGATCGTCGCGGTCGCCCCTGTGCTCGCGAGGTCGCGCAACGGGTGGGTCGAGGCCGGGAGGGCGTGGCTGGTGACGACAACGGCGGCCGCACCCGCCAGAACGCTCGTCGCGAGCAGACCGTTCGCCCACACCCCCGAACCCCGCCACACCGCCAGGAACGCGAAGGCCGTCGCAAGCACGCCGCACAGCACGGTGGCGAACCAGCCGAGGTGCAGCCCGACCAGTGCTACGGCCCACACCGCCACTGCGGCCGGGATGAGCCTGAAGTCCAGCGGCACCGTGGTCACAGCGTCACCAGCTCGCGGAGCTTCGCCAGACGCGAGCTGCCGATGCCGTCCACTTCGCGGAGCTGGTCGACCGAGGAGAACCTGCCGTGTTTGGTGCGCCACTGCACGATCCGCTGGGCGGTCACCTGGCCCACTCCCGGCAGGCCGTCGAGCTGCTGCACCGTCGCGGAGTTGAGGCTGACCTTCGCGCCTTCGCCTTGCCCCGGATCCGCGGCCGGGGCGGGCAGGCCGACGACGATCTGCTCTCCGTCACCGACCTTCCTGGCGAGGTTGACGGTGACCGGATCGGCGTCGGGCAGCAGCCCACCCGCTGCCTGGACGGCATCGGCGATCCGCGCGCCCTCGGGCAGCGACACCAGACCGGGCTTGCCGACTCGGCCGACCACGCTCACCACGAGTTGCGCCGGTTTCTGTTGTGGCGCAGCCGGAGCGGAGACCACCGGCGCCGGTTCGGCCGCCACGCCGCCCGGCCACAGCAGGACCGTCACGAGGGCGACGAGGGCGGCCACCGCCACCAGCGCCAGCGCCCCGGAGCGGCCGGGGTTCAGCCTCGCGCGGCGCAGCCATTCCGGCACCAGCCGGTCGAGCACCGGGATGCGGGCGGCGGGACCGATGTGGATCTCCACCGGTCCCGGTGGTGGGTCGGGGTCCTCCGGAGTGGGACCGGACAGGGCCGCCAGGCGCTTCTTCGCCAGCAGCTCCTGCCTGATCCTGGCCGTGCCCGCCGGGTGGTCGAGGTGGGGGTTCGTCACCGTTGCGACGTTAGGGAGCGAGTGGGGGTGGTGGCGGGTGGTGGTGCCGAGCTGTGGACAAGTGGGGGCGATGTGGACAGATCGGCCGTTCCTGGTCCGCTTTCGCGTTGGCGTGTCAGGGGTTCGTGCTACGCCCCGGACTCCCGAGGGTCAGGAGAGGCCGCCGGGGAGGACGACAACGCCGAGGACGCCCAGGCCGGTGTGGGCACCGATCACGGCGCCCACCTCGGAGATGAGGCAGCCCTCGCCCTCGGCCAGGCGCTCGTCGAGCTTGCTGGCCAGTTCGGCGGCCCGTTGCGGGGCGCAGAGGTGGTGCACGGCGATACCGGCGGGTCCGTCACCCGCGGCTTCCGCGGCGAGGTCGACCAGCCTGGCCACGGCGCGGCTGGTGGTGCGGACCTTCTCCAGCGGCACGATGCGCCCGTCCTGCACGTGCAGCAGCGGACGCACCGCGAGCGCCGTGCCGAGCAGCGCGGCGGCGGGACCGATGCGGCCCCCGCGGCGAAGGTGTTCGAGGGTCTCCAAGCAGAAGAAGGTGCGGGTGCGCGCGGCGGTGCGGACCGCGGCGGCCTCGACGTCCGATGCGGACGCGTCGGTCCGGGCCGCCTCCACCGCTGCGAGCACGGCGAATCCCAGCCCCATCGCCGTGGACCTGGAGTCGACCACGCGCACGTTGCCGACCTGCCCCGCGGCGATCCGAGCCGCGTCCCACGTGCCGGAGAGCTCTCGGGAGAGGTGGACCGAGACGATCGAGTCGGCTCCGCTGTCGAGCACACGGCGGTAGACCGCGGCGATGTCCTCCGGGGACGGACGGGAGGTGCTGACGGCGCGGCGTTCGGACAGCGCTTTGGCGAGGCTGGCCGGGGTGATGTCGACACCGTCGAGGCCAGTGCTGTCGTCGACGGTCACGTGCAACGGGATCACGGAGATGCCGCGCCGGTCCGCGAAGCCTTCCGGCAGGTAGGCGGTGGAATCGGTCACGACGGCTACGGCCACGAGCGAGCAGCCTACGTGGCCCGGCGCAGCAGATCCGCCAGCGCCGCGCCGACCGCCTCGTGCGCCGCCCAGCCCCAGTGCATCCCGTCGGGATTGCCCTGTCCGGTGAGCACGTGCTCGCGCACCAGGGCGCCGAGGTCGAGCAGCGGAACGTCCACAGTGGACGCCCAAGCGGTGATCGCCGAGGCCGCGGGCGCCCGGCCCGTGTGCACGTGGCCGTAGGCCGGGGACCGGTGCACCGACGGCAGCGTCGCGATCACCGGCAGCTCGGGGCGCAGCGAACGCACTCCGCGCAGACATCGGTCCAGGTAGGCGACGCTGAGCCGGGGCGGCAGGGCCACCGGGCGCCCGCCGAGCAGCCGGGCGAGGTGCGGCTGCGCGGCGAGGTAGGTCTCCCGCGCCCGCCGCCGCAGCCGCTCCGGGCGCAGGTAGCGCAGCCCTTCGCGGAGGTAGGTGGGCAGCGGTGACGGCAGCGTGTCCATGCTGCCGACACCGAGCACCAGTGCGTCGATCCGCGGCACCAGCGCCCAGATCCTGGGGTCGCGGGTGATCGCCCACCACGCGTCGCGGACGGTCCAGCCGAACCCGGCGACGATCTCCGCCGCACCGCCGACGTGCCGTGCGGCCACGTTCGGCCAGAGCCGGGGATCGTCGGCGGGCATCGCCTCGCGCGGGCCGTGGAAGGCCAGCGAGTCGGCCAGGACCAGCAGCCGCATCGTCTCAGTCGGTCACGCCGGCGTTGTACGTGACGAGCCGCCAGTCCGGGCTCTCCGGACGCCGCGCGAGCACCGCCCAGTGGCAGTTGAACAGCCCGCCGAGGGACGGCCAGCACGCCGTGGGCAGTCCGGCCAGCGAACCGGTCAGGCCGAGGATCAGCCCGCCGTGCGCGCACAGCAGCGCGGTCCCGTCGTGCTCCGCGTCCAGCTCGGAGACCACCTCGGCGGCCCGCGCGGCCACCTCGACCCGGCTCTCGCCGCCGGGCGGGGCCCATTCGGGGTTCCTGCGCCACTGGGCGAGCGCTCCCGGCCAGCCCTGCTCGACCTCGGCGTGGGACAGGCCCTGCCACTCGCCGACGTGGGTCTCGCGGAGCCGCTTGTCAATGCGCACCGCGCTGCCGGTCACCTTCGTGAACTCGGCCGCGGTGTCCATGGCCCTGCGCAGGTCGGAGCTGAGCACCACGCCGGGCTCGAAGCGCGCGACCACCGGGGCCGCGGCGCGGGCCTGCTCGACGCCGGCGTCGTTGAGCAGCGCGTCCAGGTGGCCCTGGATGCGCCCGGTGGCGTTGTGGCCGGTCTCGCCGTGCCGCCACAGCACGAGCCGCTGGAGCGTCACTCCGCGGGTTCCTCTGCGGCGGGGCGGTCGTCGAACTCGATCCGCGGGCAGTCCTTCCAGAGCTTCTCCAGCGCGTAGAAGGTGCGCTCCTCGGCGTGCTGCACGTGCACGACGACGTCGACGAAGTCGAGCAGGACCCAGCGGCCCTCCCGCGCGCCCTCGCGGCGCACCGGCTTGCTGCCGGCCTCCCGCATCTTCTCCTCGACGTTTTCCACGATCGCGTCGACCTGGCGCTCGTTGGGCGCGGAGGCGATCACGAAGCAGTCGGTGATCACCAACTGGTCGGACACGTCGAGCACGACCACGTCGTGCGCCTTCTTGTCGGCCGCTGCGTGCGCGGCGACCAGCGCGAGGTCGCGTGCCTGGTCGGTGGCTGCCACCTGAGTAGTTCCTTTCCTACGCCCGTTCCGGCGCGGTGTAGAGCTCGCGTTTGCTGATGTACTGCACCACACCGTCGGGCACGAGGTACCAGACCGGGAGCCCGTCGCGGACCCGGTCGCGGCAGTTCGTGGAGGAGATCGCCATGGCGGGCACCTCCACCAGGCTGACCGCGCCCTGGGGCAGGTGGTCGCCGTCGAGTCGGTAGCCCGGCCGGGTCACCCCGATGAAGTGGGCCAGCCGGAACAGCTCGTCGGCGCGGTGCCAGGACAGGATCTGTTCCAGCGCGTCCGCCCCCGTGATGAAGAACAGTTCGTCATCAGGGTACTGCGTGCGCAGGTCACTGAGCGTGTCGATGGTGTAGGTCGTGCCCGTGCGGTCGATGTCGACCCTGCTCACCGAGAACCGCGGGTTCGACGCGGTGGCCACGACGGTCATCAGATAGCGGTCCTCGGCGGGGCTGACCACGCTGTGGCACTTCTGCCACGGGTTGCCCGTCGGCACGAAGATGACCTCGTCCAGCTCGAAGCGAGCCTGCACCTCGCTCGCCGCGACGAGGTGCCCGTTGTGCACCGGGTCGAACGTGCCGCCCATTACCCCAATTCGGCGCTTGGCCATGGCAGGACAGAGTACGGGGCGACCTCGGTGGCCGTGATGAGCACGGTCACTCGTTCGGGCCTGCGTTCGATCTTCGAGGCGTGGTGATACTCGCGGGTATGAGGACATGGGAACCGATGCACGGTCACCCCTACCGACCGACCGCCTATCACCCGTCCCGCATCCCCACCGACGAAGCGGTCGAGATCGCCGAGCGGTTCCGCGAGCGCATGAACGAGCGCCGCACCGTCCGCGCCTTCTCCACCGAGCCCGTACCGGAACAGCTCGTGCTGGACGCGATCGCTGTGGCGAACACCGCGCCTTCCGGGGCGCACCAGCAGCCGTGGACCTTCGTGCTCGTGCACGACCCCGTAGTGCGCCAGCAGATCCGCGAAGCCGCAGAACGGGAGGAACGGATCTCCTACGACGGCAGGCTCGGCGAGGAGTGGTTGTCCGCGCTACGCCCGCTGGGCACCGACGAGCACAAGCCACACCTCACGGACGCGCCGCACCTGCTGGTGGTGTTCGAGCAGCGATACGGCGTTCGCCCCGATGGAAGCAGCTACAAGCACTACTACGTTGGCGAATCCGTCGGAATCGCCGTAGGCATGCTGCTGACCGCGTTGCACCTCTCGGGGCTCAGCGCGCTTACCCACACGCCGAGCCCCATGGGCTTCCTACGAGAAGTGCTGAACCGCCCGCGCAACGAGAAGGCGTTCGCCGTCATACCGATCGGTTACGCGGCTGAGGACGCCGTAGTGCCCGACCTGGTCCGCAAGACGCTGGACCAGGTTGTCGTCCGCGTCTAGGACCTACTCCTTCGGTGCGACCACTTCGCCGGTGGAGGCGAGCTTGACCAGGATCGCCTCCACCGGGCAGGACTCGGCGGCGTCGATCACGGCCTCGTCCGGGTCGACCTCGTCCTTGATGGGGCGCGCGTAGCCGTCCATCAGCTCGAAGTGCTCCGGAGCCGCGCCGGCGCACATACCGGAGCCGATGCAGTTCTGGTCGACACTGACCAACCAACGATCACTCATGGCACATTTCTACCTTCACCAGCTCACCGGAAGGGCTTCCAGTCCCCGGACGAGCATCCCCGTGCGCCAGGGCAGCTCCTCCGCGGGCACGGCGAAGCGCAGGCCCGGGAAGCGGGCGATCATCCCCTCCAGCGCCACCTGCAGCTCCAAGCGGGCAAGCTGCGCGCCGAGGCAGTGGTGCACGCCGTGCCCGAAGGCCATGTGCGGGTTGTGCTGCCGGGTGAAGTCGATCCGGTCCGGCTGGTCGAAGATCGCCTCGTCCCGGTTGGCCGACGCGAGCTGGGCGAAGACGGACTCCCCCTTGCGCACGGTCACCCCGGCCAGCTCCACGTCCTCCAGCGCGACCCGCACGAAGCCGCCGGAGGCGCCGAGCGGGGTGAAGCGCAGCATCTCCTCCACGGCCGCGGGCACCAGCGACGGGTCGGCGACCAGCGCCTCGTACCGCTCCCGCTCGCTGAGCAGCAGGTAGGTGAAGTTCGTGAGCTGGTTCGCCGTGGTCTCGTGGCCCGCGACGAGCAGACCGATGCCCAGCCGCACCAGCTCCATCTCCGAGAGCCGGTCGTCGTTGTCCCTGGCCAGCACGAGTGCGCCGAGCAGGTCGTCGGTGGGCTCCGCGCGGCGCTGCGCGACCAGGCCGCCCATGTAGGCGAGGAACTTGTCCCGTGCGTCGCGGATCTGCTCCGGGGTGTACTTCGTGGTCGACAGGGCGGCGTCGGAGAACTCGCGGAACAGGTGCCGGTCCTCGTAGGGCACGCCGAGCATGTCGCAGATGACCGTCACGGGCAGCGGCAGCGCCAGGAAGTGCACCAGGTCGGCGGGCGCGCCGTGCTGCTCCATCTCCGTGAGCGCGGCGTCGACCACCTCACGCAGCCGGGGCCGCATCTGCTCGACCCGGCGCGCGGTGAACGCCTTGGCCACCAAGCGCCGCAGCCGGGTGTGCTCGGGCGCGTCCATGCCCAGGATGCCTTCGGGGTCCAGCGGCAGCGGCGTGCTGCGCGGGGTCTCCGGCGTGGTCCCCGCGGCGGTGCTGAACCTCGGGTCGCCGAGCACGACCTTGGCGTCGGCGTGCCGGGTGACCAGCCACGCCGTGCCCTCGCCGTAGGGCATGCGGACCCGGGTGATCGGCTCGTCGCGGCGCAGGCGTTCGTAGATCGGGTCGAGGTCGAGTGCCCTCGGCAGGCTGAACGGGTACGACGGCGCCGAGGTGGTGGGATCGACGGCGGTCACCGTGATCTCCCTTCGCCAAGAGATGTAAGCAGTCGCTTACTTTCCAAGCTACGAAGGAGTCACGGGCGCGTCAAGATCCAGCAGCGCGGAGATCCCCCGCCGCACCTCGGCCTCCACCCGTTCGGCGTCGGCCGCACGCAGGTTGTCCGAGCCCAGCACCGAACGGCAGAACCCGATCCCGACCAGCCACGCCAGCACCAGCTCCGCGCGCAGCTCGGCCTCCGGCCCCTCGGCCAGCTCCGCGATCGCCCGCACGTAGGCGCGGCCCATCTCCTTGCGCAGCGCCATCGACTCCTTGCCGAGCACGGCGGAGCGCAGCATCGCCAGGATCGGGTGGTCGACGCCCTCGGGCGTGTCGGCGAGGAACAGCTCCAGGATGCGGTGCGGCAGCTGCTCGGCCGGTCCCGCGTTCAGCAGGTCCATCCCCCGGTGCGCCACCACCGCGTTGAACAGGTCTTCCTTCGTGCCGAAGTACCTGAACAGCAGGGCCTGGTTGGCTCCGGCGCGCGCGGCGATGTCCCGCACCGTCGTGCGGTCGTAGCCCCGTTCGGCGAAGAGCTCACCGGCCGCTTTCAGCAGTGCGGCACGGGTGGCCTGGGAGTCCCGGCGACGCGGCGGTGGGTTCTGCGGCATCCGGACATTCTGCGGGAAACGCGCTCAGGAGGACGGCCGGACGTGCCCGTCTCCCCACACCACCCATTTGGTGGAGGTCAGCTCCGGCAGCGCCATAGGCCCGCGCGCGTGCAGCTTCTGCGTGGAGATGCCGATCTCCGCGCCCATGCCGAACTCGCCGCCGTCGGTGAAGGAGGTCGCGGCGTTGACCATGACCGCCGCCGCGTCCACCCGCGCGGTGAACTCGCGGGCCACGCGCACGTCCGCCGTCACGATCGCCTCGGTGTGCCCGGAGCCGTGCTCGGCGATGTGCGCGACCGCGTCGGCGAGGGAGTCCACGACCTTGGCCGCGATGTCCAGCGACAGGTACTCGGTGTCCCAGTCCTCGTCCCGCGCGGGCACGGTCGGGGTCTCCGCCAGCGCGGCGAAGCGGTCGTCGGCGTGCAGGGTGACCCCGGCCGCGGCCAGCTCACGGGCTACCGCGGGCACGAAGCGCTCCGCGATGTCCTTGTGCACCAACAGGCTCTCCGCCGCGTTGCACACGCTCGGACGACGCGCCTTGGAGTTGAGGACGATCCGCACGGCCATGTCGAGGTCGGCCGCGGCGTCCACGTAGACGTGGCAATTGCCGACGCCGGTCTCCACCGTGGGAACCGTGGCGCCCTCGACGACGGCGTTGATCAGCCCGGCGCCACCGCGCGGGATGACCAGGTCGACCAGGCCGCGCGCGGTGATCAGGTGCCGAACCGACGCGCGGTCGTGGCACGGCAGCAGCTGCACCGCGTCAGCGGGCAGACCGGCCTCGGCGACGGCGTCGCGGAGCACGGCGACGAGCGCGGTGTTCGAGCTCTCCGCCGAGGAGGAACCGCGCAGCAGCACCGCGTTGCCCGCCTTGAGGGTCAGCCCGGCCGCGTCCACGGTCACGTTCGGCCGTCCCTCGTAGACCATGCCCACCACGCCCATCGGCACGCGGACCTGGCGCATCTCCAGCCCGTTCGGCAGCATCCCGCCGCGCAGCACCTCGCCGACCGGGTCCGGCAGCCCGGCAACGGTGCGCTGGGCCTCGGCGATGGCGGCGATCCGCGGCTCGGTCAGCGTGAGCCGGTCGATCATCGCCTCGCCCAGCCCGGACTCGCGGCCGCGGCGCACGTCCTCGGCGTTGGCGGCCAGCACCTCCGGCGTCCTGCGGACGAGCGCGTCGGCGACGGCGTGCAGCGCCGCGTCCTTGACCTGGCGGGTGGCCAGCGCCAGGTCGGCCGCTGCCACGCGGGCGCGGCGGGCGGCGTCGTGCACGTGGGCGCGGAGGTCTTCGTCCACAGTGGACGCAGAAGCGGTGGTCACGTGCCCAAGGGTAGTCCGGACGGCCGCTGACCCGATCCGGTTATCCCACAGCCCGGACACCCGGCTGTCGGACCCATGGGGCACCCTTGGCCACGTGGATGAACTGGCCCAAGAGGAACACGCACTGCGGGAACTGGCCGAGGAGAAGCTGCGCTCCCTCGCGGGCGAGCACGCGAAGCTTCGCGAGGACCAGTGGACGGCGATCCGCGCGCTGGTCGTCGACCGGTCCCGCGCGCTGGTCGTGCAGCGCACCGGATGGGGCAAGTCGGCCGTGTACTTCATCGCGACCGCGCTGCTGCGCGAGCTGGGCGAGGGGCCGACGGTCATCGTCTCCCCGCTGCTGGCGCTGATGCGCAACCAGGTGGCCGCCGCCGAGCGGGCCGGGGTGCGCGCCGCGACGATCAACTCCGCCAACCAGGAGGAGTGGGAGAACGTCCAGGAACAGGTCGCCATGGGCGAACTGGACGTGCTCCTGGTCAGCCCGGAGCGGCTGAACAACCCGGACTTCCGGGACAACGTGCTGCCGGAGCTGTCCGCCGACGCCGGGCTGATCGTGGTGGACGAGGCGCACTGCATCTCCGACTGGGGCCACGACTTCCGCCCCGACTACCGTCGCCTGCGCACGCTGATCGCCGAGCTGCCGGAGGAGATCCCGGTGCTCGCGACCACGGCGACCGCGAACGACCGCGTGGTGCGCGACGTGGCCGAGCAACTCGAACTGGGTGAGCGCGAAGCCTTGGTGCTGCGCGGGCAGCTCGACCGGGAGAGCCTCCGGCTGAGCGCGGTCCGGCTGCCCACGGCGCAGGCGCGGCTGGCCTGGCTGGCGAACAAGCTCAACGAGCTGCCCGGCTCCGGGATCATCTACACGCTGACCGTCGCCGCGGCCGACGACGTCGCGTCGTTCCTCCGCGACCGCGGCTTCGAGGTGGCCTCCTACTCCGGCAAGACCGAGACGGCGGAGCGCCAGCAGGCCGAGGAGGACCTGCTCGCCAACAAGGTGAAGGCCCTCGTGGCTACGTCGGCCCTGGGCATGGGCTTCGACAAGCCGGACCTCGGGTTCGTCGTGCACCTGGGCGCCCCGTCCTCGCCGATCGCGTACTACCAGCAGATCGGCCGTGCGGGCCGCGGTGTCGAGCGCGCCGAGGTGCTGCTATTGCCCGGCCCGGAGGACAAGGACATCTGGGCGTACTTCGACTCGTTGGCCTTCCCGTCGGAGCACATCGTGCGGCGGCTGCTGTCCGTGCTCGGCGAGGCGGACGGCCCGATGTCCACCGCGGCCTTGGAACCGCGCGTGGAGCTGAGCCGCAGTCGCCTCGAAGCGGTGCTCAAGGTGCTCGACGTGGACGGCGCGGTGCACCGCGTGCGCGGCGGCTGGACGGCCACCGGCGAGGAGTGGACCTACGACGCCGACCGCTACGCCCGGGTGGCGAAGGCGCGCCAGGCGGAGCAGCAGGCGATGGTGGACTACCTCGCCACCACGGGCTGCCGCATGGAGTTCCTGTTGCGCCAGCTCGATGATCCGCACGCGGCCCCGTGCGGGCGGTGCGACAACTGCACCGGTGAGCGACTGTCCACGGAGGTGCCGGGCGAGGCGGTGGCCGAAGTCGAGCAGCGGCTCCTGCGGCCGGGCATCGACCTGACCACGCGCAAGCAGTGGCCGAGCGGGATGAGCGCGCTCGGCGTCGACCTCAGCGGCCGCATCCCGGCGACGGAGGCGGCGTCGGTGGGCCGTGCGCTGGGCAGGCTGACCGACATCGGCTGGGGCAACCGGCTGCGCCCGTTGTTCGCGCCGGACGCCCCGGACGCCGAGATCACCGACGAGCTGTTCCAGGCGTGCGTGCAGGTGCTGGCCGGCTGGGGTTGGGAACGGCGGCCGGTCGGCGTCGCCGCGATCGACTCACGGAGGCGCCCGCGCCTGGTGGCGAGCTTCGCGACCCGCATCGCCACGATCGGCAGGCTGCCCTTCCTCGGCCGCGTGTTGTCCACCGGCGAGGCCCCGGCGGCGGTGAACAGCGCGCAGCGGCTGGCCGGGTTGACCACCTCGCTGAGCCTGTCGCCGGAGCTGGAGCAGAACCTGTCCGCAGTGGACGGACCGGTGCTGCTGATCGACGACCGCGTGGACACCGGCTGGACCCTCACCGTGGCGGCCCGGATGCTGCGCCGCGCCGGGGCCGGGGAGGTGCTGCCCTTCGTCCTCGCGGCAACGGCCTAGCTACCACACCCGCTTGACCATTAGATTGAACTCATGGGTTCAATCTACGTCATCACGGGTGGCACCGACGGCATCGGCAAGGCGCTCGCGCTCGCCTGCCTGGACCGGGGCGACGAGGTCGTCGTGATCGGCCGTGACCAGGCGAAAGCCCCGGCAGGCGCGCACTTCGTCCGGGCCGACCTGAGCCTGGTCAGCGAGACCAGGGCGGCGATCGCCGAGCTGCGCTCCCGGTACTCCAGGATCGACGCGGTGGTGCTGTGCGCCAGGCACCTGCAGTCCGAACGCCGGGTCACCGCCGAGGGCTTCGAGCACAACTTCGCGCTCTACTACCTCAGCCGCTTCCTGTTCAGCTACGAGCTGGCCGACCTGCTGCACGCCGCGGACGACCCGGTGATCCTCAACGTGGCCGGTCCCGGCCCGAACCCGGGACGCGTGCACTGGGACGACCTCGGCCTGGAGTCCGGGTACGACGGCTTCGCGGCGATGTTCCAGGGCGGACTGCTCAACGACCTGCTCGGTGAGGGCTTCGCGCTGAACCGGCCCTCCGGGAAGGTCCGCTACGTCCTGGCCAATCCCGGCCAGGTGAACACGAGCTTCTCCGGTTCCTACGACGAGGCCGTCGCGGAGCAGATCGAGGCCGTCCGCGCGTCGGCGAAGCCGGTCGAGGAGGCCGTCCGGCCGCTCATGGGGCTGCTGGACTCGCCGCCGGACAAGCCGCTGAGCGCGTTCATCCAGGGCGCTCCGTACGAACCGGCCCCGGATCCCGCCGCTGCCAGGCGACTGGACGCGATGACACGCAGGATGCTGAACCTGCCGGTGTTGCGCGGAGTCTCCGCGATGAACCTGCGCGAGCTGCTGGACTCACAGGTCTTCGGTGTGATCGGGACGATCCAGCCCGGCGGCGAGCCGCACCAGTCGGTGGTGTGGGTGAAGCGCGACGGCGACGACGTGCTGTTCATGATCGCGGAGGGCAGCCGCAAGGAACGCAACCTCCGGCGCGATCCGCGGGTCAACGTGCTCGTCAGCCCGGCGAACGCGCCGCACACCTACGCGTCGATCCAGGGCACGGCGACGCTGTCGCGGGAGGGCGCGAACGAACTCCGCGAGGAGCTGACGATGAAGTACATCGGCACGTCCTACGCCGAGCACATCCGCCGCACCCCGGAGGCGGACCACAGCGACGCCACGATCACCACGGTCCGCGTCCGGCCCGAGCGCATCACCGGCCGCCTCTAGGGAAACGGCACCAGGTCGTCGGCGTGGACCACTTCGCGGCGCTGCTCCGGCGGCAGCTCGTGGCTGGAGTGACCGATCAACGCGGGCAGTTCCACCGCGTCGAAGGCCACCGCACCCCTGGCCACCACCGCACCGGCTGCGTTCAGCAGCTCCACCACGTCGCCGGCCTCGAAGTCCCCGTCCACGGCGGTGATGCCCGCGGCGAGCAGGGAACGGCGACGACCCACGACCGCGGCGACAGCGCCGTCGTCGAGGTGCAGCCTGCCGACCGCGTCGGCCGCGTGCGCCAGCCAGAAGCGGCGCGCGGACATCCTGGGGCCGGTCGCCGCGAACACCGTGCCCACGGCAGCTGAGGCCAACGCGGGCGCGGCGGCCGTGGCGGCGGTCAGCAGCACCGGAATCCCCGCGGCGGCGGCGAGGCGCGCCGCGGCCAGCTTCGACGCCATCCCACCGGTGCCGAGGCCCGAGCCGACAGCGGCGACGTCCACACCGTCCACATCGGACTGGCCGAGCACCTCGGGGATCAGCGAGGAACCGGGCAGGCGGGGGTCCCCGTCGTACAGACCGTCCACATCGGACAGAAGGACGAGGGCGTCCGCGCCGACCAGGTGCGCCACGAGTGCGGCGAGGCGGTCGTTGTCACCGAAGCGGATCTCATCCGTGGCAACGGTGTCGTTCTCGTTCACCACGGGCACCACGCCCAGGGCCAGCAACCGCGAGAACGTGCGCTGTGCGTTGCGGTAGTGCGCGCGCCGCACTACGTCGTCGGCGGTCAGCAGGACCTGACCGACCGTCAGCGAGTGCCGTGCGAAGGAGGCCGCGTAGGCGTGCGCGAGCTGGAGCTGCCCGACGCTCGCCGCGGCCTGCTGGGTGGCCAGATCGCGCGGACGCTTCGCCAGCCCCAACGGGGCGAGCCCCGCCGCGATGGCACCGGAGGACACCAGCACGACCTGGCTGCCCGCTCCGCACCGCGCGGCGAGCGCGTCGACCAACGCGTCCAGCCTGCTCGCGTCGAGGCCTCCCTCGGCCGTGGTCAGCGAGGACGAACCCACCTTCACCACGACGCGGCGGGCCTCGGCGATCGCCGTGCGAGCCGGAGAGAGTGCGCCCGCCGAGGTACTTGCTCCCGCCGAGGCGGCGTGAGGCACCGAGGAGTTCACTCCTCCCCCTCTTCCTCCTCGTCGACCAGCCCGCGGCGCACCCGGCGGGCCTGCTTCCGCTCCGCGGCCGAGATCCGGTCGCTGCGGTCCAGCCGCGGGTCCTCGCCGCGCACCTCCATGGTGAGCGCGATACCCGCCGGCGTCGTCGGCTCCCAGTCGAAGGTCATCTCGCCGATGGTGACCGCGCAGCCGGGCTCCGCGCCCCGCCGGGCCAGCTCCTCCTCGACGCCGAGCCGGGCCAGCCGGTCGGCGAGGTAGCCGACGGCCTCGCTGTTGCCGAAGTAGGTCTGCCGCACCCAGCGCTCCGGCCGGTCGCCGCGGACGATGAAGCCGCCGGGGGTCTCCGGGTCCGGCTCGACGGTGAAGTCGGTCTCGTTGACCGCCCTCGGCCGCAGCACGACGCGGGTGTTCTCCTCGACCGGCTTGCTCGCCCGGTAGTCCTCGACCACCTTGGCCATGGCGAAGGTCAGCTCGCGCAGGCCCTCCCGGCTGGCCGTGGAGACCTTGAAGACCGGCAGGTCGCGCGCCTTCAGCTCGGCCTCGACGAACTCGGCCATGTCCCGGCCCTCGGGGATGTCGATCTTGTTGAGCACGACCATCCTGGGCCGGTCGGCCAGGTCGCCGCCGAGCGAGGGCGTGTAGAGCGCCAGCTCCCGTTCCAGGGCGTCGATGTCGGAGATCGGGTCGCGGTCGGGCTCGTAGGTCGCGCAGTCGATGACGTGCACCAGCACCGCGCAGCGCTCGATGTGCCGGAGGAAGTCCAGCCCGAGGCCCTTGCCCTGGCTCGCCCCGGGGATCAACCCGGGCACGTCGGCGACGGTGAACACCGTCTCGCCCGCGGTGACCACGCCCAGGTTGGGCACCAGGGTGGTGAAGGGGTAGTCGGCGATCTTGGGCCGGGCCGCGGAGAGCACCGCGATCAGCGAGGACTTGCCCGCCGAGGGGAAGCCGACCAGGCCGACGTCGGCGACCGACTTCAGCTCCAGGACCAGGTTCCTGCGCTCACCGGGCTCGCCGAGCAGCGCGAAGCCGGGCGCCTTGCGGGCCTTGGACGCCAGCGCCGCGTTGCCGAGGCCCCCGCGCCCGCCCTGGGCCGCGATCAGCCGGGTTCCCTCGCCGATCAGGTCCGCGAGGACCTCACCGTCCTCGGTCAGCACCACGGTGCCGTTGGGCACCTTCAGCTCCAGGTCGGCACCGGCGGCGCCGTGCCGCATCGAGCCCTGGCCCTGCTTGCCGTTCCCCGCGGTGGCGTGCGGCCGGAAGTGGAAGTCGAGCAGCGTGTGCACTCCGGAGTCCACGACCAGCACGACGTCGCCGCCGTTGCCCCCGTTGCCCCCGTCCGGCCCGCCGAGCGGCTTGAACTTCTCCTTGTGCACCGAGGCGCACCCGTTGCCGCCCTCGCCGCCCGCCGCGTGCAGAACGACGCGGTCGACGAACCGTGACACGACTTCCTCCTAGAAACGCACTTCAGGGGCGGTCCGGTGACCCGGCCCCGCCCCTGAAGTGATCGGTGAGACCTGTCAGGCCTCGACCGGAACGATGTTCACGGTCTTGCGACCGCGCTTGATGCCGAACTTGACCGCACCGGCGGCCAGCGCGAACAGGGTGTCGTCGCTGCCGCGGCCGACGTCGACACCCGGGTGGAACTTGGTACCGCGCTGGCGGACGAGGATCTCGCCCGCGCTGACGACCTGACCACCAAAGCGCTTCACGCCGAGCCGCTGGGCGTTGGAGTCGCGGCCGTTACGAGAGCTGGATGCACCCTTTTTGTGTGCCATGGCTGGTCAGACCCTCACTTGTTGATGCCGGTGACCTCGACACGGGTCAGCCGCTGACGGTGACCCTGCCGCTTGTGGTAGCCGGTCTTGTTCTTGAACTTGTGGATGACAATCTTGGGACCCTTGGTCTGCTCGACGACCTTGCCGGTCACGGCGACCTTGCCGAGGGTGTCGGTGTCGGCGATCACGTCGCCGCCGTCGACGACGAGCAGCGCCGGGAAGCTGACCTCGGTGCCCGGCTCGCCTTCGAGCTTCTCGACCTCGACGACGTCCCCGACAGCCACCTTGTACTGCTTGCCGCCGGTCTTGACGATCGCGTACATGGTTCGGAAGTCTCCTGCTGCTCGGTGTCGGTATCGCGTTCTGGTTCTGCCGCGATGGGACGACGCGTGCGTTGCCACAGCACTTGGGCGGGCTTTCGCACAACAGAACCCGCCTGATGGCGGGCCGTACGACAGAGTACGGGGCGCTTGGGAACAGGGTCAAACCGGGTGGCCGCAGACCCCGTCACACCGGCCCTGAACTGCGCCGGAACCACGACAACGCCCACCGGCGCGAAGTCGGTGGGCGTTGTCGGCGTAGCTACGGGCTCAGGCTTCCTTGGCCGCGGCCTGGGGCGGGCCAGCGGGACGTGACGCCGCGCGGCGGGAGGTGCGGCGACGCGTGGTCACCGACACCGCCGCGACGGGGTCCTGAGGCGGCGCTGAGGGCGCTGACGGCGCTGACGGCTCCTCGGGAGCGTGGTCCTCGGCCTTGGCCGCGGGGGCCGTCGCCGCGTTCTCCTCGCGCGGAGTGGCGATCAGCACCTCCGCGGAAGCCTGCTCCTTGGGCGGGCCGGGCGGACGCTCGCTGCTGCGGCGACGCCGCTGGCGGCGGCGCTCGGTCGCGGGCGGGGCCGCCTCGGCGACGACCTCCGGCTCCGGGGTGAGCTCCGGCTCCGCGGCGGCCTCCTGGACCGGCTCCTGGGCCTGCTCCGGTGCCTCGGCGGCGACCGGCTCGGGCTGGGCCGGGGCCTCGGCGGGCGCCGGTTCCTCGGCCTTCTTCTCCGCGGCCGCCTCGGCCTCGGCCTGGGCCGCCTCGGCGTTGGCGCGGTTGCGCTGCCGCTGCCGCTTGCTCTCGCCCTTGCCGCCGCCGTTGGCGGAACCGTTGCCGTGGTTGTGCGAGCCGTTGCCGCCACCGTTGAGGTCGGCGGTGACCACCAGGCCGCGTCCCCGGCAGTGCTCACAGGTGCTGCTGAAGGCCTCCAGCAGTCCGGTGCCCACCCGCTTGCGGGTCATCTGCACCAGGCCCAGCGAGGTCACCTCGGCGACCTGGTGCCGGGTGCGGTCGCGGCCGAGGCACTCGGTCAGCCTGCGCAGCACGAGGTCCCGGTTGGACTCCAGCACCATGTCGATGAAGTCGATGACGATGATGCCGCCGATGTCGCGCAGCCGGAGCTGGCGGACGATCTCCTCGGCCGACTCCAGGTTGTTGCGGGTGACCGTCTCCTCGAGGTTGCCCCCGGAGCCGGTGAACTTGCCGGTGTTGACGTCGATCACGGTCATCGCCTCGGTGCGGTCGATGACCAGGTAGCCGCCGGAGGGCAGCCACACCTTGCGGTCCAGCGCCTTGGTGATCTGCTCGTTCACCCGGTACTCGGTGAACACGTCGTTGGTCCCGGTGTGCCTGCGCAGCCGCGAGGCCAGGTCCGGCGCCACGTGCTGGACGTAGGGCTCGATCGTCTCCCAGGCCTGCGTGCCCTGGACCACCAGCGCCGAGAAGTCCTCCGTGAACATGTCCCGGATGACCTTGATCAGCAGGTCCGGCTCCTCGTAGAGCAGCGACGGCGCGCTGGCCTTGGACACCCCGGGGGCGCCGTGGGCCTTGCCCTTGACGACCTCCCACTGCGCCTGCAGCCGGGTCACGTCGCGGGCCAGGGCCTCCTCGCTGACACCCTCGGCGGCGGTGCGGATGATCACGCCCGCGTCGTCGGGGACGATCCGCTTGAGGATCTCCTTGAGCCTGCGCCGCTCCACGTCGGGCAGCTTGCGGCTGATGCCGGTGGCACCACCCGCGGGCACGTAGACCAGGAAGCGGCCCGGCAGGCTGATCTGCGTGGTCAGCCGGGCGCCCTTGTGCCCGACCGGGTCCTTGGTGACCTGCACCAGCACGCTGTCGCCGGTGGACAGCGCCTGCTCGATCTTGCGGGACTTGCCCTCGAGACCGGCGGCGTCCCAGTCCACCTCGCCCGCGTAGAGCACCGCGTTGCGGCCGCGGCCGATGTCGACGAAGGCCGCCTCCATGCTGGGCAGCACGTTCTGCACGCGGCCCAGGTAGACGTTGCCGACCAGCGAGCCCGAGCCCGCCGAGGTGACGAAGTGCTCGACGAGCACCCCGTCCTCCAGCACGGCGATCTGGATCCGCTCGCCCTGCTCGCGGACGACCATCTTGCGGTCGACGGACTCGCGGCGGGCCAGGAACTCCGACTCGCTCAGGATCGGCGCGCGGCGGCGTCCGGCCTCCCGGCCGTCCCTGCGGCGCTGCCGCTTGGCCTCCAGCCGGGTCGAGCCCTTGACGCTGCGCACCTCGTCGTCGGAGGAGGTGGTCTCGCGCTCCGGCCTGCTCTCCCGGACGTGCACGACCGTGTTCGGCGGGTCGTCGTCGCGGGTCGTCGCGTCGTCCTCGGCGTTGCCCTTGCGGCGGCGGCGACGCCTGCGGCGCCTGCTGCCGCCCTCGCTCGCCTCCTCCGCGGAGTCCTCGGCCTCGTCCTCGCGCTGCCCGTCCTCGTCGGAGACGGTGATGTGCGCGGGCAGCTCCTGGTCGGAGACGTCCTCGTCGTCGACGTCGTCCCCGAGCTCGGCCTGGCCCTTACCCCGGCCACGGCCGCGGCGGCCGCGGCGACGGCGGCGCCGGGTACCCCCGTCGTCATCGCCGTCCTCGCCGCCGAGGTCCAGGTCGCTCGGGAGGTCGTCGACCTCGGTGGCGTCCGGGTCCAGGTCCGCCTCGGTGAGCGAGACGCGCTTGCGGCTGGGCCGCGCGGCCTTGCCGGACTTCGGCTTCGCCGGGGCCTCCGGCTCGGCGGGCGCGGCCTCGGTGGGCTGCGGCGGCAGGAACACGGCCTGCGGCGCGGCGAACAGCGGCGTCAGCGCGGCGGGTGCGGCCACCGGCTCGGCGACCTCGGCCACCGCGCCGACGTCATCGGTCTCCACGTCGGCCTCGGCCACCACCACGTCGTCGGCGTCGTCCTCCGCATCGGGCGCCAGGTGGTCGACGACCTGCATCGCGACGTCCCTGGTGATGCTCGACTGCGCGCTGCTGACCGCGAAGCCCAGTTCGACCAGCGTGGCCATCACCTCGCGGCTGCTGGCACCCAGCAGCTTGGCGAGCGCGTGCACCCGCAGCTTGGCCGGAAGTTCTGGTCCGGGTGCGGTGCTGTCCCCGCCGGCGCCGCCGGCAGGGGTATCGGTTTTCGGCATGTAGCTCCCTCGCCCCCGGGCGCGTCGACGGTTCCGACGCGGCCGCGCAGGGGCTCCTCTCTCGTCCAGTCGCCGCCGCGTGGGCGGCGGAAATCCTGCCTACGTCGCCCGGTTCCCGAATCGGTGGACACGGGCGCACAGGCAACAGGTCATCGCGCGACGACGCGTGGGCCCGACCCCTACTCCCCGACTGCGGGTATGCCGCTCGTGGCCCGAGTCGGCTCCCGGTCATTGGCGAACGGGTCCGTGAGAGCTCCACTGTCGTCGAGCCGCCCCTGAGCCATCCGGATCGCCTTCGCGGGTACCGGCGGTTGCAGGTCGGCGACGACGCGAAGCGCACTCAACACGTCATCCGGCCGGACAACAGGCTGTGTCTGCCGTACGACCGTGCTGAGTATCCCACACCGCCGGGTGCCTTCGGCTCCATCGCCCACCCGAGTGGTAGTCACTTCAACTTCCCTGACCACCTCGGCGGAGACGATCGCAGCTCGCGCGTCGATGTCCTTGCGCCCGTCCTTGGTCAGCTTCTGCACGGTCACCTCGGGCGCGGCGAGCAGCAGCTCGACGGCCCTGCCCAGCTCATCGGGGTCGACACCGGGCAGTTCGATCCGCCACAGGCAGCCGTCGATGCGGTCGGCCAGCGAGCCGCCCTCCGCTTCGACGGCCTCGATGACGTCCAGCCCCGGCGGCAGCGCCGCGTCCAGCTCCCTGGCCAGAGCCGCCGCGTCGATCCTGTCCACCACCGAGACCTCGACGTACTCCGCCTCGCTCGCCGTCCCGGTCGGCGCCGCTCCGATCCAGGACACCTTCGGGCGCGGGTTGAAGCCCTGCGAGTACGCCATCGGCACGCCGGCGCGCCGCAGGGCGCGCTCGAAGGTGCGTGCGACGTCACGGTGTGACGTGAAACGCAGGCGCCCTCGTTTGGCGTATCTGATGCGCAGCTTCTGCACGGGAGCCGCGGACGGGTTGGGTTGGTGCTGGGCGCTCAGGGCTGTTCTCCTCGGCGGAGGGTCGTCTAACCAGGCACGTCATTGTGCCCCGTTGCCCCTCGGGGACGCATTCAGGCCATCGTCCGCTTGTCTGCTCGGTGCCTGGATGGCTACCTTCCGGACTCGTCGAAGGAACTCGTGCTCCCCACGGATGGAGGTCTGGGTGCCGCTGACCGGCGGTAACGGTGCGCGCCGCGCCGCGGTGACCTCGGTGCTGCTCGTGGCGGGGCTGCTGGCCGCCCCCGGACCGGCGGGCGCGGCGCCCGAGCAGCCGTGCGGGATCGGCAAGACCCTGCGCTACATCGTGGTCTTCGACCAGGGCACCCGCGCCGAGGAGGCCCAGCGCCGGATCGACGCGGCCTGCGGCGAGACCGTGACCTACTACCCGCAGATCGGCGTCGCCGTCGCCGGGTCGCGGGACCGCTCGTTCACCGACCGGCTCACCGAGGGCCGCGCCTTCAGCACCCAGCAGGAGCTGGGCGGGCAGGGCTCGGCGAGCAGGAAGAAGAACCGCACCAGGCTCACCGCCGCGATCAAGGCCAGCCCCTCGGTCGCCACCACCGACCGCTCCGGCGAGCAGTGGGACATGGCCATGATCAAGGCCGACGAGGCGCACAGGTACTCGGTCGGCAGCCGGTCCGTCGTGGTCGGCGTGCTGGACTCGGGCATCGACGCGGGGCACCCGGACCTCGCCGCCGCGGTGGACCCCTCGGTCTCGGCGGGCTGCGTCACCGGCGCCCCGGACACCCGGCGCGAGGCGTGGCAGCCCTCGGCCTTCGAGCACGGCACCCACGTCGCGGGCACCATCGCCGCGGCCAACGACGGCAAGGGCACCACGGGTGTCGCGCCCGGCGTGCGGCTGGCCTCGGTCAAGGTGGTCGACGACGACGGTTACGTCTCCCCGGAGTCGGCCGTGTGCGGCTTCATGTGGGCGGCGACCAAGGGCATGCGCCTGGTCAACAGCAGCTTCACCACCGGACCGTGGACGTTGACCTGCAAGGACCGGGCCAGCGACCAGTGGGTGGTGCACGAGGCCATGCGCCGCGCGGTCACCTACGCCACCAACCGCGGCGTGCTGACGGTCGCCGCGATCGGCAACGAGGGCACCAACCTGGCCAGCACGAGGTGCGACGCGCTGCCGGGCGAACTGCGCGGGGTGATCGGCGTGTCGTCGATCGGCGCGGACGGCACGAAGGCCAGCTACAGCTCCTACGGCCTGGGCATCGCCGATCTCACGGCACCGGGCGGTGACCACCGGCAGAAGCCGCAGTCGTCGAACCAGGGGTGCGTGTTGTCCACGGTGCCCGCGGGCTACGGCTACTACTGCGGCACCTCGATGGCGACGCCGCACGTGGTGGGTGTCGCGGCGCTGCTGGCGTCGCGCTTCCCGTCCGCCGGGCCCACTGCGCTGACGAAGATGCTGAGCAACCAGGCGGAAACGCTGCCCTGCCCGACCGACTACGACCTCAACGACGACGGTGCCCAGGACGCGGCGTGCTCCGGCTACGCGGACTACAACGGCTTCTACGGACACGGTCTGGTCAACGCCCTGAACGCGGTGCGCTGAATGACGATCGTCCCCGTCCTGATCGAGGACTGGCAGTACGAGTGCTGCGGTGACCCGTTCAAGATCGGGGACCGGGTGACCTGGCAGCTGTGCTACTTCAACGAGCTCGGCGAGCTGCTGAGCCCGGCCGAGCGAGCGCGGCTTTCCCTTGGTGTGGAAGCGATCCCGGACAGCGAGGACGCGCACCTGAGCTCCGGGGAGCTGCACGCGTTCTGGCGGCACCCGTCCACGGGGGACGGACTGGTGGAGATCACCGGGGTGCTGTACGAGGAGCACCACGACGTCCACCCCGTGCCGAAGACCACCGGAACCGTGAAGCGCATCCGGCGCCTGGCGATGCGGCACCGCTGCGAGGACGGCAACGTCTGGTACCGCGAACCGGGCACCGAGACGTTCACGGAGCTGTGGGAGAGCGACCTCGAGCCCGATGCCCCAGCCGAGGCCGAACAGGCGCGCTGGGGCATCGGGATGCTCGTCGACCTCGAGGTCAGCCTCCGCTGAACGCGGGGTTGCTGACCGGGGAGCCCTTGCCGACCGGGGAGATCGGCAACAGCTTGCGGCCGGTCGGGCCGACCTGGATGTCGGTGTTCATCGCCGGGCACACGCCGCAGTCGAAGCACGGGGTCCAGCGGCAGTCGTCCTGCTCGTGCTCGTCGAGTGCGTCCTGCCAGTCCGACCAGAGCCATTCCTTGTCCAGGCCCGAGTCGAGGTGGTCCCAGGGCAGCACCTCGTTCTCGTCGCGCTCCCTGGTGGTGAACCAGGCCAGGTCCACGCCCAGCGGCTCCAGCTCCGCCGCGGCGGCGGAGATCCAGCGCTCGTAGGAGAAGTGCTCGCTCCAGCCGTCGAAGCGCCCGCCCTCGCGCCACACCCGCTCGACGACCCGGCCGATCCGGCGGTCACCCCGGGAGAGCAGTCCTTCGATCAGGCTGGGCTTGCCGTCGTGGTAGCGCATGCCGATGTTGCGGCCGAGCTTGCGGTCGGAGTTGACCGCCTCGCGCAGTTTCCGCAGCCGCGAGTCCACGGTGTCCGGATCGCACTGCGCCGCCCACTGGAACGGGGTGTGCGGCTTCGGCACGAACCCGCCGATGGAGATCGTGCAGCGGATGTCCTTGCGGCCGGAGGCCTCCCGGCCCGCGCGGATGACGTTCTTGGCCATCTCGGCGATCTGCAGGACGTCCTCGTCGGTCTCGGTCGGCAAGCCGCACATGAAGTACAGCTTCACCTGGCGCCAGCCGTTGGAGAAGGCGGCGCTGACCGTGCGGATCAGGTCCTCCTCGGAGACCATCTTGTTGATCACCCGGCGCAGCCGCTCACTGCCGCCCTCCGGCGCGAAGGTCAGCCCGGACCGGCGGCCGTTGCGGGAGAGCTCGTTGGCCAGGTCGATGTTGAAGGCGTCGACCCGGGTGCTCGGCAGGCTCAGCCCGGTGTTGGTGCCCTCGTAGCGGTCGGCCAGGCCCTTGGTCACCTCGGCGATCTCGGAGTGGTCGGCGCTGGACAGCGAGAGCAGGCCGACCTCCTCGAAACCGGTCGCGGCCAGGCCCCGCTCGACCATCGCGCCGATGCCCTCGATGGAGCGCTCGCGCACCGGCCTGGTGATCATGCCCGCCTGGCAGAACCGGCACCCGCGGGTGCAGCCGCGGAAGATCTCCACGCTCATCCGCTCGTGCACGCTCTCCGCGAGCGGGACCAGCGGCTGCTTCGGGTACGGCCACTCGTCGAGGTCCATGGTGGTGCGCTTGAAGACCCGGTACGGCACGCGGTCGGCGTTCGGCACGACGCGCTGGATGCGCCCGTCCGGCAGGTACTCCACGTCGTAGAACTGCGGCACGTACACGCCGCCGGTCTCGGCGAGGCGGAGCAGGATCTCGCGGCGCCCGCCGGGGCTGCCCTCGTTCTTCCACCGCCGGACGATGTCGGTGATCTCCAGGACGGCTTCCTCGCCGTCGCCGAGCACCGCGCAGTCGATGAAGTCGGCGATCGGCTCCGGGTTGAACGCCGCGTGCCCGCCGGAGACGACGATCGGGTGCTCGTCCGTGCGGTCCGCCGCGTGCAGCGGGATCTTCGCCAGGTCCAGCGCGGTGAGCAGGTTGGTGTAGCCCAACTCGGTGGCGAAGCTGACCCCGAACAGGTCGAAGTCGCCTACCGGGCGGTGCGCGTCCACGGTGAACTGCGGGACGTCGTGCTCGCGCATCAGCGCTTCCATGTCCGGCCACACCGCGTAGGTGCGCTCGGCGAGCACGTCCTCCTGCTCGTTCAGGATCTCGTAGAGGATCATGACGCCCTGGTTGGGCAGGCCGACCTCGTACGCGTCGGGGTACATCAGGCACCACCGCACGCACGTGGCTTCCCAGTCCTTGGTGGTGGCGTTCAGCTCGCCACCGACGTACTGGACCGGCTTCGACACCTGCGGCAGCAACGGCTCCAACTGGGCGAACACAGACTGCACACTCACCCGCCCAGGGTAACGCCCCACCGGCCCCCGCACTCCGCGCGTCGCCCGCCTCAGGTGAGGAGGAGTTTTCCGAGGCGGCGGGAGGCGTAGTAGAGACCGATCGCGGCCATGACGGCGAAGTAGGCGACGTGGGCCAGGACGGACCAGCCGACGGCGCCGGTGGTGAGGGCGCGCATCAGTTCCACCGCGTGGTAGAGCGGCAGGCACTGCACGACGACCTGGAGCGCCTCGGGGTAGACCGAGAGCGGGTAGAAGGTGGTGCAGAACAGGAACATCGGCAGGATCACCAGCTGCACGAGGTCGAAGTCCTGCCACGAGCGCATGAAGGTGGTCGCGGCCATGCCGACGGCGGCGAAGCCGAGGGCGACGAGGAGTGCGGCGGGGAGCGCGAGCAGACCCCACGGCGAGGCGATCAGGCCCATGCCGAGCATCACGGCGAGGAAGCCGGCGGCGTAGATGCCACCGCGCAGCAGCGCCCACGCGATCTCGCCGATCGCCACGTCCACCGGGCCGAGCGGGGTGGCCAGCATGGCGTCGTAGAGCTTGGCGTACTTGAACTTGAAGAAGATGTTGAAGGTGGCGTCGTAGACCGCGCCGTTCATCGCCGACGAGGCGAGCAGCGCCGGGGCCACGAAGGACGCGTAGCTGATCACCTGACCGCCGGGGCCGGTCACCTCGCCGACCAGGCTGCCGAATCCGACGCCCAGCGCGAGCAGGTAGAACAGCGGCTCGAAGAAGCCGGAGAAGATCGCCAGCCATGCACGGCGGTTCACCAGGAGCGAGCGCTCGACCAGCACGCTCGCCCGACCCGCGTACATCGAGCTGGGCAGCACGCGCAGCAGCAGACCGGAGCGCTGCGGGGCCATCACATCTGCGGACATGTTCCTCCCCCTCAGACCATCAACCGGGCGCGGAAGCTCCTGCGGGCCAGCGCGAGGCCGACGCCGAGCCAGAGCAGCAGGTAGGCGAGGTGTCCCAGGGCGGGCAGCACCTCCAGGGTGCCGAAGGCGGCTCCCCTGGACAGCTCCGTGCCGTGCCACAGCGGCGTGATCCACGCCAGCGGCTGGACGAACACGGGCAGCTGCGACACCGGGAAGAACGTGCCCGCGAACAGCGTCATCGGCATGACCACGAAGCGGAACAGCAGGTTGAACTCCTGCCCCTCCTTCTCGATGGTGGCGGCGAAAGCCACGATCGGCGCCGCGAAGGCCAGGCCCGCGAGCACCGCCACGAGCAGCGAGATCACCACGCTCGGCCCCCGCACCCCACCGAAGAACGCCGCGACCACCATGAAGGCGACACCGGAGAACAGCAGCCGGGCCGCCAGCCAGACGAAGCGACCCGCAACGATCTGACCAGCGGTGATTGGCGTGGAAACAATTCCCCAGAACGTTTTCTGCCACTTGAAGCCGGACAGGATCGGGTAGGTCGAGTCCATCGCCGCGTTCTGCACCGCCGACGAGACCAACAGGGCCGGGGCGAGGAAGGCGATGTAGGTCGAGCCACCTGGGATGGCGCCCGCGCGGATCTGCGTCCCCAGGCCGAGGCCGAGCGAGAGCAGGAACAGCACCGGCGTCACCAGGCTGGAGAACACCGTGGCGCGCCAGTTGCGGCGGTACCACATCCACAGGCCTTCGACCACGAGCAGCGAGGCCCTGACCGAGCCGACGGTGCGCCCGGTGGACCCGGCGACCTCGTGTTGCGTCGTCACAGTCATCCCGGCTCCCTCAGTCCACCAGCGTGCGACCGGTGAGCCGGAGGAACACGTCCTCCAGGCTGGACCTGCGGACCAGGCTGGCCACCGGCGTCACCCCGCGCTGGTGCGCGGCGGCCAGCGCCGCCTCGCCGTCGGCGGTGTAGAGCAGCAGCCGGTCGGGCAGCTCCTCGATCCGGTCGGCGAGCCCCTGCACCCCGGGCAGCGCCGCGTGCTGCTGCCCGGGGGAGAAGCGCAGCTCCAGCACCTCGCGGGTGGAGTACTTCGCGATCAGCTCGGCGGGCGAGCCCTCCGCGGCGATCTTGCCGCCGTCCATCACCACGAGCCGGTCGCAGAGCTGCTCGGCCTCGTCCATGTAGTGGGTGGTGACGATCAGCGTGACGCCCTGCTGCTTGAGCCGGAACAGCCGGTCCCAGAGCAGGTGCCGGGCCTGCGGGTCGAGCCCGGTCGTCGGCTCGTCGAGCAGCAGCAGCTCCGGGTCGTTGACCAGGGACCTGGCGATGGTGAGCCGCCGCTTCATCCCGCCGGAGAGCGGTTCGACCTGGTGGTCGGCGCGGTCGGTGAGCTGCGCGAACTCCAGCAGCTCCTCGGCCTTCTCGCGCACGTGCCGCTTGGACAGGCCGAAGTAGCGGCCGTAGACGAACAGGTTCTCCCGCACGGTCAGCTCGCTGTCGAGGTTGTCCTGCTGCGGCACCACGCCCAGGCGTGCGCGCACGCGCGGACCGTGCACGTCGGGGTCGTCGCCGAGCACCCGCAGTTCCCCGCCCGAACGCGGCGACACGCACGCGATCATGCGCATGGTCGAGGACTTGCCCGCCCCGTTGGGTCCGAGGAAGCCGAACGCCTCCCCCGGCCGCACCTCGACATCGATCCCGTCGACGGCGGTGAAGTCGCCGAAGCGCTTCACCAGGCCGCGGGCCCGCACCAGCGAATCAACCCCAGTCACGTCTCGGAGGCTAGCCGGGGGGTCCGACAACGCCGAACGGTGTGCTGGATCGGTACGGACTGGTCAGGGAGCTTGTCAGATTGTACGGTCATCTGAAAAGAGTCCTTACCAGCGCCTGACCTGCACTTTTCTTTCTTGTCGGCCTCGCGAAAGGCTTTGACAAATGTCGCGAAGAAGTGGACTTCTCGCTGCCCTGTTCGTCCCGGTCACGCCGTGGCTTGGCGGCGGACCACACCCCGTCGTGGCGTACAACGTCGGTTCGCACGGTCTGAGCGCGAAGTGCGCACCGTCGTACTGGCTGCGGCAAGGCATCGAGTACGAGGTCGCGCTCGCGAAGGGCTGGGCGGTCGTGGTCACCGACCACGCGGTTCTGGACGGAATCCGTGCGGCACAAGGACTTGTCGACAAGGACGGCCCTATCGGCATCTGGGGCTACTCCGAAGACGGGCTCGCCTCGTCGTGGGCCACCGAACTGCAGCAGTCCTACGCGCCTGCTCTGAAGCTCAGAGGCGTTGCGGCGGGCGGGGTTCCGCCCACCATCGGCAACGTCAGCCACAAGATCGACGGCGGAGCGCTCTTCGGGTTCTTCATCGCCGGGCGCAGGGCCTTCCAGCAGGTGAAGGATATGTGCCAGGTGCGGTGGACGCCGACGTTCGCCTTCCACCGCATCTCGGAGAACACCACCGTGAAGGACCCGAGCCAGCTCCCGCAGTTCCAGGAAGTGCTGGCGGACAACGAACTCGGGAAGCGGAAGCCCACAGGGCCGATGTCGCTCGCGGTCGCCGGCGCTCCCGGTGCCGTGTCCTGCCTCGCCGACCGGTTCGCGGGCAAGCCCGCCCCGAGCACCTGCTGAGGAGCTGTGATGGTCGACGGCGAGCACACGGCACTCCGCTTCAAGCGGGACGGGCAGTGGCGCGAGATGTCCTACTCGGAACTCGAAGACGAAGTCGCCCAGGTTGCCGGAGGACTTGTCGCACAAGGAATCCGTCCGGGAGACCGAGTGGCGGTCCTCGGCCAGACCAGTCCTGAGTGGACGATCTGCGACCTCGCCATCGACCGGATCGGCGCGGTGTGCGTCCCGATCTACCCGACGAGTTCGCGGCAGGAGCGCGAATGGGTGCTCAGCGACTCCGGCGCGCGCATGCTGATCACGCCGCCGGACGACCTTCCCCGCGGGGAGCCGGTCGCCCCGGTTCCCCGCGGGGAGGACGAACCGAGCACGATCATCTACACGTCAGGAACGACCGACCCCGCCAAGGGATGCCTGCTGACGTCCGGAAACCTCCGTGCGGCAAGGGAATCACTGGACAGCCTGATCAGCACGGGCGTGGGCGACGTGGTCTACCTCTACCTGCCGCTGGCGCACCTGTTCGCGCGGATGACGCAGATGATGACGTTGACGCGAGGCGCGACGCTGGCGTACTTCGGCGGCGACATCCGCGAGATCGTCACTGAGCTGACCGAGGTGAAGCCGACGCATCTTCCTTCTGTGCCAAGGCTTTTCGAGAAGGTCTACGCGAAGGTCACGGCGTTCACCGAGGGAATGGACCGCGAACGCGTGCACTCCCTGGTACGCGCCGCGTTCGGCGGGCGCCTACGCGAGGCGCTGACCGGGGCGGCGCCGATCGCCCCGGAGATCCTGGAGTTCTTCGCGGCGTGCGGCGTCCCGGTCTACGAGGCGTACGGCATGACCGAGTCCACCGCGGTGATCAGCGCGAACGCGCCGGGGGCGGTGCGGTTCGGCAGTGTGGGGCGCCCGTTGCCAGGCGTCGAGGTGCACATCGCCGAAGACGGAGAGGTGCTGGCCAAGGGCCGCAACGTGTTCCAGGGCTACCACCGCGACGACACGGCGAGCCGCGAGGCGCTGCACGACGGCTGGCTGCACACCGGAGACCTCGGCGCGCTCGACGACGACGGCTACCTGTACATCACCGGCCGCAAGAAGGACCTGATCATCACGTCGGGCGGGAAGAACATCTCGCCCGCCAACCTGGAGAACGACCTGCGACGCAGCCGCTGGATCTCGCACGCGGTGATGCACGGCGACCGCATGCCCTACGCGGTCGCGCTGATCACCCTGGACGCGGAGGAGATCCTGCCGTGGGCCAAGGAGAACGGGCTGCCGGAGGACATCGTCGAACTGGCGCGCCACCCCCGGGTGCTCGGCATGGTCGGCGAGGTGGTCACCGAGGCCAACTCCGCGTACTCGCCCCCGGAGCGGATTCGCCGGTTCGCCGTGCTGGGCCACGACTTCAGCCAGGAGTCCGGTGAGCTGACGCCGACCATGAAGCTGCGCAGGAAGGTCGTCCACGATCGGTACTCGGCCCTGTTCACCGCGCTGTACGGCGGTAATCTGCGATCATGACGGAGGCACAGCAACGGCACTACGGCGGGCGGTCGGCCGAGGACCGCCGCGCCGAGCGGCGCGAACGACTGATGGCCGCCGGGCTGGAGCTGTTCGGCACCGAGGGCTACCCGGCGATCTCGATCGAGCGGCTGTGCTCCGCCGCGTCGGTGTCCACCAGGAACTTCTACGAGGAGTTCCCCAGCAGGGAAGCCCTGCTCATCGCGCTGCACGACCGCGTGCTGGACAACGCGCTGAACGCGGTGGTGGCCGCCGCCGAAGCGGCCGGGCGGGACGCGACCACGCTCACCAGGGTCACCGCCCTGATCAACGCCTACGTGACCACGACGGCCAGCGATCCCCGCTGGGCGCGGCTGTCCTACGTGGAGATCATCGGGGTGAGCCCGGCGGTGGAGCAGCACCGGATGGCCTGGCGGCGCCGCTGGTGGGCGCTGATCGAGGCCGAGGCGAAGCGGGCGGTGGACCGCGGCGAGGCCAAAGCGAGGGACTTCCACCTGACCGCCGTGGCGTTCATCGGCGCGGTCAACGAGCTGGTGCACTACTGGTCGGTCTGCGGGGCCCAGCGGCCGCTGTCCGAGGTCACCGACGAACTGCTGCACCTGGCGATCACGAGCCTGACCGCCGACCGGGGCTGAGGCGCCCCGGCCGACGGGGACGGGTCAGAGCCCGGCGAACCAGAGGTCGATCTCGCGCTTGGCGGACTCGGCCGAGTCGGAGCCGTGGACCAGGTTGTACTGCGTCTCCAGGCCGAAGTCGCCGCGCAGGGTGCCCGGGGTGGCCTTCTCGACCGGGTCGGTGCCGCCGGCCAGCTGGCGGAAGGCGGCGACGGCGCGCGGGCCCTCGACGACGGCCGCGACGACCGGGCCGGAGGTGATGAACTCCAGCAGGTCGCCGAAGAACGGGCGCTCGGCGTGCTCGGCGTAGTGCTGCTCGGCCAGCTCGCGGGTGACCTTGCGCAGCTCCAGGGCGACCAGCTTCAGGCCCTTGCGCTCGATGCGGGAGATGACCTCGCCGACCAGGCCGCGGGCCACACCGTCGGGCTTGACCAGGACAAGGGTGCGCTCGCTCACGGCGTTCCTACTCTTTCGTGCAAGTGGACAATTCGGTGTGCGCAGGGTAACCGGTCAGCTCCGCCACCTGATCGGCAGCCGTTTCAGGCCGTTCTGGAAGTTCGACCGCAGCCGCACCGGCTCGCCCGCGGGCCGCACCTCGCCGAGCAGGTCCAGCACGGCGCCGAAGATCGCCCGCATCTGCACCCTGGCCAGGTACGCGCCGAGGCAGAAGTGCGGACCGTGGCCGAAGACCAGGTGGTCGTTGGGGCGTCGGCGGAGGTCGAAGCGGTCCGGCTCGGCGAAGACTGCGGGATCGCGGTTGGCCGAGGAGAACCACACCACGACCTTGTCCCCGCGCTTGACGCCCAGGTCCGGGACGTCTTCGGTCGCGGTGCGCCGGAAGTGCATGACCGGGGTCCACCAGCGCAGCATCTCCTCCACCGCGTCCGGCAGCAGCGACCGGTCGGCGAGCAGCGCGCGGTACTGCTCGGGATGGCTCATCAGCGCGACGAGCCCGCCGGGGATGCCGTTGCGGAGGGTTTCGTTGCCCGCGACGGAGAACAGCCAGAACAGGTTCTCGAACTCCTCGATCCCCACGTCCTGGCGCATCAGGTTGCTCATCACGTCGGGCCCGGGGTTGGCGCGCTTGTACTCGCCCAGCGCATGCGCGTACGCGTAGAGGTCCGGCATTCCCGCACGGGTGCGCGGATCAGGCATGTGCCCGTTCTGCGGCTTCGGCGCGAGCTCCAGGGCGGCACGTGCCATGTCCGAGACGCGCGCGGGGTCGGCCGTCGCGCTGACCGCGTACTCGGGGTCCTGGTAGCCGATGACGCGGTTGCTCCAGTCGAACATCAGGCCGCGGTCCTGCTCGGGCACACCGAAGACCTCCGCGAGCGTCAGCAACGGGAGGTCGGCGGCGACCTTGGCGAAGTCGCACTCGCCGTCCTCGGCCACCGCGCCCACGAGCTCGTAGGCCCACGCCTGGATGCGGTCGGCGATCGCCGCGACCGCGCGCGGGGTGAACGCCTTGGTCAGCATCCCGCGCATCCGGGTGTGCTCGGGCGGGTCGAGGTTCAGCAGCATCCGCCGCACGTAGCGCAGGTCCTCCGGGGTCGCCGGATCGCGGATCTGCGTCGCGCCGAGTTGCGAGGAGAACACCTTGGGGTCACGAAGAACCCGCCGCACCTCGGCGTGCCCGAGGACGGCCACGAAGCCTTCTTCGACCCGAAGCACGGGCCCGTTCTCGCGGAGTTCCCGCAGCCTGTCGTAGGGGACTCCGCGCACGTACGTCTCCGGATCAAGCACGCGCTGCACGGATCCCATTGGAGCAGAAAGGCAACGATCCGTGCAGCACCCGCGACAGAGAGCGACGAAGGGTGGATGATCATGACGTGACGTTGCGCGTGCGTAGAGGCGGAGAAGGCGGCCCGACCCTGTTGCTGCTGCACGGGATGGGCGCGACCAGCGAGGCGTGGAACGGGGTGATCGCCCGCCTGGAGCGGCACTGGGAGGGCTCGTGGGCGGTGCCGGACCTGCCGGGGCACGGTGACTCCGACCCGCTGGAGCACTACTCGTTCGGCGCCATGGCCGCCGCGGTCGCGCCGTGCGTCCGGGGTGCCAAGGGCCTCGTGGTGCTCGGCCACTCCCTCGGCGGCGTCATCGGGCTCGCGCTGGCCAGCGGCTGGTTCGGCGTGCGTGTGGACGCGGTGTGCGGCCTCGGCATCAAGGCCAGCTGGTCCGACCAGGAACTGGCGGGCGCCGCGGCGGCTGCGGCGAAACCGGCCCGCAGCTTCGACAACCGCGCCCAGGCCGCGGAGCGCTACCTCAAGGTCTCCGGCCTGCACGGCCTGGCCGACTCGGACTCGCCGGAGGTGGAGGGCGGCCTGGTGCTCGCCGACGGCGGCTGGCGGCTGGCGATGGACCAGCGCGCCTTCGGCATCGGCGCGCCGGACATGCCGGGCCTGCTCGCTGCGGCGCGGGCGCGGGTGACCCTGGCCGCGGGCGAACACGACCCGATGAGCCCGGCGGCCGACCTCCGCGCACTGGTCCCCGACCCGGTCATCCTGCCGGGACTGGGCCACAACGCCCAGTTCGAGGACCCCGACGCCGTCCTGGCCCTCATCCGCGCGCTCTGACCGCCTCCAGGGCGGGGCGCTTCGGGGTGACACCGTCGCCGGAGGAGACGCCCTTGGCGTGGCGGACGATCCACGGCACGAAATGGTTGCGCAGCCATGCCACCTCGGCCGCGACCACGTTCTGCCACTTCGGCGTCGGCAGCGCGGGCAGCGGGTCCCGCCACGAGCTGTCGGCGCCGGGCAGGCCGAGCCCCTCCGCCAGCGCGCCCGCGATGCGTTCGTGGCCGAGGGAGTTCGCGTGCAGGCGGTCATCGCTCCACAGCCGGGCGTCGGCGCAGATCGGCTCGCGGTCGATCTCCACCAGCTTGGCTCCGGTGCGGCGGCAGAGCACGCGCAGCGCGTCGTTGTAGGTCAGCAGCCGCTTGCGGACGATCTTGGTGACCGGGGCGATCGGGGTCAGGTCGGGCATGGTGAAGGTCAGCACCGTCGCGCCCGCGGAGATCAGCGCGGTGTGCATGACCTGGAGGTTGGTCATGGTCTCGTGCAGCGAGTACTGCGGCCGCAGCAGGTCGTTGAGCCCCGCGACCAGCGTCACCAGGTCCGGTTCCATCGCCAGCGCCGGTTCGAGCTGTTCGGCGCGCACCTGCTCGCTGGTCCGGCCCCTGATCGCCAGGTTGGCGTAGAGCAGGTCGGGGTTCACCTCGGTCAGCTTCTCGGCGAGCCGGTTGGCCCAGCCGCGGTAGCCGCCCCTGCCGTCGGGATCGTCGAGGCCCTCGACGGTGCTGTCTCCGATGGCGACGTAGCGCTGAACCACGAACACACCCTCCAACCAGCTCAGTTCATCAAGACGACCCTAGTATGACTCCGGTGAAACGCACGGCTCTCGGACGGTTCCCCTGCTCGGTCGCCCGCACGATGGACCTGCTCGGCGACTGGTGGACACCGCTGGTGCTGCGCGAGGTGTTCTACGACGTGCACCGCTTCGACGAGATCCAGCGCTCGCTGGGCATCGCCCGCAACACGTTGGCCGACCGGCTCGCCCGGCTGACGGCGGAGGGCCTGCTGGACCGCGTGCCGTACCAGGACAAGCCGGTGCGCTACGAGTACGTGCTGACCGAGAAGGGCCGGGATTTCTTCCCCGTGCTCGCGGCGATGGTGCGCTGGGGCGACAAGTGGCTGACCGCCGGGGAAGGCGCGCCGGTCGACCTCGTGCACTCGTGCGGCCAGTCCGCGCACGCGAGGACGGTGTGCTCGGAGTGCGGCGAGCCGTTCACCGCCGCCACGGTGCGCTCGCGGATGGGGCCGGGCTTCCCGGCCGAGCTGGCCGGGAAGCCCGAGGTTCAGGCCCGCTTCACCTGACGAAGACCGCGACCGTGCGAGCCGGGATCTGCCCGACTCCGCGCTCCGTCGTGGCTTCCTTGACCGTGCGGTCGGTTCCGCCGGACTGGATCTCGTGCAGCTTCCACGGCAGGCCCGGCGGCAGCAGGACGGACTGCGCGGTCGGCCTCGGGTTGATCACCACGAGCACGCCCTCGCGGTTCGGGTCCACGTCGGCGCCGATCAGGTCGTCGAGGTGGGCGAGCACGACGCCGGCCTCCGCCTGCGGCCCGGGATCGGGGAAGGACAGCTTCTGCTGCACGAGCGCCTGGTCCTTCAAGGTGAACAGCGGTGAGGACTTCCGGATGCGCAGCAGGTCCACGGTGCGGTCCAACGCGGCCTGCATGTCCGAAGTGGACGGTCGAAGCGCCGCATCGGCCAGCAACGGCTTGGAGTACGGCCACTTGTCCTGGTTGTCCCGCGCGGGTGGAAGCCCCTTGGCGAAGCCCGAGTCACGCAGCGACGGGTCATAGCGGTTGAACCAGTCACCGGAGTCGTAACTGTTGCGGTCCAGGGACTTCGACCGCAGGAACTCCGAGCCCGCGAGCATGAACGGCTGCCCCTGGCCGAGCAACACCGGCGCGAGCGCGACGACCTGCATGCGGACCCGATCGGCCATGGACGTCGCCTGCGGCAGCTTGAACGCGAGCGTGTCGTACAGCGCCTCGTTGTCGTGCGCGTCGGAGTACGTCACCGCCTCGACCGGCGAAGCCGTGTATCCCGCCGCACTGCCGTTGTAGGAGACATCGCGTCCGGTGACGTCATGCCCGGCGGTGGAGCGGAAGCGGAAGTTCGCGCCGTTGCCCGCCATGCCGAGCTTCACCAGGTCCGTGTAGTTCGTCAGCCTCGCGGCCTGCTGCTCCGCCGATCCGTTGGCGGGCGAGCCGTTCGGCGCCCCTGCCAGCCCGGAGCCGAGGCCCTGCACACGCGGGTCACCGTCGAAGGGACCACCACCGCGCACCGCGTCCCGGAGCCGGTCGGAGAACGTGCCGACACCGGTTCCGGCCATGGTGAACTGGCTGGCCTGCTCGAAGCGCGCGTTGCCCGCGACCTCGCCGAAGTCCCACCCTTCGCCGTAGATGTGCACGCGCTTGCCGTCGACGCCGTCCTTGGCCACGGTGAGCGCGCTCAGCGCCGACCGCACGGCGAGGATGTTCGCCTTGGGGTGGTGGGCCATCAGGTCGAACCGAAAACCGTCTACTTTGTACAGACGAGCCCACCGCACGACCGAGTCGACGACGAGCTTGCCCATCATGGCGTTCTCCGAAGCGGTGTTCGCGCAGCACGTCGAGTTCGCCACCGAACCGTCGTCCAGCAAACGCTGGTAGTAGCCGGGAACGACGCGGTCGAGCACGGAGTGCGCCGCGTTGCCCGAAGCCGCGGTGTGGTTGTAGACGACATCGACCACAACGCGGTTTCCGTTGTCGTGCAAAGCTTTCACCATCTCGCGGTACTGCTTCGACCGCGCCCAGCCGGACTGCGCTTCGGGCGTCGCGTAGGAGCCCTCCGGCACGTCGTAGTGCAGCGGGTCGTAGCCCCAGTTGAAGCCGTCCTTCGCCGCGACAGCGCCGACGCACGCCTGCTGCCGGTCGGAGTCCGCGGGCAGCGAGGGCAGATCGCACGCGGGCTTCGCCTGGTCCGCGCGACGCTCCGGGATCGTGGCGATGTCGAAGGTCGGCTGGAAGTGCACCGCGTCCATGCCTGCTTGCGCGAGCCGCCGCAAGTGCTTCATCCCCGTGGAATCGCGGTGCGTGAAAGCCTTGTAGGTACCCCGATCGTTCTCCGGCACCGAGGCGTCGGAGATCGAGAAGTCGCGCACGTGCAGCTCGGTGATCGCATGCTCGGTCGGATCGTCGCCAAGCCCCTTGGCGACGTCAGCCTGCCAACCGCTCGGCATCGTGCGCGCGTCAGCGAGATCCGCGACCTGGGAATGGGTGGAATCCACGCTCAACGCCAAGGAGTACGGGTCGGTGACAACGGCCGTCTCCACCCGCTGCGTCGCGGGCTGCCAGGCGACGACCTCGAACTGGTAGTACTTGTCGCGCCACGCGCCTGATCCCGACCACGAGCCCGAAGCCGCATCCCGTGCCAGGTCGAGCACTTGCGGTTGACCACTCGGGCTGTCGAACAGGCGCAGCTTCACCGATCGAGCGGTGGGTGCCCAGACTCGCAGAGTTGCTTGTGCACCGGAGAAAGTCGGCCCATAAACGCGCTGAGATGCCTGAGCCGCATACAGATCGTCAAGCACGCCCGCGATCTGAACTCCTGTGGCGTCCTTCAGAGCGCCGCCTTCGCTGTGCGCCGCAACGACCTGGCCACGCAGGGCTGCGGCCGCGGTGGCCGAGCTGGCGAGCTTGTAGACGGGTTTCCCGCGCAGGTGCGGGAACTTGGCCGCGATCCCGGAAGGCAGGCCGTTCGGCTCCGGCCGCAGCGCGATCGGTGTTCCGCCTTCGAGCCTGCCGTTGACGACCTTGATCGAGCCTTGCGGATCGTGCCGCAGCTCGTGTTCTCCGGTGGTCGTCGGGCCGTTCCACACCACGTGGTCGCGGCCGACCCAGATCGCCTTCGCCTTCGTCAGATCTGTTTCCGCGGGAGCCGCTGCCGCGGGGACCGCGAAGAACGCGGTGGCCAGCGCCGCGGACAGCAGGACGGACAGGGGGCGTCGCCGAGTCATGCGACCTCCTCGTCGCAAACTTTTGCAGCCAAAAGGCAGGGAAACCGGAGCGTTCCACGCCCGCCGAGCCGGATCAAGGCTTGGCTGGCTGCAAAAGCTTGCTTACCCGATCGGCCTCACCTGACCGATGTGCACTGCCCGAGCGCGGGGCCGGTTCCGGTGACCGGGGCGTCCAGGTTGCTGGGCGGGGATGCGTTGCCAGTGCACTGGATGACGCCGTTCACGTGCACTCCGGCCAGCACCGGCGCTCCGTTGTCGGCCAAACGCACCAGCCCGTTGATCCGACCGCCCACGACGGTGACGTCACCGGTCGTGCCGACGATCCCGACCGAGCCGGTGATGACGCTGTCCACGAGGTGCACGCTCGCCGCGCGGGACGTCGAGACGGGCCCGGTGATCGAAGAACCCGTGGAGACCAGCGAAGCGCCAGGCGCCACAGTGATCGGCCCGGCCACATCGGCGCGGTCCAGGCAGGTGACGCCGGAAGCGATGTTCAGCGACCCGACGCGGCGGCCGGTGATGGTCGAGGTGCACGCCGGTGGTTCGCGCAGCAGCGTCACTCCGAAGCTCTCCGCGTTGCCGATGTTGCCCGCCGGGTCGATCGCGCGGTACTCGATGGTGTGCTTGCCGTATCCCGGTGGCACATCGTCCCAAGGGGACAGTCGCGGCTTGCCGAGCTTGCCGTAGACGAGGTCGTCGATCACGGTTCCGTTGGGGGTGAACAGGAACGGCTTCGAGGCGTCGGTCGGCCAGCCGAAGTAGTTGAACCATCCGTCGCCGTTGGTGCGGAACTCCGGCACGACGAAGCCCTTGGTGCTGTCGGTTGCGGTGAGCCGCATGGTGAACGGGCCGTTGAACACGTACTCGACCGGCTTGCCGGGCTTGTTGATGGTGAGCAACGGTTTCGACAGCTCGGGCAACACGCTCGGCCCTGTGGCGTCGACGGTCCAAGTGCGGGTGCGCTCCCCCACCGTCGCGGTGAGCGTGTGCTGCCCTTTGGCCACTCGCAGAGCGCCGAGGTCGAGGTCACGGCCGTCGACGGACGTGCTGACCGGCTTGCCGTCGAGCTTCCACGTCACCTCTGGCTGCTGCGCCACCGGGCGCGTGGTCTGGACGTAGACGACGTCCGTGCCGCCCACAGGACGGTCAGTCGGTGTGGAGGCGAGGAAATCGGCTGCGACGGGCTCACGCGGAGTGGTGATCGACGTGTCCACGGTCCAGGTCCGGCTCTTGGTCAGCGCCGCGCGGATCGCGGGATCGCGGACGAACTCCGTCGGGTCGGTCACGGTCGCGGTGAGCGTGTACTTGCCCGGCGCGAGCTTCAGCGCGGCAAGATCGACGGCGCGGCTCCCGTTGGTGGACAAGGGTTTCTCATCGAGCTTCCACGTGACGTCGAGGCGGTGGCTCACCGGGTGCTGCGGTTCCACCCACACCACGCGGTCAGCTCCGACCGGTTTCGCGTCGGGCGTGCCGTCCTGGATGAGCGTGGTCTTCGCGGACAGCTTCTCGGTCATCCGCTCGCGACTCGGCTGGTCGAAGTAGTAGCCGAGCGTCTTCATCATCGAGTGCGCGCTCGGCCGCCACACCCCTTTGCCGGAGTACAGACCGGCCTCGTAGCGGCCGATCACCCCGCCCGACTCGCTCGGTTCCCCCAGCCAGCGCCACCACTTCTTCTGCTGGTCCTTCATCTGCTGTTCGGTCAGCAGCGTGTGGTGCACCGAGGCCGGCTCGCTGCCGGCGTACGTCCCACCGCGCACTCCGCGTTGGTAGTAGTCGTATTCGTCGTCGAGCTTGCCCAGCGAATGGCCGAGCTCGTGCGGTGTGATGAGAGCCGACAGCGCGTTCCCGCCGGAGGCCGTCGCGTACGTCCCTCCCGCGCCGCCATAGGTGTTGCTGTTCGCGATCGCCAGCAGTTGCCGATTGGCGCCCGACGTTCCCGTGACCAGGTCCGCGTACCGGTTCACCGCCGCACTGTCCACTGTGAGCAGTCGCTGCACGCTCGTCGGACTGCACCCGCCCCAGAAAGCCATCCGCAGCGGGGTTTTCTTCTGCGGCGAGGTGAGGTTCGGATCGCAGCTGACGCCGGACTCCGGCGATGCGATCTCCACCGTGTAGACGTTGACGTAGCTGCGGTAGGACTTGAACGGCTCAAGCGTCCACATGACGTTGAGGTGCTTGTCCACGTGCTCGCGGAACTTCGGCAACTCCGCGGCGGTGTAGCCGTCCGGCACGATCACCAGGTTGAAGCGCTTCGCCGGGTCGCCGGTGACCTGCACCGGCACCACGGTCCCCGGCGGGTCGGCCGCCTGGGCCCGGGCGGGAACACCGCTCAACGCAATGGTCAACGCCCCGGCAAGGACCGCGATTCGGCTCCACACGAAGGCGAGCCTAGGCACGAGGTGCGGCGACGCCTAGCCCCCTCATGGCCGCAGGGTCGTACTCCACAGCGCGCGTCCGTTCGCACCACGCAGGTGCACGGTCAGCTCGCGGGACCGTCCGTCGATCTCGACCTCGCCGAAGTGCTGGAACCCCTGCATCGGCGAAGTGTTCGCCACGGGCGGCGCGTTGACGAACACCGCCTTCGGGCCGAAGGTCGGGTCCAGCGCGTTGGGCCCGAACGCCCCGGCGTGCAAGGGCCCGGAAACGAACTCCCAGAATGGGTCGAAGTCGGTGAAGGCGGCGCGTTCCGGCGAGTAGTGGTGCGCCGCGGTGTAGTGCACGTCCGCGGTCAACCAGACGGTGTTGGTCACCTTGCGCCGCTTGAGTTCCCGCAACACCCACGCCAGCTCGGCCTCCCGTCCCGCGGGCACTCCGGGACGGCCGTTGGCGACGCCTTCGATCAGGCGTCCGTCCGGCACGACCACCCCGATCGGCATGTCCGAGGCGATGATCTTCCAGGTCGCCCGCGACGCGGCGAGCGAGTCCACCAGCCACCGCGCCTGGCGCTCCCCGAGAATCCGCTCGAACTCCGCCGTCCCGGCCGAGTTCGCGTCCCGGTAGCTCCGCATGTCCAGCACGAACACGTCGAGGTTCCGCCCGTGGCCGAGCTTGCGGTAGACCCTGCCGTCCACCGCGTCGGCACGACGCACCGGCATCCACTCGTGGAACGCCTGAAACGCCCGCGCGGCAAGCACATCCACGCGCTTCTCGGTGTAGCGGTCGTCATCGAGGATCTCCCCCGGGTACCAGTTGTTCACGACCTCGTGGTCGTCCCACTGCGCGACCAGCGGCACCTTCGCCGCGAAGTTCCGGACGTTCTCGTCGAGCAGGTTGTACGCGAACTGGCCGCGGTAGTCGTCCAGCGTCTCGGCGACCTTGGACTTCGCCGTCGTCACCACGTTGCGCCAGACGCGGCCGTCCGGCAGCACCACCGACTCCGACAGCGGCCCGTCCGCGTAGACCGTGTCCCCGCTGTGCAGGAAGAAGTCCGGCTCGCGCGCGGCCATCGCGGCGAAGATCTTCATCCCGCCCAGCTCCGGGTTGATCCCCCAGCCCTGGCCGACGACGTCACCGGACCACACGAAGCGCACGTCCTCCCGCCGCCGCGGCGCCGTGCGGAACTCACCGACCACCGGAGCGCTCGTGGCCCTGCCGTCCAGGTCCTGCGCGGTGACCCGCACGTGGAACCGCTGTCCTGCGGGCAATCCGTCCAGCTTCAGCTCACCGGTGCCGTCCGTCTCGGGCGTCAGCACCGGCCCGGGAACCCGGCGGACGATCCGGCGGAACTCCGGGTCCAGCGCGACCTCGACCGACATCCGGGACGGCCGGTCCGCGCGCGTCCACACCACCGCGCCGTCCGGAGCGAGTTCGCCGAACTGGATGCCGTGCGTCAGCTCCGGGCGGCTCGCGGGGATGAACGCGGCCGCGGCACCCAGGAGGAGCGAACGTCGGTTGAGCCTCATGACGGAGTTCTAACAGTCGAATCTGAACTCCGGCAGAACGGGAGGGGTCCCGCGGATTCCGTGGTATCAAGCCGAAATGAGGACCCGTGCCAGTGTCACCCTGCTCGCCCTGGCCTTGGTGGCTACGGGCTGCTCCATCGCCAACCCCACCTCCAGCGAGGTGTCGTTGCAGTACGGCAACGGCCCCTTCGACTCCCGCAACTTCGTCGAGTGCGAGAACGACCTCGACTTCAGCGACGTCAACGACGACCACTACTACTACCCCGCCGGGCAGCGCGACTTCACCTTCGGCGAGGGCGACGGCATCGACTCGGCCCCGCTGACCTCCACCACGCAGGACTCGCAGGAGATCAAGGTGACCGGCACGGTGAAGTTCACCCTGAACACCGACTGCACCGAGTTCACCGACCCGTCCGGCAAGAAGTGGCCCGGCGGCAAGCTCCAGATGTTCCACGAGCTGATCGCCTACAAGTACGACGCGGCGCCCAGTGACGGCGGCGAGCAGATGAAGCCCGGCTGGACCTCCCTGCTGCGCAACTACGTCGGCGCCGCACTGGACCGTGCGACCGACAACGAGGCGCTGAAGTACCCGTGGCAGAAGCTCTACACCGACGCCGCGGCCAAGGCGCAGTGGGAGAAGGACGTGCTCGCCCAGCTGCCCGCCGTGCTCAAGACGCTCACCCTCGGCGTCGACCTGATCACCATCAACTCGGTGCTGCTGCAGAAGCCGGGCATCCAGCCGCAGCTGGTGCAGGGCCTCACCGACAAGCAGGCCGCGGAACTGCGCAGCCAGGCGGCCGATGTGGACAAGCAGGCCGCGGCGAACTTCCCCGGCGGGATCGCCGGCTACCAGTCCTACCAGCAGCAGCAGGCGGTCAACGAGGCGATCAAGTCCGGCAAGGTCCAGGTCCTCCCGGTCCCGCAGGGCTCGCCCATCATCGTCCAGCCGAAGTGACAAACGCCCAGCCAGGAGCAATGAGAGCGCTTCCATGAAATCCTTGACAGGGCCGTGACGCGACGGTCAGGATCGGCGCCGCCGCCTCCTGACCGTGTCCCGCTCAAGAACGGATCGTCATGGCCAGATCACGTCTGCTCTCAGTGGGGCTCGCCGCCCTGCTCGGGCTGAGCGCGGTCTCCGGGGTCGCCTCGGCCGCCCCGGAGACCGACACCGCGCGGCAGCCCGTCGTCGGCAAGCCCGACCTCGGCTGGAACGGCTGCGCCCGGATCGACCAGAAACTGCCGACCTACTCGGACTGGCCCAGGGTCCGCAGCAACATCGTGGACAACGCCGCGGTCGAGCGCCGGGTGGCGGCCCTGCTCAAGGACATGACCCTGGCCGAGAAGGTCGGCCAGATGACCCAGCCGGAGATCGCCGCGATCACACCGGAGGAGGTCAGGCAGTACTCCATCGGCACCGTCCTCAACGGCGGCGGTTCCTGGCCCGGCAAGGACAAGCACGCCACGCCCAAGCAGTGGCTGGACCTGGCCGACGCGTACTGGCAGGCGTCGGTGAGCAGCCGCACGAAGATCCCGGTCATCTGGGGCATCGACGCGGTGCACGGCAACAACAACGTCTACGGCACAACGGTTTTCCCACACAACATCGGTCTCGGCGCCGCGCAGGACCCGTGCCTGGTCCGCGACATCGGCGCGGCCACCGCGGAGCAGGTCCGCGCGACCGGGCAGGACTGGGCCTTCGCGCCGACCCTGGCCGTGGTGAAGGACGACCGCTGGGGACGCACCTACGAGGGCTTCTCCGAGGACCCGAGGATCACCCGTGCCTACGGCTACGAGGCCGTGCGGGGTCTGCAGGGCAACAACCCCAGGGGCATCGGTCCCGACGGCGTGATCGCCACCGCCAAGCACTTCATCGGCGACGGCGGCACCCTGGGCGGCAAGGACCAGGGCGTGAACCCCTCGTCGGCCGCCGACATGATCAACACGCACGGCCAGGGCTACTACGGCGCGCTTGCCGCGGGCGCCCAGACCGTGATGGCCTCCTTCAACAGCTGGACCAACGCCGAGCTGGGCATCAAGGAAGGCAAGATCCACGGCAGCAAGCTGCTGCTCAACGACGTCCTGAAGAACAAGATCGGCTTCGACGGCGTCGTGGTCTCCGACTGGAACGGCCACGGCCAGGTCGAGGGCTGCACCAACGCCAGCTGCGCCCGGGCGGTGAACGCGGGCATCGACGTCTTCATGGTCCCGCACGACTGGAAGGCGTTCATCACCAACACCATCGCCCAGGTCGAGAGCGGGCAGATCCCGATCTCGCGCATCGACGACGCGGTGACCCGCATCCTCAGGGTCAAGGCGCGCGCCGGAGTGCTGGACGCGCCCAAGCCCTCCGCCCGCGCGCACGCGGGCAAGCCCGACGCCAAGGACGCGCGCAAGATCGCCCGCGAGGCCGTGCGCAAGTCCCAGGTGCTGCTGAAGAACAACAACCGCGTCCTGCCGCTGTCCCCGCGCGCCAAGGTGCTCGTGGTCGGCAAGAGCGCCGACAGCATGCAGAACCAGACCGGCGGCTGGACGCTCACCTGGCAGGGCACCGGCAACACCAACGCGGACTTCCCCCACGGCACCACCATCCTCGGCGGTCTCAAGGAAGCGCTCGGCCAGGCGAACGTGACCTTCAGCGAGAACGGCGACGTCGACCCCAAGGGCTTCGACGCGGTGATCGCCGTGATCGGCGAGACCCCGTACGCGGAGGGCAACGGCGACATCGGCAAGCGCACGCTGGAGGCCGCCAAGCTCTACCCGAACGACCTCGCCGTGCTGGACAAGGTCAGCGGCAAGGGCACCCCGGTCGTCACCGTCTACGTCTCCGGCCGCCCGATGTACGTCAACTCCGAGCTCAACCGCTCCGACGCCTTCGTCGCCGCGTGGCTGCCCGGCACCGAGGGCGGCGGCGTCGCCGACCTGCTGGTGCGTGGGTGGAACACCGGCATCGGCTACACCGGCAAGCTGCCGTACTCGTGGCCGAAGGAGGCCTGCCAGACCCCGCTGAACCCGGAGACCGCGGGCTACGACCCGCTGTTCCGCCTCGGCTACGGCCTGCACAACTGGGAGACCGGCAAGGTCGGCAAGCTCCCCGAGCCCTCGCCCGCGAACTGCGGTGGTGGCGGAGGCGGCACGGCGGACGAGGACCTCGAGGTCTTCGTGCGCCAGGACATCGCACCGTACAAGAGCTTCATCGGCTCCCCGGAGAACTGGGGCGGCACCGAGATCGGCCCGGACGGCGAGGCCGCGCACGCCTCGATCACCACCGTCCCGACCGACGTCAACGTGCAGGGCGACGGCCTCAAGGTCACCTGGAACGGCACCGCGCCCGGCCAGGTCTTCCTGCAGAACCCGGCGGGCGGCACCGACCTGCGCGGCTACCTCAACGCCGACGCGGCGCTGACCTTCGACGTGATCGTGGGCCAGAAGCCCGCGGGCCGCACGGTGATCAGCTCGCACTGCGTGTACCCGTGCCAGGGCGAGGTCACCGCGACGAAGCTGTTCACCGACCTCCCGGTGGGCACCAAGTCGACGGTGAAGATCCCGATCGCCTGCTTCGCCGAGAAAGGCCTGGACGCGGAGAGCGTCAACACCCCGTTCCTCGTCTACACCGACGCCGCTTTCCAGGCCTCCTTCGCCAACATCCGCTGGGTCCCCAAGGCCGGAGCGGATCCCGACGCGAAGAAGTGCTCCGACCTGACCTAGCGCACGTTTGCCAACCGCGAAGGGCCCTGTCCGCGCGCTGCGGACAGGGCCCTCACCTGTCCAGCGGCTTGATCCCAGTCCGCGTCAACCGCCACAACCGGGGGCTCTTCGTCACCGTGAGCACGCAGATGTCGGCCAGGTTGATCTCGACGAGTTCGCACAACTCGTCCCGCCGGGCTTCCCCCGGGAGGTAGAACATGTGCACTTTCGCCCGTCGGTAAGCGGCGAACTCGCTGGGTCTGCGGGTGATGGCGACATCCCTGTTGAGCACCGCCCACCCGCTTCCCGCGAGCCTGGCCGGCCAAACTTCGTCCGGCGCCCCGCAGGCATTTTTCCTGGCGCCGAACAGCTCGGCCGGCGTGTGTACGACATAGCCCAGATCGAGAAGCAGTTTCCGAACGCTGCGAATGCCCGCGTTCTCGTCGAGATAAAACTCAGGCGGCGCGGCCCAGGAGGACGCGTGCGGCGGCTCGGACATCTTCGATGCTTATTCCATGCTCTTCGGCGACGATGTCGGGTTCTTCGCCCGCCTTCAGCATCGCGGCGACATTGGCGACGTGCACGCCGTTGCCCGCGAACATTGGCTGACCGAACCCGCGATACGGGTCGACAGTGACCTTGGACGGCTGGTACGTCCTCAGTTCCAGCTTGCTCGGATGCCCGTCATCGGCCCAACCGACGTAGTGCATGTAGTCGGCCACGATCTCGCGAATGATGAGCTGATCGGTTCTGCCCTCGATCAGGCCCTCGCCCTCGTTGGTCCGGGAGAAGTCCCAGAGGACGGCGATGCCGTCGGTGGCGAGTTCCCGTGACGTCAGCACGTATTCGCGGCCGAATTCCTGTTGCAGCCGTTGGAGCGCGGGACGAATCCGCTGGGGAACCACCCCCGCTTTGCGCAGTCCCGCCAGCACCCATGCCTCGACCAGCGAGATGAACGTGACGCTGGCGTCGTACTTGCGTTCCGTGGGCACGAGGTGCAGCAGTGGACCGCCCCGCTCATAACCGCGGGCCCAGCGCTGGAAGGTCCTTCGCGGGATACCCAGGTGGCGGGCCGCATCGCTCATGCCCATCAGCCCAGCCGAGAACCGGATGTCGGTCACCACGCACCTCCCTCGCTGTCGACCTCGTGCACGTTAGGCGCCGAGATCGGCTTGACACTAGCGAAACTCGTCACTGGACCGGGTGTGGCCGCCGTCCTTGATCACCACAGGAACTCAACGGCAGGTTTCCGGCTCACCGGGTCAGAAGACGATGCCGGTGAGCATCCACGTGGTGCCCAGGCCGAGCGAGCCGAGGGTGACGACGAAGAAGACCAGCACCCAGGTGATCGCGGGCGTGCTGGTGAGCCGGGCGAGCTGGTCGGCGTCGGAGTCGCGCGCCCGGCCCCTGCTGCGCTTGCGCTGCAGCTCGCTCACCGGACGCACACCGCCGACCAGCAGGAACCAGGTGATCAGGTAGGCGAAGGCGGCCTGGACCCCGCTGGTGGTCAGCAGCGACACCGACACCAGCACAGCACCGGTGACCAGCAGCAACAGCGCGCCGTAGACGTTGCGCACCATGATCAGCATGGCCAGCAGCACCGCGGTGCACACCCACAGCAGCAGGGTGATCCGGTCGGTGCCGAGCAGGGCCGCGAACCCCAGCCCGACCAGCGACGGGGCGATGTAGCCGGCCAGCGAGGTGAACACCATGCCGGGGCCGGTCGGCCTGCCGCGGGAGACGGTCACCCCCGAGGTGTCCGAGTGCAACCGGATCCCGCTCAGCCGACGGCCGGCCAGAAGCGCGACCAGCGCGTGCCCGGCCTCGTGCACGATGGTGATGATGTTGCGGGCCACCCGCCACGGCGTGTGCGAGAGCACAACGACCAGGGCGAGCACACCCGTCACCAGGACGACCGGCGGCGGCGGCGCGGTCTGGGTCCCGATGAGTTCCGACCAGAAGTCCACCCCACACTGTTAGCAGAAGCGCGGGTGGCGAGCGTCAGGAGGCCGCGGCCTGCGCGGCCTCTCGACGTCGAAGATCCTTGCGCAGCCACAGCAGCGCGCCCCAGACCAGGGCGAACACCACTCCGACCGCGCCAAGGGCGAAAACGATGAATCCGGCGGCGATCATCAGGACCTGCAGGGCGACCGCGAGGCCGACGCCCCACGGCTTGCCCTGAACCCCGCTGGCCACGACCATCGCCACCGCGAGCGCGCCGACCAGAATGCCGCCCAGGCTGGTGATGCCGTCGAACTTGGCGATGACCAGCAGCGACAGCGCCACCACGATCGCCTCCATCACCAGCGTTCCCGCCTGGATGCCGCGGAGCCCCTTCCAGGGGTCCTTCCGCCGCACCTGGGGGCCGGACGTCGTCGGCGCCTCGGTCATCGCGAGCGCCGCCGGTTGGCGGGACCACCCGCGACGAGGGAACGCATACCCCGCTCCTGGGCGACCTTGACCACGGAGAACCCGCGGACGACGCGCCAGGGACGATCATCGAACTCGGCGTCCCGGTTGGCCGTGTTTGCCGGCGACTTGGGACGGGAACAGGACTTCATGACGGCTCCTTGCCAAAAAGTGCGCGGGTATCCCCAGCTGTGATCACGGAACCGGTGATCAGCACACCGCCGCCGGACACGACTTCGTCCGGGGAGTCGGTCTCCTCGGCCAGCTGCACGCCGACCTCGATCGCGTCCTCGAGCCTGGGCTCGACGACGATGCGGTCCTCGCCAAACACCGAGCGGGCGATGCCGGCGAGTTCGTCGGCGTCCATCGCGCGCGGGGACGAGTTCTGGGTGAGCACCACTTCGGAGACCACCGGTTCCAGCTCTGACAGGATGCCGTAAGCATCCTTGTCGCGCATCACCCCGACTACAGCGATCAGTCGACGGAACGCGAACTCACTAGAGATGGTGGCCGCGAGGGCGCGGGCACCATGTGGATTGTGCGCCGCGTCGACCAGAACCGCAGGTGCAGCCCTCATCCGCTCCAGCCGCCCAGGCGTGGCGACCCCTCCGAAAGCCACCCGAATGGCTTCCACGTCCAGCTGCCGGTCCGGCCCTGCGCCGAAGAACGCCTCCGCGGCGGCCAGCGCGAGCGAGGCGTTCTTCGCCTGATGTTCACCGTGCAGCGGCAGGAAGATCTCGTCGTAGACACCGCTGAGACCTTGCAGTTTGAGCAGCTGGCCGCCCACGGCGACCTCGCGCTCCAGCACGCCGAACTCCATGCCCTGCCTAGCCACCGTGGCGTCCACCTCGACGCAGCGCTTCAGCAGGACCGCGGCCACCTCGGCGGCCTGTTCGGCGAGCACCGCGACCGAGCCCGGCTTGATGATCCCGGCCTTCTCCTCGGCGATCTTGAGCACGTCGTCGCCCAGGAAGTCGACGTGGTCGATGCCGATCGGTGTGATGAGAGACACCTGCCCGTCGGCCACGTTCGTCGCGTCCCACGAGCCGCCGAGGCCCACCTCGACCACGGCCGCGTCGACCGGGGCGTCGGCGAAGGCGGCGAAGGCCATCGCGGTCAGCACCTCGAACTTGCTCAGCGGCGGCTGCCCGGCGTCCTGGGAGGCCTTGTCGACCATCCCGAGGTACGGCTCGATGTCCCGGTAGACCTCGACGTAGCGCTCGACGGTGATCGGCGCTCCGTCCACGCTGATCCGCTCGGTGGCCAGCTGCAGGTGCGGGCTGGTGTAGCGGCCCGTGCGCAGCCCGAGGCCGGTGAGCAGCGCGTCGAGCATCCGCGAGGTCGATGTCTTGCCGTTGGTGCCGGTGAGGTGCAGCACCGGGTAGGAGCGCTGCGGCTCACCGAGCAGATCCACCAGCGCTCGGATGCGGTCCAGGGACGGTTCGAGCTTCGTCTCCGGCCAGCGCTGGTTCAGCTCGGCCTCGACCGCGGCGAAGGCGGCCAGGGCGGCGGGATCGGTTCGAGGCACTTCGTCACTCCCCCGACGGGGTTCGGTGCACGGGGGTCCGGTTCACGTCCGCCAAGTCTACGACCGGCGCTTTTGCCCCTCACCCCCGGGCACCACCCACCGCCCGCGAGCGGCTACGCCTCGGGGAGGCCGGCCAGGCGGGCGGTGATGCGGTCGATGTCGGCCTGGGCCGCCTCGCGGCGGGCGCGGATCTTCTCGACCACCTCGGCCGGGGCCTTGTCGGTGAACTTGGGGTTGTTGAGCTTGGCGTCGGTGCCCGCGTACTCCTTCTCGGCCACGGCGAGGTCCTTGGCGAGGCGCTTGCGCTCGGCCGCGACGTCGATCGCGCCGGAGAGGTCCAGCTCGACGGTGACCGTGCCCGAGGGCAGGCCCAGCTCGAAGGAGGCGGAGGCGGTGAAGGACTCCGCGGGCTCGGTCAGCCGGACCAGCGAGCGCAGCGCCTTCTCCAGGCCGCTCAGCCCGGCCGCCTCGATGCCCGTCAGGCGGGCCGCCACCTTCTGCCCGGGCTTGAGGCCCTGGTCGGAGCGGAACCGGCGGATCTCGGTGACCAGCTTCTGCACCGAGGCCACCCGTTCGGCGGACCCGGCGTCGGCCTGCTTGCCCGTCGCCTTGGGCCAGGGCGCGATCACCAGCGACTCGTTGCCGGTGAGCGTGGTCCACAGCTGCTCGGAGATGAACGGCGCGACCGGGTGCAGCAGCCGCAGCACGGTGTCGAGCACGTGGCCGAGCACCGCGCGGGTCTGCTCCACCTGGTCCGGGTCGGCCAGCTGGACCTTGGCCAGCTCCACGTACCAGTCGCAGAACTCGTCCCAGACGAAGTGGTAGAGCGCCTCGGTGGACTTGGCGAACTGGAAGTCCTCCATGAAGGCGTTCATCTCGGCGGTGAGCTCGTCGAGGCGGCCCAGGATCCACCGGTCGGCGTCGGTCAGCTCGGCCACCGTCGGCGGGTCGGTGACGACCTTGGCGCCGTTGATCAACGCGAACCGGGTGGCGTTCCACAGCTTCGTGCAGAAGTTGCGCGAGCCCGCGACCCATTCCTCGCTGATCGGGATGTCGGTGCCCGGGTTGGCGCCGCGGAGCAGGGTGAAGCGCACCGCGTCCGTGCCGTAGCGGTCCATCCACTCGATCGGGTCGACGCCGTTGCCGAGGGACTTGGACATCTTGCGCCCGAGCGCGTCACGGACGATGCCGTGCAGGGCGACGGTGCGGAACGGCGGGACGCCGTCCATCGCGTACAGGCCGAACATCATCATCCGGACGACCCAGAAGAAGATGATGTCGTAGCCGGTGACCAGGACGCTGGTCGGGTAGTACTTCGCCAGGTCCTCGGTCTTGTCCGGCCAGCCCAGGGTGGAGAACGGCCAGAGCCCGGAGGAGAACCAGGTGTCGAGGACGTCCTCGTCCTGGCGCCAGCCCTCGCCGGTCGGGGGCTGCTCATCGGGGCCGACGCAGACCATCTCGCCGTTGGGCCCGTGCCACACCGGGATGCGGTGGCCCCACCACAGCTGCCGCGAGATGCACCAGTCGTGCAAGTTGTCGGTCCAGCCGAGGTAGCGCTTGGTCATCTCCGGCGGGTGGATGGTGACCTTGCCGTCGCGCACGGCGTCCCCGGCGGCCTTGGCCAACGGGCCGACGTTGACGAACCACTGCATGGACAGGCGCGGCTCGATCGGCTCCTTGCCGCGCTCGCTGTGCCCGACGCTGTGCAGGTACGGCCGCTTCTCCGCAACGATGCGGCCCTCTTCGCGCAGCGCCTCGCGGATGGCCACCCGCGCCTCGAACCGGTCCATGCCGTCGAAGCGGGTGCCGGAGTCGGCGATCCGGCCCTGCTCGTCCATGATCGTCGGCATCGGCAGGTTGTGCCGCTTGCCCAGCTCGAAGTCGTTCGGGTCGTGCGCCGGGGTGATCTTCACGGCGCCGGAGCCGAACTCGGGGTCCACGTAGTCGTCGGCGACGACCGGGATCTTCCTGCCGGTGATCGGGTGGTCGATCAGGGTGCCGACGAGGTGCTTGTAGCGCTCGTCGTCCGGGTGCACCGCGACGGCGGTGTCCCCGAGCATGGTCTCCACCCGCGTGGTGGCCACGACGATCGAGGCGTCCCCGTCGCCGTAGCGCATGGAGACCAGCTCGCCCTCGACCTCGATGTGGTCGACCTCGGCGTCGGAGAGCACCGAGCGCGCCTCCGGCGACCAGTTCACCAGCCGCTCGGCGCGGTAGATCAGGCCGTCGTCGTAGAGCCGCTTGAAGATCGTCTGCACGGCCCGGGAGCGGGCCTCGTCCATGGTGAACGCCTCGCGCGACCAGTCCACGCTCTCGCCGAGGCGGCGCATCTGGTTCAGGATCTGACCGCCGTACTCGGCCTTCCACTGCCAGGTGCGCTCGATGAAGGCCTCGCGGCCCAGCTCCCGCCGCGAGGTGCCCTCGGCCAGCAGCTGCTTCTCCACCTTCGCGTGCACCGCGATGCTCGCGTGGTCCATGCCCGGCAGGTACAGCGCGTCGTAGCCCTGCATCCGGCGCCAGCGGGTCAGCGCGTCGATCAGCGAGTGGTCCAGCGCGTGCCCGATGTGCAGGTTGCCGGTGACGTTGGGCGGCGGGATGACGATGGAGAACGGCGGCCGGTCGCTGTCCGGCCGCGCCGTGAAGTAGTCCCGGTCCACCCACCGCTGGTACAGCTCGCCCTCTACCCGCGCGTGGTCCCACTGCGCGGGAAGTTCGGTGCTGGCCTGGGGCGGAAGGGTCTCGGTCACACCTGCAGAGTTTACGGAGCGCCGAGAAGCGGTTTCATCCGACATCTCCCGCGTCGGCCGGGCGCGCTGCTAGCGTTCCGCCGCTACTCACTCGGCAGGGGGACCGACATGAGAGACCGCAGGCGCGCCAACATGATCGTCTCCGTCCTGGCCGCTGTCGGCATCGTCGCCGTCAGCGCGCTGATGTACCAGGACGGGACCTTCGACCGGCTGTTCGGCAAGGGTGGCACCGCGACCGAGGCGCCCGCCCCGGTGAACGCCTTCCTCGGCACGAAGATGGCGAACTGGCCGGAGGGGGCGGCCGGATTCGTCGCCCCGCCGCCCACGCAGGTCGGCAAGTACAGCCCCGGCGAGGTGGCCGCGTTCACCGAGAAGGTCCGCGCGATGCTCGTCGCGGCCCGGCTCAATCCGGACGTGCTGACCGGGAAGACCATGCAGCCGGTGCTCGACCTCTTCGACCCGGAGTCGCACAAGGACATCAAGGGCACGCCGGAGGAGCTGGGCTGGGCGCGCACGCTGATCTCGCCGAAGGTCCGCCTGGCCGCCGATCCGCCCAGGGTCACCGGCTCGATGACGATCGGGCTCGGCGACCGGGGCGCCCTGCTGGCGAAGACGAACTTCATCGTGGCCTACGCCTTCCACCACGACGACCCGCGGCGGCTGGCCGATCCGACCGACCGCATCGCGACCGAGCGGCGGGAGGTGGAGTACCTGCTCTACGAGGAGTCCGGCGGCAAGCTGTGGCCAGGCGCCGCCAACGGCTTCACGTACATGATGGACTGCGCCGCCGCCAAGGAGGGCCTGCTGGCGCCCACCTTCGGCCGCGGCCGCGTCTCCCCGACGACCGGCCCCGCCGCGAAGCACGACGAGTCCTACTACCTGGATCCCAACAACCCCATCAGTGACGAATCCTGCTCCTAGGAGTTCGCCGCCGCGCGCAGCATGCCGTGGAGCATCGGGCCGCCGTCGGGGACCTGGATGTCGCTGATGACCTTGAAGCCGAAGCGCTCGTAGATCGGCACGTGCGCGTCGATGCACTCGAGGTAGGCGGGCACCTCGCACCCGCTCAGCCGGGAGCGCAGCAGAGCACCGCCGACGCCGGTCCCCTGCGCGCTCGGCTCGGTGCCGAGGACGGACAGGTACCAGTGCGGTTCCCGGGGATGAACGGCCTTGATGACCGATTCGAGCCGCGCACCACGGCGGCTGATCCGGACGAACCGCGCGGGCCCCGCGCGGGTGATCATCGTGGGCGCGGCGAGGAGCTGGCGCCACAGCGGGACCTTCACCCGGCCGGGCGGAACCCAGAGCGCGACACCGAGCACCTCGCCGTCGCGCCCGGCCACCTGGCAGCCACCCTTGTACAGGTAGGTGTGCCTGATCAGCGCGGTCATCATCCGCGGGTAGATCCGCCTGCGCCGCTCGGCGTCGTCGAACATCCAGTTCATCACCGGGTCCGCGTCGAACGCCCTGACCAGGACCCCACCCATCGCCGCGGCATCGGCCCGCACCGCGTCCCGAACCTGCACGTCCCACCTCCGTGTATCTCGTACACAGTTAAGTGTAGGGCATACACAGTTCTACGATGAGCCCCGATGACCGAGTACAGCAGCGGCGACCCGCACCGCACCCTGGAGCTGCTCTGGGGCGACCGGGCGCGGCCGAGCCGAGGTCCCAGACCCGCGCTGACGCTCAACCAGATCGCCCGCGCAGCGATCGAGATCGCCGACGCCGACGGCCTGGCCGCCCTGTCCATGCGCGCGGTCGCCGAACGGCTCGGCTTCACCACGATGTCGATCTACCGCTACGTGCCGGGCAAGGCTGAGCTGCTGGACGTCATGGTGGACACCGTCAACGCCGAGTCGCCGATGCTGGAGCAGGTCGAGGGCGGCTGGCGGGCGAAGATGGAGGTCTGCGCGCGCGAGGAGTGGGAGCTGTTCCACCGCCACCCCTGGGTGCTGCACCTCGCCTGGCACCGCCCGGCCCTCGGCCCCAACGGCACCACCGCCTACGAGTCCGCGCTGACCGCGCTGTCCGGGATCGGCTTGTCGGACAAGGAGATCGTGGCCGTCTTCAACACCCTTTACGGCTATGTGCGCGGAGTCGCGAGGGCGTCGGTGGACGCGAGGCTGGCCGAGCGCCGGACCGGGCAGTCCGAGGACGAGTGGTGGTCCAGTCGCGAACGGTTCTGGCGGGAGCTGGCCGATCCTCAGCGGTTCCCCACGCTGAACCGCATCCGGAACTCGGGTGCGTTCGACGTGGTCGAGATGGACTTCGAGTTCGGCCTGGAGCGCGTTCTCGACGGCCTGGAAGCGCTGGTCGCCGGGCGTTCCCATGGTGGGACGGCGGAGGGCGGCGCAATATGAATGCATGAGCCGCAAGCCCCCGGAGTACGACGTCGACGAGTCCCGGCTGGTCGTCGGCAGGCCCAAGGACTGGGCGGCGGGCATCCCCGGCGTCGCCGTCTCGCTCAAGCGCGGCGTTGAGCAGATGGGCGTCGGGCGCACGGTGCGCTCGCTGAAGGTGCTCAACCAGCACAACGGCGTCGACTGCCCCGGCTGCGCGTGGCCGGAGGCCCAGGGCCACCGCAAGCTCGCGGAGTTCTGCGAGAACGGCGCGAAGGCGATCGCCGAGGAGGCCACGCGGCGCCGGGCGGACCGCGAGTTCTTCGCCGGGCACAGCATCGCCGAGCTGGCCGACCGCACCGACTACTGGCTGGGACAGCAGGGCAGGCTGACCGAGCCGATGGTGCTGCGGCGCGGGGACACCCACTACTCGCCGATCTCCTGGGAGGACGCGTTCTCCCTCATCGCGGACAAGCTCAACGGCCTCGCCAGTCCGGACGAGGCGATCTTCTACACCTCCGGTCGCACCAGCAACGAGGCGGCGTTCCTCTACCAGTTGTTCTGCCGCGGCTACGGCACGAACAACCTGCCCGACTGCTCGAACATGTGCCACGAGTCCTCCGGCGCCGCGCTGAAGGAGACCATCGGCATCGGCAAGGGCTCGGTCTCGCTCGAGGACGTGGAGTCGGCCGACCTGCTCATCGTGGTCGGTCAGAACCCGGGCACCAACCACCCGCGCATGCTCTCCTCGCTGGAGGTCGCGAAGAAGCGCGGTGCGCGGATCGTCGCGGTGAACCCCTTGCCGGAAGCGGGTTTGCTGCGCTTCAAGAACCCGCAGAACGTCAGCGGCCTGATCGGCAGGGGCACTCCGATCTCGGACGAGTTCTGCCAGATCAAGCTCGGCGGTGACCTCGCGTTCTTCCAAGCGCTGGGCCATCTCGTCCTGGCGGCCGAGGAGGCCGCGCCCGGCACGGTGCTGGACCGCGCGTTCATCGACGCGCACACCCACGGCTTCGACGCCTACGCCGAGCAGGTCCGCGATCTCGACTGGGCCGCCGTGGACGCCGCGACCGGCCTGCCGCGCGAGCAGATCGCCGAGGTCTCGCGGATGATGATCGAGTCCAAGCGGACGATCGTCTGCTGGGCCATGGGGCTGACCCAGCACAAGCACTCCGTGCCGACCATCCGCGAGATCGTGAACGTGTTGCTCCTGCGCGGAATGATCGGCAAGCCCGGCGCCGGGGTCTGCCCGGTGCGCGGCCACTCCAACGTGCAGGGCGACCGCACGATGGGCATCTGGGAGAAGATGCCGGAGGAGTTCATGTCAGCGCTGGAGAAGGAGTTCTCCATCTCCGTGCCGCGCAAGCACGGCTACGACACCGTGGACTCGCTGCGCGCGATGCGCGACGGCCGGGCTTCGGTGTTCTTCGCGATGGGCGGCAACTTCGTCTCCGCCACGCCGGACACCAAGCTGACCGAACGGGCACTGTCCTCGTGCGCGTTGACGGTCAACGTCTCCACGAAGCTCAACCGCTCGCACGTCGTGCCCGGCGAGATCTCCCTCATCCTGCCGGCACTCGGGCGCACCGAGCGCGATGTGCAGCAGGGCGGTGAGCAGTTCGTCAGCGTCGAGGACTCGATGTCGGTGGTGCACAGCTCCCGCGGCCGCAACGCCCCGGCGAGCGAGCACCTGCTCTCCGAGGTCGCGATCGTCGCCAGGCTGGCCCGCAAGGTCCTCGGCGCGGAGCACCCGGTCCCGTGGGAGGACTTCGAGGCCGACTACGACCGGATTCGCGACCGCATCGAGCGCGTGGTGCCGGGCTTCGCCAACTACAACGAGCGCGTGCGCGACAAGAACGGCTTCGTGCTGCCGCATCCGCCCCGCGACAGCCGTGAATTCCTCACCGCGACAGGCAAAGCGAACTTCACCGCGAACAGCTTCCAGGCGCCGCGGATCCCGGAAGGCCGCCTGCTGCTGCAAACCCTGCGCAGCCACGACCAGTTCAACACCACGATCTACGGCCTGGACGACCGCTACCGAGGTGTGAAGGACGCTCGGCGCGTGGTGTTCGTCAACCCGGACGACTTGACGCAGCTGGGCATTGCCGACGGAGCGCTGGTCGACCTGGTCAGCGAGTGGGCAGGCGATGAGGACCGCACGGCAGAGCGCTTCCGGGTGGTGGCCTACCCCACGGCGCGGGGCTGCGCGGCGGCCTATTTCCCGGAGGCGAACGCGTTGGTGCCGCTGGACTCCACGGCGGAGATCTCGAACACCCCGACGTCGAAGTCCATCGTGATCCGGCTGGTCAGCCGGTGAACAGCCGGGTGACCTGGGCGATCACCTGGGAGCGGCCGTAGGCGAACGGCACACCAGACCCACGCCAGCACCATCAGCGGGATTCGCCTGTCACGCAGTATGAACACTGCGTCGACGAGGCCGTGCACCCGGAACGTGGTGGCGATGCCCGAGCGCCCTCTCGCGGCGATGCGAACACGCTCCACGCGTACGCCTGGCCGATCGTGAGGTGCACCGACAGCGCGACGGGCGGGACCAACCACCGGCTCCACCCGGCACCTCCGACCTAGCAGTCGAGAACGCAACATAAACTCGCGATTGGTGTCTGTCACCTCCGAGCCTCGGAAGGAGGCGCGCATGGGCAGAGTGACGGTCCGCCGCCAGGTGCTGCGGATCTCCGACGGCCGCGAGATGCGCCGCCAGGACGCGCTCGCCGCGGAGGAACCGTTGGAGCTGCGCGTGAACGGCCGCGCGCTCACAGTCACCATGCGCACGCCCGGCCAGGACGTCGAACTCGCCCACGGCTTCCTGCTCACCGAAGGCGTCATCGCCGGGGTGGAGGACGTGCGGACCGCCCGCTACTGCGACGGCACCGACGAGGACGGCAGGAACACCTACAACGTCCTCGACCTCGCCCTGGCCGACCACGTCCCGCCGGCCCAGGTCGGCGTCGAGCGGAACTTCCACACCACGTCGTCCTGCGGGGTGTGCGGCAAGGCCGCGCTGGAGACGGTTCGCGTGCGCAGCCACCACGACCTCACGAAGGACGACGCGAAGGTCAGCGTCGACACGCTGATCTCCTTGCCCGGCAAGCTCCGCGCGGCTCAGCGCGTCTTCGACAGCACCGGCGGGCTGCACGCGGCCGGGCTGTTCACCTCCGCGGGGGAACTGCTCGTCGCACGGGAGGACGTCGGCAGGCACAACGCGGTGGACAAGGTCATCGGCTGGGCACTGATGTCCCGCCGGGTTCCGCTGAGCGGCTGCGTGCTGATGGTGTCGGGACGCGCCTCGTTCGAACTGGTGCAGAAGGCCACGATGGCCGGGATCCCCGTGCTGGCAGCGGTTTCCGCACCGTCCTCGCTCGCGGCCGACCTCGCGGCGGAGCAGGGCATGACGCTGGTCGGCTTCCTCAGGGACGCGTCGATGAACGTCTACTCCGGACAGTCCAGAGTGGACCGATGAGCGGCCCGCTGAACGGCGTCGTCGTGGTGAGCCTGGAACAGGCCGTCGCCGTGCCCTACGCCTCCCGGCTGCTCGCCGACCTGGGCGCCCGCGTGATCAAGGTGGAGCGCGTCGACGGTGGGGACTTCGCGCGCCACTACGACAGCGCCTGCGGCGAGGTCTCCTCGTACTTCGCCTGGACCAACGCGGGCAAGGAGTCGATCACCATCGACTTCAAGCAGCCCGAGGGGCGCGAGGTCCTGGCCAAGCTCATCGAGCGCGCCGACGTGGTGCTGTGCAACCTCTCCCCCGCCGCGGCCCGTCGCACAGGTGTGGACGCGGAGACGCTGCGCGCTTCCCGCCCGGACCTGATCGTCGGCGAGCTGTCCGGCTACGGCGACGGCGGTCCGTACTCGGAGCGCAAGGCCTATGACGCGCTCGTCCAGTCCGAGGCCGGGCTGATCGAGCTGACCGGTGAGGGCGAGGTGACCGCGCGCACGGGGATCTCCGTCGCCGACATCTCCGGCGGGGTGCACCTGCACGCGGCGGTCCTGGCCGCGCTCTACCACCGCCAACGCACCGGAGAAGGGACGGCGTTGCGCCTGTCGCTGCTGGAGTCGCTGGCGGAGTGGGTGCAGCAGCCGCTGCTCTACGCGACCGGCACCGGCCGCATCCCGCCGCGCTCGGGCGCGCACCACGCGAGCATCGCCCCGTACGGGCCTTTTCGCTGCGGCGACGGCGAAACCGTGCACCTCGCCGTGCAGAACGAGCCACAGTGGACTCGTCTGTGCGGACGCGTGCTGGACCGACCGGACCTGGCGATCGATCCTCGGTTCACCACCGTGGCGTCGCGGGTGGAGCACCGCGACGAGCTGCACGCGGAACTCCACGCGATCTTCGCCGGGATGACGGCGGAGGGCCTGCTGTCCGCGCTCGACGCCGCCGACGTGCCCGCCGCGCGCACCCGGGACGTGCTGGGACTGGCGGCGCACCCGCAGCTCGCGGCACGCGACCGATGGCATGAAGTACCCGCGCCGGGCGGCGCAAGCCCCCGAATGCTGAGACCGCCGGTGGACGCCACGCATTGGAGCTGGTCACCGGGCGCCATCCCCCGGTTGGGGCAAGACACCGACGCGATCTTGAGCTGGCTGGGCTACGACGAAGGGAGTGCCCGTAAACTCCGCGACAAGAGAGCCGTCTGACAACCCTCTTTTGGGTGTGAGGCGGATCACTCAGGATAAATTCCGTGTGATCGGTAACGAGAATGGCCTGAGTTGCGTCAAGTGAGTGCGGGGACGATTCGGTCCCGCACTCGCAGGGGGAGGTTCAGCGTGGCCCAGGGGGGCAACAGTCAGCGCCGCGTCGTCCGACGCACAGTGCTGATGGGCGCGGCCGCGGGGGCGGCCGCCACGGTCACGCTCGGGGTGACCGCGGGCAGCGGGGCGTTGCGCCACACGGAGAAGGGGCTCAAGCCCGTTCCCGCGCCGAGCAGCACACCCGCGCTCGCCTCGGCCCCCTCGCGCGGTGTGATGCGGGTCGAGCGGGTCCGCTCCGCCTACCGCAGGCAGAGCGTGGAGATCGCCACCTTCCTGCCCAGCAACACCAGCCGGGACCTGCCCGTCTGCCTGCTGCTGCACGGTCGCTTCGGCAACGCCCGCTCCGCGCCCGGCGGCGATCTGGCCGGTGCGCTGGCCTCCGCGGTCAACAAGGGCCACGTCCGCCCGTTCGCCTTCGTCGCGGTGGACGGCGGCGCCAACACCTACTGGCACCAGCAGCAGAACGACAACCCGATGGCCATGCTGCTGGAGGAGGTCCCCACCTGGCTGGCCGAGCGCGGTCTCGGCGGCCCGGACGGCAAGCCCTTCGCCGTCTCCGGCATCTCCATGGGCGGCTTCGGCGCGTTCCTGTACGCCCGCCGCAGGCAGGAGCGCCGCGACCCGGTGCGCGCGATCGCCGCGATCTCCCCCGCGCTGATCACCTCGTGGTCGGAGATGAGCAAGCGCAAGGCGTTCCGCGACCAGGCCGAGTGGGCCTCGATGGACCCGCTGCGCAACATCGACAAGCACGGCGTGGCCAAGGTCGGCATGTGGTGCGGCACCGAGGACAGCTTCATCGGCGGTGTCCGCCAGTTCATCCAGCGCGCCAAGCCCGCCGTCGCCGCGACCGGCCCCGGTGGCCACAACCACACCTTCTACAACCGGGTCCTGCCCGACGTGGTCCGCTTCGTCGGCCGCCACCTCCCCTGACCCGCTTCTCCGCCGCGGGGGTTCACCCGGTCAGGTCGTGTGCAGCGGGGCGTGGTCGAGCAGAGTGGGGCGCGTGCCGAGGGCCCATTCCAGGGCGGCGGGCCAGCGGTGGAAGCCCGAGTCGGCGTTGAGGTGCTCGCCGCCGGGGATCACGTCGAGGTCCACGCCCAGTTCGGTGGCCAGGGCGCGCGACTCCGCCTGTGAGCTGTAGGGGTCTCCCTGACCGGCGACCATGCGCGTGATGCTCGCCGCGAGGCGCACACCGCGAGAGTCCCGGGCCACCGAGCGGAAGCCGTTCCAGCCCGGGTGGATCGAGTTCACCGACGGCGGGGCGACCAGGAGGACGCGGTGCGCCCGCCGGGTCCTGCCGCTCAGGTTCGCCGCGTGGTGCAGCCAGAGAACGCCGCCGAGGGAATGCGTGAGGACCACCAGGTCCGCGTCCGACGGGACCGTGCCGAGGCGGTGCCGCAGCACCGGCAGCCAGGCGTCCAGGTCGGGGTGGGCGGGATCGGGGAACCGCGGGTGGTCGACGGTGACGCCGTACCGGGGCAGCTCGGAGGCGAGCCAGCTCTGCCAGTGGTCGGTGCCCGATCCAGTCCAGCCGTGCAGCAAGAGCACATAGCCCCGACGCATGCGTCCGCTCCCTTCCAGAGGTAGTCCAACTACTACCGCCGGAGGGAGCGGGGACGCATCAGGGAAGTGCCTGCCCACCCGGAGCGGGTGGGCAAGATAGCCCGATCAGGCGGACTTCTCGCGGCGCTCGCGGCGCGTGGGCTGGCGGGCGACGATGGTCGGGTTCACGTTCTCCCGGACCGTCTGCTCGGTGATCACGACCTTGGCGACGTCGGTGCGGCTGGGGATGTCGTACATCACCGGCTGCAGCACCTCCTCCATGATCGCGCGCAGGCCGCGGGCACCGGTGCCGCGCAGGATCGCCTGGTCGGCGACGGCCTCCAGGGCCGACTTGGTGAACTCCAGCTCGACGCCGTCCATCTCGAACAACCGCTGGTACTGCTTGGACAGCGCGTTGCGCGGCTCGGTGAGGATCTGCACCAGCGACGGCTTGTCCAGGTTCGCCACGGTGGCCACGATCGGCAGCCGGCCGATGAACTCGGGGATCAGGCCGAACTTGATCAGGTCCTCCGGCATCACGTCGCCGAAGATGTCGCTGGCCTCGACCTCGGCCTTGGACCGGATCTCCGCGCCGAAGCCCAGGCCGCGCTTGCCGACCCGGTCCTGCACGATCCGCTCCAGGCCCGCGAAGGCCCCGGCCACGATGAACAGCACGTTCGTCGTGTCGATCTGGATGAACTCCTGGTGCGGGTGCTTGCGGCCGCCCTGCGGGGGCACGCTCGCGGTGGTGCCCTCCAGGATCTTCAGCAGCGCCTGCTGCACGCCCTCACCGGAGACGTCCCGGGTGATCGAGGGGTTCTCGCTCTTGCGAGCGATCTTGTCGACCTCGTCGATGTAGATGATGCCGGTCTCGGCGCGCTTGACGTCGTAGTCGGCCGCCTGGATCAGCTTGAGCAGGATGTTCTCCACGTCCTCGCCGACGTAGCCGGCCTCGGTCAGCGCCGTGGCGTCGGCGATGGCGAACGGGACGTTGAGCAGCTTCGCCAGGGTCTGGGCGAGGTAGGTCTTGCCGCAGCCGGTCGGGCCGAGCAGCAGGATGTTGGACTTGCCCAGCTCGATGTCGTTCTGGCCGTCCTTGATCCGGTCGCCCGCCTGGATGCGCTTGTAGTGGTTGTAGACCGCCACCGACAGCGTGCGCTTGGCGTCGCCCTGCCCGATCACGTACTGGTCGAGGAAGTCGTGGATCTCCGCGGGCTTCGGCAGCTCGTCGAGCTTGACGTCGCCGGCCTCGGCCAGCTCCTCTTCGATGATCTCGTTGCAGAGGTCGATGCACTCGTCGCAGATGTACACGCCGGGGCCGGCGATGAGCTTCTTCACCTGCTTTTGGCTCTTCCCGCAGAAAGAGCATTTCAGCAGGTCGCCGCCGTCACCGATACGTGCCATGGCCGTTGACCTCTGTCCCCTCCGGCGCACCAGCACGCGCGCCTGGCCGTCATACGTCCTCGACGGTACCCGTCCCACCCGGAAAAGCGAGAGTGGTAGGACACGTCTGCCGAACTGTCGTGCTCCGAACGTGTCCTCGGTAAGTGAGTCACAAGCCTCTCTCGAACACGCCGGGCGTGCAACGGAAACCGCGCCGCCCGGCGTGTCGAGGCAGGACCACTTGTCTACTACACATTAGCCGCGCGTGCGCGTTCCCTAGCTCGCGGAGAGCTTCCGGTACGGCATGACCTCGTCGATGATGCCGTACTCCTTGGCCTCCTCGGCCGTGAGGATCTTGTCACGGTCGATGTCGACGCGGATCTGCTCCGGCGTCTTGTTCGTGTGCCTGGCCAGCGTGGACTCCAGCAGGTGCCGGACCCGCTGGATCTCGTTGGCCTGGATCTCCAGGTCGGAGACCTGCCCGTAGACGCCCTCGGTGGCCGGCTGGTGGATGAGCACCCGGACGTTGGGCAGCGCGGCCCGCTTGCCGGGGGTGCCCGCGGCCAGCAGAACCGCGGCGGCGGAGGCGGCCTGGCCGAGGCAGACCGTGCGGATGTCCGGGCGGACGTACTGCATGGTGTCGTAGACGGCCATCAGCGAGGTGAACGAGCCACCGGGCGAGTTGATGTACATCTCGATGTCGCGGTCCGGGTCGGCGGACTCGAGGTACAGCAGCTGCGCCATGACGTCGTTGGCGGAGACGTCGTCGAGCTGGCTGCCGACGAAGATGATCCGCTCCTCGAACAGCTTGTTGTAGGGGTTGGACTCCTTGACCCCGTAGTTCGTCCGCTCGACGAAGGACGGGAGGATGTACCTGGACTGCGGGGAGCGTGACTCGCTCATCATGTTCCTACTCTCCTATCCGGTGCGGGCGGCTCAGCGGGCCTGGGCGGCGCGGGTGATCACGGAGTCGATGAAGCCGTAGTCCTTGGCTTCCTCGGCGGTGAACCAGCGGTCGCGGTCGGAGTCGGCCACGATCTTCTCCACCGGCTGGCCGGTCTGGGCGGCGATGAGCTCGGCCATCTCCCGCTTGTGCCGGACCAGCATCTGGGCCTGGATCTCGATGTCGGCCGCGGTGCCGCCGACACCGGCGGAGGGCTGGTGCATCATGATCCGCGCGTGCGGGAGGGCGTAGCGCTTGCCCCTGGTGCCCGCGGAGAGCAGGAACTGGCCCATGGAGGCGGCCAGCCCCATGCCGTAGGTGGCCACGTCCGGCTCGATGAACTCCATCGTGTCGTAGATGGCCATGCCGGCGGTGACGGAGCCGCCGGGCGAGTTGATGTAGAGCTTGATGTCCTCGTCCGGGTTCTCGGCGGCCAGCAGCAGCATCTGCGCGCAGATCTGGTTGGCGATGGTGTCGTCGACCTGCGAGCCCAGGACGATGATGCGCTCACGGAGCAGGCGCTCGTACACCGAGTCGTTGAGGTTCAGCCCGCTGCTGTTCGCCCGCATCAGGGGCGTCGGGACGGTCTCGTGCTGCGTCACGTCTGCCTGCCTTTTCCACGATGGTCGGTGGCCTTGGATGATCTCGTGTCGCCACCGGGGCGCCACGGCGGGATCCGCCGGCTGGGAAGATCTTGTTGCAATCGACCCTAACGAAAGCGGGCGGCGCCGTAGTCCCGACACCGCCCGCGTTCGCTCAGAGCGTGCCGCGGGGGTGAGCCCGGACACCCCTGGAGGGTTCGTTCGTCACTCGGCGGCCGCGGCCACGGGCTCTTCGGCGCCGAACAGCTCGTCCATGTCGACCGCGGCACCCGAGGCGTCGGTCACCGTGGCCTTGCGGACGATCCCGGCGAGGGCCTTGCCGCGGCGGACGTCGGCGTAGATCGCGCCGAGCTGGCCGGACTGCTGGGCCCGCTGGACGTACTCGTCCGGGCTGATGCCGAAGCGCTGCGCCTGGTAGACGATGCGCTCGGTGAGCTCGTTGTCGCTGACCTCGACCTGCTCGGCGTCGGCGACGGCGTCCAGCACCAGCTGGGTCTTCACCGTCTGCTCCGCGGCCTCGCGCAGCTCGGCGTCGAACTGCTCGCGGGTCTTGTCCTGACCGGCCAGCCACTGCTCGAGCTTGGCCTCGTCCTGGCCGAAGTTGTAGAGCGCGTCGTACTTGCGGACGTCGACCTCGGCCTCGACCGCGGTCTCCGGCAGCGGCACGTCGACGACGGCCAGCAGCGCCTCCAGGACCTTGTCCCTGGCCTGCATGCCCTGCTGCATGTTCTTGACCCGGCCGAGCCGGGTGCGCAGGTCGGCCTTGAGCTCCTCGAGGGTGTCGAACTCGCTGGCCATCTGGGCGAACTCGTCGTCGGCGTCGGGGAGCTGGCGCTCCTTGATCGCCTGGACGACGGCGGTGACCTCGGCGTCCTTGCCGACGTGCTCGCCGGCCACCAGCTTGGTGGTGAAGGTCCGCGCCTCGCCCTGGGTCGCGCCGACCAGGGCGTCGTCGATGCCCTCGATGAGCTGGCCGGAGCCGATCTCGTAGGACAGGCCGGAGGTCTTGGCGTCCTCGACGTCCTCGCCGTCGACGGTGGCCGAGAGGTCGAGAACGACGAAGTCGCCCTGCTGGGCCGGGCGCTCGACGCCGACCAGGCTGCCGAAGCGGGCGCGCAGCTCGTCGAGCTGGGTGTCGACCTCCTCGTCGGCCAGCTCCACGTCGTCGACGGTGACGGCGAGCTCACCGAAGGCGGGGACGGTGATCTCCGGGCGGACGTCGACCTCGGCGGTGAAGGCGAGCAGGTCGCCGTCCTCCAGCTTGGTCAGCTCGATGTCCGGGCGGCCGAGGGTGCGCACCTCGCCGCTGTTCACCGCCTCCAGGTACTTGGCCGGGATCGCCTCGTTGACCACCTCGTCGAGGACGACGCCCCGACCAAGGCGGTTCTCCAGGACGCGCGCGGGGGCCTTGCCGGGGCGGAAGCCCGGGATGCGGACCTGCTTGGCGAGCTTCCGGTACGCCCGGTCGAAGTTCGCCTTCAGCTCGTCGAACGGCACCTCGACGTTGATCCGGACGCGCGTCGGGCTCAGCTGCTCGACGGTGCTCTTCACGTATTTCTCCTCGTGCGGACAACAAGCGTGCGCAAACCCCGGCAAACCGGATCCGGCCCCGGGTATCACCGGGCGAGTCTAGGCGAGCCCCCACAGGGACCTTTCGGTGGCACCCACGAAGCCCTGCCCGCGAAGGCGACCACACCAACCACCGCCCAACGAAACCCGGCTGGATCTGAACCAAACGCACCGTGGGGGGTCTCGGGGGGGCTCGGCCCCGCGGTGATACGAAGACGACCCGGTCCGCGCATTCCGCGGACACGGGTCGCCCATCGTCGGGGTGACAGGATTTGAACCTGCGACCCCCCGCTCCCAAAGCGGGTGCGCTACCAAACTGCGCCACACCCCGGTACTGCCTCGCACGAGCCTAGCCGGAGCCTGTACGCTTCCCAGCGTCGCCTTGATCCACGGCGTCGTGCGGGTGTAGCTCAATGGTAGAGCCCCAGCCTTCCAAGCTGGCCACGCGGGTTCGATTCCCGTCACCCGCTCACCCAGGAGGCTGGTCGGTTGCCGTGCAACCGACCAGCCTCCTTTGTCATGTCGGGAGGGACCGGGTGGTCGGCCGGAGACCGTCCTTTCCGGACGGTCTTTCGCTTTTCGGCTCGTTTACAGTCGATGGCATGAGCGAGCCGCGCTGGTTGTCCCCGCCGGAGATGCGTGCCTGGCTCGGTTACCTGGAGGCCACGAACCTGCTGGAGCGCCAGCTGGAACGGCAGTTGCAGGACGAGGCCGGGATCTCGCACGCGCAGTACGACATCCTCTCGACGCTGTCCGCCCGCCCGCAGCGGCGGATGCGGATGACGGAGCTGGCCGCCGCGGTGATCGTCTCCAAGAGCGGCCTGACCTACCAGGTCGGCAAGCTGGAGAAGGCGGGGCTCGTGCGCAGGGAGGCGCACCCGCTCGACGAGCGCGGGGTACTGGCCGTGCTCACCGACGAGGGCGTGGAGCTGCTGCGGCGGATCGCGCCGGGGCACGTGCGCACCGTGCGGTCGTACCTGATCGACGCGCTCTCACCGGAGCAGCTCGGCCAGCTCACCGAGATCACGGCGGCGATGCGGGAGCGGCTGCGGTCGGGCTAGTCCTGGCCGAACTGGGTTTCCATGACGGCGATGTGCTGCTCGATGGTGACCGCGTCGGCGGCCAGCGCCCTGGTCCGCTGCGCGGCGAGGGCGAGGCGCCAGCCGTCGTCGACGAGGAGTTCACCCGCCTCGGCGGGGATGTCCCAGTCGCGCACGGCGCGAGCCAGTTCGTCGGCGATCCGATCGGCCCGGTCGGCCAGATCGAGGAGGGACTGCCTGCCCGCTTCGGACATCAACGTTGATGACTCCGGCAGATTCATGCCAGTCAATTTAAGGGGCACCGCGTCGTCGATTGCGCAATGTTGACCACCGTCACACAGGGCGTGATCGCACCAAAGGGCAATAACGGGTGGCCGCGCGGCCGGGCCTGAGTAACACAGTGACCATGACCACAGCGGTACCGCGTGTCCGGGTGCTCAGCGACTCCGGTTTCGAGGTCTTCCAGCACGTCAGGACCTCCGCGTTCCTGCAGACGCTGTCCGAGGAAGCAGCTGCGCCGGAATCGTTTCGAAAAGGATGGCAATGCCGGGGCCGGTATGCGCGCGGTGGCCGGAGTGGTCGCGGTCTCGACCGCGCCGGGAAACCGCCGCCGCGGTGTCCTGACGAGCCTGATGCGCGCTCAGCTGGAAGGGCTGCGCGCCGGGGCGGCGGAGCCGATCGCCGTGTTGTGGTGTTCCGAGGCGAGCATTTACGGGCGTTTCGGTTATGGCTCCGCGTCGATGCGGTTGTTCACCTCGGTGCCGAGGGCGACGACCTTCTCGTCCACTGTGGACTGTTGGGCGGAGCGTGCTCGCGAGCTGCCGCGCGAGGCCGCTTTCCTTGCCATGAAACAGATCTACCAGCGAGTCAGTTCGTCGCGCGCAGGCTGGATCGACCGTGCCGATGCCGACTGGGAACGGTGGTACCTCGACGATGCCGACAGCCGCCAGGGCGGGACGCCGTTGCGGTTCGCCGTGCATTCCGGTGCCTACGCCGCATATCGAAGTGCACGCGAACGTGACGTCTCGCGGACCGCGTCACCGGGTGAACGCGCACGAGATCGTCTCAGTGGACCCGGTGGCGCACGCGGCGATCTGGCGCTACCTGCTCGACATCGACCTGACCGGCGAGGTCACGTACTACAACATGGCGGAGCGCAGGATCGGGGACGCGCTGTGGCTTCGCCTCGTCGACGTGGACCGCGCGTTGGCGCAGCGCCGCTACAGCGCGCCCGCGGACCTTGTCTTGGAGCTGTCCGACACCTTCTGTCCCTGGAACGCGGGGCGGTGGCGGTTCACCGTGGACGGCGAGGGCGTGGCACAGGTGCGCCGCACCGACGACGACGCGGACCTCGCGATGGGCGTCGCGGACCTGGGCGCGGTGTTCCTCGGCGGCACCGCTCCGGCGGCTCTGGCCGGAGCCGGGCGGATCAGCGAGCTGCGGCCGGGCGCGCTGGCCGCGCTCGCGCTGACTTACTCCACCGAGCGCCGGCCGCACTGCGCGGAGTTGTTCTGAGCGGGAACCTTGACGGTGGGTTCGGCCGTTGACCGGTCGAGTCGAGTCCCGCGATCGAAAGGCTCGTGATGGAGTTCCTTCTGGTGGTGCTGGTCATCGCGCTGATCGGCGGGATGGTGGTGATGTCCCGGCAGCGCGCGGCCGCGCAGCGCCGGGAGCTGGACGACGCCAAGGCGGAGGCCCGCCGCTGGGTGGAGCGCCTGGGCGGCCAGGTGGTGAACCTGGTCGGCACGAACGAGGCCGCCAAGCAGGCGCTTGCCGACGCGTCCGAGCGCTACACCGCGGCGGGCTCGCAGATGGAGCAGGCGAACACCGCCGCGCAGTGCCGCCTCGCCACCCAGACCGCGATGGAGGGCCTGTACTACGTCCGCGCCGCGCGCACCGCGATGGACATGGACCCCGGCCCCGAGCTGCCGGACCTCAACGGGCAGCGGCACGCGGGCTCGGTGACCGAGGAGCGCGACGTCGAGGTGCAGGGCCACGGGTACGTCGCCTCGCCGCGCCCCGGCAGCCGCACCCCGCACTACTACCCCGGCGGCATGGTTGCCGGGCGCCCGGTGCCGCAGGGTTGGTACAGCGAGCCGTGGTGGAAGCCCGCCCTGGTCGCCGGCGCCTGGGGCGTCGGGAGCGCGCTGCTGTTCGGCGCGATGTTCTCCGGGATGGCCGGGGTCGCCGCGGCGGCTGCCGTCAGCGACTTCGGCGACATGGGCGGTGTCGGTGACCTGGCCGGGGCCAGTGACATCGACACCATCGGCGACATCGGCACCGACTTCGGCGGCGACATGGGCGGCTTCGACTTCGGCGGCAGCGACTTCGACTTCTGAGGCCTGTCTGGCGGGTCTCGTTCGACGAGAGCCCGGATCGAGGTCGTTGCCGGCCCGACGGCGGACCCGCCAGAGCGCCCTAGCCCGCCTGGCAGGTGGGGCACCAGTAGAGGTTGCGGGAGACCAGCTTGGCGGTCGCCACCGGCGTGCCGCAGACCAGGCAGGGCTGGGAGTCCCTGCGGTAGACGTAGACCTCGCCGCCGTGCCGGTCCTCGCGCGGCGGCCGCCCCATCGCCTCCGGCTCGTGCTCGGGCCGGACCGTGTCGATGCGGCCGACCCGCAGGCCGTACTCCATCAGCTCCTTCAGGTCCTCCCAGATCGCCTTCCACGTGGCCTCGTCCAGGTCGCGGCCGGGCGTCAGGGGCGGGATGCCGAGCCGGTAGAGGACTTCGGCGCGGAAGATGTTGCCCGCGCCCGCGACGATCCGCTGGTCCATCAGCAACGCGGCGATCGACGTGCGGGAGTTCTCGATCCGCCGCCACGCCTTGCCGGGATCGGCGTCCGCGCGCAGCGGATCGGGGCCGAGGCGGTCGCGAAGCGCGTCGACCTCTTCCTCTGTGAGCACGTCGCAGGCAGTGGGGCCGCGGAGATCGGTCCAGTGCGTCGGCCCGATGACGCGCATCCGCACGAGTCCCTGGGGCGGCGTCACCGGCCGCGGGTGCTCGGTGAACTTCCCGTACAGGCCGAGGTGGACGTGCACCGTGCGGTCCGGGCCGAAGTGGTGCAGCAGGTGCTTGCCGATCGCTTCCGCGCTTTCGAAGACGCGTCCGTTGACGAGCGAGGCACCGATGGCGAAGCGGCCCTGCGGACTGTCGACGGCCACCTCGTGGCCCGCGTAGCGCTGGTTGTGCAGCCGGGCGAGCCGGTGCAGCGTGTGACCTTCAGGCATCTGCGCTCATTCGGTTCAGCTGGGCCACCACGCGGGGCCCCATGCGATCACGGAGAGGCCAACGTAGCCGAGCAGGCACCACGCGGCGATCAGCAGGCCGGACCGGACGGCACTGCCCACGACGAGCTGCGCGCGGCGGCGACGGGCGTGGACCACTCCGGCGACGAGCGCGACGACGGGCACCACGAAAGCGCTGACGATCAGCCACACGCCGATGCCGAGCCCGCAGTCCGGCGGGCCGCACGGGGGCTGGCCGTCGAAGGAGTTGATGATGATCGTGCTCTGCGCGAAGTACATCGCCAGCACGCCGACCACGGTCACCCCGAAGGCGACCGCCGCGGACACCACCCACGTCGTCGTCCCGAACTCACGCACGCGAACCATGCGCTCCCGGGTACCCATCGGGAGCGCACGGCAACCGGCGTCACGGCAGGACGGGCGCTTCCTTGGTCTTCTCGTACTCCGAGATCAGGCCGATGCGCCGGATGTGCCGCTCGTCGTCGGAGAACGGGGTCTCGACGAAGGCGTCCACGATCGCGGCGGCCTCCTCGGCGGTGTGCTGGCGGGCACCGACGCCGATCACCTGGGCGTTGTTGTGCTCCCGGGCGAGCTTGGCGATCTCGGTGCTCCAGGCCAGCGCGGCCCGGCAGCCCTCGACCTTGTTCGCGGCGATCTGCTCGCCGTTGCCGGAGCCGCCGATGACCACGCCGAGGCTGCCGGAGTCCGCGACGACGCGGCGGGCGGTCTCGATGCAGAACGGCGGGTAGTCGTCCAGGGCGTCGTAGACGTGCGGGCCGACGTCGACGACGTCGTGACCGCGGCCGGTGAGGTGCTCGACGAGGTAGGACTTCAGCTCGAAGCCCGCGTGGTCGGATCCAAGGTAAACACGCACGGAAGCGGAGTCTGTCATCCGTGGTCCGGGTATTCACTGGCCGCCCCCTGCGAGGATGCTCACGTGGACGCGTGGTTCAGACAGGACGGCTACCAGGTACGACTCGAATGGGGTCCCGATGGAGTGACGGCGCTCGGCGCCGACTGCGCTGTGCTCGTCATCGTGGATGTGTTGTCCTTTACCACCTCCGTGGACATCGCGGTGGGCAGGGGCGCCCGGATCATGCCGCTGCGCTGGAAGGACGAGGCCGCCGCAGCGAACGCACGCCGGGCCGGGCTGCCGGTGGGCGAGACGTTCGGCAAGGAGCTGTCGTTGCGGCCGTCCTCGCTGACGGCGATCGAGGCGGGCACGACGTTGGCGCTGCCGTCGGCGAACGGCGCGACCCTGTGCGATCTGGCGTCGAAGACCGGCGCGCACGTGCTGACCGGCTGCCTCCGCAACGCCGACGCCGTAGCCGCACGAGCGCGTGAACTGGCCGGTGACCGCCCGGTCGGGATCATCGCGGGCGGTGAGCGCTGGCTGCTGCCCGGCGACCCGCTGCGGCCGTGCTGGGAGGACCTGCTCGGCGCGGGCGCGATCGTCTCCGCGTTGCCCGATGGACGGTCACCCGAAGCGGAGATGGCCGCGCGGACCTACCGGGCGACCGGGGCATCGCTGCTGCACGAGTGCGTCGGGGCCAAGGAACTGATCGCCGCGGGGTATCCGGATGATGTGCGCTTGGCCACCGAGGTCAACGTCAGCACCGCGACCCCGCTTCTCAGAGATGGATTTCTCTCGTGACGACCTGGACCGAAGTCGCCGATCGCGTGTACGCGCGGCGCTACGCCGAACTCGACCTCACCGTCGGGCTCGTGGTAGGGGACGACGGCTGTCTGGTGATCGACACGCGCGGCGACCTCGAACAGGGAGCTGAGTTGGCCGCTGCCGTCCGGGAGATCACGCCGCATCCCTGGGCGGTCGTCTACACCCACGCCCACTTCGACCACTGCTTCGGCACTTCGGCTTTCCCCGGCGCCGCGGTGTGGGCGCATCGGTTGTGCCACAAGGACATGGTCGAGCACGGTTCGGATGAGCTGCGCAAGTGGAGCGAGCGCTACCGCGCCGAGGGCAAGGTTTCGATCGCCGATGCACTGGACCGCACCACGCTGGTGATGCCCACCGATCTCGTGGACGACCGCGCTTCGCTGTCCGTCGGCGGGCGTGAGGTTGAGCTGGTGTACGTCGGACTGGCGCACTCCAGCGGTGACCTGCTCGTGCACGTGCCCGACGCCCGGGTGCTCTTCGTCGGTGACCTCGTGGAGAACGGCGCACCGCCGCAGTTCGGCGACTCGCACCCGCTGAGCTGGCCGACCGCGCTGACCACGATCCTCGACTTCGACGTGGTCGTCGTCGTTCCGGGGCACGGGGATCCGATCGACCAGGACTTCGTCGCCGACCAGCGCGAGGAGCTGCGTTCGATCGCCGAGCTGTGCCGCGCTGTCGCATCGGACGAACTGTCCACAGAGGACGCTCTGGCGAACTCCCCCTACCCCGCCGACTTCACCCGCACCGCGTTGGAGCGCGTCCTCAGCACTCGATGACGTTCACGGCGAGGCCGCCGCGCGCCGTCTCCTTGTACTTGACCTTCATGTCGGCGCCGGTCTCGCGCATCGTCTTGATGGCCTTGTCCAGCGACACGAAGTGCGTGCCGTCGCCGCGGATCGCCATGCGCGACGCGGTGATCGCCTTGATGGAGGCGACGGCGTTGCGCTCGATGCACGGGATCTGCACGAGCCCGCCGATCGGGTCGCAGGTGAGGCCGAGGTTGTGCTCCAGCGCGATCTCGGCGGCGTTCTCCACCTGCTCCGGGGTCCCGCCCAGGACCTCGGTCAGCCCGGCAGCGGCCATGGAGCACGCGGAGCCGACCTCGCCCTGACACCCCACCTCGGCGCCGGAGATGGACGCGTTCTCCTTGTACAGCACGCCGATCGCGGCCGCGGTGAGCAAGAAGCGGACGATCGCGTCATCGTTGGCACCGGGCACGAAGCGCGCGTAGTAGTGCAGCACCGCGGGAATGATCCCGGCGGCCCCGTTGGTCGGCGCGGTGACAACGCGACCACCGGAGGCGTTCTGCTCGTTGACGGCGAGGGCGAACAGGGTCACCCAGTCCATCACGCGCAGCGGATCGGTCGTGTAGTGCTCGTTGGACAAGGTCTGGAACAAGCTCGCGGCGCGGCGCTGGACCTTGAGACCACCGGGCAGCACGCCCTCGGTCTCGCACCCCTCGCGCACGCAGTCCTGCATGACCTGCCAGATGTGCAGCAACCCCGCGCGGATCTCGGCCTCGGACCGCCAAGCCTGCTCGTTGGCCAGCATGATGTCGCTGATCGACATGCCCGTGCGCCTGGTCTGCTCCAGCAGCTCGACACCGTTGCGGAACGGGTACGGCAGCGCGGTGTCGTCTTCCTTGATCCGGTCGGCGCCCGCCGCGTTCTCGTCGACGACGAAGCCGCCGCCGACGGAGTAGTAGGTCCGCGTGCGCAGCTCGTCGCCCTTGGCGTCGAAGGCCACGAAGGTCATGCCGTTGGGGTGGTAGGGCAAGGACTTGCGGCGGTGCAGCGTCAGGTCCTCGCGCTCGACGAACGCGATCTCGTGCGTGCCCAGCAGGTTCAGCCGCCCGGACGCGCGGATCTGCGCCACGCGAGGCTCCACCGAGGCGGTGTCCACCGTCTCCGGGTCCTCGCCTTCGAGGCCGAGCAACACGGCCTTGTCGCTGCCGTGGCCGTGGCCGGTGGCGCCGAGCGAGCCGAACAGCTCCGAGCGCACGCGGGTGACCTCGGCGAGCAGGCCGTCGGCCTTCAGACCGGCGACGAACGTGTGCGCCGCGCGCATCGGGCCGACCGTGTGCGAACTGGACGGACCGATGCCGATCTTGAAGAGCTCGAACACGCTGATCGCCATCTGCGCCTACCACTTCCCTGCCGATCATGGCCGCCCCGTTGCGGCCATGTCCGAGTCTGACACAGCCGGGTGAACACGGGCCGCACGCAGTGGGAACGGCGCCACCGCCGAGGTGGCGCCGCACACAGCCGGACCGGTTCAGGAGAAGTCGGGCTCCTCGGTACGGGTCCGCTTCAGCTCGAAGAAGTGCGGGTAGCCCGCCAGCAGCCGGGCGCCGTCGAAGACCTTGCCCGCGTCCTCGCCGCGAGGGATGCGCGAGAGCACCGGGCCGAAGAAGGCCACGCCGTCGACGTGGATCACCGGGGTGCCGACGTCCATGCCCACCGGGTCCATGCCGCGGTGGTGGCTGGCCTTCAGCTCCTCGTCGTACTCGGTGGAGGTCGCGGCCTGTGCCAGCTCGGCGGGCAGGCCCACCTCGGCGAGCGCCTCGGCGATCACCGTCTCCCAGTCCTGCCTGTGCTCGTTGTGCAGCCTGGTGCCGAGGGCGGTGTAGAGCGGGCGCAGCACCTCCTGGCCGTGCTGCTTGGCCGCGGCGATCGCCACGCGCACCGGGCCCCAGCCGCGCTCCATCAGCGCCTTGTACTGCTCCGGCAGCTCGCGGCCGGAGTTGAGCACCGAGAGGCTCATCACGTGGAAGTCCAGTTCCACGTCACGGACCTGCTCGACCTCCAGCATCCAGCGGGAGGTGATCCAGGCCCACGGGCACAGCGGGTCGAACCAGAAGTCGACGCGGGTCTTGCCAGGCTCCACAGCGGTCATGCTCCTGCCAACCCCGCCACGTCCCTGACCATTCCCGACCCAGGTGTAAAAAGTTCTTTGGGGGTCCGTGATTGGATGCCCAGCAGTCGGATGCCTACGAACCAGGACAGGGGTGAACACGTGGCAGCACCGAACCTCACGTGGGAGCAGGCGCGGCAGCGCGCCGCGCTGCTGAAGGTGGAGTCCTACGACATCTCCTTGGACCTCACCGACGGTGCCGCCGGCCCTGGTGAGACCACGTTCCGCTCCACCACCACGGCGCGCTTCACCTGCGCGGAGCCCGGCGCGTCGACGTGGGTCGACATCGTCGCGGCCGGGGTGCGGCGCGCGGTGCTCAACGGCGTGGAGCTCGACGTCAGCGGCTACCGCGAGGAGGACGGCATCGCGCTGCCGGACCTCGCCGCCTCCAACGAGCTGGTCGTCGAGGCCGACTGCCGCTACATGAACACCGGCGAGGGTGTGCACCGCTTCGTCGACCCGGTGGACAAGTCGGTCTACCTCTACACCCAGTTCGAGACGGCGGACGCGAAGCGCATGTTCGCCTGCTTCGACCAGCCGGACCTGAAGTCGGTCTACACCCTCACGGTGACCGCAGCCGGGGACTGGAAGGTCATCTCCAACGCGGCGGCGACCCGCACCGAGCCCACCGAGCTGGGCGCGGTGACCCACCACTTCCCCACCACCAAGCCGATGTCGACCTACCTCGTCGCGCTGGTGGCCGGCCCCTACGCGGAGTGGCGCGACGTCTACACCGACGACGAGGGCGAGATCCCGCTCGGCCTCTACGTGCGCGCGTCGCTGGCCGAGCACATGGACCACGAGCGCCTGTTCACCGAGACCAAGCAGGGCTTCGAGTTCTTCAACAAGGCGTTCGGGGTGCGCTACCCGTTCGGCAAGTACGACCAGTGCTTCGTGCCGGAGTTCAACGCGGGCGCGATGGAGAACGCGGGCTGCGTGACCTTCCGCGACGAGTACATCTTCCGCTCGCGGGTCACCCGCTACGTCTACGAGCGCCGCGCCGAGACCGTGCTGCACGAGATGGCGCACATGTGGTTCGGCGACCTGGTCACCATGCGCTGGTGGGACGACCTGTGGCTGAACGAGTCCTTCGCGACCTGGGCGAGCGTGTACGCGCAGTCCGAGGCCACCGAGTACAAGAGCGCGTGGACCACCTTCGCCAACGTGGAGAAGTCGTGGGCCTACCGGCAGGACATGCTGCCGTCCACGCACCCCATCGCGTGCGAGATCACCGACGTCGAGGCCGTCGAGGTCAACTTCGACGGCATCACCTACGCGAAGGGCGCCAGCGTCCTCAAGCAGCTCGTCGCGTACGTGGGCATCGAGAACTTCCTGTCCGGCCTGCGGATGTACTTCGACAAGCACGCGTGGGGCAACGCCACCCTGGCCGACCTGCTCGGCGCGCTGGAGCAGGCCTCCGGCCGCGACCTGTCCGGGTGGAGCGCGCAGTGGCTGCAGACCACGGGCATGAACACGCTGCGCCCGAAGTTCGAGGTCGACGCGAGCGATCGCTTCACCACGTTCTCCGTGCTGCAGAGCGGCGCCAAGCCGGGCGCCGGTGAGCTGCGCGCGCACCGCACCGCGATCGGCGTCTACGACCGCGACGAGACCACCGGGAAGCTCGTGCGGATCAACCGCATCGAGCTGGACGTCACCGGGGAGGTCACCGAGGTCCCCGAACTGGTCGGCACCCCGCGCGGCAAGCTCGTGCTGGTCAACGACGACGACCTGACCTACTGCGCGATGCGGCTCGACCCGGGCTCGCTGGCCACGCTGATCGACAGCATCGGCGACGTCGAGGAGTCGCTGCCGCGCACGCTGTGCTGGTCCGCGGCGTGGGAGATGACCCGCGAGGCCGAGCTGAAGGCCCGCGACTTCATCACCCTCGTGCTCAACGGCATCGACTCGGAGACCGAGATCGGCGTCGTGATGCGGCTGCTGCTGCAGGCCCAGGCCGCGCTGACCAACTACGCCGACCCGGCGTGGCAGTCCGAGGGCTGGTTCCGCTTCACCAGCAAGCTCTTCGAGCTGGTCGAGTCCGCGGAGGAGGGCTCCGACGAGCAGCTGACCTACGTCAACACGCTGTGCGGCTCGGTGCTGCGGCCGGAGCAGGTGGACGTGCTGCGCGGCTGGCTGGACGGCTCCCGCGAGCTGCGCGGGCTCACCGTGGACACCGACCTGCGCTGGCGGCTGCTGGTCGCGCTGGTCGCGCACGGTGCCGCGGGCGAGGACGAGATCGAGGCGGAGCTGGCCGCCGACCAGACCGCGACCGGTCAGCGCGCCGCCGAGCGCTGCCGCGCCATCCGCCCGCTGGCCGAGGCCAAGGCGGAGGCGTGGGAGCGGGCGATGCGCGACGACGAGCTGCCCAACGCGATCAACGAGGCGATCGTCAGCGGCTTCTCCCACCCGGCGCAGACCGAGCTGCTCGCGCCGTACGTGTCCCGGTACTTCGCCGAGGTCGCCGAGATGTGGTCGCGCCGCTCCACCGAGCAGGCGCAGCCGTGCGTGGAGGGCCTGTTTCCGAACTGGGCGATCGAGCAGTCCACGGTCGAGGCCGCGGACAAGTGGCTGGAGGGCGAGGCGTCCCCCGCGCTGCGCCGCCTGATCACCGAGGGCCGGGCGGGCGTGGTCCGCGCGCTCCGCGCCCGCGAGTTCGACCGCTCCTGACCCCGGACGCGACAACGCCCGCCCACTGCGAGAGTGGGCGGGCGTTGTGCGTTGAGAAGGATCAGTGCCGGGGAGCGGGCCCCGCCTGGTCGGAGAGCATGCGCAGGCCGCTGACCAGGCCGCCCGCGAGGTCGCCCTCCTTGAACGAGGCGACCATGCTCATCACCGCGAGCTTGCAGCTGCGGTCGGAGATGCGGCGGGAGGACTCCTCGCCGGTCACCACCTCCAGCACCCGTGCACCCGGGGAGACCGCGATCAGCACCGCGTCGGAGGCGCCGGGGCCGATCTGCGCGTGCAGCGACTCGGCGGTGGCCCGGCTGTCCTCGCCGAGGTCACCGAGGTAGACGCTGAAGTCCAGCCCGGTCAGCCTGCTCGCCAGCGTCAGCGCCTCGTCGAGGGACGCCAGCTGCGACGGGGTGAAGGGGACGGTGGGCGGCTGTGGCTGCACCATCCTCGCCACCGAGATCCGGCCGCTGTTGGTCAGCGCCTCGCCGACGCCCAGCTCCCGGTCGAGTTCCTTCTTGACGACCTCACCAGCTACCACGGGCACCTCCCCGAGCGGTCCGGACGGGCTGCGCGGTGGCAGCGTCAGCGGTGGAAGCGGGCGCGGAGTGGTTCACGCGTGCACCCACCCCCGCCGGGTTGGCCGTCCACCACACCGGCTCGTAGTCCCAGTCCTGCCCCGGGCGGTACCTCGGGGTGCGGGCGAACTTGGGCCACAGCGTCAGGAGCGCGATCACGCCGTAGATGGCCAGCGGGATCAGCGCAAAGACGAGTAGGGTCTCCACGACGTTCACGGCTCGTACTCTAGATGTCCTACCCCCGCGGGGCTTGGCCAGGTCCACCGGTCCGCAGCAGCGGCCCGCCGAGCACCACCGCGGTCGTGGCGACGATCACCGCGGCGCCCAGCAGCACCGTCCTGAGCGAGGTCGCACCCGCGATCGGACCCGCCAGCGCGGCGCCGACCGGCATCAGCCCCCAGGCCAGCACGCGGTAGCCGCTGGAGACCCGGCCCAGCAGGTACCCGGGGGTCAGCCGCTGCCGACGGGTCGCCGAGAGGACGTTCCAGCAGCCGCTGCCCAGGCCGGTGACGAAGTACGCCAGCCAGGCCAGCCCCGGCACCGACGACGTGGCCAGCACCGCGAACCCCGCGGCGATCAGGAGCAGGGAAGCGATCATCATCGGCCCCTCGCCGACGCGGGCGCCCAGTGCCGGGGTCAGCCGCGCCGCGACCAGGATGCCCACGGCCATCGTGATCATCAGGGTGGGCACGAGCGCGGGCGCGAAGCCCAGGACCTGGATGGCGTACAACGCGCTCACCACGTTCACGGCGGCCGCGGACAACGCGCACAGGACGACGGCCAGCACGAGCACCCGCAGCGAGCGCTCGGTCACCAGGTAGCGCACGCCCTCGACGACCTGGCGCACCAGGGACTCGCCGTCCCGCTGCTCTCGGTGCGGGACCACGTCCGGAACGTGCGCGACGTACCAGGCGGCGATGGCGAAGGACAGCGCGTCGAGCGCGAAGCACGCTGCGGGCTCCCACACGAAGAGCAGGCTCGCCGCGAGCGGGCCGGCGAGATCGACCCCGATCGTCTCGGCCGTGACGAAGCGGCTGTTGGCACGATCGAGATCCGTGGGCCCGGCGATCTCCACGAGAAGCAGTTGCGAGGCCGAATCGGCGAAGGTTTCCACGGTGGTCAGGAGAAATGCGAGAACGGCCAGAATGATCACCGTGTCCTGACCGGTGAACACGACGAGGGCCAGCACCGCGGTCAGGACGGCGCGAACCACGTGGGCCGTGAGGACGACCTTCCTCGGGCGCCAGCGGTCCACCAGCGCACCGGCCGGGAGCGCGACCAACAGCCACGGCAGCAGCTCGGCCGCGGCGACCGCGGAGGCGGCCAGCGGGTCCCCCGTGCTGACGGCGACGTAGAGCGGCAGTGCGGCGGCCCGGACACCGTCGCCGACGAGGGAGACCGACCAGGCGGAAAAAAGTCGCCGGAAGTCGGGTCCTCGCACGCCGGAGCCCTCGGCCAGCTCTCCGTCACAGTGGCTCACCGTGATCGCGTCCTCCTCGGCCGCCAAGGCGGGGTCGCCCGCCGTGAACACCGTCGGACCTGCGGTGATTCCGCATTGTCAGCTACCGCCGACGCGGTCGCGACCACGTCCTGGGAGCGGTTGCCGAAGATCACTCGACGAGACCACGGCACGCGGCCGAATGGCCCCGGTCCGGACGGCGGCGAATGGCGGTCAGCTTGGCGGCTTGTTCTCCGAGCGTCGTGGCTCTACTTTTTCACCTATCCGGGTCTTGCGTATGCATCTGATCTCCCCTTATCCGAACAATGATCGCTGGAGGGCAATCATGTCCACTTCGACCATCCCCGCTCAGAGCAACAACGTCACCCGTCCGGGTAAGGGTTTGTTTACCTCCGCGTGCACTTCGTACCAGGGCGTGCGGATCAGCGCACGCCGTGGTGTTCGGATCAGCGGACGTGGCGGGGTGCGCATCAGCGCGTGCTCGGGCGTTCGGATCAGCGCGCAGCGCGAAGGCGTGCGCATCAGCGGGCAGCGCGAAGGCGTGCGCATCAGTGGGCAGCGCGAGGGCGTGCGGATCAGCGCCCGCGAAGGCGTGCGGATCAGCCGTCAGGGCGTGCGCATCAGCAACACCGGTGGCGTCAGGATCAGCGCCCGCGAAGGCGTGCGGATCTCCGCCCTCGCGGCCTGAGACGCCGTCCTCAGGCGGCTTCGTCCAGGTAGGGCAGCCAGAGCGGGTCCGCCTCGGAGATGCTGGCGAGCAGCCGCCAGTACCGCCCGCGCGGAGCGCGCGGGACCACCCGCAGTCGCCAGCCCAGCTCGGAGAGCTGCTTGTCGGCCTTGCGGTGGTTGCACTTGGCGCAGCAGGCCACGCAGTTCTCCCAGGTGTGCGGCCCACCCCTGCTGCGGGGAACGACGTGGTCGATGGTCTCGGCCCGGCCGCCGCAGTAGGCGCAGCGGTAGCGGTCGCGGTACATCAGCGCCGCCCGCGTCATGGGAACGCGCCCCCGGTAGGGGACGCGCACGAAGGTGCTGAGCCTGATCACCGATGGGACGAGCACGACCTCGCTCGCGGAGTGGAGCACCAGCCCGGCGGGATCGCCGTGCACGATCTCGGCCTTGCCGCAGATGAGCAGCACGATCGCCCGGCGCAGCGGGAGCGCGGTGAGCGGCTCGTAGGTGGCGTTGAGCAGGAGAACCCGACGTCTGCTCCAGATCGGCTTACCGTCCGCGGTGGCCTTGTCGACCCCCCGCGGATCGCCGGATTCGGCATGGGATGATCTTGTTGCCACCCCTGTCGGACACGGCTTTACCCTGGGCGCCACCCGCAGGGGCGCGCCCTTGGTAGTCGGTTGTCGGTCTGGCACGCGACCACCTCCACCGGTTCAGTTCTAAGTCGACCACACAACCGGCCTCGAACGCACGTGTGATTCATGACGTGTCGATGAAGAATCGGTTGTCGGGTGTCAGGCCGGCGTGCTCGAACACTGTCCCTGAGCAGGCCAGGGGCGATGGGCGGGGCGGGCAAGCCTCTATCGTCGCAACCGTGACCCACTCGCGACCCTCCGCACCGCAGAACTCCTACCCCGAAGCCGAGCGCCTCGACCTGGTCGAGGACCTGCACGGCCACCTCGTCGCCGACCCCTACCGCTGGCTCGAGGACGTCACCGACGAGCGCACGACCGCATGGGCCGCCGCGCAGGACGAGCTGGCCAAGGCTCAGCTGGCCGCGCTGCCCGGCCGGGACCGGATCGCGAGCAGACTCGACCGGCTGATGCGCACCGGCTCCGTCGGCGCGCCGCGCTGGCGCGCGGGCCGGGCCTTCTTCACCCGGCGCCTGCCCGATCAGGAGCACCCCGTGCTCTACCTGCGCGAGGCAGACGGCAGCGAGCGGGTGCTGCTCGACGTCACCGCGATGGACCCGACCGGGCTGACCACGCTGGACGGCTGGTCGCCGAGCCTGGAGGGCACGCGGCTGGCGTACAAGGTCTCCACCAGCGGGGACGAGGAGTCGCGGCTGAGCATCATCGACGTGGACTCCGGCGAGCTGCTGGACGGCCCGATCGACCGGATGCGGTTCAGCTCGATGACCTGGCTGCCCGGTGGCGAGGAGATGATCTACGTCCGCAGGCTGCCGCCGGAGGCGGTCCCGGAGGGCGAGGAGGTCTTCCACCGCCGGGTGTGGCGGCACCGCGTCGGCGCCGACACCTCGACCGACGTGCTGCTGCACGGCGACGGCCTGGACATGACCTTCTACTACGGCACGCGGGTCTCCGACGACGGCCGCTGGCTGATCGTCGACGCCACCCCGGGCACCGCGCCCAGGCAGACGGTGTGGCTGGCGGACCTGCGCGGCGACGGTGAGCTGCGGCGGATCGTGGACGGCGACGCCGAGGGCGGCTACTGCTCGGCCTGGTTCGAGGACGACGGCCGCCTCTACCTGATGACCACGCTTGGCGCGCCGCGCTGGCGGCTGTGCGTCGCCGACCCGGAGCACCCCGAGCGGGAGAACTGGACCGAGCTGATCGCCGAGGACGCCGACTCCGTGCTGGAGGCCGTGCACCGGGTGCCCGCGACCGCGGACCGGCCCGCGCGGCTGCTGGTGCTGCGGACCAGGCACGCGGTCTCCGAGCTGTACCTGCACGACGAGGTCACCGGCGAGCGGATCGACCAGGTCCGGCTGCCCGGCATGGGCTCGGTGCACGCTCTGTCCACTGTGGACAAACTGACCGAGGGGCACGCCGACGACGTGTGGCTGGGCTGGGCGGACTTCGTCACGCCGCCGTGCGTCTACCGCTACTCGCTGAGCACCGGCGCGGTCGAGCTGGAGTCCTCCGCGCCCGGCGCGACGGCCGCCCCCGAGGTGCACACCAGCCAGGTCACCTACACCTCCCAGGACGGCACCGCCGTCCGCATGTTCGTCATCTCGCCGGTCGAACGCCCCGAGCGGCCGATGCCCACGCTGCTCAACGGCTACGGCGGGTTCTCCAACAGCTCCACCCCCGGCTACCGCGCGGCCGCGCTGGCCTGGGCCGAGGCGGGCGGTGTCTTCGCGATCGCCTCGCTGCGCGGCGGCGGCGAGGAGGGCGAGGAGTGGCACCAGGCGGGCATGCGGGCGAACAAGCAGAACACCTTCGACGACCTGCACGCCGCCGCCGAGCACCTGGTCGCCACCGGCTGGACCACCTCGGAGCAGTTGTCGATCATGGGCGGCTCCAACGGCGGCCTGCTCGTCGGCGCCGCCCTCACCCAGCGGCCGGAGCTCTACCGCGCGGTCGTCTGCTCGGCCCCGCTGCTGGACATGGTGCGCTACGAGAAGTTCCTGATCGGCCGGACCTGGAACGACGAGTACGGCACCGCGGACAAGCCGGAGGAGCTGGCCTGGCTGCTGTCCTACTCGCCGTACCACCACGTGCGCGAGGGCGTGCGGTACCCGTCCGTGCTGTTCACCGTCTTCGAGTCGGACAGCCGAGTTGACCCTTGCCACGCAAGGAAAATGTGCGCCGCGCTACAGCACGCCACCGCGGGCTCGGAGGCCGACCACCCGATAGTGTTCCGCCGCGAGACTGAGGTCGGCCACTCCGCGCGGTCGGTGTCCAGGATGGTCGACCTCCTCACGGACGAGTTGGCGTTCCTGGCTTCGGCCATCGGACTGGATCTGGAGAGTCGGTAGGTGGAGCAACTCCCGCTAGACGTGAACGCGATGACCGAGACGGTGCTGGACCCCGCTGCCCTGGTGAAGACACTGGGCGAGGTGCAGTGGCAGGTGCTGCTCGTGGGCACCGGCAAGGTCGTGCTCATCATCGTGCTGGCGTTCGTGGCGCGGTTCCTGGCGCACCGGGCGATCCGCAAGCTGACCAGCGGTGGCGACGGCAGCGTGCCGAAGCTGCTGCGGCCGTTGAAGGAGCGGGCACCGGAGTCGCTCGGGCCCTTGCTGTCCGAGCGCCGCAAACAGCGCGCTCAGACCATGGGATCGGTGCTGCGCTCCGCGTTCTCCATCCTGATCTTCAGCGTGGCGTTCCTGATGGTGCTGCGCGTGCTCGGGCTCGACCTCACGCCGATCCTCGCCTCGGCGAGCGTGCTCGGCGTCGCGATCGGCTTCGGCGCGCAGAACCTGGTCAAGGACTTCCTGTCCGGCATGTTCATGCTGATGGAGGACCAGTACGGGGTCGGTGACGTCGTCGACCTCGGCGACGCCAGCGGCACCGTGGAAGCGGTCGGCCTGCGCATCACCACGCTGCGGGACGGCAACGGCACGGTCTGGTACGTGCGCAACGGCATCGTGCAGCGGGTCGGCAACTCCACCCAGGGCTTCGCGGTCGCCGTCGTCGACGTGCCGCTGGCCTACACCGTGGACGTCAACAAGGCCATCGAGCTGATCGGGACCACGACGGCGGAGGCCACCAAGGTCGCCCCGCTGGCCGACGACGTGCTGGAGGCCCCCGAGGTCCTCGGCGTGGAGAAGGTCACCTCGGAGACGGTCACCGTCCGGGTCACCGTGAAGGTCCGGCCGAGCAGGCAGTGGGCCGTGCAGCGCGCGCTGCGGGCCAAGGTCAAGGCCGCGGTGGACGAGGCGGGCATCGAGGCCCCTCCGGCCACGACCGCCGACTCCTGACTTCTCGTCGCGATCGGGCGCTCGTGGGAGCGCCCGATCGCGGCGTGTCAGGATGGATGCGTGGGCACTCCCGAGACTTTCTACGAGGCCGTCGGCGGCGAAGAGACCTTCCGCCGGATCGTCGCCCGCTTCTACGCCGAGGTGGCCACCGACCCGCTGCTGCGTCCGATGTACCCCGAGGAGGACCTCGGCCCGGCCGAGGACCGCTTCCGGATGTTCCTGATGCAGTACTGGGGTGGCCCGCACGACTACTCCGACCAGCGCGGGCACCCGCGGCTGCGAATGCGCCACATGCCGTTCAAGGTCGGTCCGCTGGAGCGGGACGCGTGGCTGCGCTGCATGCGGATCGCGGTGGACGAGGCCGGGCTGTCGGAGGCGCACCGCAAGCAGCTCTGGGAGTACCTGGAGATGGCGGCGAACAGCCTGATGAACTCCCCCATCTGACCCCTCTTCGGACGCCGTGGGTCCCTGGAACGGGGGTGATCGCCGGTACCGGATGGCAGGATGGACCCTCGTGCGACCTTCCCCCGAAGCCCTGTCCGACTCGGCGCAGTCCGCGCGCTGGTGGAACGATTCCGTCTTTTACCAGGTCTACGTCCGTTCCTTCGCCGATTCCAACGGCGACGGCGTCGGCGACCTGGACGGTGTCCGCGCCCGGCTCGGCTACCTGGAACTGCTCGGCGTCGACGCGCTGTGGCTGACCCCGTTCTTCCGCTCCCCGATGGCCGACCACGGCTACGACGTCGCCGACCCGAGAGACGTCGACCCGCTCTTCGGTGACCTGGCGGCCTTCGACCGGCTGGTCGCCGACGCGCACGCGCGGGGTATCAAGGTCACCATCGACCTGGTGCCCAACCACAGCAGCGACCAGCGGGACTGGTTCCAGGAGGCGCTGCGCGCGGGGCCCGGCAGCCCGGAGCGGGACCGCTACATCTTCCGCGACGGGCGGGGCGAGGACGGTTCGGAGCCGCCGAACAACTGGCCGAGCATCTTCGGCGGGCCCGCGTGGACCCGGGTCGCCGACGGCCAGTGGTACCTGCACCTGTTCGCCCCGGAGCAGCCGGACCTGAACTGGGCCAACCCCGAGGTGGCCGAGGACCTGGACACCACGCTGCGGTTCTGGCTGGACCGCGGCGTCGACGGGTTCCGGATCGACGTGGCGCACGGCATGGCCAAGCCCGCCGACCTGCCGGACGTCTCGGAGGGCTTCGTCGACGGCAGCGGGGTGCTGCACGACAACGCCAACGACCCGCGCTTCGACAACGACGACGTGCACGAGATCCACCGCCGCATCCGCAAGGTGCTCGACGAGTACGAGGACCGGATGGCGGTCGGCGAGATCTGGGTGAAGGGCGACGACCGCTTCGCCGCCTACGTCCGCCCGGACGAGCTGCACCTCGGCTTCAACTTCCGCCTGGTGGAGACCGACTTCGACGCCGCGGCCGTGCGGTCGGCGGTCGAGCACTCGATCGCGGCCGTGCGCGCCGTCGGCGCGTTGCCGACCTGGACGCTGTCCAACCACGACGTGGACCGGCACACCACCCGCTACGGCGGCGGCGAGCTGGGCCAGGCGCGGGCGCGGGCGATGGCGCTGGTGGAGCTGGCCCTGCCCGGCGTCGTCTACCTCTACAACGGCGAGGAACTGGGCCTGCCCAACGTGGACCTGCCGGACTGGGCGCTGCAGGACCCGGTGTGGGAGCGCTCCGGGCACACCCGGCGCGGCCGCGACGGCTGCCGCATCCCGATGCCGTGGGAGGGCGAGGGGCCGACGTTCGGGTTCACCACCGCCGAGACGACCTGGCTGCCGATGCCCGCCGACTGGGGCCCGCTGACGGTGGAGGCCCAGCTGGAGGACCCGGCCTCGATGCTCTCGCTCTACCGCCAGGCCGTCGAGCTGCGCCGGACGCACCCGGGCTTCGCGGGCGAGGAGATCGAGTGGTACGGCGCGCCGGAGGGCTGCTTCGCCTTCCGCCGCAAGTCCGGCGGCCTGATCTGCGCGCTGAACACCTCCGAGGCCCCCGTCCCGCTCCCGCCGGGCGAGGTCATCCTCTCCAGCGCCCCGCTCACGGCCGAGGGAGAGCTTCCCCCCAACGCCGCCGCCTGGCTCGCCTAGCCCTTCGCCTGTCTCGTGCTCACAGCCGGATCTCCCGGCTGTGAGCACGAGAACGAGGCCGGCTCAGACCAGGAGGGGCAGGAGGGAGTGGCGGCGCCGGACGACGGCGCCGAAGCGGGCGTCGAGGCGGACCCAGGAGTCCGTCGCGGTCACGCGGACCACGTCGCCCTCCTGACGGCTGGTCAGGAAGCCCATGCCGGAGAGCGCGAACAGGCAGCGCAGCGGGATCTTCACGTCCAGCCCCGACCCGCTGACCGTCAGCACCGACTGGTCCAGCAGCGACGCGGGCGGGGTGCCGCGCGGCCCCGGGTTCTCCTTGGCCACCGCGACGCCCTGGTCGGCCAGGTCGGCGACCATGTCCGCGGGCAGGTCGTCAACGGCGAGCCAGCCCGTCGCGGGCGGCAGCGCCGACCGCCACATGATGTCCTGCGGCGGCCCCGGGTCGATCCGCTCACCGCCGACCACGGCGAGCGAGGCCAGAAGCTCGTTGCCGTTGACCGTGAGGTCGCTCGGCTCCACCCGGCCGCGGACGGTGCGGGTGACCAGGGTGTCGAACGGCGTCGACGCCCACGCCTCCAGCAGGTCCGCGCCCTCGGCGTTCGGCCGCATCCGCAGCCGGACCAGGACACCGGTGTCCAGCCGGACCGCACGTGCCACGAAGGCGCCGAGGTCGTCGCGCTCGTCCCGGTCGGCGATCAGCAGCTCAGGCATGGACGTCCTCCACCACGTACTTCGCCAGGAACTCGCGCTCGTCGTCGCGGAGCCTGCGCGGGCGGGCGGTGGCCACGTGGAACCCGGCCACCAGCACCTCGCCGACGGCCGCGACCCTGTCCTCCTCCGTCGGTCCGCAGTGGACGGTGTGGCGCATGACGAACGTCGCCGGGCGCAGGTCGCTGACGTCCACCCGGACGCACACCGGCTTGCCGGTCCAGTCCAGCGGGGCGCGGAAGTCGACGGTCAGCTTCGCGACCACCAGGCCCCGGGCCGGGTCGGTGAACCCGGCCCAGGGCGAGGAGTCGGTGAACAGCATGTGCCCGCGCGCTTCCTCCATCAGCGTCACGATCACCGCGTGGTTGACGTGGCGGTTCAGGTCGATGTCCGCCCAACGCGGATGGACGTGGGTGACGAACGGGCTCACTGCCGGTGCTTCCCCTTATCTCACGATGCTGCGGACCTGGCGGGCCGCAACCGACAGCGTAGGCAGGTCGAGCCTTCCGGCTTCCTTGATCTCCTGCATCGCCGCGCGCATCCGGCCCAGCCGGGAGGCGTTGGCCTCCTCCCACTTCGCGATCTTGGCGTCCGCGGAGTCGTCCGGGTCGCTGGTGCGCAGCACGTCCAGGGTGATCGCCCGCATCGTCGAGTACAGGTCGTCCCGCAGCGCCAGCCGGGCCAGCGCGTGCCAGCGGTTGCCCCGCTCCAGCGCGCTCACCGAGACCAGCATCCGGTCCACGTCCAGGTGCTCCGAGAGCGCGTAGTACAGCTCGGCGGTCTGGCGCGGGCTGTGCTCGCCGCCGTGCACCAGGCCGCCCTCGCGCTCGGCCAGCTCGGCCACCTCGGTGACGTCGAGCAGGCAGTAGGTGTAGAGCAGCGAGGCCACCCGGCAGGCCAGCTTCTCCGGGACGCCCGAGGACATCAGCCGGTCGGCGTGCTCCTGGACCGTCTCCAGCTCCCGTCCGCGCAGCATGTCCATCGCCCGCGGCGCGAGGTCGGAGACCACCGGCTGGAAGCGGGCGATGTCCGCGCCCACCGCGAGCGGCTGCGGGCGGTTGGACAGCAGCCACCGCGACGCGCGGTCGAGCAGCCGCCGCGACTCCAGCACCATGTCGTCGGCGACCTGGGTCGGGATGACGTTGTCCAGGGACTCGATCTCCCGCCACAGCGACGGCAGGTCGTAGACCTTGGTCACCACGGCGAAGGCGCGCACCGCGTCGGTCGAGGAGGCCGTCATCTCCTCGGCGAGGCGGAAGGCGTAGGAGATGCCACCGCCGTCCACGACCTCGTTGACCAGCAGCGTGGAGATGATCTCCCGGCGCAGCGGGTGCGAGGGGATGGCCTCGCCGAAGCGCTCGCGCAGCGGCGTCGGGAAGTACTCCGGCAGCCGCGCCGCGAACGTGCCCAGCTCGGGCAGGTCGCTGGCCAGCACGTCGTCCTTGAGCGAGAGCTTGACGTGCGCCAGCAGCGTCGCCAGCTCCGGTGAGGTGAGGCCCTCGTTGGCCTGCTCCATCGCCTTGAACTGGCCGCGGGTGGGCAGCGACTCCAGCGCCCGGTCCAGCCCGCGCTTCTTCTCCAGTTCGGAGACCAGGCGGGAGTGCACCGACAGCATCGGCGCGGCGTGCGCCCGGCTGACGCCGAGCACCGCGTTCTGCCGGTAGTTGTCGGTCAGCACCAGCCGGGCGACCTCGTCGGTCATCTCCACCAGCAGCTCGTCGCGCTGCGCGGAGTCCAGCCTGCCGTCGGCGACGAGCCGGTCCAGCAGGATCTTGATGTTGACCTCGTGGTCGGAGCAGTCCACACCGGCGGAGTTGTCCAGGGCGTCGGTGTTGACCTTGCCGCCCGCCTTGGCGAACTCGATCCGGCCGCGCTGGGTCAGGCCCAGGTTGCCGCCCTCGCCGACCACCTTCACCCGCAGGTCGGCGCCGTCGACCCGGACCGCGTCGTTGGCCTTGTCGCCGACGTCGGCGTGGCTCTCGGTGGTGGCCTTGACGTAGGTGCCGATGCCGCCGTTCCACAGCAGGTCGACCGGGGCGAGCAGGATCGCCTTGATCAGCTCGGCCGGGGAGAGCTTCTCCACGCCCTCGTCGATGCCCAGCGCCGCCCGCGCCTGCGGGGACAGCGGGATGGACTTCGCGGTGCGCGGCCAGACCCCGCCGCCCTCGCTGATCAGGCTCCGGTCGTAGTCGTCCCAGGACGAGCGCGGCAGCGCGAACAGCCTGGAGCGCTCGGCGAAGCCGCAGGCCGCGTCCGGCTCCGGGTCGATGAAGACGTGCCGGTGGTCGAAGGCCGCGACCAGGCGGATGTGCTCCGACAGCAGCATGCCGTTGCCGAAGACGTCACCGGACATGTCGCCGACGCCGACGACGGTGAACTCCTGGGTCTGGGTGTCGGTGCCCAGCTCGCGGAAGGCGCGCTTGACCGCCTCCCACGCGCCGCGGGCGGTGATGCCCATGGCCTTGTGGTCGTAGCCGATCGAGCCACCCGAGGCGAAGGCGTCGCCCAGCCAGAAGCCGTAGCTGGCCGCGACCTCGTTGGCGATGTCGGAGAAGGTCGCCGTGCCCTTGTCCGCCGCGACAACCAGGTAGGTGTCGTCGCCGTCGTGCCGCACCACCTGCCGCGCCGGGACGACGACGTTGCCGTCCTCGCTGGCCCGCAGGTTGTCGGTGAGGTCGAGCAGGCCCGAGATGAACATCCGGTAGCAGGCGATGCCCTCGGTCAGGGTCGCCTCGCGGTCCAGGCCAGGGTCACCGGTGGGCGTCGGCGGGCGCTTGACGACGAACCCGCCCTTGGAGCCGACGGGCACGATCACCGCGTTCTTCACCGCCTGCGCCTTGACCAGGCCCAGGATCTCGGTGCGGAAGTCCTCGCGGCGGTCGGACCAGCGCAGGCCGCCGCGCGCCACCGGGCCGAAGCGCAGGTGCACGCCCTCGATCCGCGGCGAGTACACGAAGATCTCGAAGGCCGGGCGCGGCTCCGGCAGGTCCGGGATGGCCTTCGGCTCCAGCTTGAACGACAGGTACGGCTTGCCGCTGGCAGCGTCATCCACGTCACGCACGAAGTAGTTCGTCCGCAGGGTGGCGTTGATCAGCGTGAGGTAGGAGCGCAGGATGCGGTCCGCGTCCAGGCTGGTGACCTCGTCGATCATCCTGGTGATCTCGGTGACCAGGGTGTCGGTCTGCGTCTGGCGACCCTCGTCGGCCAGCTTCGGGTCGAAGCGGACCTCGAACAACCGCACCAGCGCCGCGATCACGTCGGTGTGCGCCAGGACGGCGTCCTCGATGTAGTCCTGGCTGTACGGGGTGCGGGCCTGCCGCAGGTACTTCGCGTACGCGCGCAGCAGCGCGGCCTGCTGCCAGTCCAGCCCGGCGCGCAGCACCAGCGAGTTGAACCGGTCGACCTCGGCCTCACCGCGCCAGGCCGCCGCGAAGGCGTCCTGGAAGCGCTTGCGCACCGCGTCCAGGTTCTCGGTGCCGATCTGCTCCAGCACCGACTGCTCCAGGCGCAGCCCGAAGTCGAAGATCCAGCACTGGATGCCGTCGTCGCGCACCACCTCGTAGGGGTGCTCGTCGACGACCTCGACGCCCATGCCCTGCAGCACCGGCAGCACCTGGGACAGCGTGATCCGGCGACCGGCCAGGTAGAGCTTGAAGCGGCGCTCCCCCGGTTCGGCCTGCTCGGGCACGTAGAAGCACATGTCGGCGTCGCCGGGGCCGGACAACCGCTGGAGCCTGCGCAGGTCGGCCAGGCCCTCGGTGGCCGGGAAGTCCTCCTTGTAGGACTCCGGGAACATCGTGGCGTAGCGCTGGCCCAGCTCGGTCGCGGACTCGGTTCCCGCGCTCGCCGCGGTCTGCTCGGCGAGCACCGCGTCCACCATCAGGTCGTCCCAGCTGCGGGCTGCCTCGGACAGGCGCTGCTGGATGCTCGCGGTGTCCGGCTCGATGTCGCTCTGCGGGTCGGTGTGCACCATGAAGTGCACCCGGGCCAGCGCCGACTCGCCGATGCGCGCGCTGTACTCCAGGCCGGTGCCGTTCAGCTCCGCGAGCAGCACCTCCTGCATGGCCAGCCGCGAGGTCGTCGTGTAGCGGTCGCGCGGCAGGTAGACCAGGCAGGAGAAGAAGCGGCGGTACGGGTCGCGGCGCAGGAACAGCCGCAGCTTGCGGCGCTCCGCCAGTGCCAGCACCTTCGTGGTCGTGTGGAACAGGAAGTCCGCGTCCTGGGAGAACAGCTCGGTGCGCGGGTAGTTCTGGATCACCTCGAGCATCCGCTGGCCCGAGTAGGACTCCAGCGGGAAGCCCGCGCGGTGGATCACCTGGCGCACCCGGCGCTCCAGCACCGGGATGTCGAGCACGTTCTCGTGCAGCGCCGTGGTGGTGAAGACACCGAGGAAGCGGTGCTCGCCGTTGACGTTGCCGTCCGCGTCGAAGGTCTTCACGCCCACGTAGTAGGGGTAGACCGAGCGGTGCACCGTGGACGGCGCGCTGGCCTGGGTCAGGACCAGCAGCTCCTTCCTCAGCGCCTGCGCGGCCGCGTCGGGGCCCGCGGTGAAGCTGCGCGCGGCGAGGCTGTCCTGGCGCAGCACGCCGAGGCCGGAGGCGAGCACGGCGCGCAGTGCGGGCTCGTTGTCCGTGCTCTCGTCGCGCACCAGCTCGTAGTGCCGGTAGCCGAGGAAGGTGAAGTGGCCGTCGGCCAGCCAGCGCAGCAGCCCCGCGCCGTCGACGACCTCCTCCTCCGGCAGCGGCGGCGGCGCGGTCTCCAGCTGACCGGCCAGCTCGAGGGCGGTGCCCGCCATCTTCTCGCTGTCCTCGACGACCTCGCGGACGTCGTTGAGCACCGACAGCAGGCGCTGCTCCAGGTCGCGGGCGCGCTCGGCGTCGGTGATGTAGTCGACCTCGAGGTGCATCCACGACTCGGCCAGCGCGTCGGCGGGCGGCTCGCTGGGGTCCGCGTCGTTGAGGACCTCGAGCAGCTTGCCGGTGACGTCCCTGCGCACCACCAGGATCGGGTGCACCACCCGCTGGACCTGCACGCCGCTGCGGGTCAGCTCCGCGACCACGGAGTCGACCAGGTAGGGCATGTCGTCGGTGACCAGCTGGACCACGGTGGCCGGGCAGGCCCAGCCGTCGTGGGCGCGTTCGGGGTTCAGCGCGCGGACCGCGGGGCGGCCGGGGACCCGGTTCTCGGCGAGCTGGTAGTGCGAGCGGACCGCCCCGACCAGGTCGACGGGCTCGTCCTCGACGACCTCCTCGGCCGGCACGTGCCGGTAGTAGAGGCGGAGCAGCTCGGCGAGGTCGGGAGCGGCTTGCACCGCTCGGTCAAGCAGCTCGTCGCGCACCGACTCCGGACTGCCCGGGATGTCGTCGACGGGGTTGCGGGTGGACTCGGGACGGGACGTTGCGGTTCCCAACGGTTCTCCGGTCGAAGTCATGGTCAGCAGGCTCCACGCGCTCTCCGGCACGCCGCTGTGCCGGGACCTGGCGAGGGTAACTCCCCGAATGCGCTAACCGGGAAGCGGGCGTACCCCCGTTCCGACGCGCCGAGCGACACGCCGTCAGTCGTTCGAGCGACCCCGATCCAGCGACGACCAGTGCTGGTCAGGCGGGCCGTAGCTCACCCACGGTCGCGACTCCCCGGGTCCGTCCTCCCCATCCGAGGGATGGCCGGCCGGACCGACTTCGGTCTGGCCCGATGCGACGGCTGGTGGTCGCGGTGCGGCGGCCGGTGGCGGCTCCGACGGCTGCCGGTGCCGGGCAGATGGATCTTGACGGGCGGACGCGCCGACAGCCGCGCCGAACGGCGACCAGTGCTCCCCGGTGCCGTACTCGCCGGGGGCCGGCGGCAGCCCCATCGGGGCTGACGGCATCGACAGCGGTGCTCGCCGGGTGCGCGCCGACCAGCCGCTGTCGTAGCCGGGCGAGGGGTGCTCGCCGCTCGGGTCCGCCTCCGGACGGTGCCGCGGTTCCGCGGGCGGGGCGGGCAGGCGGCCGGAGGGGCCCGAGGAGACGTAGGGCGCCGTCCTCGGCACGTCCGGGGAGGAGCCCCAGTACTCCGTGCGCTGGTCCTGCTGGGGTTCCGGGCGCCGGTGGCCCGCCGACCGGTGTTCCGGCGTCCGGTGCGCGGGTTCCTGCGGCCGCAGGAAGGTCGTCTCCTGGGCAGGCGCGGCGACCACCCGCGTGTGCTGCCCCGAGTCGCCGGTGGGCAGGACGCTGGTGTGCTGGTCAGCCCGGGGAACGACCGTGGTGGGCCGTCCCGGCAGCGGCAGTGCGCCGGAGTCGCCCGGTGCGGGCATCAGCGTCGTCGCCGAGTCGGGCGCCTGCACGACCTTGGTGGGCGGCGCGGCCGACGTGCCGTTCGCCGGACGCTGGGGCTGCTCTTCGAGCATGCCGTCGAGGGCGATCGCGTCGGGGACGACGGTGGCGTTCTGCCCCTCGTACTTGGTGCTCTCGTAGGCGACCATGGCCTCCGCGAGCAGTTCGGCCAGGCCGATCCCCGCCTTGCGGCGCCGGGACGACGGCCCGCCCGCGAGGCGCTTCCGCTCCTGGGGCTGCTGGTCCGACTGTTCCTGTTCCCCTTGGGGCTGCTGCTCTTTCTGGGACTGCTGAGCGGCTGGGGCGGCCTCGGGTTCCGCCGCCGGAGCCGTGTCGGTGACCTCGTCGAGGGTGCGGCGCTGCACGACGCGGTGAACGGCCAGCGAGGGGTTGGTGCCTGGCCCGTTCACGTCCGCCAGGCGATCGGCAGTAGTGCTCGTCCGCTCGCCGGTGCCGGTGTTGGAATGATCGGCGGTGTTGGAATGATCACTGTCGCGTTCGTCACCACTGCCCTGTCCGGCGCCGCTGCCTTCGTCATCGCCCCTGGCCTCCTGGCCGTTGGCCCAACTGGCGAATTCGGCGGCGAGGGACCGGCGACGGATCACGCGGGTCGGTGAGATACCGGGCGCGGGCTCCTGCGATTCCGGCTCGGCGGCGGGCGTCGCGGATTCGGCGGCTGCGGGCTGAGTCGGCGCGCGTTCGGGCCTTGCCTGGTCAGCGAGTGCGGACTCGACGACGGGCTGCTCGGCCGAGGTGTGCTCGGTGGCGCCGGGCTGGTCATCCGCGTGGTCGTCGGCTTCCTCGTCCGGCTGCGCGTCGATGCTGGCGACGGGCCTGGGCGCGCCGTTGCTGCGCTCGACGGTCTCGGGTTCAGCAGGCCGCTGCTCGATGTCTCCTTGCGAGGCGGGTTCGGCGGTCGCACGGTCGCCCTGCTCGTCATCGGCGTGGGCGACGGGGCCCGGCGTGCGGTCACGGTGCTCGATGTCGGCGTGATCGGCGGAGCGTTCAGCGGCCTCCGGCTCGACGCGGGGGGCTTCGACGGGTGCGAGATCGGCGCTCCGTGCGACGTCGCGGTGACCGTCGGCGTCGTGCGCGGCGGGAGCCTGGGCGTAGACGTCGTGCCCGGGCTGGTCGTGCTCGGCATCGACGGCGGTGGCCTCGCTCTCCGACCACTCTGCCTCGGGTTGCGGGGACGGCACGGGTCGCGGCGGCGCGGGGATGGCGTCAGGACCCGGCTCGTCCGGAATGGGGTGCGGCTCGGGCACGTCCGGGACGGGGCTCGGCTCGTGGGGCTCCGGGTCCTCGCTGGGTTCCGGCAGCTTCGGCGCGGGCGGGGGCTCGGGAATCGTGTCCGCAGGGGGCTCGGCGTTCCGCGTCGGCCAGGCCGGGAAGCCGCTCGTCCAGCCGTTGCGCGGGGGCTCGGCGGCCGGAGCAGGCTCGGCGCTCGGCTCGAAGGAGCGGGGTTCGAAGGACTGGGGCTCGGCGGGTTCCTCGTCCGCGTGCGGTGAGCCGGGCAGGCGGAGATCGCGCGAAGTGAGCACGGGCGGCCAGTCGGACCGTGCCTCCGGGATCTCGTACTCGTCGGCCTCGGGGGTCTGTGGAGCGCTCACCGGGAGCCCGACCGAGAAGCTCAGGCCCTCGAAGGCCGAGTCCTCGTCCAGTTCCTCCGGATCTTCGGGTTCCGGCGTCGTTTCCACATCGGCCCGGTGCATCTCGGCGAGGAAGTCGTGCGCCATCACGCGGTCGTACGCCGAGGAGTCGTCGTCCTGGACGGGCGCGGGAGCGGCGGAGCGGGTCTCGGCCGGATCGGTCCAGCCGTTGTTGTGCTTCGGGGCGGGCTCGGACGGCTCCGGCTGGTCCTCGGCCGGGTCGACCGGCAGGCTCCCGGTCTCCCCCTTGGACATGGCCATCACCTGCGCGAGCAGTTCGGCCACCGAGTCCCGGCGCACCTGGTCTTCGGCGTCCCGGTCCGGCTCCTGGGCGGTCTCGGGCTCAGGTTCGGTCTCGGGCTCGGCGAAGCCGGGCAGGACGGCCGGGGACAGCTCCAGCTCGTCCGGTTCCGACCAGGCGTCGTGGTGGTAGGACTCGACGACCGGTTCGGGGTCCAGGCGGACGTCGGTGATCTCCACCAGCTCGTCGTCGGGGTCGGCGGCCTCGGGTTCGGAGAAGCTGACCACCGAGGGCAGCAGGCCGCTCGGCAGCTCGAACGTCCCGCTCGCCTCCGGCCCGGCCTCGCGCACCGCGCGGGTCTCCAGCTCCGCGGCGGTGAACGACGCCTCCTGCTCGGGGTAGTCGGGATCGTCGCTGTAGTCGGGATCGTCGCTGTAGTCGTCCTCCGCGCCGTGGTCGCGGACGGGGTAGTGCTCCGCCGCCTCGGTGATCACCGGCAGCGGTGTCGTCGGCGCCTCGAAGAACGCGGGCTCCGGCGACTCGCCGAGCGCCGGGTGGTCCTCGTCCGGGATGGGCTCGTCCTCGTACTCCGCGGTGAGGTCGGCTTCGGGCTCGGGCGCGGGATCGAGGACCGGCCAGGAGGTGTCCTCGTCCTCCGCGACGGTCTCGGGCGCGTCGTCGAGCCGATAGCCGAAGTCGTCGGGCACCGCGCTGCTGGGCAGCGGCGTGATGCTCACGGGCTCGGCGACCGGCTCGTCCTCGACCGGCTCCGGCCGGACGGGCTCGGCCTCGAACCGCTCTTCGGCGAAGTGGTCGTCGGCGAACTGGTCCTCAGCGAACTGGTCGTCGCGGACCGGCTCCTCGTACTCCTGCGTTTCCTGGACCGGCGTTTCGTGGACCGGCTCGTCCAGCCGCGGGTCGCCCAGGAACGGGGCGTCGAGCAGCGGGTCGGCACCGTGGTCGAGGTCGGCGTCAACCCGGAATTCGGCATCCGCTCCGAATTCCGTATCCGTGCCGAATTCCGCGCCAGTGCTGAATTCCGCGCCAGTGCTGAAGCCGGCGCCCGCGCTGTGGGCAGCAGCGGAGGTGAAGTCGTTGTCCGGCAACGGGATCGAGGCGGGACGCTTGGCCTCGGCGAGCGCCCGGTCCGCCTGGGTGAACAGGTCCTCGCGAGTGTCGCCGGGCCGGTGCTCGGCGACGCCGGCGTTGACGGCGACCGGGAACCCGATGGCCGAGCGCAGTTCCGCCACCCACCGCTGCGCCTCGTCCCGGGTGGTGCCGGGCAGCAGCACGGCCAGTTCGTCGCCGTCCACCCTGGCCAGGGTGGCCTGGTTGGGCAGGCTGCCGCGCACGCGCTCGACCAGCGAGTTGAGCATCTCCTCCGGCCGGGGGTGGGCGTCGGCGGGCTCCGGCCCGGCGAGGTCCAGCAGCACCAGCGCCAGGGTGTCGGTGGCACCGTCCTCGTTGACCACCGCGTCCAGCCTGCGGAGGAAGCCGGTCTGGGTGAGCAGGCCGGGCATGTCGATCTCGGCGGAGCCACGCCCGACGTCACGGCGGATACGGCCCCGGCGCAGCGTGGCCGCGACCTGATCGCGGAGCGAGGTTCCCGTGTCGGCGGTGTCGTGGCCGGGCAGCTGGATGCTGCTCAGCCGCTCGATCAGCATCATGCGCACCCCGTACACCGCGCGCTGGCGGCGGCGTTCGGCGGCGTGCGCGTCCCGCAGGCAGGCGAGTGCCTCGGTCAGCTCGCCGGTCAGCTCGTAGACGTGCGCCAGCGATTGCAGGCTCTGCGTGAGCAGTGGCTCGGAGCGGTGCCTGCGAGCCAGGTGGGCGGTGCCGCGCAACAGCTCCGCGGCCGACTCCACGTTGCCCATGGGCAGGTGCAGGCGGGTGGCCAGCGCGAGCTTGAGCCAGCCGACGCTGGACGCCAGCGGGGAGCGCACGGGACGTTCCATGAACTCCAGTGCGACCCGCTCGGCCTCACGGTCCCGGTCGAGGTCGAAGAGGGCGCAAACCCGTTGCAGGACAAGCCTTCCGCTGGCATAGCCGCTGTCGGCCGCCGGATCGGAGAGGTCGGAGAGCATGGCGATGCCCTCCTCCGCCGCGTGCACCGCGGCGGGCAGGTCACCCCACCGCCGGTGGTTGCCCGCGGCCGCCGCGCGCAGCAGCGACCGCAGGATCACCACGGTGTCGGCTTCCAGCTGCCGGTCCTGCTGGTAGAGCTGGTCGGCCTCGGTGAGCGCGTCGGTCAGCTCGGGCACGCTGCCCAGCCGGGCGAGGCAGTCCACCAGCTGCACCATCGCCGCGCCGCGCAGGCCCGCCGGTGCGTCACCGGCCTCCAGCAGCGGGCGCAGCAACGCGAAACCGGTGAGCGGCGTGCCGACCACCCTGGCCGAGTTGGCCAGTTCGATCCGCAGCCGCCAGCCCAGCTCGACCTCGCCGACCGCCTCCGCCGCCGACAGGGCGGCGATGGCGCGTTCGGCGACGGCGACGCCCTGTCCGAGCCGGTTCAGCGCGAACAGGGCCAGCATCTCGCCGCGCAGCCTGGCCCACTCGTCGGAGTGGGCCAGCGCCAGTTCGGCCGCGCGCTCGCCGAGGACCAGGGTCAGCTCGGGCGCGCGCCAGCGAAGCCGCCAGGCGGAGGTGACCAGTAACCCCGCCTCGCTGCATCCCTGGTTCGCGCCACCGGCCGCCATGGTCGTCAGTCCCCGCTCAGCCTCTGGTCAGCTTGCGGTAGGTGACCCGGTGCGGACGCGCGGCCTCCGCGCCGAGCCGCTCGATCTTGTTCTTCTCGTAGCCCTCGAAGTTGCCCTCGAACCAGAACCACTTCGCCGGGTTCTCGTCGGTGCCCTCCCACGCCAGGATGTGCGTGGCGATGCGGTCCAGGAACCACCGGTCGTGCGAGATGACCACGGCGCAGCCGGGGAACTGCTCCAGCGCGTTCTCCAGCGAGCCGAGGGTCTCGACGTCGAGGTCGTTGGTGGGCTCGTCGAGCAGGATCAGGTTCCCGCCCTGCTTGAGGGTCAGCGCCAGGTTGAGCCGGTTGCGCTCACCGCCGGAGAGCACCCCGGAGGGCTTCTGCTGGTCGGCGCCCTTGAAGCCGAAGGCGCCGACGTAGGCACGGGACGGCATCTCCACGTTGCCGACCTGGATGTAGTCCAAGCCGCCGGAGACGACCTCCCAGACGTTCTTCTTCGGGTCGATGCCCGCGCGGTTCTGGTCGACGTAGGACAGCTTGACCGTCTCGCCGATCTTCACCTCGCCGCCGTCGGCCTTCTCCAGCCCGACGATGGTCTTGAACAGGGTGGTCTTGCCGACGCCGTTGGGGCCGATCACGCCGACGATGCCGTTGCGCGGCAGGTTGAACGACAGACCGTCGATCAGCACCCGGTCGCCGAAGCCCTTGACCAGGTTGTCGACCTCGACCACCACGTTGCCCAGGCGCGGGCCCGGCGGGATCTGGATCTCCTCGAAGTCCAGCTTCCTGGTCTTCTCGGCCTCCGCGGCCATCTGCTCGTAGCGCTCGAGACGGGCGCGGGACTTGGTCTGCTTGGCCTTGGCGTTGGAGCGCACCCAGGCCAGCTCGTCCTTGAGCCGCTTCTGCAGCTTGGCGTCCTTCTTGCCCTCGACGGCGAGGCGCTCGGCCTTCTTCTCCAGGTAGGTGGAGTAGTTGCCCTCGTAGGGGTGGGTGCGGCCGCGGTCGAGCTCCAGGATCCACTCGGCCACGTTGTCCAGGAAGTACCGGTCGTGGGTGACGGCGAGCACGGCGCCCTGGTAGGAGGCCAGGTGCTGCTCCAGCCACAGCACGCTCTCGGCGTCCAGGTGGTTGGTGGGCTCGTCGAGCAGCAGCAGGTCGGGCTTGGACAGCAGCAGCTTGCACAGCGCGACGCGGCGGCGCTCACCACCGGAGAGCTTGGTGACGTCGGCGTCCGGCGCCGGGCAGCGCAGGGCGTCCATCGCCTGCTCCAGCTGGGAGTCCAGGTCCCACGCGTCGGCGTGGTCGAGCTCCTCCTGGAGCTTGCCCATCTCCTCCATCAGCTCGTCGGAGTAGTCGGTGGCCATCTGCTCGGCGATCGCGTTGAAGCGGTCGAGCTTGACCTTGATCTCGCCGACGCCCTCCTCGACGTTGCCGAGGACCGTCTTCTCCTCGTTCAGCGGCGGCTCCTGCTGGAGGATGCCGACCGTGTAGCCCGGGGCGAGGTAGGCCTCGCCGTTGTTGGGCTGATCCAGGCCGGCCATGATCTTCAGCACGCTCGACTTGCCGGCGCCGTTCGGGCCGACGACGCCGATCTTGGCACCGGGCAGGAACTGGATGTAGACGTCATCGAGGATGACCTTGTCCCCGTGTGCCTTGCGCACCTTTTTCATGGTGTAGATGTACTCGGCCATAACCGCGATCGTATCCGTCCTGTCGGTGCCTGATTGACTCGCGACCCCGCCGCGGCGGCGCCGTGGCCGGGTGGTGCGCGAACACAAGTGTGGATCACACGGGATACAGCGATCCCGCCGCCTCGGAGACATCGCTGTCATCGCCGTCCCGGGGCTCTCGCGACCCGGGCACCACCGTGGCGCCCGCGTCACCGCTCGCGCCGCGGTGCACGCGCTGCACCCGCGCCAGGCTGCGCGCGAGGTCGGGGCCGACCGCCTCGGCGTCCAGCTCGACCACGGAGCGGCGTTGCCCCTCGGTCTCCCACTCCCTGGTGCGCAGACGGCCGGTGACGACAACGGGATCGCCCTTGCGCAGCGAGTAGGCCACGCCCGCGCCCAGTTCTCCCCAGCATTGCACGGACAGGAACAACTGGTCCGCGTCGACCCACTCGCCGCTGGCCCGGTCCAGGCGCCGCCGGGTGCTGGCGACGCGGAAGGACACCACGCACGCGCCGGACTTCACCGTACGGCTCTGCGGGTCGTTGACCACGTTGCCGATCACTGTCGCCTTCGAGTCGTGCATCTCCACCTCCGGTCGGACTGCGCTGACGGGTTCCACTGTGCGGTGCCCGCCGTGGCCGGGGACCGCTCCGCGGCGGATCTGTGGACAACCACCCCCGATGTGCACAACCAGCCGCACGTGGTGCGAAATGCTTGAGGTCACCTTGACTGAGTGAGGACTCACTCAGATAGGTTGGCCCGCATGACAGTGGCCGGTCAGCGCCGCAGGCGCGCCCCCGCGATGAGCCCGGAGGACCGCAGGGACTCGATCGTGCGCGCGACGCTGCCCCTGCTGGCCGAGCACGGCGGCAACGTCACGACCAGCCAGATCGCCAGGGCCGCCGGGATCGCCGAGGGCACCGTCTTCCGGGTCTTCGCCGACAAGAAGGAGCTGATCGGCGCCTGCCTGGAGGCCGCGTTCCGGCCCGACGGCCTCGCCGCCGAGCTGACCGCCATACCCGCGACCGAGGGCCTGCACAAGAGCCTGGTGCGCGCGGTCCGGGCGATCGGCGCGCACGTGGACCGGCTCGGTTCGCTGATGCAGGGGCTGGCCGCCTCCGGCTACCGCCAGGACGACCGGGAGAATGCCGACGGCGAGGACGGCCCGATGCGTCACCTGGCGCCGATCAGCCAGGCGCTGTCCGCCCTGCTCGCCCCGCACGACGCACAGCTCCGGCTGGGTGCGGAGCGCTCGACCGGTTACCTGATGGGCCTGGTCTTCGTCGACCGCCTGGCAGGCCGCTTCGGCGGCACCACCGCAGACCCCGAGGAACTCGTGGACCTCTTCCTGCGCGGAGCAGGCAGCAGCACCGAGGAAGGACCGCAGGCATGACCGAGCTGATGATCGACGCCGTCCGGATCACCAAGAAGTTCGGCAAGATGACCGCCCTGGACGGCGTGGACCTGCAGGTCCCCAAGGGCACGGTGATGGGGCTGCTCGGGCACAACGGCGCGGGCAAGACCACCCTGGTCAACATCCTGTCGACACTGACCACCGCGACCTCCGGCACCGCGCGGGTGGCGGGCTACGACGTGCTCACCGACGGCCACGAGGTGCGCGGCCGGATCGGGCTGACCGGGCAGTTCGCCTCGGTGGACGAGCAGATCACCGGGCTGGACAACCTGGTGCTGATCGCCCGGCTGCTCGGCGCGGGCAAGCGGGAGGCGCGGGAGCGGGCCGACGAGCTGCTGACGGTCTTCGACCTGACCGCCGCGGGCGGGCGCAAGGCGCAGACCTACTCCGGCGGCATGCGGCGGCGGCTGGACCTGGCCGCGAGCCTGGTCGGCCACCCGGACGTGATCTTCCTGGACGAGCCGACGACGGGCCTGGACCCGTCCAGCCGCAACAGCCTGTGGGAGATCGTCGAGCGCCTGGTCCGCGAGGGCACCACGGTCCTGCTGACCACGCAGTACCTGGAGGAGGCGGACCGGCTGGCCGACCGGATCACCGTGCTGGCCTCCGGCCGGATCGTCGCCGCGGGCACCGCGGACCAGCTCAAGGGCGACATCGGCACCCGGACGATCATGCTGACGCTGGCCCACCCCGGGGACGTCACGGTGGCGATGGACGCGCTGAAGCGGGCCGGGCTGAGCCCCTCGCACGACGTGACCCGGCGCAAGATCTCCTCCCCCGCGGTGGCCTCGACCGACCTGATCCTGGCGGTCCGGGCGCTGGACCGGGCCGGGGTGATGGTCACCGAGCTCGGCATCTCCGAGCCGTCGCTGGACGACGTCTACCTGGCCCTCAACCACGACCCGAAGGCCGACGCGGACAACGCCAACGCCGTCACCCAGATCATCAAAGCCATCTCCGCGGCGTGAGGAGGAGTTCGCAGATGAGTTCGTCGCTCGCCCCGGCCGCCTCGGGCACCACCTGGCGCGGCAGCACGCTGTTCACCCAGGTCATGGTGCTCACCGGGCGGTCGCTGCGCAGTGTGCTGCTGGACCCGAAGAACCTGCTGTTCACCCTGCTCACCCCGCTGATGATGCTGTTGCTGTTCAGCCAGGTCTTCGCCAACGTGGCCAACACCCCCGGCTTCCCCAAGGGCGTCAGCTACATCAACTTCCTGATGCCCGCGACGCTGGTCACCACGGCCCTGTCGGCGGCGATGACCGCGGGCATCGGCTTCGTCAACGACCTGCGCAACGGCGTGCTGGCCCGCTTCCGCGCGCTGCCGATCAACGGCGGTTCGGTGCTGGCCGCCCGCAGCCTGGCCGACCTGGTGCGCAGCGCGGTGCAGCTGATCATCATGATCGTCGCGGCGGTCGCGCTGTTCGGCTTCACTCCCAAGGGGTTCGGCGTCGCGGGCGCGCTGCTGCTGGCGCTGATCGTCGGCTGGGGCCTCGGCTGGCTGTTCCTGGCCGTCGCGACCTGGATGCGCAATCCCGAGACCCTGCAGATGTTCACCTTCCTGGCGATGTTCCCGCTGATGTTCGGCTCCAGCGCGTACATGCCGTTGGAGGGGCTGCCGGGCTGGATGCAGTTCGTCGCCACGATCAACCCGCTGACCTACGCGATCGACGCCTCCCGCGAGCTGACGCTGCAGGGCACGCTGAGCTCCACCGCCTTCACCTCGATCGGCATCAGCCTGGTGATCGCGGCGGGCGGGATGGTGTTCGCGGCCAAGGGCTTCCGCAGGCAGTAGCTACCGGTCGCGCTTGGCCAGCCGGGCCAGCATCTCGTTGTAGGCGTTGAGGTCGGCGTCGCCGTCGGCCTCGGCCCTGCGGTCGGAGCGCTTGGCCTCGCGCTCGTCGTCGCGGGCCCACTGCACGAGCAGCGCGATCACCACGACCAGCAGCGGGATCTCGCCGGAGGCCCAGGTGAGGCCGCCGCCGAGGCGCTGGTCGACGAGCAGGTCGGTGACCCACGGCAGGGCCAGCTGCGAGTAGAACTCCTGGCCGATCACGTACTGCGCGCTCATCAAGGCGATGCCGAAGAACGCGTGGAACGGGATCGCGGCGAAGAGCAATCCCAGTCGACCCAGGGGCGGGAGCCTGCGCGGGGCCGGATCGATGCCGACGACGGGCCAGTAGAAGACATATCCGGCGACGATGAAGTGCAGGTTCATCGCGAGGTGCGCCCAGTGCTCGGGCAGCGCGGCGTCGAACAGGCCGGAGAAGTACAGGCCGTAGAAGGAGCCCACGAACAGCACGAGCGCGACGATCGGGTGCGTCAGGAACCGGCTCACCGGTGAGTTGACGAAGGCCAGCAGCCACTCGCGCGGTCCGGGCGGCGCTTCCTTGCCCGCGGGCGCGATCGCGCGCAGCGCCAAGGTCATCGGCCCGCCGAGCACGAGCAGGATCGGCACGAGCATGGACAGCAGCATGTGGCTGCCCATGTGCACGCTGAACATCGCGGGCGCGTACCGGCCGATGCCGGTCGACGTGGCGATGAGGAGGGTGGCGCAACCGCACAGCCACGAGATCGTGCGGCCTACGGGCCACTTGTCGCCGCGCGAGCGCAGCCGGCGGACACCGGCCACGTAGAGCGCCGCGAGCACCAGGGCCGCCGTGCCGAAGACGAGGTCGAACCGCCAGTCCAGCACCAGGTTGAGCAGCGTCGGCGGACCGTCGAGCTTGTACCCGATCATCACCTCGGTGGTGCCCAGGGCCGGCTTGTCGTTGGGCGGAGGCGTGCTGCCGAGGGCCACACCGATCGCGATCGTCGCCAGCATCAGCAGTACTTCCAGGCCGCTGATGCGCAGCAGTGCTCCGCGAGAGGCGCCTTCGGAGACGGCTTTGACACCGCGTTGCCGCTGGAGCTGACCGAAGACACCGAGCACACCGAGCGCCACGATCTTCGCGACGAGGAGCAGGCCGTAGGTGCTCGTGAACAGGTCCTCCAAGGGCAGCCGCACCAGGCCGTTGATCACACCGGAGACCGCCATGACCAGCCAGCAGACCAACGCCACCTTGGAGAAGCGCGAGTACGCGAGCCCCAGGTTCCCGCCGCCGCGCCGGGCGTGGGCCACGAGCGCGATGAGCCCGCCGACCCACAGCGACATCGCCACGAGGTGGTAGATGAGGCTGTTGGTGCCCACGTCGTGCGAACCGCCCGTGGCGGAGTGACCGGTCACAGCGACGGGCAGCAGCGACACGAGCGCCAACGCGAGGCACGCGACCGTCCAGCCCCACGAGAGCACCACGCGGCTCAGGATCGCGACGATCCCGGCCAGCAACGCGGTGAAGACCCACGCCCTCGCCTGCTCCAGCTGTCCCACGAGCGCGAAGAGCGAGCCCGAGGAGATCAGGTCGGTGACCGGCTTGCCCGCGGCGTTGGCCGTGAAGAACGGCACGGTCAGCACCGCGCCGACGAACCAGGTGACCGCGCCCCAGGAACCGAGTCGCAGCGCCGCCCAACCGTCCGCGGAGAGCCTGCCGGTGCGCTGCTGCGGGACCATGAACGCCGCGAACATCAGCGAACCGACGCAGAGCACCGCTCCCGCTTCGGCGAGCGTCCGGACCATGGGCAGGCCGAGGCGGGTCAGCTCACCGGGGTCGGAAAGACCGAACCGGATCAGCTCCTCGACGGGCGAGAGCGCGGTGAGCGCCCCGGCCACGACCAGCGCCAGCAGGACGGCGGGCAGTACCAGAGCGGCGATGCCTGCGGCACGGCCGCGGGCCGGGGTGGGGGCTTCGGGCACCCTTCGAGCCTAAGCCGTGACCTGGATCGCCCCACTTCGCGTGTCCGGGTTTGCGGATCAAGCGCGAACCTCGCGCAAACAACAGTTACCCTTCTTCCGGCGCGCAAGCGTCCGGCCTCCATAGCTCAGCTGGATAGAGCAACAGACTTCTAATCTGTCGGTCGCAGGTTCGAGTCCTGCTGGGGGCGCCAAACCAGCCAGTCGCGCCTGGTGACGCGGCTGAGGAGCGGGCTGCGGTGTCCGGCCCGGCCACTACTGGCCTGGGCGTTGTCGAACAGCGCCTCGGCGACGATGGCGGGCAGGTGGGCGGCGACGACCGGCTTGGCCGTCGCCGCACGTGCTGAAGTTCCGCCGCACCACGGGTTCTCGTCTTCGCCCCTGACGAGTTCGACGCCGCCGCGGAGCGTGTTCCAAGCAGTTGATGACGTGCCGCGCTCGAACAAGATCCAGAGATGCGGCCCGAGAGCGATTTCGGTGACCGTGACTCTGGTGGGACACCGGGGTCGTTCGAGTTTCCGCCCACGACGGGCGGGGCGGTTCCGTGGACGACCCAAGCTCTTGTGCGCCGGGCCGGAGGTCTTGACCGCGGGCGTCGGGCATCCGCGTACGTGGGGTTTGTTCGCGTCCGGGACGGCGACGCGCATGGAGCGCCTTGCCGCAGGTCAGACTCGTGACCGAGGGGGCGCTCGACTGCCGTTGCCGCTCACGGCAAAAGCGCCCCTTATACATATCGCCATTCTGCAACCGGAGGACCGTCGGCGCACTCAGTCGTTTTGTGGCGGATTTGCGCGAACGGCATCGGCATAAAACCATCACCAATTTCGCGGACTTACGCCGACCACGAGCGACTCGACTCCCGCGGCCTCCTGTACGACAGCGGCGCCCCGACCGGGCTCGCACGCGGTGACGGGCGAGGGCATTCAAGATCATCGACTCGGCCCGGCCCCGCGAAGTGCTCGTTCGAGAAGGAAGCAGCAGTCGAACACACCGATGATACAGACTCGCCCACGGGGGCATAAAAGATCATTAATCCGCCGGTCTTGACATTTTCTCCAGGCTTCTCAAATACTGGAAACCGGTGTGACGTGCACCGACTGGCACTGGGGGAGAAGATGTCGAATCGCCATAAGGCGAGGAACGCGGCAAGAAAGTGAGCGGCCCGCCGCCGGCTCGGCTGCACCACTGGAACCCGAAGGTTATTCGGGCACTATAGCGGCGCCTCATCACGCCTGCAAGACCCGAGGCGGCGATCGCCGGTCATCACCGAAATAGTTCGTCCGGCCGTCGGAGATCAATTGCGCCGACCGGTCCAATCCTGCGCTGCAATCGTTGGCAGCAAACCAGACGTTGTCGACCCCGGGCGCAGTGCGCCCAGGTGACGAAGGATTCGACAAAAAGGGAACACATGACTGCGGAAGATGCACGGGCGGAATTGCGTCAGCAAATCTTCGAGGCGCTGTACGAGGTCGCCGGAAGCCTCCTGGAAAGCCAGGACATCGGGCCGGACACGGAGTTCCCCGAGACGGGGATGAGCTCGATCGAGTTCCTGGCGTTCATCGAGAAGATCGAGACGAAGCTCGATGTCTTCATCGACCTCGAAGAGAACCAGGACCTGACCACCGTCAACAAGTTCTGCGATCTCCTGTTGGAAGAAGCAGCGACGGCCTGAGACGCGACCGAGCAGTAGCAGGCAACAGGCGGCTCCCCCTGTCGAGACCGGCTGGGCCCTGTCCTTCCGACACAAGATTACGGAGTTCTCGCTATCATGCACGCAAAGGCATTTGGTTGCTTCCTGCCTCCGTTCCACGACCCGTCGGTCAGCCCTTATGCGGCACTGCAGCGCGATATCGAACTGTGCGGACTGGCCGATGACCTCGGTCTCGACGAGGTCTGGGTCGGCGAGCACCACTCCAGCGGCTGGAGCACGCTCAGCACCCCGGAAATGTTCCTCGCGGCGCTGGCCCGCGAGACGCGCCGGATCCGGCTCGCCACCGGCGTGATCCCGCTCCCCTACCACCACCCCCTGCACGTCGCGGAACGGATGGTGCTGCTCGACCACCTCACCGGCGGTCGCGCGATCCTGGGTGTCGGCACGGGCACCTACGTGCACGACATGGAGATGACCGGGGTGGACCCGAGCACGCTGCGGGCGAACTTCCGGGCGTCCCTGGACGTCGTGCAGGCGCTCGTCAACGGCGAGACCGTGGACACCGAGACCCCGTGGTTCACCGCGAAGAAGGCCGTGCTGCAGCTCCGGCCGCTGCGGGGCTCCATCGAGACCGTCGTCGCGTCCTCGCTGAGCGATCCCGCGATCGAGATGCTGACGGACACCGCCACCACGCCGACCGTGCACGTGGTGCCGCCGTGGGGCGCCATCCGGCCGGGCATGGACAAGGACCCGGTCGGTGCGCTGGTCGAGCGCGTCGACGCCTACCGGAACAAGTCCGGGGGCGCGACGCGGGTCCGGTGCAACGTCTTCGTCCACGTCGCCGACTCGGCCGCCGCGGGAATCGACGAAATTCTGACCGGATTTTCCGAGCTGCGGCGCGGTTTGTACAAGAAAATCCTCGGCATGCCCATTCCGGACTCTCCGGTCGCGCATCGCAAGACGGTGGAGAGCCTTGTCGACTCGGGCGCGTTCATCATCGGGGACACCGCGACCTGCACGCGCGCCATTCGCGATCTGCTGGATCGCCTCGGTGACCCGGTGTCGTTGAACTTCTTCGTTCCCCGCTGGGTCTCGCACCAGGCGACTCTCGACCAGCTGACGACGCTCTCCCAGGAGGTTCTGCCTGGGCTCTTCGGCGCGCTCGACGGTACCGCGGAATCCATGAAGCTCACCGCGGAAGAGGCCGCTCGCCAGATGAAACGTCGGACCGAGATCGGGTAACGGAGGGCAACGAATGAGCTCCGCACGGGTGAGCTTGGACTTCAGTTCCGACGAGTTCCTGGCCGACCCCTGGCCCATCTACAAGGAACTCCGTGAGTCGGAGCCGGTGTACTGGTCGGAGGCCTTCAAGGCCTTTCTGATCACGAGGTTCGAGGATGTCGTCGAACTCCTGACCGACCGGCAGGTCATCAGCGGATTTCCGATGCGCAGCAGCCGCCGGTTGTTCGGCCCGACGTTGCTGGACGCCGACGGGCCGCGTCATCGCGAATTGCGGAAGATCTTCACGCCACTGTTCGTGGGCGCCTCGGTGCGGCGACTGCGCACCGAGATCCTCATTCCGGCGGTGGACCAGGTTCTCGACACGATCGAGGCCGAGATGGGTTCCGCGGACGAGGTCGACGTCGAGTTCATGGAGCGCGTCGCGGTCGGGGTGCCCTATGCGATGGTCACCCGGCTGTTCGGGGTTCCGCCGGAGGACGCGGCCTGGCTGCGGCCCCGGGTTCTTCCCCTGGCGGGTGCCATCGAGTTTCCGGCGACCTCGTTGGAAACGGCGCTCAGGACCAAGGCGGAGCTGGTCGAATACCTGAAAGACAAGCTCGCTGATCGCCGTGAGGGCGAGCGGATGCCGTTCCTCGATCTCGTCTTCCCGCCGGGCGAACCGGTCGATGAATCGCTGCTGGGATCGGCCACGCTGTTCTTGCTCGCCGGAACGGAGACGAGTGTCGCCACCATCGGCAAGATCATGTATGCCCTTTTGGCGCATAACGTCGAATTGTCCGCACTGGCCGACGCCGAGTACCGGGACCAGGTGGTCCGCGAGACGCTGCGGTGGGAGCCGCCGAGCCACACGGTCCTCAGGTACGCGTCCAGGGACCTGAACCTCCACGGTGTGGACATCAAGCGCCGGTCCGCGCTGCTGCTGTCACTGGGCAGTGCCAGTCGCGACGAGCGGGTGTTCGCCGATCCCGACACCTGGATCCCCGGCCGTGCGGACCAGCGGATGCTGGCGTTCTCCAACGGACCGCACACCTGCCTGGGCATCCAGCTGGCGCTGGCGGAGTTCGACACGCTGTTCGAGCGGATGTCGCTGCGGTTCGGCGGCGTCCGGCGCAGCGGCTCGCTCGACGGCATCCGGCCGGGCTTCTGGCGGTTGAGGGAGCGGGGCCACATCTTCCGCCGTCCCGATCACCTCCACGTACGACTGGAGCGCCGACGCGCGGGGAGCAGCAAGGCCGATGCCTGACGCACCAGTCGCTCCTTTCGATCTGACGGCCGGGCTCGCGGCCGGGTCGTCCGGCCGCGACCGCGCAGCCCTGGTGGTGGCCGCGTTCGCCGTGACCCTGCACCGGTGGACCGCGATCGGCGAAGTCGCGATCGCGGTCCCCGGCAAGGTGTTCCGGATCCGGATCGACGACGAGGCGTTCGTCGACGACTTCCTGCGCGCGGTGCACGCGGCCCCGGTCGCCGATGACGGACCTGTGGACCTGGAGATCGCTTCCGAGCACGCCGATCTCCGGTCCGGGCAGGTCCGCTTCGTCACCGACGTGCCGGACGCCGCGCACGGGTTCATCGCCGACGTCGCGGCCGCAGTGGACGAGCTGACGTCCCTCGACGGTCCCCTGCAGGACGTGCGCTGCATCGCGCCGGAGCGCCGCCCGGTCCTGGATGCGCTGGCGGGCACCGACGTTCCCGCTGTCGACATCGAAACCCTGTTCCTGGAGCAGGTGCAGCGCCGCCCGCAGGAGGTCGCGGTCTGCGACGCGAGCGTCGAACTGACCTATGAACAGCTCGCGCACGAGGCCGATCGCTACGCCGAAGTCCTGCGGCGGTCCGGAGTGCGCTCCGGTGACACGGTGCTCATCGCGGCGCGGAGGTCGGTCGGCGAGGTGGTGGCGCTGCTCGCGATCATCCGCATCGGCGCCGCGTACGCGGGATTCGACGATGACGCACCGGAAGCACGGCTGAACAGGATCATCGGGAAACTGGCACCCGCGGTCGCGGTGACCGAGGCTGCCACGGCCGACCATCCAGCCCTGCGCGAACTCACTCGCGTCGACTTGTGGCAGCCCGGACAGCACGCCGACACCGATCCCGGACCGTTCGGCTGGACACCGGGCGCTCCGGACCCTCGCCGCACGGCGTACATCGCCTTCACCTCCGGCTCCACCGGTGAACCGAAGGGCGTGGTCGTCCCGCACCAGGCGGTCACGCGGCTCGCGCTGACGACCGAACTCCAGATGCGCCCCGGTGACCGCGTTCTCCGCTTGGCGCCGCTGGCTTTCGACGCGTCGACGTACGAGATCTGGGTGGCCCTGCTCAACGGCGCGACCCTGGACGTCCTCGCCGCGAAGCTGCCCACGGTCGGAAAGCTCGACAAGTTCTTCACCGAGCGGAAGATCTCGGTCGCGTGGCTGACCGCCAGCCTGTTCCGGCTGGTCGCCCAGTCCCGGCCGCGGGCGCTCGCCGGACTGCGCTGGCTCGTCAGCGGCGGCGAGGTGGTGCCGCACGAGGCGGCGGCGCGCATGCTCGACCTGCACCCCGGGTTGGTGATCACGAACGGGTACGGCCCCACCGAGAACACCACGTTCACGACCACGCACACCGTGCGGGACAGCGCGGAGATCGACGGGCCCCTTCCCATCGGCAGGCCGATCGCCGGCACCAGGGTCTTCGTTCTCGACCACAACGCGCGTCTGCTCCCGCCCGGCGCGATCGGCGAGCTGTACGCGGCCGGATCAGGTCTGGCCGACGGCTATCTCGACGACGAGACCGAGACGAAGAGCCGGTTCGGCCACTTCTCGCCCGATGTCGGTGAACGCCTCTACCGCACCGGCGATCTGGTCCGGCTCGACCCGCACGGCGACGTGATCTTCCTCGGCCGGGTGGACAGGCAGGTCAAGCTCGACGGGCACCGCATCGAAACCGAGGAGATCAGCACCGCCCTCGCCCGCCATCCCGACGTCCGCGACGCCGTGATCGTCGTTGCCCGGCAAGCGGACCGGAGTGCCCAGCTCGTGGCGGGCGTCGTCGTGCACCCCGGTGCAGGAACGGACCCGGCATCGTTGCGCGCGTACCTGGCACAGCTGCTGCCGAGCTACGCGCTCCCCGCGCTGTGGGCACTGGTCGACGAGATCCCCCTGACCCGCAACGGAAAAGCCGACGAACAAGCCCTGATCGCCTCCGCGACGCGGCCGGCACCCGCGAGAAGAAATGCTTGACGCGCCCAGTGAGCGCCAGATGAAGGAGAACTCGATGAGGTTGTCGCTCGGGCAGGAACGGCTGTGGCTGGTGCAGCAGCTCGACCGGACCAGCGCCGCGTACAACATCCCGATCGTGCTGCGGTTCCGCGACGGCATCGACTTCGAGCAGCTCGGCCGTGCGCTCGACGCGCTCGTGACCCGTCACCCCGTGCTCAGCTGGACCTTCGACGTGGACGAGTCGGGGCTGCCCGCCGCCATCCCGGTGGAGGGCTTCCGCATCCCGGTGGTGCGACGCACCGCGGGGCCCGGCGACGAGTGGCAGAAGCACGCCGGAGAGCTGGCCGCCGAGCCGTTCGACCTCGCGGCGGCGCCGCCCGCGCGCGCCGTGGTGGTCGAGTGCTCGGACGGATCGGCCGTGCTGTGCCTGGTGTTCCACCACATCATCATCGACGGTCGTTCCCTCCAGATCGTGACCGAGGACGTGACCGCGCTCTACCGGTCACCGACCCCGACGCCGGTCGACGCGCTGTACGAGGACTTCGTCGCGGCACAGCGCGCCGGCACCGACGACGAGGCCGCCGCGAAGCACCTCGACTACTGGCGGAAGGAGCTCGGCGGATTCGAACCGCTGCGGCTGCCGACGGACCGGCCGCGGTCGGCTGTTCCGGAGTTCGCCAGCGACCACGTCTACTTCGAGCTCCCCACCGAGCTCACGGCCGCTCTCAACTCCTTCGCCCTGCGGAACCGGTGCGCGCTCTCCAGCGTCATGGCCGCGGTGTTCCAGGCGTTGATGGCTCTCCAGTCCGGCCAGGAGGACGTGACGATCGGAACGGTGCTGGCCGGTCGTGACGACCGCCGGTTCTCCGACGTCCTCGGCTTCTTCGTGAACACCGTGGTGCTGCGCACCCACATCACGCCGTCGACGACGTTCCGCGAACTGCTCAAGATGGCGCACGCCAAGGTGTTCGAGGCCTACGCACACCAGCGAGCGCCGTTCGAGAAGGTGGTCGCGGAGGTGCAGCCGGAACGGGAACCGGGTCGCAACGCGATCTTCGATGCCGTGGTCGTGCACAACGGCGAACTCCCCGTTCTCGGCGAAGGCGACATCACCCATCTGCCGTGGGCGGGCGTGAACACCCGGTTCGACCTGGAGCTGGTCACGCACCTGCAGGGCGGCAAGCTGTACGGCACGCTGACGTTCCGCTCCAGCCTCTTCCACCGCTCCACGATCAAGCGGCTCGCCGGCCGGTTCGTCCGGCTCATCGAGCAGGGGCTGGAGAACCCCACCGAGCCGATCTTCGGAGCACTGCGCGGGCCGCTCGACTACTGGCGGAAGCAACTCGCTGATGTCCCCGCGGCGTTGGAACTGCCGACCGACCGCGCTCGCCCGGCGGTGGCGTCCTCCAACAGCGACTCGATCTCCTTCACCGTGGACTCCGGTGTCGCCGAGAAGTTGCGTGAGCTGAGCAGTCGCCACGACGTCCCTCTGTTCACGACGCTCCTGGCGTCCTTCAACCTCTTGCTGTCCCGCTACGCCCGCACCACCGATGTGACGGTCGGAGCGCCCACGTCCGGATCGGTCGGTTTCGACGCCAACATGGTGGTGCTGCGCACGGATCTCTCCGGCGATCCCACCTTCCCGGAACTGCTGGGCCGCGTGCGGGAAACCACGCTCGGCGCGTACGAGCACGAGGATGTTCCCTTCGAACGCCTCGTCGAAGAACTGGTGCCGGAGCAGGACTTCAGCCGCCATCCGCTCACCCAGGTCGCCTTCCAGCTGGTGAACGTGCCGTTGTCGGACGTGTCAACCGCCAGCGCGGAGGCGAAGCCGTTCGATCTCGAATGCCATGTGGCAGAACAGAGCGGCGTGTTGGAGGCGCGGATCGACTACAGCGCCGACCTCTTCGACCGGGTCACGATCGAGCGGTTCGTCCAGCATTTCCACCAGCTCCTCAGCTCCGTAGGGGCCGACCCGGAGCGACCGCTGTCCGCCTTCTCGATGATGAGCGACGCCGAAGTCCGGCAGCTGGTGGAGATCTGGAACGACACCACCACGACGTTGCCGGCCCCGGCGACCGTGCCCGCCTTGTTCGCCGAACAGGTCCACCACCGACCTGACGCGACAGCCCTGGTGTGCAACGAAGAGTCGCTGACCTACGCCGAACTCGACGCCCGATCGAACAAGCTCGCGCACCGGTTGCGGGCTCTGGGCGCCGGGTCCGACACCCTTGTCGGAGTGTGCCTGCCCCGCTCCGTCGGGCAGATCACCGCATTGCTGGCGATTCTCAAGACCGGCGCCGCGTACCTGCCGGTCGATCCGGACTACCCCGAGCAACGCCAACGGCTCCTGCTCGCCGATGGCGGAGCCCGACTGGTGATCACCGCGGACCTGCTCGGCGATCCGACGATCGACGAAGAACCGCCGACCGCGGTCGAGTCGGCAGTGGGACCGCGGGACCTGGCCTACGTCATCTACACCTCCGGCTCGACCGGGCGTCCCAAGGGCGTCGAGATCGAGCACCAGGCGATCATCCGCCTCGTCACCGGGCTGCCGGACGGCATCCTCGGCCCCCGCGAAGTGCTGCTGCACGCGTCGGCGATCTCCTTCGACGCCGCCACGTTCGAGATCTGGGGAGCCCTGCTCACCGGCGCCACCTGCGTCATCTCCACCGAGCGAGTCCTCACCGCCCGCCCGCTCGCCGACGCGATCGCCCGCCACCGGATCAGCACGCTCTGGCTGACCTCGTCGTTGTTCAACCACATCGTCGACGAGGACACCTCGGCGCTGGCTGGGCTCCGCCATCTGCTCGTCGGTGGTGAAGCGCTGTCCGTCGCCCATGTTCGGCGCGCCATCACCGCACTGCCGGACACGCAGATCGTCAACGGCTACGGCCCCACCGAGAGCACCACGTTCGCCACCTGCCACCCAGTCACCGCTCCGCTCCCCGCCGATGCCAAAGGCATCCCCATCGGCCGTCCGATCGGCAACACCCGCGTGTACGTCCTCGACGACCACGGACAGCTCGCACCAACCGGGGTACCGGGTGAACTCCACGTGGCCGGACCCGGTGTCGCACGGGGCTATAGCGGGCAACCCGAACTCACGGCGGAGAAGTTCGTCCCCAACACCTTCGACACCACCAGCGACCGGCTCTACCGGACCGGGGACATCGTCCGCCACAACGCGAACGGCGACATCGAGTACCTCGGGCGCGTCGACGACCAGGTCAAGATCCGTGGCTTCCGCATCGAGCCCCGGGAGGTCGAAGCCGCCCTCCTGACCCATCCGGACATCTCGCAGGCCGCCGTCATCGCACGCGAGGACACGCCCGGCCAGAAGCGACTCGTCGCTTATCTCAGGGTCGCGGGGGACGGAGTTCTCGACGAGGACGGTCTGCGCGCCCACCTGCGACGCGAACTGCCGGAGTACATGGTGCCCGCGGCGTTCGTTGCACTGTCCGAACTACCGTTGACGATCAACGGAAAACTGGATGTTCGGGCACTTCCCGAACCCAGCGGCAACACCCGGTCGGACAAGCCCGCGACGGTGGTCGGACCGCAGAACGCGACTGAGGAAGCGTTGGCGGCGATCTGGGCCGGGGTGCTCGACCTCGACACCGTCGGCAGGGACGAGAACTTCTTCGACCTCGGCGGGCACTCGCTGAAGGCCGCGCAGCTCGTCGTCCGGATCCAAGAGACCTTCCAGATCACCCTGCCGTTGCGGACGCTGTTCCAACAGCCCACGGTCGCGAAGCTGGCCGAAGAGATCAACGGCGAGCAGCGGGCGAGCACGACCCGCGTCCGCTCGTTCGATCCCCAGCCCGTGCTGCGCGACGTCCTCCCGGACTCGCTGCCGCCCCGCAGAACCGACGGGTTCTCGGACGTCCTGCTCACCGGAGCCACCGGCTTCGTCGGGGCGTACCTGGTACGCGAGCTGCTGACGCGGACCAGCGGGCGCGTGCACTGCCTCATCCGGGCAGCGGACGAACACGCCGGATGGCAGCGCCTGCGCGACAACCTCGACCGCTACGGCCTCTGGCAGGACGTCGACCACGAGCGGATCACGGTCGTTCCCGGCGATCTCGCGGCGCCCGGACTCGGGCTCAGCTCCGGGACCTTCGCCCGGCTGGCGGGCGAGATCGACGTGATCTGCCACAACGGTGCCCGGGTCGACGCGCTCGCCAGCTACGAACAGCTCGAAGCCCCCAACGTGGACGGCACCCGTGAGCTGATCCGGCTGGCGGCCACGACCCGGCTCAAGCGACTGCAGTTCGTGTCAACCATTTCCGCCGCCGAGGAAGGCGGTGACAGCGGCGGGTACGCGGTGACCAAGGCGCACGCCGAGCAGCTGATCATCGCCGCGCACGAGCACGGGATGCCCGCGGCGGTCTACCGGCTGCCCCGGATCGTCGGAGATTCGCGCACTGGCCAGGGAAACACGCGCGACATCATGTTGCGGGTGCTGCGGCTCATCCTCGAACTCGGCGCCGCACCCGACACCGAGCTGGAAGAACCGTGGATCGCGGTGGACGAGACAGCCGGTCTGCTCGCCCGGCTCGGCTTGGAGCAGCAGGACGGCAGCCGGTTCGTGCTGACGAGCCGGCGACCGGTCCGCCTCACGCACCTGCTGGATCTTTTGCGCTGCAAAGGCAAGGAGATCGACGTGCGCCCGGTGGCCGACTGGCTCGCGATGCTGGAGATCCACTCGCCCGAGGAGCACGCCATCCTGAAACTGCTCTTCGACTCCACTCTCGAAGCCGCCGACACCGGTCGGCCAGGTCCGGTGTTCGCCCCGATCGTCGCGCACGGCCCCGACGACAGCGCACTACTTCGTTACGTCGACACGATGCTCGTCCGGGAAAACGAAGGGCTATTGCAGAAATGACCCGTGAACGCCAGATGGCCCTGTACCGGTCCATGAAACTGATCCGGGAGTTCGAACAGCGATGCCTGGAGATGGCGATCGCCGGCGAGATCATCGGAGGTATCCACCCCTACATCGGGCAGGAAGCCGTCGCGGTCGGCGTGTGTTCGCAGCTGACGGAGCGGGACTTCATCACCAGCACCCACCGCGGGCACGGGCACGTGCTGGCGAAGGGCGCGGACCCCCGCAGGCTGCTCGCCGAGCTCCTCGGCACCTTGGAGGGCTTCAACAAGGGCCGTGGCGGATCGATGCACGCCGCGGACATGAAGCTGGGCATCCTGGGCGCCAACGGGATCGTCGGAGCAGGCGGAGCGATCGGCTCCGGCGCAGCCTGGGCCGCCAAGTCCCGTGGGAGCTCCGAGGTCGTCGTCAGCTTCTTCGGCGATGGGGCGATGAGCCAGGGCGTGCTGTTGGAGGCCTTCAACCTGGCCGCGATCTGGTCGCTGCCGATCCTGTTCGTCTGCGAGAACAACATGTACGCGACGAGCCTGAAGCTGGAGTCGGGACTCGCGGGCAGCGCGGCGCGGCGCGCCGAGGGCTTCGGCATGGTCGCGCGCACGGTCGACGGCATGGACGTCGAGGCCGTTGCCGACGTCGCCGGGGACCTGATCGAACGGTGCCGCCAGGGCCAGGGGCCCGCCTTCCTGGAATGTTCGACCTACCGGTTCTTCGGGCACCACTCCGTCCTCGAACTGCTGGGCGTCGAGTTCCGCGATCCCGACGAGGTGGTCAGGTGGCGCGAGCGGGACCCGATCGTCTCGCTGGGCGAGCAGTTGGGCGATGACGTCGTCGCCGAGATCGACCAAGCAGTCAAGAACAAGATCGATGAGGCGGTCGAGTTCGCGAAGAACGCCCCGTCGCCTGATCCGAAGGACGCACTGATGTACCTGTACTCGGGAACGGCCGCGGTCCGGCCGGGGGTGATCCTGTGAGCGACCTGCCATCTCCGTCGCCCGCCGTCGGATACATGCACGCGATGAACCGCGCGCTGCACGACGAAATGGCGGCGGACGAGGACGTGTTCCTGCTCGGCGAGGACGTCGGGGTCGGAGCGAGCGGTGTCACGTCGGGACTGCTGTCCCGGTTCGGCCGGGAGCGCGTGCTGGACACGCCGTTGTCCGAGCAGGCTTTCACCAGTTTCGGGACCGGCGCCGCGATGGCGGGCAAGAAGCCCGTGATCGAGTTCCAGATCTCCACGCTGATCTACCTGGTTTTCGAGCAGATCGTGAACCAGGCCCACAAGTTCTCGTTGATGACCGGCGGCCAGGTCAGCGTCCCCGTCACGTATCTCGTGTCGGGATCGGGTTCGCGATCCGGCTGGGCGGGCCAGCATTCGGACAGCCCTTACAGCCTGCTCGCCCAGGCGGGGATCAAGACCGTGGTTCCCGGCAGGCCCGCGGACGCGTACGGGTTGCTGCGCTCGGCGATTCGCGATCCCGACCCGGTGGCCGTCTTCGCTCCTTCCGCGTTGTTGGAGTCCACGGCCGTGCCCGACTCGGGAGAAGAGGAGATCGTGCCGCTGGGCGAAGCGAACGTCCTGCGTGAAGGCGCTGACCTGACCGTGGTGGCCCTGGGGCAGCACGTGGGCACGGCGCTTGAGGTCGCGGAAAGCCTCAGCGATCGGGTCGACCTCGAAATCGTCGATCCCAGAACGGTCTATCCCTTCGACTGGGACTGCCTCCGCAAGTCGGTGAACAAGACAGGGCGCCTCGTCGTGATCGACGACTCCAACCGCATGTGCGGCCTGGGTGCGGAGATCGTGGCGACGGCGGCCGAGGAATTCGACCTGGTGGCACCGCCGAGGCGCGTCTGCAGACCGGACGGCACGGTCATCCCGTACGCCCTTGCGCTCGACAAAGCCCTGGTGCCGGGCCCCGAACAACTGACGCGGGCCATCAGCGCCACGTTGAAGTTGTAGGTCGGACAAGGCACGGGCATCGACTGCGGCACCAAGGGAGAACAATGGAAACCAAAGACATCGTGGATCGCTACCGGAGGGCACAGGACGCCTTCGACGCCGTGCTCGCAGCGGTTCCGTCGCAGCAGTGGAACGCGGCATCGGCGTGCGAACTGTGGACGGTGCGCGATGTGGTGGGTCACGTCATCTGGGGGCTGGAGGTCCTGCGCCACCACGCGACGGGCCAGGAGTACACGGAACGAACCGGGCCGCCTGGTTCTGAGAACCCGGGCGAGCTCGCAGGCGACGACCCGCTGGCGGGGTGGCGCACGGCCCGCGAGGCAACCGACGCCGTCCTCACCGACGAACTTCTCGACGGGCCCGCCCCGGAGCGGTTCCTGGCCAACCGCCCCGGCGCGAAGGTCACGGACGTCCTGGAACTGATGACCTTCGACACCGTGGTCCACACCTGGGACATCGGCTCCGCGCTCGGCATGGACGTGCGACTGGAGCCCGATCTCGTCGCGCGGTCGTTCTCCCTCGCCCGTTTGATCATCACACGCACGCCGACCACCTTCGGTCCCAAGGTGCCTCCGCCGCCGGGCGCCGACCCGCAGGCCCGGCTGCTGACCTTCGTCGGCCGGAAGGTCTGACGGCATCGACTCCTCGTCGTGCACGGCGGCCGGGACAATTCCTGGCAGCCGTGCACGACGGGAGATGTAGATGGGTGACCACACGCGGCGGAGCTACGACCTCGTGGCCGACCGCTACGCCACCGAACTCCGCGACGAGCTGCGGCGCAAGCCGTTGGACCGCGCGATGTTGGACGCGTTCGCCGAGATCACCACGGGCGGCACCGTCGCGGATGTGGGTTGCGGTCCCGGTCACGTCGCGGCTTATCTGGCCGACCGTGGAGTTCGCGCGGTCGGCATGGACCTCTCCCCCGCTATGTGCGCCAACGCGTCTGTGCCGACCTGTGCGGCGGACATGACGGCATTGCCCGTTCGTCCGAGCGCGCTGGCGGGCTTGGTGTGCCTCTACGCGGTCATCCACCTCGACCCAGCACAACGCGCTATGGCATATGAGGAATTCGCACGCGTGCTGCGTCCACGTGGGCATGCGTTGATCTCGTTCCACATCAGCGACGCCGATGTGCCGGTGGGCGGGACGAGGCAGCTCAGCGACTGGTGGGGCCACGACGTCGATCTGACGTTTCGGTTCCTCGATCCCGCGGAGGAGAGCCGGATGCTGTCCGCGGCCGGGCTGGAGGTCATCGCCCGCCTCGACCGCAGTCCGCACCCCGGTGTCGAACACGCCAGCCAACGCTGCACGCTGCTCGCACTACGCCCCTAGCTTCTCCAAGTCCGTCACCGCCTCATCGAGGTCCGGCAGTGCGAGCATCGCGCGCTTCGCCCGTCCCGCCCGTGCCGCGAAACTCGGCTCCGACAGCACACGCGTACGCGCCGCCCGAACCTGCTCAGCACCATCGATCCGCAGGTCGAGCCCGAGTTCCACGTCGAGGCCCGCGGTGACGACCACCGCAGAACAGTCCACATCGGACAGTTCCTCGGCCATGACGCGAAGCCGGGCGGTGGCGTCGATCGTGCGCGAGGCGCCGGGCAAGGGCATCGTCAGGGCCGTGCCCATCGACACGAGCGCCAACGGTCCCTCCGGCAAGCACCCGGGCGGTCGCTCACCGGGCCGGGCCAGCACCGGCTGACGATGGGCGCGCGCGGGCGTGACGGCGAACCGGTCACGGTGCACAGCACGCGCGGGGAAGGCGCCTGTCCAGGCTCGCGAAATCCGCGGGCCGCGAACGAGGAACCCGCACGAAGGTGCACCGTGACCCACGTCACAGCGATGACGCGATGAGTTCTCCGCGCAGCCCCGGTCTACCTGGGCGACACCACTTCGGGAGGTATGCCATGAGCAGGATCATCCATTTCGTGCACCAGTCCGCGGACGGCTTCATCCACGGACCGAACGGCGAGTTCGACTGGCCGTCGATGGGCCCCGAGCTCTCGGCGCACTCGCAGGGCCTCAGCGATTCCGCGGACGCGTTCCTCTACGGGCGCGTCGTGTGGGACCTGATGTCGAGCTACTGGCCGAAGGCGGAGGAGTACTCCACTCACGAGCACGACCTGGCATTCGCGCCGGTGTGGCGGGAAAAGCCGAAAGTCGTCGTGTCGAGAACGCTCACCGAAGCCGGCTGGAACACCCGGGTCGTCGGTGATGTCGCCGACCTCGCCGACATCGAGGGGACGCTCGTGCTGTTCGGCGGCTCCGACCTGGCCGCGAGCCTGACCGAACGGGACATGATCGACGAGTACCAGGTGTTCGTGCACCCGGTCGTGCTCGGCGGCGGCAAGCCCGCGTTCCGCGAGCCCGGCAAGCGCTTCGCCATGAAGCTCGCGGAGTCGCGCGTTCTCGACACCGAGGTGGTATTGCTGCGTTACCGGCGATAAGCGTTACACCCCTGCGTCGATCGTGACTTCCCCGGCCGGGATTTCACGCTTTCCACTTGGCATTTCCGGGAAAGCGAAACGCGCATTCGACGGGTTTCGACGTCCTCGGCGACACCACCGCGTCGAGGGAGAGAACATGTCCGTCATCCAGCTCCGGCCCACCCCCACCAGGTTCGGCGGTCTCGCCGTCGCCTCGCTCGTGCTCGGCGTCGTCGGGGTGTGCGGGTCCCCGGTGCTCCTGCTGAACAACGCGACCGCCGTCGCCGCGGCGGTGGGCCTGGTGCTCGGCGCCGTCGCGCTGTTCGGTTCGAAGAAGGTCATGGCCGGGTTCGGCGTCGGGCTGTCGGTGCTCGGGATCGCGCTCACGCTCGTCGCGCAGAACGCCGCCGCGCGCGAGCTGGAGGGGATCTTCAACGGCTCGACCGACCAGCGGGTCGAGACGGTGACCTGGGGGAAGCGGCACACCTGGCGGGACGGGCTCGCGGTGGAGGTCTCCGCGCCCACCGCGTGCAAGCCCGGCCCGTCCTCCGCTCCGGCGAGCATCGCGCGGGCGGTGAAGTTCACCGTCACGATCACCAACGGAACGGACAAGCCGTTCGAGACCGCCGTGCTGAGCGTCGGCAGCGACGCCCAGTTCAACGGCCGGAAGGCGGAGGCGGTCTTCGACCACAGCGGCGGCTGCGGCGGCAACGGCGTCTTCAGCTCGGCGACGGTGCTGCCGGGCAAGACCTACACCTACGACGTCTCCTACTCGATCGGGGCCGACCCCGGGGAGATGCAGCTGACGCTGCGCCCCTCCTTCGGCGCGGACAAGGCGGTGTTCGCCGGACGGGTGTGAGGCTCCTCCGGCCGGCACGGGCAGTCCTTCGGGCAACCGTCGGACCGCAGTTCGGCGATCAGTACGCTGGGCAACGCGACGCCGACGGCGACGGCGGTCGCCACCAGCAGGATGTCGAAGGCCATCGGGGGGCTCCCTTCGTCACCGGTGAAGGCGTGCCCCGCGACTGAACAATGTTCACCCCGACCCGGGCTCCGGCGGGCCGAGCGCGAGATCATAGAGTGGGGACCACCCCAGGAAACTTGATCAACTTCTCGCGCAACGACCCGGTGCCCACGACGTCCTCTTGGTGTGGTCCGCGAGTTTCACCAGCAAGGGGGCACGGCATGACCAGTGAGCTGACCGGGCAGGACCGGGTCGAGCTCGACCTCGGTGCCGTCGCCGGGGTCAGTGACCGGGGCCTGCGCCACCACCGCAACGAGGACGCGATGGCCGTGCGCCGCGTCACCCGGTCGGCCGAGGTGATCGCCGTCGTCTGCGACGGGGTGTCCACTTCGGACAACCCCGACGTGGCCTCGCGCACGGCCGCCACCACCGCGGCCGACGCGCTCCTGGAGGCGCGGGAGGGCGGTGCCGACCCGATCACCGCGACCCACCGCGCGATCGCAGCGGCCGCGGAGGCGGTGGCGGCGCTGGAGCGCCCCAAGGAGGAGAGCGACACCGGGCGCCCGCCCGCGTGCACCTTCGTCTCCGCCGTGGTCACCGACGAGACGATCACCGTCGGCTGGGTGGGCGACAGCCGGGCGTACTGGCTGACCGCCCCGGCGGAGAAGTCCGCGTGCATGACCCTCGACGACGCGTGGGCGGCGCAGATGGTCGCCGCGGGCCACCTCACCGAGGAGGAGGCGCACAACCACAAGATGGCGCACGTGCTGATGGCGTGGCTCGGCGCGAACGCGGGCGAGATCCGGCCGCACGTGGTCACCTTCCGCCCCGAGGGCCCCGGCGTGGTCGTGGTGTGCAGCGACGGGCTGTGGAACTACGTGCCCTCGGCGGAGGAGCTGGCCGAGATCACGCTCTCCAGCAGCCTGGAGTCCCCCATGGAGGCAGCGCGGGTGCTGACGCAGCGCGCACTGGACGACGGCGGGCGGGACAACATCACCGTCGTGATCGTCCCCTTCCCGCAGGGGCACGCGGGCCAACGCCCCTGAGCACGACGAGGCTTGACCTCAACTAATATTGAGGTTGCACCGTGGTCCCATGACGATCACGGAAGCGGTGGGCGAGCTGAGCCACCGGCGGATCAGGGCGGTGGTCTTCGGGCTGCTCGTCGGCACCTTCCTCGGCGCGCTGGACACCATGATCATGGTGACGGCGATGCGCACCATCGCCGACGAGCTGCACGGACTGACCATGCAGGCGTCGGTGACCACCGCGTACCTGATCGCGTCGATGATCGCGATGCCGCTGTACGGCAAGCTCTCCGACATCTACGGCCGGAAACGGCTCTACCTGGCCGCGATCGCGGTCTTCCTGGCCGGCTCGCTGCTCTGCGCGCTCGCCCAGAGCATGGGGCAGCTCGCGGTCTTCCGGGCCGTCCAGGGACTCGGCGGCGGCGGGCTGATGGCGCTGGCGCTGGCCGCGATCGCCGACATGGTGCCCGCCGAGCAGCGCACGCGGTGGCAGGCGCTGTTCGGCTTCTCCTTCGCGGGCGCCAGCATCAGCGGCCCCGCGCTCGGCGGCCTGCTCGCCGGGCTGGACAGCCTGCTCGGCATCGACGGGTGGCGCTGGCTGTTCCTGATCAACCTGCCGATCGGGCTGGTCACCATGGTGGTGGTCGGGCGGTTCTTCACCGTGCGGACACCGCGAACGCCACAGCCGGTGGACTTCCGGGGCGCGATCGCGCTGGCCGCGGGCCTGGTCCCGCTGCTGCTCCTGGCCGAACAGGGCCGCGAGCTGCCGGTGACGGCGGCCCTGCTGCTGGCCGCCGCCGGGGTGCTGGGACTGACGATCTTCGTCCGGGTGCAGGTGCGCAGGCAGGACTCCGCGCTGCTGCCGCCGAAGTTGTTCCGCGACAAGGCTTTCACGCTGATCAACGTCGTGAACTTCCTCGGTGGGGTCGGCGTCTTCACCGCGCTGGCGTTCGTCCCGCTCTACCTCCAGCTCGTGCAGGGGCTCGGCCCGACCGGCGCCGGCCTGCTGATGCTCCCGCAGTCGCTGGCCACGATCACCGGCTCCCGGATCGTGGGCCCGTTGCTGGCCAAGGGAATCCACTACAAGCACATCCTGGCGAGCGGGCTGGGTCTCACCGCCGTCGCCTACCTCGCGCTCGCCTTCGCCGGGCCGACGACGCCGATGGCGCTGATCACCGCGCTGGTGCTGGCCAACGGGATCGGCGGCGGCATGTTCTTCCAGGTCGTGCTGGTGGTCCTGCAGGACGCCGTCGACCCGCGGGACCTCGGCGTCGCCACCAGCCTGTCCGGTTTCTCGCGCCAGCTCGGCGGGGTCGCGGGCACCGCGGTGTTCCTGTCGCTGGTGTTCAGCCTCGCCGGTGACCGCATCGGCGGCGGCGTCGACCTCGACGACACCTCGTTCCTCGCCGACCTGGACCCGCGCGCGGCCGCCCCGATCGTCGAGGGGTTCGCGAGCGCGATGAACACCGTCTTCCTCAGCATCGGCCTCGTGGTGGTACTCGCCGCGGCGCTCGCACTGTCCATCAGACCGTCCAGAAAGGACATTCAATGAGCACGATCAAGCTGGCCGTCATCGTCGGCAGCACGCGGGAAGGCCGTCGCGCCGATGTCATCGCGAACTGGTTCCTCAAGCGGGCGAAGCAGAGCACGGACTTCGAGATCGACCTGGTCGACCTGGCGGACCCGCTGCTGGGCGAGCGCCACCCGATGAGGCCCACCCCCGAGCTGGACCGGTTCAACGAGCGCATCGCCGACGCCGACGCGTTCGTGGTGCTGACCCCGGAGTACAACCACGGCTACCCGGCCTCGCTGAAGTTCGCCATCGACTCCTGCTACCACGGCTGGCAGGCCAAGCCGGTCGGCTTCGTCTCCTACGGCGGGATCTCCGGCGGACTGCGCGCCGTCGAGCAGCTGCGCCAGGTCTTCGCGGAGCTGCACGCGGTCTCGGTGCGCGACACGGTCAGCTTCCACAACGTGTTCGGCGCCTTCGACGAGCAGGGCGAGCCGCACAGCCCCGACGAGGCCAACGCGGCGGCGAAGACGATGCTGGACCAGATCAGGTGGTGGGCCGAAACCCTGCGCGAGGGACGCGCGAAGCGGGCCTACACCACCTGATCAGCCACGATGTCACGCGGCGTTGAACTCGTCCGGGTGGGGGCCGGTCCGCTCGTTCCTGTTCAGCGTCGCGATCCGGTCCAGGTCGGCCTGGTCCAGCTCGAAGCCGAACACGTCGAGGTTCTCGGCGATGCGCTTCGGCGTCACCGACTTGGGGATCACCACGTTGCCCAGCTGGAGGTGCCAGCGCAGGACCACCTGCGCGGCCGACCGGCCGTGCTTGGCGGCGATCTCGGTCAGCACCGGGTCCTTCAGCAGTTCGCCGCCCTTGGCGAGCGGGCTCCACGCCTCGGTGTGAATGCCCAGCTCCGCGTGCACCGCGCGCAGCTCCTCCTGCTGCAGCAACGGGTGCAGCTCGATCTGGTTGACCGAGGGCACGACTCCGACCTCGTCGATCACCCGGCGCAGGTGCGACTCCTGGAAGTTCGACACGCCGATCGCGCGCACCCGGCCGTCACCGAGCAGCTTGTTGAGCGCCTTCCACGTGTCCACGTACAGGTCGCGAGCCGGGGTCGGCCAGTGGATGAGGTATAGGTCGAGGTGGTCCAGCCCCAGCTTCTCCAGGCTGGCGTCGAAGGCCGCGAGGGTCTTGTCGTAGCCCTGGTCGGCGTTCCACACCTTGGTGGTGATGAACAGCTCGTCCCTGGGGATGCCGGACTTCTCCAACGCGGTGCCGACGCCCGCCTCGTTGCCGTAGATGGCCGCGGTGTCGATGCTGCGGTAGCCGGCCTCCAGCGCCGAGGTGACCGCCGCGGCGGTCTCGTCGTCGGGCACCTGGAAGACGCCGAAACCCAGCTGCGGCATGGCCACTCCGTTGTTCAGGGTGACCGTGGGAACGCCGCTCATGATGTGTCCTTTCCTTGGTGCGTAAGGGGGTCAGGGGATGATGGCGGTGGCGACGCCGCCGTCGACGCGCAGCGCGCCGCCGGTGGTGGCCGATGCCAGGTCCGAGGCGACGTAGGTGATCATGTTCGCCACCTCCCTCGGACGGATCAGCCTGCGCAGCAACGAGGTCGGGCGGTCTTTCGCCATGAACTGGCGCTCCGCCTCCTCGAACGGCACGTCCGCGCCGTTGAGGCTGCGGATGAACTCCTCGACGCCCGGGGTGAGCGTCGGTCCGGGCAGCACGCTGTTCACGGTGACCCCGGTACCCGCGACGGACTGCGCCATGCCGCGGGAGACCGCGAGCTGCGCGGTCTTGGTCATGCCGTAGTGCACCATCTCGGTCGGGGTCTGCACGGCGGACTCGCTGCTGACGAAGATCACCCGGCCCCAGCCGCGCTCGACCATCCTCGGGGTGTGGTGCCGCGCGAGGCGGATCCCGGAGAGCACGTTGACCTCGAAGAAGCGCAGCCACTCCGCGTCGGGGATCTCGAAGACGTCCTGCGGGGCGAAGATCCCGGCGTTGTTCACCAGGATGTCCACGTCCGGCTCGGCGACCAGCAGGGCGTCAGCGCCCTCCTCGGTGCCGACGTCGGCGGCGACGCCCCGCACGGTGGCACCGGATTCGGCGAGCTTGTCCACAGTGGACTTCACGCGTCCTTCGTCGCGGCCGTTGACGACGACCGTCGCGCCTGCCTCCGCCAAGGCCTGCGCCGTGGCGAGGCCGATCCCCGCGGTGGACCCGGTGACGAGCGCGGTGCGGCCGGTGAGGTCGATGTTCATCGGGCGAGGACTCCTTGCTTGATCTCTGGCGTTGCCGGGCGCCGGTCCAGCGCTCCGGAGTACAGGGCGACGGCCAGCCCGGCCACCGCGAGCACCGCTCCGATCCAGTTCGGCGCGGTGAGGCCGAGTCCGCCCTCGATCGCGGCACCGCCCAGCCACGCCCCGAGGGCGTTGCCCAGGTTGAAGGCGGCGATGTTGGCGGCCGAGGCGAGCGCGGGCGCGCCCTCGGCCTTGCGCATCACCCTCATCTGCAGCGGCGGCACCGTGGCGAAGCCGACCGCGCCGAACACGGCGATGGTGATCGCGGCGAGCACCTGCGAGTGCGCGGTGAACACGAAGACCACCAGCACCGCGGCGAGCGCGGCGAGGAACGCGTACAGGCTGGGCATCAAGGAGCGGTCGGCGGCGCGGCCTCCGAGGAGGTTGCCCGCGAACAACCCGGCGCCAAACAACACCAGCAGCCAGGTCACCGCTCCGGGCGAGAACCCGGCGACCTCGGTCATCATCGGCGCGATGTAGGTGAAGGAGGCGAACACCCCCGCGAACCCGAGCGCCGTCGTGGCCAGTGCGAGCCACACCTGGCGGTCGCGGAAGACGGCCAGTTCGCCGCGCAGCCCGCCGTTGTCCTCGACCGGCAGGCGCGGCACCAGGGCGAGGATGCCGATGAAGCCGATCACGCCGAGCGCCGTGACCGCCCAGAACGTGGAGCGCCAGCCGAGCTGCTGGCCGAGCGCGGTGCCCATCGGCACCCCGAGCACGTTGGCCACGGTGAGCCCGGTGAACATCATCGCGATGGCGCTGGCCTTGCGCTCCGGGGCGACGAGCCCGGCCGCGACGACCGAGCCGACGCCGAAGAACGCGCCGTGCGAGAGGGCGGCGACGATCCGGCCCGCCATCAGCAGCCCGTAGCTGCCCGCGACCGCGGAGACCAGGTTGCCGACGATGAACAGGCCCATCAGCGCGACCAGGACGGTCTTGCGGGGCAGCCGCGAGCCGAGGGCAGCAGGCCCATGATGACGAACTCGGTCGTGCCGATGCCGAAGGCGCTGATCGCCAGTGCGAGCAGGGCAGCGGGCATGTCAGGTCTTCTTTCCCACGTGGTCTGTTACCTAGCGCACTCAACAACCCGCGTCCGAGATAGTTGCACGCGCTTTCTATTGACGACGCCCGATAGTGCCGTATGCAATGAGGTCGCGCAAGTCGTACGCTCGACGTACACACCAGGGACCGGAGAGGTGAACCGTGGGACTGTCCGACGACGCGGTCGAGGCGCGCGCCCAGGGCTGGCGCGCGCTGGCGGCGCTGCACGCGCGCATCGAGGACGGCCTGGAGCGCGCCCTCCAGCAGGAGCACCAGCTCTCCGTCAGCGAGTACAGCGTGCTCGACGTGCTGGCCCGGCAGGACGGCTGGCACATGCGGATGAACCAGCTCTCCCGCGCGGTCGTGCTCAGCCAGTCGGCGACGACCCGCCTGGTCACCCGCCTCGAGGACCGCGGGCTGCTGCAGCGGTACCTGTGCGCCGACGACCGGCGCGGCATCTACACCGAGGTGACCGCCGAGGGCCACAAGCTGCTGGACGCGGCCCGGCCCACCCACGACCGCGTGCTGGACGAGGCGCTCACCGAGGCGGCGAAGCTGCCCGAGCAGGCCCCGCTGGTGCGGGCCCTGGAGTCGCTGACCACTCCGGCGAGCTAGCTCCGGATCGCAGCGGCGCCCCGGCGTCGTCGCCCTTCGACACCTCCGGCAGCCCGCACCTCAGACCGGTTGCGTCGCAGCAAGAGATTTCCGAGGAAGGGGATGCGACCGCGCATTCGGCACGCATGGCCGAGCGGAAGGTTGCTTCGCGATGGGAAATTTTCGCCACTTATGCGCATCCGCTCGGTAAATGGTTCCCGGAACGGCGTGATGCACCGACCGGAATCGGTTTGTGGACCGTAACGCCGACGAGGGTGGTAGCGATAGTGCCACCCCTCTCCGGTGGCCACCCGTAAAGGTCAGATGAGGCGAAGGTGATCTTCACATCAGCACCGCCCGTTACAGCCTGATCGAACATCACACGTTCAGGTGATACCCCTAGGGGTCGGGTTACCTGGGGAAATGGCCCAATGTCGCTGGTGACGTCTCTCGGCCGTGATGTTGCCCGGCATTGACCGCACCTTTTCGCTGAAGTAGGAAGTTGCCGCACAGTCTTGCTTTTCCGACTAGCGGTTGTCGTCCCCCGGACAACGCACGGTCACGCTTTCCGGCTCGCCCGACTCCTGGCTCCGCCACCGACCGGCCCACCCGGCCCCCGTGTTCGGTTCCCGCGTGGACGCCTTCGGGCAGAGCCGAAACGTCGTCGCATTCGCGGCCCGGCAGAACGGGCGGCGAATGCCGGCTCGTGCGGCACAACCGCCTCCCCCGCCCAACACCAGAATTTCCGGAGTCAAGGTTTTCCGATGGCTACAACCGCGTCCGTCCCCCGCACGGTGCTGACCGCCCTGATCGGCCTCGTGAGCGTCGCGCTGCTCAGCTCGGGCTGCTCCGCCGAGGCCCCGGCCCAGGCCGGCCCGGCCGAGCTGGGCACGGCCGACCTGGCCGTGCTGCCCGATCTGAACACCTTCGGCAAGATCGAGAACGCCCCGCTCGACCCGGCTCCGACCGCGAAGGCGACCGACAAGGTCTTCAAGGTCGTCAAGGACCTGCCCGTCTACGACAAGCCCGGCGGCAAGCCGTTCGGCAAGCTGCCGACGGTCCAGGTCGGATCCCCCACCTGGGTCCCGGCCATCGCCGAGCAGGGTGACTGGGCCCAGGTGCTGCTGCCCTCGCGCCCGAACGGCCTGACCGGCTGGATCCACACGCCCGGCAACACCGAGTCCGCGCGCAACCCCTACACCGTGACGGTCAACCTGGCGAGCTACACGCTGGAGATCTTCAAGGACGGCGCGTCGCAGGGCACGCACAAGGTGGGCATCGGCAAGGCGGAGTTCCCCACGCCGAAGGGCAGGCACTACCTGATGGCCTCCATCGAGGAGACCAAGAACACCTACAGCAAGTACGTGCTGCCGCTGTCCGCGCACTCCGACTCGCACGAGACCTTCGGCGGCGGGCCCGGCACGGTCGCGCTGCACACCTGGCCGACCAACGAGCACATCGGCAAGAGCACCAGCGACGGTTGCATCCGGGTCACCCCGGAGACGCTGACCAAGCTGATGGACCTGCCCCTGGGCACGGTCATCTCCATCACCTGATCTTTCCTCCCCCCGGTCAGCGGCCGGGTCGCGTCGGGGACGCACCGCCAGCACCCGGCCCTGGCCAAACCGCCCCATTCACCCTGAAAGGTCCTTTCCTTGTCCAGCAAGAAGATCCTGGGCGCGCTCGCCGCGCTCGCCGCAGCAGGACTCGTCGCGGCGCCCGCCGCGTCCGCGACGCCGTCGGCCGCCAGCGAGGCTTTCGCTCTGTCGGCCAAGGGCCTGCTCAACATCGACCCGCTGCCGTACGTGACCGGCGCGAACGGCTACGACCACAAGAAGGTCGCCGAGGTCCCGGCGAAGTCCGTCCAGGTCCGCGCCCTCGAGGCCCAGGCGGGTAAGAACAACGCCAAGGCCACCGTGGTCAACCTGTCCGTCGACCTGGGCCCCGACCTGCTCAAGGAGCTCAAGCTCGGCGGCGGCCAGCTGCTGAACGCGCAGGTCATCACCGCCAAGTGCGAGAAGGGCAACGTCACGTCCTCGCTGGTCGGGGCCAAGCTGCTCGGCAAGCCGCTCGACGTGGCGGTTCCGCCGAACACCGGCATCGAGGTGCCCGGCCTGGCCAAGGTCATGCTCAACGAGCAGGTCAAGAACAAGAACGGGACCACCACGGTCAACGCGATCTCGATCAAGGTCTCGGAGCTGCAGAAGATCACCGTGGCCTCGGCGACCTGCGCCACCGGCAAGGACGGCAACACCGGCGGCGACGGTGGCACCAGCACCACCAAGCCCACCTCGTCCACCAAGCCCACCTCCGCCACCAGCAAGCCGACCACCTCGTCCGCGGCCTCCGGCGGCGACAACGGGGGCAACGGCAACGGGGGCAACGGCGGCATCGCGCCGAAGCCGGTTCCGGCCCCGGCCCAGCTCGACGTGACGGGCTGACCAGCAGCACGGACGTGACAGTGCCCCGGCCGGGATTCCCGGCCGGGGCACTGCCGTGCCAGGGGCCGGGCGGGGACCGACTGGAACGGTCCCCGCCCGGCTGTTAAGGGGTCCGGCGACGCAGGGCGTCGTCGCCGGACCGGTGCCGGTCCGCCCGCGCTGGGGGTTCGGGGCGCACCGGCGTGCCGAGGTCGATCAGCTCCTGCTGTTGACCATCGGCAGGCTCACCGCGATGCCGATCACGACACCGATCGGGATGAGGATGCCCGGGTTGAGCACGAACAGACCGCAGAGGCCCCCGATCACGCCACCGATGATCGCGGCGACGGACATGACCAGAATCTGCTTGTTCTTGTCCGGCTTCGTCATTGTTCCTCCTCGGTGCTGGCGCTCGAATATCCGTGAACGGACGAGTCGAGTTTTTTACCCATTGACCGGGGTGGCCTTCGGGCAATTCGGACGGTGGCCGTTCCCGCCGGGGGCGGGAGCTGCCGTGGTCATGGCACCAGACTGCCCCTGAGCCCGGCTGATCGCCTAGGCCTCCTGTCACGAGCTGCCCGTGACAACTGTCAGGAGCGCGCGGTGCGGCATCCGGGCCGTGTCCGGACAAAAGAAGTGGGTATGCACTCACGGTCACGGTCGGTCCCGCCCCGTGTTTAGGGGTTGCGGTGCATTCCTCGAATAGTAACTTCGGGGTGCCGAGCGCAGTCGGCTTCTCCTCCCGCTAGAAGGGTCGCCCGCCACAATGGCTCACATCGCCTTCTTCCCGCCGTCCGCCGCGGGGCACATCAACCCCACCCTGGGCATGGTCGCCGAGCTGACGGCCCGGGGACATCGGGTCACCTATGCCACCACTGCGACCTACGCGGACCGGGTGGCCGAGGCGGGCGCCGAGGTCGTGCTGTTCGAGACCACGGTGGCCCCGCCGCCGGACAAGCCGTTCAAGCTGACCGGGGTGGACCTCTCCCGCGGCCTGATGGCGAACCTGGTCGAGACCAGGACCCAGGTCCCGAAGCTGCTGCCGTTCTACCGGGAGAACCGGCCGGACCTGGTGATCTTCGACGGGATCGCGGGCTGGTGGGGCCGGTTGATCGCGCGGGAGCTGGACGTGCCGTGCATGCCGGACTGGACCACCTTCGTCTCCAACGACACCTGGTCGCTCACCGACAACTACATCAAGCCGAACCCGCTGGACCTGCGGTTGTGGCGGTTCGCGCTGGGCATGCAGCGGATGGCGAAGAAGGCCGGGCTGACCATGGCCGAGCTGGCCGACGGCACGGGCACGGGGGTGGCCGGGCACCTGGTGTTCATGCCGCGCTCGTTCCAGTTCGCCCAGGAGAGCTTCGGCGAGGAGTTCCACTTCATCGGGCCGTGCCTGGCGGAGCGCTCCAGCCAGGGCGAGTGGCAGCCGCCCGCCTCCGGCAAGCCCGTGTGCCTGGTCTCGCTCGGCACCATCTACACCGCGCGGCCGGAGTTCTTCGTCGACGTGATCAAGGCGTTCACCGGCACGGACTGGCACGTGGTGCTGGTGGTCAGCGAGCGGGTGGACCGGTCGCTGCTGGGGGAGATCCCGGAGAACTTCGAGGTGCACAACGCGGTGCCGCAGATGGCGATCCTGCCGCACACCGACCTGTTCATCAATCACGCGGGCATCACCAGCGTCATGGAGGCGGTGCACTTCGGCGTCCCGATGATCGCGGTCCCGCAGATGGTGGAGCAGAGCGCGACCGCGGACCGGATGGAGGCGGTGAACATCGGCCGCCACCTGCCCTCGGCCAAGGTCACCGTGGAGGCGTTGAAGAAGCTCATCGACGAGGTGCCCAGGGACCAGGGGATGAAGGACAGCCTGGTCAGCTTCAAGCGGGAGCTGGAGGAGGCCGGGGGCACCACCGCCGCCGTCAAGATCATCGAAGAACTCGTCGGCACCCCCTAGACCGCCCCCTTACCCCCTGAATGAGTCATTCGGTGCGTTGAGTGCACTGAATGACTCATTCGGTGCGTAAGCGACGCGAGGGGCGGCTAGACCGGGGTGAGGAGCTGGGTGCGGATCTCGGCGGCCAGGGGGGCGGGGGTCTCGCCGAAGTAGAAGTGGCCGCCGGAGAAGGTCTTCGAGGTGTAGGGGGCGGTGGTGTGCGCGGCCCAGCCGTCGAGGTCGGCGGGGGCCACGCGCGGGTCGGAGTCACCGCAGAGGCCGACGACCGGACAGCTGAGCGGTTCGCCAGGGCGGTAGGCGTAGGTCTCGGCCGCCTTGTAGTCGTTGCGGATCGACGGGAGCACCATCCTGATCAGCTCCTCGTCGCCGAGCAGGGCCGACTCGGTGCCGCTGAGCCGGGCGATCTCGGCGATGATGCCGTCGTCGTCGCGCTTGTGGATGTCGGCGCTGCGGTGCAGCGAGGGCGCGCAGCGCGCGGAGACGAGGAACCGCTCGATCGGCCTGCCGTGCGAGTGCTCCAGCCGACGCGCCACCTCGAAGCCGACGGTGGCGCCCATGCTGTGGCCGAAGAAGGTCAACGGCCGCTGTTCGCGCAGCGGCAGGATCGCTTCGAGCACCTGCTCGGCGAGCGTCACCACGTTGTCCACGCAGCGTTCCGCGCGGCGGTCCTGGCGGCCGGGGTACTGCACCGCCAGCACGTCGACGTCCGGCGAGAGCGCCTCGGAGAGCTTGAAGAAGTAGCTCGCCGATCCGCCCGCGTGCGGGAAGCACACCAGCACCGGCGCGTCCGGAGCCGGCTGGTGGAACCTGCGCAACCACAGGGACAACTCCGGGGAGAGCTCCAGCATCTGGTCGTCCCTTCCAAGGCTAGTCAAGGCCGTTGATCCACTCGTCGATCGCGGTCGCGGTCTGGCTGGAGTACTCCTCCAGCATGGAGAAGTGGTTGCCCGGCACGTCGATCACGTCGTGCGGGTACTCCCAGAAGGAGCGCCAGTCCTCGCCGAGCGCGCGCATCGAGCCCTGCGACAGCGGCTCGGTCGCGCGCACCAGGAGGGTACGCGTGTCGATCTCGTCGGGCCCCCACTTCCCGAAGAGTGTGAGGTACCAGCCCATCGCCGACAGCCGGGCGTCGTCCATGGTGACGAACACGCCCTCGCGCTCGACCATCCCGTCCATCAGGGACAGACCGAACTGGTTGATGAGGTTGCTCTTCGGCGTGTAGGTGTCCACGAGCACGACACCCGCCGGCCGCTCCCCCACGCTTTCCAGGTAACCCGCCGCGGCGTGCGCGAACCACCCTCCCGCGGACGAGCCGAGCAGCACGATCGGGGCGCCGTCGGCGTCGCGGCGGACCGCCTCGGCCTGTGCCTGGATCACCGCGGCGATGTCGGTCGGCAGGCTCTCGCCGCGGTTGAAGCCGGGCACGGCGAGCGCGGATACGTTGCGCCGGCCCCGGAAACTCGCGGCGAAGCGCGCGTACTGGTGGATACCGGCGACAGCGAGGCAGGAGGAGAAGCAGTAGATCTTCTTCTCCGCCTCACCGCGCGAGAGCAGCACCGGCTTCGGCATCTGCCGGAGCTTGTCCAGGTCGTCGGAGCCGGTGAACATCGGGCGCAGCGCGGCGGCGGCGCGGAGCAGTTCGAAGATCTCAGCCCACTTGCCAGTCTGGAAAGCCTCCAGGTAGAGCGACATCAGCGTGGTGCCACCACTGTCCTGTGTGGACGGTGCGGAGGCAGTGGTCTCCGTCGGGGCCGCGTTGCCCAGCTCTCCCAGGAGATGCGCGGCCAGCGCGGCCGGATCGGCGTGGTCGAACACCAGGGTGGCGGGCAACCGCAAGCCGGTGGCGGTGGCGAGCCGGTTGCGCAGTTCCACGGCGGTCAGCGAGTCGAAGCCGGAGTCGACGAACGCGTGATCGGCGCTGATCGCCGAAGCGTCGGCGTGGCCGAGCACCGTGGCGACGTGCTCGCGAACCAGATCGAGGACCGCGCTGAGCCGCTGCTCCTCCGGCATGGAAGCCAACTTCTGGGCCAGCCCACCACCGGAAGCAGCGCGAGCCTTCGCGGCGCGCCGCGTCGGAACCTTCACCAGGCCGCGCAGCAACGTGGGCGCGGAGCCCGAAGCGGCGTTGGCGCGCAACGAGTTCATGTCCAGGCGCATGGGGATGACCATGCCCTCGCCCAAGCGGAGCGCCGTGTCGAACAGCGAGAGCCCCTGCGCGGTGGACAGCGGCGCGATGCCGGAGCGGTTGCCGCGCCCCGTGTCCGCCATGCTGCCTTCGCTCGCCCACACGCCCCACGCCAGCGAGATCACGGGGCGGCCCTGCTTGCGCAGACTCTGCGCGAACGTGTCGAGGAAGGTGTTCGCCGCGGCGTAATTGCCCTGGCCCGCACCACCGAGCACACCGGCTGCGGAGGAGAACAGCACGAACGCGGCGAGGTCCATGTCCTTGGTCAGCTCGTGCAGGTTGACCACGGCGTCGACCTTCGGCCTCAGCACGGTGTCGATGCGTTCCGGGGTCAACGACGCCATCGTGCCGTCGTCGAGAACGCCGGCGGTGTGCACGATCGCCGACAAGGGCCGGTCCAACCCGTTGATCAGCGCGGAGAGGGCTTCCCGGTCGGCGGCGTCGCATGCGACCACATCGACGGAAACACCTTGTCCGGCAAGGGAGTCGCGGAACTGCTCGGCTCCCTCGGCGGCGAGGCCCCTGCGGCTGGTCAGCACCAGGTGCTTGACTCCGTGCTCGGTGACGAGGTGCTTCCCGAGCGCCTTGCCGAGCGAGCCGGTGGCGCCGGTGATCAGCACCGTTCCGTCCTCGGGGAACTCCACCGCGTCCAGGTTCTCCGGCACCGCGACACGAGCCAGGCGCGGCGTGTGCGGCACCGCGGCCCGCACGGCGAGCTGCGGCTCGGTGCTGGTGAGGATGGTGGCGAGCGCGGTGTAGCTGGTGGGGTCGTCGTCGATGTCGACCAGGCCGACACGGTCCGGCATCTCGCTCTGCGCCGAGCGGAGCAGGCCCCACAGCGCGGAGTTCGCCAGGTCCGTGATCTCGTCGGACTCGGTCGCCTGCACGGCGCCCTGCGTGACGAAGACCAGCCTCGAATCGCCGTAACGGTCGTCGGCGAACCACTGCTGCACCAGCTCCAATGCGGCCGCGGTCGTCGTCCGCGCTGCCGTGGGCACGCTGCCGGAGATCTGTCCACAAGGGACAAGAACGACCGCGGGCGGAGAGGTCCCCGTCGACAGAGCACCGGCGAGGGATTCGAGATCCGCGTAGGACTCGACGTGCACGCCCGCGCTGTCCAGAGCTTCGGTGATCTTCAGCTCGTCCAGCCCGACGAGACCGGCGCGGCGGAGCGGAGTTCCGGAAGCGGGAATGGCGTTCCAGTCCAACCGGAACAGCGACTCGTGGAGGTTCGCCGGAGCCGCGGTCTCGGGCGTGGTGGCTGCCATCTGCCGCAGCACCAGGGCTTCCACGTCGGCGACGGGGTTGCCCTCCGCGTCCGCGATCGTCAGCGTGACGGAGTCGCCGCCGGCCCGGGCAAGGCGCACACGAACTTCCTCCGCGCCGGACGCGTGGAGGGCCACGCCGGTCCACGAGAACGGCAGCCGCCCACGAGTCGGGTCCTCGCCGGGATCGAGCAGCGACGCACCCAGGGCGATCGGGTGCAGGGCCGCGTCGAGCAGCGCGGGGTGCAGGCCGAAGGACGCGGCGTCCTCACGCTGCTTGGCGGGGAGGGCGACCTCGGCGTAGACCTCGTCGCCCTTGGCCCAGGCGGCGCGCACACCCTGGAACGCCGGGCCGTAGGCGAAACCGTTGCTGGCGAAGCGCTCGTACAGGTCCTCGACCTCAAGCTCTTCGGCATCGGCGGGCGGCCACGTGGTGAGGGTCGGAGCGGGCTCGGTGGCGCCGACCGCTAGCAGACCGGTGGCGTGGCACACCCAGTCTTCACCGTTGTGGGAGTAGATGTTCAGCTCGCGCGCGCCGGACTCGTCCGGAGCACCAACGCTGACCTGGAACGACACCGCGCCCTTGGCCGACAGCGTGAGCGGGGCCTGCAACGTCAGGTCCTCGACGCGATCACAGCCCACCTCGTCACCGGCACGGATGGCCAGCTCCAGGAAGCCCGTGCCGGGGAACAGGATCGTGCCGCCGACCGCGTGATCCACGAGCCAGGGGTGCGTCTGTGCGGAGAGCCGTCCGGTGAACACGACGCCATCGGTGTCGGGGAGGTCGACGACTGCGCCGAGCAGCGGGTGTTCCGCGCCGCGCTGACCCGCGCTCTCCACGTCACCGGCTTCGGCGACGGCATCGAGCCAGTACTTCTCGCGCTGAAAAGCGTAGGTCGGCAGGTCGACGCGCGAACCGCCGGTTCCCGCCAGGTACTCCGTCCACTTGACCTGGCCGCCGGAGACGTAGATCCCGGCAACTGCGGCGAGCAGGGTGTCGACCTCGTCGCGCTCGCGGCGCTGCGCGGAGACCAGGGTCACGCGATCCGGGTCGGCGAGGCAGTCAGCTCCGGCGGCGGTGAGCACAGCGTCTGGTCCGAGTTCCAGGAACCGGGTCACGCCAAGGCTTTCCAGTGTGCGGATGCCGTCCTGGAAACGAACGGCCTGGCGGATGTGGTCCACCCAGTAGTCGGCGGTGTAGGCGCTCACGCGCTGACCATCGAGGTTGGAGATGACCGGGATCCTCGGCGCCGAGTAGCTCACCGACGCGGCAACCTTGCGGAACTCCTCAAGGACGCCATCCATGTGCGGCGAGTGGAAGGCGTGGCTGACCTTGAGCTGCTTGGTCTTGATGCCTTCGGCTTCTAGGGCCGCTGCGATCTTCAGGACTTCTGCGGAGTCACCGGCGATGACCGTGGCCTTGGCACCGTTGACCGCGGCGATGCTGACGCGTTCGGTGAGATGCGGCTTGACGATGTCCTCGGCCGCGCGGACGGACACCATCGCCCCGCCCTCGGGGGCCGACTGCATCAGCCTGGCGCGAGCCGTGACGAGCGTCGCGGCGTCCTCGAGGGACAGTGCACCGGCGACGTGCGCGGCGGCCAGCTCGCCGATCGAGTGGCCGATGAGGAAGTCCGGCTTCATGCCCCAGCTGGTGACCAGGCGGAACAGCGCGACCTCGACCGCGAACAGAGCGGGTTGCGTGTACTCGGTCCGGTCCAGCCCTTCGCCATCGGCGATCACGTCGGCGATGGGCCGGGCGAGGTGCTTGTCCAGCGTCGCCGCGACCTCGTCGAACGCCTTGGCGTAGGCGGGGAAAGCCTTGTAGAGCTGCTGTCCCATGCCAACGCGCTGAGCGCCCTGGCCGGTGAACTGGAACGCGGTCTTACCGCCGACCGCACGACCGGTGACGCGGTTCGAACCGAGGAGGACCGCGCGGTATTCGAAGGCTGACCGCGTCGTCACCAGCGAATGCGCGATGTCCACAGCGGGCGCCTCGACCGATTCGAGTCGGGCGATCTGCGCTTCCAGTGCCTCGGGCGTCTTGCCGGAAACCACGAGGGGCACGACCGGCACGGATGCGGTGACCTCGACCGGCACGGGCTCGACCGGCGGAGCTTCCTCAAGGATCACGTGCGCATTGGTGCCCGAGAAACCGAAGGACGAGATCGCACCGCGACGAGGGCTCTCGCCGCGCGGCCAGTCCCGCGCCTCGGTGAGCAGCGAAACCGCGCCGACCGACCAGTCCACTTTGGACGAAGCGGTGTCGGCGTGCAGGGTCTTCGGCATCAGGCCGTTGCGCAGCGCCATGACCATCTTGATCACGCCGCCGACGCCCGCGGCCGCCTGCGTATGGCCGACGTTGGACTTCAGGGAGCCCAGGTACAGCGGCTTGTCCGCCGTGTGCTCCTGGCCGTAGGTGTTCAGCAGCGCCTGGGCCTCGATCGGGTCGCCGAGCGAAGTCCCAGTGCCGTGCCCTTCCACCAGGTCGACCTCGTCGGCCTGCAAGCGCGCGTTGGCCAGGGCCGCGCGGATGACGCGCTCCTGCGACGGGCCGTTGGGCGCGGTCAGGCCGCTGGAGGCGCCGTCCTGGTTCATCGCGGAACCCTTGACGATCGCCAGGACCGTGTGGCCGTTGCGCTGCGCGTCGGACAGGCGCTCCACTGCGATCATGCCGACGCCCTCGCCCCAGCCCGTGCCGTCGGCCGAGTCGGCGTACGCCTTGCAACGGCCGTCCGGTGCGAGCCCGCGCTGCCGGGCGAAGTCCACGAACGCGACCGGCGTCGACATGACCATCGAGCCGCCGACCAGTGCGAGGTCGCACTCGTTGTGCCGCAAAGACCGCGCGGCCAGGTGCAGAGCGACCAAAGAGGACGAACACGCCGTGTCCACCGTGACCGCGGGGCCTTCGAGGCCGAGGATGTAGGCGATGCGTCCGGACGCGATGCTGCCGGAGTTGCCCGCGCCGAGGTAGCCCTCGACGTCGTCGGGCACGGTGGTCAGGCGACGGCTGTAGTCCTGGTACATCACGCCCGCGAAGACACCGGTGCGGCTGCCCTTGAGCGAGTTCGGGTCGATTCCCGTGCGCTCCAGGGCTTCCCACGCGGTCTCCAGCAGCAGGCGCTGCTGCGGGTCCATCGCGACGGCCTCGCGCGGGGAGATCCCGAAGAACGCCGCGTCGAAGTGGTCGACGTCGTCGACGAAGCCGCCCTCGCGGGCGTAGGAGGTCCCTGGAACGTCGGGATCGGGGTTGTACAGGGCTTCCAGGTCCCAGCCGCGGTCGTCGGGGAAGTCGCTGATCGCGTCCGTCCCCGAGGCGACCAGCTCCCAGAGCTGTTCCGGCGTGCTGACCCCACCGGGGTAGCGGCACGCCATGCCCACGATCGCGATCGGCTCCTCGAAGGACTGGAGCCGTTGCCGAGTGCGGTGCAGATCAGCCGTCACCCGCTTCAAGTAATCCCGAAGCTTGTCCTCACTCACCGCGCTACCGCCTCACAGACCCAGCTCGTTGTCGATGAAGTCAAAGATGTCGTCGTCGCTGGCCTCGGACAGCCGGGCGGACACCGCGTCGGTCTCCACGCCGAGCACCCCGAGGAGTTCCTGCAACCGGGCCGCGACCTTCGCCTTGGCCTTGTCGTCCGAGGCGATCCGGCCGAGCCCGCGCGCGACCTTGTCCAGCTCAGCAAGGCTCTGCAGCGCTGGATCGACCTCGGCAGTCTTGATCTGGCTCCCCAGATAGCCCGCGATCGCGGTGGAGGTCGGGTAGTCGAAGAGCAGCGTCACCGGCAGGCGCAGCGAGGTGGCCTTGCTCAACCGGTTGCGCAGCTCGACCGCGGTCAGCGAGTCGAAGCCCAGCTCCAGCAGGCCGCGCTCGGCGTCGATGCCGCCCGCGTCGGAGTATCCGAGCACGGCCGCGGCCGTGGACTGCACCAGGTCGAGCAGCACCTGGGCCTTCTCGTCACTGTCCAAACCGGACAGCCGCTCGGCGAGTCCGGCCGACGTCGCGGCCGTGGACGCGGTCGCCCGCTTCGCCGGAGTCCGCACCAGGCCGCGGAACACGGGCTGGATGGTCCCGTTGGCCGCTTCGGCCTTGAGCGCGGTCGGGTCGAGCCGGGCCGGGATCACCGCGCCGTGCGCGGAGCGCAGCGCCGCGTCGAACAGCCCGAGCGCTTCCTCCGTGGTCATCGGCGCGATACCGGAGCGCGCGGCCCGCTGCATGTCGGCGGAGTCGAGCTTGCCCGTCATGCCGCTGCGCTCGGCCCACAGGCCCCACGCGTGCGACTGAGCCGGGAAACCCTTGGCCCGCAGGCTCTTCGCGTACGCGTCGAGGAATCCGTTGGCCGCGGCGTAGTTCGCCTGACCAGCTCCACCGACCACACCGGCGATCGACGAGAACAGCACGAAGGCAGCCAGGTCGATGTCCTTGACCAGCTCGTAGAGGTTCACCGCCGCGTCGACCTTCGCGCGGAACACGGTGTCGATCCGCTCCGGCGTCAACGCGTCGAACACGCCGTCGTCCAGCACACCGGCGGTGTGGACGACTGCGGTCAGCGGGTGCTCGTCCGGAACTTCCTTCAGCACCACCGCCACGGCTTCGGGATCGGAGACATCGCAGGCCACGACGGAGACTTCGGCGCCGAGGTCGGTCAGCTCGTCCCGGAGCTCCACCGCGCCCGGAGCGCTGAGGCCGCGGCGGCCGACCAGGATGAGGTGCTTGACCTGCTGCACCGTCACGAGGTTCCGCGCGACCAGCTGGCCCAGCATGCCCGTCGCACCCGTGACGAGAACGGTCCCGTTGGGGTCGATCTCCTTGGTGGCCGGGACCTCCGTGGCCCGCGCGACCCGCGCCGCGAAGACCTTTCCGTCCCGCAGGCGCAGCTGGGGCTCGTCGGCGGCCAGTGCGAGGGGAAGCGCGGCGTGCGACGCGTCCGTGCCGTCCGTGTCGACGAGCGCGAAACGGTCCGGGTTCTCGTTGCTGGCGGAGCGAATCAGGCCCCACACGGCTGCCTGCGCCAGGTCGTCGGCGTCCTCGGTGAGAAACACCAGCTTCGAACCGGCGAGCCGGTCCTCGCGCAGCCATTCCTGTGCCAGCGCCAGCGCTGCGTGCACCTCGGTGCGCACCCGCCCCGGCAGCTCACCCGTGGCCGTCGCGCGTCGCGGGACGAGCACGACCTCGGGGATCGTGGTGAGCGCGGAGATGCTGGGGATCGCGGTGATCTTGACGCCACTGGTCCGGAGCGCCTGGACCGCCGGGTGGGTCTCATCGCCGAGGAGGACCCACTCCCCCGTGGTCACATCGTCCGAAGTGGACAGATCGGCCCAGTCGACGGTGTACAGCGCCGAGCCGTCACCGGCCGAGGCCGCCTTGATGCTGTCCTTGGAGACCGGACGCAACACCAGGGACTCGACCGAGGCGACCGGCTGGCCGGTCTGGTCGGTGACCTCGACGCGCACGGACTCTCTGCCATTGGGCGTAACCCGAACACGCAGTTCACGAGCGCCGACCGCGTGCAACGACACTCCGGTCCACGAGAACGGCATCAGACCGCCCTCAAGCCCTTCGAGCCCACCGAACGCCAGGGTGTGCAGCGCCGCGTCCAGCAGAGCGGGGTGCAGGCCGAACCTCGCCGCGGCCGACCGCTGCTCCTCCGGCAACGCGACCTCGCCGACGATGTCGGAGCCGTCGCGCCACGCCGACTTGAGGCCCTGGAAAGTCGGCCCGTACCCGAAGCCGCCCTCCAGCATGCGGTCGTAGAGGCCGTCCGTGTCCAGCTTCTCCGCACCTGCGGGAGGCCAGGCGCCGGGCATGCGCTCAGCCGGTTCCGACTCGCTGGTCAGGGTTCCGGTGCCGTGGCGCAGCCAGGTGTCGCCGGACTGCGAGTGCACGGTGAGCGAACGGTTGCCGTTCTCGTCCGGGCCGCTCACCGAGAGCTGGAGGGTCACAGAACCCTTCTCCGGCAGCACGAGCGGGGCTTCGAGGGTCAGCTCGTCGACGACCGGCGTCCCGACCTCGGCCGCCACGTGCAGGGCCAGTTCCAGGAAACCCGTGCCGGGGAAGAGAACCGACCCTGCCACCGCGTGGTCCAGCAACCAGGGGTGGGTCTTCGCGGAGATGGTCCCGGTGAACAGGTAGCCCTCACTGTCGGCCAGCTCGGTGACCGCGCGGAGCAGCGGGTGCTCGGTGGTGTTGAGACCGACGCCGGCCACGTCGGCGGTCTGCTGCGATGCGTCCAGCCAGTAGCGCTGCCGCTGGAAGGCGTAGGTCGGCAGGTCGACGCGCCGAGCGCCTTCGAAGAGCGGAGTCCAGTCGATCGCGGCCCCGCGCACGTACAGCTCGGCGAGCGCGGTCAGAAACGACTCCGCCTCCGGGCGGTCCTTGCGCAGCGACGGAGCGAGAACCGCCTCGCGCTCAAGGCAGTCCTGCGCCATCGACGCGAGGACTCCACCGGGGCCCAGCTCGATGAAGGTGCCGACGCCGTTGTCCTCCAGCCAGCGGATGCCGTCGCGGAACCGGACCGCCTCGCGAACGTGGCGGACCCAGTAGTCGGCGTCGATCTCCTCGACCAGATCCCCGGTCAGGTTGGACACGATCGGCAGACGCGGCTTCTCATAGCTGATCGACTCGGCGATCTTGCGGAACTCCGCGAGCATCGGCTCCATCAGCGGCGAGTGGAAGGCGTGCGAGACCGTGAGGCGCTTGGTCTTCACGCCGCTCGCCTCGGCCGCCTTGAGCACCGCCTCCTCGGCTCCGGCGATGACCGTCGACAGTGGACCGTTCAGCGCTGCGATGCTGACGTCGTCGCTCAGCAACGGCAGCACGTCCGCCTCTGAAGCCTGTAGCGACACCATCGCGCCACCAGTGGGCAGCGCCTGCATCAGGCGGCCCCGCGCGGCGACGAGCTTCGCGGCGTCGGCGAGCGAGAGCACTCCGGCCACGTGGGCGGCGGCCAGCTCGCCGATGGAGTGGCCGACCAGGTAGTCCGGTCGGACGCCGAAGCTCTCCGCGAGCCGGTACAGCGCAACCTCCACGGCGAACAGCGCGGGCTGCGTGTAGCCGGTCTGGTCCAGATCCTCTCCACTGAAGATCACATCGCGGATCGGGCGGTCGAGACGGGCTTCGAGGTGCGCGCACACCGCGTCGAACGCCGATGCGTAGACCGGGAAGGCGTCGTACAGCTCGCGCCCCATGCCCGCGCGCTGCGATCCCTGGCCGGTGAACATCACCGCGACGCGGCTGTTCCCCGCGATCCCACTGACGACTCCGCGTGCTTCGCTGCCCTCCGCGAGGGCGGCCAGGCCGGCGCGCAGCGCAGCGAGGTCCTGGCCGACGACGACCGCGCGGTAGTCCATAGTGGACCTGCTGGTCGCCAAGGAGTATGCGGTGTCGACCAACGGAGCGCTGGTGTCGACGTGCGCCAGAAGCTGTTCAGCCTGGCCACGAAGACCGGCGCTGCTCCGGGCGGAGAGAACCCACGGCGTCGCGGGAAGCTCGGGAGCGACCCGATCCTCCTCGACCACCGCAGGAGCTTCCTGAAGGATCACGTGCGCGTTGGTGCCACTGACACCGAAGGCCGAGACACCGGCGGCGCGCGGGCGACCGTTGCGCTCCCACTCCACGGCCTCGGTCAGCAGAGCGACCTCACCCGCGGACCAGTCGATGTGCGGCGAAGGCGTCTCCGCGTGCAGGGTGCGCGGCAGCAGGCCGTTCTGGAGCGACAGCACCATCTTGATGACACCGGCGATACCGGAGGCCGCCTGGGTGTGGCCGATGTTGGACTTCAGCGCACCGAGCCACAACGGCTTCTCGCGGTTCTGCCCATAGGTGGCGAACAGCGCCTGGGCCTCGATCGGGTCGCCGAGCGAGGTGCCGGTGCCGTGCGCCTCGACCGCGTCGACCTCCTGCGGCGTCATGCCCGCGTCGGCGAGGGCCGCCCGGATGACCCGCTGCTGGGCGGGGCCGTTCGGGGCGGTCAGGCCGTTGGAGGCGCCGTCCTGGTTGATCGCGGTGCCCTTGATGACGGCGAGAACGGGGTGACCGTCGCGCTGAGCGTCGGAGAGCCGCATCAGCAGGAGCATGCCGACGCCCTCGGACCACCCGGCGCCGTCGGCCTTGTCGGAGAACGCCTTGCAGCGGCCGTCCGGGGACATCGCGCGCTGACGGGAGAACTCGATGAAGCTGTCCATTGTGGACATCACGACCACGCCACCGGCCAGCGCGGAGTCGCACTCGTTGTTGCGCAGCGCCTTCGCCGCGAGGTGCAGCGCGACCAGCGAGGACGAGCACGCGGTGTCCACGGTGACCGCCGGGCCTTCGAGCCCGAAGGTGTAGGACAGTCGCCCGGACGCGACGCTGCTGGAGCTGCCGAGGGCGAGGTAGCCCTCGAACTCCGGCGGAGCGGTGTCGAAGCGCGAGCCGTAGTCGTTGTAGCTGGCGCCGATGAACACGCCGCCCCGGGTGCCCTTGACCGACATCGGGTCGATGCCCGCGCGCTCGAAGCTCTCCCAGGCCGTTTCGAGCAGCAGCCGCTGCTGCGGGTCGATCGCTAGGGCCTCGCGGGGGCTGATCCCGAAGAACGCCGGGTCGAACTCGGCCGCGTCGTGGAGGAACCCACCACCCGTGGCGTAGAACGTGCCGGGCTTGTCGGCGTCCGGGTCGTAGCGGCCTTCGAGGTCCCAGCCGCGGTCGGTGGGGAACTCGCCCACGGCGTCGCGGCCTTCGGCCAACAGCTCCCAGAACTTCTCGGGAGTGCTCGCACCACCCGGGTACCGGCAGCTGAGCGCGACGATGGCGATGGGCTCATCGGTGTTCTTCGCGGACACCACAGGGACAGCGGTCTCGGTGCTGGTGCCTGCGAGCTGCGAAGCCAGGTGCTCGGCGAGAACCGTCACGGTCGGGTAGTCGAAGACCAGCGTGACCGGCAGCCGCAGTCCGGTGGCTTCGGCGATCCGGTTGCGCAGGTCCACCGCGGTGAGCGAGTCGAACCCGAGGTCGCGGAACGCCTTGGCGGGCTCGATCTGGTCGCCGCCCGAGTAGCCGAGCACCGCGGCCACCTGCCCGGCGACCACGTCGATCAGCGCCTTGCGCCGGTCCTCTTCGGACAGTCCGCTCCAGCCGTCGGCGCTCGGTGCCTCGGAGATCTGCGGGGTTGCCTTGAGCGCCTTGACCTCGGCCAGGTCACCGAAGACCGGGTTGGTCTTCACCGCCGGGGAGTTCTGCGCGAGCGTCGGCCAGTCGATGTCCACGACGGCGACGCACGTGCCCTCTTCGTCCAGAGTGCGCTGCATCGCCGCGACAGCGATCTCCGGCTGCATGGCGGGAATCCCCCCGCGCCGCAACCGCTCCGCAGTCGCCGCGTCGACCAGCCCACCGCCGGCCCATGCACCCCAGGCGACGGAGGTCGCGGGGAGGCCGTCCGCCCGCCGCTGATGGGCAAGCGCGTCGAGGAAGGCGTTCGCGGCGGCGTAGCTGCCCTGCCCAGAGCCACCCGCGGTACCGGCGAAGGAGGAGAACAGCACGAACGCGTCCAGCTCCAGTTCGCGGGTCAGTTCGTGCAGGTTCTGCGCCGCGGCGACCTTGGGCGCGAACACGATGTCCGTGCGCTCCGGGGTGAGCGTGTCGATCAGCCCGTCGTCCAGCACACCGGCGGTGTGCACCACGGCGCGCAGGTCACTCAGGCCGTCGATGAGTTCCTTCAGCGCCGCGCGGTCGGAGACATCGCACGCCGCGATCGTGACCTCGACGCCGAGTTCGCGCAGCTCATCGGCGAGTTCAGCGGCTCCGGGCGCGTCGGCGCCGCGTCGGCTGGTCAGCACCAGGTGCCCGGCCCCGTTGCCCGCGAGCCACCGGCCCACGTGCTTGGCCAGACCGCCCGTGCCGCCCGTAACGAGGACGGTTCCGCGCGCGCTCCACTTCTCGCCGCCAGTACCCGCGTGGCGGACCAGGCGACGGGCGAACGTGCCGGACGAACGGACCGCGCACTCCGGTTCCCCGCCAGTGGTGACGAGCGCGGTGACGCGGCGAAGGGCTCGTGCGTCCAGGTTCTCCGGAAGGTCGACAACCCCGCCCCAGCGGTGCGGGTACTCCAGCGCGGCGATGCGGCCGAGGCCCCAGATCGCGGCTTGGACAGGGCTGGCGACGCGGTCGGCTCGGGAGACCGAGACAGCTCCCCGAGTCGCCAGCCACAGCGGCGCATCCACACCCGCGTCACCAAGGGCCTGCGTCAGGGCAACGGTGAGCGCCATGCCCACGGTCTGCCCGGCAGCGGAGTGCTGGCGTTCGTCCAGCGCCAGCAAGGAGATCACGCCGTCCAATTCGGACAGCTCGGCCAGCTCCGCGATGCGGGAGGTCAACCGCGCGCGATCGACGTCGGCCGTGTCGAGTTCGAGAGTTATCACCGTGGCGTCAAGGACGTCGCTTCGATGCCCCGCCGGAACGACCGCCAGCCAGGTGCCAGTTGGCGTGGGCGCGGCATCGGGCACCGGCTCCCACGTGACCTTGTAGCGCAGTGAGTCCACGGTGGACGACTCCTGCTTCGCCTTCCGCCACTTCGCCAGCACCGGCAGCAGTGCGCCCAGGGAGTCCTGGGCTTCGATGCCCAAGGTCGAGGCCAAAGCGTGCAGGTCCTCTGTCTCCACGGCGGACCAGAACTCGTCGTCCGGGGCCGCCGCCGTGATGGCGGAAACGGTGGCGGAGGACTCCATCCAGTAGCTCTGCCGCTGGAAGGCGTAGGTGGGCAGCTCGACCTTGCGGGCCTTCGACTCCGCGAAGATCGGCTCGAAGTCCACCGCACCGCCACGCACGTACAGCTCGCTCAGCGAGGTGAGGAACCGGTCGAAGCCGCCCTCATCCCTTCTCAGCGAACCCACGACAACCGAGGAAGAACCCTTGTCTGTGGTGAACAAGGTCTCCTGGATAGCCGGCAACAGCACGGGGTGCGCGCTGGTTTCGACGAAAGCCTCGTGCCCGTGCTCGATGAGCAGGCGCGTGATGTCCTCCAGCTCCACGGTCTGCCGGAGGCTGCGGTACCAGTACTCCGCCCCCATCTCCGGCCCGGCGATCACCTCGCGGGTCACCGTGGAGTACACCGGGATCTCCGGCGTGCGCGGGGACACCGGCGCGAGGACTTCGAGGATCTGCTCGCGGATCTCTTCGACGTGCGCGGAGTGCGAGGCGTAGTCCACGTTCACCCGGCGGACGCGGATGTCGGCAGCCTCCAGGGCGGCCTGGAGCTCGTCCAGCGCGGCGGTGTCACCCGACACCACAACGGAGTTCGCGCCGTTGACGGCCGCGAGCGAAATCCCCGGCCGATCCAGCCAAGGCTGCACATCCGTGCGGGACAGGGCGACGGACATCATGCCGCCACGACCCGCGATCGCGCTGATCGTCTTGCTGCGCAGCGCCACCACCCTTGCGCCATCCTCAATGGACAGAGCACCGGCGACGACAGCCGCGGCGATCTCCCCCTGCGAGTGACCGACCACGGCCGAAGGCTGAACGCCGTGCGACTGCCACAGGGCGGCCAGGGAGATCATGACCGCCCACAGCACCGGCTGGACCACATCGACGCGATCCATCCACCAGGTGTCCTCTTCCTTGGCGAGGACGTCCAGCAGGCGCCAGTCGGCGAACGGGGCGAGCGCGTCGTGGCACTCACGCATCCGCGCGGCGAACACCGGCGAGGTGCGCAGCAGGGAGCTGGCCATGCCGGCCCACTGCGAACCCTGGCCGGGGAAGACGAAGACCGTGCGGTTGATGTCGGTGACCGCGCCGCGCACCACGGACCCCGCGGGCTCGCCCTTGGCCAATGCGTCCAAAGAGGACAGAAGATCGGCGCGGGTCTTGCCCAGCACTACCGCGCGGTTCTCGAAGCGGGCACGAGTGGTCGCCAGCGAGAAGGCGACGTCCAAGGGCTTGATCCCCGGGTTGTTCTCCATGTGGTCGCGGAGGCGCTGGGCCTGCCCGCGGAGGGCCGCTTCGCTGCGAGCGGAGAGCAGCCACGGCGTGTGCTCGGGCTCGTTGCGCTCGTCCGACTCCTCGGGGGCCGGGGGTGCCTGCTCCAGGATCACGTGCGCGTTGGTGCCGCTGAGACCGAAGGAGGAGACGGCGGCGCGACGGGGTTCACCGGTCGTAGGCCAGGCACGCCGCTCGCGCAGGACCTCGACGTTGCCGGTCTCCCAGTCGATGAACGGGGACAGCTCCTCGGCGTGCAGCGACTTCGGCAGAACTCCGTGCTGCAAGGCCATCACGGTCTTGATGACACCGGCGACACCGGAGGCGGCCTGCGCGTGCGCGATGTTGGTCTTCACCGATCCGATCCACAGTGGGCGATCGTCGGCCCGTGCCTGGCCGTAGGTCTCCAGCAGCGCGTGCGCCTCGATCGGATCGCCCAGCTTGGTGCCGGTGCCGTGCGTCTCGACCATGTCGATCTGCTCGTGCTTCAGCTGTGCGTTGGCCAGCGCCGCGTTGATCACCTTGCGCTGCGCGGGACCGCTCGGCGCGGCGATGCCGTTGGAGGCGCCGTCCTGGTTGAGCGCGCTGCCCTTGATGACCGCGAGCACTTTGTGCCCGTTGCGCTCCGCGTCGGACAGCCGCTCCAGCAGGATGACCGCGGCGCCCTCGCCGAGGCCCATGCCGTCCGCGCCCGCGCCGAAGGCCTTGCCGCGCCCGTCCTCGGCGAGACCGCGCTGGCGGGCGAAGCCGACGAGCGAGATCGGCGCGGAGATGATCGCCGCGCCGCCCGCGACGGCGAGCGAGCAGTCCCCCTGGCGCAGCGCCTGGATCGCCATGTGGATGGCGACCAGCGAGGACGAGCAGGCGGTGTCGATGGTGACCGCCGGGCCCACAAGCCCCAGCGTGTAGGCGATCCGGCCGGAGATGATGCTCGTCGACATGCCGGTGACGAGGTGCCCTTGGAGGCCGTCCGGCGCGTCCCGCCAGCTCTCGCCGTACCCCTGGTACGCGGCGCCGACGAACACCCCGGTCGGGGTTCCCTTGAGCGCCTGGGGAGTCAGGCCCGCGCGCTCGAAGACCTCCCACGAGGTCTCCAGCAGCAACCGCTGCTGCGGGTCCATGGTCGCGGCCTCGCGCGGGGAGATCCCGAAGAACGCCGGGTCGAACTGGTCGGCCTCGTAGATGAACCCGCCCTGCGTGGTGTAGCAGGTGCCCTGCACGTCCGGGTCCGGGTCGTACATGGCGTCCAGGTCCCAGCCGCGGTTGGCCGGGAAGGAGCCGACCACGTCGCGGCCCTCGGCGACGACGTCCCACAGGTCCTCCGGCGAGGCCACCCCGCCCGGGTACCGGCAGCTCATCGCCACGATCGCGATCGGCTCGCGGGAGGCGGCGGTGAGCTGCTGGTTGGCCTTGCGCAGCCGCTCGGTCTCTTTCAGAGACGCGCGCAGTGCGTTGACGACCTGCTGGTTCGAGTCCGACATCTTCAGCTCCGAACTAGTTGTCGGTTTCGAGGGCCATGGCGACGAGGGCGCTGACGTCCATGTCGTCGATGTCGCTGCTCTCGGGCTCTTCGTCCTCACCGTTGGCCAAGCGCAGCAACGTGTCCAGCAATCCGGCCTCGCGCAGCCTGTCCAGCGAGATGCTCGACAGCAGCGCCAGCGTCTCGTTGCGCTCCACCGGCGCGGCCGAGGTTTCGGGGACGAGCTGCTTCTCCACGTGCTTGGCCAGCTCGACGACGTTGGGGTGGTCGAAGACGATCGTCACCGGGAACCGCAGACCCGTTGCCTCACCGAGCCGGTTGCGCAGGTCCACCGCGGTGAGCGAGTCGAAGCCCAGCTCGCGGAAGGCCCGCGTGGTCTCCACCGACTCCGGCCCCGGGTACTTCAGCGAGGCCGCGACCTGCGTGCGCACAACGGAGGCGATGGTCAGCGAGCGCTCGGCCGGGCTCATCGTGGCCAGCCGTTCCTTCAGCGAAGCCTCACCGGTGCTGACCTTCGCCGCGGCGGCCTGCTCCTTCTGGAGAGCCGCGCGAACCTCGGGAATGGTCTCCAGCAAAGGACTCGGCCGCCCAGCGGTGAACACCGGGACGAACTTCGACCAGTCCACCTCGGCGACGACCTCGACCGCACGGTTCTGGTCGCTGAGCACGCGGTGGAAACCGTCGATCGCCAGGCGCGGGTTCATGAACGGGATGCCCCGGTCGCGCAGCGCCTGCTCGACGAGGTTGGCCGCCATGCCGCCGCCCTCCTCGGGGTCCCAGATGCCCCACACCAGGGACAGCGCGGGACGGCCGCGGGCGCGCCGGGACTCCGCGAGGCCGTCGAGGTAGGCGTTGGCCGCCGCGTAGGCGCCGTGGTCGCCGGAGCCCCACACCGCGGAGATCGAGGAGAACAGGATGAACTCGGCGACCTCGTCGGTGTCGAACACCGCGTCGAGCACGGCCGCGCCGGCGATCTTCGCGTAGGCGGTGTCGGCGAACTCGTCGAGGTCCGTCGCGGACAGTCCATTGAGGACACCCGCTCCGGCGATGTGCATGACCGAGGTGATCGGCCAGCCGTCGGCCTCCATGCGGCGCTTCAGCTTGATCAGCGACTGCTCGTCGCCGACGTCGCACGCCACGACGATGGCTTCGGTGCCGTACTCCGCCAGCTCCGCGACGAGCTCGCGGGCACCCGGTGCGTCGATGCCACGCCTGCTGGTCAGAACGAGACGGCGAGCGCGGTGCTTGGCCAGCCAGCGGGCGATCTGCGCGCCGACACCACCGGTGCCGCCGGTCAGCAGCACGCAGCTCTGCGGCTTCCACGTCGCCTGAACGTTCGCACTCGCGACGCGGACGAGCCGGCGCGCGAAGATGCCGCTGGGTCGAATGCTGACCTGGTCCTCATCGCCATGTCCCGCAAGGACTCCCCCGAGACGGTTGACCGCGGCCTCGTCGAGGTTCTGCGGCACGTCGACCATGCCGCCCCAACGCTGCGAGAACTCCAGCGCGGCAACGCGACCGAGGCCCCAAGCCGCGGCCTGCGCGGGAACCTGGTCGATGCCGCTCGTGATCAGCCACAGTGGAGCGTCGATCTCCGCGTCGCCCAGCGCCTGGATCAGTGCGAGCGTCGCGGCGAGCCCGTTCGGCAGGCCACGGTGCTCCACGTGCCACCGCTGGTCGAGCGCCAGCAACGAGAGGACACCACGGAACGGCCCGCTCGCGTCGCGCAGCCGCTTGGCCAGCAGCTCGCGGTCGGTGTCGCCTTCGGCCAGCTCCAACACGACAGGCTTGCCGCCGTGCTGCTCAACCGCGGCGCGAACCCTGGCACGCAGCGCGTCGTACCCGGCGTCGACCGGGACGAGCACGAGCCAGGTGCCGTCCAGCTTCGCCGGGGCGGGCTCGTCGATGGGCGCCCAGTCCACGCGGTAGCGCCAGGAGTCCACAATGGACTGCTCACGGCGCTTCGTCCGCCACTCGGCGAGATCCGGCAGCAGCGCGCTCAGCGGCTTGTCGGTGTCCAGACCGACCGTGCTGGCGAGTGCCGCCACGTCGCCCTGCTCGACGGCCTGCCAGAAGTCGTTGTCCAGCCCGGAGTCCACGGAGACGGCCTGCTCGACCTGCTTCTCCGGGGCTTCGAGCCAGTAACGGCGGCGCTGGAACGCGTAAGTCGGGAGGTCGACCACCGCGGCGTCCAGCCCGGCGAAGACCGAGGTCCACGCGACGCTTCCGCCGCGGACGTGCAGCTCGGCGACCGAGGCGAGGAAGCGGTCCAGGCCGCCCTGGTCCCGGCGCAAGGAACCGACGGTCGCGCCGTCACGGCCGAGCGCGTCCAGGGTCTCCCCCAGCGCGGGCAGCAGCACCGAGTGCGGGCTGACCTCGATGAAGATGTCGTGGCCGTGCTCGATGAGGAGCTTGGTGGTCTTCTCCAGCTCGACGGTCTGCCGGAGGTTGCGGTACCAGTACTCGGCGTCGACCGCGCTGTCGGGGGCAGCGGTGTCGATCTGCTCGGCGAGAACCGTGGAGTAGAACGGGATCTCGCTGGCCTTCGGCGTGATCGGGCCGAGCACGTCGAGCAGTTCGGCGTGGATCTTCTCGACGTGGGCGGAGTGCGAGGCGTAGTCCACCGGCACCCGCCGGACTCGCACCTCTTCGCCTTCGAGCTTGGCCTGAAGCGCGTCCAGGGCAGCGTTGTCGCCGGAGATCACCACGGAGCCGGAGCCGTTCACAGCCGCGAGGGACAGGCCCTCGGTCACGTACGGCAGAGCCTGCTCGCGGGGCAGCTGGACGGACATCATGCCGCCGACCCCGGCGATCGCGCGGATGGCCTTGCTGCGCAGCGCGACCACCCGTGCACCGTCCTCAATGGACAATGCACCGGCGACGACCGCGGCGGCGATCTCGCCCTGCGAGTGGCCGATCACAGCGGACGGCTCGACGCCGGAGGCCCGCCACAGCGAAGCCAGGGAGACCATGACCGCCCACAGCGCGGGCTGGACCATGTCCACCCGCTCCAGCCAGCTCGTGTCATCGCCCCGCAGGACGTCGAGCAGCGACCAGTCGGTGAACGGCGCGAGCGCGTCGTGGCACTCCTGGATCCGCGCGGCGAACACCGGCGACGTCTCCAGCAGTTCCACCGCCATCCCCGCCCACTGCGCGCCCTGGCCTGGGAAGACGAAGACGGACTTGCCGAGGTCGCCCGCGACTCCGCGGACGACGCCGTCCCGCTCCTCGCCGAGCGCCACCGCGTCGAGCCCGGCGAGCATGTCCTCGCGGTCCGGGCCGATGACGACCGCGCGGTGCTCGAAGGTGGAACGCGTCTTCGCGAGCGAGTACCCGATGTCCTGGACCGATCCGTCCACAGTGGAACGCAGGCGGCGGGCCTGCGCACGGAGGGCGTCGGCGGTGCGCGCGGAGACCACCCACGGCAGCGCGCCGGTGCTGACCTTCGTGGCTTCCTGGACCTGCGGCTCTTCTTCGAACTCCGGCGTCTCCACAGTGCCTTGCGGGACACCCTCACCCGGCCGGCCCGCGCGTGCGGAAGCAGCGTCGTAGGCCGGAGCCTCTTCCAGGATGACGTGCGCGTTGGTGCCACTGGCGCCGAACGCGGAGACCCCGGCGCGGCGCGGGTGGCCGTTGCGGGTCCACTCGCGAGCCTCGGTCAGCAGGGAAACGGCACCCGCCGACCAGTCGATCTTCGGCGAGGGCTCGTCGACGTGCAAGGTCTTCGGCAGCAGGCCGTTCTGCAACGCCAGCACCATCTTGATCACGCCGGCGACCCCGGCAGCGGCGGCGGCGTGGCCGAGGTTGGACTTCAAGGAGCCCAGCCACAGCGGGGTTTCGCGCTTCTGGCCGTAGGTGGCGAGCAGCGCGTGCGCCTCGATCGGGTCGCCGAGCGTGGTGCCGGTGCCGTGCGCCTCGACCGCGTCGACCTCGTCGGCCGACACCCGCGCGTTGGCCAGCGCCTGCTGGATGACCTTGCGCTGCGCGGTGCCGTTGGGAGCGGTCAGGCCGTTGGACGCACCGTCCTGGTTGATCGCCGAGCCCCGCACGACGGCGAGGACGTTGTGCCCGTTGCGGCGCGCGTCCGACAGGCGCTCGATGATCAGCACGCCGACGCCCTCGGCCCAGCCCGTCCCGTCGGCGGCGGCGGAGAACGCCTTGCAGCGCCCGTCCTTGGCCAGCGCGCCCTGGCGGCTGAACTCGGTGTACCCCTCTGGGGTTGACAGGACGGTGGTGCCGCCCGTAACGGCCATCGAGCAGTCGCCGCGCCGCAGCCCCTCACAGGCCAGGTGCAGCGCGACCAGCGAGGAGGAGCACATCGTGTCGATCGTGACGGCGGGCCCGTGCAGGCCGAGGAAGTAGGCGATGCGGCCCGAGGAGATCGCGCCGGAGCGGCCGATCATCACGTTGCCTTCGAGCTCTTCCGGCAGCTCGGTCATGCCGCGGCCGTAGTCGTGGTCGGTGGCGCCGAGGTAGACGCCGGTCTGGCTGCCGCGCAGATCGGCCGGGTCGATGCCCGCGCGCTCGAAGCCCTCCCAGGCGGTCTCCAGCAGCAGCCGCTGCTGAGGGTCCATCGCGAGCGCTTCCCGAGGGGAGATGCCGAAGAACCCGGCGTCGAAGAGCGCGACGTCGTCCAGGAACGCGCCTTCGTTGACGTAGCTGCTGTTGCGGCGCTCGCCCGTCGGGTCGTAGAGGGCGTCGAGGTCCCAGCCGCGGTCGCTCGGGAACGGGCCCATCAGGTCGCGCCCCTCGGCGACGGCGGTCCACAGGTCCTCGGGACCGCGCACACCGCCGGGGAACCGGCACGCCATGCCCACGATGGCGATGGGCTCGCTGGCCTGGTCCTCGACCTCGCGCAACCGGCGCTTCACCGCGCGCAGGTCCGTGGTGGCCCGCTTGAGGTAGTCGCGGAGCTTCGCCTCGTTGTTGTCCACAGCCCGCAGCTCCTTCCGTCCGGCCTCTCGACCGCCCCCATATCCGACCCGTTCACCCCCGAGCACCGCTATAGACACGGGCCAAGTGAGGGGTGCACTCAGGGGTGCCTGGGGGTCCACCGCTTTCGCGTGACCAATGCGGCATTGGTCACGTCTGACGAAACGGACGGCTCTCACCTGCGCTGATAAACCGTTTCGTACTCATGGCAGGCTCTGCGGCCGCCATGAGTACGAAACGGTGTAAACCGATCTGCGTCAGGCGAATCCGAGTTCTTTATCCAGTAGGTCGAACACCTCGTCGTCGGTCGCCGCGTCGAGGTTGTCGGTATCGGTCGAAGCGGTGTCGGCGCCTTCCCACTTCCACATCAGGGCGCGGAGGCGGGCGGTGATGGCCTCCCTGGCCGCGGCGTCGTCGGCGGGCACGGAGGTCAGGGTCGCCTCCAACTTGTCCAGCTCCTCGCGCACCAGGTCGGCGACACCGGACACGCTCGGGGCCAGCTCCTCGTAGAGGTGTTCGGCGAGCGCGGCGGCGTTGGGGTGGTCGAAGGCCAGGGTCACCGGCAGGCGCAGCCCGGTGGCCTCGGAGAGCCGGTTGCGCAGCTGCACCGCGGTCAGCGAGTCCACGCCCAGCTCCTTGAACGAGCGCTGGGCGGGCAGCGTTGCGCCGTCGTAGCCGAGCACCGATCCGGCCTGGGCGATCACGACGTCCTGGAGCAGCCGCAGTCCGGCCACCTTGTCCACAGTGGACAACTTGGCGCGGAGTTCGCCGGTGTCCTCCGGCTCCTCCGAAGAGGCCGGGATCACCTCGGCGAGCAGCGGGGTCGCCGTGACCGCGCCGCTGTCGAGGAACTTCTCCCACGTGATGTCGGCGACGACGAGGAAGGTCTCGTCGACGTCCAACGCGCGCTGCAACGCAGTCGTGGCCAGCTCGCGGGACATGGCGGGGATGCCCCGGCTCTTGAGCACTTCGGCGGTGGCCGCGTCGACCATCCCCGAGTCCGCCCAAGCGCTCCACGCCACGGTCGTCGCGGGGAGTCCCTGCGAACGCCGGTGCTGCGCGAGAGCGTCCAGATAGGCGTTGGCCGCCGCGTAGTTCCCTTGCCCCGCAACACCGATCGTGCCCGCGACGGCGGAGAACATGACGAACGCGTCGAGGTCGGAAGTCAGCTCGTGCAGGTTCCGCGCCGCCTCTGCCTTGCTGCGGATCACCTTCTCCAGCTGCTCGGTGGTGAGCGAGTCCAGCGGCGAGTCGTCCAGCACTCCGGCCGCGTGGAACACCGCCTTGATCGGCGTCGGAGCCTGGGCCAACGCCGCCGCCAACTGCTCGCGGTCGGCGACGTCGCATGCCACAACCGTCGCGCCGAGTTCATCGCACAACTCGGGCGCACCAGGCGTTTCCAAGCCACGGCGCCCCAGGAGCAGCACGTGCTCGGCGCCATTCGCGGTCACCCAGCGCGCCAGGTGGCTCCCCAGAGCGCCGAGACCGCCGGTGATGACAACGGTTCCGCTCGGCTTCCAGTCGCGACGAGCGCGACGGGCCACTGCGGGCGCCAAGCGGCGGACGAAGACACCGGACTGCCGAACCGCGTACTGCTCCCCCGGCTCGGAGCTGCCGAGCGCTGCGACGAGCTGGCTCAGCGACCGCTCATCGGCCTGCTCCGGCAGGTCCACCAAGCCACCCCAGCGCTGCGGGCGCTCCGCCCCGTAGGACCCGGCGAGGCCCCACACCATGGCTTGGTCAGGGTTGGCAAGGGGCTCTGCGGCGTTCAACGCGATCGCGCTCTGCGTGACGCACCACAGTGGAGCGTCGATGCCCGCATCGCCCAGCGCCTGCGTCAGCGTCAACGTGCCGACCAGTCCGGCAGTCCGCGCGGAGTCGTCCAGTGCCAACAAGGACAGCACGCCGTCGAAGACCTGCTTGCAGGGTCGAGCATCATCACCGCAGACGCCGCCGATGCGTCCCGCGAGGTCGGCGCGCTCGGCGACATCAGTAGCGTCCACGTCGATGCGGGTGATCTCCGCACCGGCCGCGGACATGAGGCTGAGCACGTCCTTCACCGACTCCGCACCGCTGGCGGGCGTGACGACGAGCCAGTTCCCGCTGAGCGCCTTCTCGGAGAGGGTGACCGAGCGCCAACCGATCTCGTAGCACCAGTCGTCCACAGCGGACACTTCGATGCTGCGACGACGCCAGCTGGAGAGGCTCGAAACGACCTCGCTGAGCGGAGCATCGGAGCCAAGCCCCAAGGTGGCGGCGACCGAGGTCAGGTCCTCGGAGTCCACCGCGTCCCAGAACCGCGTCTCCGCCGGGCTGGCCGTGGACGGGGTGGGCGGCGTGTACCAGTACTGCTGCCGCTGGAAGGCGTAGGTCGGCAGGGCGATCTTGCGCGCGGGCAGCTCGGCGAAGGCGGCTTCCCACGTCACCGGGGCGCCGTTGACGTACGCCTCGGCGGCCGACCGGAGGAACCGCTCGACCCCACCTTCGTTGCGCCGCAGGGAACCCACCACGACAGCCTGGGCATCGGCGGACTCAGCAGTGGACTGCAACGCGATGCCCAGTACGGGGTGCGGGCTGGCCTCGATGAACAGGCGGTGCCGACGCTCAAGCGCAGCGCGGGTCGCGGCCTCCAGCTGAACGGTCTGACGGAGGTTGGTGACCCAGTACTCCGCGTCCAGCTTCGCCGTGTCGATCGGCTCCCCGGTCACCGTGGAGATGAACGAGATCTCCGACGAACGCGGCTTGATCGGCGCGAGCACTTCGAGCAGTTCCGCGCGAAGCTCCTCCACCTGAGCGGAGTGCGACGCGTAGTTCACGTCGATCATGCGGGCACGGACCTCCTGGGCCTCGGCGGCCTGCTGCACCTCGACCAGCGCTTGCGGTTCGCCGGAGACGACCACCGACGAGGGCCCGTTCACCGCGGCGACGGAGACCTTCGCGCCCCACTTCTCGATGAGCTTCGAAGCGTCGGCCAACGGCATCGTGAGCGACAGCATGCCGCCACGGTCGGAAAGCGCGACGATCGACCGGCTCCGCAGCGCACACACCCTTGCCGCATCGGAAAGCGACAGTGCGCCCGAGACGGCCGCGGCGGCGATCTCGCCCTGTGAGTGGCCGATCACCGCGGCGGGCTCGACACCGAAGGAGCGCCACAGCTCGGCGAGCGACACCATGACCGCCCACAGCAGCGGCTGGATGACGTCGACGCGCTCGGTGGAGGGTGTGCCGGGCTTGCCCCGCAACACGTCCACGACCGAGAAGTCCACGAACTCCGAGAGCGCCTCGTCGCACTCCTTGATGCGCTTGGCGAAGACCGGCGACGAGTCGATCAGCTCGACGGCCATGCCCGCCCACTGCGAACCCTGGCCGGGGAAGACGAAGACCGGGCGCGGGTCGCCGATCGCCTCACCCACGATGACGTTCTCGCCGGTCAGGTCCAGAGCGGCCGTGAACTCCGAGTTGGAGCCCGCGAGCACGACGGCGCGGTTCTCGAAGGCCGACCGCGTGGTGGCCAGCGAGTACGCGAGGTCGACCGGCTCCTGGCTGTCCACAAAGGACGCAAGCCGGGAGGCCTGTGCCTTCAGGGCGTCAGCACCTCGGCCGGAGAGCACCCACGGCATGACCGGCGGCGACTCGATCACCCGGGGAGCCTCCTCGACCGGGGGAGCCTCTTCGAGGATCAGGTGCGCGTTGGTGCCGCTGACACCGAACGCGGAGACACCGGCTCGACGGACGCGATCACCCGCGCGCCATGGAACAGCCTCAGTCAGCAGCGACACCGCGCCCGCCGACCAGTTGATCTCCGATGACGGGGCGTCCACGTGCAGCGTCTTCGGCAGGAGCCCGTGTTGCAACGCCATGACCATCTTGATGACCGAGCCGGAACCCGCTGCGGCCTGCGTGTGCGCGATGTTGGACTTCAGCGAACCGAGCCACAGTGGACGGTCAGCCGGGCGCTCCTTGCCGTAGGTGTTGATGAGCGCGTTGGCCTCGATCGGGTCGCCGAGGGTCGTGCCGGTGCCGTGCGCCTCCACGACGTCGATGTCCTCGGACTTCAGGCCCGCATTGGCCAGCGCCTGCTTGATCACCCGCTGCTGCGCGCGACCGTTGGGAGCGGTGAGGCCGTTGGAAGCGCCGTCCTGGTTCCACGCCGAGCCGCGCAGTACCGCGAGGACCGGGTGCCCGTTACGGCGCGCGTCGGAGAGCTTTTCGAGCAGGACCAGGCCGACGCCTTCACCCCACCCGGTGCCGTCGGCCGCCTCCGCGAAGGACTTGCAGCGCCCGTCCGCGGCAAGTCCCCGCTGGCGGCTGAACTCCACGAACACGCCCGCCGTGGACATGATCGCCGCGCCACCCGCCAGGGCCAGTGAGCACTCACCGCGCCGGAGTGCCTGTGCGGCAAGGTGCATCGCCACGAGCGAGGACGAGCAGGCGGTGTCGAAGGTCATCGACGGGCCTTCGAGGCCGAGCGTGTAGTTGACCCGGCCGGAGAGCACGCTGGTCACATTGCCCGTGATCAGGTGGCCGCCCAGCTCCTCCGGCGCGCCGAGGTAGTCACCGCCGTAGTTGAACGAGGTCGCGCCGACGAACATGCCCGCCTTGGTGCCGCGCAAGGAGAGCGGGTCGATGCGGGCGCGCTCGATGGCCTCCCACGCGACCTCCAGGACGAGGCGCTGCTGCGGGTCCATCGCCAGCGCTTCCCTCGGGCTGATGCCGAAGAACGCCGGGTCGAAGTCGCCCGCGTCGTAGATGAACGCACCCTGCTGGGTGGTCGAACCCTTCACATCGCTGTCCCCGGCGTCCAGCAGCGCGGGGTCCCAGCCGCGGTCGGTCGGGAAGCCGCCGACCGCGTCACGGCCTTCGACGACGAGGTCCCACAGGTCCTCCGGCGAGCGGACACCGCCGGCGAACCGGCAGCCCATCGAGACGATCGCGATCGGCTCGTTCTCCGCTGTCTCTTTGGCTTTCAGCTGCTCGCGGGCCGTGGCGAGATCACCGGCGACCTTTTTGAGGTATGCGAGAAGCTTCTCGTCTTCACTCATGGCGGCTCCCTATGACCCCAGCTCATCGATGAACCTGAAAACGTCCTCCGCGCTCGCGTCGTCGCCCAACCTCTCGTCCACACTGGATGGTGCCCCGAGGCGACTTGCCAGGTCGGCGAACCTGGCGGCGAGTTCGGCACGCAGCGCCGCATCGGCCTCGATGCCGGGCAACGCGGACTCGATGCGGTCGAGTTCGGCGAAGACCGACGGCGTTACCTCGGGCTGCTCCGGCAGCAGCTCGCCCCGGATGTACTCCGAGAGCGCCTGCGGATCCGGGTAATCAAAGATCATCATCGCGCTCAGCCGCAGCCCGACCGCCTTGTGCAGCCGGTCCCGCAGCTCGACCGCCATCAGCGAGTCGAAGCCCAGCTCCTTGAACGCGCGGTCGGCGGCGACGGCGTCGGCCGAAGCGTGGCCCAGCACCGCGGCGGCCTGCGCGCGCACCATGTCCAGCAGCTCCCGCGCCTGCTCGGACTTGGGCAGCCCGGCCAGGTGCTTGGCGAAGTCGAACGCGTCCGGCGCCGGCTCCGGCTGCGCGGCCTCGGCCTGCATCGCCTTCACCGCGGGCAGTTCGTCGAGCATCGGCCGCGCCCGGCCCGCGGTGAACCCGGGAACGAAGCGCTCCCAGTTCATGTCCGCGACGGCAAGGCACGTGTCGTTGTTGTCCAGGGCCACCTTCAGCGAGGTCACCGCCAGTTCCGGCGACATGGGCACGAGTCCGCGCCGGGCCAGGTGCTCCTCGACGCCCTCGCCGCGGATCATGCCGTCGTCGGCCCACGGGCCCCACGCGATCGACATGGCGGCCTGGCCCCGCGCCCGCCGCCGCTCCGCGAGGGAGTCGAGGAAGGCGTTGGCCGCGGCGTACCCGCCCTGCCCACCGCTGCCCCACACCGCGGCGACGGAGGAGAACAGCACGAAGGCGTCCAGGTCGCGGTCGGCGAACAGCTCGTCGAGGTGCGCAGCGCCGATCACCTTGCCCGAAGCCACTTCCGCGACCTCGTCGAGCGAAGTCTCGGCGAGCGGCGCGAACCGCACCACGCCCGCCGTGTGGAAGACCGAGCGGATCGGCCCGTCCTTCTCCACCTCGGCGATGAGGTCCGCGAGCTGCTGCTTGTCGGAGGTGTCACAGGCCGCCACGGTCACCCAGGCACCGAGAGCTTCCAGCTCCGCGACCAGCTCGGCGGCACCGGGGGCGTCGGGACCGCGACGGCTGGTCAGCACCAACCTCTCCGCGCCACTGCGCGCCAGCCACCGCGCGACGTGCCCGGCGAGCCCGCCGGTGCCGCCGGTGATCAGAATCGTGCCCCACGGAAGGAACTCCGCTCCAGTGGGCTTGTCGCTGTCCGCGTGCACCAAGCGCTGGGCGAAGGTGCCCGAGGGACGGATCGCCAGCTGGTCGTCGTCGGTCGGCGCGGACAGGGCGCACGCGAAGCGGTAGAGCGCACGCTCGTCCAGCTCCTGCGGCAGGTCGATCAGTGCCCCCAGGCGCTGCGGCTGCTCAAGGCCGAGCACCCGCCCGAGGCCCCACAGGGTCGTCTGCGCCGGGTTGATCGCCCCGTCCTCATCACCGGTGACGACCGCGCCGGAGGTGGCCAGCCAGAGCCGGGCCTTGGCGTCCATGTCGTGCATCGCCTGCACGACACCGATCGTCGCCGCGAGCCCGACCGACATCGCCGGGTGCTCCGGGTGCGGACGCTCGTCCAGTCCCAGCAACGACAACACGCCACTGACCGGCTCGCTCGCCGTGGCCTCCTTGAGCTTCACCGCGGCCAGCTCGCGGTCGGCCTCCGCCGCGCCGATCTCCACAGTGGACACTCGGGCGCCGAAGGTCTCCAGCGCCTTCACCGCGGCCGAGACCGCGTGGCCGCCGATACCGGGCTCCGGGGTCAGCACCACCCAGGCGCCGGGGAGAGCGGGCTCGTGCACCTCCGGCTGGGCCCGCCACACCGCGCGGTACCGCCAGGACTCCACAGTGGACCGATCCTGGTTGCGGCGACGCCAGGACGACAGCGCGGGCAGCAGGTCGGCCAGCGGTTGGTCTGCGTCGATGTCCATGAAGGACCGCAGCGCGCCGGCGTCGCCGTTGTCCACGATCTCCCAGAACTCCGCGTCGGTCGAGCCCGCGGCGAGGGAGACCTCTTCCTTCGGCGGCTGGTACCAGAACCGCTCGTGCTGGAAGGCGTAGGTCGGCAGCTCCGTCCACTTCGCCCCGGTGCCCGCGAAGAACTTCTCCCAGTCCAGCTCGGCACCACGCCCGTACAGCTCGGTCACACCGATGATCAGCGTCTGCTCCTCGGGCCGGTTCCGACGCATCGAAGCAGCGACCACAGCCTTCTCGCCGGTCAGGCAGTCCCGCGCCGCCGCGGTGAGAATCGCATCGGGCCCCAGCTCCAGGAAACGGGTGACCCCGCGCTTCTCCAGGAGCCGCACCGCGTCGAGGAAGCGCACCTCGTTGCGGACGTGGGTGACCCAGTACTCGGGGTCGTTCAACCCGGCGATCTCACCGGTCACCGTGGAGACGATCGGAATCGTCGGCTCCCCGAACTCCAGGCCGGTGACCAGTTCGCGGAACTCCGCGATCATCGGCTCCATCAACGGGGAGTGGAACGCGTGGGAGACGGTGAGCCGCTTGGACTTCGCTCCGCTGGTCTCGGCGACCGCGAGCACCGACTCCTCGGCCCCGGCGATCACCGTCGAGCGCGGGCCGTTGATCGCGGCCACGCCGACGTCGTCCCGTCCCGCCAGCAGCGGCAGCACATCGGCCTCCGCGGCCTGGAGCGAGACCATCGCCCCGCCCGTCGGCAGCGCCTGCATCAGCCTGCCTCGCGCGGTGACCAGCTTCGCCGCGTCCGCCAGCGACAGCACGCCGGCGACGTGCGCCGCGGCGATCTCGCCGATGGAGTGCCCGGCCAGGAAGTCCGGGGTCAGCCCCCACTCGGAGACCAGGCGGAACAGCGCGACCTCGACGGCGAACAGCGCGGGCTGGGTGAACTCGGTCCGGCCCAGCTCATCGGAGTCCAGCACGTCCGCGAGCGGCTTCGCCATGTGCTTGTCCAGCTCCGCCGCGACCTCGTCGAAAGCCCTGGCGTAGAACGGGAAAGCGTTGTACAGGGCGCGTCCCATACCGGCCCGCTGCGCGCCCTGTCCGGTGAACAGGAAGGCCGTCTTGCCCTCGTTCACCACACCGAAGTCGCCATCGCCCTCGGCCAGCGCGGTGAGCGCGTTCAGCAGCTCGTCCCGCTCGGCGCCGACGATCGTGGCCCGGTACTCGAAGGCCGTCCGCGTGGTGGCCAGCGAGTAGGCCAGGTCCAGCAGCGAACCCTCTTCGGCGCGCTCCCGGAGCCGCGCGGCCTGCGCCCGCAACGCCTTCTCCGACCGCGCCGACAGGGTCCACGGCAGCGCCGGGAGCTCCCGCTCCACCGCCGGGGGAACCTCGTCGATCTCCGGAGCCTGCTCGATGATCGCGTGGGCGTTGGTACCGCTGATGCCGAACGCGGAGATGCCCGCGAGGCGCGGACCGTCGCGCTCCGGCCACTCCACAGCCTCGGTCAGCAGCGACACCTCGCCCGCCGACCAGTCCACGTGGGTGGACGGGACCTCGGCGTTGAGCGTCTTCGGCATGATGCCGTGCTGCATCGCGAGCACGAGCTTGATCACCCCGGCGACGCCGGACGCGGCCTGGGTGTGGCCGATGTTCGACTTCAGCGCGCCCAGCCGCACCGGGCGGTCCCGGTCCTGGCCGTAGGTGGCGATCAGCGCCTGCGCCTCGATCGGGTCGCCCAGCACGGTCCCGGTGCCGTGCGCCTCGATCAGGTCCACTTCGGACGGTGAGACACCCGCGTTGGCCAGCGCCTGCCGGATGACGCGCTGCTGCGAGGGGCCGTTCGGCGCGGCGAGGCCGTTGGACGCGCCGTCCTGGTTGACCGCCGAGCCCCGCACCACCGCGAGCACCTTGTGCCCACGGGCACGCGCGTCGGAAAGCCGCTCCAGCAACAACATTCCCGCGCCCTCGGACCAGCTCGTGCCGTCCGCGCTGTCGGAGAACGCCTTCACCCGGCCGTCCTTGGCCAGACCCCGCTGCCGGGAGAACTCGACGAACAGGCTGGGCATGGACATCACGGTCACGCCACCGGCGAGCGCGAGATCGCACTCGCCCTGCCGCAGCGCCTGGCACGCGAGGTGGATCGCGACCAGCGAGGACGAGCACGCGGTGTCGAGGGTGATCGACGGGCCTTCGGTGCCGAGGATGTAGGAGATCCGGCCGGACACCACGCTCGCCGCCTTGCCGGTGAGCAGGTAGCCCTCCAGGTCGGCGGGCATCTTCGTCAGGTGCCCGGCGTAGTCCTGGCCGTTGGTGCCGACGTAGACGCCGACCTGCTCGCCGCTGACCGAGGACGGGGCGACGCCGCCGCGCTCAAGGGCTTCCCACGCGGTCTCCAGCAGCACCCGCTGCTGCGGGTCCATCGCCAGCGCCTCGCGCGGGCTGATCCCGAAGAACGCCGGGTCGAACTCGCCCGCGTCGTAGAGGAATCCGCCGATCCGCGAGTAGGTCTTGCCGTGGCTGTCCGGGTTCGGGTCGTACAGGTCCTCGTCCCAGCCGCGGTCGGTGGGCAGCAGGCCCATCGCGTCGCGGCCGTCGGTCAGCATCTCCCACAGCTGCTCCGGAGTGCGGACCCCGCCGGGGAGACGGCAGCTCATCGACACGATCGCGATCGGGTCGTCGTCCTGGACCACCCTGGTGACCGTCGCGGGCGCGGCGGAGGACTTCCGGTCGCCCAGGGCCTGGCTGCGCAGGAACTCCGCGAGCACGGCGGGCGTCGGGTAGTCGAACAGCAACGTGGTCGGCAGCTTCAGCCCGGATGCCTCGCTGAGCCGGTTGCGCAGCTCCACGGCGGTCAGCGAGTCGAAGCCGACGTCCTTGAAGGCCCGCTTGGGCTCCAGTGCGTCCGGGTCCGGGTGCGCGATGACCGCGGCGGCCTGCGTGCGCACCAGGTCGAGCACGGCGCGGTCCTGGTCGGCGGGCGACAGTCCGGCGAGGCGGTCGGCCAGCGCGGAACCGCCCTCGGCGGGCTTGCTGATCGCCGTCGCGGCGTTGCGCCGCTGCGGCACCTTCACCAGGCCCCGCATCAGCGGCGACAGCGCCGGGTCGCTGATCCTGTTGCGCAGCGTCGCGGTGTCCAGCCGGACCGGCAACAGCGCCGCGTCCTCGGCCCCGACCGCCGCGTCGAACAGCGACAGACCTTCTTCGGAGGCGAGGGGAACGACCCCGGAGCGGGCCATCCGCTGCACGTCGGCGTCGGTCAGGTGGTCGCTCATCCCGCTGCGCTGGGCCCAGAAACCCCAGCCGAGCGAGACGCCGGAGAGGCCGTTTGCCCGACGGTGGGTTGCCAGAGCGTCGAGGAAGGCGTTGGCCGCCGCGTAGTTCGCCTGCCCCGGGTTGCCGAAGGAGGCGACCATCGAGGAGTACAGCGCGAACAGCGGCAGGTCCAGGTCCTTGGTCAGCTCGTGCAGGTTCATCGCCGCGTCGACCTTGGGCCGCAGCACCGTGTCCACCCGCTGCGGGGTGAGCGCGGCCAGGATGCCGTCGTCCAGCACACCCGCGGTGTGCACGACACCGGTCAGCGGGTGCTCCGGGTAGATCGAGTCCAGCAGCACCTCGACCGCGCCCCGGTCGGCGGCGTCGCACGCGGCGAAGCGGACCGTGGCACCGAGTTCGGCCAGCTCCAGCGCGAGTTCGACCGCGCCCTCGGCCAGCAAACCGCTGCGGCTGGCCATGAGCAGGTGCTTGACGCCGTGCTCGGTGACGAGGTGACTGGCCAGCAGGCCCGCCAGCACACCGGTCGCACCGGTGATGAGGACGGTGCCCTCGGGGTCGAGGTCCAGCTTCTGCGGCTTCGCCTCGACGCGGGAAAGCCTCGGCGCGAGGAGCTTTCCGCCGCGCAGGGCGAGCTGTGGCTCGTGCACGGCCATGACGCGGCGCAGTGCCTGCCGGGATTCCGCGGTACTCGTGCTGGCAGTGTTTTCCAGGTCGACGATCACGACACGGCCGGGGTTCTCCGACTGCGCGGACCGCACGAGACCCCACAGGGCACCCGCCGCGAGGTCGGTGACGTCGGCGCCGACCTCGGTGGCCATGGCGCCCTTGGTGACCAGCAGCAGGCCCGAGTTCTCGAAGCGCTCGTCCGCGAGCCAGTGCTGCAACAGCTCCAGCGCGCGGTAGGTGACGGTGCGCACCGCCGTGGGCAGATCGCCCTCGTCCAGCGGGTCCGGGCCGAACTGGACGACCACCACGTCCGGCACGTCGCCGCCCGCGTCGATCAACAGCTGCAGGTCGTCCAGAGTGGACGGACGGCCGCTGGTGCCGAGCACCGCGTCCAGGCCGAAGCAGTCCGCCCCGAGCCGCGTCCAGCGACCACCGGCGGGCTCCGACGGCAGCGCGACCGGCTGCCAGGAGGTCCGGAACAGCGCGTCGTCGGCGGGCGAACCGGCGGTGCGCAGGAGGTCGATGTCCAACGCGTCGAAGCTGACCGTGCGCGCGGTGATCACCGGCATTCCAGTCGGATTCGCCACGGTCATCGCGTAGCTGCGTTCGCCGGTCGGCACGAGCCGCACGCGCAGCGCGGTCGCGGCGTTGGCGTGCACGACAACGCCCTGCCAGCCCATCGCGAGCATCGGCTCACCCGGATCGGCGGGCATGTTCACCCCGGCCGCGTGCAGCGCGGCCCCCAGAAGCGCCGGGTGGAGCACGAACTCGGCGGCGTCGGCGTGGTGCTCGGCGTCGATGGCGACCTCGGCGAAGACCTCCTCGCCGCGCCGCCACACCTTCCGCAGGCCCTGGAGCGCGGGGCCGCAGCCCAGCCCGCGCGAGGTCAGGTCGGCGTAGATCCCGCTGACGTCAACGGGGCTCGCGTCCTCCGGCGGCCACGCGGAGAGGTCGAAATCGGCCTGCTCGGCGCCCGTCGCCACGACACCCGTCGCGTGCTGGGTCCACTGCTGGTCGTCGACCTCCACCTCGGTGTCCGGCCGGGAGAAGATGCTGATGCGACGGCGACCCGAGTCGTCGGAGCCGCCCAGCACGACCTGCACCATGCGCGCGCAGGAGGGCTGGACGACCAGCGGGTGGTCCAGCGTGAGCTCTTCGACCTCGTCGCAGCCGAGCAGATCTCCCGCTGCGACGGCGAACTCCATCAGCAACGACGGCGGAGCGACGACCAGGCCCGCGACCTGGTGATCGGCCAGCCACGGCTCTTCGCGGAGGGAAAGCCGCCCGGTGAACAGGTACCCACCGTCGACCGGCAACGCGGTTCCGGTGCCCAGCAACGGGTGTGCGGTGCCGCTGAGGCCCGCCGCGCCGAGGTCCCCTGCGGCCTGCTCGACCTCGAGCCAGTAGCGCTGACGCTGGAAGGGGTAGGTCGGCAGGTCGATGGTCGGCCCGGTGCCGAAGAGCTCGCTCCACGACACGGTCACACCGCGCGCGTAGGCGTCGGCCAGCGAGAGCATCAACCGCGACCGGTCGCCCTCCTCGCGGCGCAGGGTGCCGACGGTGATCGCGTCGGTTCCGGTGTCCTCGATGGTCTCCTGCATCGCCATGGCCAGCATGGGATGCGGGCTCACCTCGATGAAGGCGGTGTGACCGGAGGCGAGCAGTGCCCGCGTCGCCGCCTCGAACTCCACCGACTCGCGGATGTTGCGGTACCAGTAGTCGGTGTCCAGTTCCTCGCCCGGCAGCACGTCGCCGGTGACCGTGGAGTAGAAGGGAATGCTGTTCTTGAGCGGTTCGACGCCCTCAAGGTCCGCGTAGAGCTGCTCCCGCAACGCGTCCACCTGCGGTGAGTGGCCCGCGGTGTCCACGCCGGGGACCCTGCGGCACTTCACCCCGAGTTTGGTCAGCTCCGCGGCCAGCGCCTCAAGGGCCTCGACGGCACCGGAGATCGTCGCCGAGCTGTGGCTGTTCACCGCGGCGACGCCCAGGACGTCGCCCCACGGCTCGAGGTGCGGACGGATCTCCTCGGCGGGCAGCAGCACGGAGAGCATGCCGCCCTTGCCGCTGAGCCGGGACCACGCCTGGCTGCGGCGGGCGATGATGCGGCACGCCTCGTCGAGGGTGAGCGCACCCGCGATGTACGCGGCGGCGACCTCGCCCTGGGAGTGCCCGACCACGGCGGCGGGATGGACGCCGTGCGCCCGCCACAGCTGCGCGAGGCCGGTCATCATCGCGAACAGCACCGGCTGGATGACGTCGATGCGCTCAAGCGACGGGGCGCCGTCCTTCTTGAGCAGAACGTCCACGACGGACCAGTCGATGTAGGACCGCAGCGCCTCGTCGCACGCGAGCACCTGGTCGCGGAAAGGCGGGAAGTGCTCCCACAGCTCCAACGCCATGTCCGGCCACTGCGAGCCCTGACCCGGGAACACGAACACGACCTTGCGGCCGTCCACACCGTTGCCCTGGGTGATGTTGGCCGCGGGTTCACCGTTGACCAGCGCGTCCAGCCCGCACAACAGCTCGACGCGGTCCTGGGCGACCACCGCGGCGCGCTGGTCGAAGGAGGTGCGGGTGGTGGCCAGCGACCGGGCGAAGCCCGGGAGGTCCAGCTCCGGCTGAGCGTCCACAAAGGACCAGAGCTGGTCGGCCTGCGCCTTCAGCGCCGCTTCCGACTTGCCGGAGAGCACGAACGGGACCGGCCCGTCGATCTGCTCGGCCTTCTCACCGAGCGACGAGGAAGGCGCTACAGCGTCTTGCGGGACACCCGCACCCGGTCGGCTCCAACGTGCAGGAACAGCATCGCACGCCGGAGCCTCCTCGATGATCGCGTGCGCGTTGGTCCCGCTGATGCCGAAGGAAGAGATGGCCGCGCGGCGAGGGCGGTCGCTCTGCCACGGCTGCGCCTCGGTCAACAGCTTCACCGCGCCTGCAGACCAGTCCACATGCGACGTCGGCTCGGTCACGTGCAACGTCTTCGGCAACGTGTTGTGCCGCAACGCCATCACCATCTTGATGATGCCGCCGACCCCGGCCGCCGCCTGCGTGTGCCCGGTGTTGGACTTGAGAGAGCCCAGCCACACCGGCGTCTCGCGATCCCTGCCGTAAGTCGCGATGAGCGCGTTGGCCTCGATCGGGTCACCGAGCTTCGTGCCCGTGCCGTGCGCCTCGACGGCGTCGATGTCGCCGGGGTTGAGGCCCGCGTTGGCCAGCGCCTGGCGGATGACCCGCTCCTGAGCGAGGCCGTTCGGCGCGGTGAGCCCATTTGAGGCGCCGTCCTGGTTCATCGCGCTGCCGCGGATGACCGCGAGCACCTGGTGCCCGTTGCGCTGCGCGTCGGACAGCTTCTCCAGCACCAGCATGCCCGCGCCCTCGGCCCAGCCCGTGCCGTCCGCGTCGGCGGAGAACGCGCGGCACCGGCCGGTCGGCGACAACGCGCGCTGGCGGGTCAGCTCGATGAAGATGCCGGGGTTCGGCATGACCGTGACACCACCGGCCAGCGCCAGCGTGCACTCGCCGTTGCGCAGCGACTGCACCGCCATGTGCACTGCCACCAAGGAGGACGAGCACGCAGTGTCCACGGTGACCGCTGGGCCTTCGAGCCCGAGGGTGTAAGCGATGCGGCCGGACGCGACGCTCGTGGTGGTTCCGGTGAGCAGGTAGCCCTCGACGCCTTCGCCCGCCTCGTACATCCGGGGGCCGTAGTCCTGCGGCATCGCGCCGACGAACACACCCGCCCGGGTACCGCGCAGTTCCTTCGGCGTCAGGCCCGCGCGCTCAAGGGACTCCCACGCGGTCTCCATGAGCACCCGCTGCTGCGGGTCCATGGCCATGGCCTCGCGGGCGGAGATGCCGAAGAACGTCGGGTCGAACTCGTGGGCCTGCCGCAGGAAACCGCCCTCGCGGACGTAGCTCTTGCCGGGCTTGTCCGGGTCCGGGTCGTAGATCGCGTCGATGTCCCACCCGCGCTCGGCGGGGAACTCCCCGATCAGGTCGCGACCGTTGGCCAGGACCTCCCACAGCTGCTCCGGCGAGTTCACGTCACCCGGGAAGCGGCAGCCCATCGCCACGATCGCGATCGGCTCGCTGTCGTCCCTGCTGCCCGTTTCGACGGCCTTCTCTTCGGCCCGACCCAGGAACTCGTCGAGGGTGTGCTCGGAGAGCCGCCTCGGCGTGGGGTAGTTGAACAGCAGCGAGCTGGGCAGGTTCAGCCCGGTTGCGGTGGAAAGCCGGTCGCGCAGCTCGACGGCGGTCAGCGAGTCGAAGCCGAGATCCTTGAACGGCAGGTCCGGGTCGACCGCGGCGAGGTCGGAGTACCCGAGCACGGACGCCACCAGGGCCCGCACCATGTCCAACGAGATCCGCCGCTGGTCGTCCTCCTCAAGGACTTCGGCGAGCTTCTGCCACAGGATCGGCAGCTCTTCGGTCTCCTGCTCAGTCGCGTCTTCCGCGACGACGGCCGTGCCGGAGGCGACGGCGGCGTCGAGCCAGCAGCGCTGCCGCTGGAAGGCGTAGGTCGGCAGCGCGACGCGACGGGCTCCGGTGGCGGAGAAGAAGGACTTCCAGTCCACCTTGACACCGTTGGCGTGCAAGGAAACCAAGGCGCTCAACGCGGCTTCGTCCTCGGCACGGTCCTTGCGCAGCAACGGAACGAGCGTGATGCCGTCCTTGGTGCTCAAGGACTCCTTGGCCGCCGCGGTCAGCACACCGTGCGGGCCGAGTTCGAGGTATCGCGTGACCCCGTTCTCTTCGAGGCAGCGAACGCTGTCGTAGAAGCGCACGGTGCCGCGCACATGCTCCACCCAGTAGTCGGCGGAGTACTGCTCGACCTCGTTCCCCGACACGATGGGGATCGTCGGCGCCGAGTACGTCAACGAGGCGGCGATCTCGCGGAACTCGTCGAGCATCGGATCCATCAGTGGCGAGTGGAACGCGTGGGACACCGTGAGGCGCTTGGACTTCACGCCGCTCGCGGCGGCGACCGCGAGCACGGCCTCCTCGTCACCGGCGATGACCGTCGACTGCGGACCGTTCAGGGCCGCGATGCTCACCTTGTCGTTGAGCAGCGGCAGGATGTCCGCTTCGCTCGCCTGGAGCGACACCATCGCGCCACCGGTCGGCAGCGCCTGCATCAACCGGCCGCGCGCGGTGACCAGCTTGACCGCATCCGTCAAGGAGAGGACGCCGGCGACGCGGGCCGCCGCGATCTCGCCGATGGAGTGCCCGGACAGGTAGTCCGGCCGCAGCCCCCAGCTTTCCGCGAGGCGGAACAGCGCGACCTCGATCGCGAACAACGCGGGCTGGGTGTACTGCGTCTGGTCGAGTTCCCCGCCATCAGCGATGATCTCGTCCAGCGACATGTCGAACGCCGCGATGATCTCGTCGAACGCCTCTGCGAAGACCGGGAATGCGGCGTGCAGCTCACGGCCCATGCCGACGCGCTGAGCACCCTGCCCGGTGAACAGGAACGCGGTCTTGCCCTCGCTGACGCGTCCTTCGACCACGGCCGAGTGCGGCATCCCCTCCGCGAACGCGCGCAGCCCGCTGATCAGCTCGTCGCGGTCCCGGCCGACGATGCCGACGCGGTGGGTCAGCGCGGCGCGGGTCGTGGCGAGCGAGTTCGCGATGTCCAGGTGATCAGCCTTGTCCACAGTGGACAGCAGTCGGGACGCCTGTGCTCGCAGGGCCTGCGGCGACTTGGCCGACAGCAGCCAGGGCAGGACGCTCGGCGCGGTGCCGGGCTGCTCCGCTTCCCGCTGCGGCGCCTCGGTGAGCACGATGTGGCAGTTGGTGCCGCCCATGCCGAACGAGGAGACACCCGCGACGATCCGCTCACCCGGCCAGTGCCCGAGCTCGGTCTGCACGCGGAGGTTCAGCGCGTCCAGGTCGATGTCGGGGTTGGGCGTCTCGAAGTTCAAGCTCGGCGGCAGTTCACGGTTGCGCACGGCCAGCGCGGCCTTGATGAGACCCGTGATGCCCGCGGCGCCTTCGAGGTGACCGACGTTGGTCTTGGCGGAGCCGACCCGGAGCGGAGCGTCCGGCGACCGGGCCGCACCGAGCACGGTGCCGAGGGCTCCGGCCTCGACCGGGTCACCGACCCGGGTTCCCGTGCCGTGCAGCTCGACGTACTGGACCGAGGCCGGATCGACGCCCGCGCGCCGATAAGCGGCTCGCAGAAGCTCTTCCTGGCCCGCCCGGTCCGGCGTGGTCAGCGTGTCGCCGCCACCGTCGTTGTTGACCGCGCCACCGGCGATGACGCAGTAGACGGGGTCGCCGTCCGCCAGCGCCTTGTACAACGGCTTCAGGACAACGACGCCGCCACCCTCACCTCGGACGTAGCCGTTCGCGCGCGCGTCGAAGGTGTAGCAACGGCCATCCGGGGACAACGCGCCGAACGCGGCGGCACCGAGCGTGCTCTCCGCCGCCAGGTTCAGGGCGACGCCCCCGGCCAATGCGATGTCGGCGTCCCCGGTGCGGATGCTCTCGCACGCCATGTGCACGGCGACCAGCGAGGATGACTGTCCACTGTCGACAACCATGCTCGGCCCGCGCAGGCCCAGCAGGTAGGACACGCGGTTGGCGATCATGCCGCGGTTGAGCCCGGTCAGCGTGTGCTGCCCGACCGCGGCACCCGCGCGGTGCAGCAGCGTCGCGTAGTCATCGCCGATCGCGCCGACGAAGACACCGGCGCGCTGCCCGGCCAGCGAGTCGGCGGGAAGCCCTGCGTCCTCCAGGGCTTCCCAGCTCAGCTCCAGCGCCAGCCGCTGCTGCGGGTCCATCGCCGCGGCCTCGCGCGGGGAGATGCCGAAGAAGGCCGGGTCGAACCTGTCGACCTCGGCCAGGCGGCCGGCCCGTGCCGGTCCGTGCCCCGCGGGTGTCTCGGTGATCGCCTCGGTTCCCGAGCGCAGCAGCTCCCAGAAAGCGCCGGGATCCCCCGCCCGCGGCAGTCTGCAGGCGATCCCGACGATGGCGATGCCCGATCCCGCAAGCCGATCTTCGGAAGCGATACCGCCACCGGTCCGGTTCTGGTCCTTCTCGCCTTCAGCCACCATCGCCCCTAGTCCCCACATACTCGGTTGATCGAGAAGGAGAACAACCTCGGTGTTGTCCCGCCCTACGCCCTAAAGCGAGACCTGCATCAAGAAAACTGATTGCCCTGTCGTTCTTGTACACGGTTGTGCGTTCACGCGCGGTTGAGTCCGAAACTAACTGCCGCCCCACCCCTAGCAACAACCCCTAACGTTCCGCCTGAGAGGCGATCGACATAGGCCCCGACAAGGGAAAAGGTTCTGCGGGCGATCGACCGGACGGTGGACGCCACCAGGGCTGACAAGCCGCCGTTCGGCGTAACCCCGAGCCCTCCGCGAATTGCTCGGCTATACGGCGATTCACCCCCTCCGAAACAGGTGTTTCACGACTTCACGCCGGGCGTGAAAATGCGCCACCGCACCGGCCTCGAGCTGAAAAATCAGGTCAAGTACCCACCCCTGACCCTTCCGGTACGGCCCCTTAATTCCTGGATGGCCCTGGCTCAGGGAGCGCGGGCCGACATAGCTTGGCCGCGGGGCCTGGAGCTGACGGGCAGCCGGTCCCGGGAGGAGCCCAGGCGTGAAGGGAATCGTGCTGGCGGGCGGGTCGGGTACCCGGCTGCACCCGGTGACGCTGTCGGTGTCCAAACAGCTGCTGCCGGTCTACGACAAGCCGATGATCTACTACCCGCTGTCCGTGCTGATGCTGTCCGGTATCCGGGACATCCTGCTCATCTCCACCCCGCAGGACCTGCCGCTGTTCCAGCGGTTGCTCGGTGACGGCGGGCAGCTCGGGCTGAACATCACCTACGCGGAGCAGGCCGAGCCGCGCGGGCTGGCCGACGCGTTCGTCATCGGCGCCGACCACGTCGGCGACGACACGGCCGCGCTGATCCTCGGCGACAACATCTTCCACGGCCAGCGGTTCTCCGAGATCCTCGAAGTCACCGCCAAGGACGTCAAGGGCTGCGTGCTCTTCGGCTACCCGGTGCAGGACCCGCACCGCTACGGCGTCGGCGAGACCGACGGCGAGGGCAGGCTGATCTCCATCGAGGAGAAGCCGGAGAACCCGCGCTCCAACCGCGCGATCACCGGGTTGTACTTCTACGACAACGACGTGGTGGACATCGCCAAGAACATCCGGCCCTCCGCGCGCGGCGAGCTGGAGATCACCGACGTGAACCGGGTCTACCTGGAGCGCGGTGACGCCCGGCTGATCGACCTCGGCCGGGGGTTCGCGTGGCTGGACACCGGAACCCACGACTCGCTGCTGCAGGCCGGGCAGTACCTGGCGACGCTGGAGAACCGGCAGGGCGTGCGCATCGCGTGCCTCGAGGAGATCGCGCTGCGCATGGGTTTCATCGACGCCGACGCCTGCTACGCGCTCGGCGAGAAGCTGGCCAAGACCGGCTACGGCCGCTACATCATGGACGTGGCGAAGGAATTCCGTTCCTAGAAGGGTTTGCAGCGTGCGCATCCTGGTCACCGGTGGAGCGGGTTTCATCGGCTCGCACTTCGTCCGCGAGCTGCTCGGCGGCCGCTACCCCGCGCTCTCCGGCGCCGAGGTCGTCGTGCTGGACAAGCTGACCTACGCGGGCAACCTGGCCAACCTCACCCCGGTCGCCGACCGGCCGGAGCTGCGCTTCGTGCGCGGCGACATCTGCGACGCGGAGCTGGTGCGCTCGCTGATGGCCGGGGTGGACCTGGTCGTGCACTTCGCCGCGGAGTCCCATGTGGACAGATCGATCACCGGATCGGCGGAGTTCATCCGCACCAACGTCCTCGGCACGCAGACCCTGTTGCAGGGCGCGCTGGAGGCGGCGGTCGGCAAGTTCGTGCACGTGTCCACCGACGAGGTCTACGGCTCGATCGAGTCCGGCTCCTGGCCGGAAGAGCACCCGCTGCTGCCGAACTCGCCGTACTCCGCGTCGAAGGCGTCCTCGGACCTGCTCGTCCGCTCCTACCACCGCACGCACGGCCTGCACACGTGCATCACCCGCTGCTCCAACAACTACGGGCCGTACCAGTTCCCGGAGAAGGTCATCCCGCTGTTCGTCACGAACCTGCTGGAGGGCATCAAGGTCCCCCTCTACGGGGACGGCCGCAACGTCCGCGACTGGCTGCACGTCGACGACCACTGCCGGGGCATCGCGCTGGTGGCCGACCGCGGCCGCGCGGGCGAGGTCTACAACCTCGGCGGCGGAACGGAGCTGAGCAACCGCGAGCTGACCGAGAAGCTGCTGGAGCTGATGGGCGCCGACTGGTCGATGGTGCGCACCGTCGCCGACCGCAAGGGCCACGACCTCCGGTACTCGGTGGACATCAGCAAGGCCGCGAGCGAACTGGGCTACGCCCCGCTGAAGGACTTCGCCACCGGCATCGCCGAGACCGCCGCCTGGTACCGGGACAACCGCGACTGGTGGGCCCCGCTGCGCGACGGCGCCGCCCTGCCCACCGGCTGAAAATGCGTTTTCGATTACCCTTTCCGAGCGGTCGCGAAAATGTAGTCTACGGACATGCAAACACGTGAGCTGGCCGTCGAAGGCGCATTCGAGTTCACCCCGACGGTCTACCCCGACAGCCGTGGCGTCTTCGTTTCCCCGTTCCAGGAGCCGGCATTCGAGGCGGCTGTCGGGCGCAAGCACACCGTGGCGCAGACCAACCACAACCGGTCCGCGAAGGGCGTGGTGCGCGGCATCCACTTCACCAAGACGCCCCCCGGCCAGGCGAAGTACGTCTACTGCGCGCGCGGCAAGGCGCTGGACGTGGTCGTCGACCTGCGGCTGGGCTCGCCGACCTTCGGCAGGTGGGACGTGGTGGAGATGGACGACGTGTCCTTCCGCGCCATGTACTTCCCGTTCGGCGTCGGGCACGCGTTCATCGCCCTCGAGGACAACACGGTGATGTCGTACGTGGTCACGAGCTTCTACAACCCCGCCCACGAGCTGTCGATCAACCCGCTGGACGCCGATCTGGCGCTGCCGTGGCCGAAGGACCTCGACTACGTGCTCTCCGAGCGCGACACCACCGCCCCGAGCTTCAAGGAGGCCGAGGCGCAGGGCCTGCTGCCCCAGTACGCCGACTGCCTGGCGCTCTGAGGCTCCACCCTGCCTGTAGCCCCCTGACCTGCACGGTTAGGGGTTGTCGAGCGGCGTGGGCCGTGGTTGCGTCGGCCCATGACCATCACCGATCGATTCGCCCGCCCCCGCGTGGCGGTGCTCGGCGCGACGGGCTGCGTCGGCAGGCAGGTCTGCGCGGCCTTCGCCGGCGCCGACTACGAGGTGATCGCGGTGGCCAGGCGGTTCGCGCCGCACATCGCCGGCTACCGCTACCGGTCGCTGGACGTGGGCGGCGCGGACGTGCCACGCCTTGCCGACATGCTCACAGCGGAGCGGGCGCAGGTGGTCGTCAACGCCACCGGCGGCTGGGGCAGCACCGAGCACGAGATGACCTACTCCCACGTCGACCTGGTCAAACGCCTGGTCGAGGCGGTGGCGGAGGTCCCGCAGCGGCCCCGCCTGGTGCACGTGGGCACGATCCACGAGTACGGGCCCGTCGCCCCCGGCACGGTGATCGACGAGAACGTCGTGCCCGCGCCGCGAACGACGTACGCGCAGACGAAGCTGGCGGGCTCGGAGGCGGTGCTGCGGGCCACCGCGGCCGGGGACGTCGACGGCGTGGTCCTGCGGCTGGTGAACGTCTTCGGCCCGCACCCGTCCCCCGCCAGCTTCCTCGGCGCGCTCTCCGCCGAGCTGCGCACGGTTTCTCCTGGTCAGACGCTTGAACTGAGCATCGCGGAGGCGCAGCGGGACCACATCGACGCCCGCGACGCCGCTGAGGCCGTGCTGCGCGCGGCCCACGCCGGAGTGGTCGGCGAGGTGATCAACATCGGCCGGGGCACCGCGCTCGCCCTCCGCGACCTGGTGTACGCGCTCGTCGACGCCGCGGGGCTGGACGCGAACGCCGTGCGCGAGGTGGGGACACCCGTCACCAGCAAGGGCGGTGACTGGACGCAGGCCTCGACCACCAAGGCGCGCGAGCGGCTGGGCTGGACCGCGGCGGTGCCGGTGGCGGAGTCCGTGCGGGCGATGCTGGGCGCACTGCCGGTGTCCGTCTGATCACTTTTGCGCCCCCTAACCCCACCCCTATTCTTTGCGGCCCACGACCGCCGAATAAGAATTCGCCATAGGGTGGGCCACGAAATCACCTTCCGGATAGCGGTGCTATTCCACGTGATCGCCAGCGGACGAAGGACTATGCCGTGACCGAGACTTCGACTCACTCCGCCGTGCCGCTGCGAACCGCGGACGCCACCATCGCGCTGCGGATCGCGGAGTCCGCGCTGACCGTGGACGGCCGCACCTCCCTCACCGACTTCCGCGCCTGGTTCACCGACTGCGGCACCCGCAACTACACCGAGGTCGACCGGGTCCCGCTGGACCGGCTGGCGAACTGGTCCGCCGACCCGGTCACCGGCAACATCGGCCACGCCAGCGGCAAGTTCTTCGTGGTGGAGGGCCTGGAGATCACCCGGCCCGGGCACTGGGTGGAGCACTGGGAGCAGCCGATCATCAACCAGCCGGAGATCGGCATCCTCGGCATCGTGGTCAAGGAGTTCGACGGCGTCCTGCACTGCCTGATGCAGGGCAAGGTGGAACCGGGCAACTGCAACGGCGTCCAGCTCTCCCCGACCGTGCAGGCGACCCGCAGCAACTACACCCGGGTGCACAAGGGCAAGCCGGTCCCGTACCTCGACTACTTCATGGACACCAAGCGGCACAAGGTGATCGCGGACGTGCTCCAGTCGGAACAGGGTTCCTGGTTCTTCCAGAAGCGCAACCGCAACATGGTCGTCGAGGTCACCGAGGACGTCGAACTGCTCGAGGACTTCTGCTGGCTGACGCTGGGCCAGCTGCACCAGCTGCTGCGCGAGGACGACCTGGTGAACATGGACGCGCGCACCGTGCTGTCCTGCCTGCCGTTCTCCGGAACCGACCTGGCGACCCTGCTGCCCGCCACCGACCGCGACGCCTTCACCACCTCGATCATGCGCTCCTGCACGGAGAGCGAAGGCGCGGTGCACACCACCGACGAGATCCTCAGCTGGATCACCGGGGCGCGCACCCGCCATGACATCACCGCGAACCGCGTTCCCCTCAAGGGAATCGACCAGTGGAAGCACACCGACGCGGGCATCTCCCACGTGACCGGCCGCTTCTTCAACGTGATCGGCGTCGACGTGCGCGCGGGCGGCCGCGAGGTGCTGCAGTGGTCCCAGCCGATGCTGGAGCCCAGCGGTGACGGCCTGTCCGCCTTCCTGGTCAAGCAGTTCGGCGGTGTCCTGCACGCACTGGTGCACGCCCGCGTCGAGCCCGGCTACCTGGACGTGGTGGAGCTGGCTCCGACCGTGCAGTGCACTGTGGACAACTACATGCACATGCCGCCGAGCGACCGGTTGCCGTTCCTCGATGCGCTCCGCACCGCGCCTGCGGAGCGCATCCGTTACGACACAATGCTTTCCGAGGAAGGTGGCCGCTTCTACCACGCCAGGACCCGTTACCTGGTGGTGGAAACCGAAGAGGAAGTGGACCTGGACGACCACCCGGACCACCGTTGGCTGCCGCTGCACCAGCTCGTGGGCTTGTTGCGGCACAGCCATTACGTCAACGTGCAGGCCCGGAGCCTGGTGGCGTGCATGCACTCCCTCTTCGGAACTCGCACCGCCGGCTAGACCTGGCCGAGGAACCAGTTGTTGGTGTTGTCCGGGTCGTCACTGGTCAGGAACGCGCGGATGTCGGCGAGAAACTCCTCGCGCGAGATGACCCCGTCACCATCGCGGTCGATCTTCGTGAGCGCGGCGTCCGCCTGGTCGGCGTTGCCGAGGCCCGCCTGGAAACGGCGGAACTCATCGTCGGTGACGAAGCCGCTGTCATCGGTGTCCATCAACGTGAAGACCGCGTCGACGACCGGCGCGAACACCGCGTCGAAGCTGGCGGCGTCCTGGCTGAGCTGTCCCAGCCCACTCACCCACTCCTCGCGACTGAGCCGGTCGTCGAGGTTGCGGTCCATCGCCGAGGTCAACGCCGACCAGAACTCGTCGATCCCCTCCCGCACGGCGGGCTCCTTGGGCGTCCCCGACGCCCCGAACGCGGCGACGAGCTGGTCCTGCATCCGTTTCACGTCGGACTCGTCGACGTAGCCACTGCCATCTGCGTCGTAGAGCTGGAACGCCTTCTCGTACTTCCTGGTCAGAATGTCTGCGGACATCGCGTCTCCCCGCGGGTGTCGGCTTGATCAGGCCAACGCCTCACGCTACGACCACCGCGCCGCGCTCCTGACCGGCGTCACCCGATCTCGCCGACGCCTCCCCCATCCGCTCGCGACCGCTTAGGGAACTGCCCGACTAGACATCTCCCAGCAGCCAGTTGCCGGTGCTGTCCAGGTCGGGGCTGGTCAGGAACTCGCGGGCGTTCTGCACCAGTTCCTCCAGCGAGATCATGCCGTCGCCGTCCTTGTCGAGCTGCGCGATCGCCGCGTCGGCCTGGTCCCCGTTGCCCACGGCCCGCTGGAACCGGCGGAACTCGGCCACGCTGACCGATCCGCTGCCGTCGGTGTCCATCAGCGTGAAGGCCGTCTCGATCAGCGGCCGCAGCACAGCGTCGAAGGTGTCCGAGTCGCCGAGCGCCAGCGCCCCGAACCCGTTGAGGAACTCGTCCCGGCTGACCTGCCCGTCCTGGTCGTGGTCGAGCGAGGACGTCAGCGCCGCCCAGAACGCGTCCCAGCGCTCGCTGACCGCGCGCCCCTTCTCCGAGGTGGGCGACTCGTCGAAGGCCATCAGGTACTGCGACTTCATCCGGTTGACGTCGGCCTTCTCGATGTAGCCGTTCCGGTTGCTGTCGTAGAGCTTGAAGATCTTGGTGTACTTCCGGACCAGGATGTCGGCGACCATTCTCGGCACTCCCCGCACTCAACGCTGTCCCACCCGAACTTAGGACCACACCCCCCTCCACCGGAAGATGATCACCCGTTCTCCCTCGAACCTCCCCCATCCCGCCGAACCTCCCCCGCGGCCGCCGACGCGGACGAACCCCGGCCGGTGACCGGGGTTCGTAGCGGTGGGAGACGTTGCGGCCGGGGGTCAGGTGCGGTGGGCCGCGGTGAGGCCTTCGAGGGTGCCGACGACGTCGTTGGGGGTGGGCGTTTCGAGGATGCCCTGGCGGAGGTGCTTGGCGCCCTCGGCGAACTGGGACTCCTCCAGCAGCCGCCGCACGCCCTCGCGCAGGCTCTCCGCGGTGGTCTCCGTGGGGTGGGAGTACAGGCCCGCGCCCACCTTCTCGGTCTGCTTCGCCTTGATCCACATGTCGGCCATGCGGATCGGCAGGAGGAACTGCGGCACCCCGTAGAGCGCGGACGTCGACCACGTGCCGAAGCCGCCGTGGTGCACCACCGCGGAGCACGTCGGCAGGACGGCGTGCATCGGGACGAACTCCACCGCGCGGGTGTTCGACGGGAGCGTGCCGACGACCTCGCGTTCCTTCTCGCCCAGCGTCGCCACGATCTCGACGTCCAATTCGGACAGTGCCTCGAAGGACTCCTTCAAGGGCACGTAGGTGCTGCCGAGCGCCTTGGCGAAGGACATGCCGGGGGTGAGCAGGATGCGCCGCCGCTCCTGCGGTTCGTTGAGCCAGGACGAGATCACCGAGCGGCCGTTGTACGGCGTGTACCGCATCGGAATCCGGTTGAGGGACAACGGAACCTGGATGCTCGTCGGCACCTGGTCGATGGTGAACTGACCGTTGACCACGTCCTCGTGGAACTCCGAGCCGAAGCGCTCGAGGTGCCCGCCGAGCCAGTCGGCCATCGGATCGGTGCGCGCCTCGGCGGGCTGCTGCTCCAGCAGCTGGAGGAAGACCTCCCGCATCGCGCCGTAGACGTCGACGGCCCAGTTCAGCCGCGCGTGCGCCGCCCCGACCACCTGGGCGGCGACACCGCCCGCGAAGGTGATCGGGTCCCACAGCACCAGGTCCGGCTTCCAGAACCGGGCGAACTCCACCAGGTCGTCGAGCAGCGTGTCGTTGTACGACTTGAACGCGTACTCGACGGCGATCTGGTACCTGAGGAGCAGCGTCTCCCAGTTCTGCTTGTCCAGGAACGGCTCGCTCCAGTCGGAGAACTCGTTCTCGACCGTCTCGTGCTCGGCGAGCATGTCGTGCACGGTGTGCTCGGTGCCGATCGGCACGGCGGACAGACCGGCGTTGGTGATCGTGTCGGTCACCCCGGGAGCACTGGCCACGCGCACCTCGTGGCCGGCGTTGGTCAGCGCCCACGCCAGCGGCGCCATCGTCAGGACGTGCGACTTCTCCGAGACTGTCGCGAACAGAACGCGCATGACTGGATTTCCCCCACAGCTCAGACGGTGGCGAGAACGTCCCGCACCGCGGCGATGACCTTCTCCTGCGTGCCGATCGGCAGCGACGGGTACATCGGGAGCGAGAAGATCTCCTTGGCCAGCTTCTCGGTCACCGGGAGCGACCCCTCCTCGTAGCCCAGCTTGTGGAAGCCGGTCTGCCGGTGCACCGGCCAGGGGTAGCTGATGTTGAGGTGGATGTCGTAGGCCTTCAGCGCCTCGATGATCGCGTCCCGCTTGGGGTGCCGGACCACGTAGACGTAGTAGACGTGCTCGTTGCCGGGATTGACCTTGGGCAGCACCAGATCGGTGTCCCCCAGGCCCTCCTGGTAGCGCTGCGCCACGTCGCGGCGGCCCTGCGCGTACTCGTCGAGCCGGGTCAGCTTGCGGCGCAGGATCTCCGCGTGCAGCTCGTCGAGGCGCGCGTTGTGCCCGGGCGTGGACACCACGAAGTACGTGGTCTCCATGCCGTAGTAACGCAGCCGCCGCAGGTTCGCCGCGGTCTCGTCGTCGGAGGTGATCGTGGCACCGCCGTCGCCGTAGGCGCCGAGGACCTTGGTGGGGTAGAAGGAGAACGCGGCCGCCTTGCCCATGGTGCCCGCGATCTTGCCGTGGTGGCGGGCGGCGTGCGCCTGGGCGCAGTCCTCCAGGACCGGGATGCCGTGCCGGTCGGCGATCTCCTGCAGCGGAGCCATGTCGACGCACTGGCCGTAGAGGTGCACCGGCAGCAGTGCCTTGGTCTTCGAGGTGATCTTGGCTTCCACCTGGCCGACGTCCATCAGGTAGTCGTCCTCGTGGACGTCCACGAACACCGGGGTCGCGCCGATCTGGTCGATCGCGATGACGGTGGGCGCCGCGGTGTTGGACACCGTGATGACCTCGTCGCCGGGGCCGACGCCGAGCGCGCGCAGACCGAGCACGATGGCGTTCGTGCCGTTGTCGACGCCGATGGTGTGCTTGACGCCGTGGTAGGCCGAGTACTCCTCCTCGAAGCCGCGCACGCTGTTGCCCAGCACGAGCTGCCCGGACCGGAAGACCGTCTCCACTGCATCGTGGATGTCTTCGCGCTCCTGCTCGTACTCGGGCATGTAGTCCCAGACGCGAGTAACCATGGGTACGCAGAACCTCCAAGCCAGCGACCACCGCCGCTGGTCAGCCAATCTCAGTGAGCAGGACGACAACAACCCCTAGGGACCCCAGAAACCCGCGCCCGTCTTGCGGCCGAGGCGGCCGAGCTCGACCAGCCGGGTCAGCAGGGTCGCCGGTTTGACGTCCGGGTCGTAGTTGATTTCGTGGAGCCGCCACTGGATCGCCTCGGAGATGTCCAGCCCGATGGTGTCCAGCAAGGTGAACGGCCCCATCGGATATCCGAAACCGCTCTCGATCGCGGCGTCGAGGCCGGGTACCGTCGCCGCGCCCGACTCCACCAGCCGGATCGCGTCGTTGAGGTACGGGAACAACAGGTAGTTGACGATGAACCCGGCGCGGTCGGAACAGTCCACTGTGGTCTTGCGCAGCCGGGAGGCCAGGGCGTGCACGGTGGTCAGCACGTCGTCCGCGGTGAACTCGGTGCGCGAGACCTCGACGAGCTTCATCGCGGGCGCGGGGTTGAAGAAGTGCATGCCGATCACGTCGGCGCGGCGCGTGGTCGCCTCGGCGCACGCGGTCACCGACAGGCTGGACGTGGTGGTCGCCAGGATCGCGCCCTTCTTGCAGATCTTGTCCAGCGCGGCGAAGACCTCCGTCTTGACCTCGATCTCCTCCGCGGTCGCCTCGATGACCAGGTCGCAGTCGGCCACCTCGTTCCGGGAGGCGGTGGCGACCAGCGACGACAGCGCCGCGCGGCGCTGGTCCGGGGTGACCCGGCCCCGGCGGACCGCGCGCACCAGCGACTCGTCGATCGCCCGGACCGCCGCCTCCGCCTTGTGCTCGTCCCGAGCCACCAGCACCGTTTCCAGTCCGGCCTGGGTGCTCACCTGGGCGATGCCGCGCGCCATCGTGCCGGAGCCGATCACGCCGATGCGGGTGATCTCCCGCGCCCGCGCGGCGCCGCCGCGGTCGGAGCGCTCCGGCTCCGAGTCGATCTCCCCGGCCGGGGAGTAGGTGTAGAAGCCCTGTCCGGCCTTGCGCCCGAGCAGGCCGCCCTCGACCATCCGGTTCAGCAGCCCGGTCGGCGCGTGGGTGGCGATGCCGGTGCGCGCGTGCAGCTCGATGAGCGCCTGCTGCGCCACGTCCAGCCCGATGCGGTCCAGCAGCGCCAGCGGCCCGGTCGGCAGGCCGCAGCCGAGCCGCATCGCGGTGTCGATGTCCTCCCGCGTCGCGTAGCCGACCTCGTAGAGCGCGACCGAGCGGTTCAGGTACGCCAGGACCAGGTCCCAGGCGTGTCCGCGCGCCGCCCCGAGGTCCTTCTGCGCGGTCGGCAGCAGCCCGAGCAGATCCTTGGCCCTGGCCACCGACTCCGCGCCGGACATGGCCGTGGTGACCAGCTCGACGCCGGTGCCCGCGGCGGGCGGAGCCAGGAAGGCGAGGCCGACGACGTGTTCGGGACGGCCGGAGGCGACCGCGAGCGAGGCCAGTGACAGCGACGCGGTGGTGCTGATCAGGACCGTGCCGGGTGAGCACGTCTCGGCGATCGTGCGCAGCACCATCGCCTTGCGCTCGTAGTGCTCCGGAACCGCCTCGATCACCACCTCCGCCGCGCTCAGCACGGAGAAGTCGTTGCCCAGCAACACTGATCCGGGCGCACGACCACGAGCGCGGGCCACCGCACCGGGGTCGCAGTCGACACCGAGGACGTCGATGCCCGCTCCGCTGAGCAGTTCGACGAGGGCCTGGCCGACCGAGCCGAGGCCGACGACGCCGACCGGGCCGGAACTCGCGTGCTGAGCTGTCATGGCGTCGTTCGCCTCTCAGTGGCTGCTGGTCTGCTGGAATCGGGTTATCTGCGAAACGTGCCGCGCGCGCAGCTCCGGGTCGGTGACGCCGAGCCCCGGTGCCGGCGCGAGGCCGAGCACGCCGACCTTGCCGCTGTGCTGGTTGGCGTGCACCTCGCTGGTCGCCCGCCCCGTCTCCGCCAACGGGTACACAGTGGACAGTGTGGGGTGGATCATTCCCTTGGCGATCAGGCGGTTGGCCTCCCACGCCTCGCGGTAGTTCGCGAAGTGCGAGCCGACGATCTTCTTGAGGTGCATCCAGAGGTAGCGGTTGTCGTAGGTGTGCTCGAAGCCCGAGGTGGACGCGCAGGTGACCACGGTTCCGCCGCGCCGCGCGACGAACACGCTGGCGCCGAAGGTCTCCCGGCCCGGGTGCTCGTAGACGATGTCGGGGTCCTCACCGCCGGTCAGCGACCGGATCCTGGCACCGAAGCGCTTCCACTCCCTCGGGTCCTGCTCGTGCTCGTTCTTCCAGAACCGGTAGCCCTCCTCGGACCGGTCGATCACCAGCTCCGCGCCCATGGAGCGGACCAGCTCGGCCTTCTCCGGGCTGGACACCACGCACACGGGGATGCCGCCGCCGTTGAGCACGATCTGCGTGGCGTAGGAGCCCAGTCCGCCCGCGGCACCCCAGATCAGCACCACGTCGCCCTGCTTCATCCGCGCGCCGTTGGCGGAGACGAGCTGGCGGTAGGCGGTGGAGTTCACCAGCCCGGACGCGGCAGCCTCCTCCCAGGTGAGGTGCGCGGGCTTGGGCATCAGCTGGTTCGCCTTCACCACGGCGAGCTGGGCCAGGCCGCCGTAGTTGGTCTCGAAACCCCAGATCCGCTGCTCCGGGTCGAGCATCGTGTCGTCGTGGCCGTCCGGCGAGGTCAGCTCGACGTTGAGGCAGTGCGCGACCACGCGCGAGCCGGGTTCCCAGTGCCGCACGGCCGCGCCGGTGCGCAGCACGATCCCGGACAGGTCCGAGCCCACCACGTGGAACGGCTGGTCGTGGTGGGCGGCACCGGGAACGCTGCGCGCGTAGCGCTGGAGGAAGCCGAAGGTCGGCAGCGGCTCGAAGATCGAGGTCCACACGGTGTTGTAGTTGATGGAGCTGGCCATCACCGCGACCAGCGCCTCGTCCGGCCCCAGCTCGGGGGTGGGCACCGGCCGGATGTGCAGCGATTTGGCCGGGTCCTTGTCCCGGCTGTCCATGCCGGCGAACATCTCGGACTCCTCGGCGAGCACAACCGCGCCGAGATAGCTCTCCGGGATCGGCACCGCGGCGAAGTCCGCGGCGTCGGCGTCCTCGGAGAGGACCGCGTCGACGATCTCCTGCACGACGGTTCCTCCGGGGTTCGAAGGGTGCGCCGGCACGGTGCTGCCGCAGGTCAGACTGCGACCGCGCTGATGCCCCCAGGTCCATGCATACGCATACACGCGCCTGCCAGACCGACAGTAGCCACGGCGCTGTCGCCCGCGTCACCCCTAGAAGCACCGGCGGCGCCCCTAAGAAAAGAGGCGCGGCCTACGCGATTTCCCCTTATCCGACACTGCGCGGTTCCACAACCCCTCAATGCGGGCGGCAGAACGGAAAGGGCAACGAAGAACGGCGCGGGACGCCTGCGCCCGGGAGATTAGGGGGGCGTGTCCCCCCGGGCTCGCCGTCCCGCGCCGAGCCCCGCGAAGGGGCGTCTGCGGGGTGGCCGGTCTAGAGCCAGCCGCGTTCCTCCGAGATCCGGTACGCCTCGCCCCTGGTCCGGGCACCGGTCTTGCCGATCGCCGAGGACAGGTGGTTGCGCACCGTGCCCTCGGTCAGGTGCAGCGCCTTGGCCACCTTCGCCACGGTGCTCCCGTCGGCCACCGCGCCGAGCACCTCCCGCTCCCGCACGGTGAGCGGATTCGGCCCGGTGGCAAGGGATTCCGCCGCCAGCACGGGATCGACGACGCGGAGCCCGTTGTAGACCCGGCGGACCGCGTCGACCAACTGCTCCGGCGGGGCGTCCTTGACGATGAAGCCCGAGGCGCCCGCGGCCATCGCGCGCACCAGGTAGCCCGGCCTGCCGAAGGTGGTGCAGATGAGGATCTTGCACGCGGGCAGTTCGGCGTGCAGCTCCTTGGCCGCGGCCAGGCCGTCCTTGCCGGGCATGTGCACGTCCAGCAGCACCACGTCCGGCGCGGACTGCCGCGCCGCGGGCAGCACGTCGTCCCCGGAGCCGACCTGGGCCACGACGGTGATGTCGGGCTCCAGGTCGAGCATGGTGGCCAGGGCGCCGCGCACCAGTGCCTGGTCGTCGGCGACGAGAACCCGAATCACGCCTGTCCTCCCGTGCTCTCGACGGCATTGTCCGCCTCGGCGGACGCCGGGGACTCCTCGGGGTGCTCGGGAACCGGCGCGCTCGCGCGGACCACGAACCCGCCGCCCCTGCTCGGCGTTCCGGTCTCCAGCGTGCCGCCGACCGCGGCCATCCGCTCGCGCAGTCCGCGCAGCCCGTTGCCCGCCGCGTCCTGCGGGGCGCCCACCCCGTCGTCGGTGATGCTGATCCAGTCCTGGCCCAGCCGCACGCTCACCTTCTGCGCGCCCGAGTGCCGGACCACGTTGGTCACCGCTTCCCTGAGCACGTAACCGAAAACGGGCTGCAGCTCGGGGGCGACGTCGTCGACGGCACGCGGCAGGTCGGCCTCGATGCCCGCGGCGCGCAGGGTCTCGTTTGCCCCGGCCAGCTCACCGGAGAGGGTGACGACGCGGTACTCCGATACGGTCGCCCGCACGTCCGCGAGCGCTTGCCTGCCAAGCCTTTCCACGTCCCGGATCTCCGTCATCGTGCGGTCCAGGTCGCCCGTCTCCAGGACCCGGCGGGCGAGGCCGGCCTTGAGTGTGATCGTGGTGAGGCTGTGCCCGAGGATGTCGTGCAGGTCCCTGGCGAAGCGGGCGCGTTCCTTGGCGACGGCGAACATCGCGATCTGGTCCCGCGCGTGCTTGAGCTCGACGTAGGCATTTGCCAGCCCCACCATCAGCGCCGCCGCCGCGGTCACCGAGAACAGCAGGATGAAGTTGGGCAGCTGCTCCGCGAACTTCTCGAGGTAGATCGCGCTGGCCGACAACCCGACCAGCGTCACCAGCGTGACCACCCCGGTCACCACCGGCGGCATCAGCGCGGCGACGATGCCCAGCGCGCAGATCAGCACCCAGGAGTTCTCCAGGCCGGTCAGCACGACGAACGCGATGCCCATTGCCAGCAGCGCCAGGCACACCAGCACCTGGGAGGTCCAGGAAACCTTGCGCGCCAAGGGAACCGCGAGGATGCAGGCGATGCTGTAGGAGACGCCGACGAACGCGGAGAGTGCCCACAGGTCCGGCCGCGCGGCGCGCACCTGGCCGAGCGCGTCGATCCACGCGGGGATCATCATCAGGCTGAAGAGCACCGCGAGCGCGGGTGCCGCCTTGGACCCCTCATCCGGCTCAGGGGTGGTGGACCGGAAGACCGATCCACCACCCCAGTCGAGCAGCTTGCGCATCATGACGCCGACACTATTAGTTGCGAGCGCTGTCGCGCTGGTAGCGCCAGACCACACCCGCGGCGAGCACGACGGACCAGCCGAGCAGGACGAGCACGGGGGTCACGATGGTGCCGTAGCCGGGCAGCACCCCGACCCGGCCGATCTCGGCCAGCCAGTAGCTCGGCACGAACTGCGCCAGGTCGTTCCACCACGGCGGCAGCATGTCCAGCGGCATGAACAGCCCGCCGAACATGGCCAGCAGCAACATGCCCACGATGACGAAGTTCTGCACGTTGTCCTTGTTGGACAGCTGGCCGATCAGCAGACCCATGATCGCGAAGGGCAGCGAGCCGAGCCAGACCAGCACGGTGGCGTGCAGCCAGCCGACCGGCGTCAGCTGGACGCCCTCCACCAGCACCGCGACCACCGGCACGACGATCGCGGTGGGCAGGGCGACCGCCATGCCGACGGTGACCTTGCCGATCAGGAAGCCCGCGCCGGAGAGCGGGGTCAGCCGCAGCTGGCGCTGCCAGCCCGCGGTGCGCTCGTGCACCACCCGGGTGCCGATGAGCAGGCCAGCGGTCATCACGCCCCAGGCGCACAGGCCGACCATGATCGTCACCGGGTAGTCGGCGGCCGAGGTGCCCGCCCCGGTCGCTCCCGCGCCCGCGACGTCCTTGAACAGCATCATCTCCAGCAGGTAGAACATCGCCGGGAAGCCGATGGTGAACAGCAGGGTGCCCGGAGCGCGCAGCGCCCGCCGGATCTCCAGGCCGAGGTATCCGAGGTTCATGGCTGTCCTACTCCCGCTCAGCTCTTGTTGATGGTGCTGGTCAGCGTGATGAAGGCCTCGTCGAGGCTCACCCCCGCGATCTCGATGTCCCGCGCGTTGGGGAACCGGGCCAGCAGCGCGCGCAGCGTGGTGTCGGAGCTGGAGCTGACGATCACCACCTTGTCGTGCCGGACGTCCACGTCGGCCACGGCGGGCAGCGCCTCGATCTCGGCCTTGGTGGCGCCGGGGATCTTGGCGTGCAGGGTGCGGCCCGCGGCCAGCGCCTGCACCTCGGCGACGGAGCCGTCGGCGACGATCTTGCCGGACTTCATGAAGATCACCCGGTCGGCGAACTCCTCCGCCTCCTCCAGGTAGTGCGTCGCGAAGACCACGGTCCGCCCGGCGGCGGTGAACTCCTGCATGGAGTGCCAGAACTCGCGCCGGGTGCCCACGTCCATGGCCGCGGTCGGCTCGTCCAGGATCAGCAGGTCCGGGTCGCTGACCAGGGCGACCGCGTAGCGCACGCGCTGCTTCTGGCCGCCGGACAGGCGCGTGGAGCGGCGCTTGACCAGATCGGCGATGCCCGCGCGGCGCAGCGCCTCCTTGACCGGCATCGGCTTGCGGTGCAACGAGGCCACCATGCCGACCATCTCGCCGACGGTGGCGTCGTCCAGCAGCGCGCCGCTCTGCAGCATCGCGCCGATGGTGCCGTGCGAGACCGCCTCCTTCGGCGTCTTGCCGAAGATCGTCACCTCGCCCTCGTCCGGCTTGGTGAGCCCGAGGATCATGTCGACGGCGGTCGACTTGCCCGCCCCGTTGGGGCCGAGCAGCGCGACGACCTCGCCGGGGGCGATGGACAGATCGATGCCGTCGACCGCGCGGACCGCACCGTAGTGCTTCTTCAGCCCGCTGATGTGGATCGCCGCCGTGCCGTTGCCGGCCCGCTCGGTGCTCGCCATAGCCAGAACCTCTTCCATAGCTCCAAGGATGCGGACCCCACCGACAGTCCGCGTAGTCCGCCCGTCACGAGCTCCCGGTGACAGTTGTCATGCTCGTGCATGGATCTTTTCCGCAGGTCAAAGGGGGTGAACGCATCGTGGGACCTCCCGTCGCACGACAGGGGGTCCCACGATGGTTTGAACCTTGGGTTCCGCTAGCTGGCCGCGGTGTCCGCGGTCTTCATGTCCAGCTGCAGCTCTCTCGGCAGCGCGGCGCGACTGCCGACGTTGAGCTTGCGGTAGACCCGCGTCAGGTGCTGCTCCACCGTGCTCACCGTGATGTAGAGGTGCCGGGAGATCTCCCGGTTGGTGTAGCCGTGCGCGGCCAGCTCGGCCACCCTGCGCTCGGAGCTGGTCAGGCTGGACACCCGGGCCTGCGGCTCGTGCGCCTTCTCCTCGGCCCGCTCGGCGCCGCCGCGCGCGTCCGGTTCGGCCCGCTCGGCGTCCCCACCGGCCGGGCGCAGCTCCCTGGCGAGCTGTTCTGCGCGGTGCTTGAACATCCGCGCCTTCCCCGGCTCGTTGAGGGAGTGGTAGGTCTGCCCCAGCCCGTGCATGGCCTTGCTGAGCATGAACCGGTCGCCCGCCGCGTACAGCGAGTCGATGGCCTGCCGGAACACCGCGACCCGCTTGCCCACCTCCTTGGTCCTGGCCAGCAGGAACAGGGAGACCCCGCGCGCGCGGTGGCTGGCCGCGCAGGTCAGGTCCAGCTGCTCGGTCAGCAGCTCCTGCGCCTTGGCCGCCTCACCGAGCCGCAGGTGCACCTGGGCGGCGTCGGAGCGCCACGGCAGGAAGCTCGGCGAGTCGATCCCCCACTCCCGCATCAGCGCGCCGCAGAACCGGAAGTCCGCGAGCGCCGCCTGGAGCTGGTCGGTCGCCAGGTAGTAGTGGCCGCGCGCCTGCAGGTAGTGCAGCCCGAACCGGCTCTGGAACACCGAGTCCGGCACCTGGAACTCCAGCTGCTCGGCGGCGGTGTCGACCTCGCCCATGGCCAGGGTGGCCAGCGCGAGGGTGGCCAGCGGCCCGGCAGCGGCCACGCCCCAGCTCTGCCGCGGGATGCTGGCCAGTGCGCGCTCGGCGTACTGCCGGGCGGCAGGCAGGTCGCCCTGCCGCAGCGCGATCTCGGCGCGGATTCCGCAGAGCACGGCCTGCCAGGTGCGGACGCCGCGCGAGGTGGCCTCCTCCAGCAGTTCGTCGCACAGCGGCCCGGCCTTGTCCGTGCGCTCCCCGTAGACCAGGGCCAGCAGCGCCGACTCGACCGCCTCGACGGTGCTGTCGGACAGCTTCGCCCGCTGCAGGTACTGCAACGCGCTCTCGGTGACCCGGTTGCCCGGGCCTTCGGTGAGCACGGTGTGCAGCGCGTTCGCCGCCTGCGCGCAGCGGCTGACGTTCGCCGCCGCGTACGGCTCGATGACCGGCAGCTGCTGGGCTCGCGCCACGACCGGGCGCAGCGGCGGGTAGGAGTTGACCAGCAGCTGGCAGGCGGAGCCGAACTGCAGCCCGACCCGCGAGCGGTCGGCGTGCGCGGTCCGCTCGATCGCCTCGGCCGCCTTGTCCACGCGGCCGTGCCACAGCAGGTAGCGCAGCAGCGTGCTGGCGTCGCCGTCACCGAGCTGGTTGCGGGTGAAGGCGTCGAACAGCGGCTGCAGGTAGCGCAGCGCGGTTCCCGGGTTCAGCCGCCACTCCACCCTGGAGAGTGCGGCCCTGATCCGGGCCAGCTGGTCGTCGTCGGAGCAGCCCGCCTCGGCCAGCTCCAGGTAGCGCGAGGCGTTCTCGGTGTCGTCCTCGGCCAGCGCGTGGTCTGCCGCCTCCAGCAGCACCTCGGCCTCCCAGCTGGAGCCCGCGTGGCCGATCGCGACCAGGTGCGCCGCGATGCGCCGGGCCGGAGCGCCCTCCAGGTGCAGCAGCTGGGCGGCCCGGAAGTGCAGCTGCGCCCTGCGCTCGCGGTCGAGGTCGTCCAGCACGGCGGCGCGCCCTGCCGCGTGCCGGAAGGCCAGTGACCCGTCGAGCACCCCCATCGCGTCGAGCACGCCGAGCGCGGTGTCCACAGTGTCCGGGTCGGTGTCGAGCACCCTGCGCAGCAACACCTTGGCGTCCGCGACCGTGGAGGCCGCGAGCGCCCCGGAGGTCTCCAGGACCGCCGCCGCCCGCGCCACGTCCCTGGTCTGCTCCTCGCCGCGCTCCAGGCACGCCAGCACCGCCTGGCGGAACCCGTAGCCCGGAGCGCACTCCAGCGCCGCGCCCGCCGTCGTGGTGGTCACGGTGGCGGCCTGCGCGTCGTCGATCAATGCGCGCACCAGCAAAGGATTTCCGCCCGTGCAACGGAAGTAGTCCCGTGCCAGGCGGTCGGCCGCGTCGGTGCCCAGGTGCTCGGCGGTGACCGCGCGCACGGCGGTCTCGGAGAGGGTGCCCAGCCGGACCCGGCTGCAGATCCTGGAGCGCAGGGTCTCCGTGTGGAACACCGGGTGCACGGGTGCTGAGTGGGTGGACTCGGTGAGCACCATCATGATCCGCGAGCCCTGGAGGTGGTCCACCAGGTGCCGCAGGCAGTTCAGCGACGCGAAATCGGCGTACTGGATATCGTCGACCGTCACCAGGACCGGCGCCGTGCGGGCCAGCGCGGTGAGTGCGTCGGCCACATCCCGAACGAGGTTCAGCGGTAGGCGGTCAATTCCCTTGCCCATTCCCCCAGAATGGACACCGACCATTCCGACCGCACTCCGCGAACTCGCGAGTACGGCGGTGACGAGTGGCACGTGCTCCGAATTCAGCGGAGCCCGCGACAATAGTTGGTGAAGCACCCCGAGTGGAATCGCCCGCTCCATCGGAGAGCCATTTGCGTTGAGATGCAGAGCACCCGATGCGATCGAGTGCTCCACCATGCTGCGGAGTAGTTCGGTCTTACCGCTTGCGACACCGCCGCTCACGACCGCGACTCGCCCATTGCCACGCATCGTGTCCGCGAACAGGCTTTTCAGGGTGCCCAGCTCCTGATCCCGCTCCACTAGTAACACGTACTCCACCTCCCCCAGCCACATGCACCACGCGCCCTACGTGATGCTCGTCGAAGGCTGACAATATGTTCCACCGAGCGGAGACACCGCGAGGTTACGTGATCATCACTTAGTGCACTAGGGACTATCAATCTATCCACGGACAAACCTTGTGTAACGCCTGGATGACGCGTGGGGATGCATTTCCTCTAGGTGCACATCGACGTATCCGGGCCCGCGACGGAGGTGGGGGGCAGGCCCATTGCGACTGTTGCTCTCCAAAAGCCAACCAACAGCCTGCACCACCCATGACAACTGTCACAGGGGCGCTTCAGCCTTTTCTATATAAAGGGATGCTTGCATAGTCGTGCGACCAGCGTGGAACACCCGCGCGGACACGACATGGACACGATTTCACAGCGCACCGTGCCGAGTGGACGTCAGTGTGTCACGGGGCCACCAAGCCCATTTCAGGGCACTATTACGCCAACTGGACTACAGCGGCTTTCCGGAAACCTCGTCCCAGGAAGCGGCCGGGCCGCCCGGCGGCGGCTCGCAGGCCCGGGCGGGGGGCCTGCCAGGGCGGGCCGGGGCGCTCGGGCGCGGGCCGGACGAATGCGGGCTCGGGGCGAGTGGTAATCGCGGGGCAATGACAAGTGGAAGAAAACATCGTCCGGTAATCGGAACGGACGTCTGATGGACCACCCCATCGACGTGGCCGAAACGCGCGATCCCGCTCGCGACAGGACCAACGTGAGCGGCACGAGCGGGTACCGAGTGCGACGAAAATGAATGCACAGGACTGGGCTGCGCTGTTCGAGTGAACCGGCGTGCGCTTCGGCGGAGCAGCCGCATAACCCGGCTATCGACCCGGTCGCGGCGCTATGCCTTCGGCTGCCGGTGGAATAACAGCGCGGACTGCTCAGCGCAGCGCCGACAGCCTGGCGTACTGCTCCCGGCTCAGCCGGATGGAGGCTGCCGCCACGTTCTCCTCCAGGTGCGCGGGCGAGGAGGTCCCCGGGATGGGCACGACCACCGGCGAGCGGGCGAGCAGCCAGGCCAGCGCCACCTGGGTCGGCGTCACCGGTTTCCCCTCCGCGCCAAGGGAAATCTCCTCGGCGACGGCGGTCAGCGCGGCGGTGACGTCCGGGTCGGCCGACCCGTTGGCGATGGGCAGCCAGGGCACGAAGGCGATGCCCTCGCGCGTGCAGTGGTCCAGGACCTCCTCGTGCCGCCGGTCGCCGACGTTGTAGAGGTTCTGCACGCTGGCGACGTCGACGAAGCGCCGGGCCCGCTCGATCTGCTCGACGCTGACCTCGGAGAGCCCGACGTGCCGCACCGTCCCGTCCTCGCGCAGCCGAGCCAGCGCGTCGAACTGCTCGTCCTCGGACACCTTCGGGTCGACGCGGTGCAGCTGGAACAGGTCGATCCGCTCGACCCGCAGCCTGCGCAGGCTCAGTTCCGCCTGCTGCAGCAGGTACTCCGGCCGCCCGAGCGGTACCCACCTGCCGCGGCCCGGCCGGGACTGGCCCGCCTTCGTGGCGATCACCAGGTTCTCCGGGTAGGGCGAGAGCGCCTCGGCGAGCAGCTCCTCGTTGGCGCCGAGGGCGTAGGAGTCGGCGGTGTCGATGAAGGTCACGCCGAGCTCGAGGGCGCGGCGCGCGACGGCGATCGGCCCGGAGCGGTCGGCGTCGGCCCGCCAGCCGGTCAGCCGCATGGCGCCGAAGCCGAGGCGGTGCACGGTCAGCTCGCCGCCGATGGTGAAGGTGGAGTCGGTCATCACGCCGCCCACCGTCACGGCGCCCGCCCGCGGTCGCCATGAATTCAGCTCTTGCTAAATCTGATCATGCCTCGGGCGAGCGCAGGTGCGGGAGGTTCTGTTCGAGCAGGCGGAGCTGGTCGTCGACGCGGCCGAGGTCCGGCTGGGCGACGAGGTCACCGGCGACCTCGGCGATCCTGCGCTCCGCCGCCGCGAACTGCTCGGCGGCGGCCTTGAGCCGCAGGTACACCGGCCGCGTCGTGATCGAGGGCGTGTTCGACGGGTACAGCCGCTTCCCGGTCTCCGCGAGGGAGCGCGCGGCGGGCAGCTCCGCCCGCATCGCCGCGGTGATCTGGACCAGCCAGTCGCGGGCCGCGGACGGTGGCAGCGCTGCGGTGACAGCCTCCGCGCGGTGCACTGGCCCCTCGCACTGGGTGAGCAGCCGGTCCCAAGCGTCCCGATCCCGCTCACGCTCCGGCGCGGCTGGCAGAAGGTGTTGTGGCGCAACGGTTCTCCTGCCGCGCACCAGGTCGATCGCGAGGCCGACCACGATGCCCGGCACTCCGCCGAGCACGGCAGGGGTGAGCAACAGCGCGATGATCTGGGCCACCGTGCTCCCGGCCGGGTCCCACAGCTCCCCTGTCGCCAGGACGAGCAGCACCAGGACCATCGCCAGGCCGTAGCCGATCTTGAAGCCGGTTCGCCATGCGGGGCGGTTGGTCACGCAGACAATCTAGGGCGTGCTTCACAGGTCTCGTTCGATGAGGGTCGGGATCGAGGTCGTTCCTGGCAAGTCGGCGGGAAGTCCGCTTGCCGGTGTTGTACGCGGGCTTCCCGGCGGCGCCGCCAGGGGCGGGCTCGGCCCCCATCGCGAACGCGGACCTGTGAAGCGCGCCCTGGCCCCTAGGGGTAGCGGGTGTGGCGAATCCGGGCAATCGGGGTGGTAGCACGGTGTTCCGGCTCCTCGGTTCGCGATCACATGGGAGCACCCACCAAGTGCTCTTGTCGCACCGGACCCGCGCATGCGGTCCGGCCCGAGAGGAAGACATGCATCGCAGAACGCTGCCCCGCGCGCTCGCCGTCGCGGCGCTGGTCGCGGTGAGCGTCGGCGTGCCCGCGCAAGCGGCTGCCACCATCACCACGCCCACCCCTGCCGGACGCACGGTCACGCTGATCACCGGTGACCGGGTGCACCTCGACGCCACCGGGGTCCCCGTGCACACCGAAGCCGCACCGAACCGGGCCGGGACGAGGTTCCACACCTCGACCCGCGACGGCCACCACTACGTGATCCCCGAGGATGCCAAGGCGCCCCTGGAGTCGGGGCGGCTCGACCGCAGGCTCTTCGACATCACCCTGCTGGTGAAGTTCGGCTACGAGGACTCGAAGGTCGACGAGATCCCGCTGTTGCTGACCCAGGGCGCGGCCAGGTCCGCACCGGCCGTACCGGACGGCAGCAGACGAACCGGGCAGGTCGCGGCGCTCGGCATCACCTCCGTGCGCACCGCCAAGGTCAGCGCGACCGCGACGTGGGAACGCCTCCGCGGCCCGAGCGGTGCCCGATCGCTCAGCGGCGCGGATCGCGTGTGGCTCAACGGGAAGATGTCCTACTCGCTGGACAGCAGTGTTCCGCTGACCGGAGCGCCCGAGGCGTGGAAGGCCGGGCACACCGCCAAGGACGTCACCGTCGCCGTGCTGGACTCCGGCATCGACACCAAGCACCCGGACCTCGCGGGCGTCGTGGCGAAGGACTTCTCCGGCTCGCCGCACGGTGTGCAGGACGTGCTGGGCCACGGCACGCACGTCACGGGCACGGTCGCGGGCACCGGCGCGGCCAGCGGCGGCAGGTACGCGGGCATGACCAAGGGCGCCAAGGTGCTCATGGGCAAGGTCGGCGACCACGACGTCAGCGACGAGGCCGCGCTCACCGCGATGGCCTGGGCGTCGGTGGAGAACAAGGCCAAGGTCGTCAACATGAGCTTCGGCGGCGAGGAGCCCGGCCCGCTCGACGAAGCGATCGAACGGCTCACCAAGGAGCAGGGCACCCTCTTCGTCGTGGCCGCGGGCAACGCGGGAACGGACGGTTCAGTCGGCTCCCCGAGCACCACTGACTCGGCGCTGTCCGTTGCCAGCTCGACGAAGCAGAAGCAGCTCAGCTCGTTCTCCTCGCGCGGCCCTCGGCGCGGGGACCACGCGATCAAGCCCGAGATCACCGGCCCCGGTTCGGAGATCGTCGCGGCCCGCGCGGCGGGCACCTCCGGCGTCGGCGGTGTCCCCGAGCAGTACACGCTGATGAGCGGCACCTCCATGGCCGCACCCCACCTGACCGGCGCCGCCGCGATCATCGCGGGGCAGCACCCGGACTGGACCCCCGCCCGGATCAAGGCGGCGCTGATGAGCACGGCCACCCCGATCGACGGGGCCTCCGTGTACGGACAGGGAACCGGCCTCGCCGACCTGGCGCGGGCGACCTCCCAGCGGTTCACCGCCGAGGAGGGCAGCCTGTCGCTGGGCCACTTCGCGTGGCCGCACTCCGGCCAGAAGCCGGTGGCCAAGGAGGTCACCTACCGCAACGACGGCGACAAGCCGCTCACCGCGAAGCTCAATCTGTCCATTGTGGACAAGGAGGGCAAGCCTGCCGACAGTGACCAGTTCCGTTTGAGCGCCAATGAGATCACCATTCCCGCCAAGGGCAGCGCCACGGTCTCCGTCACCGTGGACCCGACCAGGCGGGTCGGTCTCTACGGCGGTTGGCTCACCGCGACCGCGGGCACGGACGTGGTGCGGACCGCGGTCGGCGCCCACGTCGAGGAAGCGATGCACGTCCTGTCCTTCAAGGCCACGGGGCGCGACGGGAAGCCCGCCAAGCCAACGATCAGCGTCGTCGACCTCGCCAAGGGCAACCAACTGGTCGAGCCGGTGGAGCTGGACGCCAACGGCACCGGCAAGCTCCGGCTGCCCGCCGGTGACTACATGGTGGTCAGCGAGCTGTACGAGCACGGGCCGCGCGGCCCCTACCCGTCCGATCCGATCGCCCTGATCAGCCAGGTCGCGCCGAAGGTCACGCTGGACTCCGACCGCACCATGGACATCGACGCCCGCACGGCGAAGCCGATGCGCGTCCAGCTGGACGACCCCGAGATGAAGATCGTCCGCCAGAGCCTGTCGGTGCTGCACGCGACCGGTGGCGACGCACAGCCGTGCTGCGTCTCCCAGCGCGCGAGCACTCACGTCGACACGGACACCCCCGTCCTGGTCGGCTCGCTCGGCGGGAGCTCCAAGGGCTTCCGCCACCTCAACCACGTCACCGCGGTCCGGCCCGAGGTGACCTCGGAGATCATTGCGCCGCAGCGCTTTCCACTGGTCATGAGCCGCGAGGCGGTGTCGCCGAAGCTCGTCGGCGAGCACCGGATGGACGTCGTCGACGGCAAGCGCGGCCGCGCGGAGGACCTGAAGGGGCTGGACGTCAAAGGCAAGCTCGTCCTGCTCACCCTGGACCCGAAGACCGACGACACGGGTAAGGCCGTGCGTGCCGTTGCCGACGCGGGTGGCAAGGCCGCACTGGTCGTCCAGCCCGCGAAGTCGATGCGTGAGACCGCACCGATCACGGTGTTCAACGCGGCCGAGCACCGGCTGGCCAAGCTCACCGAGCTGCTCAAGGCCGGTCCGGTCACCGTGCGAGTGGTGGGCGCCAAGGACAACCCGATCAGCTACGACGTCGCGCTGACCGCCTCCGGCAGCATGCCCGCCGGTGGCGAGCACCGGATCCGCAAGGAGGACCTGGTCAAGATCGACGCGCGGTACCACCGGGACGGCCGCGCCTACGGGGCGCGCCCGCAACTGCTGCCCCGGCTCGACGGCCCGGCCCCGGCGCTCGTCCCGATCTCCCACCCGTTCCGGGAACCGGCACCGATGGTGGAGCTGGGCGCGACCCGCACCGAGTACGTCAGCCCGGGCTGGTGGGACCACGAGCTGGGGATCGCGGCGACGCCGACCACCTCCTTCACCGGGAACACCCGCCTGGAAGCCGCACAGCCCATCAGGTTCGCGAAGGGGGCGCCGTACCGGCTGGAGCTCAACGCGGGGCCGATCGGCCCGACGGCGGGAGCGCGTTCGTTCGCCAGGCTGGGCAACGAGGTCTCCATCGAGCCCGACATGTTCGGGGCGCGGGGTTCCGGCGGCTGGGCCGGCACGGTCTCCCCGATCGACGAGGCGGTCCTGAGCAAGGACGGCAAAGTGATCGCCAAGTCCACGGGGCGGGGCATCCACGCCGTCCTCCCGGCCGCCCGCAGCCGCTACGAGGTGACCGTGAAGGCCACTCGGGAGGCCAAGCCCGGCGCGCTGGGCACCTCGTCCGAGGCCACGTGGGGATTCACCTCCGCCTTCGCCGGGCAGGACTACGCCGCCCTCCCGGTGCTGACGCTCGATCCCCAGCTGGCGCTGGACATGAACAACGCCGTGCCCGCGAACACGCCGCAGCCGATCGGGTTCGAGGGTTCCCCGAAGCGCGTCACCGAACTCCGGCTGTCCGTGAGCTACGACGAGGGCGCCACCTGGGTGGAGGCCCCGGTTCGGCAGAACGGCGAGCGCTGGCAGGGCACCCTGCCCCCGGGAGGCAAGGCGGGCGGCTACGGCTCGCTCCGCGTGGAGGCGAAGGACAGCGACGGCAACACGGTGAAGCAGACCGTGCTGCGCTCGCATTCCCTCAGCTGACAACGAGATCAGCGGCCGGGGCGGCGGATTCACGTTGCCCCGGCCGCACTACTCCGGAGATCATCGCATGCATTCCAGAACGACCGCCGCTGTGCTCGCCCTGAGCCTGCTCGCACTCGGCACGCCCGCGATCGCGCAACCACTTCCAAACCCCGCTGTCAGTCCATCAAGGACAGTCACGCTCATCACCGGCGATCGCGTGCACGTGGACGCCGCCGGGGTTCCCGTGCACACCGAGGCCGCGCCGCAACGGACCGGGACCGCCTTCCGCGTCTGGTCGGAGAACGGCCACCACCACGTCGTTCCCGAGGACGCCGAGGCGCCGCTGGACGCGGGCCGGCTCGACCGCAGGCTTTTCGACGTCACCCTGCTGCTGGAGTTCGGCTACGACGACGCGAGCACGCCCGAGCTTCCCCTGCTGCTGACCAATGCCGCCGCATCGCGCTCGGCGACTCGGCCCGGCCTGGGCTTCTCGTCCTCGCGCACCAAGAAGACCGAGGCCGTGAAGAACTGGACCCGGCTCAGAGGTTCTGTCGGAGCGCGGTCGCTCACCGGCGCCGACAAGGTGTGGCTCAACGGAAAACTCAGGATGAGCCTGGACCGCGGCGTACCGCTGACCGGGGCGCCCGCCGCGTGGAAGGCCGGGCACACCGCCAAGGACGTCACCGTGGCGGTGCTCGACACCGGTGTCGACACCACGCACCCCGACCTGATGGGCGTGGTGGCCAAGGACTTCAGCAACTCCCCAGACGGCCCGAAGGACACCGACGGCCACGGCACGCACGTCGCCTCGATCGTCGCGGGCACCGGCGCGGCCAGCGGCGGCAAGTACGCGGGCATGACCAAGGGCGCCCGGCTGCTCGCGGGCAAGGTCGGTGAGCGCTCCGCCGACGAGGAAGCGGTCATCGCCGGGGTCGCGTGGGCGGCCGTGGAGAACAAGGCCAAGGTCATCAACATGAGCTTCGGCACCCCGCTGCCGCACGAGGGCCCGCTGGACGAGCTGATCACCAAGGTCACCAGGGAGCACGGCACGCTGTTCGTCGCCGCGGCCGGGAACACCGGTGCCGACGAGAAGGTCAGCTACCCCTCCACCGCCGACGAGGCGCTGTCGGTGGCCAACACCACCAAGCAGGACCGGCTCAGCAAGGAGTCCTCGCGCGGCCCGAGGTTCGGCGACCACGCGCTGAAGCCGGACATCTCCGCGCCCGGCAGCGACATCGTCGCGGCCAAGGCGGCGGGCACCTTCGGCGAGGGCAGCGGCCTTCCCGACCAGTACACGCTGATGAGCGGCACGTCGATGTCCGCGCCGCACGTCACGGGCGCCGCGGCGATCATCGCGGGCCTGCACCCCGACTGGAGCCCGGGGCGGATCAAGTCCGCGCTGATGAGCACGGCCCGTCCGGTGGCGGGAGCCACCGTCTACGGCCAGGGCAGCGGCATCGTCGACCTCGACCGCGCGATCCGGCAGCAGGTCACGGCCGAGCAGGGCAGCCTCTCCCTCGGCCACTTCACCTGGCCGCACACCGGTCAGAAACCGTCCACAAAGGACGTGACCTACCGCAACGACGCCGATCGGCCGATCACGCTCAAGCTCGACCTGTCCATCGCGGACGGAAAGGGCAAGCCCGGCGACAGCGGCCAGTTCCGGTTGAGCGCCAACGAGATCACTGTTCCGGCCAAGGGCTCGGCGAAGGTCTCGGTGACCGTCGACCCGACCCTCCGTCCTGGCCTCTACGGCGGCTGGCTGACGGCGACCGCGGACGACACGGTCGTGCGCACCTCGATCGGCGCGGACGTCGAGAACACGATGCGGATCCTGACCGTGAAGGCCACCGGCCGTGACGGCAAACCCGCTCGCCCCACGGTCAAGGTCACCGGCGGCACCGTCTCGCGGACCGTGCGGATCGACGCCAACGGCATCGGCACCGCGCGCCTGCCGGAAGGTGAATACCTCGTCAGCAGCACCCTCGCCGAGCACGGCCCGCGCGGCGAATACAAGTCCGACCCGGTGGCGCTCGTTCAACAGGTTGCACCGAAACTCAAGCTGGACAAGGACATCACGCTCGAAGCCGATGCACGCAAGGCGCAGCGGCAACAGGTCTCGCTGGACGACCCGTCGGTGAAGGTCGTCCGCCAGACGGTGTCCGCCCTGCTCGGCACGACGACGGAGGCCCTGACCTACGCCGACAGCGACACCCCGCTCTACCTGGGTTCACTCGGCGGCTCCGAGCAACGGTTCACCCACGTCACCCACCTCTCCGCTGTCCGTCCCGAGCTGACTGCGGAAGTTGTCGCGCCGCACCGCGTTCCGCTCTCCCTGACCTACGACGAGCAATCACCGAAGCTCGTCGGCGAGCACCGTCTCGACGTCGTGGACGGCAAGGGCGGCGGCGACCTGAAGGGCAAGCTCGCCCTGCTCACCCTGGACCCGAAGACCGAAGACACGGCCAAGGCGGTGAAGGCCGCTGCTGACGCGGGCGCCAAGGCGGCACTGGTGGTCCAGCCCGCGCGGCCGGTCTTCCAACCGCTTGCGCTGCCGACCTTCAACGCCGCCGAACATCGGCTCTCCCGCCTCGTCGAACTCCTCAAGGCCGGTCCGGTCGCGGTGAAACTGTTGTCCTCCAAGGACAATCCCGTCAGCTACGACATCGCGTTGACCGCGCGGTCGTCCATGGTGGACGGTGGGCGGCACGAGGTGCACAAGGACCAGCTGGCGCGCATCGACGCCCGCTACCGGCCCGACGGCAGCACCACGAGCGTGCGCCCGACGATGACCTACGCGCCCGACAGCGGCTTCCCCCGCCCGCAGGCGCAGGGCCTGTTCCGCCTCCCCGCTCCGGAGGTGGCCATCGGCAACGAGCGCACCGAGTACGTGAGCCCGGGTTGGTGGCTTCGCCGGCTGGGAACAGACAACGAGCCCGTTTCCGAGTCCGGCTACAGCCGCTTCGACGCGGGCCGGACCTACCGGCGCGACTGGAACGCCGCGGTGTTCGCGCCCGCGTTCGGCGCCGGAGCCGTGAACCGGATCGACGACAAGATCGGCGGCATGCTGTCGCTCGCGGCGCCTCGCCCGGCCGCGGAAGGTGCCCCGTCCTGGATCGGCTCGGCCCCGATGGAGGGCAGGACGACACTGCTCCTCGACGGGAAACCGCTGTTCAGCACCGATGCGACCAGTTTCGGCGGAGTGGTCCCGCCGCGGCAGGGGCGCTACGAGCTGCAGGTGCGCGGGACCAGGAAGAGCACGCTCACGACCTCGGTCGACGCGGCGTGGACGTTCCGCTCCGGGCCGGCACCGGACCAGACGGCGGTGGCGGTGCCGCTGCTGGCGGTGGACCCGAGGCTGCCGCTGGACCACGCGAACGCGGCACCGGCGGCGGCTCCGCTGCCGATCCAGGTCTTCGCCGCACGGCAACCCCAGGCTGCCGGACGGGCCACGGTCACCGAACTGCGCGTCGCGGTCAGCTACGACGAGGGCCGGACGTGGACCGACGTCCCGGTGCACCGGACCGGAGAGGCGTGGACGGGAATGCTGCCCGCGACGGGCAAGGCCGGCGGTTTCGGTTCGCTGCGCATCGAGGCGAAGGACTCCGAAGGCAACTCCGTACGCCAAACGGTGCTCCGCACGCACACGCTGAGCTGACTCTATTCATTTCGTGAAAGCGAGGTCCGGGGGCCGGGGTACTCTCGCCGAGTTCGGTTCACGGCGCGAGGGTGGGACACCGATGCCGAAAAACAATTCTCCGCGGGTTGCCCCGACCCGGAAAAACGGGTGATCCGATGCTGTCCCCGGTCGACAAGGCCAGCACCGCGGCGGAGCTGAGCGCGCGCCGCAGCGCCGACGACAACCTCGCCGAGGCCCGCGCCGCCATCGACGAGGGCCGGGCGTGGGAAGCACTGGAGTGGGCGGAGAAGGCGGCCGCGGGCTACGCGTGGCTCGGCGATCCGGTCGGCGTCGCCTACTCCGCGGTCGTGCAGGCGGTCACGCTGGCCAAGCGGGGGCTGTGGGCCCCGGCCCTGGACGCCCTCGCCGAGATCGAGCGGTTCGCCGTGCAGCGCAGGACGATCGAGCTGCAGGCGCGGATCAACCTGGCCCGCTCCTCGATCGAGGTCAAGGTGAACTCCACCGAACGGGCCCTGGCCACCCTGGCCAGGGCCCAGGGGTTCGCCGAGCTGTCCGGCGACGGCGGGCTGATGGGCGAGATGCTGCTGCACCAGGCGCAGATGGTGCGCTCGCAGTACTTCGGGCACTGCCTGACCAAGGTGCAGTCGCAGCGCTGCGGCGTCGAGGGCGACGCGTGCAAGCTCAAGCTGCTGCGCGCGGAGGAGCTGGCCAAGGCGGCGCGGGACAAGTGGAAGTCGCTGGACGACCCGGTCCGGCTGGCCAGGGTGAACATCATGATCGGCGACCTGCGCGCCGAACTGGGCGACAAGCTGCGGGCCCGCCGCTTCTGCGAGCGCGCGGGCTACCTGCTGCGCAACTCCGACCGGGTGATCGCGCAGGCGGAGCTGAAGATGCTGCGCGGCAGGCTCTACGGGATGGACCAGCGGCACGCCGAGCAGATCAAGTGCCTGGAAGCCGCCGCCGAGCTCGCCGAGAGCGCCCTGGCCAGGGAGTACACCGCGCGGGCGCACGAGCTGCTGAGCCAGGCGCACGAGAAGGCCGGGACGCTGGACCGCGCGCTCTACCACGCCCGCAAGCACCTGGAGCAGTACAAGCTGTGGGAGGCCCAGCAGGGCCGCGACCTGCTGCGCATCCGGGAGAACAACATCGTCGGGCACTGGCTGGCCGGGCTCGGCCTGCACACCGAGGACGGCCAGCAGGAGCAGCGGCCCAGGGAGTCCGGCATCTCGCCGACCCCGGTGGCCACCACCCCGGAACCCGATCCGCACGCCGAGGACCCGGTCCGGGTGGCGCTGCGGATGGGGCTGACGATGCGCCGGATCGAGATCCTGCAGCGCCTGGTCGAGGGCCAGTCGGCCACGATGATCGCCGAGGACCTCGGCCTGTCGCCGAGGACGGTGCAGAACCACCTGCAGCGGATCTACAAAACCCTTGGCGTGCAACGCCGGACCGGCGCCGTGGCGTGGTGGGCCGGACTCACCGCCCACCGCGCCCACGCCGTCGACGACTCCGGCTGACCGCCCAGCACCAGCCGGAGCGCGACGTCCAGGGCCCTAGCGGAGGGCGCCGCGGAGCAGGCCCAGGGAGATGGCCGTGGCCACCGCCGACGCCCGGTCCGGGACGCTGAGCTTGTTGAACACCCGGTGCAGGTGGGTCTTCACGGTCGCCTCGCTGATGAACAGGTTGCGGGCGATCTCGGCGTTGGTGTTGCCGGTGGCGACCTGCTCCAGGATCTGCAGCTCCCGGCTGGACAGCCGCTGCCGGGTCCGGCCGCCGCCGCGCACCTCGGAGGCCAGCATCGGCAGCAGCGAACGGGAGACCGGGGTCTGGCCGTCGGCCGCCTTGAGGATGCCGCTGAGGATCTCGCCGAGCACCGCGGTCTTGAGCAGGAACCCGTTGGCCCCCGCGTCCAGCGCGGCGCTGACGTAGTCGGTGTTGTCGCTGAGCACGAGCACCGCGAGGTTCGGGTACTCCCGCTGCAGCAGGCGCAGCAACGCGATCGCGTCCGGCCCGGCGACCTGCGGGTCCACCACGAGCACGTGGGCCTCGCACCTGGTCAGGCTGGCCAGTGCGTCGTTGACCCGGTAGAAGCGGCCGACAACGGAGACGCCCTGTTGCGCGGAGAGCAGCTGCGCCAGGCCCTCCACGGTCACCGGGTGGCGGTCGAGCAGGGCGACCCGGACGGGCCCGCGCCTGCGTTCGGCGGCGAGCATGCCTGGCGTGGGGGTCGCCGAGGAGGTGGCGGACCTGTGCGGCGGCCTGCAAACGGTCTGGATCTGTCTCATGACTCACTCCACGCCTACTCGGCGAAGCACTCCTGGATCGGCGCTGGGGGGCGCCGTGGTTGGTGCTGTGCGAGGCGAGGTGGCCCCTCACTCGTACCGCGGAGTCGCGCTGTCGGCTGTTCGGTCGAAGATGCGCTTCACCTGTGCGGTACAGAGGGCACTGTGGCCAATCACAAGGACCGGGGCAAGGAGGTCAAAATGCTCACCTTTGCCATCCTTCTACCCCCTGAAGTAGGTATTCCGGGGGACGTCGATGGTCGTTACTTGCCGGTACGCCGAGTACATCGAGCGAGTGTCGACAGTGCGGCCGAGAAGGAATTCATCTCGAACCTTAGCGCGGCGGGGCGCACTTTTAGTCGTTTGAGCACAGATACGACCGACCGGACGCACTCCTGCGGGACGATGTGCCCGGATTGGTTGGCTGTTACAACCAGCCTGTTGGCTCATCCCCGCTGAGGAGGCTCGCCTTGCGCGTGCTGTGCACCGTCACCGGTTCGCCGTCGCACACCCGTTCACTGGTCCCGATCACCCGCGCCCTCGCCGAGGCCGGGCACGAGGTCGTGGTCGCCGTGCCGGAGGACTTCGTCCAGCTCTTCGCCGGCGAGAGGGTCGCCACGGCCGGCGTGCTGCACGGAATGCGGCAGCAACTCAAGGAACTGGTCTCCGATCCCGACCGCCCGCTGCACCCGAGGTCCAACCCCGGGGACATGACGGTGATCATGCGGGCGATGGCGGGCCCGCTGGCCCGCGACTCCTACCGGCGCCTGCTCCCGGTCGCCGAGGAGTTCCGGCCGGACGTGGTGGTGCGCGACGACGCCGAGTTCGGCGCGGTGCTGCTCGCGGAGAAGCTGGGCATCCCGCACCTCTGCCTGCCGGGCGGGTTCGTCAACGCGGGCCTTCCCGACCTCGCCGAGGAAACGCTGCGCGAGCACGCTCCCGAAATCGACCTCGGAAGGGACTTCATCTACCGGTACGGGCGGATCGACTACGTAGCAACGGAATTCTCCTACACCGCCGCGGCGGCGCCGATCGCGAGCGCCTACCGGCAGCCGGTGCTGGTGCGCCCCGGCGAGCGGCTGCCCGGTGTGCTGGCCGACGCTCCCGCCGACCGGCCGCTGGTGCTCGCCGCGATCGGCACGGCGCTGCCCGCGGCGGTCGAGCTGGACCGGTCGAAGGTGGCCCTGCCGCCCTCCTTCGCCGAACTCAACCCCGGCAACCGGCTGCGCGTCGCGGTCGAAGCACTGTCCACTGTGGAGTGCACGGCGATCGTGGCCACCGGCGGCGTGCCGCTGCCCGGCATCCCGATCCCGCCGAACGTGCACCTGGTCGAGCACGTCCCGCAACCGCTCGTGCTGGAGTGCGCCGACCTGTTCCTCACCCACGGCGGCTACAACGGCATCCGCGAGGCGCTGCGGTCCGGGGTGCCGATGGTGGTCCAGCCCGCCTTCGGCGACCAGCCGTCCAACGCCGACCGCACCGTCGAACTGGGCCTGGGCCTGCGCATCCACGAGGGCTCGGTCGAGGAGGTGCGCGAGGCGTGCTCCAGGGTGCTGACCGAGCCCGGTTTCACCGCCCGCGCACGCCAGGCCAAGCGCGCCGTGCTCGCGCTGCCCGGCCTCGACCAGGCCGTCCTGGACGTGGAGGCGGTCGCGAAGGGCGCGTCGCTCAGCTCCGCTCGATGACCTCGAGCAGCCGGTGCAACGCGGGCAGTACCCGTTCGATGTCGGCGCGGTCCGCCTCGGCCAGCCGGGCGGCGGCGGCGCTGATGATCTGCCTGCGCTGGTCCTGGTAGTCGGAGATCGTGGTGCGGCCGTCCTCGGTGAGGGCGAGCCGCACCACCCGCCGGTTGCCCGGATCCCGTTCGCGCAGCAGCAGTCCGGCCTCCGCGAGGTCGCCGACCAGGGTGCTGACCGTGTTGGCCGCCGCGCAGAGCACCGTCGCGACCTCCTTGACGCTGATCCCCGGCTGGCGGCCCACCGCGAGCAGCAGCTCGACCTTGGCGTTGGACAGCGCCGAGTCGCCCGCGGCGCGCGCCGACGCGCGGCGCAGGGCCCGCTGCAACCGGCCCACGGTGCAGCTGAGGTCCACGGCATGGGAAAGGGGGGTCACGGTCTGAATCATCCTCAACTACTCTGTCACAGAGCTAATTGTTTCGAAGCCTACTGGGGGATGGATGCGGGACAGTAACGGCAGGATCAAGCTGGTGCTCATCCTCGGCGGCCTCAGTGCCTTCGGCCCCCTGTGCCTGGACATGTACCTGCCCGCCTTCCCCGAGATCGCCGACAAGCTCGGCGCGAGCCAGTCGCAGGTCCAGCTCACGCTGACCGCATGCATGATCGGCCTCGCGGCGGGCCAGCTGGTGATCGGGCCGCTGAGCGACATGTGGGGCCGCAAGCGCCCGCTGCTGTTCGGCGTCGGCCTGTTCGCGCTGGCCTCCCTGGCGTGCGTGTTCACCACCGACGTCGCCAGCTTCACCGTGGTCCGCTTCGTGCAGGGCTTCGCGGGCGCGGCCGGGATCGTCGTGGCGAGGGCCGTCGTGCGGGACCTTTACTCCGGCGCGGAGGCCGCGAAGTTCTTCTCCACACTGATGCTGGTCTTCGGCCTCGCCCCGATCCTGGCCCCGGTGCTCGGCGGCGAGGTCACCGCGGCGGCGGGCTGGCGCGGTGTCTTCGTGACGCTGTCGATCTTCGGCGCGCTGCTGCTGCTCGTGGTCGCGCTCGGCCTGCCCGAGTCCCTGCCCGCGGAGCGCCGCAACACCGGCGGCCTGCGCGCCGTCGGCCGCGCCGCGCGCACCCTCTTCGGCGACCGCCTGTTCATCGGCCTCTCGCTGACCAGCGCGTTCGCCGGGGCGGCGCTGTTCGCCTACATCTCCGGCTCGCCGTTCGTGATCCAGGACATCCACAACGCCTCGCCCCAGCTGTTCAGCATCATCTTCGGCGTCAACGCGCTGGGCTTCGTCCTCGTCGGACAGCTCAACGGCAGGCTGGTCGGCCGGTTCGGCGCGCGCCGCCTGCTCGGCATCGGCATCACGGTGAACGTCGTCTCCGCGCTCGCGCTCCTGCTCACCACGGTGATCGGCACACTGGGCCTCGTCGGCCTGCTGATCCCGCTGTTCACCCTGGTCGCCAGCATCGGCATGATCAGCCCGAACGCGCTGGCCCTCGGCATGGCCGACCACCCGGAGATCGCCGGCAGCGCCAGCGCCCTGCTCGGCATGGTCCAGTTCCTGGTCGCCGCGGTGACCGCCCCGCTGGTCGGCCTCGGCGGCGGGGGCACCGCACTGCCGATGGCCATCACCATCGCCACCGTCTCCACGCTCGCGGTCCTCGCCCTGACCGTCATCGCCCGCCGCCGCGCCCCCGCCGACCTCCCCCTCCCCGCCTGACCCCTCCGCCGTTACGCACCGAATGAGTCATTGAGGTACTCGAACGCACCGAACGAGTCATTCGGTGCGTTGGGCGTCCTCAATGACTCATTCAGGACAACCCGGCGGCACTGACCCACGCGGCGAGGTCGCGTTGGGCCGCGGTCAGATCGGCCACGGGCACGCGGGCGTTGACGACCAGCGCCACGTGCACCCCGGCGCCCGCGTCGACCACCAGCTTGCGAGCGACCGAAGAGCCCTCCTCGTTCTGCACGCGCACCACGGCGTCCGAAGTGGACAGTCCTGAGTGGACGCCGAACGAGGCGGCGACGGAGGAGTTCGCCGGGTCGAAGGTGCGCGGGAGGTGCAGCTCGGTGGCGCCGCTCGCACCACCGCGCCAGGCGAGGATGCCGAACTGCCGGTTCTCCACCACCTTGGCCAGCGCCGGGTACTGGGCGGGGACCTTCATCCACCGCACGGACGGCGCCTTGGAGCCGGCGAAGCCGTCCTTGGCCATGTCCTCGTAGGCGAACGCGAGGGTGTCGCCTGCGACAGCGCTCGGGTACATCCGGTCCAGCACACGCTGGTCGACGCGGAAGCGGACCGCGCCGCCGGCGTCGGTGTCGACCACGGAGTGGTCCTCGTCGTTCCAGGCGTCGCCCGCGGTCAGCACCTTGTCGGGGTTGCCGTTCATCAGTTCGCGGTGCTTGCCGTTGTAGATGTCCCACTGCCACTGGGTCGCGGACATCACCGCGCCCGCGGCGATCGGCCGCGCCCACCAGCTGTCGTTGCCGGCGCCGCGGTCGAGGCCCTGATAGGCGCTCTTGAGGATCATCGGCGCCTTCTCCGCGGACCAGCCGGTCATGCGGTGCCCGAACTCGCTCAGGAAGCTCGTGGTGCCCAGTTGGGCCGCGCGATCGCGGATCTCGTTGGTCTGGTTGGCGTATCCGCCGTCTCCGGGCTTCGTCGGATCGACGGAGAGGCGCAACGTGTCGTAGAAGTGGGCGTTGAACACGTAGCGCGGCCCCATGGTCCCGATGGTGCCGAACCCACCGCGCCGGAGCCCGACGATGGCCAGGTTCCAGTTCACCAACGGCTCGGCGTACAGCGGCTTGTCCTGCCACCCTGCGGTGTCCATCCGCGCGCGAACCCGTTGGTAGAACGGCCAGATCAGCTCCTTCTCCCGGTCCGCGGAGGAGATCGACCCTTCGCCGTCCGCGGGCTCGTTGAACGGGTCGAGCCCGAGGATCAGGCCGAACTCCCTGGTGGGCAAAGAGTTCCGCAGATGACGCATGGTCGCGGCGGCCTGGTCGAGGAACGCGTCCTGCATGCCGATGAGCCCAGCGGGCGTCTCCAGCTTGCGGTTGAGCCAGAAATCGCGGAACGCGGAGCGGACGGCGTCGTTCTGCCACTGGTTCTGGCCCCACGTCACGCAGGCGACGCAGTGCTCCTTGGGGTACTTGCCCGCTTCGATCACCCACTTCGGGGCGCCGTTGCCGGTGTACCAGCTGTCCTTGTCGAAGAGGTCGCGGGAGAACAGGTCCTGGTGGAAGTCGACCAGCACGTGCACGCCGCGCCGGGTGAACTCGCGGATCTGCGCCGCCGCGCGGTCGAGGTAGGCCGTGTCGACGGTGTTCGGCGCGGGCTGCACGCCGTCCCACCCGACGAGGAAGCGGATCGCGTTGGCCCCAGTCAGATCGCGCATCGCGGTCGCGGAACGCGCGGCGTCGGCCACGGAGGCGAACGGCAGCCTGCCGTGCTCGTTGAGCTTGGTGGTCCCGGAGACGTTGAAGCCGCGCAGCACCACCTCACGGCCGAGCCGATCGCGGAAGATCTGCACCGTCTTCCCGCCGACCGACTTGGTGCCCACGGTGACCGTGCCCCCGTCGGCGGGAGCCGCCGAGACCGGGGCGCCGAAGACGAGCAACGCCAGAACGACCGTGACCGCGAACACCCTCATACATGAGAAAGTTCCACATTTTTGGGTCTCAACGGTACCCACACCCGAGTGAACCCGTCGTCAGGTACGGCGCCCCGCGTTCAGGCGGGGATGGCGGCGGTGAGCAGGTCGGCGCCGTTGTGCTGGACGACGTGGAGTTCGCCCGCGCTCCGACCGGCGATCACCGCCACGGCACCGACGTGGTCGCGCGGAGCCTGGAGGTCGGCCATGCGCATCTCCGCCGGGTAGCGGTCCGCGCCGGGCTCGTCGCCGGGCCAGCCGAGCAGGCGCGGCGCGTCGGCCGGGCCGGTGAGCACGACCTTGGGCAGCGCCACCATGAAGCCGACGCCGACCGCCTTGACCACGGCCTCCTTGCGGGTCCACATGCGCAGGAACGGCTCGGAGCCGCCGCCCGCCCTGGTGATGCCCGCGATCTCGTCCGAGCCGAACACCACGCCGAGGTCCTGCAGCGGCGAACGCCGCGACGACGGTTCCACGTCGAGCCCGACCGGGCCGTCGACGGAGGCGGCCACGCCGACCAGCTCCCCGGCGTGGGTGACTGACAGGTTCGGCGCGCCGGGCAGCGGGGAGGTCACCGGGCCGTGCGGGCCCTCGCAGCGCGAGCAGTGCCGCTCCAGCGGGACGTCGGCGGCGGCGATGCCCAGCTCACGGGCGACGATCGCCCGGGACAGCGAGGCGCCGAGGAGGAACCGCTGCTTGTCGTCGTCCTTGAGGTAGCGGGACCAGCGCTCGCGTTCCTCGTCGTTGAGCCAGGCCAGCATCGGCTCCAGGGGCACCGAGCCCAGCTCGACCCACCACACGTCCGCCTTGGGCACCTCAGCCGTCCTCTCGCAACGCGGTGATGTGTTCCGGCAGCCGCTCCCAGACCTCGGGCACGTAGAAGTGCCCGCCCGGCAACCGGTCGATCCGCAGGTCACTGGTGACGATCTTGCTCCAGCCGCGCACGGCTTCCTCGTCGACCTCGTCCAGCTCGCCGTAGAGCACCTGCGTGGGCACCTCGATCCGGTGCGCCGGGTCGGGGACGAGGCTGTGCATCGCGACGACGTCCCCGCGCAGGATCGACACGGCCATCTCGCGCAGCTCCGGGTGCTCGAGCACCTCGTCGGGCACCTGCCCCTTCTGCCTCATCCACTCGACGTACTGCTCGTCGGAGTCCGTCGGCCTGATCGAATAGGCCAGCGTGGACGACGGTGAGCGGGTCGCGGACAGCACCAGCGCGGCAGGCGCGAGGCCCGCCGAGGCGAGCCCCGCCGCGACGGCACCGCCCATGCTGTGCCCGAACAGGACGTAGGGGCGACCCGCGGCGGCCTCCTCGACGCCCAGCGCGACGTCGTCGAGCAGCTGGTCCCACAGCGGCGGCATCGGCTCACCGGTCCGGCGCTCCCGGCCGGGGTAGCAGACCAGCGCGAGTTCGACGTCGTCCGGGACGTGCCCGGCCCAGCCGCGGAACGGCGCGGTGCCACCGCCCGCGTAGCTCAGGCAGATCAGCGCACGACGCGCGTCCGGCCGGGGTCGGGGCCGCACCACTCGGTTCTTCATCACCGTTGAGGTCACTCGATCAGCACAGGGGTGTCAAGTGGGCTTCGAAACAGCTCAGCGCGCCGCCGGACGGGTCGAGGCGATCGCCCAGCCACCGACGCCGAGCATCGCGACGACCTCGCAGAGCGCCAGCACGCGTTCGATCACGCCGAGCGGCAGCACCTGCCACCACGCGCCGCCCACCGCGGAGGCGTGGACCAGCACGTAGACGACGGGTGCGAAGGACAGCACGGCCAGCACGCCGAGCACGCGGGTGCGCCGCGCGTGCCCGCTCCACCGCTCGTCGCGCAGCCAGCGGCGGGCGATGAGCAGCACGGCCACGGGCAGGCTGAGGAACGCCACGAGGCTGCCGGCGCGATGGATGTCACCGCTGAGACTGGGCCCGACGGCCCAGTTGTGCTTGGGGAAGAGCACGACCACGGTCAGCCCCGCGCTCCACAGGCCGAGCATGACCGCGGCCGCCGACCGGGACCGGACCAGCCCGCCGCGCACCAGGGCGGCCAGGATCGCCAGCGAACCGGCCGCGAGGAGCAGCAGAGCGAGGTCGAACAGCACGCGGTTGGGGCCGAGCGCGTGCTCGCTGATGGTGCGCCGAACCGGGTTGATCATGCCGATGGCCGGGACCAGGTCCAGCACGGCGATGATCGCCACCGTGGTCAGCACCGCGACGGTGCCGCCGATCGCGAGTGCGCGCGCGACGGCGCCGTGGCGGATCGTCGCGACCGGGGTGGGTTCAGGGGTGAGCACGGCGCCTCCTCAGCACGTCGTCCCCAATGACAACCGGTGACCCGTGAAATACCGGTTACCTTCCGCCTGAGGGACTTCTGTCGCTTGACAAGACATAAGTCGGTGCGGCTAGGTATGCGAGTGCCCAAAGTCGTGCAGTTCTGCGCTCCGCGTTCGGTCGGGCTCGTCGACGAGCCCGGCGCACCACTGGCGTCCGGACAGGTCCGGGTTCGCACGCTGTACTCCGGGATCTCCGCGGGGACGGAGCTGACGGCCTACCGCGGCTCCAACCCGTACCTGAGCAAGCAGTGGGACGCCGAGCGCAGGTTGTTCGTCGACGGCACCCCGTCCTTCGGCTATCCCGTCGCGGGCTGGGGTTACCAGGAGGTCGGCGTGGTCACCGCGACCACGGTCCCGGATCTCGAAGTGGGACAACGGGTCTGGGGCATCTGGGGACACCGCTCGGAGGCGGTGGTGGACGCGGCGAAGCTGGCCGGGCAAGTGCTGCCCGACTCGGTGCCGCCGGTCGCCGGGGTGTTCGCGCGGCTCGGCGCGATCGCGCTGAACGCGGTGTTGGACGCGGACATCCACCTCGGCGAGGACGTCGCGGTGTTCGGCCAGGGCGTGCTCGGGTTGCTCACCACGCGGCTGGCGGCGCTCAACGGGGCACGGGTGATCGCCGTGGACGCGATCCCGCGCCGCCTGGCGCTCGCCGCGGAGCAGGGCGCGGTGCTCACCCTGCACGCGCTCGAGGACGCGGTGGCGGAACGGATCGCCGACCACACGCACGGCCGCGGCGCGGACACCTGCATCGAGATCAGCGGCTCGGCCAAGGCTCTGCACGAGGCGATCAGGTCCGTCGGCGTCGCCGGACGCGTGGTCGCCTCCGGCTTCTACCAAGGGGACGCGGTCGGACTCCGGCTCGGCGAGGAGTTCCACCACAACCGCGTCCGGCTGGTGGCGTCGCAGATCGGCGGGGTGAACCCCGAGCTGTCGCAGCGGTGGTCGGTCGAACGGCTGCAGCGCACGTTCATGGAACTCGTCGCCGCGGGCACGCTCGACCCGCTGCCCCTGGTGTCCCACGTGATGTGCGCCTCCGACGTCGCGAAGGCGTTCTCGGAGATCGACGAACGGCCCGCCGAGACCCTGCAGGTCGTCCTGGACTTCGCCGGCGTGGAAGGGGAATGACCGTGTTTCTGTCCTGCCAGGAACAGCTGCTGCCCGGCTCCACCCTGCTGGCCAAGTGGGACTTCGCGCGGCGCGCCGGGTTCGGCGCGATCGAGTTGCGGGGCAAGGGCGATTTCGAGTTCCGCGAGCGGCTTCCCGAGCTGCGCCAGGCGAAGGCCGCCGGGGTGGTGATGCCGACGGTGTGCGTGGAGATGACGCACTTCATCGGTGACTTCGACGCGGGGCGGCGGCGGGACGCGATCGCGAACATGGCCAGCCAGCTGTCCGTGATCGCCGAACTCGAAGGCGTCGGCGCGATGACCCCGGCGTCGTGGGGGATGTTCTCCTACCGGCTGCCCCCCTTCGTCCCGCCGCGCAGTCCGCAGGAGGACCGCCGCGTGCTCGTCGACGCGCTCGGCGAACTCGGGGAGCACGCCAAGCGCGAAGGCGTGGTCCTGTTGCTGGAGCCGCTGAACCGCTACGAGGACCACATGGTCAACCGGCTGGACCAGGCGGTCGATCTGATCAAGGCGACGGGGACGGCGGGCGTGCGCGTCGGCGCGGACACCTACCACATGAACATCGAGGAGGCCTCGCCGATGGAGGCGCTCCGCCGCGCCGCGCCGTGGCTGGGACACGTCCAGGTCAGCGACTCCAACAGGCTGGAGCCCGGCGCGGGACACCTCGACTGGTGGCAGCTGACCTCGACGCTGAAGGAGATCGGCTACACCGGCTCGCTCGCGATGGAGTGCAGGCTGAGCGGCCCGCCGGAGGACGTCCTCCCCAAGGTGCCCCCGCTGTTCCACTGAGCGCGGGCGGTACATGCATCGACGCATGTATACCCTGGCCGCATGCGGAGAACGGCGGCCGAGGCCGCGGCGACGAGGTCGGACCTGCTGGACGCGGGCCTGCGGGTCTTCGCCGAGTCCGGCTTCGCCGAGTCGTCGCTGGCCGACATCGCGAAGGCGGCGGGCGTGACGCGCGGCGCGGCTTACCACCACTTCAAGGACAAGGCCGAGCTGTACCTGGCGGTGGTGTCGGAGAAGTGGCCCGTCGCCGCCGCTCCGATCTGGGAACCGCTGTCCGCCGAGGGCCCCGCGGAGGAGCGGCTGCGCGAGCACCTGCGGCGGTACTTCGTCGCGTTGGAGCGCAACGACACCATGCGGGCGCTCTTGAGCGTGACGATCTACAAGTCCGGCAACGCGCCCGGCCTGGAGCTGAAGCGCGACGTCATGCGCGACTGGGTGAGCCAGATCGCCGACGTGCTCGCGGCGTCTGAGGGTTTGCGTGGTGACGCTTCCGTTGTCGCGTACGGGATCGTGTCGACGGTGAGTGGGGTGACGAGCATGTGGCTGGCCGATCCGGACAGCTTGTCGCTCGCTGATCACGCGGACGATCTCGCTGATTTTGCCTTGGCGTCTTTGGGGTGATGCGTCCGGCGGGGCGTTGTTCCAGCAGGGGGTCGGCTTGACCTGGGGCCCCTTGCGCGTGCCGAGGGCCTGCCGGGCGGGCACGGTCGGGAACCGGCCCTCGCCGACGAGCGTATGGCACGCGTACCCCAGGTAAAGCCGACCGTCCCAGCCTTACCTCGCGCAAGCTGGAACCGGCATTCGTTTGCTGAAACCGTTGGAGCACAAGGGAAAGTTCACCCCGCAGAGCCATGATCCACTATTTGCAGACGCCAAAATAGGAGTATGGCCCCTGCCGATATCGAAGACGACGTCGCAGCCAACGGCATCTGGAAGCGCATCCTCACCGACCCCGCCACCGGGATGGCCGAACACATCACCACCTACCGACCCACCCCAGCCCAACGGGAACTCATCGACGCCCGCTACCCGACCTGCACCAGGGTCGGCTGCAACCAACCCGCCCACCGCTGCGATCTGGACCACTGCTGTCTCTTCGACGGCACCAACACCACCATCGCCAACCTGCGACCGAAATGCCGCCACCAGCACCGGATGAAGACCCACTCCAACTGGTCCTGCGAGAACCGGCCGGACGGAGCGCACGCGTGGACCACACCGAGTGGCAAGGTGATCGAGACCGAACTCGAACCCATCGCCGAGCCCGCGCCGTTCTAGCCTCGGCTCAGCGGGCGACCACGCGCATGGGCAGCGAGCGAGGTCGAGGGACGATCGCAAGAACCTCACGAACCGGGCCGCACGACCGGAGAGACCACCGCGCGGCGATCGTGGCGACGGTGATCATCATCTCCGCCCAGGCGAAGTGCTCGCCGACGCACTTGTGGACGCCGAAGTTGAAGGGCGAGAACGCATCCGGCACGGAGCGGTCCGGATCGAAGTGCAACGGCGACGGGTACAGCGACGGGTCGCGGTGCAACGCGTAGGGGCTGTACGCAAGCTCCACACCGCGCGGAAACTCGACCCCACCAAGGGAAACGGTTTGAGTTGTCCGTAGTGTGAAGAGCAGAGTCGGGTGCAACCGCAATGCCTCAGTGACAACGCGACGCGTGTACTCCAAGCGCCCCAACGCCTCCATGGTCACTGGGGCACCTCCGAGGACGGAGCGGGCCTCGGCGTGCAGCCGTTGCTCGACGGACGGATGCCGAGCCAGCTCGTGGAAGACCCACGCCAAGGTCGAACTGGGGGTCTCGGTGCCGGCCATGAGCAGCGACACGACCTCATCGCAGATCTGCTCATCGGACATGTCCGCGGCGACGAGCATGGCCAGCAGATCGGACCCGTCCCCGGGCGAAGCGCGATAGGCGGTGATCAACTCGCCGACGAGCCGGCGCAGGCGGTCGGCGGCGGCGTCGAAGCGCGGGTGGACGGGGGTGACCATGCGCAGCGCGATGCCTTTCATGATCACGGGCATCAGGCGGTGGATCTCCGCGGCGGCGGAGCGGCCGATGTCGCGGGAAGTCAGGGCGTTGACGACGATCTTCAGCATCAGGTCGCTCATAGCCCGGTCGACCGCCACGACCCGCCCGTGCTCCCAGGAGTCGACGAGTGCCCGGGCCTGAGCGGCCATCATCTCCAAGTACGACTCGACGTGGGCGCGGTGGAAGAGCGGCTGCACGAGCCGTCGCTGGCGGAGGTGCAGCGCGCCGTCGGAGGTGGCCAGGCCGTTGCCGAACAAGGTCCGCGCCCGCTCGTAGATCCGGCCGCGCGAGAAGCCCGGCGTGGTCAGCGCCTGGCGGTGAAGGCGAGGCGCGGTGATGAAGTAGACCGGCTTCGGGCCCAGGTCGACGCGCACGATGTCGCCGCTTCCCCGCAACGCCACGAGGAACTCCAGCGGACCGCGGGCCAGCGCGCCGAGGTGCCCGATGCCGGGGAGGCGGCCGGGAGCGACCGGCACCGAACGAAGATCAGCCATCGCAGAGAACATCGTCGAAGGTCCCCCGAATCCGGGGCAGATCGAGGTCGTACCTCCGGGTCTGCCCGATCCACACCAGGTTCGCGTACGCGTACGCCCGCAGCTGCCGGGTCAGCACCAGCGCCGACGCGACGGCCTCCGGGCCGAGCCCGAGTTCCTCGGCCAGCCAGGGTAATTCCGCTTCGATGCCGAGGAAGAGGCGCTGCCGCTCCTTCGCCCGCTCCACGACGCGGCTCACGGCGACCTCGGTCGAGCACTCCTCACCGGCCGACACCACGAGCACGGTGTTGCACAGCTGCCCGTCCGCGATGTCCTTCTCCAGGCCGTAGACGTCGTTGTGCCACGCGGTGATGTCGGCGAAGCAGCTCACGAGCTCGCGGAACATCCGATGGCCGCGCAGCACCGCCGGTATGTCCAAGGAGGACAGGGCTTCGAGCACGTCGGCCTGGAAGATCATGGCTATCGTGTGCCTGCGCAGCCCGAGGAACGTCGCGGCGTCGGGGATGTCGCCCTTGGCGTGGAAGCGGTTCTGGAACCGGACCGCGTCGAGGTAGTCGAGGAAGTTCCGCGTCACCCTGCGCCGCGCGGCGGGCGACATGCCCGCGACGAGCGAAGGCCAGAACTCGGCCAGCCCTCTGATCACAGGATCGGTACGGGGGACCGCACCGCCGCCGAGGATCGTCCGGGCGGAGCGGATGACGGAGCGCATCCGCGCGTCCCGGTCGCCCCAGTCGTAGTTGTCGTACTGGTCGTCGGCGAGTGATCCCCAGCAGAACCACTTCATGCCCAGCACGAGCGCGGGCAGGTCCAGCTCCGGTGTCGCGATCCCGTGGTAGAGCCCGAACCGGAAGGACCGGAGGTGCTGCTCCTGGGCCTGGCTGGTCAGGAAGCCGATGCGCCACAGCCACGCGACGACCTCGTCCTCCGCGCGCTCGGCCAGCGGGTTGACCGGCGGGGTCGACGGCTCGGTGAAGCCGGGGACCAACGCGGACAAGCCGAGCTTCGGCATCGCGCCACCTCCGCCGTTCGCTTACTCCATTCGGCGCAGCGGACGCTACAACAGAGTTGCCAAACTGGAAACAGTCTTCACATGCGACCTCTCCAGCGCGCCAACCGGCGCCCGGCGAGCACGACCGCACCCGCGAGAAAGGTCACGACGCACGCCACGACAGCCGTCTGCAGCGCGCCGGGCCACACGGCCAGGGTCAGCGTCCACAGCACGAGCAGCAGCGTTCCCAGCGCGAACAAGCCGACTGCCAGCAACAACAGCTTCCGCGCGCGCACGAGCCGGACGAGTCCCGGCCGCACCACGGCGGGCACCTTGGACACGAAACGCCACACCACGGCCGCCAGGACGGCGAGCAGGACCACGCCGAAGAGCGCGTATCCGGACCCGGGCCGGGGCAGCCCGCCGATCACCAGCGCCAGGCTGCCGACCCCCTGCAGGACCACCAGGCGCCACAGCACGTCCCACAGAACAGGTTCGGCGTCGGGGACAACCGGCTCCGGCTCGGGCTCGGGCGCTCCGCGCCGCACCCTCGCCAGCTCCTCGCGGAGGTGCTCGCTGCCGGGATTGAGCTGCACCGCGGTCAGCAGGGCCTGCTCGGCCACGTCCCACCGGTGCGCGCGGGAGGCGATCTCACCGAGCACTTCGAAGGGGCGCGACTCCGTCGGCGCGAGTTCGGACGCGCGGTGAGCGGCTATCAAGGCCCGTTTGGCGTCGTCCTCGGAGTGGCGCACCCGCTCCACCGCACCCGAACCGATCAGGGCCTCCGCCAGCGCGATGTGGCAGCGCCATTCGAACGGGTCCGCGCGGACCGCGCTGTCGGCAGCGGCCACGGCCTCCGCCGAGCGGCCGAGCTGGGTGAGCGCGCAGGCGGCCAGCCGGTGCGGCCCCTCCTTGCCGGAGCCGAGGATCACCGCGTGCTGGGCCGACTCCAACGCCTTCTTCGGTTGGTCGTCGGCGAGGTAGGCGGCGGAGAGCGCGCACCAGGCGTCCACGTCGGTCGGGGTCTGCGCGACCACCGGGCGGAGCAGCCGGACGGCCTTGGCCGCCTTGCCCGACCGGCACAGCTCGGCCGCCTGCTGCATGGCCATGGCTACCGGGTCGTCGGCCATCCGTGCGTCCTTCCGGGCAGTGGGGCTCGCACGACCAGTCTGGCACGCCCGGTGATCACTACGATCGCCGGTGAGCGAGGAGGACGCGTGAGGGTTCTCATGATCACCGCAGGCAGCCGGGGCGATGTGCAGCCCTACGCAGCGCTCGCGGTGGCGTTGAAGAACGCCGGGCACGAGCCGGTCCTGGCGGCGGCCACTCGTTCGGGCGAGGTCTTCGCGGGGCTCGGCTTCCCGTTCGTCGAGCTGGACGAGGGACCGATGGCGCTCACCGAGACGGTGGCGCAGGAGAGCAAGCTCGCGCTCTACCGCAAGGCCATGGGCATGCTGGGGCGGATGTTCGACGACGCGTGGGCCGTCGCGGCCGACGGCGCGGACATCGTCGTGCACCACCCGGGAGCGCTGGTCGGAGCGCACATCGCCGAGCGACTGGGCGTCCCCGCCGTCGTCGGCGCGCTGACCCCGCTGTACGTGCCGACCCGGGCTTTCCCGTTGCCGCTGGCGCCGCCGTGGCTTCCCGCCGCGGTCAACCGCGCGAGCTACCGGGTCGTCGGCCTGATCGGCCTGCCGTTCCGGAAAACGCTCATGCGGTGGCGTGCGGACCGACTCGGGCTGCCGCCCGGCAAGGGGCGCCAGGACCTGGTGCTGCACGCGATCAGCGAGCACGTCGTTCCCCCACCGCCGGACTGGCCCGCGACCGCGCTCAGCACCGGCTACTGGTTCCTGGAGTCGACGGAGGAGCCGGAACTCCCGGAGATCACCGGCACCACTGTCTACATCGGATTCGGCAGCATGACCGGAGCCGATCCCGCGCGCACCACCGCGACGGTGCTGGAGGCCGTCCGGTTGGCCGGTGTCCGCGCGATCCTCGCGCGCGGCTGGGGCGGGCTGACCGCGACCGACCTGCCGGAGAACGTGACCATGATCGACCACGTTCCGCACGAACGGCTCTTCCCGATGGTGGATGCCGTTGTGCACCACGGCGGAGCTGGAACCGTGGCCGCTGCGGCCGCCGCCGGACGCCCGCAGGTCCTGTGCCCGTTCCTGGCCGACCAGCCGTACTGGGGCCGCAGGATGCACGAGCTCGGTGTGGCCCCGCCTCCGCTCCCCGAGCGCGCGCTGGACGCCGGAGAGCTGGCTGCCTCGATCAAGGAGGCGCTGAGCAGGTCGGCGGAAGCCGCGCGGCTGGGCGCCTTGGTGCGCGCGGAAAACGGTGTCGGCAAAGCGGTTCGCGCACTGGAACGACTCTGTCCTACTTCCGGACGATGACCGGGGGCAGCGCGGGCACTACGGTCGGCTAGGCCGTCGCAGGTACTCCGACCCTAGGAGATCCAGCGATGAAGCGTGCCCTCATCCCGGTGACGGCGGTGCTCCTGCTCGGCATGGCCCCGGTCGCGGACGCGGCCCCGGTAACCTCGTTATCCGCTCTGCAGAGCGCGATCGACCGGGCTCAGCCCGGTGAGCGCGTCGTTCTCGCCGCAGGTCGTTACGAAGCGAAGCAGCCGATCCGGATCAGCCGCAAGTCCGGTGTCACGATCGCCGCCGCCTCGGTCGGTGGTGCCGAGATCTACGGTGCGAGCGGCTTCACCTTCGACTCCTCGGAGCGAGTCACCCTCGAAGGGTTCAGGTTCACGCACACCGCGACGCTGTCCGTTCCGGCCAACTCGCACCACATCCGGTTGAGCCGCAACGTTTTCCAGTTGCGGTCCGAGGCGGGCAAGCACTGGGTGAACGTGGACGGCGACGACGTCGAGGTGGACCGCAACACCTTCACCGGCAAGAGCACCCAGGGCGTCTACCTGTCGATCTTCGGGCCCAGCAGCGGCATGGCGCAGCGGACCCACGTCCACCGCAACTACTTCCACAACCACAGCTTCTCCGGCTCCAACGGCGGGGAGTCGATCCGGCTCGGGGTCAGCTCGAAGCAGCGCTTCTCCGCGCGCGCGGTGATCGAGAACAACCTCTTCGAGAAGGCCAACGGCGATCCTGAGGCGATCTCGGTGAAGTCGTCGGACAACGTGGTGCGCAACAACACCATTCGCGACAGCAAGGGCCAGATCACGCTGCGGCACGGCAACCGCACCCGCGTCGAGGGCAACATCATGCTGGGCGGGGCCTCCGGCATCCGCTTCTACGGCAACGACCACGTGATCGTGAACAACGTGGTGAACGGCAGCACCGGCAACGGGATCACGGTCGGCAGCGGCACCGTCATCGACGACACCAGCAGCACCGGCAACGACCGGCCGGACCGGGTCCTGGTCGCCTTCAACACCGTCTCCGGCACGGCGACCGCCATCGCGGGCGAGAACCGGACCTACGGGCCGGACTCGTGCGTGATCTCGAACAACGTGCTCACCGGCAGCGGGCAGCTCGTGCGGCAGACGCAGTTCTCGAAGTTCCGCTGGGAGGGCAATGTGCTCTGGGGCGGCACCCCGGGCAACATCCCCTCGGGCGGCTACCGGCAGGTGGACCCGAAGGTGTCCGGAGAACTGCGCCGCCCGGCCGCGGACAGCCCGGTGCTGAACGCCTCGGTCGGCTCCTACCCCGCAGTCGAACTGGACCTCGACGGGCAGCGGCGGGACGACCGCAAGGACGTCGGGGCCGACGAGCGCGGCGGTCAGCGGGTCCCGCTCACCTCCGCCGACGTGGGCCCGGGAGCCCCGGCCGAGTGACGTGAGCGAACGGCGCAATCCTGGTTGCGCCGTTCAGCCGCTGGTCAGCGCGTTGACGATCTCCGAGGCTGCACGCGGTGCTCAGCCGATCGGCTGAACAGGCTCAAGCGCCGCGTCATGCCCGGCCGCCTCCTGGGTCCCACTCCCGCATCGGGAACGGACGGACCAGGTCTGGAGGTCGGGGAACGTGGTTGTCCGGAAGGAGTGGATCGTGGGCTGCCGCGATGTCGCGGGCCGGCGACGGTCGTTGACGGTGCTGGTGAACCAGGGACAGGTCGTGGTGATCTCGCCGCCGGGCGAGGCGGCCGTGCTCGCCCCCCTGGAGGTCGGTGAACTGCGGTCGGCGCTGCGGCAGGCGGCGATGGCGGCGGTGGGCGCCGAACTGTGAGCGAGCGTGCAGGAGAACAGGCGTCGGAGCTGACCGTACGGAGCGGGACGGTCAGCGACGCCATGACGGTGCTCGGACTCTTCGACGACGCGGTGCGCTGGTTGACGGCCAAGGGGCAGACCGGCCAGTGGGGCACCACCCCGTTCTCGGAGAGTCCGAAGCGCGTCCTGCAGGTCGAGCGGTGGTGCGACTCCGGCGGGTTGCGCATCGCCGAGCGGTACGGGGAGGCGGTCGGCGCCATGGTGCTGCTGCCGGAAGCCCCGGCCTACGTGCCGGTCTCCGACGAACCCGAGCTGTACGTGGTCGGCCTGGTCTCTGGGCGGCAGGCCGCGGCGCGCGGCGCGGGTCGGACACTGCTGGAGACGGCACGGCAAGAAGCGGTGGCGGCGGGGGTGTCCCGGCTGCGGGTCGACTGCTGGGCAGGCGGTGACGGCGCGCTCGTGGACTTCTACGTCTCGGCGGGTTTCACCAGGCTGCACGGATTCGAGGTCGGGGACTGGCCGGGCCAGGTCCTCGAACTGCGCCTGCGCCGCCACCGTTGACGGGGCCGGCACGTTGGTCCCCTGCTTCCTGCGTGCCGGCCCCTCGGCTCTTCCTACTCGCGGGTAGGTAGTGCCAGTATCGAGCGGTGACCACGTACCTGGTGACCGGCGCGACCGGCTTCCTCGGCGTCCGGCTGGTCGAACGACTGCTCCGCCGAGCCGCGTGCGAGGGCGTGTTCGTGCTGGTCAGGCCCGCATCCATGGCGAAGCTCGACGAGATCGCGCAGCGCTGGCCGCAGCCGGAACGCGTGTGGCCGCTGCCCGGCGACCTCACCGAGCCGGGGCTGGGCCTCGACGCCGCCGACCGGACGCGGCTGGCCGCGGTCGACCACGTGATCCACCTCGGCGCGAGCTATGACCTCACCGCCGACGAGTCCACCGCGCGGGCGGCCAACGTCGACGGGACCCGGCACATCGCCGATCTCGTCGCCGAGCTGAGCGGCGCGAAGCTGCACCACGTGTCCTCGGTCGCGGTCGCGGGCGACCACCGCGGCCCCTTCACCGAGCACGACTTCGACCTCGGTCAACGGTTCAGCTCGCCGTACCACGCGACGAAGTTCGAAGCCGAGCGCGTGGTCCGCGAGCACGAGGGCGTCGCGTGGCAGATCTACCGCCCCGCCGCGATCGTCGGCGACTCGCGCACGGGCGAGATGGACAAGATCGACGGGCCGTACTACTTCTTCGGCGCGCTCGCGGAGCTGTCCCGCCTGCCCTCGGCCCTGCCACTGGCAGGGGCGAGCCTCGGCTCGACCAACCTGGTGCCGGTCGACTGGGTCGCCGACGCGCTGGACCGCTTGGTGCACAACGGCTTCGAGCCCGGACGGACATTCCACCTCACCGCGCCCGGCGGGCAGTCGCTGACCTCGGTCTACAACGCGCTGGCCGAAGCCGCCGGAGCCCCGCGAATCGCGATCACGGCTCCGGTTCCCGTGCCCGTCCGCGCGCTGGCGAAGCTGCCCGGAGTGGGCAAGCTCCTCGGCGTCCCGGCGGAAGTGTTGCCGCACATGACGTTCTCGGCGCGCTTCGACCGGTCGAACACCGATCGCGCGCTCGGCGACCTGCCGACGCCGGAGTTCGGCGAGTACGCGGACCGCTTGTGGCGGTACTGGCGGCGGCACCTCGACCCGGACCGGGCGCGGCGGCCGAGGGACGGACTGCGCGGGCGGCGGATCGTGATCACCGGCGCGTCCTCCGGCATCGGGCGGGCGACCGCGCTGCAGGTGGCCCAGCTCGGCGCGGTCCCACTGCTGATCGCCAGGCGCGCGGAGGAACTGGAGGCCGTGCGCGAGGAGATCGTGCGCGAAGGCGGTCAAGCGCACGTCTACCCCTGCGACCTCACGGACAGCGAGTCCGTGCGCGCCGCCGTGAAGCGGATGCTCAGCGACCACGAGGGCATCGACATGCTGGTCAACAACGCGGGCCGGTCGATCCGGCGCGGCGTGCTGAACTCGTTGGACCGCCTGCACGACTACGAGCGCACCATGGCGATCAACTACTTCGGCGCGGTGCGGCTGGTGCTGGCGTTGTTGCCGCACATGACCTCGCGGCGCTTCGGCCACATCGTCAACGTGTCGACGAAGGGCGTGCAGATCGCCACCCCCAGGTACTCCGCCTACCTGGCTTCCAAGGCGGCACTGGACATGTTCAGCCGCGTGGTGGCCAGCGAGACCGTCGCGGACGGCGTCACCTTCACCACCGTCCACATGGGACTCGTGAAAACTCCGATGAGCCAGGCGACCTCGGCCTACGACCGGATTCCCGGCGCCACGCCGGACGAAGGCGCACGGCTGGTGGTGCGCGCGCTGACCAAGCGGCCCAAGCGCGTCGGCTCGGCCGCGGGCGCACTCGCGCAGGCGGCCTACGCCGTCACCCCCAAGGCGGTTGATCGCGCGATGCACGTGCTGTATCGCCTGATGCCGGAAGCACCACGGCGCACGCCCTGACCATCCACTGTGGAGGGACGCGATGAAGCGGTTCACCCGGTCAGCCCAGGAGTTCGCACGGCGCACCGCGACCCAGGCCAAGGGCGTGCTGGTGCTGGCGCGGAGCCGGGTGCTGACACCGCATCGGCCCGACCGGCTGATCAAGGCGGTCCAGGCGTTGCGGAAGTACGAGTACAGCGTGGGAGCGGGCTACGCGTCCGGCGCTGCGCTGTTCCCCGACCGCCCCGCGATCATCGATGAGCTGGGCACGCTGACCTGGGCGGAGGTCGACGACCGCACGACCAGGCTCGCGCACGGCTTCGCCCAGCACGGGGTGCGGCCCGGTTCGTCCGTGGGTGTGTTGTGCCGCAACCACCGCGGCTTCGTCGAGTCGGTGGCCGCGCTGTCCAAGCTCGGCGCGCACGCGGTGCTGCTCAACACCGGTGCGAGCCCGTCCCAGCTGAGCGCGGTGCTGCGCGAACAGGAGATCTGCCTCGTCGTCGCCGACACGGAGTTCCGGCCGCTGCTGGTGAACGCGCCGCGCGGGGTGAAGCGCGTGACCGCGTGGACGGAAGGGCCCACCAAGAGCACCACGCTGGAGCAGCTGATCGCGTCCTCCCCCGCCGCCGACCTCCCCAAGCCGCCGATCTCACGGCTGATCGTGCTGACCTCCGGCACCACCGGAACCCCGAAGGGCGCGCGGCGCCCGCACGCCAAGGGACTGCTGGGCTCCGCCGCCCCGTTCCTGTCCCGCATCCCGCTGCGCGCGGGCGAGCCGATGTTCATCCCCGCGCCGATGTTCCACAGCTGGGGCATCGGCGCGTTCCAGATCAGCCTCGTGCTCGGCGCGCCGATCGTGCTGCGGCGGCGGTTCGAGCCCGAGACCGCGCTCGCCGCCGTCGAGAGGCACCGCTGCACCAGCATGTTCGCCGTCCCGGTGATGTTGCAGCGGATCATGGAGCTGCCCGGTGCCGAGCGGCGGCGGTACGACACCTCCTCCCTGCGGACGGTGGCGTGCACGGGCTCGGTCCTGCCCGGCAAGCTCGCCATCGAGTTCCTGGACGCGTTCGGTCCGGTCCTGCACAACTTCTACGGTTCGACGGAGGCGTCGTGGATCTCCGTCGCCACCCCCGAGGAGCTGCGGATCGCCCCGGGCACGGCGGGAAGACCGCCGCTCGGCACGCGGCTGGCCATCCTCGACCAGGACGGGCGGCCGGTGCGGCGCGGGCAGACCGGGCGGATCTTCGTCGCCAACGAGATGCTCTTCGACGGCTACACCAACGGTTCCGGCAAGGAGGTCGTCGACGGGATGCTGTCCACCGGCGACGTCGGCTACCTCGACCGGCACGGCCTGCTCTTCGTCGCGGGCCGGGACGACGACATGATCATCTCCGGCGGGGAGAACCTGTACCCGCGTGAGGTCGAGGACGTGCTCGCGGCGCTGCCCGGGGTCCGCGAGGTGGCCGTGGTCGGGGTGCCCGACGAGGAGTTCGGCCAGCGGCTGGCCGCCTACGTGGTGGCCGCGGACGGTGCGGTGCTCGACGCCGAACGGCTGCGCGAGCACGTGCGCGCCACGCTCACCCGGTTCTGCGTTCCCAGGGATGTGACCTTCCTCGACGAACTGCCCCGCAACGCCACCGGAAAAGTGGTGAAGCGCGAGCTGGGGTAGACGAAAGTCGCTGCCCCGCGCCCACCAAAGGCGCGTTTCCCGTGCCGGGTACCGGCCCGGTCGGGCAGAGTGGGCGCGTGAACACAGCAGAACCCCGCCTCCGGCTGCGCCTCCGCCCGCCGGCCAACCAGGTCAGCCGCAAGGCCATCGGCTGGTGGGCGATCCAGGCGGTGATCGAGTGGGCGGTGCTGGTCGGCGCGCTCGTCGCCGCCCGCCTGTTGTTCGACTGGACGGGCGGATGGCCCACCACCCTGCTGGTGCTGGCGATCGTCTTCGGCGTGGTGCACTCCGCCGTGATGCCGTTCTGGCGGTACCGGGTGCACCGGTGGGAGACCACCGAGCAGGCCGTGTACGTGCAGTCCGGCTGGTTCTGGCTGGACGCGCGGGTGGCTCCGGTGTCCAGGGTGCAGACGGTGGACATGAAGCGCGGCCCGCTGCAGCAGGGGCTCGGCCTGGCCACTGTGGTCGTCACGACCGCGTCGGCCGCGGGCCCGCTGGAGATCGCCGGGCTGGACCTCGACGTCGCGACCCGCCTGGTCGACGAGCTGACCGTGGTCGCTGAGGCCGCCCAGGGTGATGCGACGTGAGCCGGCACCCCACCGACTTCGCCGGCCTGCCCGCCGCTCCCCCGCTCGAGGAGCCGGACACCGAGTGGCACCGGCTCAACCCGCGGGTGATGATCGCCGACCCGCTCAACGAGATCGCCAGCGTGCTCGGCGTCCTCGTGCTGATCCTCGTCGTGCGCGGGCGGTTCGAGCTGGAGCTGTGGGAGACCGCCGTCGCGCTGGGCATCTCCGGTGTCCTGGTCGGCTACGCCATGGTGCGCTGGCTGACCACCCGCTACCGGGTCACCGCCAAGCACGTGGAGCTGCACTCCGGCTGGCTGGTCAAGAAGCACCGCCAGGTCGCGCGGGACCGGCTGCGCACGGTCGACCTCACCGCGTCGGTGCCGCACCGCCTCGTCGGGCTCGCGGTGGTCCGGCTCGGCACCGGCCGCCAGGACTCGGGCACCGAGGACGAGCTGACCCTCAACGCGATCACCAAGGAGCAGGCGGAGAGCCTGCGGCTGACCTTGCTGCGCCGGGAAACCCCGCCACGGCAGGAGGAGACACCCGAAGCGGCCGAACCCTGCCAAGGGGACGGTCCGGGCACCGTCCTGTCCACAATGGACCCGAAGTGGCTGAGGTTCGCACCGCTGACCCTGTTCGGCGTCATCGCGGTCGGCACGCTGCTCGGCGGCGCCGCGGCGATCGCCCGGCAGATCAAGGTGGACCTGTTCCACATCGGACCGGTCCAGGCGGTCGTGGACTGGTTCACCACGATGCCCCTGCTGACCACGGTGCCCGTGGTCGTCGCGGCAGGCCTGGTGATCTCCACGCTCGCGGGCATCGCCGTCTACGTGATCCTGTACTGGAACTACCAGCTGACCAGGGAGGAGCACGGCTCCCTGCTGGTCCGCTACGGCCTGCTCGAAGTCCGCTCGGTGTCCATCGAGCAGAAGCGCATGCGCGGCGCCAAGATCGAGGAACCGCTGCTGCTGCGCTCCGGCAAGGGCGCCAAGTGCAGCGCCGTCGCCACCGGTCTCGGCACCGGCGAGGGCAGCGGCATGCTGCTCCCCCAGGCCCCGCGCGCCGAGGCGCACCGCGTCGCCGCCGAGGCGCTGCAGCTCACCGAATCGCCGACCACCGCCCCGCTGACCCGGCACCCGCGCGCCGCGCTCGCCCGCAGGCTGTTCCGCGCCACCGTGCCTCCCCTGGTGCTCGCGGCCGTGCTCGGCGGACTCCGGATCTCCCTGTCGTTCCCGGACTGGCCGTGGATCGCGGCGCTGTGCCTGCTGCCGCTGTCGCTGCTGCTCGGCATCGACCGCTACCGCAACCTCGGCCACGCGCACACCCAGGACTACCTCGTCAGCCGCTCCGGCTCGCTGATCCGGCAGACCGTCGCGCTGCACCGGCACGGCATCATCGGCTGGAAGATCACGAGATCGATCTTCCAGCGCCGCGTCGGCCTGGTCACCCTGCACGCCACCACCGGGGCCGGCACCGGCCGCGCGGAGACCGAACCCGGCGCCTACTCGGTGGAGGACATCGGCGAGGCCGACGCCCTGCGGCTGGCCGAGACCGCGCTGCCCGGACTGCTGACCCCGTTCCTCGAGCGCGTGCCCCGTTGAACGCGCACAGTAAGGGATAGGCTCACCCGCGTGACGGACCGTCTAGTGTGGATCGACTGCGAGATGACCGGCCTCGACCTGGGCAAAGACGCTCTCATCGAGATCGCCGCCCTCGTGACAGACGCCGATCTGAACGTGCTCGGCGAAGGCGTGGACATCGTGATCCACGCCGATGACAAGGTGCTGGAGACCATGCCGGACGTCGTGCGCGACATGCACGCCCGGTCCGGGCTGACCGACGAGGTCCGCCGCTCCACGGTGACGATCGACCAGGCCCAGCAGGCCGTGCTCGACTACGTGCGGGAATGGGTCCCGGACAAGCGGACCGCACCGCTGGCCGGCAACTCGATCGCCACCGACCGCGGCTTCATCGCCCGCGACATGCGGGAACTGGACGAGCACCTGCACTACCGGATGGTCGACGTCTCCTCCATCAAGGAGCTGTGCCGCCGCTGGTACCCCAAGGTCTACTACGGCCAGCCCGCCAAGGGCCTGGCCCACCGCGCCCTCGCCGACATCCAGGAGTCGATCATGGAGCTGGCCTACTACCGGCGCGCGCTGTTCGTCCCCCCGCCCGGCCCCACCACCGAGAAAGCCCAGGCCATCGCGGCCGAACTGCTCGCGGGACCGGCCAACGGGTAACCCGATTTCGCTCCTGCGGGGCGGCACGCTACGCTTATGCGGCTGCCTCGGCAGCGAGCAATCAGCAGTGAGAAGTATGGTGGGTGTAGCTCAGCTGGTAGAGCACCTGGTTGTGGTCCAGGAAGTCGCGGGTTCAAGTCCCGTCACTCACCCTCGATGGTGTTCAAGGCCCCCCGGCACTTCGTGCGGGGGGCCTTTTCCCGTTGTCCTCCACCACGTTGGGGGAGCGACTCCCCCAAACCCCCTACGGTGCGACTGGTGCTGAATCGGCGTGGTCGCGTTCCGAAGGGGTGGGGGCGGGATCGCCGGGGTCGGTGCCGGTGAAAGTAACTTTGATCACTTGGGGCGGGCGTGGGAGCCGGGTGACGGCGTCCTGGGGTTTCTGGGAGAAAACCGGGTCTGACCAGGCGATTGGGAACCGCGGGAACCCCTGTGCTAAGTTTTCTCCCGTCCGAAACGGACAACAACAGAACAGGCGCCGCTAGCTCAAGTGGTAGAGCAGCTGACTCTTAATCAGCGGGTTCGGGGTTCGAGTCCCTGGCGGCGCACACCGAAAGCCCTCTTCCTTGCGGAAGGGGGCTTTTTCGTTGCCCCACAACCACACCGCAGCCCGACAGGCCGGACGGGCAACCTGCGGACTGATTTTTGCGTCTCTAGAGACGTGAGGGTGACGCGGACTACGTCCAGTGGTCTCCCCGGAGGTATTCGCCTCGACCAGGTGGTGTAGCAGACTGGATCGTGCACAGCCTGAGGGAACTAGCGAAACGGACGGTCGCCGATGTTGGTGCCAGGAAGCCCGGAAGATCGAGTCGTACTGGGGCGACGCCGCGCGCTCGCGGTGGGGACTCTTGGGCTGGTCGCCGCATTCGTCTCCGGCTGCACCGGAGGTGAGAGCGGCCAAGGGACACCCGGGGGCCAACAGCCCGGCGGAGGCGGGTCCGCGCCGACGGCCCCCACCGGCCCCGTGACGCTCGCCCTGGTGCCCGCCGAGGGCTCCCAGGGCGTCGCGCCCGGCGAGCCGGTGACCGTCACCGCGACCAACGGCAAGCTCGGCCAGGTGAGCCTGGTCAACGCCGACGGCAAGCCGGTCGCCGGGCAGGTCTCGCCGGACGGTCTCAAGTGGACCTCGACGGAAGCCTTGGGCTACAACAAGTCCTACACGCTCAACGCCACCGCCACCGGTACCGACGGCAAGCCCGTCAGCGCGAAGTCCGCCTTCACCACGGTGAAGCCGCGCAGGCAGGCGTTCGTGTCGATGAACCCGCTCGACGGCCAGACCGTGGGCGTCGGCCAGCCCCTGGCGTTCATCTTCGACGTCGCGCCGCCGAACAAGGAAGCCGCGCAGAAGGCCATCCAGATCACCACGGAGCCGAAGACCGAGGGCGCCTTCTACTGGTTCTCCGACAAGGAAGTGCACTGGCGCCCGCGCGAGTACTGGAAGCCGGGAACCAAGGTCACCGTCGAGGTGAAGGTCTACGGCAAGGACCTCGGCAACGGGATCTACGGCCAGGAGGACCGCAAGGCCACCATCACCATCGGCGACTCCGTCATCGCCGAGGCCGACGGCGGCTCGCACCAGATGGTCGTCAAGGTCAACGGCCAGGTGGTCAAGGAGATGCCGGTCTCCCTGGGCAGCCCGAAGTTCCCGTCGAACAACGGCATCCACGTGGTGACCGAGAAGCACCCCACCAAGATCATGGACTCCACGAGCTACGGCCTGCCGCTGGACCGGGGCGGCTACCGCACCAAGGTCAACTGGGCGGTCCGCATCTCCAACGGCGGCGAGTTCACCCACGCCGCCCCGTGGTCCGTGCGCGACCAGGGCCGCCGCAACGTCAGCCACGGCTGCATCAACATGTCGACCGAGAACGCCAAGTGGTACTTCGACACGGTGAAGAAGGGCGACATCGTCATCATCACCAACTCCGGCGGTCCGGACCTGCGGTCCTGGGACGGCTTCGGGGACTGGCAGATCCCGTGGGAGGAATGGCTCAAGGGCGGGAAGCCGTAACTCCCCCGCACAGCAGAACGCCGGTGGCGCTCCACGGAGCACCGCCGGCGTTTTCCTTGCCGTGGAAGGTCAGTCGGTGAACACGAGGTCGGAGACGGCGAGAGCTCCGGTCGGGTTCACGTCGAGGGCGAGCGCCACCGACGTGATCTTCGTGAGGTCGACGCCCGCGAACGCGGAGAGCGGCACGCGCACCTGGTTGAGGTGCATCCTCGGCAGCACGTCGTTCTGGCCGCCCTGCAGCGGGTACGCCAGCGCCTTGCCGTGCTCGGACGCCTTCACCGACGCCGTCTTGCCCGCGGCGTCGGTGAGCACGATCCGCAGGTCCTGCGGCTGACCGGCCGCGTTGGCCGGATCACTGAAGTCCACCCCGGCGCGGAACTGGACAGCGGCGTACTTGGCCACGTCACCGTGCGGGGCGGGCACCTCGTTGGTGACGGTGCCGCCCGTCGCCGCCCACGTGGTCCGCGCCGCGAGCACCCCGGACCGACCCCAGCCGCGGTGCGGCTCGGACGTCCGCGTGCCCGGCTTGCTCAGGCACGACGCGAACTCCCCCGGGTTCGGGCCACCGCAGGCGATCTGCTTCACGCCGGTGGCCACGACCTTGCCGCCGAGGGTGTTGATGTCGCGGTAGCCGTCCTCCCGGTTCACGTCCAGGCGCTGTCCCGAGGCCGACGGCGGGTGGTAGGAGACGTTGACCGTGGCCGGCGCGACCGACGCCGGAGGGCCTGCCGCACCGCGCCAGAGCGGCGCCAGCGCCTTCTCGCCGCCCAGGTAGTGCCGGAAGAACCCGTTGATGTAGGCGATTCCGACGTTGCGCTGCTGCTGCTCGGTGAGCCGGGTCGCCTTGCTGGGGTGGCAGGAGGAGTTCGGGTCCCCCTGCCCGCCGCGCCAGTCGTCGACAGCGCCGGGAAGGCCGCTGCTCGGCGACCAGTTGGTGTTGAAGAAGTTGTGGTTGGCCCCGAGGACCGTGACGTTGTTCCGCGTCGCGCGGTCGGTGCGCACGTAGTAACGGCCGTCGTCGTAGTAGTGCACGCCCTGGAGGTCGGAGACGTCGCCGTCGCAGTCCGGCTGGAGCGTGGCCATCGTGATGCCGACCGGGATGCGACGCTCGAAGTCCGTCGCGGCGAGCGGGAGCAGGGCGCGCAGGCGATAGGGCTTCTCGCGCAAGGCGTTCTGCTCCACGGCGTTGACGACACCCTCACCGCCGCGGGAGTGGCCCATCAACCCGATCCGGTCGAAGTCGAAGGACCGGGTCACTGACACCGGGACGGGGCCTCCGGGCTTGGTGCGCCACTCGTTCCACAGGTCCAGGTGCTTGAGCACCAGCTCACCCCGGGCCCGCTGGCCGGAATTGGCGTCGAGCGCGTCGTTGCCGTTGATCCCGTTGGCGCTGATGGAGATCACCGCGTACCCGTGACCGGCGAGCTGCCTGCCCAGGTAGTCGTAGCCGCGGTGGCTCGGGATGGGCTGGTAACCGGCGGGGCACGGCCAGGCCAGCCTGGGCGTGGGGACCGTGCTGGACATGCACGTGGCGTGCCTGCCGTGCAGGAACACGACCACCGGGTAGGCGGACACGGCCGGCTTCTCCGGGTAGTAGACGTGGCCCGTGAGTTCCACCGGCCAGGGGAAGGCGTCCGGGCGGAGGGCGTCGTCCCCGAGGTGATAGGACGCCTCTGCGACCTTGTGCGGTCCCGGCGCGAGCGGGTCCACCTGCGGCGCCGCGGTGGCGATCCCGGCTCCGGCCGCGGTCAGCGAGGCCGCGACGATGGCGGTCGCGGCAAAGAACCCGAAGCGCTTCACTTGCCCTCCACCTGGAGCGGGCCGACAACAGCGGCCTTCCCGTCGCCGTAGCGGTAGGACACGACGGCACCGGAACGCGGCTGCGGCAGCGCGACGCGGATCGCCTTCAGGTCCTCGGTGGGAATGCCGCGGCCGACCGCCTCCCCGTCGACGAGGACGGTGTAGTCGAGCGAGCGCACCGGGAAGTCACCGGAGATGGTCAGCCGGATCAGCGGGGCCCGGTTGGTGTTCGTGGCGATCTCGTCGGCGACCATCGCCTGACCGCGCGCGACGACGCGACCCTGCGGAGCGCTCCGCACCTGTTCCGCGGTGCTCGGGTCGGGGACGGGAACGGCCTGGCGCCCGGCGGGCTGCTGGGCGACGGGTGCACGTGGAACCTCGAAGCCCGGTTCGGCGTCGGCCTGACCGCGGGCGCTGATCCAGGACACGCTGACGATCGTGGCCACCACCAACGCGGCGGCCGCGACCACTTTTACGTTCCACACACGTGAACCCCGTAATGTGCGCACAGTTCTCCTTCGGAGCAGCAGGTCATCCACAGCGATGACGCCGCACCCCGAAGCCCGGTTGGTTGAGTCGGCAACGAAATCCCTTATGCGCCAACGGGAAGTTCCGTGGCCGTAGCGCCACGCGTGCCGTACCCTGTCGCGCCGCGGCAGCCCCCGCGTCCACCGACACCCAGGAAATGCACTCGACCACGGCGCGGATAAGCGCCGCGATGGGAATGCGCGACAGCAATTGACAATGGCCTGGAAGCCCGCGGCGGACGGGTGCGACGACCTCGCGGACAATGATCGTTCACAGTGGATCATCCCTGCTCAGGCCGCGGGTGTCCGCGATAGGGGTGCGCCCGGCTAGGGGTCCGGGGGAGGTTAGGGGTTGGCCTGCCCCTTGCCCCCACTTAGGTTGTGCGATATGGCTGATTGTCGTATCTGCGGCGGCGTTCTCACCGAATTCTATGATTTCGGACGCCAGCCCCTCTCCGATGCTTTCCTGGAGCCGGACAAGCTCGAGGGCGAGTTCTTCTTCCGTCTCGCCGTGGGCCTGTGCTCGGACTGCACCATGGTGCAGCTCATGGAGGAGGTCCCCAGGGACAAGATGTTCCACGAGGACTACCCGTACTTCTCCTCGGGTTCCTCGGTGATGCGCAAGCACTTCGAGCTGACCGCGCGGAAGTTCCTGGAGACCGAGCTGACCGGCCCGGACCCGTTCATCGTCGAGATCGGCTGCAACGACGGCATCATGCTGAAGACCGCGGCCGAGGCGGGCGTGAAGCACCTGGGCGTCGAGCCCTCGGGCGGGGTCGGGGAAGTGGCGCGCAGCAAGGGAATCCGGGTGCGCACCGCCTTCTTCGAGGAGTCCACCGCGGTGGAGGTGGCGAAGGAGGAGGGGCACGCGGACGTCATCTTCGCCGCGAACACCATCTGCCACATCCCGTACATGGACTCGATCTTCCGCGGCATCGACGCGCTGCTGAAGCCGAACGGCGTGTTCGTCTTCGAGGACCCGTACCTGGGCGACATCACCCAGCGGACCTCCTTCGACCAGATCTACGACGAGCACTACTACCTGTTCACCGCCCGTTCGGTGCAGGCCATGGCGCGCCGGTTCGGCTTCGACCTCGTCGACGTGGAGCGCTACCCGGTGCACGGCGGCGAGGTGCGCTACACCATCGCCCGTGCCGGTGCCCGTGAGCCCAGCCCCGCCGTCGCCGAGCTGATCGCCGAGGAGAACGCGGCCGGCCTGGCCACGCTGCCGACCCTGGAGGCGTTCGGCGCCAAGGTCACCAAGATCAAGGAGGACCTGGTCGCGCTGCTCACCAAGCTGCGCGAGGAGGGCAAGACCGTCGTCGCCTACGGGGCCACCGCCAAGAGCGCGACCGTGGCGAACCTGTGCGGGCTGAACTCCGACCTCGTGTCCTTCGTCTGCGACACCACGCCGCAGAAGCAGAACCGCCTCACCCCGGGCACGCACATCCCGGTGCGCAGCCCCGAGGCGTTCAGCAACCCCTACCCGGACTACGCGCTGCTGTTCGCCTGGAACCACGCCGAGGAGATCATGGCGAAGGAGAAGGCGTTCCGCGAGGCGGGTGGCAAGTGGATCCTCTACGTCCCCGAGGTCCACGTCCTGTAAGCAACCACCTCCCCGGGAGACTCGCCCGCACCGACGATCAGCGGAGCCGGGGCCGGCCATCGGAACGGATGGCCGGCCCCGGCCGGAAAGGCGAGCGAACTCCTCCGGCGCCGCGTCCTCGACGTGGCGCTTGTTTCTTTTTCAGCACTGGGACAACAATGGCCCGACCACTTCGGCCGGGCCATTCGCGCGACCGGCTAGCGCATAGCCTCGATCACTTTGCCGAATGCTTCCATCGCCGGTTCCATCACCGTGATGTAGTTGATCCCGTACACCTCGCGGTTCTCCCGGAGCTGTTCCGCGATCTGCTGCGGGGTTCCGATCGACACCGTCGGGGCGCCGAGAATCTGTTCGTCGTCCAGGTGCGGCGCGAAACGACGGACCTGATCGAGCGCCGACCTCCGGTCCTTGGTGATCACGGTCGCCTTGGACAGGATGTTGTATTCGATCTCATCGGCCCGGGAACCAGCAGCGCGACGCGCGAACTCGGCCCGCTCCACCATTTCCTCGGCAGGTGCGATGACCATCCGGCCGTACTCCGGGCGGTACTGGGCACCGACGAAGCTGACGATCTCCGCGTTCCGCGCCGCCAGCCGCAGTACCCGATTGCCATGCCCTCCGACCAGCATCGGAGGATGCGGCCGCTGCACCGACTTCGGGTGCTCCGGATCGGAGAGGAGGCGCTGCAACTCGCCGATCGTCGTCTCCAGGCGGTCCACCCGACTGCCGGGGGTACCGAAGGGAATTCCCGTCTTCTGGAATTCCCATTCGACGTAGCCGGTGCCCAGTCCGAGTTCGAGCCGGCCTTCCACGAACTGGTCCACCGTGACCACGTCCCGGGCCAGCAGCGTCGGATTGTGGAAACTGGTGTTCAGGACGTAGATACCGATCCTCGGCCGCTCCGTCGCTTCCGCCGCGAGGATCACGGAGGGAAACGGCGACGGGAGGTTCACGTGCTCACAGGCAGAGACGACGTCGTAACCGAGTTCTTCCGCGCGACGGCACTTGGCCACCCACTCCGCCCGGGAACACGCCTCGGACACCAGAACAACGCCGAACCGAAACGGTGCACGTGGCGCACTCATGTCGTCTCCTGCCTGCCGGTCACGACTGCCGCCGGAAAAGCTCATCGTAACCGCCGGACGCACATCTCCCGAAGCGCGAGGTGTACGAACTTTCAGTTGATTTTTCGCAATCCACACATGACGCGGTCCAGCTGTGCCCGCACCGCGGGTCCGTGCGACATCAGCTCCTCCATCGTTCGACCGGTGATGCCGCTGAAGCCCATGGCCACGCCGTGAGAACCGTCCGGGGCGAACGCCTCGCGGCTGACGTAGCCCGCGCCGTTCCCGCCGTGGGACCAGTACTCCCCGCCACAGGACAACGCCACACGCGCGATGCCGAGCCCGTAGTCGCCGAACTCCGCTGCCCCGGAGGGCACGGTCCGCTTCATCTCCGCGAGCAGGTCGGGCCGCAGCACGTCACCCCGCAGCAACGCACGGACGAAGGTGCTCAGGTCCTTGCTGGTGCTGATGATCTCCCCCGCCGAGTTGCTCGTGCTCGGGCTGTGGTCGGTGGCGTCGGTCAGCGGGCCGCCCGGCGTCCACTGCACGTACCCCTTCGCGTGCGGCCTGGGCAGCCGGGGGTCGCGGTCGGGGATGCTGGTGTCCTTGAGCCGCAAGGGAGCGATGATGCGCTCGCGGACGTGGTCCCGCCACGACCGGCCGGTCACCTTGTCGATGACCATCCCGATGAGCGTGTACCCGGTGTTGGAGTAGGACCACTTGGTGCCGGGCGGGAAGTCGGGTCCGAGGCTGACCGCGATGCGCACCAGTTCCTCGGGCGGGTAGTGGCGGTACCGGTCGCGCTCGAAGTTCTCCGCGTTCGCGGGCGGCAGGCCGCGGTGGTAGTTGGCGATACCGCTGGTGTGCTGGAGCAGCTGGCGCAGGGTGATCGCCGCGCCACCGGGCACCGCTCCGGGCAGGTGCCGTTCGAGGGTGTCGTCCAGCCCGAGCCTGCCGTCGCCGACGAGCTGGAGCACGGCCGTCGCCACGAATGTCTTGGTGTTGCTGGCGATCCGGTAGTGACCGCGCGGGTCCACCGGGCGCCGCGTGCCCAGGTCCGCGAACCCGCTCGACGCCACGATGTCCGGCCCCGATCCGGTGATGATGCGCCCGTGCACGCCGATGACGCCCGCGCGGTGGCGGATGTCGAGGTCGCGTTGGAACTGCTCGCGGTCGTATCCCTTGTCCGGCAGGGCGTTCGCCTGGCCGGACAGGACGAAGGCGATCGCCAGGGCGATCACCAGCAGGAGTGCTCTTCTCATGGCTCCACCTTGGCGAGGCGGGCGCGGACGCGGATCGGACCCGGGTACGTCATACCGTGGCATGACCTCAACCGGCGTGGCCCGGGTTAGCTTCGGCCGGTGCGCATCCCGTTGAGCAGACGCCTCGGCCCCGGCCAGCTGCTGGCCCTGGACGTGGTCGCGGCCGTGGTGATCGGCGCGGGCGCCCTCGCCAACCTGCTCGCCGGGGTCTGGGGGGCGGGGGTCGCCCGGTGGCTGACGGTTCCGGTCGCCGTCCTCGCCGGGCTCCCGCTCGCCCTCCGGCGCCCGGTCCCTGCGGCCGCGGTGCTCACCGGACTGATCTTGTCGGTGCCCGCGGTTAGCCTCGGTGTCGGTTGGCTCCCCGCCCTGGTGCTCGGCCCGGTGCTGTACACGGTGGCGAACACGGTGGAACGGCGGAAATCCTTGTCCGCCTTGGGTTTGGCACTGGCGGTCCCCCTCGTGTGCAACCTCGTCGCGATCGGTGCGCGGGCCCACGAACCGGTGACCGTCGCCTGGGCGGTGGCCGGCGCGGGCTGGGCGCTCGGCCGGATCGCCAGGGAACGGCGGGAGCACGACGCGCGCTCGGCGGAGCAGTCGGTGGTGCAGGCGATCACGGAGGAGCGCCTGCGCATCGCCCGCGAGCTGCACGACGTGGTCGCGCACAGCATGAGCCTGATCGCGATCAAGGCGGGAGTGGCCAACCACGTCACCGACACCAGACCGGAGGAGGCACGGAAGGCCATGCGGGTGATCGAGGAGACGAGCAGGGACGCGCTGGCGGAGATGCGCCGCGTGCTGGGGGTGCTCCGCGAGGGCGGCGCGGCGGACCTCACCCCGGCGCCGGGCATCTCCGGCCTTCCCGGGCTGGTCGGCCGGTCCGGGACGCGGGCCGAGCTCGACATCCGCGGGCCGGGTGGCCCACCGGCCGGGGTGGGTCTCGCGGTGTACCGGATCGTGCAGGAGGCGCTGACCAACGTGGCCAAGCACGCCGGGGACCGGGCGTGCCGGGTGGTGGTGGAACTGACGGACGACCACGCACGGGTGGAGGTGGTGAACGAGGGCGAACGGGCAACGGGTGGCGCGCCACCGGGCAACGGGCTGATCGGCATGCGCGAGCGGGTGGCGGCCCACGGCGGGACGTTCAGCGCCGGGCCGCGACCGGAAGGCGGCTTCGCGGTGCGCGCGCTGCTACCCTACCGGCGCGGGGAGACGACGTGACCGCACCGACCCGGGTGCTCATCGCCGACGACCAGGCGTTGGTGCGCGGCAGTTTCCGGGTGCTGGTGGAGAGCGATCCCGGGCTGGTCGTGGTCGGCGAGGCGGCCACCGGTGCCGAGGCGGTGGAACTGGTCGACCGGGAGCGGCCCGACGTGGTGCTGATGGACGTGCGGATGCCGGAGCTGGACGGCATCGAGGCCACCCGCCGCGTGTCCGGCAGCACCCGGGTGCTCATCCTCACCACGTTCGACCTGGACGAGTACGTCTACGCGGCGCTACGGGCGGGAGCGAGCGGCTTCCTGCTCAAGGACACCCCGCCGGCCGACCTGCTCGCCGCGGTCAAGGTGGTCGCCGCGGGCGACGCGCTGATCGCGCCGAGCGTGATGCGCAGGCTGGTCGCGGAGTTCGCCTGCCGCCCGGAGCAGCCGCCGACGCACTCGCTGTGCGGGGTGACCGACCGCGAACTGGACGTGCTGACCCTGATCGCGAGGGGCCTGTCCAACGCCGAGATCACCCAGCGGCTCTACCTGAGCATGGCCACGGTGAAGACGCACGTCGGCCGGTTGCTGGCCAAACTGCACGCGCGGGACCGGGCCCAGCTGGTGATCATCGCCTACGAGTCCGGACTGGTGCGGGCAGCGCACCGGGAAGGATGATGCCCCCATGTCGATTCGTCTACTGTGGATGATCAATCTGCTGCTGGTGGCCGCAGTGCTGGTGCTGCTGGTGCTGAACCAGTCGTTGGCCGCGACCTTCACCGCGCTCGCCTCGGTGCTCTTCTCCGCCTACGTGTCCACTGTGGACAAGAAGCGGCGGCGTGCCGGGTTCGTCGCGGAACACACGTCGGTCGAGCGCATCCTGGCGACCCACGACCTGTCCCGGTTCCGGGAGATCCGCGACCGGGACGGGCAACTGCGCACCGTCCGCGAGGTGCGACGGGCCTACCCCGGCATGGAGCTGACGGAGGCGGTGAAACTCGTCGACAACCTCTGATCCCACCCGGCGGTCTTCAAGTACCACCGGCCTCGGCGTCGAGCGTGCGAAGCGTTGTGTGGGACAAGGAGATCAGCGGGCGCCTACGGTGCGGGCGACGCGGCGGAGCGCGGACACGGTGGTGCGCACGGTCGGCACGCCCATCAGGTCGGGCCAGGTGTAGAGGAACACCTCGCGGCACATCGCCGGGTGCACCGGTCGCGAGACGGTGTCCGGGCGCCACGCGGCGGTCAGCATCAGCTCCGGGACGACAGCGACACCGAGGTCGGCCGCCACCAACGCCTGCACGGCGAGGTTGTCGTCGGTGGCGAAGGTGATCTCCGGATCGAAGCCCGCCGCCTGGCAGATGCGCACCAGGTGACCACGGCAGACGGCGCAGCCCGCGATCCACTGCTCCTCGGCGAGATCGGTCAGCGACACCGACTCGGCCTCGGCGAGGCGGTGCCCGGAGGGCAGCAACGCCACCAACGGATCGGTGAACAGTCGGACGCGCAGCAGGCCCGCGGCGTCGGGCTCGTCGACGAAGGCGAAGGTCAGCGCGAGATCGCACTCACCGGAGCGGACCAGCTCGATCGACTCCGGCGGCTCCGCCTCGACCAGGGACATCCGGATCCCCGGGTGTTCCCGGCGGACCTGGGCGGCGGCGGGCGGTACCAGGGTCGCGCTGCCGCTGGGGAAGACCACCAGGCGCACCCGGCCCGAGCGGCGCCCGGCGATGGCGTCGACCCGTTGCTCGGCCGCGGCGACCCCGGCGAGGATGACCTGGGCGGAGCGCACCAGCTCCGCGCCCGCCTCGGTGAAGCGCATCCGTCTGCCCAGCCGGACCAGCAGCGGGGTGCCGTAGACCCGCTCCAGTGCCTTGACCTGCTGGCTGATCGCGGGCTGCGTGTAGCCGAGGTTCGCCGCGGCCGCCGAGTACGAGCCGGTGCGTGCGATCTCCCGCAGCATCCGGAGGTGGCGTAACTCGAGCATTTCCCAGCAGTACCACGCCTGTCGAGGCCGTGCGGGCACGCATAAGCAGGGCTTGGGCAAGCCCTGCGCAACGGTGATTGGACCGCCCGTCCCCGCGCCAGCACGATCGGACGCGGAGGGTGATGACGATGCTGACCGAGCGCATGCGCGAGTTCGTCCTTGACCTGGAACTGGTGGTAGCGGCCGAATCCCGTCCCGGAGCACGGGCGGCGGAGGTCGCGGAGGCGCTGCGGGGCCTCCTCGGCTCCGGGGATGTCCTGCGGCCGGAGCACATGGAGCCCGCCCCGGACGGCTACCGCCAGCACGTGGTGCACGTGGACCCGCTGTCCCGCTTCTCCGTCGTGTCGCTGGTGTGGTTGCCCGGTCAGCAGACGCCCGTGCACGACCACGTGTGCTGGTGCGTGGTCGGCGTCCTGCGCGGCCGGGAGGAGGAGATCTGTTACGAGCTGGACGAGGCCGGAGTACCGCACCAGCGCTCGACGAGCCACAACGCCCCGGGCGAGGTCTGCTGGCTGGTGCCGCCCAAGGGCGACGTGCACCGGGTGCGCAACGACGGCGACAGCCTCGCCGTGTCGATCCACGTCTACGGCGCCGACATCGGCAAGCTGGGCACGAGCATCAACCGCGTCTACCCCGAACCCGCTGGTGAACACGCCCACACCGGTTTTCCACTCGCGGGCGATTAATCATCCCCCATCCGGGTAAGTACCGGTTGGCTCCCCCTGCCGAGGAAGCCGGAAACCGGAGGCCCCAGATGATCACGACTGACGCCGAGACGGCGCGGTTGCACCGCAAGTCCGAGACCCACTGGGTGATGCGGGTCGGCGAGCAGCTGGAGTTCCGGATCGAGCACGACCCCGATGTCCCGCCGCCCATGTGGGCCTTGCGCGACACGTTGCTGTGCCACGGTTTCCACCCGTACCCGAGCGATCTCCGCGCCTGGGAGCTGGCGCCGGAGACCACCCGGATCCGGGTGGTGCGCGACCCGGAGTTGCTGCCTCGGACCGAACGACCGGCCACCGTCGCACACCGGTCCAGCCACCCGTCGCTGTCGCGGAACAGGTCGGTGCGGACGCTGCGTTCCCGGCGCTGGTGACCTAACGGGTCGTGGTCACGAACGGCGACCGGCTCGTCGTGGTGACGGGCGGCCGGGAGGTCGTGGTCGGCCGGAAGGTCGTGGTCGTCGGCCGGGGGCGCGAAGAGGACGGCACGGCGCGGGTGATGCCGGGCTCCGGCGGGCAGGCGCTGCGCGGGTCGTCGGTCGCCGCGACCAGCCAGAACCTGCTCACCTGGGTCAGCAGCACCAGAGTGATGGTGTTGCCGGAGACGCCGAGGTGGAACCGGCCGTTCAGGCAGGCGGCGAGGTTGCCCTCGATCCGCAGCGTGTAGAGGTCGCGAACGTCCCGGCTCGCCACGCGCTGCTGGACCACCAGCAGATGGCCCTCGGCCTCGTCCACCACGGGCAGGTCGGCACCGAGGGTGATCCGGCCGAGCGGTGTCACGAAGGACTTGTCGTAGGAAACGGTCACATCGCCCTTGCTGTTGATGCCGAAGGCGATCGGCAGGAACGGCGGGGCCAGCTTCACCGTTCCGTCCGCACCGCACGCGGTCGTCATCACGAGCACGAGCAGGGCGATGACGCCCCGTATTCGCCAGTTCATGGCCACCCCTGTCAACGCGGGAGTGACCCATGATCCGGTCGGCGGAGATCATGGAGGGCACGGCGGCATCACAGAACAGCTCAGCCGGTGCGCTCCTCGACGAGCTTCTTCAGCCGGGCCAGCGTCTGCTCGATCGACCTCGCGTTGCGCTTGGGGTATCCGAGCAGCTCCAACGCCTTCGGTGAGCGCGCGGTGCCCCAGTCGAAGGTCTCGGTGACCCTGGTGCCGTCCCCGGTCGGCTCCAGCCGGTACCGCCAGCGGTGGTGGCCGGTGTGCCGCCAGGCGATCAGTCGGTCCGGCTCGAACTCCACGACCTCGTTCTCGATCCGGTACGGCAGCAGGATGCGCATCCGCATGCCGAACTTCGCGCCCAGCTCCAGTCGCCGCGGTCCGTGCAACTGCCCGCGCACGCTGCCGGAACCGTCGAAGTTGGCGTGCTCGTAGGGGTTGGCCAGCACCTCGAAGACACGCTCGGGCGGGGCGTTGATCACCACGGTTCTGGAGACGACCTGGTCTGCTGCCATGGCGCCAATCTAGGTTCAGCGCGGGAGTTTGACCACGGTGACGAAGAAGTCGTCGATGCGCTGGACGATCTCCACGAAGCGGTGGAAGTCGACCGGCTTGGTGACGTAGGCGTTGGCGTGCAGGTCGTAGCTGCGCAGGATGTCCTCCTCCGCCTCGGACGTGGTCAGCACCACCACCGGGATCGTGCGCAGCGACTCGTCCGCCTTGATCTCGGCGAGGACCTCGCGGCCGTCCTTCTTCGGCAGGTTCAGGTCGAGCAGGACCAGCCCAGGGCGCGGCGCGTTCGCGTAGGCGCCCTCGCGGCGCAGGAAGGCGAGGGCCTGCACGCCGTCGGAGACCACGTGCAGGTTGTTGCGGATCTTGTGCAGCTCGAAGGCTTCCTGGGTCATCAGCACGTCACCCGGGTCGTCCTCGACGAGCAGGACGTCAAACGGCGAGATCGGGCTCTGGTCAGTCATGGCCACCCTCGGTTGTCGGTTCGGGGACGGCGGGCAGGGTGAAGACGAAGCGCGACCCGCCCTGGTGCTCGGTGTCCAGCCGGATGGTGCCACCGTGGTGCTCGATGATCTTGCGGCACAGGGCGAGACCGATGCCAGTGCCCGCGTACGCCTCCTTCGGGTGCAACCGCTGGAAGATCACGAAGATGCGCTCGGCGTACTGCGGTTCGATGCCGATGCCGTTGTCGGTGCAGGAGAACTCCCACATCCCGTCGACCTGCCGGGTCTCGATGCGCAGCCGCGGCGGCTGCTCTCCGCGGAACTTGATCGCGTTGCTCATCAGGTTCTGGAACACCGTGGTCAGCAGCGACGCCTCACCGCACACCGTCGGCAGGTCCTCGGCGACGACCTCGGCGCCGCTGTCCTCGATGGCGGCGGCCAGGTTCCGCTGGGCCTGCGCGACGAGGTCCGCGCTCGCCACGGGCCGTGCCTCGCCGCTGGTCCGGCCGACCCGGGAGAACGCCAGCAGGTCGTTGATCAGCACCTGCATCCGCTTGGCGCCGTCGACCGCGAAGTCGATGTACTGGTCCGCCCGCTCGTCGAGCTGACCGCGGTACCTGGTCGACAGCAGCTGGCAGAACCCGGCGACCTTGCGCAGCGGCTCCTGGAGGTCGTGCGAGGCGACGTAGGCGAACTGCTCCAGCTCGGCGTTGGAGCGCTGGAGTTCGCGGGCCTGCGCGTCGAGGGCGCGGTGGGCCTCCTGCAACGCGCCCAGCTCGCGCAGGATGTGGCCGCGCATCTCGTCGACGTCGTGCCCGAGGTCGAGGATCTCGCGCGGGCCGTGCACCGCGAGCTGGTGTTCGAAGTCGCCGCCTGCCACCCGTCGGGCCTCGGCGCGCAGGTCGGCGAGCGGCTTCAGCACGACCCGCCGGGCGCCGAGGAACAACGCGATGATCGCCAGCACCAGCAGCACGGCCACGGTGACGCAGAGGGTGATCAGCGTGGCCCCGGCGTTGTCCACCCGCCGCTGCGAGTCCCCGCGCAGGATGTCGTAGTGCTCGGTCTGCCGGTCGAGCGCCGCGCGGACCGCGTCGAAGAGGACCTTGCCGCGCGCGGAGTTTCCGGTGTTGCCGGAGGCTCCCCTGGTGCGGACGATCTCCAGGGTCGGCTCGACGTAGCCGCTCACCCACGCCTGGTTCGCCACGTCGATCGCCTCGAGGTTGGAGCGTTCGAGCTGACCGCCGTTCTTGATCAGCTCGGTGAGCCGCGTCCGCACGTCGGTGGCGTCGCGCACCCCGGTCCGGTACGGCTCCAGGAAGTCCGGGCGCCCGGTGAGCACGTAGCCCCGCACACCCGTCTCCTGGTCCAGGAACGCGGTGGTCATCGTCTGCGCCAGCCGGGCGGCGGGCTCGACGTAGGTGGAACCGGTGCGCCTGGCGTCGGTCAGCTCGGTGATCGCGTAGGCGCCCAGCAGGATCGCGGTCACCGCGAACGCCAACAGGAACGCTCCCGCGGCCAGCAGCCAGCGGCCGAGGGATCGGGTCACCGGGGCCGCCGGTAGTTCGACATCAGCAGCAGGACCGCCACGTCGTCGGTGAGGCGCTGGCCGTGCATGGCCTCGGTCCGCTCGATGAGGTGGTCGAGCAGCGCGTGCGGGGCCGAGCGCCAGCGCGGGTCCTGGCCGATCTGGGACTGGATCAGCTCGTGCAGCCCTTCCACGCCGAGGCGTTCCGGTCCTTCCCCTACGCGGCCCTCGATCAGCCCGTCGGTGTAGAGCACCAGCGCCCAGTCCGGCGGCAGGTCCACGGTCATCGGGTGCCAGCTCGCCAGCGGATCGATGCCCAGCGGCATCCCCGCCTCGTCCCTGGGCACGGCGACCGCCCGGCCGCCGCTGATCAGCAGCGGCTCCGGGTGCCCGGCCAGGTGCATCGTCGCGGTCTGCTGGTCGGGACTCACCGAGATCGTCGCGATGGTCGCGAACACCCCGCGCCGCAACCGCTCGGCGAGCAGAACCTGTTGCAGCGTACGGAGAATCACCTCGGTCGGCTGACCGGAGAGAACGAGCGCGCGCCACGCGATGCGCAGGCACACCCCGACCGCCGCCTCGTCAGGGCCGTGTCCGCAGACATCGCCGATGACGACGTGCATGGTGCCGTCCTCGGTCTGCACCGCATCGTAGAAGTCACCACCGACGAGCATGGTGGCTCCGCCCGCGCGGTAGCGGGCGACGAAGGTCGTGTGCGGGTCGCGCAGCAGCGGCGAGGGCAGCAGGCCGCGCTCCAGCCGGGCGTTCTCCTCACCGCGCAGCCGTTCCTCGTCGAGCTGGCGCTGCGTCTCCTCCGCGCGCAGGCGCTCGATCGCGTAGCGGATGGCCCTGCCGAGCAGCCTGCCGTCCACGTCGCCCTTGATCAGGTAGTCCTGCGCGCCCGTTGCGACAGCGGCAACGCCCTGCTGGTGGTCGTCGTGCCCGGTCAGCACGATGAAGGCGACACTGGCCGCGTTCCTGACCTCCCGCAGCCTGCGCAGGCCGTCCAGTCCGGTCGCGTCCGGCAGCTGCAGGTCGAGCAGCACGCAGTCGACCCGCCTGCCGCGGATCTCCCGTTCGGCTTCGGCGAGCGTGCGCACCCGGTTGAGCCGGATCTGACTGCCGTGCAGCGACAGGTGCTCTTCGACCAGGAAGGCGTCGCCGTCATCGTCCTCGACCAGCAGGACCCGGATGTCCCGCTCGTCCAGCCGAACTGGTTCCGACACCCGGCCTCCCTCGGACACGTCGCTTGCCCGGGGACAAGCAACAGATCCTGTCGATCGTACGGGGGTCCCTGACGGCTGGAGGGACGTCCTCCGGCCACCGACCCACTAGTCTCGTTCCATGGCAGGTGACGGCGAGGTCGAGGTGGACGAGCTGTGCTCCTACGCGGTGGACGCGTGGGTCGCGGACCCGGCGATCCTGACCGACGAGCCCGCGTTGCTGCGGCTGCTCACCGACGCGGCGCTCGCGGGCAACGCCAAGGTCCTCGGCGAGTCCCGGCACGTCTTCCCCAACGGGGCGGTGACCGCGGTGCTGGTGCTCTCGCAGTCGCACCTGAGCATCCACACCTGGCCGGAGTTCAACCTGGCCAACATCGATCTCCTCGCCTACGGCCGGATCAACGCCGAGCGCATGATCGCCACCATCGAGGCGGGGCTGTCCCCGGTGCGCACCAACGTCTCCCGCCTGCTGCGCGCCACCAAGTGAGGACGGCAAACCCGCTGGTGAGCTACCCGGTTGCTAAGCTCGTCGGACCATGTTGACCTGCAAGCGACCCGCCTCATGAGCGCCGCGTCCCCGAACTCCGACATCCCCGTGCTGGCGGAGGTCGCCGAGGCCGTGCGGCTCCAGGAAGGCGAAATGGGCGTCCGCGCCATCCTGCAAGCCTTCCGCCAGCTCGCCCCCGCGCCGACCCGCGCGATCAGCCGCCGCACCGGGCTGCCGCTGCCCATCGTCGCCGCCGTCGGCAACGAGCTGCGCAGCCGCGGTCTGCTCGGCCAGGAACGGCCGTCCCGGCTGACCCCGCGCGGGCTGGCGCTCGCCGAGGAGCTGGGCGTCGAGCTGAACCTCGACCCGGACTGCTACCGCTGCGGCGGTCTGGAGATCGCCATCCCCTCGGTGCTCAACGAGGCCGTCGAGCGGCTGCGCCGGATCATGGCGGGCGGCCCGAACGCCGACGTCTCGCTGGACCAGTCGCTGTGCACCGCCGAGACCAAGGTGCGGCGGGTGCTCGCGCTGATCCGGGCGGGCGTGCTGCCCGGCGGCTCGGTGCTGCTGGTCGGCGACGACGACCTGGTGTCCATCGCGATCGGCGTCGTCGGCGACGTGCTCGGCGTGCCGCTGGCCAGCCGGGTCGGCGTCGTGGACATCTCCACCGACATCCTCGACTACATCGCCGACACCGCGTCCCTGCTGGACCTGCGGGTCGACCTGGAGCAGCACGACCTGCGCAAGCCGCTGCCGCAGCGACTGCGCGGGCAGTTCGACGCGGGCATGACCGACCCGCCGTACACCGCGGAGGGCGCCCGGCTGTTCCTGTCCCGGGTCATCGAGGGCCTGCAGCCCGGCGCCGCGCGCAACATCCTGTTCTCCTTCGGTGCCAAGGGAACCGAGGAGATGCTGGAGGTCCAGCGGGAGATCGTCGGCCTCGGCCTGGTCACCCACGGGATGATCCGCAACTTCAACTCCTACGAGGGCAGCGGCATCCTCGCCGGGACCGGTTTCCTCCAGCAGCTGCTGACCACGGCCTCGACCGCCTCGCTCGTCGAAGGCAGCTACGAAGGCCCGCTCTACACCAGGGAGAAGCGTTCCCGGCAGCGCGAGTACGAGTGCGTCTCCTGCTCCGAGCGGTTCCCGGTCGGCGCGGGCGCGCGCTGGAACTCCGTCGCCGACCTGCGCGCGGCGGGCTGCCCGAAGTGCGGCGGCGGCCCGTTCCGGCCGTTGCAGCTGGTGGCCGAGTCATGACCTACACCGTGCGCCAGGCCGAGGAACGGGACCTGGACGTGATCGCGGGCTTCGAGGTGGAGATCGCGAAGATCTCCTTCGGCGACGACGCGGTGGACGATCCGGCGACGCACCGCAAGAAGCTGGCCAACGCGCTGAAGAAGCAGCCCGAGGGCATGTTCGTCGCCGCGCGCGGGGACGAGTCGCCGGTCGGCTGGCTGTGGATGGCGCTGAACACCAACTTCCTCACCGGTGACCGCTACGCCAACTTCCGCTCGCTCGCCGTCGCGGAGATGCCGGAGCGGACCGAGGTCGCGGAGCTGCTGCTGGACGAGGGGCTGGCCTTCGCCAAGCGCAACGACCTGACCGAGGTCACCGGCAAGGTGCACGTCAGCAACACCGGTATGCGCGCGCTGTACCGGAAGTTCGGCTTCGAGTCGACGCACCTGTCGATGCGCCTGGACATGAGGAAATGACCTCAGGAGACCGGTCGATCAAGTGCGTTGTCTGGGACCTCGACGGCACGGTGTGGGACGAGGTCGCCATCGAGGGGGCCGAGCTCAGCCTGCCCACGCCGCGGCCGGAGGTGCTGAGGGCGATCGACGTGCTGGCCGGGCGGGGCATTCTGAGCAGCGTCGCCAGCCGCACCGACCCGTCGCTGCTGCCGCTGCTCAAGGCGTCGCCCGAGCTGGCAGAGCGGTTCGTCGCGCCGCAGCTGGGCTGGGGTGACAAGAGCGAGGCGCTGCGCCGGATCGCCGACGAGTTGGGCATCGGCTTGAACACCCTCGCTTTCGTCGACGACACCGCTTTCGAGCGTGCGGAGGTCGCCGCGCGCGCCCCGGACGTGCTCGTGCTGTCTCCCGAAGAGCTGGCGGCGGGCCTGAACGAGCCGCCTCTGCTGCCCGCGGTGCTCACCGACGACAGCAGGGCGCGGGTCCGGCGCTACCGCGAGGACGAAGATCGCAAGGCCGCGGCGGCCACGTTCACCGGCTCCCGCGAGGACTTCCTGCGCGAGTGCGACATGCGGCTGGAGGTGCGCGAGGCCCGGCCCGAGGACCTGGACCGCGTGCTGGAGCTGGCCACGCGGACCCATCGGCTCAACTCGACCGGTGAGGTGCCGTCGGCGGACGAGCTGCGGCCGATGCTGGCCTCGCCGCGGTGGTTCGTGCCGGTTGCTCGGTTGACCGACCGGTTCGGCGACTACGGGATGATCGGCGCCGCGCTGGTGGAACGACGGGAGACCACGTGGCGCGTGCGACTGCTCGCGCTGTCGTGCCGGGTCGCCGGACGCGGTGTGGCGCTGGCCTTCCTGCGGTGGCTCATGGAGCGCTCCGACGCGGGCATCGAGGTGCTCATGCGCCCGACCAGCGCGAACCTCGAACTCCGGGTGTTGTTCCGGCAGTGCGGGATGCGCGTGGTGGAGCAGCCCGAGCCCGGCCTGGCCGTGCTCGGTGCCCCGGCGCAGGCACCGCCCCCGGACGCGCCGGCCTGGCTGACGATCGTCGAAGAGGAGAGGCCATGAGCGCCGCCGACGTACTTCCTCCCGCGGAGGCGTCATGAACACCGACGCGGTCGTCCGGCGGCTGATCGCCGAGGCCGTCGGCCAGGACGAGTCGGTCCTCGCCGCACTCCCGGGGGACACGCGGTTGTTCGGTCCGGAGATCGGGCTCAGCTCGCTCGCGGGCGCGCGACTGCTCGACTCCGTGCGTGAGCGGTTCGGCGTCGACGTCGCGGCCGAGGACCTGAACCTGGATGCGCTGGAGTCCATCGCGACGCTGTCCGGCTTCGTGCAGCGGCACCGGCGGTGACCAGCGGCATACTGAAGCCGCCCAGCCCACGGGTGGTCTCGTGGTCGGGGCGGCTCAGCTCAGATGTTCACCCGCGGTAATCGTCGTACCGGTCGTCGAGTTCGAGCCGATCGTCAGGCCTGCGATCCGCCGACGACCTCCCGCCCGACAACTCGCTCTGGAGGGCCTGCAGATCCATGGACGGAGAGCTGTACTTGAGCTCCCGGGCCACCTTCGCCTGCTTTGCCTTGGCTCGGCCGCGCCCCATAGCTCGACCTCCCTATACGAGGACAAGCGGGCCGGTACCCGTGGGCGGCTCCGCTTGTCTGGGCATCTCTTCCTGCAAATATCGTAGCGTGCCCGGCCGACAGTGGAAGCAGACAGCCGCCCTTGCCGATCAAGGTGCGCCAACGGTCTCCGCTCGCAGGGCCCGCAACATCCGATCGAGGAACTCGGCCTCGTCCAGTTCCGCCGCGATCTTCACCGCGGGCCGCTGGGCCTCCGTGTCCCGGTAACCACGCAGGTCGGCCACGGTGGTTCCCCTGGTGTGCGTGCCGCGCAGCTCCACGTGCACCGGCAGCTCGCGGTAGGCGGCCAGCCCCGGATCGAGCAGGATCGCCGCGGCCAGCGGGTCGTAGAGCGTGCACTGCCGCACCCCGACCAGCGGCTGGTAGAAGCCCACGTAGTGGCCGAGAACACCGCTGGCGAACCGCGCGCGGGGGCTGTCGTGGGCCGCCAGTTCATCCAACCAGGTGGCATTGGCGATGGCGTGCGCCGTCGCTTCCAGCCCCACGAGCGTGAGGTCGAAACCCGCCCCCAGAACAAGATCGGCGGCTTCCGGGTCGTTGTAGATGTTCGCCTCGGCGTGCGCCGTCGCGTTGCCCGGCGCCCACACCGCGCCGCCCATCACGACCACCTTGCGCAACAGCTTCGGCAGCTCCGGCTCGACGAGCAGTGCGACCGCCACGTTCGTCAGCGGCCCCAGCGCGAGCAGGTCGAGCTCCCCCGGGTGCTGCCGCGCCAACCGGACGAGCTGTTCCACCGCCGACTCCGCGGTCGGCTTCCCGTGCGGCTTCGGCCCCGCGACGTTGCCCAAGCCGTCGTCGCCGTGCACGTACTCGTACGTCCGCAGCGGCTGCGCCATGGGCATCCTTGCGCCGATGGCAACCGGGACGTCGCCCCAGCCCACCAGTTCGAGCACGCGCAGGGCGTTCTCCGCTGCCGTGTCGGCCGGGACGTTGCCGTGCACCGTGCCGACGCCGACGAGGTCCACCTCGGGCTGGGCGGCCAGGTAGAGGATCGCGAGCGCGTCGTCGATCCCGGGGTCGGTGTCCAAGACGATCCGCATGGGTGGGAGTCAACCAAGCCGACCCGCGTGCGCGCTCGCCTCTGTTAGATGTCTCTTGATCCGTTTGCGGGACTGGCAAACCGAGGGGGACGCGTGGCACCTGCAGTGCGAATCGATCCGGACTACGACCGCGAGATGCGCGACGCGGCAATGGACTGGCTGACCGACCTTCCCAAGACGGAAGACGGCTGGGTCAAGCAGAGACAACTAGAAGACTTCGAGTTCAATGGTGTACGACTGCCGTTGATGGATCGCCAGGCCGGCATTCGCAAGCCGGCCGGATTTGACACGGCCCTTTCCATGCGCACCGTCTACACGCCCGCCGGCAAGAAACCGCCCTACAAAGACGCCCTTGGTGATGACGGGCTCCAGCGATACAACTATCGCGGCGAAGATCCCGAACATCCAGATAATGTCGGCCTCCGCAACGCCTACAAGCGCGAGCTTCCACTCATTTGGTTCCTTGGCGCCGCTGACGCATTCTACCTGCCGAGGTATCCGATCTGGATCATCGGTGACGAGCCCGAAAAGCTTCAGTTCGTGATCGCAGCGAGCGAGGAGCAGAAGCCGGAGAACACAGGGCCAATCACCACCCCGACGCAGAGGAGAACACAGGAGCGAGTCACCAAGCTTCGCCTGCATCAGCCGCTTTTTCGAACCCGAGTTCTCCACGCTTACAAGCATCGCTGTGCAATGTGCGGACTCGGATACAAGAGCCTCATCGAGGCGGCGCACATCATTCCGGATAGCGAGCCAGACGGACACCCGGAAGTATGGAACGGCCTGGCACTCTGCAAACTCCACCACGGCGCATACGACAGCGGCATCATCCGAATCCACCCAGAGAACTTCGTGCTCGAGGTCAGGGAAGACGTCCGCATCGACCGGTCCGCCGAGCCGATGCTTGTGCATGGCCTGCAAGGACTCCACGGAAAACGACTCCGTCTCCCGCATCCTTCACACCATCCGGACAAGAACGCCTTGCTCTGGCGGTACAACAAGGTTCGGGGAACCTGACCGCGGCACTGCTACGGTCGGTCAGCAGACGGATACGATTGGCGCATGGGGGACGACATGCCGGAACCGATCATGACGATGGCGGCCGTGCTGGCGACGCGGGCGACCACGGCCGCGTTCGGCGGGCTCTGCCGGTGGGTGAAGGAGCAGTTCAGCCCGGAGGCCCAGGCGGTGCTGGAGGCGGCCATCGAGGCGCCGGAGGACCAGGCGCGCGTCGAGGAGCTGGGCCGGGAGCTGGAGCGGGCCGAGCAGGCGGACCCGGAGTTCGGGCGCCAACTGCGGGAGCGGTACGAGCGGGCCAACGTGGAGATCCACGCGGACAACGGGAGCGTGGCGAGCCAGATCTCCGGGAACGTCAGCGGCAAGGTCATCCAGGCACGAGACATCACCGGCAACATCACCTTCTGACGGCGAACCGCCCCTGTGAACATTCGAACGGAACGTTCACAGGGGCGGTTTTCGCTGGTCAGGACGAGGCGGGCAGCTCCAGGCGGGGGAACAGCGCCGGGGGCTTGCTGATCGCGCGGCCGGTCAGGTCGGCCAGCCACGCGTCGGGGGCCGGGACGCTCTCCGCCTTCTCGCCGAGGGCCTCCAGGATCGCCGCGCTGGGCACCGGGAGGTACGGCTGGATCAGCCCGCCGAGCTGGCGGACCGCGCCGACCAGGTGGTGCAGCGTGGTGTTCAGCAGGGCCTCCGCCTCCGGGGTGCCCTCCTTCGCCAGGTGCCACGGAGCGCGCTCGTCCACGTAGGCGTTGGTGCGCCGGACGAGGTCCCACACCTTGGTCAGGGCCTCGCGGTGGTCGTAGCGGATCATCGCCTCGGCCGACTCCCGCGCGCTGACCTCGACCTGGGCCGCCAGGGACTCCTCGGGGGCCTCGACGGGGCCGGGCGCGGGGACGATGCCCTCGCGGTAGCGCTGGGTCATGCTGGTCACCCGGCTGACGAGGTTGCCGAGGCCGTTGGCCAGGTCGGTGTTGTACCGCGAGACCAGCCGCTCCTCGCTGAAGTCGCCGTCGCCGAAGGGCGAGAAGTCGGCCAGCAGGAAGTAGCGGATCGCGTTGACGCCGAACTGCTCCACCAGGGCCACCGGGTCCACGGCGTTGCCGAGCGACTTGCCGATCTTGCGTCCGCCCGCGGTGATGTAGCCGTGCACCACGATCTCGGTGGGCAGCGGCAGACCCGCGGACATCAGCATGGCGGGCCAGTACACGGCGTGGAACCGGGTCACGCCCTTGCCCACCACGTGCACGCGGTCATCGGCCTCGACCCAGTACTTGCGCCAGTTCTCGTCGTCGCGGAACCAGCCGAGCGCGTTGGTGTAGTTGGTCAGCGCGTCGATCCAGACGTACATGACCTGGCTGTCGTCGTCGGGCACCGGGATGCCCCAGCCCCGGGCCCGCGCCATCGAGCGGGAGATGCTGATGTCCTCGAGGCCCGCGCGGACGAAGCTGGTCACCTCGTTGCGACGGGTCTCCGGAACGATCTTGATCTCACCGGACTCCAGGGCCTGGAGCAGCCGGTCGCCGTAGCGGGAGAGCTTGAAGAAGTAGTTGGTCTCGCTGACCAGCTCCGGCACCGTCAGGTGCTCGGGGCACTTGCCGTCGATCAGCTCGTCCTCGGCGTAGAACTGCTCGCAGCCCACGCAGTACAGGCCGGAGTACTCCTTGGTGTAGATGTCGCCGCTCGCGGCCATCCGGCGCCAGATCTCCACGGCGCCGTCGATGTGGTCCTGGTCGACACTGGTCCGGATGAACCGCGTCAGGCCGACCTCAAGGCGCTTCATCAGCTCCTCGAAGAAGACCACGTTGCCGGCGACCAGTTCCTCGGCGGACACACCGGCCTTCTCGGCGGCGAGCACGTTCTTCAGCGCGTTCTCGTCGGAGCCGCTGAGCACGTAGACGTCTTGGCCGCGCATGGCCATGTGCCGGGCGAACGCGTCCGTCTGGACCCACTCCAGCGCGTGGCCCAGGTGCGGGCTCGCGTTGACGTAGGGAATCGTCGTGGAGATGAAGGACGCGCCGGACATGGTCTCCCCAGCATTTGGTTGAGCAAGAGCGGGTCAACACCCAGTTTAGTGGCATCGGGGTACGCGTTTTCCGCAGGTCAGCCCAGAGCTGTCGGCACGGCCCCGCCCCGGGCCGAGAGCCGGTGGCCCACGGCGAGGCTTTCCCTCAACCCCAGCTCTTCCAGCTCGCGAACGTCCACTTTGAACAGTCGGGCTCCCGTCCGGGCCGAGCGAAGCCTGGTCGCGCAATGCAGCGACGTGCGCGAGGAGTACCCGGCTCGGCACACCGCGTCGGGAATGCGCTGCTCCTTCCAGCTCTATGAACCGCACACCGCGACCACTACCTTGCGTCCGCATGAGGTGGTTGCCCCTGAGTGTCGCCCTGCTCGTGCTGGCCCCGCTCCCTGTCACAGCACCCCCGGCGGTGGCGGCGGAGTCACCCTGGCAGCTGACGCCTACCAACACCGAAGCGCGTTTCCGCGGTCTGTCCGCGGTGAGCGACCGGGTCGCGTGGGCGGGCGGGAGCGGCGGAGTCGTGCTGCGCACCGTCGACGGCGGACGGGTGTGGCAGCGGGTCGATCCGCCCGGAGCCACGGCGCTCCAGTTCCGCGACGTCCACGCGTTCGACGACCGGCACGCGGTCGTGCTGTCGATCGGCGAGGGCGCGGACTCGCGCGTGTACCGGACCTCGGACGGCGGGCGGAGCTGGCAGCTGGCCTTCCAGAACGCCGACCCCAAGGCGTTCTACGACTGCCTCACCTTCTTCGACTCGCGCAGCGGCATCGCGCTCAGCGACCCGGTCGGCGGGAAGTTCCGCATTCTGTCCACTTCGGACAGTGGAAGGAGCTGGACGGTGTTGCCGGACGAGGGGATGCCACCCGCGCTGGAGAAGGAAGCCGCGTTCGCGGCGAGCGGCCAGTGCCTGGTGTCGTCCGGGCGCCGGGACGCGTGGTTCGCCACCGGCGGCGGCTCGAAGTCGCGGGTTTTCCACACGAAGGACCGCGGGCGCACCTGGCAGGTCAGCCAATCCCCGGTCGCCGCGAGCGAGAGCGCCGGGATCTTCGGGATGGCCTCCACCGGCAAGCGGCACGGCATCGCGGTCGGCGGCGACTTCGCCAACGCCACCGGGCCGAGCACCGTCGCGCTGACCTCCGACGGTGGGCGCACCTGGCAGGCCGGGCCGAACCAGCTCGGCGGGTACCGGTCCGGGATCGCGCTCCGGCCGTGGTCGGCGATCGCGGTCGGCCCGACCGGCAGCGATGTGAGCCGGGACGGCGGGCGGAGCTGGAGCCGGCTCGACGGAGGGAGCTTCGACACCGTCGACTGCACGCCGGACGGCGCGTGCTGGGCTTCCGGCGAACGCGGGCGGATCGCGAAGTTGCGCTACCGGGCGCCGTAAGCGCGTGCAGGCTCAGCCATCGCCCTTCGCTCAGGAGGATTGCGGAGCAGCGAAGCACCGAGCGGCGTGAGCGTGTGCAGCACCGCGCTGCCGTAGCGGCGGCTGGTCACCAGACCGGCGTTGCGCAGCACGGTCGCGTGCTGGCTCGCCGACGCGGGCGAGATGTTCATCCGCCGCGCCAGCTCGCTGGTCGTGTGCCCGGCGGCGATCGCTTCGAGCACTCCCGCGCGGGTGTTCCCGAGCAGGGCCGCCAGCGCGCGTTCGGTGTCGTTGCGCGCCTTCCGGGAGGTGTCGCCGATCCACTTGACGTCGCGCTCCACGGGATAGACCAGCACCGGCGTCAACGTCGGGTCCATCAGCGAGACCGGGTACTGGTAGCAGAAGAACGACGGCAGCAGGAGCAGGCCGCGGCCTTCCAGGTGCAGCTCCTGGTCGACCGGGTACTCGACTTCGAGCACCGGGTACGACCAGCGCATCAGCGGCCTCAGCCCGGACAGCAGGCCCTCGGCGCCCGCGTCCAGCACGGTGCGGGCGCGGACGGCCCGGTCGGAGTCGACGCACGCCTGCAGCCTCGACTGGTACGGCGCGAGCGCGACCTCGTGGTAGGTGACGATGGCCGAGGTGAGCCTGCGCAGGACCTCCCGGTCGCCCTCGGCCAGCGCGCCGACCCAGGACGGCAGCTGGTAGCGGTTGTCCAGCAGGTCCAGTTCGGCGCGCAGGCGCTGTTTGGGCGTGCTGAGGATCGCCTCGATGCCCGCGCGCAGCCCCTGCGAGCCGTTCGTGGGCGTGAGGAAGTCCGGGAAGTAGCCGCGCGGCGGCAGCAGCGGGAGCAGCAACCGCAGCTGGTCGAGCAGGCTCGGCTGGGTGAAGGCGGCGCGCACCTGGTGCCGCCAGCCGTCGAAGACCGAGTCGTTGTCCCGTGCGAGCAGGCGCTGCACGCTGAGCACCGTCTCCCACAGCGGGTCGGGCGCGGCGGCGACGCGCGTTCGGCCCAGGTCCTCCGCAGTGAAGTAGATGCGCAGCACGGTGGCTCCCGTTCTCCCCGGCGAACTGGAATCTGAAGAGACTCACACGCCCTTCGACCGAGTCAACAGAAGCGAACAAGACCTCGATGCGCGACGCGGTCCTTGCGCCGAACGGAGCAAAAGGGAATTGAATTACCCGCGCGTACTTCGATCAGCCTTGAAGGGGGGCGCGAGCGGCGGCGGTTGGCGCGAACCTGATTCACGTGTGAGGCCACTCACACTCCGTGTTCGGATCACCCAACTGCCCCACGGAGAGCAAGATGATCAAACGGATGGCCACCCTGCTGGTCGTAGCAGCATCGACCATGGCCCTCGTCTCCGGCGGCATCGCTTCCGCCGCCCCCGTGATCCCCGCGAGCAAGGCCGAGGCCTCCATCGGCTCGGTCAACGCCCTGTCCAGCAAGGTCCTCAACTTCACCTGGTACGGCCAGCAGACCGGCTACTGGTGCGGTCCCGGTTCGGCCCAGATCGCCATCAGCAGCAGGCGCACGCCGCCCAGCCAGCAGCAGCTGGCGAACTTCATGGGCACGCACACGGGCGGAACCGACCACGTCGGTCTGGTCCAGCGCGCGCTGAACCACTTCATCGGGACGAACTGGTTCGAGGTCAAGAACCTGCCGGACCCGCCCTCGCAGGCCCAGCGGGACCGCCTGCAGTACGACCTGGTCCTCAACGTCAACAACAACTTCCCGATGGTCGCGAACGTGGTCAGCGGCTGGCGCCCGCCGGGCTACCCCGGCGGCACCATCTACCACTACGTCGCGGTCGTGGGCTACCGCAGCGGCGGGGCCGAGGCCCTGATCGCCGACCCCGCCGCCGCGGGTCACGGTGGCGGCGGCTGGGGCAACGTGCCGCGCACCTACTGGATCAGCACGCACAACCTGGGCACCTGGATCGGCGGCAAGGGCTACACCGCATAGGTCCCTCTCCCTCCACAGTGGACTTTCCACTGTGGAGGGGCTTGTGGGTCCTGCCGTTCTCCCCCTGCATAGGAGAAAAACGTGATCAAGAAACTGGCCACCCTGCTGCTCGTCGGCGCTTCGACCATGACCCTCGTCGCGGGCGGCACCGCCTCCGCCGCCCCGGACGCGGCCTCGGAAGGCGTCGTCGCCAAGGCCGACAGCAAGGTCCTCAACTACACCTGGCGCCGCCAGGAGACCGGCTACTGGTGCGGCCCCGGCTCCACGCAGATCGCGCTCAGCACCCGGATCTCCCCGCCCAGCCAGCAGACGCTGGCGAACTTCATGGGCACGCACACCGGCGGCACAGACCACATCGGACTGGTGCGCAACGCCCTGAACCACTTCCTCGGCACCACCTGGTTCGAGGCGAAGAACATGGCCGACCCGCCGTCGCAGGCGCAGCGCGACCTGCTCCGCAGGGACCTGGTGCTCAACATCGACAACAACTACCCGATCGTCGCCAACGTGGTCAGCGGCTGGCGCCCGCCGGGCTACCCCGGCGGCACCATCTACCACTACGTCGCCGTCGTCGGCTACCGCGCGGGCGGGGCCGAGGCGCTGATCGCCGACCCGGCCGGTGAGGGCTCGGGCGGCAGCGGCTGGGCCAACGTGCCGAGGGCGTACTGGATCAGCACGCACAACCTGGGCACCTGGATCGGCGGAAAGGGTTACGCGGCATAGACAAGCGGAAGCCGGGGGCCCTGATCCCCCGGCTTCCGCCCCGCCCGTGCCTCAGGCCGCCGCCAGGGCTTCGGTCGGCGAGAGCTTCGCCGCCTTGCCCGCGGGGAACCAACCCGCCAGCGACCCGATCAGCACCGAGGCCCCCACCCCGGCCCCGATCGCCACGACGGGCACGGTGACCGGCCACCCGCTGTTGACCGACCACGCGATGCTGATGCCCAGCCCGAGCAGGACCCCGAACAACCCGCCCAGCCCGGACAGCAGCACCGCCTCGGTGAGGAACTGCGCCCTGATCTGGCGGCGGCCCGCCCCGAGCGCGCGCCGCAACCCGATCTCCGAACGCCGTTCCAGCACCGAGACGACCATGGTGTTCGCCACCCCGACCCCGCCGACCAGCAGCGCGACCGCGCCGAGGCCGAGGAACATCGTGGCGAAGGTGTTCTTCGCGGTGATCTGCGCCTGCAGCGCGTCCGACGGCCTGCTGACGCTGACCTCGTTGGGGTTCTCCGGGTTCACCGTCCCGGCGAGCACCTCGCGGACCTGCTCGACGCTGTCGTCGTCGGAGCGCTCGTAGACGGTGCTGGGGTGTCCGTCGAAGCGCAGCTTCTGCTCCGCGATCTCCCAGCCGACCAGCGCGGCCCGGTCCAGCTCCGGCGCGAGCTGCACCGGGTCGAGGATGCCGACGACGGTGAACCACTGCGCGCCCAGCCACACCTGCGTGCCCGGCTTGTCGATGCCCAGGTGCTCGGCGGCCTTGTGCCCCAGCACGACACCGGGGTACTTGGCAATGGCCCCGTTGAGCCACGTTCCACTCCGGACGGTCGCACCGACGGTCTCCGGCAGGTTGAGCTTCGCCGCGAGCACGCTGATGCCGCCGGTCTCCCGCGCGTCGCTGAGGTCGGTGCGGAAGACGTTGACGTTGGGCACCGTCCCGGTCCCGCTCGCCTGCCGCACGCTGCCGATCCTGGCCACCATCTCCACCACCTCCTTGGGCAACCGGGTCTCGCTGCCGAAGACCGACTTGCCCGCGGTCACCTGGAGGAGGTTGGTGCCGAGCTTGTCCAGCTGCGCCTTGAGTTCCGCCTGGCTGGCCGCGCTGATCCCGAGCACGGCGACCATGGCGGCGACACCGATGGCGATGCCCAGCGCGGACAGCACGGCCCGCGTCGGCCTGCCCACCACACCGGCGAGTCCCGCGCGGATCAGGTCCGCCAGGCCCACCCGCGCGGACTTCGGCAGCGGACGCGGTTCGGGCGCGGCGCTCGCGGGCCGGTCGACGAGCGTGGTCATGCCGCCTCCCTTCGGGAGGTGTCGTGCTGGATCATCCCGTCCAGCAGCTCGACCCGGCGCGGCAGCGAACGGGCGATCTCCTGGTCGTGGGTGATCACCGCGATCGTGGTGCCGTCCGCGTTCAGCTCGTGCAGCAGCGCCAGCACCCCCGCGCCGGAGCGCGAGTCCAGCGCCCCGGTCGGCTCGTCGGCGAGCAGGATGGCCGGCCGCGCCACGAGCGCCCTGGCGATGGCCACCCGCTGCTTCTCGCCGCCGGAGAGCTCCGCAGGCCGGTGCTCGACGCGGTGGCCGAGGCCGACCCGCTCCAGCGCCTCCAGCGACCTGCGCCGCCGTTCCGTCCGGCCCACCCCGTGGTAGAGCAGGCCGGTCTCCACGTTCTGCGCCGCGGTCAGGTGCGAGGTCAGGAAGAACTGCTGGAACACGAAGCCGATCCAGTTCGCCCGCACCGCGGAGAGGTGCCGGTCCGACAGCCCGGCGACGTCGTGGCCCAGCAACCGGACCGCTCCTTCGGATGGCCGGTCCAGGGTGCCCATGAGCTGGAGCATCGTGGACTTGCCGGAACCGGACGGGCCGACCACCGCGAGCAGTTCGCCCTCCACGATCCGCAGCGACGCCTCGCGCAGTGCGCGCACGTCCCCCGGGTAGGTCCGTGAGACCCGCTCCATCTCGATCACGGGGGCGAGGGTGGGGTTGGTCATGCCGCGACCCTGACCTTGGCGCCCTCGCGGATCTCCGCGCCCGTCACCTCGACCTTGCCGTTGCCGAACAGGCCCAGCTCCACGCCGACCAGCTTCGTGCTGCCGTCCGGCTGCACCAGCTCAACGCCGTAGCCGCCCTCGGCCAGTCGCAGCAGCGCGTTCAGCGGCACGGCGAGCACGTTCTCCTTGCTCTCGCTGGTGAAGTAGACCGACACCGGGGCGCCGTCGAGGGTGCCGACCGCGTTCGGGTCGTCCAGCACGACCTCGACCTTGACCGTGGGCGGGGAGCCGCCGAAACCCTTGTCGTCCTCGGCCTTGGTGGCCACCGTGCCCACGGAGGTGACCCGGCCGGGCGCGCGCTTGCCGCCGGGCAGCGAGACCTCGACCTTGCCGCCGGTCTTCGCGACCGACTGCTTGGTCACCGGCATGTCCACGGTGACGACGCGGTCGGTGCTGCTCGCCGTGCCCAGCTTGCCCTGCGCGGGGCCGCCGAGCGTGCCGTCCACCTTGGTCATCCGGATGTCGCTCGGCATGATCACCACGTCGCCGACCTCGATCGCGCCGGTCTGCTCGACGCCGAGCGCCTTCTGCCACTTCTTGATCGCGGCGGCGGTGGCGTCGTTGAACTTCTCGTCCGGCACCTGCTTGAAGAACCCGAGATCGCGCAGGTTCTGCTCGACGATCTTGACGTCCGAGCCCTTGTCCATCCCGGAGGCGATCTTGCGCCACAGCGGGACGTCGCCCCGCCACAGCGGCACCGTGCGGTCGTTGACCGAGTAGAGCTGCTGGCCCTGCTTGACGACCTGGCCCTCCTTCGGCAGCGAGGTGTAGATGCCGCCGCCGGAGCCGCCCGCGGACACGTCGTAGGTGCCGCCGAAGCCGAGCTTGCCGTCGACCTTCTCCTGCTGCACCAGGGTGGTCTTCTCGATCTCGGAGGTGGCGCCGGGCTTGCTCTTGCTGTCGTTGGCCGCGGCCGGGTCCCCGCCGCTGAGCAGGGCCGCCGCGGTGATCCCGCCCGCCGCCAGCACCGCGGCCGCTCCGACGACGACCGCGGCCCGGCGACCGCCACGCCCTTGCTTCTCGGTCACTTCCCTGCCTCCGGACGCACCGCGATGACGCCGCCCTTGCCGTCCGGGCTGCACTTCTTGAACGCCTCTTCCATCTTCTTCTGGTCCTTGTCCATGGGCATCGCCCTGACCGAGCCGTCGGCCCCCGGGTCGGGCATGTCGATCCCCTGTTCCCGCATGCACTTCGCCCACTTCAACTGTTCTTCCTTGACCTTCGGGTCGTTGGGGTTGAAGTCCTTCGCGCCCGAGTACTTCTCGCACGCCTTGTTGGCCTTCTTGAACTTCTCCATGTCCGCGTCGCCGCTGCCGAGGGCGATCGACGCCCCGCCCTCCCCGAACGTCGGGTCCGGCATGTCGACCCCGTTGTCCCGCATGCACTTCGCGAACTTGAGCGCCCGTTCCTTCGGGTCCTTGGGGACGTCCGCGTCGTTCTGCGCGGCGGCCTTGTCCTTGTCCCCGCCGAGGGAGGCGACCTTGCCCTCGGGCTGCCCGGAGCACCCGGCCAGCACCAGCGCCGACATCAGGACCGCGCTGACACCCGCGAGCCGAAGCGTTCTCATCGTGTTGCGCTCCTCGATCAGTTGACTTCGCCGAATTCGGCGGTACGGGGACCAGGTCTACGTGCTGGGGTGTTTCCGAAGGTTTTCGCGAGCGGGAAATGTTCCGGAAACACCGGCCCAGGCAGGGTGGGCGGGTATAACCGAGCTGGTGGAGGGCCGGATGAGGGTGCTGGTGGCCGAGGACGAGAAGGTCCTCGCCGACCTGGTCGCGGCGGGACTGCGGTCCGAGGCGATGGCCGTCGACGTCGCCTACGACGGGCTCACCGCGCACGAACGGCTCGCCGTGCACGACTACGACGTGGTGGTGCTCGACCGCGACCTGCCCGGGATGCACGGCGACGACATCTGCAGTGACCTCGCCCGCTCGGCGAGCCGGACCAAGGTGCTGATGCTGACCGCGGCGGGCTCGCTGGACGACCGCGTCGACGGGCTGGAGCTGGGCGCGGACGACTACCTCACCAAGCCGTTCGAGTACCCGGAGCTGGTCGCGCGGGTGCGCGCGCTGGCCCGGCGCGCCGCGCCCGTGCTGCCGCCCGTGCTCAGCGCGAAGGGAGTCGAGCTGGACGCGGCGCGGCGGCGGGTCACCAGGGACGGCAGGCGGGTCGAGCTGACGCCGAAGGAGTTCGCCGTGCTGGAGGTGCTGTTGCGCGCGCAGGGCACCGTGGTCAGCTCGGAACAGCTGCTCAAGCAGGCGTGGGACGAGCACGCCGACCCGTTCACCAACGCGGTCCGGGTGGCGATGTCGAAGCTGCGCTCCAAGCTCGGTGAGCCGCAGGTGATCGAGACCGTGCCGGGCGCGGGCTACCGGATCTGAGGCGCGCAATGGGAGGCATCCGGCTCACGGTGCGCGCCAAGCTCACCGCCCTCTACAGCGGGCTCTTCCTGGCTTCCGGCACCGTCCTCGTCACGGTGGTCTACCTGCTGATGTCCCAGACGATCTCCAACCGGGTGTCAGCGGCGATCTCGAAGTCCGAACTGCCCGCGAGCGTGGGGCTGCGGTGGACGGCCATACCGGCGATACCCCTGCAGACGATCGCGCCCGACGGTGTCGCCCTGCGGGAGTTCACCAAGGACGTCACCGCGGTCAGCGTCGACACCACCCTGTCGTCGCTGCTGCTCTACTCCGCACTGGCGTTGATCTTCATCGCGGCGCTGTCCGTCGCGGCGGGCTGGTGGATCTCCGGCCGAGTGCTGCGGCCACTGCACCAGATCACGGCCACCGCCCAGCGGCTGTCCTCGGCGAACCTGCACGAGCGGATCGCGCTGGACGGGCCGCGCGACGAGCTGACCGAGCTGGCCGGGACCTTCGACACCATGCTCGACCGGTTGCAGCACGCCTTCGACAGCCAGCGCCGGTTCATCGCCAACGCCTCGCACGAGCTGCGCACCCCGCTGGCCATCCAGCGCGCGGCGATCCAGATCGGGCTGAAGAACCCCACCAAGCAGCAGCTCGCCGAGGTGAGCGAGCAGATGTTGGAGGCCAACCGGCGCAGTGAACGGCTCATCGACGGGCTGTTGCTGCTGGCGCGCAGCGACCGCGGCATCGAGAACCGCGTCCCGGTGGAGCTGCACCGCGTGGTCGCCGACGTCGTCGACCAGCACTCGGCCGCCGCGGCCACGCGCTCGATCGAGGTCGAGGTGAACGCGGAGCCGTTGCTGGTGCTGGGAGATCTCGTGCTGCTCACCCAGCTGGTGACCAACCTCGTCGGCAACGCGGTGCGGCACAACGTCGACGGCGGTCAGATCTGGGTGCGCACCAACTCGCGCAGCGGGCTCCAAGTGGTCAACACCGGCCCGCTGCTCGACCCGGACACGGTTCCGCTGCTGTTCGAGCCGTTCCGCCGGGGCAAGGAACGCACCGGTTCCGCGGACGGCGGCGCGGGACTCGGCCTGTCGATCGTCTCCTCGATCGCGCAGGCGCACGGCGGGAAGGTGCTGGCCGAGGCCAGGGCGAAGGGCGGCTTGCACGTGCGGGTGACGCTCCCGCTCAAGTCATCACCCAGCCACCGTTGACCTCGATCGTCTGGCCGGTCACGAACGACGCCTCCGGCCCGGCGAGGAAGGACACCACCGCGGCCAGCTCCTCGGGCGTGCCGCGACGTTGAAGTGCTTGGTGCTTCAGGACGAACTCGTTGTACGCCTCGGGGTCCGGGTGGATGGCCTCCGCCGCGGTCGGGAACGCGCCTGGGGACACGCAGTTCACGCGGATCTCGCGCGGGCCCAGTTCTCGGGCGAGCGCTTTGGTGAGCGCCACAACGGCTCCTTTGGTCGCGACGTAGGCGGCCAGATCCGCCCAGCCGCCGTGCATCGTCATGGAAGCGATGTTGACGATGCTGCCGCCGGTCGCGGGCATCCGGCGGGTCGCCAGTTGCGCGGCGAGCCAATATGACCGCTGGTTGACCGCGTGAACCTCGTCGTACTCCGCGAGTGGGACCTCGACGAAGGGGCGCGTGGGGTAGATCGCGGCGTTGTTCACCAGCACATCGAGTTGGCCGATGGCGTCGAAGGCGTTCTCGACCACCGTGGAGTCCCGCAGATCGACCGAGTGCGGCGTGGCGGTGCCACCCGCTCGCTCGATCAGCTCAACGGTGTCCTCCGCCTGCGCGATGTCCAGCACCGCGATCGCATAGCCGTCCTTGGCCAGCCGCAACGCGATCGCTCGGCCCAGCCCTCCGCCTGCCCCGGTCACCAACGCGACCCGTGCGCTCATGACCCGCATTCTCCCCCGTGGGCTTACGCACTGAATGAGTCATTCGGTGCGTTCAAGTACCTCAATGACTCATTCAGTGCGCAAGGCCGCCCCGATTTCCGCGCCGTCGAGGGTTATCCCCGTGGGTTCGACCCCGGCCGAGAACCACTCGACGAGGAACTCGAAGGGCTGCTCCGGCGGCAACGGCCACAACCACAGCATCGCGTAGGCGCGGACCGAGTCCTCGCTGACGGTGGCGTCCGCCCAAGTGACGCTGAACGACGGCTCCAGCCGCCAGGCGCCGTCGCTGTGCCGGTAGGTGGGCCAGCCACCACCGTGCTCCACGGCGAGCGTGTCGTCGGCGAACCGGACGGCGAAGCGCGGTGGCTTGGCCGAGCCGGTCAGACCCGCTCGAATCCGGTCCCACTCCCCCTGCGCGAGGCCGTCGGCCATGGCGGTGACGCTCACCTCCAGGTGGCAGCCCTGCGGGTTGGCCCACACCGCGGTGACACCGACCGCGACGTTGCCGGTGCTGGCGACGGTCCGGCCGACCGGCAGCACGGCGCCACCCGAACCCTCATGGGCTCCGGCCCACGGCTGGGCTCCCGGCGCGAGCGCGAACCGCGGCCTGCGGTGCACCTCGTCGAAGGAGCAGAACGATTCCATGCTTCGACGGTAGCCCCGGAGAACCCGTTGCGGGCCAGCGAGAAAGCGATCTGGGGGTGTTTTCAGGGTTCCCCCCTGCGTAGCCTGACGGCCCCCCGGAACAGGCCGTCCGGGGGGCCGTCAGGGGGCGTGCTAGCGGATCGGGATCAGCGCCAGCGCGCTTCCTCCGCCGCGGCGGTGCGGTTCCGCGGCGAACTGGATGCGGCCGTTGCCGAGGAACTCCAGCGCGGCGACCGTGCCGATCTCCGGGTTCGGCGCGAAGTTGCTGGGCGCCAAGGTGAACTCGTGTCCCTTGCGTTCCAGCACCGAGCGCAGCGGGCCGTCCATGAAGCCCCGCTCCGCCTCGGTCTTGGCCGCGTTGCGCTGCGAGATCCGCGGCGCGAGCACGGCCTCCGGCAGTGACTTGCCGAGGTCGAGCCGGTTCACCAGCGTCTGCAGCACCGTGGTGATGATCGTGGAGCCACCGGGCGAGCCGACCGCGAGCAGCGGCTTGCCGTTGGAGAGCACGATCGTCGGCGACATGCTGCTGCGCGGCCGCTTGCCCGCGGCGGGCGCGTTCGCCGGGAGCGGCGCGCCGGCGGCGGGCGGGGCGATGTCGAAGTCGGTCAGCTCGTTGTTGAGCAGGAAACCGCGCTTCGGCACGGTGATCCCGCTGCCACCGGTCTGCTCGATGGTCAGCGTGTAGGACACGACGTTGCCCCACCGGTCGGCGGTGACCAGGTGCGTCGTCGACGGCCCCTCGTAGGTCATCGGGGCCGCGGGCATCGGCGTCGCGCACGGCTGACCCGGCACGATCGCAGTCGGGTCACCGGCGATCGCGGGGTGGCCCATCGTCTTGTCCTGCTTGATGGTGCACGCCCGCTGCTTGGCGAACTCGTCGGAGAGCAGCCCGGTCACCGGAACATCCACAAAGGACGGATCGCCGATCCACTTGTTGCGGTCGGCGTAGGCCAGCCGCGAGGCCTCCAAGTAGAGGTGCAGCGCCTCAGCCTCGTCCTTGGGCGTCTTGCCGGAGAGCCGGTAGTTCTCCAGGATGTTCAGCGCCTCGCCGACGGTGGTGCCACCGGAGGACGGCGGGGCCATGCTGTAGACGTCCAGCCCGCGGTAGCCGATCTTGGTCGGCTTGCGCTCCTCCACCCGGTACGCGGCGAGGTCGGCGGGCTTCATCAGTCCGGCGGGCACGGTCAGCCCGGCGGCCGGGTCCACCGGCGGCTTCTCCGCGGTCCGCGCCACGTCGCGCCCCAGCTCACCCTTGTAGAGCCAGTCCACGCCCTTGCGGCCCAGCTGCTCGTAGGTGTCGGCCAGGTCCGGGTTCTTCAGCACGGCGCCGACCTCGGGCAGCTTCCCGCCCGGCAAGTACAGCTCGGCGGTGGCGGGGAAGGCCCGGAAGCGCTGCTCGTTCATCGCGGTCTGGCCGCGGAACTCCTCGTCGACGACGAAGCCCTTGCGGGCCAGGTCGATGGCCGGGCGCAGGTTTCGCCGGAGGTCGAAGCGCCCCCACTTGCGCAGCGCGCGCTCCCAGGTCGCCGGGGTGCCGGGCACGCCGACGGACAGGCCGGAGGTGACGGCCTGGTCGAAGGGCAGCACCTTGCCGGTCTTGGGGTCCACGAAGGAGTCCGGGCGCATCGCGGCGGGCGCGGTCTCCCGGCCGTCGATCGTGTGCACCTGCTTGGACTTGGCGTCGTAGTAGACGAAGAAGCCTCCGCCACCGATGCCAGCCGAGTACGCCTCGGTGACACCGAGGGCCGCTGCCGCGGCGACGGCGGCGTCCACCGCCGTGCCACCCCTGGCGAGGACCTCGATCCCCGCCTTGGTCGCGTCGTGGTCGACGGTGGCGACGCCACCGCCGTAGCCGGTCGAGGTGGCGCGCTTAGCGGCGCCCGGCCATCCCACCCGCTCGTCCGGTGCCGCGACCGCGGACACCGGAGAGACCACGCCTGCCAGCACCGGGACCAGGGCGAGGACAGCCAGGCCGCGCCGGGTCCGCGCAGTTCTCGGAGTTGTCATCGCACCTTCCTACACGCGGCCCCAGCCGATGGCACCCCCGTTCAGATCACGAAGTGGGTACCCTGTTCCCGTGCGAGACGAGACGGCCACGCTGCGTGACCGAAGCCGCGTTCTGGCCTTCGTGCTCCTCGCCGTCTACGTGACCCTGCACCTGTCCGTCTGCTGCTCCGGCCAGCCCGATGCCTCGGCGCCGGTCACGCACGTCTCGCACGGGCATTCGCACGACCTGCCGCCGTGCGAGCCGCACGCGCACTCCGCCGACGACACGCTCTGCACCGCGTTGCCGCGCACGAAGGGTGAACCCGCTCCGCTCGCCGACGTCGCCGTGATCCTGCCCACTCTCGGCCTCGTCCTGCCGCCGCCACCGCCCCGGCGACGGCGCGACTCCACCGGCAGAAGTGTCCATAGTGGACGATCACTGCTGCTGACCATCTGCGTGGCGCGGAACTGACAGTGCCACCGCCCCGCCGCGCGCGGGGACGGCCCACTGCCACATTCGCACCCGGCCGTGCCGAGTGGTTCTCGCATGGCCGGAATCCCTTGAGGGACAACGCACATGGACACCATCACGCAGTCCCGCCCCGACCTGGCCAGCGTCGTGGGCAACACCCCGGTGCTGTGGATCGACGAGCCGGTCAGCGGCCGCGGTTTCTGGGCGAAGCTGGAGGGCAGCAACCCCGGCGGGATGAAGGACCGCCCGGCGCTGCACATGATCACCAAGGCCAGGGAGCGCGGCGACCTCGCGCCCGGCGGCATGATCGTCGAGTCCACCAGCGGCACGCTCGGCCTGGGCCTGGCGCTGGCCGGGATCGCCTTCGACCACCCGGTCACCCTGGTCACCGACCCCGGACTGGAGCCGATCGTGCACCGGCTGCTCGCCGCCTACGGCGCGCGGGTGGAGCTGGTCCGGCAGCCGCACCCCACCGGCGGCTGGCAGGAGGCGCGCAGGCTGCGCGTGGCCGACCTGCTGGCCCGCTACCCCGGCTCGTACTGCCCCGACCAGTACAACAACCCCGACAACGTCGACGCCTACGCCTCCCTGGCGCAGGAGCTGGTCGTCCAGCTCGGCCGGGTGGACACGCTGGTCTGCTCGGTCGGCACCGGCGGGCACTCCGCGGGCGTCTCCCGTGAGCTGCGCAAGCACTTCCCGCACCTGCGGCTCGTCGGCGTGGACACCATCGGCTCGACGATCTTCGGCCAGCCCGCGCGGCCGCGGCTGATGCGGGGACTCGGCTCCAGCATCTACCCGCGCAACGTGGCCTACGAGCACTTCGACGAGGTGCACTGGGTGGCGCCCGCCGAGGCCGTCCGGACCTGCCGCGAGCTGGCCGCGACGAGCTTCGCCAGCGGCGGGTGGAGCGTCGGCGCGGTGGCCCTGGTCGCCGGCTGGCTGGCCCGCACCTCCGGCCCCGACACGCGCATCGCCGCGGTGTTCCCCGATGGGCCACAACGGTATTACGACACCGTCTTCAACGATGAGTACTGCGCGCAGCACGGCCTGCTCGGCGCGGAGATCGCGGAGCACCCAGACGAGGTCGCCAGCCCTTCGGATCGGGAGATCCACCGTTGGACCCGCTGCGCCGCCGTGACCGACCCGGCGGGTGCGTGATGCGGGAAACCCTTGCGCAATACAGGTCCTTCAACCGCCCGGCGCGGATGCTGGTGGTCAACCAGTTCACCATCAACGTCGCCTTCTACATGCTGATGCCGTACCTGGCCGCGCACCTGTCCGGCACGCTCGGGCTCGCCGGCTGGCTGGTCGGGCTCGTCCTCGGTGTCCGCAACCTCTCGCAGCAGGGCATGTTCCTGCTCGGCGGGGCGCTGGCCGACCGCTTCGGCTACAAGCCGCTGATCGTCGCGGGCTGCACACTGCGCACCGGGGGCTTCGCGCTGCTCGGGCTGGTGGACTCGCTGCCCGCGCTGATCATCGCCTCGTGCGCCACCGGTTTCGCCGGGGCGCTGTTCAACCCGGCGGTCCGCGCCTATCTCGCCGCCGACGCGGGCGAGCGCCGGGTCGAGGCGTTCGCGCTGTTCAACGTCTTCTACCAGGCGGGCATCCTGGTCGGCCCGCTCGTCGGGCTGGCGCTGACCGGGCTGGACTTCCGGCTCACCTGCCTGGTCGCGGCCGCAGTGTTCCTCGGGCTGACGATCGCGCAGGTCCGGGCGCTGCCCACACACGAGGCGACGAGCGCGGACCGCGTCTCGTCCTGGCGCACCGTGCTCAGGAACCAGCCGTTCCTGGTGTTCTCGGCGGCGATGATCGGCTCATATGTGCTGTCGTTCCAGGTGTACCTGCTGCTGCCGCTGCACGTGCGGAAGGTGACGGGCTCCGAGCTGGGCGGCACCGTCGGCGTCGGCGCACTGTTCGCGATCTCCGCCGTGGTGGCGATCGCCGGTCAGGTCCGGATCACGGCGTGGTGCAAGCGGAACCTGCCGCCAGGTCGCTGCCTCGTCCTCGGCATCGGGCTGATGACCTCGGCCTTCGCCGTCCTGCTCGGCGCGTCACTGCTCGGGCTCGACCACGCGGGCTCCCCCGTCGCGCTCGTCCCCGCACTGCTGGCCGCGGCGGTCCTGACCGCGGGCACGATGGTCGGCTACCCGTTCGAGATGGACACCATCGTGTCGCTGGCGGAGAACCGGCAGGTCGCGACGCACTACGGCCTGTACAACACGATCTCCGGCATCGGCATCACCGTGGGCAACCTGCTCACCGGCGCGGCGCTGGACATCGCTGAGCAGGTCGGAGCGCCCTACCTGCCCTGGCTGGCGCTGATGCTGGTCGGGGCGGCCTGCACCCTCGCCGTCCACTTGCTCGACCGGTCGCACCGGCTGCAACCCGCCTGACCTCAGTCCCGGACGACCCGCACCGCCACCGCACCGACCCCGGCGAGAGCCAGCAGGGCGAGGCCGATGGCGAGTGCGGGAGCCGGTTCACCCCGGGTGGCGGTCACCGGTGGCGCGGCCAAGGTCGCGCCACCGGAGGCCGCGTCCTCTTCAGCGAGGTAGGGCTCCAGCGCCGGGGACGAGGGCTCAGCGGTCTTCGCCGTGGGGATGGAGGGCGACGCGGCCTGGCAGTCGGCGGGGCTGAGACCGAGCACGACGACGACACCGCAGTCCGGCTCCGGCACGGTCACCGCAACGGCCGGCCCCGGAATCGTCAGGACAAGCGCGCACGCGACCAGCACACCGCCGAGAAATCGCACGCTGTCCCTCCTCATCAGGCTCCAGTCGTCAGGAATGTCCCTTTACGAACAGAATTCGTTACCTGCGGCCATCCGAGTGACCCTTCGTCATGCGGCGCGGCCCACCGTCTCTCACCATGGGAGCGAGCCCACGGGAGGCGTCACATGGACAGCACACCGATCACGATCAACTACGTACCCGACGGTGACGACTGGACCATCACGGTCGACGCGGGCGAAGAGAGCACGACCGCGCACGCTCCCGGCTTGATCGCGGCGCGGGACAGCGCGGACCAGATCGTCGAGAAGATCGTCACCGGCAAGAAGCAGCGCACCGTCGTGCACCTGCTCAACGGCGACGCGTTCGCCTTCACCACGGCCTACCTGCACGCGCGACACGGCATGACCACCAGCTACGGCGTCCCCGCGCAAGCCGAGGCACCGGCAACCGAGCCGGCGGCCGAAGCCGAGACCGAGCCGGAGGAGTCCGCCAGCGCGGCCGGCTGATCCCGGCGACTTAGGATTGGCGCGCGGGCACACGGGCCGCAACCGGTCGCAGGGAGGCAGGGTGGCCACAGCGCCCCAGGCGGAACAGCCCAGAACGGTCCAGCGGGGCAGGCCCCGCGACGCCAGCCGGGACGACGCGCTGCGCAAGGCGACGCTCGAAGTCATGGCGGACGTCGGTTATCGAGCGCTGACCATGGACGCCGTCGCCGCGCGGGCGCGGGCGGGCAAGGCCACGATCTACCGGCGCTGGGAGTCCAAGCTCGAACTGGTCATCGACACCTGTCAGGAGCTGGTCAGCCGCAACATCCCCCAGCCGGACACCGGAACGGTCGCCGACGACCTCCGCGAGTTCCTGTCCACGTACGCGACCCTGCTCACCGGGCCGATCGGGAAGGCGGCGCAGGCCCTGGTCGGCGAGCTACCGCACGAGCCCGAGCTGGCCGAGGCGTTCCGCACGGGTTTCCTCAGCTCACAGCGGAAGATCCTGCGACGAATTCTGGAGGCGGGCACCGCGCGCGGTGAGATCCGCGCCGACGCCCCGCACGGCATGGTCGTCGAACTGGCCGGTGCGGCGCTCACCCACCGGCTGATGCTGATCGGTGAGCCCGCTGATCCGACCTACATCGACCGCCTGGTCGACGAGGCCCTGATGCCCCTGCTGCGCTGAACCGCCTAGCGGAACAGCTTGCGCACGAGGGTCAGCACCACAAGCACGCCCAGCCCGATCAGCGGAAGCTTGATCTTGGGGTCGTCCAGCTTGTGACGCACGGCGTCCGATCCGCTCTCCACGAAGCGCTTCGGGTGCGCACGCACACTCAGCTGGTCCAACGTGGTGGCGAGCGCGTCTCGCGCCTGCTCGATCTCGCGCTCAATGGTGTCCGGGTCGCGGGCCACGGCTCCTCCTCGCTCACGACACACTCCAGCCCAACACGGTAGTCAGCACCGCGGGGAACCCGGACACCGGCACGCCGAAACCGCGGAAACGACGTTCCGACGCTGCCCGCGACCGCCTCCGGCGAGGCCGATAGGCTGTGCTCGCAGGGGGCCGTAGCCCAATTGGCAGAGGCACACGGTTTAGGTCCGTGCCAGTGTGGGTTCGAGTCCCACCGGCCCCACTCGCTCAGGATCCCTGCTCGGCACTGAGACCGGCCTCGTGGGCCAGCACCGCCGCCTGCACCCGGTTGTCCAGGCCGAGCCGGTCGAAGATCGCGCTGACGTGGCCCTTCACCGTGCCCTCCACGAGGTGGAGCCGGTTCGCGATCTGCGCGTTGGACAGCCCACCGCCGAGCAGGGCCAGCACGTCACGCTCCCGCTGGGTCAACGACTCCACCCGCGCACGCGCCGCCGTCTCGCGGCTGAACCCCGTCGCACGCAGCTTCGTGATCACCCGCTCGGCCACCTTCGGCGCCAGGTAGGCACCCCCGCCCGCCACCGCGTGCACCCCGGAGATCAGCTCCCGCGGGTCGCCGGACTTCAGCAGGAACCCCCTCGCGCCACCGTCGAGCGCCTTGGCCAAGTACGCGTCGTCGCCGAAGGTGGTCAGGATCGCCACGGCGACCTCCGGCACCGCGCGGACGATCTCGGCCGCGGCGGCCAGGCCGTCCAGGCGCGGCATCCGGATGTCCAGCAGGGCGACGTCGGGGCGGTGCGCCGCGGCGAGTTCGACGGCCTGCCTCCCGTCAGCCGCCTCGGCGATCACGTCGATCTCCTGGTCGGCGGTGAGGATGGCGCGCACTCCGGCGCGGATCATCGCTTCGTCGTCGGCGAGCAGTACCCGGATCATGGCTCCCTCGGATGTGGCAGTGCGGCGACGACTTCGAACGTGCGGCCGACCGGCCCCGCGCGGAACGTGCCACCGACGAACCGGACCCGCTCCTCCAGCGCCGCCAGTCCGACCCGGCCGCCGACCCGTCTCGATGCGGAGGTCATCTCGTTGGTCACGGTGACCTCGGTGCTCGTGCCGGTGACCGCCAGGCGGACCCGCACCGCCGCTGCCGGTGCGTGCTTCATGGCGTTGGTCAGCGCTTCCTGAACCACTCGATGTGCCGCCTGGCCGATGACCTCGGGCAGCTGCCGCGGGCCGTCCCACTCCAACGACACCGTCATTCCCGCGCCCACGGCTCGGTCAACGAGGTCCTCGACACCGTCCGACGCGGGGTGCAGCGGCGCAGGCTCCCGGTCGCGCAGAACACCGACGATGTCGGCCAGCCGCTCGATCGCCTGGCCTGCTCCCGCGCGCAGCGCCGCGATCGCCGCCCGGTGTCGCTCGGGCAGGTCCGGCGCCAGCTCCAAGGCCCCGGCGCGCAACGCCAGGAGGCTCAGCTCGTGGCCGAGCACGTCATGCATGTCGTGCGCGATGCGAGCCCGCTCCCGAAGGTGCGCGCGCTCGGTGTCTGCGGCGGCCAGCTCCGCCTGTTGCCGAACACCGCGCCCCAACCACCAAGGCAGCACCACGGCCATCGCGAGCATCTGCGGCCCGCTCGCCCACGCGCCACTCGCGATCGAACCGAGCACGCCCGCCAAGCCGGCGCCCACCCCGAACACCACGAGGGCGGGCACCGCGTCGGCTGTGCGACGCCCCACCAGGAAACTGATCACGCCCAGTGCCGCACCGAACGCGACACTCCACGGCGGGACGCTGTGGTCCACCGCCAACGACATCCCGAGTGACGCCACGACGCACACGCCGAGCGCGGCCAGTGGGCGCACCGCGAGCAACACGGTGGCCGCGCTGGGCGCAAGCAGAGCGCAGGCGAACGCCCAGGTCGTCATGTCCTCATAGGACACGACAACGACCACGAGCATCGCCGCGACTGATCCCAGCGCCCACGGCGGGACGGGCGATCTCCGCAACCACCAGTCGCTGGCACCCGTCATGCTCACGGACACTACCCAGCCTTCACCAGGGAAGACCGGCCCAGCCTCCGCAACGCCACGACCCGGGAGACGACCACGCCGATGTTCATCAGGCTCGCGACCAGCCCCCACGTCACCAGCGCCACCGAGTAGTGGGCGAACTGGACGTAGTTCATGTCACGGCCGCCGCCGAAGAGCGACCCGAGCAGGTAAGGCAGTGCGAGCAGGATGGCCAGTGGAGCGAAGCGGGGCAGCAGCCGCAGCACCAGCTGCCACACAGGCCGACCTTCGAACCGCCGCGCCCACACCCGCCGACGTCGCAGGTTTCGCACACCGAGTGCGACGCTGACCAACGTCAGCCCGGCCAGAACCAGGTCAATGATCAATCTCGTCGGCGAACCGGTCGAGGGGATACCTCCTTCCAGGACCGCGGCCAACCCTTCTTCCAGTGAGTAGGTGCCCTCGTTGCCCGGGCCGATGCCGCTGTTGCTGAGCACTGCGATGCCGTAGCCGGAGGGCAGCAGCAGCGCACCCGCCACGTGGGTGAACCAGATGCCGCCATGCCGAGCCTTGCCGCCGCTGCTGGTGTCCCAGCCCAGCCCGTACGTCCAACGCGGATCCGACGATGTGCGCATGGCCGCTGCGCTCTCGGGCGGGACGAGCCGGGTGCCGTCGGCCGTCCGGCCACCGTTGGCCTGCACCACCAGCCACCGCGCCATGTCCTCGGCAGTGGAGATCACACCGTCGGAACCCGCGACGAACCGGTCAGGCTCCCTGGCGGGAACAGACTTCCCGTAGGCGTAGATGTGGCCGTTCCGCACCGTGCTGGGAACGTCGCGCGGGGTGCGGTCGATGGAGGTGGTCCCCCGCATGCCCGCTGGCTCGAACACCTGTCGCCGCAGGTATTCCGCGAACGGTTCACCGGCGACCACCTCCACCAGCCGTGCCGCGAGGTGGTAGTTCGTGTTCGTGTAGCGGTGCTGTGTCCCGGGCTCGACCGCCAGCGTCGCGTCGCGGACGCGCACCACGGCCTCCGCCAAGGAGTTCGGTTGCGGCAGGCTCTTCTCGGGAAGCGTGCGATCGGTGATTCCGGAGGTGTGGCTCAGCAACTGCCGCACCGTGATCCGCGCACCCCGCGGATCCGCGATCCGAAAGTCGGCGATGTAGTCGCGCACCGGCGCGTCGAGCTTCACCTTTCCGGCCTCGACCAACTGCATCACGGCCAGTGCCGTGAACGACTTGCTGACCGAAGCCACCGGCATCGGCGTCGCCGCGGTCAGCCCGGCGCCTGAGGAATCACGCCCGTAGCCTGCCACGTGCACCACTCGATCCGCCTTGGTGATCGCGACCGCTACACCTGGATATCCGGCGCTGTCAGCAAAACTCGTGACGAACCGGTCCACCGCGGCCCGGTCCACACCTTCGCTTGCCATCGCCAGGCCGGGCACCGCGGCGCTCAGCACCAACGCCGCAGCCACCGCGCTCCGCCACCAACTTCTGCCTTGTCCCCACACCGTGCGCTCCGTTCGTCTGATTGACGGCGGAAACGCTAGGAATCGGGCCACCTCAGCGCAGGGCCCGTAAGACAGCCCTCACCCCTGACTTTCGTCAGGTCTTCTTCATCAGGCACCTCCCGTCACGTTGGCTGCCCAGCTGACCTCGCGTGCGTCCTCTGCCACTCAGTCGTGCGACGCTCGACGCTTTAGGGTCAACCGGGCTCGGTCGGCCGCAGCATGTCCGGCGGCCCAGCCGGACGCGTCGCGGACAGTGAAGTCCCGTGATCGCAGGCGTGGGAACAGGTCGTCGAGCGTGTTGTCGATTGCCTTCTCGCGTTCGGCGAACACGGGAACGAGTGCTCGCGACGTCGACTCGTCCAAGGCCGTGACCGCGTGCAGCCGCTCACCGATCCGCACGCCGTACGAGATCAGGAAGGACTGCCGGAACGAGCGGGCCTTCGCGTGTCCAGTCCGCTTGCCCTCGGCCAGCATCGCCCTGTTGGCCTGCACCAGCAACGAGGTCGACAGCAGCTCGGTCGCATCCAGGTCGAGTTCGTCACCGATCATCGTGAGGTATCCCGGTTTCGCGGTGAGCACCGAACGGCAGCGGTTGGCTCCGGCCACCGCCGTCACCAGATGTCCTTTCTCTGCCAGGTAAGGACTCTCCAGCCAGATCCGACGAACTGCCACCGCGAGCGGCACGTCTTGTTCGGCCTCCACAGCGGCACGGTCCAACGCGTACCGGTTCATCAACTCCTGTGCCTTGGCGGACAACGCCTCGGCCTCATCGGGATAGTCGGTGGACTCCGCCTTGGCGAGCAAGCCTCGCACCCGTGAGAGCACCTTCTCGTCGACGCCGGTAGCTGCCCGGGTCACGTTCTGGGCGCAGCCGGGTGGGGGCAGGCTCCGCGCAGTCGCCGCGGTGAAAGCAAGGTCGCCGATGACGGCAACAGCCGCGGTCAGCGTCGTCAGCTCGTCGTGGCCGTGTCGTCGCGCCCATTGGCTCAGCAACGGCGCCGCCCGATCCCGCCGCACAGTGGCGCCGATCTCCGTCAACTGATCCTGCCACCGCGGATGCACCGTGCCCGGGGCATGATGTGCGCGTTCTGCGGCGATGACATCAACGACGAGAGACGCAGCCTCTCGCCCTACCCGGCGTCGCACGAGGTGGAACACGTCCACCGGCAGCCATCCGCGTTTCCATATCTCGCGAACCTCGTCCAACAAGATCTGTTCCAGTGCGACGTGCGCTTCGCGAACGCCGATCGCCCGGCACCAGGCGCTCAGGTCCTCGACGAGTTCGACCGCTGCCGCTGGACCACGCAGAACGTACGCCTGGGCGGCGGCACGTACCGCGGAGCGGAAGGCATGAGCCCGCTTCCGGGAGTACGCCTGTTCGCCTGAGCACTCCTCGAAGTCATCCGCACCTGGGTCATCTCGTATCGGGGCACGACCGGCACGCCCACGTGCTCGCTGTTCCGCCTTGGCCTCACGCTTCTCTTGGTTGCGCTTACCCATAAGTCAGTCCTCACATCGCGTTCCGCCTTCCGTGCCGTGTCCAAGCGCCGAGGGCCGAGGGCCAAGGGCCAAGGGCCGATCGCAGTCCTTCGGCCAGAGCGAGGAAACCAGCCGTGTGATCCGTGCACGGCGGTCCCGCTTGGCCAGACTGCCCCGGCGCGGAACCCAACGCACTGAGGTTTTCTTCAGTATTCGCCTGCGGTGTTCAGCCCGAGTTTGGCTGGTCTTCCTCAGCGACGGCCCGGCGCCGGATTCCTAGCGTCGTAGACGTGATCGACGAAGTCATGAATCTGGCAACCAACCCCGAGCCCGGCGGCATCACCGGCTGGGCCATCGGGCTCATGGAAGCGCTGGGAGGGCCCGGTGCGGGACTCGCCATCGCCCTGGAGAACCTGTTCCCTCCCCTGCCCAGCGAGGTGATCCTCCCGCTCGCGGGCTTCACGGCGAGCAAGGGAAGCCTCAGCCTGGTGGGCGCCATCCTGTGGACCACCCTCGGGTCCGTGGTCGGCGCGATGGTCCTCTACGCGGTCGGCGCCCTGCTCGGCCGCGACCGCACCCGCGCGATCGCCGCGAAGCTCCCCCTCGTGAAGGTCGCGGACATCGACCGGACCGAGGCGTGGTTCGCCCGGCACGGGGTGAAGGCGGTGTTCTACGGCCGCATGATCCCCATCTTCCGGAGCTTCATCTCAGTACCGGCGGGTGTCGAACGGATGCGGATCCCGACGTTCCTGTTCTTCACCACGCTGGGCAGCCTGGTGTGGAACACCGCGTTCGTGTTGGCGGGCTACACCCTCGGCGAGAACTGGGGGTTGGTCGAGCAGTACGCGGGCGTGCTGTCCAAGGGCGTGGCCGCGGCGGTCGTCCTGCTGGTGATCTGGTTCGTGGTGACCCGGGTGGCCAAGCGCGGACGAGTTCAGGAGCCGAGGTAGCGCAGGACCGCGAGCACCCGGCGGCTGTAGCCGGTGGTGTGCGACAGGTCGAGCTTCTCGAAGATCGCGTTGACGTGCTTCTCCACGGCGCTCCGGGACACGTGCAGCTGCTCGGCGATGGTGCTGTTGGTGTGCCCCTGAGCCATCCTGCCGAGCACATCGCGTTCCCTGCCCGTCAACCGCGCCAACGGATCGACGTGGGTGGTCCGGGACAGCAACTGCCGGACCACCTCCGGATCGAAGGCGGCCCCGCCGTCGGCGACCCGCTGCAGTGCGTCGAGGAACTCGCCCACCTGGACCACCCGGTCCTTGAGCAGGTACCCGACCCCCTCGGAGTCGGTGCTGAGCAGCTCGGTGGCGTATCGCTTCTCCACGTACTGCGACAACACCAGAACGCCCACCGCGGGCCAGGTGCGCCGGATCTCCAGTGCGGCGCGCAGACCCTCGTCCGTGTGCGTCGGCGGCATCCGGACGTCCACCACGACGACATCCGGCTGTTGGTGCCGTACGTAAGCCAGCAGTTCGGCCGCGTCCCCGACCGCGGCCAGCACCTCATGGCCCTCCTCGGCCAGCAGCCGGACCAGCCCTTCCCGCAACAGCGCCGAGTCCTCGGCGAGGATCACCCGCACGGCAGCATCACCCGGATCTCGGTCGGTCCCCCTGCGGGACTGCTCAGCACGAACTCACCGTCCAGCGCGGCGACCCGGCCGGCCAGGCCGCTCAGCCCGCGCCCGGCCGGATCGGCACCACCCCGTCCGTCGTCGCCGACGATGACCACGATCTCGTCCCCGATTCGTCCAATGTGGACCTCGACGCAGGAGGCACCCGAATGCTTCACCGCGTTGGTCACCGCCTCGAAAACCACGAAGTACACGACCGCCTCGACCGGCGAGGGGAGGCGTTCCTCCAGCCGGTAGTGCAACCGGACCGGGACCTCGGAGCGTTCGGCGAGCGCCGCGAGCACCTCGGCGAGCCCCAGGTCGTCGAGAGCGCTCGGGTACACCCGCCACGCCACCTCGCGCAGGTCGGTCAGCGCCTGCTGCGATTCCTCGTGCGCCTGGCGCAACAGATCCTGCGCCTTGGTCGGGTCCGTTCCCCTGCGGGCCCGGCCCAGCAGCATGCCGAGCGCGACGAGTCGCTGCTGGATGCCGTCGTGCAGATCCCGCTCGATCCTGCGGCGTTCGTCGTTGATCGCCTTCACCGTCTCGGCGCGGCTCACCGACAGTTGGGTGACCCTGCGCTCCAGCACTTCGACCGCGCTCGGTCCGAGCAGGTTGCGCAGCAACCAGCGCTCGACCGCGACCTGGGCGAAGGTGAACAGGGCCGTGACGTACAGGCCGATCAGGCCCAGCACGGTCAACGCGATCATGTAGAACTCGTTGTGGGCATCGGTCGGGTCAGCCCGGATGGCCCACCCCCGAGTGCCCTCCAGCGGGGCTCCCGGAGGCACGTAGAGGTACACCGCCAGAAAGCTGATGCCGTACCAGAATCCGACGATGACGACGATGCCGCCGAGCAGGCCCATCGGGGCGCGCGCGGCGAGGTAGCGCAGGGCGCGGCGGCCGTCGTTGTCCCGGCCGGGCTCGGCCCCGCACCACCGCATGAGGCGCCGACGTTCCATCCGCGCGAGCACAGATGCCTGGGTAAGAACCATCGGGCGGGACGAGCGCCGCAGTGCGGGCCACACCAGTCCGGGCGAGGACACCAGACCGGCCCACAGCAGGAAGCCGAGGTCCACCAAGGCCATCGGCAGTCCCACCAGGACGCCCAGGGTCACCGACCCCCACGCGCGAACTCCCTCGGGCTTCGCCCTCCGCACGACCGCATCAGCCCCCACGGGGCGAGGCTAACCGAGGCCGGGTCGTCCTGCTTCTCCGGTGGCGAGGCCGTGCCGGTACGCGTACCGCACGGCGTCCGCGCGGTTTCGGGCACCGATCTTCGCGAACGCGTTGTTGATGTGCGTCTTCACAGTTGTCGCACCGATGTACAGCGTCTTCGCGATCTCAGCGTTGCTGAGTCCGCTCGCAATCAGGGCGAGCACTTCGGTCTCGCGCGGGGTCAGGCCGTCCGTGGGCCGCCGGATGGCCGCCGCTCCGACGTCGCCGGCGAACGCGGCAACCAACCGCTGAGACACCGCTGCGTCGAAAGTGGACTGTCCCGTCGTGACGGCACGAAGAGCAGCAGTGATCTCGGCGCGACCAGCGTCCTTGGTCAGGTAGCCCCGAGCGCCCGCATTCAGGGCGGAGGCGATCGACTCGTCGTCGTCATAGGTCGTCAGCACCAGCACGGCGACCTGGGGATACCGCTCCACGATGAGGCGGGTCGCGGCGGCCCCGTCAAGGATCGGCATCCGCAGATCCATCAGCACAACGTCCGCGGTGACCTCGTCGAGCAGCTCCACCGCCTGCCGACCGTTGCCCGCGGCTCCCACCACCTCGACGTCCGGAAGGAGGTTCAGCAACGCCACCAGACCTTCCCGCATGACCTGTTGGTCGTCGGCCACGATCACTCGGATCAACTCACTCATCCCGGAACCTCCGCGGTCACCAACCAACCCCCGTCCTCGGTCGGCGCTGTGGTGAGACTGCCACCGACCAGTGCGAGCCGCTCGCGCATCCCGGTGAGGCCGTAGCCTTCGGCGGTCGCCCCGGTATCACCGACCCGTTCGGGGCGTGCGTTGCGAACCTCGGTCTGGACGTCCGCGGCGCGGTACCTCACGGTGATCGTGACAGGGGCACCCGGAGCGTGCTTGGCCGCGTTGGTCAGCGCCTCTCGCACGCTGCCGAGCAAGCACACGGTTGCCGCCGAGGAGATCGCTCGTGGTTCGCCCTCGGACTTCACCTCGACGTCCACTCCGTGGTCGGAGCGGTGATCCTCGGCGAGCGCGGTCACCGCGTCGGCGAGCGGCATCACGTCGGAGCGGAGGGCGGCGACGGCGCGGCGAGCTTCGGCGAGTCCCTTCGCGGCCAATCGGCGTGATCGGCGCACCCGCTCCACCGCGCCGGTGATATCCCCCTTGTCGGTCAGCAGAACCTCGGCAACCTCCAACTGAACACCAAGGGCGCCAAGGGAATGCGCCAGGACGTCGTGCAGCTCCCGTGCGATGCGAGTGCGTTCGTCCAGTGCGGCGGCACGGGCTTGTTCCCGTTGGGCGCGCCGGGTCTGCTCCAGCAACTGCCGGGAGTGAGCGGCCTGCAGTTGGTAGTGGCGCGGGTGCATTCCGAGCAACGTGACGAAGACGCACAGCACCACCGCTCCGAAGGCGAGGCTTGGCGGCCGGTCGAACACCAGACAACTGGTGGCGGCGGTGAGGACGTCCAACGCCATCACCGCCGCGATGACGACGGCGCTCACGCTGGGCAGCATGGCCAACCGCCCGAGCACCACCGCCACCATGATCAGCGCGGTGCCGTCCGTGCTCGGCCCAACAGCGAGTGCGGGCAACAGCGACGCCACCGTCAACAACGCCAGGGAGGTGCGCGGCAACCACGACGCCGACAACAACCACAGCGCCCAGCAGGCGAGGCTCGCCAGGTAGACCAGCCACAACCAGGTGGAGGCCGAGGACGCCGTGACAACCGTGGCGACCAGCGCCACCGTGCCCAGCACCTGGACCACGAACCAGCTCGGAGCGAGCCGATCGGCTGCCCGTACTCCGGCCATTCCCAGTTCCTTCCCGGACGCGGTCAGCGATGACGCGGGTCATCGAGTCGGTCGAGCACCACCTTGGCCACCGCGCCCTTGATACCGCTGTCCTGCGTTCTGCGCCGGAGCACCGGCTCGACGACGTTCTTCGCCTGCCCGAGCAGCCCCAGTTTCTTCACCACCACCAGGAGGACGATGCCCAGAAGCACCAACCCGACGACGACCGCGGCGATGATTCCCACCCGCAGCAGGTAGAACTCCATGATCCGTTCCACGGTGACCCCTTTCTCCGATGTGGGGCAACGCTAGGTCCGCGACCACGGGGAACTGGACCTCCCGAGGGTGGAGACGCGGGTGGAGATCCAGCACTACCTGGGGGTGCCGTTGAGGTAGGCGAGCACCGCCAGGACGCGGCGGTTGTCGTCGTCGGAGGGGGCCAGGCCGAGCTTGGTGAAGATGCTCGCGGTGTGCTTGCCGATGGCGCCCTCGCTGATGAACAACCGTTGTGCGATGGCGGCGTTGGACCGGCCCTCGGCCATCAGCTCCAGCACCTCGCGCTCGCGCTCGGTCAGCTTGCCGATGGGTTCGTCGCGGGCGTTGCTGGCAAGCAGCTTCGAGATGACCTCCGGGTCCATCACCGTGCCACCACCGGCGACGCGGCGGACGGCGTCGACGAACTGCTCGGCGTTGAAAACCCGGTCCTTCAACAGGTATCCGATGGCGCCCGTGCCGTCGGCGAGCAGCTCCCTGGCGTAGAGCTGCTCCACGTGTTGGGACAGCACCAGCACAGGCAGGCCCGGTACCGCGCGGCGGGCGGACAACGCGGCCTGCAGGCCCTCGTCGGTGAAGGTGGGTGGCAGCCGGACGTCGACGACGGCCACGTCCGGCCGGTATTCGGTGAGCGCGTGCTGAAGTTCCGGGCCGCTCTCCACCGCTGCCACGATCTCGAAGCCGTGCGCCTGCAACAGGTGCGTCAGGCCGTCTCGAAGGAGGTAGAGGTCTTCGGCGAGGACAACACGCACGGCAACTCCATGATCACCTTGGTAGGCCCGCCCACCGGGCTGTCGACGGTGAACGTACCGTCGAAGGTCGCGAATCGGCGCTCGATGCCGCGTAGGCCACTGCCGAGGCTCGGATCCGCTCCACCGCGCCCGTCGTCGGTGGCGACGATGCGCAGCCGCTCGCCGTCGTGGCTCATTTCGATCGTCACGCGGGTGGCCTTCGCGTGTTTGGCTGCGTTGGTCAGCACCTCGGACACGCCGAAGTACGCCGCGGACTCCACCGGCGCTTCAAGCCGCCCGGGCAGGTCGCCGGTGACCTCGACGTCGAGTGCGCTGTCCAGTGCGAGCGCGCGGACGGCGTCGACGAGGCCGCGTTCGGCGAGCACCGGCGGGTGGATGCCGCGCACGAGGTCACGGAGTTCGCGCAGCGCCACCGAGGACGCCTCGCGGACCTGGGCGACCAGGGCTTTGGCAGCAACGGGGTCGCGGTCGATCAGCGCTTCGGCCGCGCCGAGCTTGAGGCCCATGGCGACCAGGCGGGCCTGAGCGCCGTCGTGCAGGTCGCGCTCGATGCGGCGCAGCTCGGCGGCCTGCGCGTCGGAGGCCTCGGCCCGGGACTCGGTCAGCACCTGGACCCGCTTGGCGAGCAGAGCGGCCTTGGTGGGGGCGAGCAGGACCGGGATCCACTTCGCGTAGATCCGCACCAGCCAGGGAGCGACGACGAACGAGAAGAGGGTCAGCAGGACGCCGAACACCGGCTCGAAGATGCCGGGCAACGGGCCGAGCACGGTGGCCTTCGGCAGCCACAGATCGGCGAACGCATAGCCGGGTTTCGTGGGCCTGTCGAGGAAGTAGGCGAGCACCGGCTCCCAGAACCACGGGAGCACCCAACCGAACGCACCGATGCACGCCAGCACAGCGGGGAGGAACGGCAGCAGGCCCACAACGCTGTTCAGCGCCATCCACGCGAGGTCGCGCCAGGTGGCGCGGTCGGACATCGCCCACCTCCACCGCTCGTACCGGATCACCGGGCCCGCGGTGCGGTACAGGGCGCGTCCGGCCTGGTACCTGCCGTCCGGGCGGGGGCGAGGCAGCGGTGGCTCGGGCAGGTAGGGGTCCGGGATCTCCGCGCCCAGCACGTCCTTCACCCGCGAACGGGCGAAGTTGGGCAACGAACGCCCCGCCTCGACCAGCGGTGCCCACACCAGGCCGTTCAGCCCGGTGAACTGACCGACGACGAACACGACGAGGTGCGCCAGGAACAACAGCAACCCCAGCGCGCTGAGCGACGCGATGGCTGCCCCGTGACCGATGGCGCGCAGCCGATCACCGGCCCACACACGCAGCCTGGACTTGGGACCGCGCGGGCGTTGCCGTGCGAGCAGCAGTCGGTTCCACCGTCCCTGGGCGATCACCAGGTACGGCGCGGAGAGCACGCCGAGCACCATGACCAGCAGGCCCAGGGGAACACCGGCGTACCAGGGGATCCCGAACGGCCGCCACGGCGCGACGAGCCCGAGGAGGCCGGAACCGAACGCGGCCACGGGCAGCAGGCCGAGCACGGTGCCGACGACTCCGTTGACCAGCATCCACAGGTGGTCCCGCCACGTCGCGGGGTCGTTGGAGATCCACGTGAACCGCCGCTGGTAGTCCAGCCACCACCCACGCTTGTACAGCCGGTCCTGGTCGCGGTACCACCCGTCCTCGTCGGGCTGCACCGGCTCCGGCGGCGGGCGGTACGGATCGGCGATGTCCACTGTGGACCACTGGCCGCTGAGGCGGCGCACGAGCCTGGGCAGGAACCGCGTCCACTGGACGACGTGCATGTGCGTGAAGATCAGGCCGACGAACACCGGCACGAGCGAGGCCAGCACCAGCACCCACGTCAGCAGGCCCGCCACGGCGAGTCCCGCGAAGGCGACGCCCCGCGCCATCGCGACGGAGTACCTGCGCACCATGTCCTGCTCCTGACAGCCGAGGTGAACGACGACGCGGACAGTCTGCGTCCCCGGCCCGCGCGGGCGCATTCCGCCGAGGTCCCCGGTGGGGGTGGGGCTAGGCCCACCCCCGTTCGGGAGCCAGACGGATTCTGACCGGGCGCGGCCGTCCATAGCGTTTTCCCCGTCACCGCAACACAGTCGGAAAGGCGGGCGAAATGCCGGTCATCGAGGTCACCAACCTGCACAAGCGCTACCCCGGCAAGGTCGCCGTCCACGACGTGTCGTTCAGCGTCGAGCGTGGCGAGATCTTCGGCATCCTCGGCCCGAACGGGGCCGGCAAGACCACCACCGTGGAGTCGGTGATCGGGCTGCGCAAGCCCGACGGCGGCACGATCTCGGTGCTCGGCATGGACCCGGTCCGGGACCGCGACGGGGTCCGCAGCCGGGTCGGCGTGCAGCTGCAGCAGAGCGAGCTGCCGGAGCGGATGCGGGTGCGCGAAGCCCTGGAGCTCTACAGCTCCTTCTACCCCGACCCCGCCGACTGGCGGGAGCTCGTCGAGCAGCTGGGCATCGCGGACAAGGCCGACACCGCCTTCCGCAAGCTCTCCGGCGGGCAGAAGCAGCGGTTGTCCATCGCGCTCGCGCTGGTCGGCAACCCGGAGGTCGCGGTGCTCGACGAACTCACCACCGGGCTCGACCCGCAGGCCCGCCGGGACACCTGGGAGGTCATCCAGCGGGTTCGGGACCGCGGCGTCACCGTCCTGCTGGTCACGCACTTCATGGAAGAGGCCGAGTACCTCTGCGACCGGCTCTCGCTGATCGACGCGGGGCGCGTGGTCGCCACCGACAGCCCGACCGGGCTGATCGCGCGGGTGGACAGCGGCACGCGGCTGCGCTTCCGGGTCTCCGGGCCTTTCGACCCCGCAGTGCTGACCGCGCTCCCCTGCGTGACCGGGGTGCGCAGGACGGGTCCGCAGGTGCAGGTCACAGGAACAGGGGACCTGCTCGCCCAGGTCTCCGCCGCGCTGGGAACGGCCGGGATCACCGCTGCGGACATGCGCACCGAGCACACCACCCTTGACGACGCCTTCCTGGCGCTGACCGGCCGCCAGCTGGCCGGCTGAGAAACGGGAGAGATGACGATGAACCGCCTGGCCCGCATCACCTCGGTCGAGCTCCGCCTCTTCCTGCGGGAGCCGATGACCGTCTTCTTCGGCATCGCGTTGCCGCCCCTGCTGCTGGTGATCTTCGGATCGATCCCGTCCTTCGCCGCGCCCAACCCGGACTTCGGCGGGGAACGCTTCATCGACGTGTACGCCCCCGCGCTGATCGCGACGTCGCTGGCGATGCTGGCGCTGAGCTCGCTGCCGACGATCCTGGCCTCCTACCGGGAGAAGGGGGTCCTGCGGCGGCTGGCCACCACGCCGGTCAGACCGGGGTTCCTGCTGACCGCGCAGGTGGTGTCGCACCTGTTGATGGCTCTGGTCTCGATCGCCCTGCTGCTGGTGATCGGCGCGACCGCGTTCGACCTGCCGTTGCCCGCGAACGTGCCCGGTTTCCTGATCGCCGTCGTACTCGCGACGACCGCGGTGTTCGCCGTCGGCCTGCTCATCGCCGCGCTGGCCAGGACCGGCCGCCTGGCCTCCGGGATCGGCTCCCTGCTGTTCTTCCCGGTGGCCTTCCTCGCCGGGCTGTGGACGCCCGGTCCGGTGATGCCGGAGTTCCTGCGCACCATCGCCTCGTTCAGCCCGCTCGGCGCGGGCAGCCAGGCGATCAAGGCCGCGTGGGCCGGCGCGTGGCCGCAGCCGCTGCACCTGCTGGTGATGCTGGGTTTCACCGCGCTGGCCGGGCTGGCGGCGGCCCGCTGGTTCCGCTGGGAGTAGCGGGGAACGGGAACCGGCCGGAGCGGCGGGTTCGGCGGCTGTCTACCGTGACAGCCATGTCCGAGCTCGCCGCTCTTTCCGCGCGTTTGCGCGCCTTCGCCGCCGCCAGGAAGTGGGAACCGTTCCACACGCCGAAGAACCTCGCGATGGCACTGGCGGGCGAGGCCGGTGAGGTCCTCGCCGAGCTGCAGTGGCTCAGCGACGCCGAGATCGCCGAGGGCCTGGCTGACGGCGAGCTGAAGCAGCGGCTGGCCGACGAAGCCGCCGACGTCTTCCTCTACCTGATGCAACTGGCGGACGCGAGCGGGATCGACCTGCTCGCCGCGGCGCACGCGAAGATGGACCGCAACGAAGTGCGCTTCCCGGTCTGATCAGTTCCCGCCGAAGTGGCGGTCGAACACCAGCCGCTGCGCCTCCGCCAGCCCGACCGCGATGGCCCCGGAGAGCACCGCGTCCTCGCCGAGTTCTCCTTCGACGATGCGCGGCGAGAGCGGGGTGAACCCGCGCAGCGCGCGGTGCAGCGGTTCGAGCAGCAGATCGCCGTTGCGGCCGACCCCGCCGCCGAGCACCACCAGTTCGGGGTCGATCACGGCGGCCACCGACGCGACGCCGTAGGCCAGCCGCACGGCGATCAGCTCGACGGCGCGCAGCGCCTGACCGTCGCCCGCGCGGGCCGCGTCGAAGACCTCGCGGGCGCTCTCGGGCTCCTCGACCCCGAAGGCCGCGGCGAGTTCGACGACCGAGCGCGCGGCGGAGACGCGTTCGAGCATGCCGCCCGGCGGCGGGGAGAGCTCGCCGGAGAGCAACATCGCCTCGTCGAAGCGTCCGTAGGGCAGGTAGCCGATCTCCCCCGCCGCGCCGTTCGCGCCGCGGAAGAGCTTGCCGTCCACCACGATGCCCATGCCGAGGCCGGTGCCCACGGTGATCAGCACGAAGGAGTTCGCGCCGCGCGCCGCGCCCGACTCCCGTTCTCCCAGGGCGGCGAGGTTGGCGTCGTTCTCCACCATCAGCCCGGCGCCGAGTTCCGCCTCCAGCTCGTCGAGCAGTCCCCTGCGTCCCCAGCCGGGCAGGTTCGGCGCGTGCTGGAGGGCCCGGTTGCCGCGGTCGGGCACTCCTGGGCTGCCGACCACCTTGACGACCACGTCGTCCAGCGTGCGGCCCGCGCTCTCCAGCAGCTCCTCGGCCAGCTTGCGCACCGCGCGCACCAGGGAACTGGCGGACCGGCACCGGTTGCGCTCGTCCCGGTTGGCGATCAGCGTGCCGCTGAGGTCGACCACGCTCAACCGGATGCGCTCCCGGCCGATGTCGACCGCGAGCACGTGCCCGGCGGTCGGGTCGGCCTCGTAGACCACGGCGGAGCGGCCCGGTCCGGCCGAGGTGCGACCGGTGGCGCGGACCAGTCCCGCCTCTTCGAGCCCGAGCAGGGCCTGGCCGACGGTGGGCTTGGACAGCCCGGTGTCCTTGGCGATCTGGGGCCGGGTGGCCGGGCCGGTGTGCCGCAGCCGCTCCAGCACGGCGCGCTGGTTGAGCGTTCGCATGCTCGACGGGGTGCCGAGGGGTGGGGTCAAGGCGACCTGCCTTCGTCCGAGGACCACGGAGTCTATTCAGCGCGCTGCACGAGCGGAGGATTCCCTTCCCTCCCAGCATATGTTAAGAAGTCTTCCAAATCGGCCCAGGAGGTTCGTCGTGGCAGGTGTCTCCCCACCAGCGTCCGAGTCACCTTCGGCGGACGGCGGCTTCGAGCGGCGGATCGGTCTCCTCCAGGCCACCGGGATCAACATGACCCAGATGTGCGGGATCGGCCCGTTCATCACGATCCCCGGCATGATCGCGGCGATGAACGGGCCGCAGGCCATGTTCGGCTGGCTGATCGGCGCGATCATCGTCCTGGCCGACGGGCTGGTCTGGGCCGAACTGGGCGCCGCGATGCCCGGCGCCGGTGGCACCTACCTCTACCTGCGCGAGGCGTTCCAGTACCGGACCGGAAGGCTGATGCCGTTCCTGTTCACCTGGACCGCGATGCTGTTCATCCCGCTGATCATGTCGACCGGGGTGATCGGGCTCGTCACGTATTTGGGGTACCTGGTCCCGGGTCTGGTGGACGCGGAGGGGGCGACCACCTTCGCCGGGCACGCGGTCGGCATCGGCGTGGTGGCACTGGTCGTGCTGCTGCTCTACCGCAGGATCGGCGAGATCACCCGGCTCACCACGGTGCTGTTCGGCGTGATGCTGGTGTCGGTGGTGGCGGTGATCGTCGCGGCGTACACGAACTGGCACGCGGACCTGGCGTTCGCCTTCACCCCGGGCGCGTTCTCCCTGGACGGCGGTTCCTTCTGGCTCGGCCTGGGGGCGGGCCTGATGATCGCCGTCTACGACTACCTCGGCTACAACACCAGTGCCTACCTGGGGGCGGAGATCCGCGACCCGGGCCGGACGATCCCGCGCTCGATCGTGCTGTCGATCCTGGGGATCATGTCGCTGTACTTCGTGCTCCAGGTCGGCATCCTCGGCGTGCTGCCGTGGGAGGAGGCGGCCAAGCCCGGCCCGATCGCCTCCACCGTCGTCGAGCACAACTGGGGTGCCACCGCCGCGCAGGTCCTCACCGCGCTCGTGGTGGTGACCGCGTTCGCGTCGGTCTTCGCGGGACTGCTCGGCGGTTCCCGCGTGCCCTACAACGCGGCCAAGGACGGGGTGTTCCTGTCCTGGTTCGGCAAGCTGCACCCGCGCCTGCACTTCCCGCACGTCGGCCTGCTGGCGATGGGCGTGGTGACCGCGGTCGGCTCGCTGCTCGACCTCGCCACCGTGATCGCCATGCTGACCGCGGTGTTCGTGCTCGTGCAGTCCATCGCCCAGGTGCTCGCCCTGATCGTGCTGCGCAGGCGGCAGCCGGACCTGGCGCGGCCCTACCGCCAGTGGCTCTACCCCGTGCCGTGCCTGATCGCGCTGCTCGGCTGGGGCTTCGTCTACGTCCACTCCGGACAGCAGGAGATCCCCGGCACCGGGATCAACCAGTTCGTGCTGTCCCTCGGTTGGGTGGGTCTGGGCGTGCTCGCGTTCCTGGTCTGGGCGCGGCGTGAGGGCTCGTGGCCGTTCGGCCCCAAGGAGATCCGCGAGGAGTTCCTGAGCAGGTCGTGACTTTGTCCCGCCCCGATCGGGACACCTGCTCCCGTGACCGGGCGGGGTACCACCGGCACACTGGGCGGGTGGTCGACCAAGACGCTCGGGTGGACCAGAAGAAACCCCAGCACCGCACGTTCTGGTCGAGGTTCCCGCACAGGACCGTACCGCTCGCGGCCGCTTCCCTGGTCCTGCTCGCGCTCAGCGTGCTCTGCTTCTGGTCGCGCGCCGTCGCGCCGTCCGACGGCACCGTCATCAACGTCGGCGACCTGGCCTTCACCGGCGGCAAGGTCGTGGTCCAGCAGGTCCGCCCGGGCAGCCCGCTGCGCCACGAGGACCAGATCCTCGAGATCGACGGGCGCGTGCTCGCCGATCAAGCCCGTCCCGGAGCGCTGGACGCCGAGGTGGGTGAACAGCTGACCTACGTCGTGCTGCGCGACGGTCAGCGGATGCCGGTCCCGGTCATGCTCCAGCCGTACCCGGTGGTCTCAGCGCTGGCCAACCAGTGGCCGATGGTGCTGCTGATCTCGATCATCGTCAGCGTCGCGCTGTTCATCTACGCCAACCGGCCGAGGGACCCGGCCGCCCGCGCGTCGCTGATGATCGCGATGACCTCGCAGTTCTGCAGCGCGGGCAGCGGCTACTTCAAGCTGGAGGCGCTGGACCTGGTCGCCGGGACGCAGTTCTGGCGCTGGTACCTCGCACAGATCGGGTTCGCGCTGCTCTGGGGCTCGATCCTGCACTTCGCGCTGTCCTTCCCCACCGCACTGGCCTCGCGGCGGCGCAGGCTCTGGGTGGCGCTCGCCTACCTCGGCCCGCTGCTGCTCTACCTGGGTGATGTCGCGGTGCGGCTGCCGTGGGCCACGACCGCGCTCACGCGCTGGGAACTCGTCGGCGCTCCGGTGCGCCTGCTGGTCTTCGTCTATCCGGCACTGGTGTTCGTGATGCTGGTGTACCGCTACCACACGTGCGAGGACACCCTCGCGAAGCAGCGATTGCGATGGCTGGCTGCAACTTTGGGCGGAGCGTCGCTGCTCTACGTGCTGTTGTGGATAGCACCGGAGGTGCTGTGGGGCACGCAGCCAGTACCACGGGAGCTGTATCCCGTCGTCTTCATGCCCGCGCCACTGGCGCTCGCAGCAGCGGTTTTGCGCTACCACGCGCTGAACATCGAGGTCGTCGTCAGTCGCTCGTTGGCCTACGCGTTCCTGTCCGCGACCGTGGGCGTGGGCTACGCGGCGATCGTCAGCATCCTCTCTACGACCCTGCCGAGGGTGAACAGCCTGTGGCACCAGGCCATCGCCGCGGGTGTGGCGGCCGCGCTGACGCTGCCACTGCGAGACCGCGTGCACGCCATGATCAACCAGCGTCTCTTCGGCGCGCGACAGGACCCGTACCGCGTTGTCTCCGTGCTCTCCGACCGCCTTCAAGGCACCAAGACGCCGAAGGAGACCGTGCAAGCCGTCGTGGAAACCGTGGGACAAGCACTGCGCCTTCCCTACGCGGCAATCGAACTGCGGCGCGGTGAAGGTTCTGAGCAAGTGGCGGTCTTTGGTACCCCAGTGGGCCTGTTGACTCGTCTTCCCTTGAGCTACCAAGGAGAAGTGCTCGGTGACCTGGTGGTGGCGCGAGGCCCGCGCGAACGCTTCAACCGCAAGGACCGGGCTGTGCTCACCGACATCGCGCGACACGCCGGAGCGATCGTGCACACCGCGCGGTTGACCACCGACCTCGCGCGCAGTCGTGCGGAGATCGTGCAAGCGCGTGAAGAGGAACGACGGCGACTGCTGCACGACCTGCACGACGGGGTCGGTCCCACGCTCGCCGCCGCGACACTGGGACTCCAGGCATCGCGGCGCCTGCTCATCACGAACCCGCCCGCTGCCAAGGACATGCTGCACAGGCTCGAAGACGACCTGCAGAACGCCATCGGCGAGATCCGGCGCGTCGCCAACGAGCTGCGTCCGCCGGTGCTGGACCAACTGGGCCTGGTGACCGCGGTGCGCGAGCACGCGAACACCCTCGCGGGGCGGCTCGGGCCGTTGAGCGTGGAGATGGACCTGCCGGAGGAGCTGCCCGCGTTGCCCGCCGCCGTGGAGGTCGCGGCCTACCGGATCGTGTGCGAGGCGCTGACCAACGTGGCGCGGCACTCGAAGGCGCAGCGCTGCGCGGTCCGGCTCGGGTTGGACGGCGGTCTCACCCTGGAGATCGCCGACGACGGGGTGGGGCTGCCCGCCCGGTACCGGGACGGCGTGGGACTGCACTCGATGCGGGAGCGCGCCGTGGAGCTCGGGGGAAGTTGCACCGTGGAGTCCGAGGCCGGAGGCGGCACCCGCGTGCTCGCCCGCCTGCCGTTGCCAGAAGGGGGATCCTGAGGATGGAGCAGATGCGCGTCCTGGTTGTCGATGACCATCCGCTGTTCCGGTACGGGCTGTGCGCGATGCTGTCGACCGTTCCGGAGATCGAGGTGGTCGGCGAGGCCGCGACGGGCACGGCCGCGGTGTCGCTGGCCGCGTCGCTGCAACCGGACGTGGTGGTGATGGACCTGAACATGCCCGACTTCAACGGGGTCGAGGCGAGCAGGCGGATCACCCACACCAGCCCGCACATCGGGGTGCTGGTGCTGACGATGTTCGACGACGACCAGTCGGTGTTCGCCGCGATGCGCGCGGGCGCCCGCGGCTACCTGCTCAAGGGGGCGGGCGAGGACGAGATCGTCCGGGCGATCCGGGCCGTCGGCCAGGGCGAGGCGATCTTCGGCCCGGCCGTGGCCACCCGGCTGCTCGGGTTCTTCGGCAGCACCCCGGCCCAGCCGGTGGAGGCGTTCCCGGAGCTGACCTCGCGGGAGCGGGAGGTGCTGTCGCTGATCGCGCAGGGCGAGAGCAACCCGGCGATCGCGCGGCAGCTGGTGATCAGCCCGAAGACGGTGCGCAACCACGTGTCCAACATCTTCAGCAAGCTGCACGTGGCCGACCGGGCGCAGGCGATCATGCGCGCCCGGGAGGCCGGGTTGTAGCCCTTTCAGGCAAAGACGGGACTCCCGGTCCCATGTGCCCGGGACATCCCCCCGGCCAATGTAGACGCTGCGAACCAAGGCAGGGTCGATCTAGGGGGATCGAAGTGAGCACCTTGATGATGGCCGAACGGCTCTCGCTGCTGCTGCACGCGACGGACGGCATCTCCCGCGCGGGTGTGGCCGCCGCGCTGGGTCCACGACAGGAAGTCCGGTTCGTCAGCGTCGACGAGGCGCGGCCGGACGCGGTGGCCATGGTCGTCACCGACCGCACCGACGCCCGCAGCTCCCAGGTGCTGCGGGAACTGAGGTACCGGGGTTTCACCAAGCTGGTGCTGGTGGCCTCGGAGTTCGACGACGCCGAGTTGCTGACCGCCATCGAGATCGGGGTCTGCGGGGTACTCCGACGGGCGGAGGCGACGCCGGAGGCGTTGCTGCGTCTGGTGCAGGCGGCGGCGGGCGGGGAGAGCAACCTCCCTCCGGAGCTGCTCGGCAGGCTGATCCAGCGTGTGTCCCGGCTGCACCGGCCGGGGTCCCGGCGGGGCGGGGCGATCACGGGGATGACGCCGAGGGAGACCGAGGTCCTGCGCATGGTGGCCGACGGGCTGGACACGCGGGAGATCTCCGAGCGGCTGAACTACTCGCAGCGGACGGTGAAGAGCATCCTGCACGACATCATCAGCCGCTTCCAGCTGCGCAACCGCCCGCACGCGGTGGCGTTCGCCTTGCGGGAGGGACTGATTTGACTCCCGGCCGGCCCGGGTCCGGGGTACCCGGGTGATCGTGGAAGTGGACGAGGCGCTCCGCGCGGCGCTGCGGGAGAACCTGCCGCGCGGAACCCTCGTCCGTTTCGACCCGCCGACCCCGAGCTGGCTGGCCGAGCCCCGTCCCAGGCCGACCGTGCACCTGTTCCTGTTCGAGATCCGCGCGGACGCCGAGCTCCGGTACCTGGTGACGGCGCGGGCGGAGGACATCGAGCGGGAGCACGAGCTGCTCGACCGCGCGCTGAGCATCCTGACCGCGGTGGACGCGGTGCGGCTGGCCGATCCGGGCGGGGGCCAGCTGTGGAGCGCGCTCGGCATGCCAGCGCGGGCCGCCTTCGTGCTCGCGGTCAGCTCACCAGGCTAGTTCGCGGCACGGGGTGGCGCAGTCGGCCGGCTCGACCTGCAACGTGGCGTGCTCGATGTGGTAGTTCTCGGCCAGCAGCCGTTGTGCCGCAAGCAGAACCTCGGTGTGCTCCATACCCGCCTCGGTGATCAGGTGGGCCGACGCGACCTCCATCCCGGAGGTCAGCGTCCACACGTGCAGGTCGTGCACCTCGATCACGCCCTTCAGGGTCAGCAGGTCCGCCTGCACCGAGGCCACGTCCACCCGCTCCGGCGCGTGCTGGAAGAGGATGCGCAGAGCGCCGCGGCCCAGCACGTACGCCCGCGGCAGCACGAACAGGCCGATCGCGACACCGATCAGCGGGTCCGCGTAGCGCCAGCCGAAGAACATCGTCACGAGACCGCTGACCAGCACCCCGACCGAGCCGATCATGTCGGCCATCACTTCGAGGTAGGCGCCGCGGACGTTGATGCTCTCCTTGGCCCCCGACCGGAGCAGGAAGAACGCGATCACGTTCGCGGCGAGGCCGATCAGCGCGACGATCGTGACCGGCAGCCCCGGGACCTCCGGCGGCGTGCCCAGGCGGTCGATCGCCTCGACCAGCACCCCGATCGCGACGCCGAACAGCAGCAGGGTGTTGGCCAGCGCGGCCAGGACCTCGGCCCGGTACATGCCGAACGTCCGCCCCTTGCTGTCGCGGGCCTTGCGGGCGACCAGGATCGCGACCACGGCCAGGGTGATCCCCAGGACGTCGGTGAACACGTGCGCGGAATCCGACAGCAGGGCGAGCGAGGACGTGCTCAGCCCCACCACGACCTGCATGACCAGCGTGAACGCCCCCAGCCCCACCGCGGCGTAGAGCCGGTTCAGATGCTTGGCCGACGCGCTCTCGGGGTTGTTCGCCGCGATGCCGTGCCCATGTCCGTGTCCCATGGGACCTCCTCTCACCCCGAACATATAGCGAGATGCGCATATGAGCAATCGTGCCTTGGCGCACACCGAGGGTGCCCGCGCGAACCCGGTCGACGCATGCGCTAAGCTTCAGCAGTCGCAAGCGCGATGGGCCCCCGTAGCTCAGGGGATAGAGCACCGCCCTCCGGAGGCGGGAGCGCAGGTTCGAATCCTGCCGGGGGCACGCGATCGAGGCGCCGACTATGGTCGGCGCCTTTTTGCTGCTCAAGGACAGAGCACAGCGCTGCATGCACAGGCGGCAGCGCAGGTTCGAATCCCGCCGGGCACCGATCAGACCATCCCTTCCCTTCCAGCCCCGAGTGGATGTCTCACCGTTTCGCCAGGAAAGGTCGCTTCCGGACGACGGCGACGACAGCCACGCCGAGCAGGATGAGCGCGAAGGGGAGCAAGGTCGGGCCCCAGGGCCAGGCAGGGCCTTCGAGAACCAGGCCGTTGGTGGGCAGTTCGAGCACCTTCGCGGTCCAGCGGGCGGTTGCCACGTCGATGTTCCGGGCCAGGTCGCGCAGTGTGGCGTCGAAGGCGAAGCCGCCGTCGTGCACGTACTCGGGTGCCGGCGCGCCAGGAACCGGAGCGATGCGGGCGGAGCCGGGAACGAGCAGACGATCGAGTCGGGGCGCGGCGCCAGCCACATCGCCGCGTGGCACGAAGGTCAGCCCGTGGCGCGAGCGGACCGGTCCGCCGTCGGTGCTCAACGCCAGAGTTCGCGCGGCCAGCGACTGGCTGTGCGGTTCGAACACGGACGCCAGCTCGATTTCGCCGACACCGTTGGTCAGCAGCACGCCGACCGTCGACGGGCTCCAGCGGTAGCCGCCGTTGAAGATCGCCACGACATCTGGCAAGGCGAGCCCGCTCGACACGGGTGGGCCGGCGCGGTAGTGCCGCCACCGCACGGCCGCGGCGGCATTGGCGGCGACGGCGGGACCGGCCAGCCGCTCGATCATGTGCAGTGTGCCGTCGACGCTGGACAGGATGCCTCCCGTGCTGACCAAGGTCCCGTCGTCGACGTAGCGCGCACCGCGAACCCAGTTGACCTTCGGGTAGTTCGCTTCGAACCTGTTGAGCCGCAACCAGTGCGCGGTGGCGCGCCTGCCGTCGAGCAGACCGGCGGAGGCGAGCACGCCCGCTCCGTTGCAGACGGTGAGCATCTGCGCGCCGCGAGCGGACTGCACGCGCAACCAGTCGGTGATGGGCGCAGTGCTGGGCTGACCGACATCCGGCAGCGCGGGAACCACCACCAGATCCGGCGTTCGCGCGAGCGGATCGTCGAAGGTGAGGTCGGGAACGAGGTCGAGGCCGCCGGTCAACGGCAGGAGCACGCGCCGCGCGGCGACGGTGTAGACGTTGAAGCGGCCAGTGGAAGCGAGAATCTCATAGGGGACGAGGACATCCGAGATGACGGCGCCCAGCTCGCCCACGAGGACGACTGCGGTCGGCTTGGCCGGATCGTGCTGGATCGGCGCGGCGGCGGGAACCGCGCGCTCTGGTCCGGGAGCGTGGAAGGCGCCGAACGTCGAGGTGACCGAGACAGCAGCGGACACCCCGGGGACCAGCAGCACGGCGATCAACGCGGCGAGGGCGCGGAGGAAGGTGCGCATGACGGCCTCAGTGCCAGTAGTCGGCGCGGCGCCACAGCATGGCGGCCAGCATCAGCGGGAACATGATCACGTGCCCCACGACCATGAGGGCTGAGCCGGAGAGCACGCCCAGCCAGTGCGGCACCAGCATCGCGACGAACGGCACGTACATCACGGCGGACATCTCGGCGGTCCGGGGCCAGGAGTGGCCGCGGACGCGCATCCACAGCGCCATCGTCACCGTCATGTTGGTGGCCATCACGATCGCGTGCACGTCCGCGCGTGCCGTCCACTCGGCGGGCCAGACCGGCCCGAGCAGCACCATGCCGACGATCATGGCGGCGATCATTTCCACGTAGTGCCCGGCGAAGCGCGCGAGCTTGGCAAGGGTGGGGCGGGGTGTCTCCGTCGTTGTCATCGCGACCTCCGGTTCGGCGGCTTGACTGTCGCGGACAAGCGTCTTCTCCACCTGCCTCCTTGCCCCGTGCCGGAGGTCACGGAAGGGGGTCATGTCGTGGCATGACCGGGGTTCAGAGCAGGCCGAGGGCGCGGGCGCGCAGGGCCGCCTGGGTCCGGTCCCGTGCGCCGAGCTTGGCCAGCACGTTCGTCACGTGGTTCTTCACCGTGCCCTCGGCCAGGTAGAGCGCCGTGGCGATCTCGCGGTTGCTGTGCCCGTCGGCCAGCAGGCGCAGCACCTCCAGTTCGCGCTCGGACAGCGGCACGACCAGCGGTTGCGGGCGTGGCGTCTCGGCGTCGGGCAGCTGGGCGAAGCGGGCGACGACCTTCGCCGCGACCGACGGCTGGAGCACCGACTCGCCGCGGGCCGCCGCGTGGACCGCCTCGACCAGCCGCGCCGAGGAGACGTCCTTGAGCAGGTAGCCGAGCGCACCCGCGCGCAGGGCGGAGAACACGTCCTCGTCGTCGTCGAAGGTCGTCAGCGCGATGACCTGGACGTGGGGGTGCTCGACGCGCAGCCGCCGGGTGGCCGCGACACCGTCGAGCACCGGCATGCGCAGGTCCATCAGCACGACGTCGGGCCCCAGCTCGGCGACCAGGCGCAGCGCTTCGCCGCCGTCGCCCGCCTCGCCGACCACCTCGATGGCGTCGTGGGTGGCCAGCAGCGTCGCCAGCGCCTCGCGGAACAGCGCCTGGTCGTCCACGAGCAGCACTCGCACCGGGCTCATCCCGGCACCTCCACGGTCAGCGTGCGGCCCTGCCCCGGCTCGGCCCGGACGTCCATCCGCCCGCCGAGATGCGTGGCTCGCTCCTGCACCCCCAGCAGGCCGAAACCGGGCTCACCCGGCTCGGCAGCACCCATCCCGTCGTCGCGAACTTCAAGGCGCACAAAGCTTTTCGCGTAGTCGAGCACCAGATCAGCACTCGTGGCGCGAGCGTGCTTGCGAACGTTGGTCAGCCCTTCCTGGGCGGTTCGGTAGAGCGCTTCGCGAACCTCCTCCGCCAGCTGTCGCTCGGCTCCGGAGATCGTCAGGTGCGTGGGCACACCGGCCGCCGAGTTCTCCTCCGCCAACGCACGCAAGGCTTCCGGCAACGGTGGCGTCGAGCGTGGTTCGCGCAGCGTGCTCACTGAACGCCGCACCTCGCCCAGCGCGGTCTCAGCCTGCTGCTGCGCCTTCGCGAGCACTTCGTCGGCCTTGGCGGAATCCTTCGGCAGCACGGCTCGCGCGGCCTTGACCTGCATCTGGATGACCGTGAGCGAATGTCCGAGCCCATCGTGGATGTCGCGCGCCACGCGGTTGCGTTCCTGGGCTGTGGCCAGCTTCTCGGCCTGTGCGGCATAGTCGCGCAACCGCTCGTGTGCCTCAGCGAGTTCGCCGCGCGCCCGCTGTTCCCGTTGCAGGAGCTCGGTAATGACCGCGGCGAACAGCACCGACGCCAGCACACCGAAGCCCTCGCGCAGCGCCTCCGCCCACGGCATTCCCGCGTGTACGAAGGGAACGAGAGCGATCACCAACGCTGTGCCGGGACGTGGAAGCATCAGCACGCACTGGCTCACCAGGACCACGAGGAAGAGCGTGGGGCCGACACCCGGGTCCAGCGCGAACACCGTGAAGGCCAACGGCAGCTGAACCACGACGTACGCCACCGCCCATGCGAGCTGTTCGCGTGCGCGCACCCACACGAACCCGACCGTGCCGAGGACGGTGAACAGTGCTCCCAGTGAGATCGCGGGAACCGCTTCGCCGGATGCGAGCACGCCGAGCACCAACGTGACGAACGCGCCACAGGTCAGCACGGCGAGAGCCCGGTTCATGCGGTCACTGTGCGGGGCGCCGCGGCCGGGGTCAACGACCTCTGCTGACTTGGATACCGATTCGTGGCACTCGATCCCGGCCGAGCAGCCCCGCGAATCCGGGACTTGACGACCCGCTCAGACGTCCACAGTGGATTCTTCCACCCCGAGCAGTGGCAGGCAGGGGTCGAGGCCGTGGATGGTGACGGGGGTGGTGCGGTGCTGCTGCCACGCCACCCTGGTGATGCGCTGCCGGTGCTCGACGGCGAGAGCGCCGCGGATCACCTGGCGGATGATGCCATCGGGCTCGTAGCCGAGTTTGCGGGACACGACCAAGGAAGCGGTGTTGTCCTCGAACGCGCTGGAGACCGCCTCGGCCGCACCGAGACCGGCGAAAGCGAGGTGCAGCACGGCGGCGCGCATCTCGGTGCCGATGCCCTGGCCCTGGAACCGCCGCCCGAGCCAGGAGCCGGTGCTCACCTCGCCGGTGATGGCCAGCTCGCGCGCACCGATGCTCTGCTGGCCGACCACGACGCCATCGCAGAACACGGTCAGGTCCAGCTCCCACTTCCGCGGGGTCATCGCGCCGAGCTGCGCCCAGTGGTGCTGGATGACTCCCCGCGCGACCTCGGCCGGTGGCCGGTCGGTCCAAGCGGCGACGAAGGGCATGACCGCCGGGTCGTGGATGCCGTCGGCGGCGAGGTCGGCCAAGGCGGCCAGCTCCTCGGACGCGGGCAGGCGCAGCTCCAGCCTCGGAGTGGTCAGCCGGAGCCCGACCAACGGGAAGTGATCAACCAGCATGCCCTACCCCCACGCGCCCTCGGTCACCGGTGAACGACCGCGCAGCGGCTCCCACCACGCGCGGTTGTCGGCGTACCAGCGGACAGTCTCACGCACTCCGGCCTCGAACTCCACGGAGTATTCCCAACCCAGCTCTCGGCGGATCTTGGTGGAGTCCAGCAGGTAGCGGCGGTCGTGACCGGGGCGGTCAGGCACCTCCTGCTTCAGCGACGCGGGCAGGTCCAGTTCGTCGAGCACCAGGTTCGCGATCTGCTCGACGCTGGCTTCGACACCGGTGCCCACGTGGTAGGTCTCGCCGATCCGGCCTCGGTCGAGCACGGCGTCGATGGCGCGGACGTGGTCCAGCACGTGGATCCATTCCCGCCGGTTGTCCTTGGACGCGTAGACCGGCAACGGCTTGCCGTCCAGCGCCTTGGTGGTGAACAGCGGCAGCACCTTCTCCGGGAACTGGTGGGAGCCGTAGTTGTTGGCGCAGTTGGTGATGGTGACCGGCAAGCCGAACGTCTCGTAGTACGCGCGCACCGCGTGGTCGGCGCCTGCCTTGCTGGCGTTGTACGGGGTGCGCGGCCGGTAGGGCGACTCCTCGGTGAAGGCCTGCTCGGCGTCCAGCGCCAGGTCGCCGTAGACCTCGCAGGTGGAGATGTGGTGGAAGCGTTCGACGCCGAACCGGCGCGCGGCCTCCAGAAGCGCTTGTGTGCCAAGCACATTCGTGCGGAAGAACCGTCCGGGGTCGAGGATGGCGAGGCTGTTGTGCGACTCGGCGGCGAAGTTGACGACCACGTCGACACCGTGGTCGTGCAACACCTGCTCGGCATCGGCGATGTCGGCGTGCACGAAGGTGATCTGCTCGCGAACGTCGGCCAGGTTGGTCTCGGTGCCCGCGTAGGTCAGGGCGTCCAGCGCGATGATGCTGTCGCCCGGGTGCTCGTGCACCCGATGGCGGACGAAGTGGGAACCGATGAATCCGGCAGCGCCGGTGACGAGCAGACGCATGTCAGCCTTCCTGTTCGACGCCGGTGATCGGCGCGACCCCTGGTGGTTCGGCGGCGGGCCAGCCGCGGAACTCCACCTCCAGCCGGAACCGGTGCCCGAGGTAGCGGTGTTCCGACAGGGCAATGGGTTTGTCGTCCGGCCCGACGGCGAGACGGCGGACGAGCAGCACCGGTGTGGCGGCAGGGACCTCGAGCAGCTCCGCGATGCGCTGCAAGGCGGCCGTGGCGGTGATGCTCTGGCGGACCACGGCGATCTGATGTCCGTTGCGGCGCAAGGTTTCCCAGATGCCGGGGTCCTCGGCGTCCGCGCGGCTGACCGGGGCGGCGAGCGCCAGCGGCACCCACTCGGTGACCACGTCCAGCGGCGTCGAATCGGTTCGTCGCAACGCTTGGACGCGCAGGGTTTCCGTGCCGCCGGGCAGGTCCAGGACACCGGCGACGCTACCGGGCGGGGTGCCGTAGCCGTATTCGACGACCGTGCGCGTGAGCGGGACACCGGCCTCGGCGACCGCCGATCCGGCGTGCTGGAAGGTGCCCAGCGCCAGCGACTGGCCGAAAGAGGCGCCGGAAACGACGTACCAGCCCGCTCCCTTGCGGGAGACCAGCAGGCCTTCCGCGCGGAGCTGTTCCAGTGCCCGCCGCACGGTCACGCGGCTCACGTCGTACCGGCGCCCCAGTTCGGCTTCGCTCTCCAGTGCCCCGGACGCCCCGTAGTCGCCGAGCGCGACCCGTTCTCGCAGCTCACCGGCCAACCACTGCGATCGCGAACCTGTCATAACCTGTATCATACAGGCCCGAACAGTGGGGCAGGGGCTGCTACTCGACGACGAAGCGCTGGGTGGCGGTCTCCTGCTCGCCGTCGCAGGCCATGACGGCGATGTAGGTGCCGGGCTTCACGTTGGTGAAGAAGGTCGACCACGTGCCGTTGGCGTAGGTCATCTCCTTGATCTCCTCGGGCTCGGTGCCGTCGACGAAGCCGTACCAGCCGTGCGCCTTGGGAGCCTCGTTCGGGCAGCCGCCGCTGAGGTCCACGGAACCTTCCGTCACCGTGACGGTGAGCTTGGGAGGCACGGCGTTGCCGGTTCCGGCGGTCACGACGGCGAGCGAGGTCGCGGCCAGAACGGCCAGGCCGAGCGTGCGCTGGATCTTCCTCATGGTGGAGCAACTCCCTCTTGGTGTTTCGCGTTGACGTGAGGTGTGATGCCGCCCCGGGCGGAGGAGTTGGAGTGGTCTGGGCGACTCACTTGATCGGGTGAGCTGGGCCGTGCGGAACTGTGACAGTTGGTCGAGGATTCGTGACAGAACGGCGAACAGGCCGGAAAGGTCGGCTCGGATCTTGGAGGCATGACCGAATCCCGTGCCATTCCTGATCGTCCCCGTGACCGTCTGATGAGGGTGGGCACGCGGGTGCTCGCCGTGTTGATGCTGCCGGTGGCGTTCGTCCGCGCTCCCGGGCGAGCGCGCCACCTCGCGTGCCAGTGGGCGCTGCGCCTGAGATATCCCACGGAGAACCTGGACGGGCTGGACCCGCGCGCTCGGAAGGCGTTCGAGGCGGCCCGGACGCAAGCCTTCTGGCAGGACGGCCAGCTCATCGGGCTGACGTCGGGGCACCGCGACGCGGCCGAGCAGTACCGCATGTTCATGGAGGAGGTGCGCAGGAGCGGTTCCTGGGGCGCGGCCCGGCGAACGGTTCTGCCGCCGGAGGAGTCGAGCCACGTGCGCGGAATCGCGATGGACGTGCGGCCGACGGAAGGCGCGTACTGGCTGGAGCTGCACGGCGGCCGCTACGACCTGTACCGGACCTACGACAACGAATGGTGGCACTTCGAGTACCGCCCGGAAACGGACGGCAGGCCGCCCGTGCGGATGCCGCACCCGGGCGCGGCGCCCTACCATTCGGCCACCTGTTGATCGTCGGCAAGGAGTTCTCGGTGCCCCGGTTGCTGCTCGTCGAGGACGACGCCGTGCTCGCCGAGGCCTTGTCGCGGGCCCTGCGCGGGCTCGGGCACGAGGTCGAGGTCTCCCCCACCGGGGAGCACGCCCTGGACGTGGTGCTCGAACGCCGCACGCCCATCGACGTGGTCCTGCTGGACGTCATGTTGCCCGGCATCGACGGGTTCGAGGTGTGCAGGCGCATCCGCGCGCGGGACACGGTCCCGGTGCTGTTGCTGACCGCGCGCAGCGATCCGGTGGACATGGTGGTCGGTCTGGAGGGCGGTGCCGACGACTACGTGGTGAAGCCGGTCGAACCCCGAGTGCTGGACGCCAGGGTGAAGACGATCCTGCGCCGCATCGCGCCCGTGCCGCCGCAGCGCCAGGGCGTGCGCGCGCTCGGCGGGCTGGAGATCGACCGCGAAGCCATGACCGTCACCAAGGACGGGGTGGAGCTGCGGCTGACCGCGACCGAGATGCGACTGCTGATGGAGTTCGCCGACCACCCCGGTCAGGTGCTGAGCAGGCAGGCCCTCCTCCGCAGGGTGTGGGACTACGGCTACGCCGGGGACTCGCGCCTGGTCGACGCGGCGGTGGCCCGGCTGCGCGGGAAGATCGAGCCGGACCCGGGCAAGCCGAGGTTGCTGCGCACGGTGCGCGGGTTCGGCTACCGCCTGGACCCGCCGTGAGGTGGCAGCCCGGGCTGCGCGCCAGCATCGCGCTGACGGTCGTCATGGTCACGCTCGTGGCGACCGGGGTCGTGGCGCTGGTGACCTACCGGCTGCAGGTGGGAGCGACGCTCGACAGGTTCAGCGCCTCCGCCCACGCGAGCTTCGAGTCCGACGCGCAACAGGCGCGCCAGTTCATCGTCAAGACGGCGCCGACCGGGTCCGAAGTGGACAAGGTCGCGGAGTACATGGAGGGCAGGCTCGGCCTGTCCGGCTGGGCGGTGATCAACCTCAAGCCGACCTCCGGCCCGGTCTCCCGGTGGGTGCGCGGCGAGTACACCTCGGTGGCCGCCTCGCCCGGCCTCGGGAACCAGAGGTGGCCCGCCAACCAGGTCGAACCGGCCCAGGGGCAGCGATCTGCGGCCTCGTGGGCCACGATCCACGGCGACACGCGGCTCGTGCTCATGGGACCGGTCAACTCGGATCTGCTGCTGGTGGAGACCTACACGACCAAGAAGCTGGACTCCGAACTCGCCCAGCTCCGGCGCCAGCTCCTGGTGGTCGCGCTCGTCGTGGTGGTGCTCGGCGCCGCCGCCGGAATCCTCGCCGCACGGCGGATCCAGCGCCGTGTGCGGATCGCGGCGACCGCGGCGCAGCGGCTGGGTTCCGGGGCCTTGGACACGCGTTTGCCGGTGCGGGGTCGCGATGAGCTGGCCGACCTGGCCATGTCCTTCAACACGATGGCGCACCAGCTCAGCGAGTCCATCGCCCAGCTCCGTCGCAAAGACCAGCAACAGCGCCGGTTCGTGGCCGACGTGGCGCACGACCTGCGCACGCCGCTGGCGTCGATGCTGGCCGCGACCGAGAGCCTGCGCAGCGCCGATCCCGATGATCGGGAGCGCTCCGCGGAACTGGTCGGCACGCAGGTGCGGCGGCTGAGCGCCCTCGTCGAGGACCTGCTGGAGATGTCCCGCTTCGACGCCGGAGCGGCCGACTTCCGACCGGAACCGCTCGACCTGACCGCGCTCGTGGCGGACGCGATCGCCATGACCGCGCCCGAGGTGGAGATCGGTCTGAGCACCCTCGGCGACGCCGCGATGACGGGCGATCCCCGGCGGTTGCACACGATCGTCCGCAACCTGCTCACCAATGCGCTGCGCCACGGCGGGCAGCCCATCACGGTGACGATCGACGGGCGCGGGACCGACTGGGTCCGGGTCGTGGTGGCCGACTCAGGGCCGGGGTTGCCCGATGACCTGGCGCCGTACGTGTTCGACCGCTTCGTCCGCGGCGACCGCGCTCGGCAGCACACCGAGGGCAGCGGCTTGGGGCTCGCGATCGCTTACGAGAACGCGGTTCTGCACGGCGGCCACATCGATGTGACCAATGTGGACGGTGCGGTGTTCACCTTGGTCGTCCCGCGAGTCCGGTCAGGCGGCGAACTGGTCGAGTAGACCTCGCGGCGCGTCCTGGTCGAAGCACACGACCAAGCCCTGGGCGGACGCCGTGGCCGCGGATTCGCTGCGGGGGAAGAGGTTTCGCTCGTAAGCGGTCAGCGCGGCCTCGACGTCACCGGGGTTCGCGGCGATCGCTTCGCCGAGCGAGGCCCCGTCGAACATGGCGAGGTTGGCCCCCTCCCCCGCGAACGGCGACATCAAGTGCGCGGCATCACCGAGCAAGGTGACACCTGGGACACGAGGCCACCTGTGCCCCACGGGCAACGCGTAGATCGGACGTGGCGTGAGTGCGCTGTCCGCGTCGGCGATCAGGGCTCGCAGTCGCGGGTCCCAATCGGCGAAATGCCTCAACAGAGCCGTTTTGTCGATGGCATCGGCACTTCTGTGCCAGTCCTCGGGCACGGTGAGCGCGGTGTAGACGTGAAGGCTGCCGTCGGGCTCGCGATGGGCGAGGAAGCCCTTGTCCGCGCCGAGCGCGAAGAAGAAACCGCCGCCGATGAGGTCGGCAGCGACCGGGTGGCGATCGGCGAGCAGGTCGAACTCGACGAAGGAAACGCCTGTGTAGCTGGGCGAAACCGGAGAGACCAGCGGACGGATGCGCGACCACGCGCCGTCCGCGCCGACGAGCAGATCGGTCGTGATGGACGAGCCGTCCGCGAGCAGCACTTCGTGCCGACCGTCGCCCAGCGGACGCGCCGACGTGACCTTCACGCCCCACCGAACCGGCGGCGCGGACCCCAACAGGAGATCGCGCAGCGCGCCACGATCGACCTCTGGGCGACCGCCGCGACCGTCGTCAGGCTCGTCCAGGTGGACCACGGCGTGCTTGTCGAGGATGCGCATGGCCTCGCCGCCGGGGTGGATGAGCGTGCGGAACTCCTCGTGGAGTCCGGCAGCACGCAGCGCCGCCTGACCGGAATCTTCGTGGATGTCGAGCATTCCGCCCTGGGTGCGGGCAGTCGGGGACGCGTCGAGTTCGAGGACTGTGGCCTCGACGCCGTGCACGTGCAGGACGCGGGCGAGGGTGAGTCCACCCAGGCCGGCGCCGACGATGGTGATGTTCACGTGTCGCTCCGGTGTGTGTGCAGGATGCCGTTGATCAGCACCTGGAAGCCCCAGGACAGCCGGGTTCGCGGGTCGCCGGACAGCAGCTCGGTGGCGAGCGCGGCGATCCGCGGGTGGGTTCGCTCGGAGGCGTTGTGCAGTTCCTCGGCCAGGCCCGAGATGTCCTGCGCCCCTTCCGAGTGCTCGGTCGCGACCGCGGTGGCGCGCTGGAGCAGCAGGTCGACGCCCCACGCCGCCCGCTCGGGCGGCACCCCGCCCTCGTCGAGCAGTGCCAGCAGGTTCTCCAACAGGTTCAGGTAGTTGCGGCCGCTCGGGCGGGACATCAGCGCGGCCTGGGCGAGGCCGGGGTGCTCGAACAGCACCAGCGTGTACGAGGTGAGCACCCGCTCCAGGCGCGTGCGCCAGTCCCCGGTCGCCGCGGGCGGCTCGACGGTGCCCAGCAGCTCGTCGAGGACGGCCGCGTGCAGCTCGGCGGTGTTGCGGACGTAGACGTAGAGCGAGGCCGGGCCGGTGTCCAGCGCCTCGGCGAGGCGGCGCATGGTGACTTTCCCCAGGCCGCCGGCCCGCATGATCTCCACCGCCGCCGCGACGATGCCCTCCCTGGTCAGGGCGGGTTTGGCGGGGCGTTCGCGGCGGCTGCGGGATGCGGTCACGGCTCCACCGTAACGAACATGTTCGTCACGAACAAGTTCGTCCTGTGGTTTCACCCGGATTTCAGGGGTCCTGGCTAGCGTCTCGCCGCGCATTCCCATTCATGGGAAGAGGAAAGGGAAAAACGTGAAGAAGACCAGACGCGCCGCCCTGGTCGGCGCGGCTGTAGCGACGCTCGTCGCCGGTTTGTTCGGGGCGACCACGTCGACTGCACAGGCCCAGGGGGCCAATTACTACATTCTCATCGGCGGCACCTGCGACGGTGCCGCAAACGTGTACGACAACGCCTGGCTGCGCGGAGGCATCCGGAAGGTCGTGCACTACCCGGCGGGTGCGGCCGGTCTGCCCGGCTGCGACCAGACGCCGATGGACCGCAGCGTCGCGATCGGGCACGACGTGGCGAAGCGCGTGGTCACGGACTCCTTCAGGGAGAACCCGAGGGCCACGTTCACCGTCGTCGGGTACTCCCAGGGCGCGCTCGTGGCCAACAAGGTGCTCAACGACATCGCCGACGGCCGCCTCGGCGTGGACAAGTCGCGCTTCCGGGCGAAGCTGTTCGCCGACCCGATGCAGCCGGTCGGGCCGCCCGGGCGGGGCATCAGCGCCATCGTTCCCGCCGGAATGGGACTGCCCTCCCCGTTCGGCGGCTACATTTCCTTCGGTCCCGGCCGGACCGATTTCGGCGGGATTCCCTACATCCGCTACTGCATCGAGACCGACGGTGTCTGCCATTTCGACACCCTGGAGGCGCCGGGCGGCTACTTCGCCCAGCACCAGTGCTACCAGTGGACCCGCCCGGCGGACCGCCGCTCGATCATGGGCGACACCATCGCCGACGGCGTGTTCACCAACGCCTCGGTGCACCTGCCCCGGCAGAACTGCCGCCCGCCGTGGCCGACGGGCTGATGCGAGGAAGATTCCCGGAAACACCTGCTGGGTCTCACTGAAAACCCTGTGCTGGACAACCGGTCGGCGGCAGACTTGTCGTCGACCGGTTGATCCGTGCGGAGGGGGCCGAGTGGCGGTGCGGTTTCGCCTGTTTGGTGGTGTCGAGGCCCGGGTGGACGACCAGCTCGTCGACGTCGGCCACGCCCGGCGGCAGTGCGTGCTGGTCTCGCTGCTGGTCGAGGCGAACCGGCCGGTCTCGGCGGAGCAGCTGATCGAGCGGGTCTGGGGCGACTGCCCGCCGACCAGTGCCCGCAACGCGCTGCACGGCTACCTGGCCCGCCTGCGCACCGCCGGGCTGGAGATCAACCGGAGCCCGGGCGGCTACGTGCTCGTCGCCGACGAGCGGTCGGTGGACCTGCACCGGTTCCGGCAGCTGCTCGCCCAGGCCCGCTCCGCCGAGGACGAGCGCGCGCTGGCCCTCTACGACCAGGCGCTGGAGCTGTGGCACGGCGAGCCCTTCGCGGGGCTGGACACCGCGTGGCTGACCACGGTCCGCACGACGCTGGAGGCCGAACGCGCCGCCGCCGAGCTGGACCACACCGACGTCCGACTGCGCTGCGGCCAGCACGCCGACCTGGTGCTCCCCCTGACCGCGCGGGCCGAACAGCACCCGCTCGACGAACGGCTGGCCGGGCAGCTGATGCTCGCGCTCTACCGCTGCGGCCGCCAGGCAGAGGCGTTGACGCGCTACGAGTACGTCCGCAACTGCCTCGCCGAAGAGCTGGGCACCGACCCGGGACCCGCGCTGCGCAGGCTGCACCAGCAGATCCTGCGCGAGGACCCGGCGCTCGCGCTCACCGCTCCGCGCAGCGATCTCCCCGGTGACGTCGCCGACTTCACCGGGCGCGCGGACGAGATCCAGCGGCTGCTCGACACCAGCTCGGGCACCACGGTGGTGATCTCCGCGATCGACGGGATGGCGGGCATCGGCAAGACCACGCTGGCCTTGCGGGCCGCCCACCAGCTGGCCGACCGCTACCCCGACGGGCAGCTCTTCCTGGACCTGCACGGCTACACCGAGGGACGGCAGCCGATGGAGCCCGCGGCCGCGCTGGGCAGCCTGCTGTGCGCTGTCGGCGTGTCGGTCGAGCAGATCCCCGACTCCGTCGAGGAGCGCGCATCCCGCTGGCGGGCGGAACTCGCGCAGCGCAAGGTGCTCGTGGTGCTCGACAACGCAGCGACCGCGGCGCAGGTGCGGCCGTTGCTGCCGGGCACGGCCGGTTCGCTGACGCTGGTCACCAGCAGGCGCCGCCTCGCCGACCTGGACACCGCCTGCTCCATCTCCCTCGAGCTGCTGCCGCGGGCCGACGCGATCGCGCTGCTGACCAGGATCATCGGCAGGCAACGGGCTGACGCCGAACCCGTGGCGATCGAGGAAGTGGCTCAGCTGTGCGGATATCTGCCGCTGGCCCTGCGCATCGCGGCGGCCCGGCTGCGCTCCCGCCCCGCGTGGTCGGTGGCCCACCTCGCCGAGCGGCTGCGGGACGAGCGGCGCAGGCTGTCGGAACTCACGGTCGGCGATCGCAGTGTCGCGGCGGCGTTCTCCTTGTCCTACCACGATCTCCCGCCCGAGCAGCGGCGCCTGTTCCGCCTGCTCGGCCTGGTTCCCGGTCCGCACTGGGACGCCTACCTCGCGGGAGCGCTGACCGGCACTCCGTTCACCGAGGCCGAGGAGGGCCTTGAGCAGCTGCTGGACGTGCACCTGCTCACCCAGCCCGCCCCCGGCCGCTACCAGCTGCACGACCTGCTCCGCGAGCACGCGCGCACCGTCGCCTTCGCCGAGGAGACAGAAGCCGAGCGCGCCGCGGCCACCGATCGGGTGCTGGGCTACTACTGCACGGCCGGTACCAGTGCGGCGCAGATGGGCGTTCCCATCGAAGGCGTCACCGATCGTCCTTTTAGGACAGATGAGATCACGACAGGTCTGCCGGAGTTCGCCTCCTACGAGCGCGGGACGAGCTGGCTCAAGACCGAGCGCCCCAACCTCTCCGCCGCGCAGAAGCTGGTTCCGGACGGCCCGGAGGCCGAGCCGGTGCGGCTGCAGATGCTGATGCTGCTGGCGTTCGCGCAGTGCCTCGACGGCCAGGGGGCGGAAGGGGTCGAGTCCACCAGGCGGCTGCTGGCGATGATCCCCGGCGAGGACGGCATGCGCCGGATGATCGCGGCGATGCTGTGCGCGACCGTGGAACGCATGTTCGGCTCGCCGGGCCGGGCCAAGTCGCTGCTGCTCGGCGAGCTGCACAGGTTGCCGGACAACAGTTCCGCCGAAGCCGCGGCGCTGCACCTGAGACTGGCCGTCGAACACCTCACCACGGGGGACGCCGCGGGGTCGGGGCTGATGCTGGACCAGCTGGACGGGATGGAGCTGGACGCGGCGATGCGGTTCGCGCTCGCCGTCCTGCGGGCGATGTCGGCCTACCTCGGCGGCGACATCCCGAAAGCGCGGGACTGGCTGGACATCGCCGACGAGCGGTTGACGAAGATGTCCGCGCAGGAGCACGCGCTGTGGATCGAGGCCCTGTCCTGGTTGTGCTGGACCGAGGTGCTGGCGGGGCGCGTCGAGCGCGGGCTGGCGCGGCTGGACTACACGGCCGAGCTGGCCAGGACCTGCATGCAGAACTACGTGATCGAGCACCACGTCACGGCCACCGTCTACTCCGAGAAGGCGTTCGCGCTGGGGCGGATGGGGCACCTGGCCGAGGCCGCGGCACTGGCGACCGAGGCCGTCGAGCGCGCACGGCTGGTCGGTCTGCCGGAGACGATGTCGATGGCGCTGTCGGCGCACTCGCTGGTCCTGAGCTGGCTCGGTGACCACGACAACGCGCTGAGGCTGGGCATCGAGGCCGCCCGCAGCGCCGAGGCCCGCCGGGACTGGCGGGCGATCATGGCTCGCTGCGGGCCGGGACTGGCGATGGTCTACGCCGGTGATGTCGACGCCGGGCGGGACAGCGTCCGCAACGCCTGCGAGGACTACGAGTTCGTCGCCCGGGACGAGACGGAGATGCTCGTGCTGCTGGAGGCGCTGGCCTACGCCGAGGCCGCCAGGGGACGCCCCGAAGAGGCGGCGGAGTGGGCCGAGCGCGCGGAGCGGGTCCGGCACCCCGCACACGAGACCAACGCCGCGATGGCCTGCCTCATCCGCGCCCACGCGCTGACCCTGGCCGATCCGGACCGCTCCGCCGAGCTCGCGCTGAACGCGGCGGAAACCTTCCACACCAACGGGTTCCGCTTGGAGGAAGGCCGGGCGAGGCTCCGCGCCGGAGTGAGCTTGAGCAACGTCGGTCAGCACGACCGCGCGTTGACCGAACTGACCGCGAGCGCCAAGCTGTTCACGGCGTGCGGCGCGCGGGCTCTGCGCGACCACGCCATCACGGCGCGCGGCGAGCTCCCGCAGCACGTGCGCAAAGCTCGTTGAGGGGGAAGCATGGTCGAGAAGGCCGTCATCATCGGCGGTGGCATCGCGGGCACGGTCGCCGCGATCGCCCTGCACAAGGCGGGTGTCGGCTCGGTCGTCTACGAGTCCTACCCGACCGGTGCCGATGACGCCGGCGCGTTCTTCACGATCATGCACAACGGGATGAACGCGTTGGCGGCCGTCGACCTCGACCACGTGGTGGCCGAGCACTCCTACCCCGCACAGGGCGTTCGCCTGGTCACCGGAGCCGGGCGCGAGATCAGCGCACGGACCTACAGCCAGGGACCGAGGACGTTGCGCCGCGCCGCGCTCTACCAGGTGCTGCACGCCGAGGCAGCGAAGCGCGGCATCCGCGTGGAGCACAGCAAACGCCTGGTGTCCACGACGGAGAACGCCGACGGCGTGGTCGCGACGTTCGCGGACGGCAGCACCGCGGAAGGCGATGTGCTCATCGCGGCGGACGGCACGCACTCCACGGCTCGCGCAATCATCAACCCCGAGGCCCCGCCCGCCAGGTACACCGGGCTGAACGTCGTCTACGGCTATGCCCCGGCTCGGCCCCGCGAAGAGCCCAACACCTACACCTTCGTCCACGGCGCCCGTGCCGCGTTCGGCTACATCGGCGTGCCGAACGGGCAGACCTGGTGGTTCAGCCGCCTTCCCGGCCCGGAGCTGGACCTCGCCGGTATGACGCCGCAGCAGTGGAAGGACCACGCCAGCGCCTTCTTCGCCGACGACGACTTCCCGGTAGTGGAGATCATCCAGTCCACGGACGGCGAGGTCATCGGCAGCAACGTCTACGACATCCCGACCACGCCGAACTGGCACACCGAGCGCATGGTGCTGGCCGGGGACGCCGCGCACGCCGCATCGCCTGCGGCGGGCCAGGGCGCCTCGATGGCACTCGAAGACGCGGTGACCCTGGCGAGGTGCCTCCGGGACCTCCCGCCGGACAAGGGTTTTCCGGTCTACGAGAGCCTCCGCCGGGACCGCGTCGAACACCTCGTGGCCAACAGCGCCGAACGGGACGCCACCAGAAAGGGTGGCGCCCCGATGAGCGAGGCGGAACTGGCCGACGTGACACGGCGGAGGCAGGCTTACCAGACTTGGCTCTACGAACACCACATCGACTGGGCCGAACCCGTCTCCTAGGGGATGCTCGGCGTGCAGGTGGTTCCCTTGGGCGGCAACACCTTCTCCACGAAGTAGCGGTCGGCGTGCCTGATCACGCACCGGTTGCCGTAGTTGAGGTAGTGGCCGTGCGCGGCCTTGCCCGACACCTCGATCGTCAGCGAGCCCGGAATCCGGTCGGTCACGTCGCGCACCCGGAACAGCTCGCGCCAGTCGGCTGCTCCGAGCACCGGCGGAAGCCCCTTGGGGTCGATCGGGCGGTTCGGGTTGCCGACCTCGCCCGGGAATCCCAGGCAGAACGTGTGGCGGCCGGTCCGGTTGCCCGGGAAGTGCGGCGACAGCTTCCGCTCGCGCTCGTAGAGGGCCTGGTACTCCTCGTAGGTCCGCAGCCCCGGGTGGTCCGCGCACTCCACCGCCAGGGACGCGGCGGCGCCGAACGGCCGGGCTCCGCCGAAGAACGCCGGTGCGAAGCCGATCGAGTCACCGCTGCGGGCCTTGTCGACCGCGTCGGAGAAGTCCTGCCACTTCTCGGTGTTGACCACGAACATCGGCCCGACCAGGATCAGATCCCGGGCCGAGATGCTGACCGGCGGGTTGCTGCCCTTGGCCGGGATGGGCGCCTTCTCGGCCTCGGCGATCAGGTCGGTCCAGATCTTCGAGACGTTCTGCCCGTGCTGCTTGCAGCTGCTCGTCTTCGCGCACCACTCCGCGAAGTGGCCGAACGCCTTCTCGCTGCCCTTGATCGCCTCCTCGTCCTGGGTCGTCCGGTCGGCGATGTGGTCGGACGTGCTGTCCAGGAACATCGTGCGAACGCGCTGCGGGAACAGCCGCGCGTAGGACGCCGCGATGACCCCGGCGTAGGAGTTGGCCAGGAAGTTCAGCTGCCTGTCCCCCACCGCCGCGCGGATCGCCTCGACATCGCGGGCCACGTTGGCCGAGTTCATGTTGTCGAAGAACGCGGGATCGGCCTCCCGGCACCGGACGAACTGCCCCCTGTTCTCCGCCACCGCCGCGTCGAACTCCTCCCGCGTCCGCGGGATCGAGACGAACGGCCCGGTCCTCAGGCAGTGTTCCTCGGACAGGTGGTCGCTCGCGGGGAAGCCGCGCGGGTCGAAGGCCACGACGTCGAAGTGCCGCCGTAGCTCGGTGAAGTTGGGCAGTGCCCGCTTCAGGGTTCCGATCCCGTTCCCGCCCGGCCCGCCGGGGTTCATGATCACCGAGCCGATCCGCCTGTCGGGACCGGTCGCGCGGACGCGGGCGAGCTTCAGCGAGATCTTCCTCCCGTGCGGCTTCCCGTGGTCCAGCGGCACGGAGATCGTCACGCACTCCATGCCGTCACAGGGCTTCCAGTCGAGCCCGGGAGCCGCCGTCGCCGGGGTGACGACGGTGCAGGTCAGCACCGTGGTGAGAATCAATGCTCTCTTCACGTCGCGAACCTAGGTCCGGGTCGTTCCGCATGACATCTGCTGAAGGGCGTACACCGCCTCAGGGGAATTCCCGGAGGATCAACGGAAGTGCCCTGCGCACGCTGCCGTTGTGGTCCGCGTCGCCGACATCGGTCAACTCGCCCTTGGTCTTGAGGCGGCTCCGGCAGTGCTCGGCGTGGTGGAAGGCGATGTCGCGATCGCCGGACGCGTGGTAGATGTGCACGGGAACCGTTGGCGCCCAGTCACATGAGGCATCGGCGGCGCGGAGCAGATCGCGCAGCTTCCCGGTGGGGTTCTGCACCTCACGGAGGAATTCCCCCGTGAAGAGGTCCTGTGATCGGGGCGGCAGGGCTTTCGCGATCTCCTGGGTCGTGTGGCTGCCGTCGAACAGAGCTTCCACCTGTGCCGCGTAGGGCTCGCGGAAGACGTTCCGCGGTGACCCGTAGATGTCGTACACGCGGTCCCACGCGATGGCGAAGTAGGCCAGGTACAGCGATGCCCTCGCCACCTTGTCCGCGGCGGCGTCGGCCTCGAACCGGCTCACCTGGAACGGCCCGCCGACCGGCGCGAGCCCGGCCGGGGTGAAGTACGGGTCAGCGCCTTCCTGGAGGGCGCGGCCCAGCATCATCGTCGCCGGCGCACCCTGGGAGAAGCCGCTGATCAGCACGCGCTCGTCCACCGTTTTCCCTTGTTGCCGCGCCAGTTCCCGCATCGCCCGCAGAGCGTCCAACGTGGACGAGATCGTCGCTTCGACGTGTCCGTACGGATGGTGCCCCGGCCCCTCTCCGAGCCCCAGGTAGTCCGGTGCCGACACCGCACGTCCCGTCGACGCGATCAGGAAGGCGGCGGCGCGGTCGCTGGACTCCGGCTTCACCGAGGCCACGTCCGCTCGGTACACCGTCGTGCCGTGCAGCCAGGACACCGGACGCAGGTCGCTGTCCTCGTTCTTCGGGAAGGCGACGAGCTGGGTGGCCGTGGTGGGCTCCCCCTTCGTGCCGATCGTTCGGTAGAGCACCCGGTACGCGGTCACCCCGTATCGGACGTCCGCCGGGTCGAACTTGGCTGCCTGCAGGGACTTCGTGACGTCCGCGGGTTGCAGGTCGGCCACCGGAGTCGTGGAGACGATCGATCCGCGCACTTCCGGGACCGGCTGTCGCGCCGGTGCGCAGGCGGCGACCGCCAGGATCAGGGTGGCGGCCGTGACGTGCTTGACGGACATGGGAAACAGCCTGTCGGGCCGGGGACGGCATCGACATGATGTCCGCCCCCGACCTCCCCTGGGGCCAGCCCTACCCTTGTGGCGCCGGGCTCAGCGCGTTCAGCGCCGTGACAACCGTCTTCTCCTCGTAGGCGAAGTGGGCTTCGAGGAGGGCCGTCAGGGTGCTCAGCTCCTCGCGCAGTCGCACCGGATCGCTCTCGCCCGGCGTGTAGCCCTCGACGAGACTGGTGATCTCCTCCTGCAGCCGCGCCACGGTCTTGTGGTCATCGCCCAGCTTCTCCAACGCGGGCGCGAGCGCGGGGAACCGTTGCGCCAGCATCGGAAACGCGCCGTGGTCCTCGCCGGTGTGGTGCTTGGACAGCGCCCCGCAGAACTCCAGGCAGTGCGCACGCAGCTGCACGACGAGGTCCCCCGACGCGCGTCCGGCCACGATCTCGTCGACCTCGTCGAGCAGCGTGGCCAGCTCGGCCCGCAGCCAGTCGTGCACCTCCACCAGAAAGCCACCGAGCCCCCCGGCCCCGGCGTCGACCCGGTGCAGCGTCACCACGGGGATCACCCGCGTTGTCTTCTCCTGGTAGTCGCCGTAGCCCGGTGCCTGCTCGACGGCCTTGGCGAAGAGCCGGTCGCGCTCGGCACCGGTCGGGATGCCCGCGACGGCCTCGTAGGTCTCGGTGCCGATCTCCACGGTCACGGCGGGGTCCTTGCGGATGTTGTGGTACCAGGCCGGATGGCTCGGCGCGCCCATCGCCGAGGCGATCACCACGGGCTGCCCGTCGATCTCCAGGTAGCCGAGCGGGCTCGTCCTGGGCAGTCCGCTGCGCGCGCCGGTCGTGGTGAGCAGCGCCAGCGTGGCGCCCTCGAACATCCCGCCGACACGTCCGCCGTTGGCGCGGAATTCGGCGATGATCTTCTGTTGGAAGTCGGTGAAGTCGAACTCGTCGGAGCTGTCGGTCATGTGGTCCTTTCCCAGTTGATCACATGGATCGACCGGCCGGAGAACCACGACGGGACGCGCATGAGAAAACCCCGCGGGCAGGCTACGCATTCGGACAAGGCGCGAACGCCCCGAAAGGTTCGGGGATGCCAAGTGCGAGGAGAACGGCCTCATGCCGTCCCGAAGTGGCTCAGAAAGCCGCTACCTCCATGCGTAGGCCCATACGGGGCACGGCACGACACTAACACGATGGGACGTGCGGAGCGCAAGGTTCAGTTCGACCGACACCACCGCACAACGATCAGGAACCACTCGCTCGGCGGTTGAGTGAATAGGCCACCACAGGCGCGAGGAGCAGCACCACGAGCCGATTCACATTCCCTTCGGAATGCTGCACGCGCTGCAGAAATTTTGGCCGGATCGATGCCGCTTCGCCGATCGACGCACCCTCGCGCGCGTGGTAGACACGGTTCCAGGAGGAGATTCCCCGGAATGATCTGATCAGCCCTGGAATGACTCGATTTGGCAACGGCAGCGATGCCCGCCCCACATCGGCCGGAAGGAATCACGATGACCACTGAAAGCATTCCTGCGCTGCCGCAGAGCTCCTCGCTCGTCACCCGCATAGACGCGGCGCTCGCCCGTTCGATGGAACGTTTCTTCCTGGTCAGCGGGCGCAGCGCGGCCGAGACGCAAGACCTGGTCAGCGCCCTCACGAGGGTCACGGCGGCCGGCGGCAAGCGGATCCGGCCGCAGTTGTTCTACTGGGGCTACCGGGCGGGCGGCGAACCCGACCGGCCGGAGGTAATCGAACTGGCGACGGCGATCGAGCTCTTCCACGTCTTCGCCCTCGTGCACGACGACCTGATGGACCGCGCGGACACCCGGCGCGGCGTCCCGACCGCGCACAGGCAACTCGCCAGCCTCCACCGGGAACGGGGCTGGAACGGTGATTCGGAACACTTCGGCTTTTCCGCGGGAATCCTCGCGGGTGATGCTCTCTGCATTTGGGCCGATATGATCATTTCGAACAACCCGTTGCCGGGCGGCCGCACCCGGCCGTTCCGCAGGGCCTATGACGAAATGCGCCTCGAACTGATTTCCGGCCAATACCTCGACATCTCCTCCGGCGGTTCCGGCGACTGCTCCATGGCCGGTGCCCTGCGCCTGGCGCGGCTGAAGTCGGGCAACTACTCGGTCAGCATGCCGCTGCGCCTCGGCGCGCTCGCCGGCGGTGTCGACGAGGGCACGATTCGCGGGTTCGGCTCGTTCGGCACCGCCCTCGGCGAGGCGTTCCAGATCCACGACGACATCCTCGGCGTCTTCGGCAGCCCGGCCGAGGTCGGCAAGCCCGTCGGCGAGGACATCCGGCAGGGCAAGCGGACGACCTTGATCGCGGCGGCACTGGCGGGCGCGCGCCCCGATGTGGCCGCCCGGCTGCTGGAGCTGCTCGCCGACCCCGGGCTGAGCGAGGCCGGGGTGGACGAGGCGAAGGAGATCATCCGCTCCTCCGGCGCGCTCGACCGGGTGCGCGGGATGCTGCGCGAGCGCGTCCGTTCCGCGAAGGACACCCTCGCGGGCCTCCGGCTGGACGCCGAGGTGCACCAGGCCCTGCTCGACCTCGTCCGCGTCGTCGCCCACTCCGACTGACCCGTCGGTGATACCGCTGTGTCCGTGTTCGACGGTCAGCGCGGGTAAGCCTCCAGCTCCACGATCCGGGAGTACAAGTGATCATTGGAGTCCAGTACGACAATCCGCACGGCATCGGCCTGCACAGCGGGGAACACGGACTTCACCCGGCCGGTGACGTTCCCGCGGACCTGGTCGACCGTGACCCACGATCCCGAGACGCGCACCTGCACATCCCAGTCGCGCAAGCCGTTCTGCGCGGCGGGATAGCGCGCGGAGTCGAGGGTCTGCAACTCCACGCGACCGATGGTGGACGGCGCGACCAAGGAAACGGAGTACTCGTCCGGGAACACCGCGCGCGTGGCGTCGTTCCACCCGGTGCTCGTCGACCAGTTCGCCGAGTTCGCGTCGCCGTCGACCGCGCCGCACGTCCGGAAGCTGCCGTGCGTCGAAGACGCGGAAGCCTGCTCGCCCAGCACGAGATTGTCTTTGGGGGGCAACGGAAGCACTTCGACCGGCACAGTGCGCCGCGTGCGGTCGACGCTCAGGCTCAGCGAGTACGTGCCGGGCTTCGCGGTGCGCGGGACGCTCACCCCGACCGGCGTGACCACCGTGTGGTCCGGGTCCCAGGCGGGCAGCCAGGTGGAGATGACCTTCCGGTCGAGGACCACCGGGGACGGCGCCGACAGCTCGAGGTCGACGTAGCGATCGGTGGTCCCGGTGTTGGTCAGGCCGACCTTCAACGAGCCCGGCAGGCACGGAAGCCCGACCACCTGGACCTTCTCCGGGGTCACCGAGATCGTGACCGGCGTTGCCGCGGTCAGCACCGTCGCGGCCAGTGCGAGAGCCCACATGACTGATCACCTCACCTGGATCGCCGGGACGCCGTCCTCGACGAGGAGCTTCGACCGCGAGGTCACCGTGCCGTTGGGCACCGTCACCCGGTCCACGACGCGGTAGTCGGCGACCCACTGGGCGGCGTCCACCTCGCACCGGACGTAGCCGCGCTGGAAGTTGTGGAACTTCACGTGCGGGTTCTCCGCGAGGATGGTGAGGCCGACCGGGTCGTGGTCCATGCCGTCGCGACTGGACGAGATCGAGGTCCCGACGAACTCAGTGCCCACGACCGCCGACGACGCCGCGTAGTCCGCGCGCAGCTCGGAAGCAACGCTGCGGTGCAGGTCGCCCGCGATGCTGACGAGGTTGCGAACGCCGATCTGCCCTGCGCCACCGAGGATTCGCTTCCGGGACGCCACGTAGCCGTCCCAGGTGTCCATCGGCACGACCATGTCCGGACCGGCCTTCACGTCGAGCTGAGCGATGGCGGTCTGGTGCGCGAGCACCTCCCACCGCGCCGACTTCTCGGCCATGCCGTCCAACAGCCACTTCTCCTGTGCCGCACCGGTGATCGACCGCTTCGGGTCGAGCGAGCCGGGGTTCGGCGGTTTCTCGCCGTCACCACCCGCCTGGTCGTCGCGGTACTGGCGCGTGTCGAGCAGGTTGAAGCGCACCAGGTCGCCGTACTGGAAACGGCGGTACAGCTGGATTCCCGGCCCGGTCGGCGACTGCGTGAGCCGCACCGGCATGTGCTCGTACCAAGCGCGGAACGCGTTCGCCATCCGCACCAGGAACTCCTCGCGCGGCGCGTTGTTCTCCGAGATCGGTCCGGCCCAGTTGTTCTCCACCTCGTGGTCGTCGACCGTGACGATCCACGGCGCGACCGCGTGCGCGGCTTGGAGGTTCGGATCGGTCTTGTAGAGCGCATACCGCCCGCGGTACTCGTCGAGCGTCATGGTCTCGCGCGTGAACTCCACGGGAACGGGTTGCTGGCGAACACCCGAGTCCGCGCCGACGCCGTACTCGTAGATGTAGTCGCCGAGGTGGAAGACGACGTCGTGGTCCTCGGCCGCCATGTCGCGGTAGGCGGTGTAGAAACCCTCCCACCACGCCTGGCACGACGCGAACGCGAAGCTCATGCCGGACACCGCCTGCCGCGGCGCCGGAGCGGTCCGCGTGCGGCCGACCGGGCTGACGTGCCCGCCGACGATGAACCGGTAGTAGTAGTGCCGCCACGGCCGCAGGCCCCGCACGTCCACGTGGACGCTGTGCGAGGTCTCCCGCCTGGCGATCTCGACGCCGGTGCGGACGATGCGGCGGAACCGCTCGTCCTCGGCGACCTGCCAGACCACGGCGACCGGGCGGTCGTTCACCCCGCCGAAGGGGTCGAGCGGGCGCGGCGCGAGCCTGGTCCAGAGCACCACCGAGTCGGGCAACGGGTCCCCGGAGGCGATGCCGAGCCGGAAGGGGTAGTCGCGGAGCCGGTCCACCTCGACGGTGGAGGCGTTGGAGGTTCCGATGCCCGGCAGCGCACCGGAGAACGCGAGTCCCGCAGCCAAACCGCTGACTGTCAGGAACTTCCGCCGAGTCTGGTTGCGGGTCACCTCGCGGACGTTAGGAGCGCGGGCACCCGGCAACAACGATCCTGTCCTGATGCGGCCGGGCTTTCGCCGCAACCGGAAAGGTTTCGCTACCGGGGCGCGGCCGCTTGGCCGAACGCCAACGCGCGTTCGGCCAGCCGCACCCAGCGCTCGCGGGCCGCCTTCGGGAACTCGGCCCCCGGCGAGGTGGTCAGCAGCAGCACGACGTCGGCGATCGTGCCGCGGAGCAGGCGGTCCTGGCCCCTGTCCACGACCACGCGGCGGAGCAGCACCACCAGGTCGTTCTTCGTGGGGAGATGTCGGTAGAGCGTGCCGACCGCGACCCCGGCTCGCGCGGCAGCGCTCGCACGACGTCGCCGCGCAGGACCGGCTCCGGGCCGAGTCCGAACGGCTCACCGGCGTCACATGCTGAAGGTCTCCAACAGCTTGCGGAGCAGATCGGCCAGCTGGTCCTGCTCGGCCCTGCTCAGTCCGCTGAGGATTCTCCGCTCGTTCTCCACGTGGTCGGGCAGGACCCGGTCGATCAGCTCGCGGCCCTCCTGGGTGAGCCGGACCAGCACCACGCGCCCGTCGGTGTCGCTGGGGGTGCGGCTCACCAGGCGGCGCGACTGGAGCCGATCGAGGCGCTGGGTGATCGCGCCGGAGGTCACCATGGCCGAGCGGGTCAGCTCCGCGGGCGTCATGCAGCGCTCGGGACCGTTGCGGCGCAACGTGGCGAGCACGTCGAAGGACGCCCGGTCCAGGTCGTGCTCGGCGAACACGCGCTTGAGCTCGGCACCGACACCGAGAGCCGCCCGGCTCAGCCTGCCGATCACGGCCATCGGGGACACATCCAGGTCAGGGCGCTGTTCAGCCCACTGCGCCAGCACCTGGTCGACGTGGTCCGCCATGGCGTGAGCCTATCCCCCTTGCCAGATCTCTTAGCACTAAGCTACTTTATCTTAGTGCTAAACAATCGGATCGGCCTGATCGCGGTGACCGCCACGGCCCCGGCCATCTGGGGGACGACGTACCTGGTCACCACCGAGTTCTTACCGCCGGACCGGCCACTGCTGGCCGCGACGCTGCGCGCGCTGCCCGCCGGGCTGCTGCTCCTGGCGATCACCCGGCGGCTGCCGTCCGGCTCGTGGTGGTGGCGCGCCGCGGTGCTCGGCACGCTCAACATCGGGGCGTTCCTCGCCCTGCTGTTCATCGCCGCGTACCGGCTGCCCGGCGGCATCGCGGCCACCGTCGGCGCGCTGCAACCGTTGCTGGTGGCCGGTTTCTCCGCCGCCCTGCTCGGGCAGCGCATGTCGGCCCGCACCGTCGTGGCGGCACTGGCCGCGATCGTCGGGGTCGGCCTCCTCGTGCTGCGGGCCGAGGCGCGGCTGGACGCGCTCGGGATCGCCGCGGCGGTCGGCAGCGCGGTCGTGATGGCCGCCGGCGTCGTGCTCAGCAAGCGGTGGACCTCGCCCGCCCCGGTGCTGGCGACCACGGGCTGGCAGCTCGTCGCGGGCGGGATCGTGCTGATCCCGGTCACGCTGCTGGTCGAGGGGCCGCCGCCGGCGGAGCTGAGCGCGACGAACCTGCTCGGTTACGGCTACCTCTCCATCATCGGCGCCGCGTTCGCCTACGCCCTGTGGTTCAGGGGAATCCGCGAGCTCGCGCCCACCCAGGTCACGTTCCTCGGCCAGCTCAGCCCCGTGGTCGCGACCGCGCTCGGCTGGCTCGCGCTCGGCCAGGACCTCACCCCACTCCAGGTGATCGGCGCGCTCATCGTGCTCGGTGCGCTCGTCCTCGCCCAGACCAGGAAGGCAACCCCCCATGAAGATCACGGTGTTCGGAGCGGCGGGCGACGTCGGCAGCCGGGTGATGACGGAGGCGCGCTCGCGGGGGCACTCCGTCACCGGAGTCACGCGTGACACCTCGCGCCATCCCGGGCTGCGACGGGGAAACGCGGCGAACGTCGAGGACGTGGTCGCGCTCAGCGCCGGGCAGGACCTCGTGATCAGCGCGACCCGGCCCGCGCCCGGCCGCGAGCCCGAACTCGTCACGACGACGAAGGCGGTGCTGGCCGGGCTCGCCGAGACGGGTGTGCGGCTGCTGATGGTGGGTGGCGCGGCGAGCCTCACCGTGCCGGGCACCGACCGGACCGTGCTCGACGATCCCGGGCTGCCGCCGGAGATCCGCGCGATCGCGGAGGCTTGCGACTCCCAGCTGGCGGTCTGCCAGGCGGAAACCGTTGTGGACTGGGCGTATCTGAGCCCGCCCGCGCTGCTGGAGCCGGGCGTGCGGACCGGGCGCTACCGGCTGGGCCGGGACGAGCTGATCGTGGACGCCGAGGGGAACTCGGCGATCTCGATGGAGGACTTCGCGGTCGCGCTGCTCGACGAGGCCGAGACCCCGCGCCACCACCGCACCCGGTTCACCGTCGGGTACTGAAGGTCAGCAGCGCTTGGTCGCGCCGCCGTCGTCGAGGTGGCCCGAGAACACCCAGCCCTGCTTGTCCGCGCTGTTCGGCACGTCCGGCCGGACGTGCGTCCACTTCTGACCCGAGCTGTTGACGACGTAGCAGTTGTAGAAGAGCTTGTCGTCGATCATCGGCCAGAACCGCGTGGCGCACGCGGTGCTCGGGCCGACCCGGATCGGGCCGCCGGTGCTGTCCTTCGTGGTGCCCCAGCCGGAGTCCTTGTCCGATGCGGCGGGATTGGGGCAGGCGGCGGGCGCGGCGACGGCGGAGGGGGTCGCCGTCAGCACCGCGGCCGTGGCCACGACCGGAAGCGCCGCGGTGACCAACATGCGCGAGATCTTCATATTTCCCTTTCGTGGCAACGAGAATCGCCGCGAAGTATGGATGATCACCGGGGCGCCGATCCCGCGTTTCGGCCTCAACCCAAGCGTCGCACGTACACGATCATCCCGCCGAAGACGGCGACCTTGTCGTACAGGGCGCGGGCCGTGGCGTTGTCCTGGTGCGTCTGCCAGTACAGGCGAGGGCAGCCCCGGCCCCGTGCCGCCTCCGCCACCCGCTCGATGAGGGCGCGAGCCGCCCCGTGGCCGCGCGCGCTCTCATCGACGAAGAGGTCCTGGAGGTAACAGGAATCGTCCATCCACACCGCCGAGTGGAAGAGGTAGTGCGCGATCCCGACCAGCCGCCCGTCGAGGTGCGCCGCGATCCCGTGCACGCCATCCCCCGCGAGCAGGCGCTGCCAGGTCCGTTCGTAGTTCTCGTCGGTTTCGACTGTCTTGTAGAAGTCCTTGTAGCCGCGGGCCAGGACTTCCCATCTCTCGCGGTCCTCGGGGACCAGGGGGGCGACCTCGATCACGCCAGCAGCTTGACATCGTTAACTTGACGGCGTCAACATAGGGTCGTGGAAGCCAGGAGAGCCCGCGCCAAGGCGGGCGACGGCGCACGGTTGCGCGAGGAGATCCTGCGCAACGCCGAGCGGTTGCTCGTGGAGACCGGCGACGAGGACGCGCTGACGCTCCGCGCGGTGGCCCAGCGGACCCGGGTCACGACGCCCTCGGTGTACCTGCACTTCAGCGGCAAGGAAGCGCTGATCGAAGCGGTCTGCCTGCGCGTGTGGGACGAGCTGGGCAACCGCATCCGCGATGCCGTCGGCCGCGTCACCGACCCGTTCATCGCGCTCGGTGAATGCGGGCGGGCCTACGTGCACTTCGCGCTCGACCACCCCGTGCAGTACCGGCTGCTGATGATGCGGCCCTCCGCGTCGACCGAAGCTTCGAAGGCGTGCTTCGGCCACATGGTGAACGCGGTCACCGCCTGCGTGGAAAACGGCGTGCTACAAGGGGATCCTGACACCCTGGCGTTGACCATGTGGACGGCGGTGCACGGCTGCGCCGCCCTGCTGATCACGCAGCCCGCCCTGCCGTGGCCGGACGACGTGAACGAGATCATCGACGCGACCGTGCGCATGGCGGGCTTCGGCGCCGCGCTCAACGCGCACCTCCCCCGTCGTCGCGCACCGCGCAGCGCGGAGTTGCTGGACGGGGTCAGCGCCGCCGCAGAGCGCTTGAAAGCCTTGGGGAGAAAGAAATGATGACGGCCCGTGTGGTGCTCGTGACGGGCGCGTCGCGCGGCGTCGGAGCCGAGACCGCGCGTCTGCTAGCCGCTTCCGGAGCGCACGTGTTCGTGAACTACCGGGACAAGGCGAAGCGCGCTGACCGCGTGGTGGCGGACATCGTCGAAGCGGGCGGCAGCGCCGAGGCGGTCAAGGCCGATCTCACCGATCCCGCCGCCGTCACCGCGATGCTCGACCTCGTCCGCGACCGTTGTGGACGACTGGATGCTTTGGTGCTCAACGCTTCCGGCGGCATGGAGCGCGACCGGGACCCCGGCTACGCGATGCGCCTCAACCGTGATGCGCAGGTGCGCGCGGTGGAAACGGCACTGCCGCTGATGCCCGCGCTCTCCCGGGTGGTGTTCGTGACGAGCCACCAAGCGCACTTCCACGGTCAGCGCCCGGGCTACGCGTCCTACGAAGCGGTCGCGGCGAGCAAGCGGTGCGGTGAGGACGAGCTCCGCGCGCGCATCCCGGTGCTGAGCGAACGCGGTGTCGGGCTGGTCGTCGTGTCAGGCGACATGATCGAGGGCACGATCACCGTGACGCTGCTCGACCGCGCGGAGCCCGGCATCGTCAACGCGCGCCGGGCGGAAGCGCGGAGCCTGCCCACCGTCGCCGAGTTCGCCGAAGCCATCGCACGGGCGGCGGCGGAGCCGGTGGCGACCGGGCACACCGTCTACGTGGGCGGAGCCGATTACCTCACTCCGACAGGCTGATCTCGACGCCCACGGCCGCACCGCCGTTGCGCCGCCCCCTGCCGAGCATCAGCACGATGGTGATCCACCGGAACTTGTTGCCGTACTTGGCAGTCATCGCGCGCTTTGCCGTGCGGATTGCCGTGGAAGTCCGAAGGCGCGATCTCGACCCGCGGATCGCGCCGCAACCGCCTGACCTTCCGCGACCGCCCGGGCGTGTAGCCGTAGAGGCGGTCCCCCGCGGGTGCGAGCCAGCGCGAAGTACTCCTCGTCCATCATCCACCCTCCCTCAGGGATGCAGCGACGTGGCGAACACCAGGAGCGCGAACACCGCCTGGCCGAGCGCCAGGCTGATGCCCGCGACGGCGGTCCAGTCGACGCTGTGCCACTTCCTGGTGGCGATCGAGACGACGCCGCAGACGCACGCGGCCGCGACGAGTGCCAGGTTCACGTAAGGGAACACCCAGCTGGCGACCGCCAGCCCCAGGGAGATGGGCCCCAGCCACGCCTGGCTGCCGGAGCGGTCCTTCGTCGGCAACTGCTTCATCGCTCCGTCCGGCTCTGCGCTCGGGGGCTGGGGTGGCTCGGGACCCCGCCGAGCCTACCGCGACCCGCCGCCACCGGAGCCGTTCCCGATGTGACCAGGGGGAACGGGGACCGGAACGCACGCACCCACCGGACCTTCGGCGAAGGAGACCTGCAGCCCGGAGACGTCCCCGCCGCCCGAGGTTTCGATCACCACGGAACGGTCCCCGGTGAAGTCGGCCGGGTTGAAGGTGAAGACCGCCGCCGTCCCCGCCGCCTCGGAACTGTTCAGCCCGGTGGACAGCGCCCCGGCCGCGTTCTGCGGCTTGTCCCGCATCGGGGTGAACCGCGGCGCGCGGCACGTCTTGCCCGCGGGCAGGTAGTCGACCTTCGCCTTGATGCCCAGCTCGGCGAGCCTGCGCTGCAACCCGGCGGCGTCGCTGAGCTCCTTGATCTCCACGCGCACGGTCCCGTCCTGCTGCTCCTCCAGCGCGTACGCGGCACCGCCGCCGGAGAACAGCAGCTGCACGGCGGTTCCGGCGGCGACCACGAGTGCCGCCGCAACGGCAACGGGCCGCCACCGGGGCGCCGGGCGAACGGGTTCCCGCTCCGCGACGACCTGCTTCAGCTCGGTGAGCAGACGGTCTTCGAATCGCTCGGTCATGGCCGGACCTCCGTTGTGGCGGGGACGAGGTGGTCACGCATCAGCCGTCGCGCCCGGTGCAGTCGCACCCGCGCGGTGCCCGCCCGGATGCCCAGCGCCTTCGCGGCGTCCTGGACCGTGAGCCCGTCGAGCGCGACCAGTTCGAGCACGGCCCGCTCCCCGTCGGAGAGCCGGGTCATCGCCAGGTACAGCGCCCGCGCCTGGCTCGCCGCGTCGATCCGTGCCTCCAGCGCGGCGATGTCGCCCTCGTCGAGCAGCGCCCGCCCGGCGATCCGGCCCGCCGCCCGCAGTCCTCGCGCCCGGCGCCGCAGCTCGCCCGCCACCACGTTGCGCGCGACCCCGAAGAGCCAGCGCGTCGGATCGCCCCGGTCGGCGCGGAAGGTGTGCGAGGTGTCGATCACCGCGAGGAACACGTCCGCGGTGAGGTCCGCCGCCAGGTGCGGATCGTCGACACGGCGCGCGACGAACCGCTGCACCGCCTGGACGTGCTCCCGGTAGAACGACTCGAACGCGGCGGGATCTCGGCCTATTCGCGTGAAGTCGGTCATCTCTCACCCGTCTCCGAGATGGACGTGACACCGCTTCTTGGACGCAGGCCGCCGTCGCGTTACGCAGGCAGCACAGCTTAGGTTAGCCTTCCCTCAAACGGGTGAAGACGTCGGAGGGGAAGCCCCATGCCCAGAGTGCCCTTACGCCTGATCAGCGCGCTGGCGTTGACCGTCGTCCTGACCGCGTGCAGTGGGTCGGCAACCCCTCAGGCAGGTGAAGGCGGAGCGACGGCACCCGCGGCCGACGGCGTCTTCCCGGTCCGCGTCGAGCACAAGTACGGCGTCACCGAGGTGAAGTCCCAGCCGCAGCGCGTGGTGACGCTGGGCCTGTCCGACCAGGACGTGGCGCTGGCCGTGGGCATCAAGCCGGTCGGCGTCGTCGACTGGTTCAAGGAGCGCCCGTTCGGCAAGTGGCCGTGGACCCAGCCGCTGTGGGGCGGCACCGCGCCGGAGATCGTCGGCGAGCGGGACGAGTACAACCTGGAGAAGATCGCCCGGCTGCGCCCCGACCTGATCATCGCCCAGTACTCGGGGATGAAGAAGGAGCAGTACGACACGCTCAGCCAGCTCGGCGTCCCGGTGGTGGCGCAGTCCGGCAGGTTCGCCGACTACGCCGCGCCCTGGCAGGAGATGACCCGCAACCTCACCAAGGCGCTCGGCCGCGGCGCCACCGGGGAGAAGCTGATCGCCGACATCACCGAGCGCTTCGCCAAGGTGCGCAAGGAGAACCCGGCCTTCGCGACCAGGACCGCGATCGTCTCCGACACCTTCGAGCCCGGCAACTACGCCGCGTTCGCCGCGCACGACCCGAAGGCCGCGTTCCTGGTCGAGTCGGGCTTCAAGATGCCGCAGAAGCTGCTGGACGTGCCCAAGCACGAGAACATCATCAGCCTCGGTTCCGAGGGCTTGGACATGCTCGACGTGGACCTGCTCGTCTGGCTGTCCGAGGACGAGGTGGCCTCGCAGCGGGTCCGCGACGAGCCGTTGTACCGCAAGCTGAAGGTGGCGCAGGACAAGCGCGACCTGTTCGTGCCGTACAACGAACCGCCGATCGGCGCGGCGATCTCGTTCAACACCGTGCTGTCGATCCCCTATGCCATCGACAAGCTCATCCCGCTGCTCGCGAGCAAGGTGAAGTGAGGCGGACTCCGACCGCGCTGCGCGGGCTCGGGCTGCTCGTCGCGCTCACCGCGCTCGGCGTCGTCATCGTGCTCAGCGTCTGGCTGGGACTGCGGAACATCCCGCTGTCCCAGCTGTGGCGGGTGTTGTGGCACCACGACGGCTCCGTCGAGGCCGTCACCGTGCACGACGTGCGGCTGCCCAGGACGCTGCTCGGCGTCCTGGTCGGCGCGGCGCTCGGGTTGTCCGGCGCGCTGATGCAGGCGCTCACCCGCAACCCGCTCGCCGACCCCGGCCTGCTCGGGGTGACCCTGGGCGCGTCGACCGCCGTGGTCGCGGGCATCACCTTCCTCGGCGTGCACACCGTGTCGGGACAGGTCTGGATCGCGTTCGCGGGTGCGGCGGTGGCCTCGGTCGTGGTCTACCTGCTCGGCGCCAGCGGGCGCGGGCGGGCCACCCCGGAACGGCTCGTGCTGGCCGGGGCGGCGATCACCGCGACCCTCTACGCGGTCAACTCCGCGATGCTGCTGCTCAGCCCGCAGTCCTTCGGGCAGTTCAGGTTCTGGGAGGTCGGTGCGCTCGCCGGGCGCGGCGCCGACGTGCTCGCCCAGGTCGCGCCGTTCCTGCTGGCGGGCATCCCGCTCGCCCTGCTGCTGGCCCGCCCGCTCAACGCGCTCGCGCTCGGTGAGCAGGTGGGCAGGGCGCTCGGCGCGCACGTCGGGCGCACCCGCGTGCTCGGCGTCATCGCCGTCACCGTCCTGTGCGGGGCGGCCACCGCGGCCGCGGGCCCCATCGGCTTCGTCGGGCTCGCCGTGCCGCACGCCGCGCGCCTGGTGGTCGGCGCCGACCAGCGGTGGGTGCTGCCCTATTCAGCCGTGCTGGCACCGATCCTGCTGGTGGGTGCGGACATCATCGGCCGACTGGTCATCGCGCCCGCCGAGCTCCAGGTCGGCATCGTCACCGCGTTCATCGGTGCCCCGGTGTTCATCGCCCTGTGCCGCCGACGCTCCCCCGGCAGGCTCTGATGATCGTTCGGTTCCGCGCCGTCTCCCTGCGCGTGCGCCCGCGCTCGGCGCTCGTCGTGATCACGTTGCTGCTGCTGACGTTCGCGCTCGCGGCGATCAGCATGACCACCGGCGACTTCCCGCTGCCGGTGTCCGAGGTCGTGCGCACCGTCCTCGGTTTCGGTGACCCGGCGACCGAGTTCATCGTCAACCGCCTGCGGCTGCCCCGCGTGCTGATCGCCGTCCTGGTCGGCGCCGCGCTCGCGCTGAGCGGTGCCGTGCTGCAGAGCCTGACCCGCAACCCCCTGGGAAGCCCCGACTTCATCGGCTTCGCGCACGGCTCGGCGACCGGCGCCCTGATCGTCATCCTGCTCTTCCAGGGCAGCATGGCCGAGATCTCCCTCGGGGCGCTCGTCGGCGGCGTGCTCACCGCCGCCCTGGCCTACCTGCTGGCGTTCCGGCGCGGTGTGCAGGGCTTCCGGCTCGTGCTCATCGGCATCGGCCTCAGCGCCATGCTGCTGGCCGCCAACAACTACCTCGTCACCAGGGCATCGCTCACCGGCGCGATCGCCGCGCAGACGTGGATCACCGGCACCCTCAACGGCCGCACCTGGAACCAGGTCGTCCCGCTGCTCATCGCGCTCGCGGTGCTCGTGCCGCCGACCGTCTACTTCGGACAGAAACTGGCGCTGCTCGAACTCGGCGACGACAAGGCGCGGGCGCTCGGCGTCCCCGTGGAGATCACCCGCCTCGCCCTGCTCGCCATCAGCGTCACCCTCGCCGCCGTCGCCACCGCCGCCGCGGGCCCCATCGCGTTCGTCGCCCTGACCGCCCCGCAGCTGGCCCGCAAGCTCACCGCCGCCCCCGGCCCCGGCCTCACCGCCGCCGCGGCCACCGGCGCCCTCCTGCTGGTGGCCGCCGATCTGGCCGTGCAGCGCCTGTTCTCCCCGGCCGCGCTCCCCGTCGGCATCCTCACCAGCGCCATCGGCGGCGTCTACCTCGCGTGGCTCCTCGTCCGCGAATGGCGCCGCAACCGCCTCTGACCCCACCGCTTGCGCACCGAATGACTCATTCAGTGCGTTCAGCGGTACGCGTCGCCCCGGTGACGGATCGTTTCGATCATGATCGTGCGCTGCTCCTCGTCAATGCGGTACACCACGCGGTACGTGGCACGCCGCGCGGACCAAAGCCCCTCGAAGGGCTCTCTCAGCGGCTTGCCGACGCGGTACGGGTTCTCCCGCGACGGGCCCAGCAGAGCTCGAGAACCGCGGCGGCCACCGCCTCTGGAAGTTCTCTTGCTATCGCCCTCTTGGCAGCGCTGGACCAGGAAAGCTCAAAGATCTCACTCACGCGCCCGCGGACCGCCGCGCCTCGAAGACCGCCAGGACGTCGTCGGTGCTGCATGCCTCACCGGCAGCCCGGGTGCGCTGTGCCTCCGCGAGGTCGGCAACAGTCCGCTGATCGCTGAGCACGGCGATCGTCTCCAGCAGGGACTCCCACTCGTGCACCGAGATCACAACCGCGGCGGGCGTGCCGTTCTTGGTCACGGTGACCTGCTCGTGTTGCGCCTCGATCTCGGAGACGAGGGCGGACAGGTGCGCCTTCACCTCGGCCAGCGGCAGCGTCTTCATGGTCAGAATTCCAGTCATGAAGACGGCGCGTGTCACTACCGGTGCAGGCGGCGGTGCAGGGACTCCATCCGGGCGTCGAGCTGGGCGGCGACGGCGGCGGTGCTGGCCAGCTCGTCGGCGAAGTCGGCGGGCACCTGGTCGTCGTACTTGTAGAACAGCTTGTGCTCCAGGGTGGCCCAGAAGTCCATCGCGATGGTGCGCATCTGCACCTCGACCTTGACGTGCTCGACGCGGTCGGACAGGAACACCGGGATCTGCACGATCAGGTGCAGGCTGCGGTAGCCGTTGGGCTTGGGCGAGGCGATGTAGTCCTTGGTGCGCAGGATCTTCACGTCGTGCTGGCGGCCGAGCATCTCCCGCACGCCGTAGACGTCGGAGACGAACGGGCACACCACGCGCACCCCGGCGACGTCGTCGAGGTGTTCGGCGATGGTCTCCAGGTCCGGGCTCAACCCCTTGCGGCGCAGCTTCTCCATGATCGCTTCGGGGCGCTTCACGCGGTGGGTGATGTGCTCGATCGGGTCGTGCCGGTGGACGAAGTCGAACTCCTCGCTGAGGATGCGCAGCTTCGTCATCAGCTCCTCGACGGCGAACTTGTACACCAGCAGGAACTGCGACAGCCTGCGGAAGTCCTCGATCACCGGCGGGCCGACCAGCTCCGAGCGCGAACGGCGTACCAGAGGGTTCTCCCCGGTCGTCTCCATCACAACGTGTCTTTCCGTCCCCCACCGGCGGCACTGCCACTGTCTCCAACGAGCCTAGCGGCCGGGGAGTTCCCGAGTCCGAAGAGGACGGTCAGGACAGCACGGGGAACACCCGGCCGAGCCCGAAGTCGGCGCCCGCTCCGCGCCACCAGTCCAGCTGCGCCGGGGTGTCGATACAGCCGACGACGACGGCGATCCCGGCCGAGTGGACGTGGCTGACCAGCTCGGTCAGCGCCCGGTCGATGGACGAGCCGCGGCCGGTGCGCTCCGCCTGGAGCCGGACCAGGGACGAGGCCACCCGGATCCCGCGGACGGGCAGGTCCTCCATGAAGGCGAGGTCCGCCGCGGAGGTGCCGAAGTCGTCCAGCACGATGCCGATCCCGGTGTCGGCGAGCACCGCGAGGTTGTCGGCCGCCTCACCGCAGTCCGACAGCAGCGCCCGCACCGGAACGCCGAGCTGGAGCTGGGCCGGGTCCAGGCCGGTGTCCTCGAGCACCTGCAGCACCTCGCCGACCAGGTCGGGGTCGGCGGCCTGGTACGGGGTGAGCCCGACGCCGAGCGGGAGCTGGCGGTCGGCCATGCTCTCGCACGCCGAGCGCAGCAGCCAGGTGCCCAAGGGCATGACCAGCCCGATCTGCTCGGCCAGCTCCACGCACCGGCTGTGCGGCAGCTGCCCGAGTTCGGGGTGCTCCCAGCGCAGCAGCACCTCCACCGCGACGGTGCGGCCGCCGTCGAGCCGGACCAGCGGCCGCGAGTGCACGCCGACCTCGCCGCTCTCCCACGCTCCGGGCATCGTCGCAGCCAGGCCGAACCGGGCGCGGTCCAGCTCGCTCTGCTCGGGGTCGTGCACGCCCCACTGCCTGCTGCCGTTGCGCTTGGCCCGGCGCAGCGTCATGTCGGCGAGGCGCAGCAGCTCCGCCGGTTCGATGTCCGCGGGCGGCCGGTGCACGACGCCGATGCACGCCGAGGAGGCGACGCCGTTGCCGCCCACGTACAGCGGTTCGGCCAGCACCTCGTTGATCTGCTCGACGGTCCGCACCACGTCCGGCGTGCCCGCCTCGTTCTGCACCAGCACGCCGAACTCGTCGCCGCCGAGCCTGGCGACCATCGCGCTCTCGCCCGCGAAGATCGAGCGCAGCCGTTCGGCGACGCTCTTCAGCAGCGCCTCCGCCGCCTGTCCGCCGAGGCCGTTGGCGATCACCGAGAAGGCGTCGAGGTCGAGGTGGTACATGGTCACGCCGAAGGTCTGGTCGGCGTGCCGCAGCACCCGCTCCAGCCTGGTGGTGAAGAACTGCCGGTTCGGCAGTCCGGTCAGCACGTCGTGCAGCGACTGGTGGCTGAGCTGGCCCTGCAGCAGCGTCAGCTCGGTGTCGTCGCCGACGATGACCACGTAGTGGTTCGGGTTGTCCTCGCCGTCGCGCAGCAACGAGATCGCCAGGTGCGCCTGCACGGTCTCGCCGTCCTTGCCGAGCATGGTGCGGCGCTGGCGCAGCCGTTCCGCCTTGCCGTCGGCGAGGTCGCGCAGCGCGTTGCGGACGAAGGTCACGTCCTCCGGCGCGATCACGTCGAACAGCGTGAGCCCCTCGAACTCCTCGGCTCCGTAGTCGAGGATCTCGCTGAGCGCGGCGTTGGTCCTGACGAACGCGCCGTCCAAGTCGGTGATGGCGATACCGCTGTTGGAGGAGGTGAAGACCTCGTCGAAGCGCGCCTCGCTGGCCTTGCTGTTGCGCTGCGCGTCCTGGGCAGCCTTGATCAGCGCGCGGTTGAGGTTCTCCTGCTGGGCGAAGATGGACAGGCGAACGGCCTCGACGTAGCCGGAGGTCAGCGCGCCGAGCAGACCGACGACCCGCTCCGGGAGCCGGTCGACGCGGAGCAGGTCGGCCATGCCGAGCAGGGACTTGCCCAGGATCTCGACGGTGCGCCGCAGGCTCGTCCGGCCGGCGAAGTTCAGCTCGACCAACCGGGTGCCCACGTCGGTCGCGCGCTCGGCGGAGAACGGCTCGGTGCGCACGGTGGCGATCACGACGTCGACCAGCTCGGCCAGCCTGAGCTCGATCTCCTGCTGGGCCATCGGGATGTAGGTGGTCTTGCTGACCAGGTAGGCCCATTTCCTGGCCAACCTGACGCGGGCGCGCTCCAGCGCCTCGGGGGAGAGTTCCAGCTCCGCCGAGTGCAGTGGCCGATCCGGCAGCGGAATGGTCATCGGGTCCGTCCGCCGCGCGACGCGGCCGGCGAAAGAACGGAGAACGCCACGGTTACCTCGCTAGGTTCCTTTGCGCACTGGGCAAGAAGCCTAGCGAGTGTAGTAAACGGGCGGCTACAGATGGTGACCGGCAACGCCCTCCACGGAGGGGTACACCGGTCCGCCCGAGTGCCCCGAGAACGAGGGACCTGCAGGTCAGCGCCTCGTGATCAACTGATAGGCGCGATTGTCGGTCAACCGCCGTTCAGGGATTTTCACCCACCCAGACATTGGGCATTTGCCAGGCGCGCAAACGTTTCTCTCAATGCGATGGATATTCACCGGGGAATCGGCCCCGGCGCCACGACCCGATCGGGCGATGGGCGATGATGCTGCCACCCCGACGCTGAGCCCGAGGAGACGTCGTGGCTGTGATGTCTTCGGATGCCCCCGCACCCGCGCCGGCCTTCGATCCGGCGCGGCTGTCGATGGCCAGGGAACTCGCCGGACTGCGCGGGCCGGAACTTGCCGAGGCCGTCGGCCTGACCCCCGCCGCGGTCTCCCGGTACGAACTGGGCCAGCTCCGCCCCGACCCCTGCACCCTCGCGCGCTGCGCCGACCGGCTCGGTGTCCGCGTCGGCTTCTTCGCCCCCGGCAGGCCTCACCTGCGCCTGGACACCGCCCACGCCCACTTCCGCTCCCTGTGCGCGATCGGCGCCGCTGAGCGCGCCCAAGCGCTCGCGCACGTGGAACTGCTGTGGGAGGTCGCCAACGCGCTCGACGAGGTGGCCGAGCTGCCCGCCGTCGATCTCGGCTGCCACCACGACGGCCCCGAGCGCACCGCGCACGCGATCCGCGGGGCGTGCGGCGTCGAGACCGGTCCCGTCCAGCACCTGGTCCGCGCCCTGGAAGCACGCGGCGTGGTCGTGACCCGATTACCGGCGACTGCCGGCACGAACGTCGGGGCGTTCTCCTGCGCGCTCCCCGACCGGCCGGTGATCGTGCTGACGGAACGGGAAGACCCCCTGCGCCAACGCTTCTCCGTCGCACACGAGCTCGGCCACCTGCTGCTGCACCCGGACGCGGCGCCGGGCTGCCGCGTGCACGAGTCGGAGGCCGACGCCTTCGCCGCCGAGTTCCTGACGCCCGCCGAGGAGATCGCCGGAACCTTCCCGCTGAACGCCGAACTGGACGCGGTGAAGGAACTCGCCGACGCGTACGGCGTCTCGGTCAAGGCGCTCGCCGCGCGTGCCCGCGGCCTCGGCCTGATGACCGACGCGGCGCACCGGCGACTGCTGACCGCGTTCGCCAAGCGCGGCTGGCGCACCGCGGAGCCGGTCGGCGGCGAGTACCCCGGCGAGCAGCCGAACCTGTTGTGCCGCGCCATGGTCCGCGCCGCGGAGCACGGCGTCGACCTGGCCGCGCTCGCCGTTCGCCTCCGCGTCGACACCGCGACGCTGCGCGGTCTCATAGGGTTCACCGAGCGGCACGAAGACGCCCCGCGAACGCTCCGCTTGGTGTGACGTTAGACCGCGGGCGCAGCGGTTTCACCGGACACGCGGTAGGCTCGGCGGTCGCGCCGATCGGATTTTCCTTTCGCAGGAAAGAAAAGCGCATCCCAGAGTTCGGAGGACGCGCCCATGACCGCGGTGCAGACGCTGGCTCCGGCCCTGTACGCGGGTTCGTCCGCGCCGCCGGAGCGCACGCTGCTCGACATCATCACCGAGACCGCCCGGCTGCACCCCACGGCCCACGCGCTGCGCGCGGGCTCGACCGCGCTGAGCTACCGGGCGTTGCTGGCCGAGGTCGACGAGCTGCGCGCTTCCCTTGCGGCAGAGGGGATCGGCGTCGGCGACCGGGTCGGCGTTCGCGTGCCCTCCGGGACGACGGACCTCTACGTCAGCATCCTCGCGGTGCTCGCGGCGGGCGCTGCCTACGTCCCCGTCGACGCCGAAGACCCGGACGAGCGGGCCGAGCTGGTCTTCGGCGAGGCGGGCGTGTGCGCGGTGCTGGGCGCGGGTCGCGAGCTGACCGTGGTCGGCACGCCGATGCGCGTCGCGGGCGAGCCGGGGCCCGACGACGACGCGTGGATCATCTTCACCTCGGGATCCACGGGAAAGCCGAAGGGCGTCGCGGTCAGCCACCGGTGCGCGGCGGCCTTCGTCGACGCCGAGGCCCGACTGTTCCTTGTGGACGAACCGATCGGCCCGGGAGACCGCGTGCTCGCGGGGCTGTCCGTGGCCTTCGACGCCTCGTGCGAGGAGATGTGGCTCGCCTGGCGGCACGGCGCGTGCCTGGTCGCCGCGCCGAGGGCGTTGGTGCGCACGGGAATGGACCTCGGACCGTGGCTGGTCGAGCACGAGATCACCGTGGTGTCCACCGTGCCGACGCTGGCCGCGCTGTGGCCCGCGGAGGCGCTGGACGAGGTGCGGCTGCTCATCTTCGGGGGTGAGGCGTGCCCGCCCGAACTCGCCGAGCGCGTCGCCGTGGAGGGCCGCGAGGTCTGGAACACCTACGGCCCCACCGAGGCGACCGTGGTGGCGTGCGGCGCGCAGCTGACCGGGGAGGGCCCGGTGCGCATCGGCCTCCCGCTGGACGGCTGGGAGCTGGCAGTGGTCGACGCCTCTGGCGAGCTGGTGCCCGTGGGCGGGTCCGGGGAGCTGGTGATCGGCGGCGTCGGGCTGGCGCGTTACCTGGACCCGGCCAAGGACGCGGAGAAGTACGCGCCGCTGCCGTCGCTGGGCTGGGAGCGTGCCTACCGCAGCGGTGACCTGGTCCGAGCGGAGCCGGAGGGCCTGGTCTTCCTCGGCAGAGCGGACGAACAGGTCAAGCTGGGCGGTCGCCGGATCGAGCTCGGCGAGGTCGACGCGGCGCTGCAGGCGCTGCCCGATGTGGCGGGTGCGGCGGCTGCCGTGCGCAGGACCAAGGGCGGCAACCAGATCCTCGTCGGCTATCTGGTGTCCACAGTGGACGGCTTCGACCAGGCCGCCGCGCTCGACCGGCTGCGCGCCGCGCTCCCGGCCGCGTTGGTGCCGCTGCTGGCGATCGTCGACACGTTGCCGACGCGCACCTCGGGCAAGGTCGACCGCAACGCGCTGCCGTGGCCGCTGCCCAGCACGACCGAGCAGGCTGCCGATCTGGACCCCACGCAGGCGTGGCTGGCCGAGCAGTGGGCCGAGGTGCTAGGCAGGCCCCCTGCCGACAAGGACACCGAGTTCTTCGCCAGCGGCGGCGGCAGTCTGGCGGCCGCGCAGCTGGTCTCACTCCTCCGGCAGCGCTATCCCAGCTGCTCCGTCAACGACGTCTACCAGCGCTCGACGGTCGGGGAGCTGGCCGCGCGGCTGGACGAGTTCAAGGCGACCGAGTCGGCCGAGCGCGTTGTGCTGCCGACCCGCCTGCGCACCGGGCTCGTGCAGATCGCGCTGCTCCCGGTGCTGCTGACCGTGGTGGCGATGCGGTGGGTCGTCGTGCTCACCGCCGCGAACAACGTGCTGGGCTGGGCGCCCGCCGTGTCGTGGTGGTGGGTGCTGGCGGGCTGGGCGGTGTTCATCAGCCCGCTCGGCCGCCTCGGGATCGCGGTCGGTGGCGCGCGGTTGCTGCTGCGCCGCCTGCGTCCGGGCTCCTATCCACGCGGCGGCAGTGTCCACTTGAGACTGTGGGCGGCCGAGAAGCTGGCGGAGCTCAGCGGCGCGGCCAAGCTCTCCGGCGCGTGGACGACGTACTACGCCAGGGCGCTGGGCGCGCGGATCGGTCAGGGCGTCGACCTCCACTCGGTGCCCCCGGTGACCGGCATGCTCAAGCTGGGCAAGGGAAGCGCGATCGAGCCCGAGGTCGACCTGTCCGGGCACTGGCTGGACGGCGATGTGCTGCACGTCGGCCGCATCCGCGTCGGCGCCGGCGCGACCGTCGGGGCACGCAGCACGCTGATGCCGGGCGCCCGTATCGGCAAACGCGCACAGATCGCGCCGGGCTCGTGCGTCCTGGGCTCCGTGCCCGCCGGGCAGCGCTGGGCGGGTGTGCCCGCGGCGCGCTCCGGCAAGGCGGCGCAGCGCTGGCCCGACGAGCGCCCCGAGCACAAGCGCCGCTGGGCGTTCACCTACAACGTGACGTCGTTCTTCCTGGACCTGCTGCCCGTCGTCGCCGCGATCCCGAGCCTGTTCGTCCTCGTGGCCTTCAACGGGTCGCTGCTGTCGGTTCCGCTGGTGACCGTGCTGTTCATGCTCGCCTACGCGCTGCTGGTCCTGGTCAGCGTGCGGCTGCTGAGCATCGGCCTGCGCGAGGGCTACCACCCCGTGCACGGGCGGATCGCGTGGCAGGCGTGGGCCACCGAGCGGCTGATGAACTCCGCACGCGTGGCGCTGTTCCCCTTGTACGCCAGCCTGTTCACGCCCGTGTGGCTGCGGGCGCTCGGCATGAAGGTCGGGCGGCGGGTCGAAGCTTCGACCGTGCTCGCGCTGCCGTCGATGACCACGGTCGGCGACGGTGCGTTCCTGGCCGACGACACGATGGTCGGCACCTACGAACTCGGCGGCGGGTGGATGCGGATCGCCGCCGCGAAGGTCGGCAAGCGCGCTTTCCTCGGAAACTCCGGCATGACCGCGCCGGGCCGCTCGGTGCCCAACCGCGGCCTCGTCGGCGTGCTCTCGGCGGCTCCGAAACGGGCGAAGGCGGGCAGTTCCTGGCTGGGCATGCCGCCGATGAAGCTGCCGCGCGTCGCGGAGACCGGAGACCAGAGCCGCACGTTCGACCCACCGCGCAGGCTCGTGATCGCGCGGGCGCTGGTCGAGCTGTGCCGGGTGATCCCGGTGATGTGCACCGTCGCGCTCGCGGTCGCCGTGCTCCGGGTGCTCCGGTCGACGCCGTCGTGGCTGGGTGGTTTCGTGCTGCTGGGCGCGGGCGTCATCGCCTGCGTGGTCGCCTGCCTGGCGAAGTGGTCGCTGGTCGGGCGGTTCGGCCGGATCGAACGTCCACTGTGGAGTTCCTTCGTGTGGCGCAACGAACTCGCGGACACCTTCGTCGAGGTGCTGGCGGTGCCGTGGCTGGTGGGCTCGGTCGGCGGCACCCCGGTGATGAACCTGTGGCTGCGCGGGCTCGGCGCGCGGATCGGGCGCGGCGCGTGGTGCGAGTCGTACTGGCTGCCGGAGGCGGACCTCGTGCGGATCGGCCGGGGCGCGACGGTCAACCGGGGGTGTGTCGTCCAGACCCACCTGTTCCATGATCGGATCATGCGGATGGACACGGTCACCCTCGGCGAAGGCGCGACGCTCGGGCCGCACGGCATCGCACTGCCGGGCACCACGATCGGCGCGCGGGCCACGGTCGGCCCGGCGTCGCTGATGATGAGCGGCGAGAGCGTCCCGCCGGACACCCGCTGGCTGGGCAACCCGATCGCGGCGTGGCGCACCGGGAAGGCCCGCAAGGGATGAAGCAGGTTCCGTACCTCGACGCGCACGGCGACGACAGCTACTCGGTCCTGCGCTACGACCTGCACCTCGACTACCGCCCGGGGGCCAACCGGCTCGCCGGGTGCGCGGTGATCACGGCGGTCGCGCGCACCGCGCTCAACGGTGTGAGCCTCGACTTCGGGCCGCTGCGGGTGGACCGGGTGCTCTTCGACGGCAAGCCGGTCCGCTACGCCCACCGGCTCGGCAAGCTGCGCGTGCGCCCGGGCCGTCTGGTCCCGGAAGGCGAGGAGTTCACCGTCGAGGTCCGCTACGCCGGGGTGCCGCGGCCGAACCGCGGCCACTGGGGCGAGATCGGCTGGACCCAGCTCTCCGACGGGGCTTTGGTGGCGAGCCAGCCGACCGGCGCCTCGTCGTGGTTCCCGTGCAACGACCGCCCCGCGGACAAGGCGGCGTACCGGATCTCGGTGACGACCGCGCCCGCCTACACCGTGATCGCGACCGGCACGCTGGTCTCCCGCTCCGGCACCACGTGGGTCTTCGAGCAACCGTCGCCGACGTCCACCTACCTCGTGTCCGTCCAAATTGGACGGTACGCGTCGGTCGAGCTCGCCGGGGCGCCCGTTCGCCAGCCCGCCGCCGTGCCCGCTCGGCTGGTGCGCGCGTTCCGCACCGACTTCGCCAACCAGCCGCGCATGCTCCAGGAGTTCTCCCGGCTGTTCGGCCCGTACCCGTTCGCCGCGTACGGGATCGTCGTGGTGGACGAGGAGCTGGACGTTCCGGTCGAGGCCCAGGGCATGTCGATCTTCGGGTCGAACCACGTCGACGGCAGGCGCGGCTCGGAACGCCTGGTGGCGCACGAGCTGGCGCACCAGTGGTTCGGCAACAGCGTGACGGCTGCCGACTGGCGGCACATCTGGCTGCACGAAGGCTTCGCGACCTACGCGGAGTGGTTGTGGGCCGAGGCTTCCGGCCGCTCAGCGCACGAGCCGGCGCTGCGCTCGCACGCGAAACTCGCGCGGCTCCCCCAGGACATCGCGATCGGAGCGCCCGGAGCGCGGCGCATCTTCGACGACCGCGTGTACGAACGCGGCGCGCTCACCCTCCACGCGCTGCGGCGGGTCATGGGCGACGACCCGTTCTTCCGCCTGCTCCGCGAATGGACCGCGACCCACCGCCACTCCACCGCGACCACCGAGGACTTCACCGCGCTGGCCGAACGCATCTCCCCCGCGCCGATCCGCCCCGTGCTCCACTCCTGGCTCCACGAAACCCGCCTCCCCGCCCTCTGATCCTCAGCGGCGGAACGCGTCGGCGTGGCGCTGCGCCCAGGCGGAGAAGGGGCTGCCGGGACGGCCGACCACGTTCTCCACGGTCTTGAGGGGCTCGGTCGCGGTCTGCTCCAACGAGGTGAACCAGTCGATCATGTCCTGCGGCACGCCGAGGTTGCGCCAGTACTCGGCGGTCTCCTCCTCGGACAGCGCCACGAACCCGACCTCGCGGCCGATCACCTCGCCGATGACGCGGGCCTGCTCGGCGGGCGTGATCAGCTCCGGACCGGTCACCTCGTAGATCTCGCCCGAGTGCCCGTCCTCCAGCAGCGCGGTCACCGCGACGGCGGCGGTGTCGATCTCGTCGACCGGCATGCCGGGCACGGCACCGGAGGGAGCGCGGACGACCTCACCCGCGCGGATCGCATCCGCCCAGCCGAGCGCGTTCGCCATGAACTCGCCGGGCCGCACGATCGTCCACTCCAGACCGGACGCCCGCACGGCGCGCTCGGCGACCAGCTCCTCCGCGTGGTGGTAGCCCGCCGGACCGGTGTCGTCGGTGGCGTCGTCGAGCGCCATCGAGGACAGCACCACGATGCGCCGCACTCCCGCGCGGACCGCGGTCTCCACGGCCTGGTTCGCGTTGGCCGGGAACAGGAACATGCGCTCCACCCCCGCGAACGCCTCGGCCGGGAGGTCGGCCAGATCGCCCCGGACGACCTCCACCCCGGCGGGGAGGTTCGCGGTCGCCGGGGTGCGCGTCACCGCCCGGACGGCCCGGCCCGCGCCGAGCAGCTGCGCCACCACGGCCCGGCCCACATTGCCGGTCGCACCGGTCACCAAGATCGTCATCCCTGCCTCTCCCGTCGAAACTTCGTACAAGGTACGGAGTTTTAGGATGGGCCGTCAACCGGAGGAGGAGCGAGCATGAGCCCTGCCGAGTACAGCGGCCTTGGCGATCCGGAGCGCAGCATCGCGCTGCTGTGGGGCAAGGCCGGGACGCCGACCCGGGGCCCCAAGCAGCGGCTCACCGTGGAGCGGGTGGTCGCCACCGCGATCGAGATCGCCGACGTGGACGGCCTCGACGGCCTGTCCATGCGCAAGGTCGCCGAGCGGCTCGGCGTCGGCACGATGTCGCTCTACACCTACGTGCCCGCGAAGGCCGAACTCGTCGACCTCATGCTCGACCGCGCGACCGGCGAGGTGCGCCGCCCCGACGAGGGCACGGGGTGGCGGGAACGGCTGGAGCTGTTCGCCCGCGAGCACTGGCAGCTCTACCACCGGCACCCGTGGATGCTCCAGGTGACCGGGCACCGGCCGGTGCTGGGCCCCAACGAGCTGCGGGCCTACGACGACGCGCTGGGCGCGCTCGCCGAAGCCGGGCTCGACGAACGCGACATGGTCGGCGTCGTCGACCTCGTCGAGGGCTACGTGCGCGGGAAAGCCCGCAACTCCGTCGACTCCGCGCAGGCCGAGCGGCGCACCGGGGTCAGCGACGACCAGTGGTGGACCGCGCGCCAGTTCTTCTGGGAGAAGCACTTCGAGCGCGCGGACTACCCGAATTTGACCAGAGTTCTGGACGCGGACGCGTTCAGCCGGCAGGGCGGCGCGTTCGAGTTCGGCCTGGCCAGGACGCTCGACGGGATCGCGCGCTACCTCGCCGACCGGGGCTGACTCCACTTTTTTGCGCATACCCGGGCCAACGGGGCCAATGGGACGCTTCGGGCAAACCCGAGGAGGATTCCCTGTGCTTCGGTCACCGACGATCGCCCTGCTCGTCGCGACGCTGATCGGGTCCGCGGTACCCGCCGTCGCCACCCCCGCCGCCAATCCGGCGCCCACCCCCATCGCCTGGGGCCCCTGCCCCGAGGACGCACTGACCTTCGTGCCGCCGGAGCACCGCTTCCGGTACAGCTGCGGCACCCTGGCCGTCCCGCTCGACCACGCCAGGCCGAGCGGCAGCAAGATCAACCTGATGGTGCTGCGCCGCGCGGCGTCCAAGCCCGCGGAGCGGATCGGCTCGGTGCTGATCAACCCCGGTGGCCCCGGTGCCGACGGGCTGCTGCTGGCGACCATCCCGAGCGTGCTGTTCCCGTCGACCGTGCCCGAGCGCTTCGACCTGATCGGGTTCGACCCGCGTGGTGTCGGCAGGAGCAACCCGCTGCAGTGCTTCACCACCCAGGAGAGCGCGGACGCGCTGCGCGCGCGGATGACGCAGGTCCCGGCGACCGACCAGCAGATCAAGTCCACTATGGACGCTTACGCGGAGTACGGCCGCGGCTGCGGCAAGGTCGGCGGGCCGATCATCGAGCATCTGTCCACCGAGGACACTGCACGGGACATGGACCTGCTCCGGGCCGCGCTCGGCGAGCAGAAGCTGACCTACGTCGGCCTCTCCTACGGGACGCTGCTCGGCGCGACCTACGCGAACCTGTTCCCCGGCAAGGTGCGCGCGATGCTCCTCGACGGCGCGGTCGACCCCTCGCTGCGCACCAACGACGGGCTGCGCTACGACCGCGAGCGGGCGCTGGCCTTCGAGCACGCGCTGACGGCTTTCCTCAAGCGCTGCAAGGAGGAAGGTCCGAAGTGCGCGTTCAGCGAGGGTGACCCGCGCGCCAAGTTCGACGCGATCCGCGAGCGGCTGCGCAAAGGCGGCGGCCCGATCACCCTGAGCCAGTTCGTGGCGAAGGTCGGCGACGCGCTGGAGAAGATCCCGCTGTCCGGTCCCGTGGACCTGGCGAAGCTGGCGACCGAACTCCAGCAGCTGCACACCGCACCCGAACAGTACGTCGCCGAGCGGACCGCGGACGCCCCGTACAAGGACCACGACGCCTTCTACGGCATCAACTGCTCCGACAAGCCGCTCCCGAGGACGCCGTCCCTGGTCCCCACTACCGCGACGGCGTGGGAACGCGACGCGCCGACCTTCGGGCGCAGACAGGCTTTCCACGACTTCGTCGGCTGCGCGCACTGGCCGGTCACCGCGAAGAAGGTCTACCGGGGACCGTGGAACGCCAAGACCGCGGCGCCGGTGCTGGTCATCGGCATCTACAACGACCCGGCGACCTCGTACACCTTCTCCAAGCGGATGGCGGCCCAGCTCGGCAACGCGCGGCTGCTCGACGTGGACGCGTTCGGGCACACCAGCCTCGGGTCCAGCACGTGCGTGGACAGCGCCGCGGAGAAGTACCTGACCAACGGGGAACTCCCCGCCCCCGGGCTGGTCTGCAAGCCGAACCGGCAGCCGTTCTGATCGCTTGACCTCAACCTCGGTTGGGTTTCTAGCGTCGTCCCCGAGACGAACCACGATCGAGGAGACGACATGCGCGCGATCCGGCAGTACGAGTTCGGCCCGGCGGAGAACCTGCTCTACCAGGAGGTTCCCGATCCGGAGCCGGACGAGGGCCAGGTCCGGATCCGGGTGGCCGCGTCGGGGGTGCACCTGCTCGACACGACCATCCGGTCCGGGACCGGCGGCGGTCCGATGCCACTGCCCGAGCTGCCGATGACCCCCGGCCGCGAGGTCGCCGGGGTGGTCGACGCGCTCGGCCCGGGCACCGACCCGGCCTGGCTCGGCCGCCGCGTCGTCGCGCACCTCGGCATGGCCAGCGGCGGCTACGCGGAACTGGCCGTGGCGAACGCGGAATCGCTCTACGAGATCCCGGAAGGCGTCGAGGACGGCGCGGCGGTGGCCATGATCGGCACCGGCCGCACCACCATGGCCGTCCTCGACGCCGCCGCGGTCACCGCCGCAGATGTCGTGCTCGTGACCGCGGCGGCGGGCGGCATCGGCAACCTCCTCGTCCAGCACGCGCGCAACGTCGGCGCGACCGTCGTCGGCCTCGCGGGCGGTTCGGCGAAGGTCGAGGTGGTGCGCGGGCTCGGTGCGGAGATCGCCGTGGACTACACCCAGGAGGACTGGGCGGCACAGGTGCGTTCCGAACTCGGAGAGCGCACGGTCACCCTGGTGCTCGACAGCGTCGGCGGTGCGATCGGCCAGGCCTCGCTCGGCCTGCTCGGCGCGGGCGGGCGGATCTACTTCTTCGGGTGGTCGGCGGGCGAGTCCACCAAGCTCACCCAGGACGACCTGTGGGCGAAGAGCATCACCGCGGGTGTTGCGATCGGCCCCGCGATGATCCAGCGGGCGGGCGGTCTCCGCGCCCTGGAGCGGCGCGCGATGGACGCGCTGGCCAAGGGCGAGCTCGTGCCGCTGGTGAACCCGCCGTTCCCGCTCAGCGACGCCGCCGCCGCGCACACCGCGTTGGTCGGCCGCGCCACCACCGGCAAGGTCGTCCTCACCCCGTGACCCCCGGACGCACCGAATGACTCATTCAGTGCGAAACGTCGGGGTGGGTGGTGGCGCGTTCGATGATGGTGCGCATCGCCAACGCGATGTCCTCGCCGGTCGGGGCGCGTTCCGGGTCGAGCAGGCGCTGCACCATCAAGCCCTGCATCAGCGCGACGTAGAACGCGCCCACCGCGCGGTCGGCCCGCTCGTCCCCCGGCTCCGGCCCGGGGCCGAACAGCTGGGCGAAGGAGCCCCGGGCCAGCTCGACGTCGTTGGACAGCCGCCGCTTCAGCTCGGGCAGCCGTTCGGCCTGGTTGAGCGCCTCGAAGGTCGACACCCACAGGTTGCGGTGCTCGCCGAGCGAGGCGACGACGGCCTTCCACAGCGACTCGAACCGCTCCATGAACGGGGCGTCGGGGTCGGGGTCCCACATCTTGTTGACGGCCTCGGCCCACTCCTCGGTCGCCTCGATCAGCGCCGCGGTCAGCAGCGCTTCTTTGGAACCGAAGTGATATCCGATGGAGGCCAGGTTGGCGCCGGACACCGCGACGATGTCCCTGGCCGTCGTGCGTGCGTAGCCCCGCTCGTACAGACACTGCTTCGCCCCGGCGAGCAGTTCTTCACGATGTCCCACGGAGTGAGCCTATCCATTCATACGTACGTACGCGCCCGTGCGTCCCGCGCTCCGTTCACCGGCTCAAGTAAGTTCCTGGTGAACCACTCCGATCATGGGAGCGCAGGAGTTGAACCAGCCGCGACACGGGCTTCCGGCCACCCACCCACAGCGGTACCAGCAGTGGGAGGTCGACGACGCGCACCTGCGGGCCACGAGTGGCCACTACGCGCAGTGGCGTGCCGGCCTGAGCAGGGCGTTGTGGGCGGCGTTCCCGGTGCTGGCGCTGAGCGCGTGGGCGCTGACCGGACCGTGGTGGGCGATCGTTCTCGGCGTGGTCGGGGCCCTGGTCGCGATCGGCGGACTGGTGCTGGTGCTCGCCGGGCGCAGGCAGCCGTGGCGGCCCTACCAGGGCGGGCAGGTGGTCCCCGGGGTCGTGCTGGAGGTCGGCAAGGACGGCCGGGCCGCGGTGCTGGTGATGGCCGAGATGTCGCGCACCCCCACGACCGTGCCACGCTTCGCGTTGCGCCTGGTGCAGCTTCCCGGCGGCGCGATGTGGTCGCCCGGCGAGCGCATCCCGTGCGTCGCGTTCGACCTCAGCGGCAAGAAGTCGGCCTACTGGTCGAACTTCGACGCCGCCCCGGTCTCCTGGGCCATCGCGGACGCGCAGGTGCTGCGCGAGGTCGGCTCGTCGATCGACGCGGCGGAGTGGGTGCTGCTCGGCGACCTCGCCCACGGCGCGGGCCAGCTCAAGGGCAAGGACCGGCCGATGGTGCTGCCCGCGGACAAGCTGCCGACGGAGCTGCGCTACCCGCGGCAGCGCTTCGGCATCGAGCTGGCGTGGGACGACCGCGGCCAGCCGCACGTCTCCCCGGAGGCGGTGCCGGTGTTCCCGCTGATCAGGGGAACGGCGTGGTCGCCGAAGAACGGTCAGCGCCGCCTGGACTTCCAGCCCGACCGCGGCCACGCGCGCCGGTACAACGAGATCTACCGGCGCGGGGACCGGCCCTGGCTGCTCACCGTCGGGATCACCAGCGCCGTGCTCGCGGCCACCGGTGCCTCGTTCGTCCTCAGTGGACAGCTGTGGGGCTACATCGCGGGCGGCGCGCTGCTCGGCCTGGCCCTGCTCGGCGGACTCTTCCTGGCGCGGGCGCGGCGCACCAACGGCAGCCCGCACCAGTACTTCCGCCGGGGCGTGCTGTGCCCCGGGATGATCTCCCACGTGGACAGCAAGGGCGCGGCGACCGTGCTGGTGCTGGCCGATGTGACCACCACGGGCGACGTCCCCCGGCGGTTCGCGCTGCACACGCTGCGCGCGGAGAACCTGCCGGGGCACCGGATCGCGGTCGGCGAACGGGTCCCGGTGACCTGCCGGTTCTCCAGCAGCCCGGACCACCCGTGGGCGCGCATGGGCTACTGGGACTTCGTGGTCGCGGTGCCCGTGGCCTGGGGCACCCCGGATCCGGCGACGATCACCCGCGCCGTCGAGGAGATCGACGAGATCGAGTGGGCCTACCTGCAGCACAACCTGGAACGGGCGCAGATCGTCTCCGGGACCACCGACCACACCATCCTGCTCACCCACGAGGAACTGCCACACCGCCTGCGGGGCCTCACCGTGCCGCGGGAGTGAACGGGGTGGGGCTAGCCCCACCAGCGGTGTGCGGGTCGCCGGATGGAACGGGCAGCGCCGAACACGACAGGCTTGAGCCATGACCTCGAACGCGACCGGCATCGACCGGTACCAGCCGGTCCCGGTGACCTGGGCCCAGGCCCGCAGGGATTTCGGCTACCTGATTCCCGGCCTGTTCATCGGGCTGGCCACGTTCATCCCGCTGATGGTCACCTTCTGGCTGGGCGTCGGCCTGACGGTGATCTGGGTCGGCATCGCGATCCTCGCCGGCTGCCTGGCCGCCGCGCGCGGCTTCGCCTCCGGTGAGCGCGCGCGGGTCCGCTGGCTCTACCGCCGCGAGCTGCCGCCGACGTACTACCGCCGCAACGAGGGGCGCGGCTTCGGCAGGCTCTGGCGGTCGCTGCACGATCCGCAGTCCTGGCGGGAGCTGCTGTTCGGCATCATCCAGCTGCCCGTCCGCATCGTCGGGTGGGTGTTCACGGTGACGTGGTCGGCCGTCGCGCTCGGCGGGATCAGCTACCCCCTGTGGGAGTGGGCGCTGCCCGAGGGCAACGTGCACCTGTTCGCGCTGCTCGGCTACGACTCGGAGTTCATCCACCTCACCGGGTACGTGGCGATCGGGCTGTTCTTCGCGCTGACGCTGCCGTACGTGCTGCGCGGGCTGGCCGCGTTCGACTCCGGCATGGTCCGCCTGATGCTGACCAACGAGGCCGCCGCGCTGCGCGCCCGCGCCGAGCAGCTGACCACCAGCCGCACGGCCGCCGTGCAGGCCGAGGCGCAGACGCTGCGGCGGGTCGAGCGGGACATCCACGACGGGCCGCAGCAGCGCCTGGTGCGGCTGAACATGGACCTCGAAGCGGTGCGCCGCAGGCTCGACGACGACCCCGAGGCAGCGCGGCCGCTGGTCGAGGAAGCCCTTGTGCAGAGCCAGGAAGCGCTCTCGGAGCTGCGCGCGGTCTCCCGCGGCATCGCCCCGCCGATCCTCACCGACCGCGGCCTGCGCGCGGCGCTCACGGCGACCGCGGCGCGCTGTCCCGTCGAGGTCTCGCTGGACATCGACCTGGAGACCGGCGCGCGGCTTCCCGAGGCGGTGGAGAACGCGGCCTACTTCGTGGTCAGCGAGGCTTTGACCAACGTCGCCAAGCACTCCGGCGCTTCCCTGTGCACGGTCACGGTGAAGCGCGACGCGCAGGTGCTGCTGCTCCAGGTCCGCGACAACGGCAAGGGCGGAGCGCACCTCGGCAAGGGCCACGGCCTCGCCGGGCTGGCGGACCGCCTCGCCGCGGTGGACGGCCGCCTCGACATCGCCAGCCCCTCGGGCGGGCCGACCGTCCTCACCGCGGACATTCCCCTGACCTGAACGGTGCGCACGGGTAGCGTGACCCCTCGGATTCGAGAGGGGTGGCGCGGTGCGCGTTGTGTTGGCCGAGGACTCCGTCCTGCTGCGCGAGGGCCTGGTCCGGTTGCTCGGCGAGGCCGGGGCGACCGTCGTGGCCGCGGTGGGCGACGGCGACTCGCTGGTCCACGCCGTGGCCGAGCACCGGCCGGACATCGCGGTCGTGGACGTCCGGATGCCACCGTCGTTCACCGATGAGGGCCTGCGCGCCGCGATGCGCGCCCGGTCGGTCGTCCCCGGTCTCGGCGTCCTGGTGCTCTCGCAGTACGTGGAGGAGTCCTACGCCTCCGATCTGCTCGCCGAGGCGGGCAGTCCCGGTTCCGGTGGAGTCGGCTACCTGTTGAAGGACCGGATCTCCAAGCTCGACGAGCTGTCCGACGCCCTGCACCGGGTGGCCGACGGCGGCACCGTGCTCGACCCCGAGGTGGTCGCCGGGTTGTTCGCGCTGCGCCGCCGCAACGACCCGCTGACCGAGCTGACGCCGAGGGAGCGCGAGGTGCTGGCGCTGATGGCGGAGGGCCGCACCAACACGGCCATCGCCCGCACGCTCTCGGTCAGCGGCGGCGCGGTGGAGAAGCACATCTCGTCGATCTTCACCAAGCTCACGCTGCCCCCGTCCAACGACGACCACCGCCGCGTCCTGGCCGTCCTGGCCTGGCTGAAGGCCTAGGTCACCAGGCCGATCACGGCCATCACCGCGAACAGCACGCCGAGCGCGACGAGCTGCCCGACCCAGCCGTGACCGATCAGCTCACGACGGCGTTCCGGCCTGACGCGGGCGGCGGAGGCGAAGCCCAGCCCGACCACGCCGATCAGCAGCGGGCACAGTCCGCAGCTCACCTTGGTCAGCAGCCTCAGCTCGCGGTCGAGGTCGGCGGTGTACCGCAACCGCAGCCACGAGCGCACGCCAGTCACCGCCGCGGCGAGCACGCCGAGCAAGAGGAAGAGGGCCAAGTACCGCGAGATGACCGCGGCTACCACGAACGCGACCGCCAGCAGCATCGTCGCGCCGGTGGAGATGGGCCATTTCGGGAACGGGGAGAGATCGCGTCCGGCGTTCCGCAGGCTGTCCCTGGCCGCGGCGCTCAGCGGTGCCGCGTAGTCCCACGCGCTCGGCGACGACGTCGGGGTGGAGGTGTGGGGTGTCGGGCCGGGGTCGGTCGTCGGAATCCCCCCGGACTGGACGTCCCTGGTCCACCCGGTCTCCGCGCTCCACCACCGCCGTTGTCCGTTGTCGTCTTCATACCACCCGGGTTGATGCACGCCGCCGACGCTGCCGCCCGGATGGTTGATCATCCAGGGGCGTGCGGGGTTGATAATCAACGGATTGACACCGTGCCTGGTGGGAGAGTTGATGAACGGTCGGACTGGCCGCCCGGAGAACCCCGTGGACCCGGCGGACGGGCCCCTGGCGCGGTTCGCCCACGAGCTGCGGGAGGTGCGCGAGCGCGCAGGCCGGCCGAGCTACCAGGAGCTGGCGAAGCGGTCCCGCGCCGTCGGCCGCCCGTACTCGGTGTCCACCCTGCGCAACGCGGCGTCCGGCACGACCTGGCCCACCGAGGACGTGACCGAGGCGTTCGTCCGGGCCTGCGCCCACTACGCGGATTCGCCCGCCGAGGCGACCGTCGAGCGCCTCCTCGACCTCCGGCAGCAGCTGTCCGCTCCAGCTCCCGAGCCCACCCCTGCCCGAGCTCGGCCGCGCTGGTTGTTCCCTGTCGCCGCCGCGATCTGCTGTTCGGTGCTGGCGATCGGCATCATGCTGGTCCCCGGTGACAGCGGCGGGTCAGCCTCGGCGGCACCGCAGACGATCACCGCCGGCCCCGCCGACGTCGCACTGTCGGGCACGTGCCGCGACCCCGTCTACGCCGGGCGCGTCACCGCCGAGGTGCGGCCCTGCATCGCCGTCGTCGACGACCAGCTGCGGACGAGCGTCCTGGTCCGGGCAACGGCTCCGACACCTGAGGTCACGGTGCACGTCTGGTTGCACGACGCCGTGGGCCGGGCCGCGCTGAAGGGCACGCTGCGCTCGTGCCGCGTGATCTTCGAGGAGGCCGGGCACAGCGCGCTGTGCGGCCCGTTCGCGGTGGACGCTCCGGAGAACCGGGTCTACTCCACGGCGGTCAGCGTCGAGTACGGGACGCCGGACGCCCCGGCGGTGTGGGGCGACGCGAAGGCGACCGGCACGCAGAGCCCCGTGCTGCCCTGGCGCGTCGGCAAGCGCTGATCCCGAGTTCGGCGGCGTCACGAGGGCGCGCGGTACCGTGGGGTGGCCGGGAGGAGTTCTCATGACGGCTCTGTCGCATGACATGTTGTACCCGCCACCGGACGGTTGGACCCTCGCCGACGTGCAGGCCTTGCCGGAAGACTGCCGTGTCGAAGTCCTCGACGGAGCCCTCATCGTGAACCCGCTCCCCTTGCCCGTCCGCCAGCGCATCATCCGCCGCCTCTCCGCGGCGCTGGAGCCGCAGCTGGCCGAGGGGTGGCAGCTGGAGATCGACATCGACGTCATGCTGGCCGAGGACCCCTTGGACTACCTCAGCCCGGACGTCGTCGTCTTCGACGCCGCGATCCCGCTGACCACGCGGCCCATCCCGGGAAACGCGATCCTGCTCGCGGTGGAGGTCGTGTCCAGGGGGTCGCGCCGCGAGGACCGCGGTTCCAAGCCGCTCGCGTACGCGGAGGCCGGGATCCCCCACTTCTGGCGCATCGAGAGCCCGGCCAGCGGCGCGCTGGCCATCACCGCGCACACCTTCGAGCTGGACGAGGGCTCCGGCGAGTACCGCGAGACCGGTGCGCACCATCCGCGCCTGGCCACGACGCTGGTCACCCCCGTCGACATCGATCTCACCGCACTGAGCTGAGCGACCACTCGCATGAGCGGGCTCACAGGGCCGGCCGGTACCCGTTCACTTGGAAGTCCTACTATTTTATTTCCGAGCTTCTACCGTCGGCCCGAGGAGTGCGCCGTGTCCGATCTGCACGTACCCGTGAACCCGGTGCGCTTCGTGACCGCGGCGAGCCTGTTCGACGGGCACGACGCGTCGATCAACATCATGCGGCGCATCCTGCAGGCCCAGGGCGCGGAGGTGATCCACCTCGGGCACAACCGCTCGGTCGACGAGATCGTCACCGCGGCGATCCAGGAGGACGTCCAGGGCATCGCGATCAGCTCCTACCAGGGCGGGCACGTCGAGTTCTTCGGCTACCTGGTTGACCTGCTGCGCGAGCGCGGGGCCGGGCACGTCCGGGTCTACGGCGGCGGGGGCGGGGTGATCGTGGCCGAGGAGATCGCGCAGCTGCACGAGCGCGGCGTCGCGCGGATCTTCTCCCCCGAGGACGGTCAGACCATGGGCCTGGCCAAGATGGTCAACTCCATGGTCGCCGCCTGCGACGTCGAGCTGGAGCCGCGGCCGCTGACCGGGGTCTTCCACGGCGAGCAGGCCGCGCTGGCCAGGGCGATCACCCGGATCGAGCGGGGCGGGCTGAGCGAGGACGAGCGCGCCGAGCTGCAGAAGGCCGCCGCCACGGACGTCCCGGTGCTCGGCATCACCGGCACCGGCGGCTCCGGCAAGTCCTCGCTGACCGACGAGCTGGTCCGCCGGTTCCGCATCGACCAGCAGGACAAGCTGCGGATCGCGGTGATCGCGGTCGACCCGAGCCGCCGCAAGGGCGGTGGCGCGCTGCTGGGCGACCGCATCCGGATGAACTGCCTCGACGGCGACCGGATCTTCTTCCGCTCCCTGGCCACCAGGGGCGCCGGGACCGAGCTGCCGACCGGCCTCGCCGACGTGATCGCCGCGTGCAAGGCCGCCGGGCACGACCTGGTGATCGTGGAGACCCCGGGCATCGGCCAGGGCGACGCCGCGATCGTGCCGTTCGTCGACGCCTCGCTGTACGTGATGACGCCGGAGTTCGGCGCCGCGTCGCAGCTGGAGAAGATCGACATGCTGGACTTCGCCGACGCCGTGGCGATCAACAAGTACGAGCGCAGGGGCGCCGAGGACGCGCGCCGCGACGTGGCGCGCCAGCTGGTGCGCAACCGCGAGGCGTTCGGCACTCCCCCGGACGAGATGCCGGTCTTCGGCACGAGCGCGGCGACCTTCAACGACGACGGCGTGACCGCGCTCTACCAGTTCCTGCGCGACACGCTGTCCGCGCACGGGCTCAAGGCGGCCGAGGGCGTGCTGCCGCAGGTCACCGGCAAGGCGTCCACCCGGATCGCGCAGATCATCCCGTCCTCGCGGGTGCGCTACCTCGCCGAGATCGCCGAGTCGGTGCGCGGCTACCACGTCGAGACCGCCGAGCAGGTGGAGATCGCCCGCCGCCGCCAGCAGCTCGCCGCCAGCAAAGCCCTGGTGGAAAAGCGAAGTGGCGAGACCGACGTGCTGGAGCAGCTGCACGCCGAAGCCGACCGGGAGCTGGCTGCGGACAGCCACGCGCTGCTGGAGGACTGGCCGAGGACGGTCGAGGCGTACTCGGCCGACGAGCTGGTGGTGAAGGTCAGGGACAAGGAGCTGCGGACCCAGCTGTGGCGGGAAAGTCTTTCCGGATCGAGGATCCCGCGCGTGGCGCTGCCCCGCTACGGCGACCACGGCGAACTGCTGCGGTTCCTCCGCGAGGAGAACCTGCCGGGCCGGTTCCCGTTCACCGCAGGGGTCTTCCCGTTCAAGCGGGACGGTGAGGACCCGGCGCGGATGTTCGCGGGCGAGGGCGATCCCTTCCGCACCAACCGCCGCTTCCACTTCCTGTCGTCGGACTCCAAGGCCACCAGGCTCTCCACCGCATTCGACTCGGTCACCCTCTACGGCCGCGACCCCGACGAGCGCCCCGACATCTACGGCAAGGTCGGCACCTCCGGCGTCTCCATCGCCACGCTCGACGACATGAAGGTGCTCTACGACGGCTTCGACCTGTGCTCGCCGAGCACGTCGGTGTCGATGACGATCAACGGCCCCGCGCCGACGATCCTGGCCTTCTTCCTCAACACCGCGCTCGACCAGCAGGTCGAGAAGTTCACCGAGGACAACGGGCGCGCGCCCACCGGGGCCGAGACGGAGGAGATCGCCAGGAAGGTGTTCAGCACGGTGCGCGGCACGGTGCAGGCCGACATCCTCAAGGAGGACCAGGGCCAGAACACCTGCATCTTCTCCACCGAGTTCTCGCTGCGGATGATGGGCGACATCCAGGAGTGGTTCATCGCCAACGGGGTCCGCAACTTCTACTCGGTGTCGATCTCCGGCTACCACATCGCCGAGGCCGGGGCGAACCCGATCAGCCAGCTGGCCTTCACCCTGGCCAACGGCTTCACCTACGTGGAGTCCTACCTGGCGCGCGGGATGGACATCGACGACTTCGCGCCGAACCTGTCGTTCTTCTTCTCCAACGGCATGGACCCGGAGTACTCGGTGCTCGGCCGGGTGGCGCGGCGGATCTGGGCGGTGGCGATGAAGCACCGCTACGGCGGGAACGAGCGCTCGCAGAAGCTGAAGTACCACGTGCAGACCTCGGGCCGGTCGCTGCACGCGCAGGAGATGGACTTCAACGACATCCGCACCACGCTGCAGGCGCTGATCGCGATCTACGACAACTGCAACAGCCTGCACACCAACGCCTTCGACGAGGCGGTGACCACGCCGACCGAGGACTCCGTGCGCCGCGCGCTGGCCATCCAGATGATCATCAACAGCGAGTGGGGCCTCGCCCGCAACGAGAACCCGTTGCAGGGCGCCTTCATCATCGACGAGCTCACCGACCTGGTCGAGGAGGCCGTGCTGGTGGAGTTCGACCGGATCAGCGAGCGCGGCGGCGTGCTGGGCGCGATGGAGACCGGCTACCAGCGCGGGCGCATCCAGGACGAGTCCATGCTCTACGAGCACCGCAAGCACGACGGCTCGCTGCCGATCATCGGCGTGAACACCTTCCGCAACCCGCGCGGGTCCGAGGCGGCCGGGCCGATCGAGCTGGCGCGGGGCACCGAGGCGGAGAAGCAGTCCCAGCTCACCCGGTTGCGGGAGTTCCACCGGAACAACGCCGACACCGCCGAGGCCGCGCTGAAGCGGCTGCGCGAGGTGGCGATGGGTGACGGCAACGTGTTCGCCGAGCTGATGCGGGCCGCGCGGGTGTGCTCGCTCGGCCAGATCACCGAGGCGTTCTTCGAAGTCGGCGGCCAGTATCGTCGGAACGTCTGAGTTTCGTTTTGTGGAGTTCGCGAAGGGTGAAGACGTGAGCGTCAGCAAGGTCGGTGTGGTCGGTTCGGGCCTGATGGGCGCGGGCATCGCCGAGGTGTGCCTGCGCGCCGGGCTGGACGTCGTGGTCAGCGAGGTCAACTCGACCGCGGCCGACGCGGGCCGCGCCCGGATCACCAAGTCGATCGACCGCGCGGTCAGCAAGGGCAAGATGGCCGAGGACGAGCGCGACGCGGTGCTCGGCCGCCTGCGGATGACCACCGACCTGGGCGAGTTCGCCGACCGGGACCTGGTGATCGAGGCGGTCGCCGAGCACGAGCAGACCAAGGTCGACGTCTTCGCCACCCTGGACAAGGTGGTCACCCGGCCGGACGCGATCTTCGCGTCGAACACCTCGTCCATCCCGATCATGAAGCTCGGCATGGCGACGCAGCGGCCCGAGCAGGTCATCGGCATCCACTTCTTCAACCCGGTGCCGGTGCTGAAGCTGGTCGAGCTGGTCACCTCGCTGCTCACCGGCGAGGAGACCTCCCGCCGCGCCGAGGAGTTCGCCGCGAACGTCCTGGGCAAGCAGGTGATCCGGTCGCAGGACCGCGCGGGCTTCATCGTCAACGCGCTGCTGATCCCCTACCTGCTGTCGGCGATCCGGATGCTGGAGTCGGGCTTCGCCTCCGCCGACGACATCGACAACGGCATGGTGCTCGGCTGCGCCCACCCGATGGGCCCGCTGCGCCTGGCCGACCTGATCGGCCTGGACACCACCAAGGCGATCGCGGAGTCGCTGTACGCGGAGTTCAAGGAAGCCCTCTACTCCCCGCCGCCCCTGCTGCTGCGCATGGTGGACGCGGGCCTGCTCGGGAAGAAGTCCGGGCGAGGTTTCTACGACTACTCGGCGTAGTGCGGCGGTTCGGGGAGTACTTCGTCATCGCGGTGGGCGCCGGGCTCGAAGCGCCCACACTGCGCGAGGTGTACGACGGCGTAGGGCTCGGGGAGCGCGTCGACGACGTCTGCGCGCGGCTGGGCACCGAGGAACGGCGGGTCGGCGCGTCGATCCTGTTCCAGGGCTACACGGCGCGGGTGTGGTCGCCGCTGCTCGGTGCCGTGGCGCTCGGCCTTCCCGTGCCCGCACTGCCCGCTGACGAGATCCACTGGGCGACGAGCGGCTTCACCACCGCTGCCCCGTTGCCGAGCGCCACGGGGACGATCGCGGAGATCGCCCTCGACGAGCACTTCGCGCCCATGGTGTCGGCCCTCCGCAGTGAAGTGGCGGAGGGCCTGCTGTGGGGCAACGCCGCGTCCTCACTCGTGGGCACGCTGAAGGTGATCGCCAATGCCGGCGAGCTGGACCAGCGGACCTGGGACACCGCGATGGACGTGCTCGCCGACCCACGACTGAGCGCGGCCGGGGACTTCACCGACACCGGCTACAGGCGGCGGAGCTGCTGCCTCTACTACCGCGTGCCCAACGGTGGCCTCTGCGGTGACTGCTCGCTCAACCGCGCGTAGCCGCAGCGCGCGTTCAGGATGAGGACGTACACCGCGAGAACCGTGATCTCCGCGAGCCGGTTGAACAAGGTTCGCAAGCACCCCTTGCGCTGAAACGAAAAGCGCCGGGCAGAGCGGCCTGATCCGTCCTGCCCGCTGATCGGACCGGCTAGCTCAGGGAGAGCGAGCAGGAGCCGGACGCCGTGGTCCGGACGCCGTTCTCGGTGACGGTGAGATCGAGGGTGTAGGTGCGCTTGTACGGGCGCGGTTCGTCCGGCGCGCCGGTGCCCTTGACGAGCCGGGCCCGCTCGGTCCACGTGCCGGTGCCGTTCGCGCGCTCGCGGCGCGGCGTGCCCATGGCCGCGGCGCCGAGCCCGTGATCGGCCCATTCCTCCACAATGGACTGATCGATGCGGACCTCGACCGCGGCCCGCTTGCCGTGCCCGGAGCTGGTGGCGGTGTAGCTCACGCTCCAGGTCGCGGCGTCGCAGACCGGCGTGATCGAGGCGGTGGGCGCGGCGTGCGCGGGACCGGCGAGCACGGGCAGCAGGAGAACGGCGCCCAGCGGCGCGAGAAGCCTTGACACCCCGCCGAAGCTAGCGCTCGGGCCCCCGCTCCGTCGCCTCACGATCGGGTGGTTCCCTCCGGAGCACGGCCACTCCTGCGTCCAGGTCCACCGTGCTGTGCGGCGGGGCCCCGTCGTCGGCGTCGTCGCGCATCATCGACTGGCTGTTCCGCTCGTCGATCTTGTGCCGCTGCCCGGAGTCGAAGGCGGCACCGAACTCCTCGAAGCCCACTTCGGCGAAGCTGGGCGCCTCCGTGGACCGCGTCCGCCACGGCAGGAGGCTGCGCCTGCGCGCCCACAGGCCGAACCGCTCCAGCGCGGCGAGCACGACCAGCAGCACGGCGAGCCCCGGCAGGGTCAGCGCGAACAACACCTCCACGCCGGGGCAACGACCCGAACCACGCGAAGGTTCCTGATCAGGCCACCGGGACGAGCAGCACCGGCGCGCTGGTCGGCCGCGCGGACCCGCCCGCGGGCTCCAGCGTCACCCCGATCTTGCTCACCCCCGCGGTCGGGAACACCATCGGCTCGTGCTTGCCGGAGTGCGTCCGCGCCATGAGGCCGAGCGAGACGGCACCGGCATCGGAGATCGCCCACGCCTGCAGGTCGTTGCCCGCCCGGGGAGCCGGGACCTGGTCACCGGCCAGCAACACGGCCTTGCCCAGCAGCTTGGACGAGACCACCTTGCCGTTCCCGGCGACCTCCGTGCGGGCGTCGGGGGCGCTGACGATGGCCGTCACCTGCTCCATCAGCGCGCGTTCACGGGTCAGCTCCTGGTTCGCGGTGAGCACGCCGATCCCGAACACCACGGCGGCGAGCACGCTGGCCGCGGCCAGCAACGAGACGACGGGCATCGCCCACGTCCGCGCGCGGGGCAGCGCGGCCGGCGGCGGCGCGAGCGGGGACTGCTGCCGCGTCCTGGCCACCTCGGCGAGCACCTTGGCGCGCAGGCCGGGCGGCGGCGCGGTCGCGGCGGCCAGCCCGAGGTGGGCGGCGGTGCGCTCCAGTTCTCTGGTCTCCCGCTCGCAGTCCGGGCACACGGCCATGTGCCGCTCGAACTCGCGGCGCTCGTCCTCATCGAGGGCGTTCATGGCGTAAGCGCCGGTCAGCGTGTGCACGTCAGGGTTCATCACGCCACCCCCAGGCAGTCGCGCAGCCGGATCAACCCGTCCCGCAACCGAGTCTTGATCGTCCCCAACGGGGAGCCGAGCAGTTCGGCGACCTCGCGGTAGGTGTAGCCCCGGTAGTAGGCGAGCAGCACGGCCTCGCGTTGCAGATCGGTCAGCGCCTTCAAGCAGACGCGCACCTGCTCGCGCTCCAACCGGGCGGTGACCTGTTCGGCGACCTCGTCGAAGGGGCGCTCGGCTCCCAGTCGTCCCGCCCTGTCCTCGCGGTCGGCGCTGGACTGCGCGGAGCGCACGCGGTCGACCGCGCGCCGGTGTGCCACGGTCAGCGCCCAGGTCAGCACGGACCCCTTGTCCGGCGCGTAGCGCGTCGCGGTGCGCCACAACTCCACCAGCACCTCCTGGGCGACCTCCTCGGACTGCGCCTGGTCCCGCAGGACGCGCAGCACGACGCCGTAGATCGGCCCCGCCAGGACCTCGTAGAGCTGGCCGAACGCGGCCTCGTCTCCCCGAGCCACCCGCTGCACCAGGTCCTCCGGCGTCGGTGCCGCGACACCGCCAGGATCGTGCAGCTGACTCACTGCTCGCGCTCGGTCACGCATGACCACCCCTTTCGACCAGGCCGCCGTCCACTCCCGTCCTTCGGAGCCGGAGCCGGGCCGGATTGGTCCCTGGACGCTACTCGAGATTTCACGGATCGGTAAGGAAATCCGCGCGCGCGTGTGCGTACGTTCCCTTCATGAGCGAAAAGAAGCATGGGCTCCACCATTCGAGTGAGCCGCAAAACCAGACCCATCCGTTCCCGGAACAGCCGCGAATGCCCCACGTGAACAGCGAGAGAGGGGCAGCCCTCATCGGCGTCCTTTCCGCCGGTGCGGCACTCGGAACAGCAGAACTCGTCGCCGCGGCGACGGGCCCGAACTCGTCACCGATCACCTCCGTGGGCGGTGCGGCGATCGATCTCGCACCGGTGTGGCTGAAGGATTTCGCGATCAGCACTTTCGGCGACTACGACAAGCCGGTCCTGCTCGGCGGAATCCTGGTCGTGCTGGTGGTCTTCGCCGCGGTCGCCGGTGTCGTCGCCGCACGCCGGTTCGCGGCCGGCGCGGTGATGATCGGCCTGATCGGTGCGATCGGCGCGCTCGCGGCGGTGAGCAGGCCCGACGGGTCGCCGCTGGACGCCCTGCCCTCGCTCGCCGCGATCCTCGCCGGAGCGGCAGCGCTGCACCTGCTGCTCACCAGGCGCCCGGCCGCCGACGGTCCGGGCCGCAGGACGTTCCTGGTCACCGGGCTCGGGACGGCGGCCTACGCCGTGCTCGGCGGTACGGTCGGCAGAATTCTCCAGCAGCGTTCCGCCGATATCGCACAATCCCGTTCCGCCATTCGACTGCCCGCACCCGTGAGCCCGGCGGCGGCCCGTCCGTCAGGGCACGATTTCGCCATTCCAGGCCTCACCTCGTTCGAAACCCCCAACCGGGATTTTTACCGGGTCGACACCGCCCTGGTGATTCCTGAGCTGACCGCCGAGGAATGGCGGCTGCGGATTCACGGGATGGTGGACCGGCCGGTCGAGCTGAGCTTCGCCGACCTCATGGCGAAGCCGCTCATCGAGCGCGACATCACACTGTGCTGCGTCTCCAACGAGGTCGGCGGACCGTACACGAGCACCGCGAGGTGGCTCGGCTTCCCGCTGGCCCAACTGCTCCGCGAGGCCGGGGTGCGGGCGGGAGCCGACCAGCTCGTCGGCACCGACCACGCCGGGATGACCATCGGCACCCCCCTCGACGTGGTGATGGACGGCCGCGAAGCACTGCTCGCGATCGGCATGAACGGCGAGCCCCTCTTGCCCGCCAACGGTTTCCCGGTCCGTCAGCTCGTTCCGGGGCTCTACGGCTACACCTCGGCCACCAAGTGGTTGGTCGATCTCGAACTCACCACGTTCGACAAGTACGACGCGTACTGGACGGAACGCGGCTGGGACCCGATCGGGACGGTGCTCACCGCATCGCGGATCGACGTGCCCAAGCCGTTCGCGCAGGTCCCCGCGGGCCCGGTGACAGTGGCCGGAGTCGCGTGGGCGCAGCACCGCGGCATCAGCGCCGTGCAGTTCCGGATCGACGGCGGGGAATGGCGTCCCGCCCAGATCAGCACCGAGGTCAGCCCGGACACCTGGCGCCAGTGGCGCGCCACGGTCCAGCTCGACAAGGGCTTGCACCGCTTCGAGGTCCGCGCGGCCGACGGTCGCGGGGACTGGCAACCCGAAGAACGAACCAGGCCGTTTCCCCGTGGTGCCACCGGATGGCACTCCGTCGCGGTCACGGTCACCTGATGAAGGAGAGAACCGATCATGCAGTTCAAGCGCACCGCCATGCTCGCCGCCGTCGCCGTCTCGGCTCTGGGCCTGACCGCCTGTTCGGACGGGACCGACACCCCGGCGGCACAGTCCCCTGCCCCGGCGCCGATGACCACCTCCTCGCCCGCGATGACCTCGGGCGAGTTCGGCTCGGCCTGCTCGTCGGTGCCCAAGGACGGGCCCGGCAGCTTCGCGGGCATGGCCAAGGACCCGGTGGCCACGGCGGCGAGCAACAACCCCGCACTGTCCACTTTGGTCACCGCGGTGAAGAAGGCGGGCCTGGTCGACACGCTGAACACCGCGAAGGACATCACCGTGTTCGCGCCCGCCGACCCGGCCTTCGCCAAGATCCCCAAGGCGGACCTGGACAAGGTGCTCGCCGACAACGCGACCCTCACCAAGGTCCTGACCTACCACGTGGTCCCGAAGCGGCTCACCACCGCCGACCTGGCGTCCGGCAACTTCGAGACGCTGCAGAAGGGCATGGTGAAGACCTCGGGTTCCGGGACCTCCTTCAAGGTCAACGACGCGAGCGTCATCTGCGGCAACGTGCAGACGGCCAACGCGACCGTCTACATCATCGACACCGTGCTGATGCCCAGCTGACCGATGGCTGCCTAGCTGATGACAACAGTGACCGACGCGCCCTCGCCGTTGGTGGGAATCTTCGTCCTGCCCGGCGAGGACGCGCGGTACTGCCACTCCTTCTCGGTCTGCAGGTGCAGCCGGACGTGCGGGTCCTTCACCAGGGGCGCGCCTTCGCCCGGCGGCACCGAGATCACGTCACCGACCTTCACCGCGATCTCGCCGGTCCGTCCTTTCTCGACGGTCACCGCGGGCGGCTTCTCCTGTGACGACGACGGCGGCGAAGGCTCGCTGGGCTGCGCGTTCGCCCCGCAGCCGCTGAGGACGAGGACCATCGCGCCGATGAGCAACCGTGTTGTTCTCATGTGGGGTAGACGGGCGCGACCTGCTCACCAGTTGCTCAGCGACTCGCGGAAGATTTCACAGATATCGTCCCCGGTCACCTGGCGCGGAGCCACGTTGAGCAGCCGTTGCTGCTTGAGCGTGCCGTCGACCAGCGCAGGGATGTCCGTCTCCGAGTAGCCCACCGCGCCGATCCCGTTGGGGATTCCGATGTCGCGCATGAGGGCGGTGAGCACCGCGGGCAGCTTCTCCCGCGGGTTCGGCTCCGCGTCGGCGGTCGCCGCGTCCAGCAGCCGCGCCGCGTGCACGTGCCGCTCTGGATCAGTGGGAAAGGTGAACCTGAAAGCGGCGGGCGCGGTCAGCGACACCGACTGCCCGTGCGGCACCATCGGCTCGTCCTGCGGGTACCCGACTGGCCGGTAGTCACGCACCCGTCCGGCGATCGGATAGGCGCACGCGTGCGGGATGTGCACACCCGCGTTGCCGAAGCCCATTCCCGCCATGGTCGCCGCGAGCATCATGTCGGTGCGCGCCCTGAGATCGTTGCCGTTGAGCACCGCGCGCCGAAAAGCCTTGCTCAGCAACACGAGCGTCTTCTCTGTCCAGGTGTCGGAAATGGGGTTCGAGCCGCAGTAGGGCACCCGCTCCTCCGGCTTCTTCCTGGCGAACGTGTCGTACGGCCGCGCGGTGTAGGACTCCAGCGCGTGGCAGAGCACGTCCATCCCCGATGCCGCGGTGACCTCGGGCGGCATGCTCAGCGTCGCCAGCGGGTCGACCACGGCGAGCGTGGGGCGCAGCCGCGGATGACTGATCCCGGCCTTCACGTGCAGGCTCAGCAGGTCGAGCACGCACACGGGGGTGCTCTCCGCGCCGGTGCCCGCCGTGGTCGGCACCGCGATCAGCGGCTTGAGCGGCCCGGGTGGCGCCATCCCCTTGCCGATCGGCTTGTTCACGTAGTCGAGCACGTCGCCGGGGTGGCTGGTCATCAGGTTCATCGCCTTGGCGGTGTCGATCGCCGATCCCCCGCCGACAGCGACGAAAGCCTGCCAGTCCTCTTGCGCGGCAAAGGAAACCGCCGCTTCGAAGCTCACATCGGTCGGCTCGACCCGCACTCCGTCGTAGACCGCGACCCGCACTCCGGCAGCCTCGACCGCGGCGGCCACCCGCGCGGGGAAGCCCGTGGCGGCGACCCCGGCGTCGGTGACCACGAGCGCGGACCGCACGCCCAGCTGCTTCAGCTCGAACCCGATCTCCTCGGCGGCCCCGGCCCCGAACTTCAGCGGCGGAGCACCCCACGTGAACACGCTCTCCGTAACCACACGACCACCCTACTCACGCCGTTCCACCGGTCGGTTGATGTCGCGGCGCCCGAGCGGTCCGAGGATCGAGGCATGAACACGCTCCACTGGCTGCTGGCCCCGACCGTCGCCATGACCTCGGCAGTCGCCCCACCGGTCGAGCACGAAACCGGGCAAGGCGTCCCGCACATCGTCGCGAGCGACCACGCGGGCCTCGGCCGCGGCATCGGCTACGCCCAGGCGCGCGACCACCTCTGCGCGCTCGGCCAGATCTTCTTGTCCGCCGGGGGAGAGCTGGCCAAGCACTTCGGCGAGGAACGGACGGCGGGCACACCTCCGCAGGGCAACGTCGCCTCCGACGTGTACACCCGTGACCTCATCGACCGCCGCGTCGTCGAGCGGATCGTGGCGCAGCCCGCGCCGGTGGGCCCCTCCGACGACGTCCGCGCCCTGACGCGCGGGTACGCCGAGGGCTACAACCGCTATCTCACCGAAGACCTGCTTGCAGGGTCGAGCATCAGCACAGTGAACAGCTCCGCGGCGCCTTCCTGCCGTGGCGCCAAGTGGCTCGCGCCGATCACCGAGATGGACGTCCACCGCCTCAAGTACGTCAGTGCCCAGGACGGCGCGGTGCGCGCGCTCGGCGGCATCGTCACGGCGACACCGCCCAGTCGCCCACAGGCTCCTCCGACTCCCTACACTCCGCCGATCTCCCGTGGTAGCAACGCGATCGCCGCGGGGAAGGTGTTCTTGGGCAATCCCCATGTGCCCTGGCGCGGCATCGCCTCCTTCTGGCAGGCGCGGCTGACGATCCCGGGGAAGCTCGACGTGGACGGCGCACACCTCCTGGGCACGCCCGAGACCGTTGCGGGGTACACGCGCAGAACCGCTTGGACCGCGACCATCGCAACCTCGTTGAGCTACTCGCTGGCCGAGGTGAAGCTCGTGCCCGGCGATCCGACCGCGTACACAGTGGACGGTCGGGTCGAGCGGATGACCGAGCACAAGATCACCGTCGACGTGCGCGGCGGCAAGCCGGAGACCCGGTCCCTCTGGTCCACCCGCTTCGGCCCGGTCATCAACTCGATGGTCGTCAGCCCGTGGCTCGGCAACCGCGCGTCCGAACGCCTCGACTGGACCGCGGAGCGCGCCTTCGTCCTGATCGACGCGAACGCGAACTCCTTGCGCGGCCCCAACTCCATCGTGAAGTTCCCCGAGGCGGACTCCGTTGAGGGCGTGCGGAACGCGCTCCTCCGCGAGGGCGGGATGTCCTACGCGAACGTGCTGGCGAGCGACCGCCACGGCGAGGGGCTGTTCGCCAACGTACAGGCGGTCCCGCACATCACCGACGCCCACGCCCGCCGCTGCAACACCGCCAAGGGACGGGAGCTGTTCGACCGCGCCGGACTGCCCGTGCTGGACGGCTCCCGCGCGGACTGCGCCCCGGGCACCGACCGGGATTCCCTTGTGCCAGGCACATTCGGCGCGCACCGCATGCCGAACCTGATAAGCAGGGACCAGCTGTCGAACTCCAACGACTCACACTGGCTGACCAGTGCCGCACAGCCGCTCACCGGGTTCCCCCGCGTCTTCGGCACCGAAGGCACCGCGCGCTCGCCGCGCACCCGGTTCGGGCTGCAGGAGCGCATCACGAGCCTGCGCGACGCACAGGAGATGGTGCTGTCCAACCGTTCCTTCATGGGCGAGCTGGCCGGTGACGACGTGCTGCGGATGTGCAAGTCCATGCCACAGCACAAGAACGCCTGTGACGCGCTGGCGAAGTGGGACCGCCGCAACGACCTCGACAGCCGCGGCGCGCTCCTGTTCGACAAGTTCTGGCAGCAGATCGGCGACATCCCTTGGCTGGTCCCGTTCAACCCCGCCGATCCGGTGCGCACCCCGCGATCACTGGACATCGACGACCCGCGCGTGCGCGCCGCGTTCACCAAGGCCGTGAACGAACTCGGCCACGCACCCGACGCGCCCCTTCGCGATCACCAGTTCGCCTTGGACGGCAGGGGAAAGCGAATCCCGGTGCACGGCGGGGCCAACGCGCTCGGCGTCTACAACCTCATCGAGACCAGCCAGGGCCGGGCGGTCGGCGGCACCAGCTTCCTGTTCGCCGTGCGGTTCACCGGGAACGCCTGCCCCGAGGCGCGGACGATCCTGGCGAACTCGCAGTCCAGCGACCCCGCGTCACCGCACTTCGCCGACCAGACCGAACTGTTCGCGGCCAAGCGGTGGCTGCCCGGCAGGCTCTGCCGCGGCTGACCACTCGATCACGCTATTGACCGGGAGTACACGAGCGGTGACGATCCGAAGTAACCCCTGTTCAACCCAGGTTACGAGGACCCCATGGCCGTGTCTGCCCTGCTCCGCCGCGTGTTCGTCCTCCTCATCGCCACGACCACGACCGCTCTCGCCGCCCCGGTGCCCGCCGGGGCGGCCGGGGCGGCCGGGGCGTTCCAGAAGTACGTGGCGCTCGGCGACTCCTTCACCGCCGGGCCGTTCATCCCGGGGCAGCGGATGGATCCGATCGGGTGCCTGCGCTCCGACCGCAACTACCCGTCACTGCTGGCGAAGCAGCTCGCACCGGCCAAGTTCGCCGACGTCAGCTGCAGCGGCGCGGTCATCGACGACATGACCGCCCCGCAGAAGGTGCTGCTCGGCGAGAACCCGCCCCAGCTGGGCTCGCTCACGCCGGACACGGACCTGGTGACGGTCAGCGTCAGCGGCAACGACGTCGGCTTCGTGCCGGTGCTCGCCACCTGCGCGCTGGCCAGCGTCCGCGACCCGTTCGGCCACCCCTGCAAGGACGAGCACACCGTCGGCGGCACCGACAAGCTGGTGCAGCGGATCGAGCAGACCGCGCCGAGGATGGGCGCGCTGCTGGCCACGATCAAGCAGAAGGCGCCCAAGGCGAAGGTGCTGGTGGTCGGCTACCTGCGGCTGCTGCCCCCGGTGAACGGCTGCTGGCCGCTGGTCCCCATCGCCCGCGGCGACGTGGCCTACCTGGACGGGCTGCAGCAGCGGCTGAACGGAATGTTGGCGGCCCAGGCAACCTCGGCCGGGGTCGGTTACGTCGACACCTATGCCCCCAGCATCGGCCGCGACGTCTGCCAGCTGCCGGGGACGAAATGGGTGGAGGGACTCGTCCCGACCGCGCCCGCCGCGCCGGTCCACCCCAACGCCGCGGGAATGACCGCCGTGGCCGCTCTGGTGGGGAAAGCCCTGACCAGCATTTCGAGCTGACCCCAAAACGATCTATCTTCTCCCAACCTGGACCGTGTGCGCTCCGCAACCGGCCCGGTCGGGTGTCGCTCGATCCGGTAAATACCCGGGGGTATCCGCCTTATGGGCAGCACTTGCCGGTAAATCAGTCACCTATGCGAGCACTTCGTCTGTTGTCCTGCGCTGCCCTTTCCGGCGCCGCGCTCCTCGCTTCCGTCACGACCGCGTCGGCCACCCCCGCCCCGGTCGAGCTCGTCGCACCCTCGGCGCTGACGCTGACCGTCACCCACGACGGCATCACCTCCGAGGCCCCGAAGGTCGCGCTGCTGAACTGCAGCCTCCCCGCGGTGAGCACCCACCCGAAGACCGCCGACGCCTGCCGTGACCTGCAGCTGGCCCAGGGCGACTTCGCCAAGCTCAACCCGAGCGGCCGCCGCGCGGCCTGCACCATGGAGTACGACCCGTTCGAGGTCACCGCGACCGGCACCTGGCGCGGCAAGCCCGTGACGCACAAGGCGACCTACGCCAACCCGTGCGTGCTGGCCGCTTCGACCGGCGCCGTCTACCGCTTCTGATCCCACCCGTCCCTACGTCCCCGCTGTAGCTCACGAAAGGGAGCGAGATCCCGCTTCGGCGTCGCGTGCCGCACCCACCACGCGTCCGCCGGAAAGGGATTCGCTCCCTTTCGCGCGTCCTGGGCCGGAAACTGGTCGGGGCGCCCGGTGGTCCCGGGCGCCCCGCTACTTCAGAACAACATTCACAGCTGAGCTACTCATCCGTATTTCCTGTGGATCAGCTGAGAGAACCGCCGCTGCTCAGCCGCCGAGGTGGGCGGCCAGTCCCTGCTGGGGGTCCCCCGCGTCGTCGCCGAAGGCCCAGACCTTCGTCGTTCCCGGCACCGCCGCCACGCCCATCAGCAGCGCGTGCGCGGGCAGCCCGGCCTTCACCTCGGCCCACGCGGAACCGTTCCACTTCAACGCCAGCGGCGCCGCGCTGGAGGTGTACCCCGACGCGTAGACCCCGCCCTTGCCGTCCGCGGCGGCGCCGTAGAGCAGGCCCTGCTTGGCGGGAACGGGCACGACCGACCACTTCGCGCCGTCCCACCGCTGCACGTGCGGGGCGAGGGCGAGCGGGTTGCCGCCCTCCGGGTCGACGAAGCCGACCGCCCACACGTCCTTGCCGCTGAGCACCACCTTGGTGAACTTCGCCTCGGGCGCGCCTGTCGCCGCGACGGCCACCTCGGCCCACTTCGCACCGTCCCAGCGCAGCGCGAGGGGCCGGACCCCGGCGCTGGTGCCCGCGTAGCCGACCGCCCACGCCTCGGTGGCGCTGCGCGCGGCGACACTGCGCAAGCAGGCGAAGTTCGCGTTGGCGGGCTTGGGCACCGCCACAGCGCTCCACGCCTTGCCGTTCCACCGGTTGAGCAACGGCGCCCCGGCGGTGAAGTCGTCGGTCTGCGCGCAGCCCGCGGCCCAGGCGTCGTTCTCCGACAGCACGGAGATCGAGCTCAGCTCCGGGTCGGCGCCCGCGGGCAGCCCGCCCGGCGTCGGCGAGGGCAGCTCGACCCACTTGGCGCCGTCCCAGCGGGCGGCCAGGCTCGCCTTGTCCGACTTCAGCCCGACCGCGAGCGCGCTCTTGTCCCCCGTGGCGGCGACGGCGCTCAGCGTGAGCCCCTTCGGCGTCGGGGTGCGCTGCCAGCTCTTGCCGTCCCAGCGCAGCGCGACGGTGCCCGCCCACATGCCGTCGAGGTGGTACCCGACCGCCCAGCCGGAGTTCGCGCTGAGCATCGAGCCGCCGTTGAGCACGTAGCCCGGCGTGAGCTTGGGGGTCGCGGTGACGGTCCACCCCGGCGCTGCCGCCGAGGCGCTGCCGAAGCCGGTGAACACGACAGCGGTCGCCAGCACCGCGGCCGCGCGCAATCTGATCCTCATGCCGCGGAACCATCCTCGGGCGCGACATACGCTGGATACAAAGCATTCACAAGTCTGGGCATTCCACCGCCGGCAAGGTCCGTGACCAGGCACTTCCGGGTCCCGAAGTCGTAAGTAGGGTCGACGTCCGACTTCCGCACTGGACCGAACGGGTGTCTTCGGTGACCCGCGTGGGCGCTCGCGAGCCCCTCCCACCCCTATTCAGTTTAAAACATAAAACATCTGGACCCACTTCATCAGTTAATTGTTTGTGCAATTCCCGTCGAACGGCCGTGGTTAGCCAGGACACCGGCTCCTACCGTGGTATTTCTCATGCCCCTGCACATGAGCAAAAGGTGAGATCATGAAGCTGAATCGGTTGTTCGCTGTCCTCGGTGCCTCCGCCGCGGTGTTCGCGCTCGCCCCGGCCGGCCAGGCCGCGCCGAGCCCCGACGTGGTGGAGCGGGCCCAGGCGCCGAGCTCCGAGGTCGACGCGTACTGGACGCCGGAGCGCATCGCCGACGCACTGGCCAACCCCATGCCGATGCCCACCCCGGACGGCGCGCCCGCCGCGCCGGAGGCCGGTGAGCGGGCGCTGATCCAGAAGGTGCCCGGCCCCTACACCACGGACAAGCTGCGCAGCATGGGCCGACTGCTGTTCACCACCGGCGGCCGCAACTCCAGCTGCTCGGCGACCTCGGTCGAGGCCGCCAACAAGAACCTCGTGTGGACCGCGGCGCACTGCGTGCACTACGGCGGCGTGGCCGCGCAGAACGTGACGTTCCTGCCCGCCTTCCTCAACAACCAGAAGCCCTACGGCACCTGGCCGGCGAAGAAGACCTTCATCCCGCAGGGCTGGATCTCCGGCGGTGGCCGCGACTTCTCGCTCGACTACGCGGCCTTCACCGTGGAGTCGCAGGGCGGCAAGACGCTCACCGACACCGTCGGCGCCAAGGGCGTGGTGTTCGAGGACAAGAAGAACCAGAACACCGACATGTACGGCTACCCGGCCGAGTCGCCCTACACCGGCCAGGAGATGTACACCTGCAGCGGGATCGCCGCGACGGTGCAGGTCTTCGACGCGAAGATCGCCTGCAACGGCATCGGCGGCCAGAGCGGTGGCGCGTGGCTGAACGCGCAGGACAAGGTGTGGGCGGTCAACAGCCGCTCCGACCGGCGCACGGTCACCTACGGCACCCTGTTCGACGCCAAGGCCAAGCAGCTCTACCAGCAGGCCGGCGCCTGACACCTCGGGCGGGGCGGTCGTGAAGACACCCCTCCGCCGACGGTGGTCGTGAACGCGGAAAGGCCCGGCCGGTGCTCCGGCCGGGCCTTTCGGCGTCAGTGCTCAGGCGTCGGCGAGCAGCCGGTTCACCACGCGGGCCATGCCCTCGCGGACCTCGTCCGCGTCGGGGACCTCGATGTCGGTGATCTCCAGCTCCTCGTCACCGTCCTCTTCGGACTCCTCCGACTCCTCGTCGTCCTCTTCGGACTCCTCGGCCTCGTCGGTTTCGTCCTCGTCCTCGTCCTCTTCCTCGTGCGCCTCACGCAGCTCGGCGATGTCGGCGAGGATGTCCGCGGGCTCCAACGCGGGCAGCAGCGGTTCGACCGCGGCCAGCACGTCGTCCTCCTCGACCGCGACGGCCTCCGCGAGCGCGATGGCGTGGTCGCGCTCGTACGGCCCGCAGGTGAACGAGTCCCACGCGTCGTCGAGGGACTGGAACACGACGACCCAGGGCAGGTCCTCGATTGGGGAGCCGTCCTCCGGCTCGCTGATGATCACGCCGCCCATGCTGGCTCCTCCTCGGTGCGTACCGTTCAGGGCAATGTCTACCGCCCCTGCTCGCGGCCCCGACGGCGACCCCTCGTAGTTCACCGGGCCGTCGCCCCGCCGTCGCCGTGCTGTCAGGTCCGGAAATGCTCGCCCGAGGAATTCCGGACGGCCTGGTTCGAGGTTTTCGACTTGGCCCGAAAGCGAGCAACCCGGCCGCGTACCGGGCGTCTGTGGAGATACCGGCGGAGCCCGGTCACGATCGAGTTGGGGACTTTGGTGCGGAAAAGAATAATTCTCCGAATGGGTGGATTGGCCGTGGTCGCGGCCGTGGCGACGGCGTGCGGAGGTTCGGAGACACCGCAGTCCAATCCCGAGCTCGCCCCGCGCGGAACCACGATGACGACGGCGAAGGTGACCCGTCAGAGCCTCACCAACAAGGTGAGCCTCACCGGCAAGGTCACGATGAACCCGGTCTTCGGATTGACCACTCCGGTCAACGGCGAGGTGCGCTACCTCGAATTCGAACCGCCCAAGGGCACCCCGACCAAGGCGACCAAGGTCGCGGAGATCTACTCGGGCAAGCGGGTGGCGAGCACCATCAGCGTTCCGGCCAAGGCCACCTTCGCGGGCCGGCTGGTCGAGGACCGCGCCTCGGTCACCGCGGGCATGCCGGTGGTCTCCGCGCGCTACGCCGGCTACGGCATCGTCGCCGACATCGACGGCGACCAGGCGTACAAGATGTCCGGCTCGCTCAGCTCGGTCGAGGCCCAGATCACCAACGGCCCCGGGCCGTTCCCGTGCTCGGTGCTGGGCACCATCGCGGCGATGCCGGCGGGCAGCATCCCCGATCCGGAGCCCAATCCCTCCGAACAGGACAAGAACAAGCCGCCGACGCCGCCGAGCGGGACCAAGCCCGGCCCCGGCCAGGGCGGCAAGCCCGGCCAGACGGGGCCCACCCCGTCCGAGCCGACCGGGCTGCGCCTGGTCTGCACGGCGCCGGCCGACGTCAAGATGATCAACGGCAGCTCGGCCACCGTCGAGGTCGTCACCGACCGCTCCACCAACGCCCTGGTGCTGCCGGTCGAGGCGGTCGCGGGCACCTCCGGCCGCGGCAAGGTGGACGTGCTGGGCGCCGGCGGCACCCGCAAGACCGTCGACGTGGAGCTGGGGCTCACCGACGGCAAGGTGGTGGAGATCAAGTCCGGTCTCACCGGCGACGAGACGGTCGCCGTCCCCGGCCCGAACCTGCCCGCGGGTTCCGGCGGCAAGAACGGCGGCTCCGGCGGCTCCTTCCCGGGGTCCCGATGAGCCCGCTCATCCAGCTGACCGGGATCACCAAGACGCTCAAGGGCCAGGAGGAACCGCGGCAGATCCTCGCCGGGGTGGACCTGACCGTCCACCCCGGTGACAGCGTCGCGATCCTCGGCCGCTCCGGTTCCGGCAAGTCGACCCTGCTGAGCCTGCTCGGCCTGTTCGACCGCGCGGACGGCGGGCAGTACCTGCTCAACGGCAACGACATCACCTCGCTGCCGGAGCGCAAGGCCGCGGTGCTGCGCAGTGCCGAGTTCGGTTTCGTCTTCCAGCGCTTCTTCCTGCTCAAGCACCTCACCGCGGCGCAGAACGTGGCGATGGCGCTGGTCAACGGCCAGGGCTGGCTGCCAGCGCGCAAGCGCAAGGCGAAGGTGATGGCGGCGCTGGAGAAGGTCGGCATCGCCCACCTCGCCAAGAACAAGCCGACCCGGCTCTCCGGCGGTGAGCAGCAGCGGGTGGCCATCGCGCGGGCGCTGGTGCGCGAACCCAAGGTGCTGCTGGCCGACGAGCCGACCGGCGCGCTGGACACCGAGACCGCCGAGCTGGTCATCGACGTGCTGCTGTCGGCGACCTACACCGGCTGCGGGCTGATCCTGGTCACCCACGACCGGCAGCACGCGGACCGGATGGCGCGGGTGATGCGGCTGACCGACGGCCGGCTCTCACGGGCGAACGAGAGGGTGTTGACGTGATCCGGATGTCCGGCAAGTTCCGGTCCTCCCTGATCATCGGCGGCCAGGGCATCCGTGCCCGCAAACTGCGCACGCTGCTGTCCATGATGAGCCTGTTCCTCGGCGTGCTCGCGGTGATCGCGGTGCAGGCGGGCGGCCAGGTGGCCGAGAAGGCGATGCTCGCCGACATCGAGCTGATGCGGGGTGTCGACGGCACCGAGTCGCTCTACCTGCCCCAGCACGAGAAGACAACCGAGATCGTCCGGGAGACGCTGCAGGGCAAGAAGGGCGTCTCGGCCCACGGCCAGACCCAGATCACGATCGGGGAGCCGAACACCACCCCGCTCAACCCCGGCGGCAGTTCCTTCGATCCGCGGTACAGCAGCTACGGCGGCGGCCGCTACACGACGGTCTGCGACGCCAGCGGCATGTGCTACAGCCAGCCGGTCGACGAGAAGCAGCCGCCGAAGGGCGCCGCGATCGAGCTGCGGACCACGATGATGGTCGGCGACATCCGGCAGTTCCGGCCGTTCCGCCTGGTTTCCGGGCAGTGGCTGGACTTCGACTCCGCTCCGTCGATGTCCCCGCAGGTCGTGATCAACACCGCGGCCGCGGAAGGCTTCAAGAACAACAAGATCCCGGCGGAGCTGCACGTGCAGGGCGGCTCGAAGAACGCGACCCCGAGGATCGTCGGCGTCGTCGACGACGGTCAGGGCACGTACTCGGCCACCGCGTACATGCGCGCGGACGAACTGCAGAACTGGGCGCCCGTCGAGGCGAAGCCCCCGGCCGCCAGTGGCGCCGCCAAGGGCTCGATGCCCGGCGCCGTCCGCGGCGGGGGCAGCGGCGGCGGTCTCTCGTCGGTCTTCCTCGCACCGGGTTCGGAGGGCATCAAGCAGACCCTGAAGGCCCGGCTGGCCGCGGCGGGCGCCGAGGTCGCGGGGATGAACAGCCAGCGGGCCGACCCCAGGAAGCAGATGGAGTCGATGCTCAACGTGATGAAGATGATCTTCCTGGGCATGGCGTCGCTGGTGCTGCTGATCGGCGTCGCGGGCATCCTCAACGTCGGCCTCGCCACGGTCGGCGAACGCGTGGAGGAGTTCGCCCTGCGCCGCGCGGTCGGCACCTCGCGGATGCTGCTCACCTTCATCGTGCTCGCGGAGACATTGCTGACCGGTCTGCTCACCGCCCTGGCGGCGATCGGCGCCGGTGTGCTCGGCTTCGAGGTGGCGGCGATGATGCTCAGCGGCAAGCTGCCCGCACTGGCCGAGATGTCCTTCCCCTGGCAGGCGGGCATAGCGGGGGTGATCGCCGGTCTGGTCGCGGGCCTGCTCGGCGGCCTCATCCCGGCGATCCGCGCCGCGCGCATCCCGATCTCCACCGTGATGCGCGCCTGATCCCTCCACCGAACACGAACGGACCCCGTTGCGGCGCAACGGGGTCCGTTCGTCTCAGCCCACCAGGGCGGCGAGCTTCGGCACGATGTCCACCGGCAGCGGGCGCGTGGCGTTCTCCGCGCGAAGTCGCTCACACGCCGCTCGAATCTCCTTGTCCTCCAAGAGCTTCGTCAGGTGCGAAGCGTCCACTTCGGACTCCTCGATCCACAGGCCGATGCCCGAGGAGCGCACCATCGCGGCGTTGTCGAACTGGTCGGCGCCGTGCGGCAGCACCAACTGCGGCACCCCGGCGGTCAACGAGGTGAAGGTGCTGCCGGAGCCGCCGTGGTGCACCACCGCATCGCAGTTCTCCAGCAGCGAGTTCAACGGGATCCACCCCGAGACGCGCACGTTCTCCGGCAGCTCGCCGAGGTCGGAGAGGTCGTTGTCGCCGAGCGCGAAGACGAACTCCGCGTCCATTTCCCTTGCGGCGTCGACGATCTGGCGCAGCGCGCCGACGCCGGAGAGCTTGCCGACGACCGTGCCGAGGGTGACGCAGACGCGTGGCCGCTCCCGCTCGGCGAGCAGCCACGCGGGCAGCTCCCCGCCCGCGTTGTAGGCGATGTACCGCATGGGCCAGCCGATCTGCGGCGCGCCGAGCCCTTCGGTGGCGACGTTGATGATCGCGGCGGCCTCGGTGGGCCTGGTGACGCCGTGCCGGTCGTAGGCGGCGGTGTGCTTGGCGTACATCGCCACCTCACCGATGCCCCGGGCGGCGCCGAAGTTGTGCTGCACGGCGGGAATCCCGAGCTTCGCGGCGACGAACGGGCCCGCGGAGTCCATCTGCTCGAAGACCACCACGTCCGGCCGCCAGCCCTGGGCCGCGACGAGCATGTCCTCGCTGAGCCGGTCCCCGAGGGCGGCGAACCGCGCCGCGACCAGGTCCATGGCCTTGGCCGGGTCCTCCTTGAACAGCTTCCGCAGCCCGCCCCAGTCGGTGAACCTGCTGTCCTTCGCGGTCTCCTGGAAGAACTGGAACACGTCCAGTCCCGGTGCCGCGTCCACCACCGGCAACCCCGCCTGCGCCGACCGCTGCACCCCGTCGCCGGTGGTGGCGATCAGCGCGTCGTGCCCGGCCGCCCGCACCGCCCACGCCAGCGGGATCATCGGGAACAGGTGCCCCAACCCCGGTGACGACGTGAACAAAACCCGCACGCTTTCCTCCCTCAGCTAGCCCACCACCATCCAACCAAGCCCAAAGACTCTCAGCAAATAAGATATTCAATCCAAGAACCGAGCAGGTACACCGCGCCGCGGTTGACTCGGAGGAACCCCGCTGGATCAGCACACAACGCACCGTGGGGGGCTTGGGGGGCTCGGCCCCCAAGATGACGAGGACGACAAGGCGAAGCCGCACAGCGGCGAGCAGGGAGAGGTGGAGGACGGCGGCCTGCTCGACCAGCCTGGGGGTTACCGGGAGCAGGCCGCCGTTGGGGAGTTTACGCGGTGGTCACTTGTGGCGTCGCGACACCCAGGACACTTTTGATCAGCCCTACCCGTGCGGTCGCGTTCCAGTAGGACCAATTGGGGCAACAGGGTGATTTTGCCGGTGTCGGCCTGTACGCGGTGCCACCCGCCGCCGATGTCTTGCCAGTGACCGAGCCGGGTTGTCCGAACGTGGTGGTTCGGCAGGCGCCGCGCGATGATCCGGGTCCGCCGTGAACGACCAGCGCTGGTGGGTCGACTGCGGAGATCCGTTCGGCCGGGATCGCTCGGTCACGGTGCTCGTCGAGGAGGACCAGGTGCTGGTGGTCGCTCCGCCCGGCGGGACCGCGGTGCTCTCCGCGCAGCAGACCCATCGCCTACACCGGACGCTCGGCACCGCCAGCGATGCCGCGGCCGAGACCGGGGACCCGAGAGGATGACGCCGATGGAAGACCCGATGCGCCAGGCGGTGCTGATGCGGCTGGCGATGCTGGACCAGGCCGCCGAGAGCGGGGACGCCTCCGCGTTGCTGCCCCTCGCGCGCGCCGAGCTCCAGCGCCTGGCGGAGGGCTGGCGCCTGCTGCTCACCGTGCACCAGCGGGACCAGGACGGCCGCTGCCGCGCGTGCCCCGCGGGCCTGCGCAGGCGCCGCTGGCCCTGCCAGGTGTGGTTGATGGCGCACCGGCACCTGATCGGCGACGGCACCACGCACCGGGAGCGCCGGGCGTCGGTGCGCAACCCGTTCACCCGGCGGCTGCGCGCCGTCGGCGGGATCAGCGATGTCGATGTGATCAGCGAGCAGGACCCGAGGGAGACCAGCGGCGTGGGTGAGGTCGAGCTGATCGGCGTGGTGCGGGACATGCGCCCGGCGGACTCGCTGCGCGCGGAGGAGGACTTCCGCGCTGTGGAGACCGTGGCCGCGGTCGAGGTCACCGGTCCGATCCCGATCCCGGAGACGCCCGCGGAGACCACCACCGAGATCCCCGTCATCCCCGCCGAGCCGTCTTCGGAGGTCAAACCGAAGCACGCCCTCGACGACTGACACCGCGCCCCGGTGTCGGGGCCGGGAGCGCTCCCGTGAGCCGCCCGGAGCACGAAACGGGTCGTAGTGTCCCCCGGCTCCGCGCCGGGATGGGGCAGGATGGCCAGGTCCCCCGGTCTCGTGGCCGGGTCGCGAAGAGCTCACGTGGAGGGACGCGTGCACGACGGCACTGGCCGGATCGTGGTGCAGGACCTGACCAAACGGTTCGGGCCCGTCACCGCGGTGCAAAACCTCAGCTTCACCGTCGAGCCGGGCTCGGTGACCGGGTTCCTCGGTCCGAACGGGGCGGGCAAGACCACCACGTTGCGCATGCTGCTCGGGTTGGTCCGCCCGACCTCGGGCGGCGCCACCATCAACGGAGTGCCGTTCGAGCGGCTGGAGAACCCGGCGACCGTCGTCGGCGCGGTGCTGGAGGCGCAGAGCTTCCACCCGACCCGCTCGGCCCGCGCCCACCTGCGCTGTTTCGCGGCGGCGGCCGGGTTGCCGGACGAGCGGGTGGAGCAGGTGCTGACCCTGGTCGGCCTGGCGACGGCGGCCAACCGGCGCGCGGGCGAGTTCTCCCTCGGCATGCGCCAGCGCCTGGCCCTGGGCACCGCGCTGCTCGGGGACCCGCAGGTGCTGGTGCTGGACGAGCCGGCCAACGGACTGGACCCGGAGGGCATCGCCTGGCTGCGCACGTTCATGCAGTCCTTCGCCCGCAGCGGGCGCACCGTGCTGGTCTCCAGCCACCTGCTGGCCGAGGTGGAGCAGACCGTCGACCAGGTCGTGATCATCAGTGCGGGGCAGACCCGCTACCAGGGCCCGCTGGAGCACCTGCGCAAGTCCCAGCGCAGCCGGGTGCTGGTCCAGCCCGCCGACGCGCGCGCGCTGGTCGACGCCCTGCGCGAAGCCGGGCTGACCGATGTGGAGACGCTGCAGGACGGCAGGCTCGCGGTCACCGGCTCGCACACCAAGCAGGTGGCCGACATCGCGCTGGCCGCCGGGGTGGCGATCTACGGCATGCAGGAGGAGCAGGCCGACCTGGAACGGATGTTCCTCCAGCTCACCACGGGTGTGCCGGAACAGGGACCGGACCAGGGCCAGGCGGGCGGATTCGGGGGCGGTGCGGCGTGAACGGCCTGGTGAAGGCGGAGTTCCGCAAGATCTTCTCCACCAACCTGTGGTGGGGCATGCTCATCCCCGGCGCGTTGATCACGCTGGCCTTCGCCGCGGGCGGGGCGTGGATCGGCTCGCTCGGCGTGGACATCCAGGACATCGACCAGCAGGTGCCGCTGGCGCTGCCGATGTTCGCGAGCGGGATGACCTTCGGCACCCTGTTCGCCGCGCTGGTCGGCGTGATCGGGGTGACCGGCGAGTACCGGCACCGCACCATCACCACCACCTACCTCACCGCGGGTTCGCGCGACTCCGTGCTGGTCGCGAAGCTGATCGCGTACGCCGCGCTCGGCGGGGTCTACGGAGTCGCCGCCGCGGTGTTCGGCTCGATCGGCGCGGTGCTCGGCTCCGGCGGCGAGGGCTTCCCCAGCGCGGTGTCGTGGCTGGCGATCTGCGCCGTCGGCATCGTCTCGTCGGTGCTGTGGGCGCTGTTCGGGGTCGGCCTCGGCGCGCTGGTCGGCAACCAGCTCGGCGCGGTGCTCGGCCTGCTGCTCTACACGCAGCTGGTCGAGGGCGCGCTGTCGGCGCTGCTGCGGGCCCAGGGGGCCGAGGAGGTCCCGCCGTTCCTGCCCTACACGGCGGGCAACGACATGACCATGGACCTGGCGCTGAACCTGTTCTTCGGCGACCTGCCCGGGCGGCTGACCGACTCCCCGCTGGTGGCCCCGCTGCGGCAGGCGCTGACCGAGGGCGCGCCGATCTGGTGGGCCAGCGCGCTGATCTTCCTGGGGTACACGCTCCTCGTGGTCTTCGCCGGGTCCGCGGTGAGCAAGCAGCGCGACATCACCTGAGTGTCAGGGGCGGGTTCTAGCCTGGCTCGCGTGTCCACAACTCCCGGTTGGATCCGTCGCCTCGGCGCGGCGAGCTGGCGGCACCGCCGCGTCGTGCTGGCCGCGTTCGGCGCGTCCGTGCTCGGCGTCGGGCTGCAGGCGGCCGTCCCGCTGCTGACCAGGACGGCGGTGGACGACGCCGTCGCCGGGCACACGGACAACCTGGGCTGGCTGGTCGGGCTGCTCGCCGGGCTGGCCGTGCTCGCCTTCGCCAGCGCGTTCGTCCGCCGCTACCAGGGCGGTCGACTGTCCCTCGACGTCCAGCACGACCTGCGGCGCGAGGTCTTCGCGTCGGTGCAACGGCTCGACGGCGGCAGCCAGGACGCGATGCGCACCGGCCAGATCGTCTCGCGCTCGATCAGCGACCTGCAGCTCGTGCAGTCCCTGCTGGCGATGTTGCCGCTGATGACGGGCCAGCTGGTGTTCGCGGTGGTGGCGCTCGGCGCGATGCTCTGGCTCTCGCCGCTGCTGACCGCCGTCGCGCTCGTCGTGCTGCCCGCGGTCGTGGTGATCGGAGTGCGCAACCGCACCGTGCTGTTCCCGGCGACGTGGTCGGCTCAGCAACGCGCCGCCGACATCGCCCAGCACGTCGAGGAGGCCGTCACCGGCGTGCGCGTGGTCAAGGGCTTCGGGCAGGAGGCGCGCGAGGTCACCGACCTGGAAGTGGCGGCGCAGCGGTTGTTCGCCGAGCGGATGCGGGCGGCCCGGCTGACCGCGCCGCCGACCGCGCTGATGGCGGCCCTGCCCGTGCTCGGCCAGGTCGCGGTGCTCGGCATCGGTGGTGTCCTCGTGATGGACGGCCGGATCAGCCTCGGCACCTTCCTGGCGTTCGCCACCTACATCGCCGGGCTGGTCGGGCCCGCCCGCATGCTGTCCAGCCTGCTGGTGTCGGGCCAGCTCGCGCGGGCGGGCGTGGAGCGGGTCTACGAGCTGATCGACTCGCAGCCGGAGGTGCGCGAGGCCCCCGACGCCGTCGACGTTCCGGACGGGCCGCTCGCGGTGGAGCTGGACGAGGTCCGGTTCGGCTACACGCGCAGCGAGCCGGTGCTGGACGGGGTGTCGCTGCGCGTGAAACCGGGCGAGACGCTGGCGCTCGTCGGCACGGCGGGCTCCGGGAAATCGACGGTTTCCCTTTTGCTGCCAAGGTTTTACGACGTCCAGGACGGCTCCATCCGGCTCGGCGGCACCGACGTGCGGCAACTGCGGACGGCCTCGTTGCGCGGCGCCATCGGGGTGGTGTTCGAGGAGGCGTTCCTGTTCTCCGACACCGTCCGCGCGAACATCGCCTACGGCAGGCCGGACGCCACCGACGACGAGGTGCGGACAGCGGCCAAGGCGGCGGAGGCCCACGACTTCATCACTGCTCTGCCCGATGGCTACGACACCGTGGTCGGCGAGCGCGGGCTCACCCTTTCAGGTGGACAACGGCAGCGCGTCGCCCTGGCGCGGGCGCTGCTGTCCGATCCGCGGGTGCTCCTGCTCGACGACGCGACCTCGGCCGTGGACCCGGCCACCGAGGCAGCGATCCACGCGACGCTGCGCGCGGTCACCGAGTCCAGGACAACGCTGCTGATCGCCCACCGCCGTTCGACGCTCGCCCTGGCAGACCGGATCGCGGTGCTCGACCAGGGGCGGCTGGTCGATGTCGGCACCCACGCGGAGCTGGAGCAGCGGTGCGCGCTGTTCCGGTCCCTGCTCGCCGGTCCCGGGGACGCGATCGAGGACGTCACCGCGCCGAACCTCGGCGAAGACGCGTTGTGGCCGGTCACGACACCAGAAAACACAACGACCAGAACGTTCGCAGAGACCGTGGGCGGCCCGAGGGGCAGTGGTGTGGCAGGCGCGCTGGGGGCGATGCCACCGACACCGGAACTGCTCGCGCAGGTCGAGGCGCTGCCACCGGCGAAGGACTCCCCCAAGCTCGGCGACACCGATGCCCGCGCCCCCGACCCGGGCTTCCGCCTGCGCCGCCTGCTGCGCGTGGTGCGGTGGCCGCTGGTGCTGGCGACCGTCGGGGTGGCCGTCGACGCGCTGTCGTCGATCGCCCTGCCCACGCTGTTCCGCTACGGCATCGACCACGGTGTGAGCGCCGGTGCGGCCGGACCGCTGTGGACCGCGACCGTCATCGGGGTCGCGGTCGTCGCGCTGGCGGCGGTGGTGCTCGCCGCACAGACCGTGATCACGGCGCGGACCGGCGAGACCGTGCTCTACCTGCTCCGCGTGCGCAGCTTCGCCCACCTGCAACGGCTCGGGCTCGACTACTACGAGCGCGAGCTGGCCGGGCGGATCATGACCAGGATGACCACGGACGTCGACGCGCTGTCGACGTTCCTCCAGACCGGGCTCGCCACCGCCGTGGTCAGCGTGCTCACCGTGGTGGGCATCTCGGTCGCGCTGGTCCTCACCGATCCCGGGCTGGCGCTGGTGGCGCTCGCCGCGCTGCCGGTGCTGCTGGTGGCCACGCTCGTCTTCCGCAAGCTCTCCTCGGTCGCCTACGCCGAGGCCAGGGAGCGGGTCAGCGCGGTCAACGCCGACCTCCAGGAGAACGTCTCCGGCCTCCGGGTCGCCCAGGCCTACACCCGCGAGGAGCGCTCGGCCGAGGAGTTCGCCGAGCGCAGCGACGCCTACCGGCGCTCCCGCCTGCGGGCGCAGCGCTACATCGCCACCTACTTCCCGTTCGTCACGATGCTGTCGGACCTGGTGCAGGCGGCGGTCCTGGCGGTCGGCGCCCACCGGGTCGCCACGGCCGGGCTCACGCCGGGCGTGCTGCTGGCGTTCCTGCTGTACCTGGCGTTGTTCTTCTCACCGATCCAGCAGCTGTCCGGGGTCTTCGACGGCTACCAGCAGGCCAAGATCGGCCTGCGCCGCATCGGCGACCTGCTGCGCACCCCGACCTCCGTGCCGCCCGCATCACATCCGCGCGAGGTGCCGTCGCGGCTGCGCGGCGAGGTGGAGCTGCGCGACGTCGGCTTCAGCTACGCGGGCACCGACACCCCCGCGCTGTCCGGGATCAACCTCCGCGTCCAGCCCGGGGGGACGGTGGCCCTGGTCGGTGCGACCGGCGCGGGCAAGTCGACCCTGGTCAAGCTCGTCGCGCGGTTCTACGACGCCACCGAGGGAGCCGTTCTGGTGGACGGCGTCGACGTGCGCGACTACGACCTGCCCGGCTACCGGAGCAAGCTCGGCGTGGTGCCGCAGGAGGCGCACCTCTTCTCCGGCACCGTGGCGGAGAACGTCGCTTACGGCAGGCCGGACGCGTCCCGCGCCGAGATCGAGGCGGCGGCGCGGAGGGTGGGGGCGCTGCCGATGGTCGCGCGGCTCCCGCACGGGTTCCACCAGGAGGTGGGCGAGCGCGGTCAGGGGCTGTCGGCGGGACAGCGGCAGCTCGTGGCGCTCGCCCGGGCGGAGCTGGTCGACCCCGACGTGGTGCTGCTGGACGAGGCCACCGCCGCGCTGGACCCGGCGACCGAGGCCGCCGTTTTGGCTGCGACCGAAGACCTGGTGTCCTCCCGGCGGACGACCTTCGTCGTCGCGCACCGGCTGGCGACGGCGGCGCGGGCGGACCGGATCGTGGTGCTCGCGGACGGGCGGATCGCGGAGGAGGGCACCCACGCGGAGCTGCTGGGCCTGGATGGGGCATATGCCCGGCTGTGGCGCGCGGGAGCTGCCGAAGACCCGCTCGCGGGGTCGAGCTATGACACCGACATCGCTTGAGGAAGCCTTGAGGCTTCTACACTTCAGAATCGATCAGGTAAACGATTCTGTGAGCCAGCCCTCACCAGAGGAGTACGTCCGTGTACCACCCGCGCGATGCGGAGGGCTAGCCTTGGCAACACCTGTGTCTGTACCCCGAGCAGATGGATAGAGGCGAGCAGCGGCCGTGTCCAGCAGCAGTACTGCGTCCCAATTCGGCCCCAATGAGTGGCTGGTCGAGGAAATGTACGAGCAGTTCCTCAACGACCCGTCCTCCGTGGATCCGGCGTGGCATGACTTCTTTGCCGACTACAAGCCGACCGCCCAGAAGATGGCGACCGGCAACGGCAGCACCACGACGAAGCCGGCTCCGGCGAGTCAGCCCGCCCAGGCCGAGGCGGTGAACGGAACGGCCGCGCCCGCCAAGGCGGCTGCCCCGGCCACCCCGGCCCCCGCGGCCAAGGCCACCAAGCCCACGCCGACCAAGGCGGCCAGCGCCGCACCGGTCAAGCCGGCCGGCGCGGGCGAGGAGCACAAGCAGCTGCGCGGAGCCGCCGCCGCGATCGCGAAGAACATGGAGCAGTCGCTCAGTGTTCCGACCGCGACCAGCGTGCGCGCCGTTCCGGCGAAGCTGCTCGCCGACAACCGGATCGTGATCAACAACCACCTCAAGCGGACCCGGGGTGGCAAGGTCTCCTTCACCCACCTCATCGGGTTCGCCGTGGTGAAGGCCATCGAGGCCTTCCCCAACATGAACCGGTTCTTCTCCTCGATCGACGGCAAGCCGAACCTGGTGACGCCGGAGCACGTCAACCTCGGTCTCGCGATCGACCTGCCCGGCAAGGACGGCCAGCGCTCGCTGGTGGTGGCCTCCATCAAGGGCTGCGAGACGATGAACTTCGCGCAGTTCCTGCAGGCCTACGAGGACCTGATCCGCAAGGCGCGCGCGGGCAAGCTGGGCACCGAGGACTTCTCCGGCACCACGATCTCGCTGACCAACCCGGGCACCATCGGCACCAACCACTCGGTGCCGAGGCTGACCGCGGGCCAGGGCGCGATCATCGGCGTCGGCGCGATGGAGTACCCGGCGGAGTTCCAGGGCGCCAGCGAGAAGGCGCTCGGCAAGCTGGGCATCAGCAAGATCATCACGCTGACCTCCACCTACGACCACCGGATCATCCAGGGCGCGGAGTCCGGCGAGTTCCTGCGCCGGGTGCACCAGCTGCTGCTCGGCGAGGACGGCTTCTACGACGCGATCTTCGCCTCGCTGCGCATCCCGTACGAGCCGATCCGCTGGGTCACCGACATCCCCGAGGGCGCGGTCGACAAGACCGCCCGCGTGCTCGAGCTGATCGACGCCTTCCGCAGCCGCGGCCACCTGATGGCCGACACCGACCCGCTGAACTACCGCCAGCGCAAGCACCCGGACCTGGACGTGCTCTCGCACGGCCTGACCCTGTGGGACCTGGACCGGGAGTTCGCGGTCGGCGGTTTCGCCGGCAAGGAGCGGATGAAGCTGCGCGACGTGCTCGGCGTGCTGCGCGACTCCTACTGCCGCACCGTCGGCATCGAGTACATGCACATCCTCAAGCCGGACGAGCGCCAGTGGCTGCAGGAGCGCATCGAGGTCCCGCACACCAAGCCGGACCGCGCCGAGCAGACCTACATCCTGAGCAAGCTCAACGCGGCCGAGGCGTTCGAAACGTTCCTGCAGACCAAGTACGTCGGCCAGAAGCGGTTCTCGCTGGAAGGCGGCGAGACGGTCATCCCGCTGCTGGACGCGGTGCTGGACAAGGCCGCCGAGCAGGGCCTGGACGAGGTCGTCATCGGCATGCCGCACCGCGGCCGCCTGAACGTGCTCGCCAACATCGTCGGCAAGCCGATCTCGCAGATCTTCCGGGAGTTCGAGGGCAACCTCGACCCGGGCCAGGCGCACGGCTCCGGTGACGTGAAGTACCACCTGGGCGCGGAGGGCAAGTACTTCCGCATGTTCGGCGACGGTGAGACCAAGGTCTCGCTGACCTGCAACCCCTCCCACCTGGAGGCCGTGGACCCGGTCCTGGAGGGCATCGTCCGGGCCAAGCAGGACATCCTGGACAAGGGCGGCGAGGGCTTCACCGTGCTGCCCGTCCTGATGCACGGCGACGCCGCGTTCGCGGGTCAGGGCGTGGTCGCCGAGACGCTGAACCTGGCGCTGCTGCGCGGCTACCGCACCGGCGGCACGCTGCACGTGGTCGTCAACAACCAGGTCGGCTTCACCACCGCGCCGGAGTCCTCGCGCTCCAGCCAGTACTGCACCGACGTGGCGAAGATGATCGACGCCCCGGTCTTCCACGTGAACGGCGACGACCCCGAGGCGTGCGTCTGGGTGGCCAAGCTGGCGGTGGAGTACCGCAAGGCGTTCGGCAAGGACGTCGTCATCGACATGGTCTGCTACCGCCGCCGCGGTCACAACGAGGGCGACGACCCCTCGATGACCCAGCCGGCGATGTACGACGTGATCGACACCAAGCGCAGCGTCCGCAAGGGCTACACCGAGGCGCTGATCGGCCGCGGCGACATCTCCGTCGAGGAGGCCGAGAGCGCGCTCAAGGACTACGCCAGCCAGCTGGAGCACGTCTTCAACGAGGTGCGCGAGCTGGAGAAGCACAAGCCCGCGCCCAGTGGCTCGGTGGAGTCCAGCCAGGTCATCCCGACCAAGGTGCCCACGGCGATCAGCCGGGAGACCCTGGAGCTCATCGCCGACGCGCACGTGAACCTGCCGGAGGGCTTCAGCCCGCACCCGCGGGTCAAGCCGGTGCTGGAGCGGCGCGCGAAGATGGCCCGCGAGGGCGGCATCGACTGGGCGTTCGGCGAGCTGCTGGCGTTCGGTTCGCTGGTCACCGAAGGCCGCCCCGTGCGGCTGGCCGGTCAGGACTCCCGTCGCGGCACGTTCGTGCAGCGGCACTCGGTGCTGATCGACCGCAAGACCGGCCAGGAGTACACCCCGCTGCAGAACCTCACCGAGGAGCAGGCCAAGTTCCTGGTCTACGACTCCGCGCTGTCGGAGTTCGCGGCGCTGGGCTTCGAGTACGGCTACTCCGTGGCCAACCCGAACGCCCTGGTGCTGTGGGAGGCGCAGTTCGGTGACTTCGTCAACGGCGCACAGCCGATCATCGACGAGTTCATCTCCTCCGGCGAGGCCAAGTGGGGCCAGCGCTCGGACGTGGTGATCCTGCTGCCGCACGGCCACGAGGGCCAGGGCCCCGACCACACCTCGGGCCGGATCGAGCGCTGGCTGCAGCTGTGCGCGGAGGGCTCGATGACGGTGGCGGTCCCGTCCACCCCGTCGAACTACTTCCACCTGCTGCGCCGCCACGCGCTGGACGGCATCAACCGCCCGCTGGTGGTGTTCACGCCGAAGTCCATGCTCCGCCTCAAGGCCGCGACCAGCCCGGTCGAGGAGTTCCTGGAAGGCAGCAAGTTCCACTCGGTGCTGGACGACCCGCTGGTGAGCGACCCGGCCGCGGTCCGCAAGGTCCTGCTGTGCAGCGGCAAGATCTCCTACGAGCTCAACGCGGAGCGGCAGAAGCGCGGCGCTTCCGACACCGCCATCGTGCGGATCGAGCAGCTCTACCCGGTGCCGTACAAGAAGCTCACCCAGGCGCTGGAGCGCTACCCCAACGCCACGGACATCCGCTGGGTCCAGGAGGAGCCGGCGAACCAGGGAGCGTGGCCGTACTTCGGCCTGGCGCTGCCCGAGCTGGTGCCCGACCGCCTCTCCGGCATCCGCCGGGTGTCCCGCCGTGCCATGGCGGCCCCGTCGGCCGGTTCCGGCAAGGTGCACGACGTCGAGCAGGCCGAGCTGATGAACAAGGCCTTCGAGTAGGTTCTTCTCGTGGTTCACGCCGAGCCGCCGGGTCCCCAGGGCCCGGCGGCTCGGCCGTCTCGTTTCTCGTTTCTCGTTGGGAGAGTGCGTTGTACTTCACCGACCGCGGCATCGAGGAGTTGGAGCAGCGGCGCGGCGAGGAGGAGGTCACCCTCGCCTGGCTGGCCGACCGCCTGCGCGCGTTCGTCGACCTGAACCCGGACTTCGAGACCCCGATCGAACGCCTGGCCACCTTCCTGGCCCGCGACGACGAGGACGACCTCGACGACTGACCCGCGGCTCACCGGAAAGTGCCACTTGTCAGTCTGAAGTAGTTCAGACACCATGGTCACATGGGTACGAACCGCTTTCCCTACTCCGACTTCCTGCGCGGGCCGAGCAAGGTGCTGCCCGCGTTGGAGAGCACGGACGTCGTCCTGGAACGCCGCGACGACGAGAACCTGGTGCTGACCAGGCAGGAGCGGTTCGACGCGACCCAGAAGAGCATGGTGGTCGCAGCGCACGCGCTCCAAGCCCTCCTGGTGCGAGCGCCGGAGTTGGCCGAAGACTTGTTGGCGGAGCAGCTCTCCTGGCTGCACTGGCTCCCCGCCGATGAACGCGCCGACTGCATGAAGGACCTGCTGGCGCACCTGATGGCAGGTGCGGACACCGGCAACCTGTTGCCTTTCGCCCGCGCGATGGCCGCGTGGCAGTCCACCGCCGAGGTATGGAGCGACCCGGAACTCGCCACCCGCCTGCGCTCGTCGTTCGCCGGAGACGGGGACGGCCTCGACCGCCCTTCCGCATCCACCGCATGACCAAGCGCGGAGAGGACATACCTCGCCCCAAGCCGTGGGCCGTGCGCGCAGCCGACCGCCGAGCGGGCATCGGCTGGGACGAACTGGTGCGCAACGCCCCTGAGGCCGCTGATCGGGCCTGGGTCGCGATCACCAGCAGTCCGCGTCACACCGACCATCGTCAGCACCAGCTCAAAGGAGCGCTCGCATACGCCACCGTCGCTGGCTCAGGCCTTGAGCAGTGGCAGTACGAAGCCACAGGCGGCGGACGGATCTGGTATGCCATTGATGACGAGCAGCGCACGCTGTGGATCACTCAGGCAGGAACGGGCCATCCCAAGCAGACCGACAGGCGCCGCTAGCGGCTAGAGGCGGGTGCCCTTGTGGTAGACGGAGTGGGTGAGGGGGACTCCGGGGCGGTAGGCGAGGTGCGTGGTGGAGGGCGCGTCGAGCACGTGCAGGTCGGCTCGTGCGCCGACGCGGATCACGCCGACGGCACCGTCACCGCTCTCGCGGCGGAGCGCCCGGGCACCGCCCCACGTCGCGGCGCGTACGGCCTCGGCGACGCTCATGCGCATCTGAAGTACTGCCGTGGCAACGCAAAACGCCATGGATGACGTGTAGGACGAGCCCGGGTTGCAGTTGGAAGCCAGAGCGACGGTGGCGCCTGCGTCGAGCAGGGCGCGCGCATCGGGGAGCGGCTGGCGGGTGGACAGGTCGCACGCGGGCAGCAGCGTCGCGACGGTGGACGAGTTCGCCAGACTGTCCACATCGGACTCCGTGAGGTGTGTGCAGTGATCCACGCTCGCGGCGCCCAGCTCGACGGCGAGACGGGCGCCAGGGCCGGGACCGAGCTGGTTGCCGTGCACGCGCAGCCCCAGGCCTGCCTCCTGGGCGGCCTTCAGGACGGCGCGGGACTGGGACTCGTCGAAGGCGCCGGTCTCGCAGAACACGTCGGCCCAGCGCACGAAAGGTGCTACGGCACTGAGCATTTCGCCGCGCACGAGGTCCACATAGGACCCGGCGTCGGAGCCTGGCGGGACGAGGTGGGCACCGAGGAACGTGACCTCGTCGACGACTGATGCGGCGATGCGGGCGGCACGGACCTCGTCGGGGACGGTCAGGCCGTAGCCGGTCTTCGTCTCGATGGTGGTCGTGCCCTGGCGACGCGCCTCGCCGACGTGGAGCAGGAGGTTCTTCAGCAGTTCCTCGTCGGAGGCCGCCCTGGTCGCCTCGACGGTGACGGCGATTCCTCCGGCCTGGTAGGGCTTTCCGGCCATCCGAGCGGAGAACTCGGCGGTGCGGTCACCGGCGAAGAGCAGGTGGGTGTGGCTGTCGACCCACCCGGGCAGCACGGCCCGGCCGCCGACGTCGACCCGCGAATCCGCGTCAGGAGCCCTGGAGGCAGCGCCGACCCAGGCGATCCGTTCGCCGTCGAGCACGACCGCCGCGTCGGAGAGCGAGCCCAGCTCATCGTCGTTGGTGGTCAGCTCGCCGATTCCGGTGATGAGGATGCTCACGTCCACAACCCTTCGATCGCGTCCTTCAACAGCCGGCCCACATCGCCCAGGCGCTCGTGCCGACCGTTGCGCGCCACCACCACCCCAGAGTTGATCACAGTGTCCACATCGGACGCTGAGGCGCTGAGCAATACCTGTTCCGGCAGTGATCCCGCGGTGCGCGGGCTGTCCAACCGCACCTGGACGAGGTCGCACGGAGCACCGACAGCGATCCTTCCCGCCGTGGGCCAACCCAGGGCGGCGTGACCGGAGCTGGTCGACGCGTTCACCAGCTCTGCCAAGGTGAAACGTCCGCGCGAGCCGGTGCGCAGACGCTCACCGTGCTCCAGCGCCCGGGCTTCCAGGATCGGATCCACCACCGCGTGCTGATCGCTGCCGAGGCTGAGCGGGCTTCCCGCGTCGACCAGTTCCCGCGCTGGGCCGATCCCGTCAGCGAGATCCGCTTCCGTTGTGGGACAGAAGCACGCGCCGGTTCCTGTGCTGCCCAACAGCTTGATGTCATGAGCAGTCAGGTGCGTCGCGTGCACGGCGACCGTTCGCGGCGACAACACACCGGCATCGTGCAGCAGTTCCGTTGGTGTCAAACCGTATGCGGCCTGGCACGCGACGTTCTCCGCGGGCTGCTCGGAGAGATGGACGTGCAGCGGGCGATCGGCGGCCACTCCCGCGGCAACCTCCGCCAAGGAAGAACGAGGAACAGCACGCACAGAATGAATCGCGCCACCCACGCGGGTGTTCGCATCCTCCTTGAACGCAGCAACACGCGAAGCCCACTGCGCGGCGGAACGATCCCCGAAACGCAGCTGGGTCTCATTCAGCGGCTCGCCGATACCGCCTGCGAGGTAACAGGTGTCGAGTAGCGTGAGCCGGACGCCCGCCTCTGCCGCAGCCTGTCGCAGCGCCTCGCCCATCGCGTTCGGGTCGGCATAGGCACGCCCACCCGCCGCGTGGTGGAGGTAGTGGAACTCGCCCACGCACGTGACACCGGCGATGGCCATCTCGGCGTACGCGGCGCGGGCGAGCGCCAGGTAGCCGTCCGGTTCGAGCCGCTGGGCCAGCGCGTACATCCCGTTCCGCCAGGTCCAGAAGGTCCCGCCGTCACCGTGCGTGCGACCGCGAAGGGCTCGGTGGAAGGCATGGGAATGCGCGTTGGCGAATCCCGGGAGCACAAGCCCCCCAAGCCTTTCAGCATCCTCAGGCGGCGCGCCGACCGTCACCGCGGTGATGACACCGTCGACGGCCTCCACCAGCACGTCACGGGCAACCGCGTCGTCGACCCACGCCGACTCGCACCAGAACCGCATACCACTCTCCTAAGTGGACAGATGGTGTTCGAGCACTGTCGCCAGGGCAGCGACTCCCGCCTCGCAGTCGTCCGGCTCAGCGTGCTCGGCGGGCGCGTGGCTGATCCCGGTGGGGTTGCGGACGAACAGCATCGCGGTGGGCACGTGCGCGGCGAGGATGCCCGCGTCGTGCCCGGCTCCGGTCGGCAGCGCGGGAACTCCGCCGAGCTGAGCCGCCAGCCGGTCCCGCAGCACGGGGTCGAAGATCACGGTGTCGCCGTAGGACTCCTCGGTCACCGTCAGCTCGCAGCCCTCCGCCTCGGCGGCGGACAGCCCGGCGGCCTTGATCTCCGCGACCACATTGCGGGTCACCTCGTCCGTCGCCGCCCGCGCGTCCAACCAGACGTCCACAGTGGATGCGATCACGTTGGTTCCACCGGGAATCGGCTGGATGCGGCCGATCGTGGCCCGCGCTCCGTCCACACTGGACGCAGCAGCCCGCGCGGCGAGCACGAGCTGCGACGCGGGCAGCATCGGATCACGCCGATCGCCGATGGGCGTGGCACCGGCGTGATTGCCCTCGCCGGTGAAGCTGAACCGCCAGCGCCCGTGCGCCAGGATCGAGCTGGCCACCCCGACCGGCGCATCGAGGTCGATCAGCCCGCGCCCCTGCTCCACGTGCAGCTCGATGAAGCACCCGATGTTCGCCAGGGCCTCGTCGTCCCGCCCCATCCGTGCGGGATCGAGCCCGGCCGCGGAGACGGCTTCGGCAAAAGAAATCCCATCCGGGTCGCGCAGGTTCAGCGCGGTCGCGGGGTCTATCGCCCCGGACATCAGCCGCGAGCCCAGGCAGGCGACACCGAAGCGACCGCCCTCCTCCTCGGCGAACACGACGATCGCGAACGGCTTCGACGGCTTGATGCCCTTGGCGCGCATGGCATCCACGGCGGCAAGCGCCGACACCACACCCAACGGCCCGTCGAAGGCACCACCCCCGGGCACGGAGTCCAGGTGGCTGCCCGTGATGATCGCGTCAGGACCAGGAGGCCCCCACCACGCCCACAGGTTTCCGTTGCGATCACAGGTGACGTCGAGCCCGCGGTCGGCCGCCTCGGCGACGAACCACTCGCGCAGGCTCAGCTCGGCGGAGTCGAAGCCGTGCCGCGAATAGCCGCCACGGCTTCGATCCCGCCCCACATCCGCGATATCACCCAACAACGAGCTGGCGCTCATGACTTGGCGACCGGGATCGTCACCCCGCGCTCAGCGGCGACCTCGTCGGCGCGCTCGTAACCCGCGTCCACGTGCCGCAGAACGCCCATCGCCGGGTCGTTGGTCAGCACGCGCTCCAGCTTCTGCGCGGCCAGCTCGGTGCCGTCGGCCACGGTGACCTGGCCCGCGTGGATGGAGCGGCCGATGCCGACGCCACCACCGTGGTGGATGGACACCCAGGTCGCGCCGGACGCGGTGTTGATCAGCGCGTTCAGCAGCGGCCAGTCGGCGATCGCGTCCGAGCCGTCCGCCATCGCCTCGGTCTCCCGGTACGGCGAGGCGACGGAGCCGCAGTCGAGGTGGTCGCGGCCGATCACGATGGGCGCGGACAGCTCACCGGAGGCCACCATCTCGTTGAACTTCAGGCCCGCCAGGTGCCGCTCGCCGTAGCCGAGCCAGCAGATCCGCGACGGAAGCCCCTGGAAGGCAACGCGTTCGCCCGCCATCTTGATCCAGCGGGCGAGCTGCTCGTTCTCCGGGAACAGCTCCAGGATCGCGCGGTCGGTCTTGGCGATGTCCTCCGGGTCACCGGAGAGCGCGGCCCAGCGGAACGGGCCCTTGCCCTCGCAGAACAGCGGGCGGATGTAGGCGGGGACGAAACCGGGGAAGTCGAAGGCCCGCTCGTAGCCGCCGAGCTGCGCCTCACCGCGGAGGGAGTTGCCGTAGTCGAAGACCTCGGCGCCCGCGTCCTGGAACCCGACCATCGCGGCCACGTGCTCGGCCATCGACTCGCGAGCGCGCGCGGTGAACTCCTCCGGCTTGGCGGCGGCGTAGTCGGCCCACTCCTCCACCGTGACGCCCTTCGGCAGGTACGCCAGCGGGTCGTGCGCGGAGGTCTGGTCGGTCACCACGTCCACCGGAACACCCCGGCGCAGCAGCTCCGGCAGCACCTCGGCGGCATTGCCGATCACGCCGACCGACAGCGCCCTGCGCGCGGACTTCGCTTCCAGCACACGGGAGATCGCGTCGTCGAGGTCGTCGGCGATCTCGTCGAGGTAGCGGGTCTCGACGCGGCGCTGAGCGCGCTCCCGATCGACCTCGACGACCAGCGCGACGCCCTCGTTCATGGTGACCGCGAGCGGCTGGGCACCACCCATGCCACCGAGACCGGCGGTCACGGTCAGGGTCCCGGCGAGCGTGCCACCGAAGCGCTTCTGCGCGACAGCGGCGAAGGTCTCGTAGGTACCCTGCAGGATCCCCTGCGTGCCGATGTAGATCCACGAGCCCGCGGTCATCTGGCCGTACATGGTCAGGCCCTGCGCCTCCAGCTTGCGGAACTCCGGCCAGGTGGCCCAGTCCCCGACCAGGTTGGAGTTCGCGATCAGCACGCGCGGCGCCCACTCGTGGGTGCGCAGCACGCCGACGGGCTTGCCGGACTGGACGAGCAGGGTCTCGTCCCCGGCCAGGTTCCGCAGCTCGCGGGTGATCGCGTCGAAGCAGTTCCAGTCGCGGACGGCCTTGCCGGTGCCGCCGTAGACGACCAGGTCGTCCGGGCGCTCGGCGACCTCCGGGTCCAGGTTGTTCTGCAGCATGCGCAGCGGCGCCTCGGTGGCCCAGCTGCGCGCGGTCAGGTCGGTTCCCCGGGCGGCACGTACGGGGCGAGGTCCTGCGTTCACCGGTTTCTCCCGTCCACAATGGACTCAAGGTGGGCACGTACGGCACCGGAGCGGATCAGCTCCTCGGCCGCGGCGATCTCGGGTGCGAGGTGGCGGTCCGGACCGGGTCCGCCAGTCGATTCACGAAGCAGGGCAAGGACTCCGGCACTGGCCGGTCCGGGCTGCAGCGGTGCGCGCATGTCCAGCGCGCGGGCCGCGGTGAGCAGTTCGACGGCCAGCACGGTGCGCAGCCCGTCGATGGCCTTGCGCAGCTTCCGCGCGGCGGACCAGCCCATGGAGACGTGGTCTTCCTGCATGGCGCTGCTGGGAATGGAGTCGACCGAGGCGGGCACCGCGAGGCGCTTCAGCTCGGAGACGACGGCGGCCTGCGTGTACTGGGCGATCATGTGGCCCGAGTCGACGCCCGGGTCGTCAGCGAGGAACGGCGGCAGCCCGTGCGAGCGCGCCTTGTCCAGCATCCGGTCGGTGCGGCGCTCCGCCATGCTCGCGACGTCGGCGAGCGGGATCGCCAGGAAGTCGAGCACATAGGCCAACGGAGCACCGTGGAAGTTGCCGTTCGACTCCACGCGACCGTCCGGCAGCACCACCGGGTTGTCGATCGCCGACGCGAGTTCGCGTTCCGCGACGGTTTCCGCGTGGGTCAGGCTGTCCCGCGCCGCGCCGTGCACCTGCGGGGCGCACCGCAGCGAGTAGGCGTCCTGGACGCGGTTGCAGTCCGGGCCGCGGTGGCTCGCGACGATGCCGGACTCCTTGAGGAACGCGGCCATGCGGGAAGCCGACAGCGCCTGCCCGGGGTGCGGGCGCAGGCTGTGCAGCTCCGGCGCGAAGACGCGGTCGGTGCCGAGTAGGGCCTCGACGCTCATCGCGGCGGTCAGGTCGGCGACGTCGAGCAGCTCCGCGAGGTCGGCGCAGGCCATGACCAGCATGCCGAGCATGCCGTCGGTGCCGTTGATCAGCGCCAGCCCTTCCTTCTCGGCGAGCTGGACGGGTTCGAGCCCGGCCTCGTACAGGCCCTCGGCCGCGTCGCGCAGCTCGCCCGAGGCGTCGCGGACCTGGCCCTCGCCCATCAGCGCGAGCGCGATCGCCGACAGCGGTGCGAGGTCGCCGGAGCAGCCGAGCGAGCCGTACTCGTGCACCACCGGCACGATGCCCGCGTTCAGCATCCCGGCGAGCGTGTCCACAGTGGACAGCCGAACACCGGTGTGCCCCGACGCGAGGGTGCGCAACCGCAGCAACATCAGCCCTCGAACGACCTCGGCCTCGACCTCAGGCCCGGCGCCGGCCGCGTGCGAGCGGATCAGCGACCGCTGCAACGCGGCCCTGCGGTCGAGCGGGATGTGCTTGGTGGCCAGCGCGCCGAAGCCGGTGGACACCCCGTACGTGGGGGTCTCGGCGGCGGCGAGCGCCTCGATGTGGGCGCGGGCCGCGGCGACCGCCTCGCGGGCCTCCGCGGTGATCTCCACCGGCGCTCCGCCGCGGACGACGGCGAGCACCTGCGCCCTGGACAGCGGCTTCAAGCCGACAGGAACGTGCGACATGCCCCCATCACACCCGCTCGCGGCACCTCCCCCAACCCCGCACCGTGTGACACTGTCTGAAATCCCAGACAGTCAGCGCCGGGGTTGCGCACTGACTGAGTCGTTCGGGTACTTGAACGCACCGAATGACTCATTCGGTGCGAAAGCCGTGCCGATCGGGTGGGGGGAGGAGGACAGGTGGGGGCGAGCAGTGATGTGCCCGCGTTGCGTCGTGGGCTCGCGCTGTTGAAGTCGCTGGCCAGTCGTCCGGGGCCGGTGTCGGCGGCGGCGCTGGCGCGCGAGCTGAAACTGCCCAGGTCGACGACCTACCACCTGCTCGCCGAGCTGCACGAGGCCGGCTTCGTCACGCACCTGCCCGAGGAACGCCGCTACGGGCTGGGCGTGGCGGCGTTCGAGCTGGGCTCGGCCTACCTCCGGCACGATCCCCTGGAACGCCTCGCGCGGCCGCTGCTGCGCCGCCTGGTGGACGAGACGGGCTACACCGCGCAGCTCGGCGTGCTGCACGGCGGCGAAGCCCTCTACCTGCTCAAGGAGCAGCCGAGGCGCCCGCAGACGCTGGTCACCGATGTGGGCGTCCGGCTCCCGGCGCACCTGCCCGCCTCCGGCAGGGCGATGCTGGCCGCACTGCCCGCGGCGCAGGTCCGCGCGCTGTTCCCCGATCAGCAGAGCTTCCTCGACCGCACGGGGCGCGGCCCGAAGGACCTGCCTGCCCTGCGCAGGCTGCTCGGGGCGGAGCGGCGGCGCGGCTGGGCGGTCGAGGACGGCCACGTCACCGCGGGCTTCGCGTCCGTGGCCGCGGCCGTCTTCGACCACGGTCAGCGCCCGGTCGCGGCGATCGGGCTGACGCTGCGCCACGTCTGCGAGGACGAGTGCGGGCAGACGTGGCCGGAGCTGGCAACGCACGTGCGCCGGGCCGCGACGGACCTCACGACGCGCATCGGCGGGCACCCCCAGAGCTGAGGATGCCCGCCGGGGAAGGACGTCAGAGCTTGTTCTGCGTCACGAACTCCTTGGCCACGTCGGCCACGGTCTCCTTGTCGATCTCGATGCGCTTGTTCAGCGCGACCAGCTTGTCGGTGGTCAGCGCGGCCGAGACCTTGTTCAGCGCCGCCTTGCCCTTGGCGTCCAAGGCTTCCGAGCGGATCAGCGGCAGGATGTTCTGCGCCGGGTAGAGCCGCTTCGGGTCCTCCAGCGCGGTGAAACCGTTGGCGCTGATGGCCGACGCGGTGGTGAACAGGTTGGCCACCTGCACCTGGCCGCTCTTCAGCGCCTCCACCGTCACCGGGCCCGCGGCGTCGGTGGTCTTGATCTCCTTGAAGGTGCAGCCGTAGAGCTGGGCGATCTTGGCGGTCCAGCGGTCCTTCCACTCACCCGCCGCGCCGAGCACGTACTGGGAGCACTTCGGCCCGAGGTCGGCGATGGACTTGACGCCCTGCGCCGCGAGGTCCTTGGACACCACCAGGGCGTCGGAGTCCTCCGCCGCGGACTTGTCCAGCACCTCCAGCCCGCTGGGCACCTTCTGCTTCAGCGCCGTCATGACCTCGTCCGGCTGCGCCGCGGGGTTCTGCTTGTCGAAGTACTGCAGCAGGTTGCCGCTGTACTCCGGCACCACGGCGAGGGACTTGTCCTGCAACGCCTTCACCAGGACCTCGCGGGAGCCGACGCGCGGCTTGGTGGTGACCTGCACACCAGCGTTGGTCAGCGCGCCCGCGTAGATGTGCATCAGGAGCTCGCTCTCGGAGAAGTCCGCCGAGCCGATGACGATCTGGCCACCAGCCGCGCCGCCTCCGCCCTTGAGCGGATCGCCACCGCACCCGGTGAGCAACAGGGCGGCGGCCGCCACGACCGCCATGGTGCGCTTCATGACTCTGTCCTTCCTGAGGATCTTGCTTTCGGCCGCCCCGCGACCGCGGCCGCGGCCACCCGGAGCCCGCGCGGCACGATGATCCGCTGCAACCCGGCGAGCACCAGGTCCAGCAGGACCGCGAGCAACGCGATGAACAGCGCTCCGGCCAGCACCTTCGAGTAGTCGATCACCCGGAGCCCGTCGAGCAGCAGCCTGCCGAGGCCGCCGAGCCCGACGTACGCGGCGACCGAGGCGGTCGCCACCACCTGCAGGGCCGCGTTGCGCAGCCCGCCCATCAGCAGCGGCAGCGCGTTGGGCACCTCCACCTGCCACAGCCGCTGCCAGCCGGTCATCCCCATGCCGCGGGCGGCGTCCACCACGCCGCGGTCGGTGTCCTGCACGCCGGCGTAGGTGCCCGCCAGGATCGGCGGCACCGCGAGCACGATCAGGCCGACGATGGTGCCCGCCTCGCTGCCGCCCGCGAGCAGGAACAGGAAGGTCACCAGGCCCAGCGTCGGCAGCGCCCGCATCGCGTTGCTCAGCCCCACCAGCACGACCCCGCCACGACCGCTGTGGCCCACGTAGAGCCCGAGCGGGATGGCGATGGCCGCGGCGCCGAACACCGCGAGCAGCGTGTAGCCGAGGTGTTCCAGCATCCGGTTCGGCACCCCGTCCGGGCCCTGCCAGTGCGCGGGATCGCCGAGCCAGCCGAACAGCTCCTGGAGGATCACGTGGTGCCTCCCGCGCGCAGCCAGGGGGTCAGCGCCCTGCGCAGGCCGACCAGGACGAGGTCCACCACCAGCGCCAGCACCAGGGTGAGCACGATGCCGACGATGATCGGCGCGGTGTAGCTGATCTGGAAGCCGCTGGTGAACAGCACGCCCAGCCCGCCGGTGCCGATCAGCGCGCCGACGCTGACCAGGCTGATGTTGCTCACCGACGCCACCCGGACCCCGGCGGAGAGCACCGGGACCGACAGCGGCAGCTCGACGGTGACGAAGCGCCGCAGCGGCCGGTAGCCCATCGCGGTCGCGGCGGCGACCACGTGGAAGGGCACCGCGTCCAGCGCGTCGCAGACCGGCCGGACGAGCAGCGCCGTCGTGTAGATCGTCAGCGCCACCACGACGTTGACGCTGTCCAGGATCTGGGTGCCGAGCACCACCGGGATCACCACGAACAGCGCCAGCGAGGGGATCGTGTAGATGGCGTTGGACAGGCCGAACACCACCCCGCTCACCCCGCGGTAGCGGTGTGCCAGCCAGCCGAGCGGGACGGCCAGCGCGAGCCCGATCACCAGGGGCAGCAGGGAGAGGTAGATGTGTTGCAGGAGTTGGGTGAGCACCAGTTCCTGGTTGCTCGCGCTGCTCAGGTACCGCGAGAGGTCGTCGAACATCAGGCGGCGTCCTTCCGCCGCTCCTCGATCAGGTCGATCACCTGTTGCGCGGTGACGACACCGGTGTAGCGCCCGTCGTCGTCCACCACGACCCCGAGGCCGGACGGGGACGACAGTGCGGCGTCCAGTGCTCCGCGCAGCGCGGTTCCCTCGGTGTACAGGGAACCGCCGGGGCGCAGCTCCTCCTCGGCGGGCTCGCCCTGGACCACGACGCCCGGCGGGAGCCAGCCGCGCGGGCGGCCGTCGTCGTCGAGCACCAGTGTCCAGTCCGGACCGCCCACAGTGGACGGTCGCTCCCCTGACAGGTGTTCACCGTGCAGCCCCATGGTGCTGACCCCGCCGAGCTGGATGCCGTCGGCCTGCAGGAAGGACAGCCCGCGGTAGCCGCGGTCCTTGCCGACGAAGGAGGAGACGAAGTCATCCGCGGGGTTGGACAGCAGCTCCGCGGGGGCCGCGTACTGCGCCAGCACACCGCCCTTGCGGAAAACGGCGACCTTCTCGCCGATCCGGACCGCCTCGTCGATGTCGTGGGTGACGAAGACGATGGTCTTGTCCAGGTCCGCCTGCAACCGCAGCAGCTCGTCCTGAAGTCCCTCCCGCACAACGGGATCCACCGCGCTGAAGGGTTCGTCCATCAGCAGCACCGGCGGATCCGCCGCGAGCGCGCGGGCCACGCCGACCCGCTGCTGCTGGCCGCCGGAGAGCTGCGCCGGGTAGCGCTTGCCCATGGCGGCGTCCAGTCCGACGATCTCCAGCAGCTCCGCGGCGCGCGCCCGTGCCTTGCGCCGCGTCCAGCCGGACAGCAGCGGCACGGTCGCGACGTTGTCCAGCACCGTGCGGTGCGGGAACAGCCCGGCCTGCTGGATGACGTAGCCGATCCGCCTCCGCAGCAGCGCCGGATTCGATTTTCGAATGTCCTCGCCGTCCACCAGCACGGTGCCGGAGGTCGGCTCGATCATGCGGTTCACCATCCGCAGCGACGTCGTCTTGCCACACCCCGACGGCCCGACAAAAACGGTGATCGTTCCGGCTTCGACGACCATGTCGAGGTTGTCGACGGCTGTGGTGCCGTCGTCGAAGCGCTTGGTCACGGCCTGGAACTCGATCATTCGAGCCCCCTTGTGGTCGTGACGGCCCCTTGCCGGCCGCCCGTATGTCGGCGACGACTGATGTGCCGTTGAGAGCATCAGCCGTCGCCGACGTTCGACCTTAGTCCGATCGACTGACAGGGGCGAGGCGGACGCGCGACCGATACGTCTAAGGTCAACAGTTTGTGACCACCGATGACCCCGTGCAGCGGGTATCAGCTCTCCTCGCCGACCACGGAGTGCACGGCCGCAGGCTGCGGATCGTCGTGGCGCTGCTCACATCCGGCTGGCAGTCCCTGGCCGAACTGGTGCGCCAGCCCGCGGTTCCGCGCCGCACCGTCGAGGAACTGCTCGCCGCGATGGAGCCGGACGTCGAGCGCGAGGGCGACCGCTATCGCATCCGCCCCTGGCGCACCACGGTCTACCGGGAGCACCTCGATCTGGGGCTCGAGTTGGGCAATGCCCTGAATTACACAGATCCGCTCGAGGCCGCCGCGCAGACCCACGAGGAGATGGTCACCCGGATCAAACAGGACATCCACGCCGTCCCCGCTCCGATGCCCGCGCTGGACCACGTCGCCGCGACCGCGCAGACGATGCTGCGCCGGGCGATGTGGCTCGACGAGCAGTACACCCTCTCCGGGGCCCGGCTGCTCTGCCTCGGCGACCACGACCTCACCTCGCTCGCGGTGTGCGCGGTGCGGCCCGATCTCGAAGTGCTCGTCGTCGACCTGGACGAGCGGGTGCTGGAGTTCATCGACAACCGCGCGGCCGAGCGAGGCTTCACCATCCGGAGCGTGCACGCGGACTTCCGCTTCGGCCTGCCCCCGGCGGCGCAGGGCTGGGCGGACCTCGTGTTCACCGATCCTCCCTACACGCCAGAGGGAATCGGCCTGTTCGTCACGCGCGCCGCGTCGTGCCTGCGCGATGTGGACATGGGTCGCATCCTGCTGGCCTACGGCTTCAGCGAGCGCAATCCCACGCTCGGGTTGAAGGTGCAGCAGGAGATCATGCAGCTCGGCGTGCTGTTCGAGGCGATCCTGCCGCGCTTCAACCGCTACCACGGCGCGCAGGCGGTCGGCAGCGCGAGCGAGCTGTACGTGCTCCGCGCGACCTCCAAGACGCGCAAGCTCCTCGACCGCCCGTCGAACACGGCGATCTACACGCACGGCCCGCAATCGATTGAGGCGCAAGGAAAAACGACCTCAGCGCAGCTGGAAGCCTTGCGCGCCACCGCTTCCGCCGACGGCCGTCTCAAGGTCGACGAGGTCCGGGGACCGGCGTGGGACCGCCCGCTCAACGCCGCCGAGGACACCGCGCTGGCGATCGACGCGACCGGCGATCCCGGGCCGTGGCTGCTGCGCGTGCTGCTCGCCGCGTCCGCGCCCCGCGTCGCGGTGCTCGTCGCCAACAACCACCTCGACCTGTCGAACCAGGCGGGTCAGCGCGCGCTCACGGCCGCGCTGCGGCACAAGTACCGCTTGCGGTTCCTCCGCAGCAACCCCGACGACCGCTCGGCGGTGGTGGTGGCCGAGCAGATCCCGGCGAACCGCCTCGACGCGGGTGAGCGGCTGGCCAGGCACGTCCTCGACCGCGCGCACGGCAAGGTCGGCAACCTGTGGCGGGAGGGCTTGATCAGCACGGCGAAGGCCACCGGGATCACCCTCACCCGCAACGCGGCTCGCGATCTGGTCGCCGAGGCCGCTCCGACCCCCGCCGACCTCGCCCTCCGCCTGATCGACATCCCGCGCCACCGCATCGCGCCGCTGCTCGACGCGATCACCGCCTCCGCCGCCGACCTCTCCTGACGGTCAGCCGGCGCGGGGGACGTGGAGCGGGCCGAGGGAGAGCACCGCGCGGAACTCCCGGGGCGGCACGGCGCGGGAGAACAGCCAGCCCTGGTAGGCGTCCACGCCGACGCCTTGCAGGATGTGGAACTGCATCGCGGTCTCCACGCCCTCGGCGACGCAGCTGCGGCCCATGGCGCGCGCCATGTCCACCACGGCCTGCGCCACGGCGAAGTCCGACGGGTCCTTGCCGACCCCGGAGACGAAGCGCCGGTCCACCTTGATGATCTGCGCGGGCAGGTCCTTGAGCCGGGCCAGGGACGAGTAGCCGGTGCCGAAGTCGTCGACGGCGAACCGGACGCCGCGCTCCACCAGCTCCGCCATCGCCTGCCGGGTCCGCGAGGGCAGGTCCACCAGGCTGGTCTCCACCAGCTCCAGGACCACGCGGTCCCAGGCGATCCCGCTCTCCGCCACCGCCGTCGCGACGATGTCGACGAAGTCCGGGTCGCCCGGCAGCAGGCCGCCGAGGTTCACCGCGACCGCGACCGGCTTGCCGTCCGGCTCCGGCCAGGCCGACGCCTCCTTGAGCGCGGTCCGCAGCACCCACCGGTCCAGCTCGCGCATCAGGTCGCCCTGCTCGGCCACGGGCAGGAACACGTCCGGCGAGAGCAGCCCGCGATCCGGGTGCGGCCACCGGACGAGCGCCTCCGCCGTGACCACGCGGCCGTCCGGCCCCACCACCGGCTGGTAGTGCAGGGCGAGGCCGTCGCGGTTGAGCGCTTCGCGCAGCTGCCCCTCCAGGTGCACCTGCCAGTCCGCCGAAGCCATCAGCGCCGCGCTGGCCAGCGAGACCCGCCCGGCGCCGCGCCGCTTCGCCTCGAACATCGCCGCGTCGGCGAAGCGCAGCAGGTCGTCCCCTGTCGCGCGGGCGCCGTTGGGGATCGCCGCGCCGATCGACGCGGACACCCGCACCAGCTGGCCGTGCACCGGGACCACCGTGCGCAGCAGGCTGGAGACCTTGGTGGCCAGGGCGTCCACGCCGCCGACCGCCTCGATGTCGGCGCAGATGATCACGTACTCGTCGCCGGAGAGCCGGGCCGCCGTGCAGCCCTTGGGCAGACCGCCCTCCAGTCGCCGCGCGAGCACCACCAACAGCTCGTCGCCCGCGTCGTGGCCCAGGGAATCGTTTACCCGCTTGAAGTTGTCGATATCGCAGAACAACACGGCGACGCGGCTCGGCTCGTCCTGCTGCAGGAGCTCCGCGAGCAGTTCCTTCACCGCCGTGCGGTTGGGCAGGCCGGTCAGGTCGTCGTGGGTCGCCTGGTGCTTCAGTGCCTCCGCGGTGCGGCGCCGCTCGGTGATGTCCTGGAACACCACCAGCCAGAACCGCCGCCCGTCGTCCTGCACCGACAGCGCCACGTGCAGCTCGCAGTAGACCGGTTCGCCGTCGGAGCGCTGCAACAGCCGCTGCGGGATCTTGTAGCTCTTCTGCTCGTCGTCGACGGCCTTGTCCGCCATCCGCAGGTGCTGCGCGGGCTCCTCCGGGTGCGCCAGCTGCTCGGCGGTCATGCCGCGCATCTGCTCCAGGTCGTAGCCCAGCAGCTCGCACAGCGCGTCGTTGGCGTCGACCAGCCGCTCGTTGTCGTCGAAGATCCCGATGCCGACCGGCGTGACCGAGACGAGGTCGGCGAAGCGCTGGCTGGACCGCTCCATCCGGGTCTCGGTGACCCGCTGCTCCGTCACGTCCTGCGCGGTGCCCACCAGCAGCAGCGGTTCACCGGGACCGCTGACCGGGGCGCCGTAGCAGCGGAACACCCGCTGCGCGCCGTCGCGGCGGATCAGCCGGTGCTCGCACTCGAAGGGCTGCGCCTCCACGCGGATCTGCTGCCACAGCTCCTCGACCCACGGCCGGTCCTCCGGGTGGATGAGGGCGAAGAAGTCCTCGAAGGTGATGTGCTCGTCGATCGGAACGCCGACCAGTTCCTTGAGCATGTCCGACCACGCCATCTGGTCGGTGGTGGAGTCCCACTCCCAGGTGCCCAGCCGGGCCACCCGCTGCGCGTCGTCCAGCCGCCTGCGCTCGTGCCGCAGCTGCCGCTCCAGCGCCCTGAGCGAGGTCACGTCCTGGACCGTGGCCTGCAACCGCCGCACCTTGCCGTTGTCACCGTGCTCGGCGCGCACCCGGCAGTTGTAGATCTTGTCGGCCAGCTCGCCGCGGAACTCGACCTCGGCGGTCTCCCCGTGCTCGGCGTGCAGCAGCCGCATCTGCAGCGCGGCCATCTTCTCCCGGTCGTCGGGGTGCACGCCGGAGAGCAGGTCCCCCGGTTCGTTGCCGACCTCCCGGAACAGCTCGACCATCACCTCGCTGCGGCGGACGTCGGCCGTGTCCACCTCGTAGGTCCAACTGCCCATCCTGGCGATCCGCTGGGCTTCCAGCAGTCGCGCCTTCTCCTCGGCCAGCTCGTTCTCCACGCGCCATTGGTCGGTGATGTCCCGGATGTAGCCGGTGATCCGCACGGTGCCGCCGCGCTCGTCGCGCACGGTCTCGGCCTCGCCGCGGATGCGCCGGACCTCGCCGTCCGGCCGGACGATCCGGTACTCGATGTCGATCTCCTCGCCCGAGAGCCGGTGGTCGCGCCAGTACGTCGCGACCAGCTCCTGGTCCTCGGGGTGCACGCGGTCGAGCACGGCCTGCGCGCCGGGGACGACGTCACCCGGCTTCAGCCCGAACAGCTCGTAGTGGTTGGGCGACCAGTAGGTCTCGCCCGTCGCCGGATCCAGCTCCCAGGACGCGATGCCCGAGACCCGCTGGACCTCGTTCAGCCTGCGCTTCTCGTCCCGCAGGGCGTCCGCGGCGCCCGCGAGGTCGGAGACGTCGACCAGCAGCACGATCTCGGCCCCGGTGCCCGGCTGCGGCAGGCGCACGACGCGGACCGGCAGCTCGGTGCCGTCGGCGCGGTGCAGGCAGGTGCTCTCCCCCGCCTCGGTGATCAGCTCCGTCAGCGGTCCGCCGACCAGTTCGGCCGGGCGGGTGGTGCCCGCCAACCGGGCGGCGGCCGGGTTGGCCTGCAGCACTAAGCCGTTCGGGTCGCAGAGCAGGGCGGGCGCGTCGGGCAGGACGACACCGTTGGCCGAGGGCGGCACGGCGCCCAGGGCAGGGTCGAGCACCCCAGGGGCGCGCCCCGTGCGCTGGACCTGGTCGGCCACGACGTCCACCCTTCGGCATCAACGAGCCGTCGGTGCCGGAAGGCGGCCCCGGCCGACGGTCGTCTCAGCAGTGCACCCGAGTGACCGGACGGCCCGGGCCACATCCCTCACGTGCTCACCCGACCGAGTGAAGGTAGCGGTTCTGCGGCGTAAGGCCCAGCCCCAGGAAGACGCATTCCGCCGGTGGAGGGCACGGCTGCCCACCACCGGTGGAAAGGTTTCCACCACCCCCGGCAGGGATCTTGCTGTGTACCGGAGGGGCTGCTGGTCCTCCGGTTGTCTCAGGCTACCCCGTCCTGCCTAGCGGCTTCGGCGACAGCGGCGGCGACCTCGATGGCGACGCGGGGGTCGAGAGCACTGGGCACGATGCGGTCCGCGGCCAGATCGTCCGAGGCCACGGCGTGGATGGCGTCCGCGGCGGCGATCTTCATCCGCTCGGTGATCCGGCGCGCGCCCGCGTCAAGGGCTCCCTTGAAAACCCCGGGAAACGCCAACACGTTGTTGATCTGGTTCGGGAAGTCGCTGCGCCCGGTGGCCACGATCGCGGCGTGCCGGGCCGCGACCTCCGGGTGGATCTCCGGGTCCGGGTTGGACAGCGCGAACACGATCGACTCCGGCGCCATGGTGGCCACCAGCTCCTCCGGCACCTTCGAGGAGGAGACGCCGAGGAAGACGTCGGCCCCCTTCAGCGCCTCGGCCAGCCCGCCGGTGATCCCGCGCGGGTTGGTCACCCCGGCCAGCTCGGCCTTGACCGCGTTCAGCCCGTCCCGGCCCGCCACGATGATCCCGCGCGAGTCGAGCACGACGACCTCGCCGACGCCCGCGGCGATCAGGATCTTCGCGCAGGCCACGCCCGCGGCTCCGGCGCCGGAGATGACCACCTTGAGGTCACCGAGCGCGCGGCCCTGGACCGCGACGGCGCCCTTGAGCGCGGCCAGCGCCACGATCGCGGTGCCGTGCTGGTCGTCGTGCATGACCGGGCAGTCCAGCGCCTCGATCAGCCGGGCCTCCAGCTCGAAGCAGCGCGGGGCGGAGACGTCCTCCAGGTTGACCGCGCCGAAGGACGGGCGCAGCCGGACCAGGGTCTCCACGATCTCGTCGACGTCGGTGGTGTCGAGCACCAGCGGGATCGAGTCCAGCCCGCCGAAGGTCTTGAACAGCGCGGCCTTGCCCTCCATCACCGGCAGCGACGCGCGTGGGCCGATGTCGCCGAGGCCGAGCACGGCGGTGCCGTCGCTGACCACCGCGACGAGGCGGCCGGTCCAGGTGTAGCGGGTGGCGAGGGTGGCGTCCTCGGCGATGGCCCTGCTGACGCGGGCGACACCGGGGGTGTAGGCGATGGAGAGGGCGCGCGGGTCGGCCAGCGAGGCGGTCGCGCCGACGGCGAGCTTGCCGCCCTCGTGGGCGTCGAAGATCTCGGCGTCGGTGAGCTCGATAGACGTCGAAACGTCGGGATCGTTCGCCACCGGATCTCTCATAACAGTCACAGCGTCCCTCCAGACGGCGGGGGCAGGCCGGAATCGCGCTTCGGCCGCGAAGCAAGGCGGAAACCCGTCGCCGGACGCGATCGCGTCCAGGCCCGACAGGCACGGCGACGACGGCACCGGTTCGCTCAGGGGTGGTGAGCGCGACGGCGCGGGCGTCGGAGTTGGGCCAGTGTGGCAGGCGATCCCTCCGATGTCTGCGGCGGGGATCACAGAACCGAGAAAGTGACGTCGCAGGTCAGAGCCCTTTTTTACAAGACGACCGTCCGACTTGTTTTGATCATCGCTGGCCACGGTGGGCGCACTGGGAGATGTAATAGACTTTTTTGTCGTGCAGGTGCGCAAACTCGCCGTCCCGGACGCCTTCGAGTTCACTCCCCGTTCTTTTCCCGATTCCCGGGGACTGTTCGTCGCCCCGTTCCAGGAGGCGGCGCTGATCGAGGCGACCGGTCACCCCATGCGGCTGGCGCAGACCAACCACAGCGTCTCCCGGCGCGGGGCGATCCGCGGCCTGCACTTCGCCGACACCCCGCCCGGCCAGGCCAAGTACGTCTACTGCCCGCGCGGCGCGCTGATCGACGTCGTCGTCGACCTGCGGGTGGGCTCGCCGACCTTCGGCACTTTCGACGCCGCCCGGCTGGACTCCACCGACTTCCGCGCGGTGTACATCGCCGAGGGCATCGGCCACGCCTTCGTCGCGCTGGAGGAGGACACGGTGATGGCCTACCTGTGCTCCACGCCGTACAACCCGGCGGCCGAGCACGCGGTCAACCCGTTGGACCCGATGCTCGGCATCCCGTGGGAGTCCTACCTCGACGGCGCCGAGCCGATCCTGTCCGACAAGGACCGCAACGCCCCGTCGCTCGCCGAGGCCATCGCGTCCGACCTGCTGCCGAAGTACGAGGCCTGCCAGGCCCACTACGCCTCGCTTCGCTCCGTCCTGGTCTAGCGGATCCGTCCGGGACGCGGTGCGATCCGCCAGCGGAGCACGCCCAGCACCTCGGCCGGCCCCAGCTGTCGCGAGTCCGTCGAGCCGAAACCGTTGTCCCCCAACACCCACCAGCCGTCGTCCTGCCTGCGCACGGCCCGTTTCACCGAGAGCTGCCCCGGCCGGTCCGCCCAGCGCACGAGCACCACGTCCCCGGGTCGCGGGTGCCCGCCCATGCGCACCAGCGCGGTGTCCCCGTCGTGGAGCGCGGGCACCATCGACGGCCCGTGCACTCTCACCCAGCGGACTCTTCGCACCGTGATCACCTCCCCGACTGCCGGTTGTACCGGCGCGGAGTAGGGTCGCGCACGTCGGAGCATCCACTGTCAGGGAGGAAAGATGCGACTGCTGTCGCGCATCCTCGGCCCTCGTCTGGAGGTCACCGCCCACTGCGATCTGCCGTGCGGCGTGTACGACCCGGCCCAGGCCAGGATCGAGGCCGAGTCGGTGAAGGCCATCCAGGAGAAGTACCAGTCCAACGAGGACCCCGAGTTCCGCCAGCGCGCCATCGAGATCAAGGAGCAGCGCTGCGAACTGGTCAAGCACCACCTGTGGGTGCTGTGGACCGACTACTTCAAGCCGCCGCACTTCGAGAAGTACCCGGAGCTGCACGAGCTGTTCAACAAGGCCACCAAGGCCGCGGGCGCCGCCGGCGCCAAGGGCTCCACCGACCCGAAGACCGGTCAGGACCTGCTCGACCTGATCGCCCAGATCGACAAGATCTTCTGGGAGACCAAGGCCGCCGCCTGACCTTCCACTGAGAACGACGCTGACCAGCGAGAACCCTCTCGTCGGTCAGCGTCGTTTTTGTCCTTGGCCCTGCGGAGCACGGACGTGGAGTCGACAGCAGGGGCGTTGCCGGCGTACGCGCGCGAGCAAACCGACCGGGGGAAGTGCGCCTGCGGCGAGGCGGCGTTCTTCGGCTTCGCGAATGGCGTTGAGGACCTGGGGGACGCGGGTGACCGGCTCCGTCCAGGCACCACCGCGGCCGTCGAGCAAGCGCCACAGCATGGCTGTGTCCACTGTGGTCAGATCGGAGCCTGCGCGGCCGAGTGCGGCGAGCATTTCGGCGCCTTGGTGGAGGGAGTCGTGGCCTGCGACCCAGGCTTCGAGCAGGTCACCGGAGGGAGTCTCGGCGTCGAGCACTCCGGCGGCGACCAGCACGGCGCAAGTGTCGTAGAGGAAGTCGACGGCCGCGCGGTCCACCCGCTCCCAGGCGAACTCCTCGATGATGATCTGCCCGTTCGGGGCGAGCAGCGAGCCGGTGTGGGCCAGGATGCCGTCCAGGTCCTCGGCGTGGTGCAGGGATCGGGTGAACAGCACGACGTCGTATTCGCCGGAGACCTCGTGGACGTCGGCCTGGATGACGGTCACGCCGCGTTCGCCGGCAGCAGTCGCCATCTCAGCGCTGCGGTCCACGCCGACGACCGCATATCCCAGATCGACCAGGGCGGCGGCCAGCGCACCGCGACCGCAGCCGACCTCCAGGACACGAGCCGGGGGCGGAGGCAGCAGCGGCACCAGATGAGCGAGGGTGTGGGGCACGGCAACCGTGGTCAGATCCATTCGGGCAACCCTAGGTCGCGGCTACGGGGTGAACGATCTGTTATCGCGGCCGCGAACTCGTGTTCGGCACACCCCCAGCACGACTCGCAATCCCCAAGTGAGAATGGGCTGGTGCAAGACGAGGTGAGAGAGGCTGCGGGGATCTGGGCTCGGGCGAAGGCGCACCGTGACCAGAGCCCGGAGGACACGGTCGAGCAGACCACGCCGGGCATCCTGAGGCGGCTCAGCCTCGAAGGCGCGGAGCTGTTCCTGGCGAGGCAGGACGGCCGGGCGGTCGGCTTCGCGCTGGTGGCGCCGCGACCGCAGACGCTGGAGGTCTTCTACCTCGCGGTGGATCCGGAGGCTTGGGGCAGCGGCGTGGGAACGCGCCTCCTCCGCGAGGTCGACGAGCACGCGCGCACGATCGGCCGCGACACGTTGGAGCTGTGGGTGATCGCCGACAACGACCGCGCGATCGGTGTGTACGAGCGAGCGGGTTGGGTCGCGACGGACGAGGTGCAGGTGGACGCGGGGCGGCTCGAACGGCGGTTCCTCCGGCACCTCCGTTAGCGAAATTTCGATCGAGAATGCCACAGTGGCGGCGTGATCGATGAGCTGCGCGAACGCTGCGCCGGGTTGGCGTTCGCCCCGCTGCCGGAGCTGACAGGTCCCGAAGGTGCACCGGCCGGGGACACCTGGTTCACAGCGGTCGAGATGCGCGAGCGCGTCGCGGAACTCCTTGCGGCCCAAGACGAATCCGTCCCGCCGGGTCCGCGTGCGATGGAAGCGCTGCGAATCCTGCTCCGCGAGCTGATCTTCTGCACGGCTGCCTCGGTCTACCTCTTCGAAGCGGCCCCGCGCGTCGCCCCCGACCGCTACTGGTTTCACTACGACGGCACGGTGAGCCGCAGGCGCCTGGTGGTCGCGGAGATCACCGACGACGACCGTGACCTGGCGCAGGGCTTCGTCACCACGGTGACGCCGCTGGTCACGGAGGTGTGCGCGCGATCGCGGGTGGGCGCGCGCACGCTGTGGAGCTACGTGATCGACATGATCCATTTCGGCATGCTCAACGTGGCGAGGCAGCTGGGGCAGAACCGTCACGCGGCGTGGGACCGGGCGGCGGAGCTGGCCGAGGAGCTGTACGCGGCGGGCATCCCGCGCCGGTCGCGGCCTGTGCTGGCGAACTACGGGGGCTCCGATGACGAGTCGTGGGGCGTGCGAGGCGCGTGCTGCCTGGACTTCACGGACGGCGTGCAGAGCATGTGCCTGACCTGTCCGCTGCTCGACGACGAGGCGCGCGGCGAGCTGTGGGCAGTGTCGAAGCTGCGCAAGCCGCTGGACATTAGGCAAGCCTAAGAAATACCGTCACGCCGTGTTTCGCGACCTGGACCGGCAACTACCGGTGCTCGGCGGCGGCGTGAGCCGGCGCGGCCTGCTCACCGCGGCGGGCCTGCTGACTGTCTCAGGCTGTTCGCTCGGCCGCCGCAGCAAGGGCGACAAGCCGACGCGTGCGGTCTCGCACTCGCTCGGCACCAGCACCGTCCCGGTCAGCCCGGAGCGCGTGGTGTCGCTGGACAGCAACGGCGGACTCCAGGTCAGCCTCGAACTCGGTGTTCCCCTCGTCGCCTCGGAGACCCTGCAGGGCGGTCAGCCGCTGCCGCCGTACGTGCCTGCGCCGGCCGCCGGGTTCACCGCGCTGGGCTTCAACCAGCTCAACCTGGAGCAGCTCGCCGGACTCCGGCCGGACATGATCATCGGGAACATCCAGCGGCTCAAGGACAACTACGCGAAGCTCGCGGGCATCGCGCCGACTGTCGCCTACGAGAACGCGGGCAGCGGTGTGGGCTGGCAGCAGTCCGTCCGCACGATCGGCGATCTCCTCGGCGCCCGCACGGAGATCGACCGCAGGCTCGCGGCGTACACCGAGCGCGTGGCGGCGACGTCCGCGAAGCACCGCGAACTGCTGGCCAAGCACTCCGTCGCGCTGTTGCGGTTCACCAGCAACGAACTTCGCATCGTGCGCGGACCGATCTTCGGCTCGTCGATCCTCGCCGACGTCGGCGCACTCCGACCGGCCTCCACTGATCGCTCCTCCCCGAGCGCGACCTACGTGACGTTGAGCGAGGAGAACGTGGGCGTGCTCGCGGACTCCGACGTCCTGCTGTACTTCGTCGGCGGCGGTGGCCTGGTGGACAAGGCGTCGAGCACCTTCGACAAGTACACCAAGGGCGGCCTCTGGCAGCAGCTGCCCGCGGTGCGCGCCGGACGCGTCATCGAGCTGGACCCGGTCGCCTGGTGGGACGGCTACTCGGTTTCGGCCGCGCAGACCTGCCTCGACCAGCTCGACAAGGCGCTCGGCTCGATCTCTTGAAAGACTCGGCGCATGCCGAACGGACACGTGTACGTGCTGCGGCACGGGGAGACTGAGTGGTCGGCGACCGGCCAGCACACCGGTCGCACCGACATTCCGCTTACCAGCGAAGGAAAACAGCAGGCAGTCGCGGCGGGTCGGGTGTTGGCCCGGCTGCGCGGCACGGACAAACCGGCCCTGCTGTTGTCGAGCCCGCGCGAGCGCGCGACGCGAACGGCCGAGCTGGCCGGTCTTGGCGCTCCCGACGATGTGACCGAGGACCTCGCGGAGTGGGACTACGGCGACTACGAGGGCCTGACCACGGCGCAGATCCGCGAGAGCGTCCCGGACTGGACAGTGTGGACGCACCCGTGCCCCAACGGTGAGACCGCCGAATCCGTGACCGCGCGCGCCGACAAGGTGCTGACGAAGATCCAGCCGGCGCTCGCGACCGGCGACGTGGTCCTGATCGGCCACGGCCACTTCAGCCGCGTGCTGGTGGCCAGGTGGGTGGGGCTGCGCGCGGAGGCGGGAGTCGGCTTCGCGATGGGCACCGCGGGGGTCGCCACGCTCGGCTTCGAACGCGGGGTGCCCCAGATCGTCCACCTCAACCTGCCACCCGTCTGACGAGAGGAACCCATGCCAGTCCGTCGCATTCAACCGTCCGATGTGGACGAAGTGGTCCGACTCGTGCACGCCCTCGCCGAGTACGAGCGGGCGCCGCAGGAGTGCCACCTGACCTCCGAACAGCTGCACGTGTCGCTGTTCGGCACCGCGCCCGCGCTCTTCGGCCACGTCGCCGAGGTGGACGGCCAGGTCGTCGGCTACTGCCTGTGGTTCCTGAGCTACTCGACCTGGCGCGGCACGCACGGCATCTACATGGAGGACCTCTACGTCGACCCGGCGCAACGCGGCTCCGGCCTGGGCAAGGCGCTGATGGTGGAGCTGGCGAAGGAGTGCGTCGACAAGGGCTACCAACGCCTGGAGTGGTCGGTGCTGAAGTGGAACACCCCGGCGATCGACTTCTACAAGTCCATCGGGGCCGCGCCGCTGGACGAGTGGGAGATGCACCGCCTCACCGACAGCGCGCTCGCCGACTTCGCCGCCAGGGGCTAGGGCATGCCGACGCCGATCATCCTGGACTGCGATCCCGGCCACGACGACGCGCTGGCGATCCTGCTGGCCGCGGCCGACCCGGCGATCGACCTGCTCGCGATCACCACGGTCGCCGGGAACCAGACCCTCGACAGGACGACGCTGAACACGCGGCGGATCTGCTCGGCCGCCGGGATCACCGACGTGCCGATCGCTGCCGGACGCGCGGAACCGCTGGGCGGCAACGCGTCCGCGGTCGGAGCCGAGATCGGCGGCGTCGAGGTCCACGGGGAGTCCGGTTTGGACGGTCCGAGCTTCGGGCCGCCGACCGTCGAACTGTCCGCAATGGACGCGATTGCGCTGATGCGCGAGATCCTGTTGTCCCATAAGGAGCCCGTCACGCTCGTCCCCACTGGACCGCTCACCAACATCGCGGTCCTGCTGCGTGATCACCCGGAGGTCCTGCCGCACATCGCGCGGATCGTCCTGATGGGCGGGGCGACGGGGCTGGGCAACGTCACCCCCGCCGCAGAGTTCAACATCTACTGCGACCCGGAGGCGGCCGAGCTGGTCTTCACTTCCGGCCTGCCCATCACCATGTGCGGCCTGGACATCACCCACCAGGCTCTGGCCACGCAGGAGGTCTGCGACCGCATCGCCGCCATCGGCACCCCGTTGGCGACGCTCTGCGTGGAGCTGCTGACGTTCTTCGCCTCGACCTACAAGGCGATCTGGGGCTTCCCAGCGCCGCCCCTGCACGACCCGGTCGCCATCGCACGGCTGATCGATCCCGCCTTGGTCACCACCGTCCCGGCCGCCGTCGCGATCGAGCTGACCGGGGAGCACACCAGGGGCGCGACGGTGGTCGACTTTCACGGGGTCACCGGCCGCCCGGTCAACGCCGAGGTCGCCACCACCCTCGACGTCCCCGGTTTCTGGGACCTCATCACCTCGGCCGTGGCCACCCTGTCCTGACAGCCGCGGGCGGGCCGGATGACGGCCCGCCCGCGGTTGTTCTAAGGCGTGTTCCTGCGGCGCCTCGAGGCGTCGTCCACATCGATCTCTTCCTTGCGCACCTCCCCGGCGACGTTCTGCTGTTCGGTGACCGTCTCCTTGCTCATCCGGACCCGCTCCACCGGCACGGTTTCCTTGCTCACCACCGGTTTCTCCGCGTGCAGGGTCACCTCCTGCTCCGCTTCGCCGATCCGTTCCGCGCCCCGCGCGGCACCGTCGGCGATCGGCTCCCGTTCGAGCCGGACCTCCTCGTGCCGCACCGGGACCGACACCTGCTGCTGCTCGGTCACGACGTGCTTGCGCAACCGGACCTTGCCGGTCTCCACCTGCTCGGTGCCCACCCGCAGCCGCTCCTCGGAGCGCGTCATCTCGGTCGCGTTGTCGCGCGTGTCCGCGGCCCCTCCGCGCGCGGGGCGTTGCGTGCCGCGCTCGCCCTGCCGCTGGCCGGGCAACGCCGCGTACTCGATGCCGTAGTAGCTGTAGAGCTGCTGCTCCTCCGCCCGCGACATGTGGCCGCCGTCGGCGTCCATCCTCGGCGCGCCCTTGACCTGGTCCTTGCTGACGTGGACGTGCACCTCGTCGCCGTTGACGTTGGCCTGGTTGAGCGGGACGAAGCTCTCCTTCATGCCGAACAGGCCGGTGCGCACCGTGACCCACACGGGCTGGCCCGTCTGGTCGTCCAGGTAGACCTGACCGACCTTGCCGATCTTCTCGCCGTGCCGGTCGTAGACCTCGTCGCCGAACAACTGCTGGACCATTTCCTGAGTGATCACCGCGTCCACCTCTCTGCTCGTCGGGCTGACTGAGCAGGGCTCGGCGCGACCCCTGATCGACATGCCGGTCGTGTCCGCGATCCACCGATGCGAGCTACCGCGGCACCACGGACGTGCGACCCGGGGACTACACCCCGTCAGCGCTGTCACGGCCGTCCCAGTGCGCGCGCATGGCCTCCACGAGCACGGTGATCGCGGGACGCCTGCTGGCCTGCGCCCGCCACACCGCGAACAACCTGCGCGTCGGCGTCGGGCGCAGCGGGCGCACGACGATCCCGTCCGGCAGCTCGCCCCGCCCGAGCCTCGGCAGCAGCCCCACGCCGAGTCCGGCGGCGATCAACGCCTTCTGCGTCTGGTACTCGACCACCTGGTGGGCGACGTCCGGTTCGACCTGCGCGTCCCGCAGCGTGCGGACCAGCCAGTCGTGGCAGATCGCCCCGGGCTGCTGGCAGATCCACCGCTGGTGAGCGAGATCCTCCGGCACCAGCACGTCGCGCTCGGCGAGCGGATGTCCTTGCGGCAGAAGGACATCCGCGGCGTCCTCGCCGATCCGGGCCCGCGACAGCCCGTCCGGGACCGCGAGCGGGGTGTTCTGCCAGTCGTGCACCACCGCGAGGTCGATGTCCCCGCGCGCCACCACCTCCACCGCCTGCGGCGGGTCGACCTCGGTCAGCCGCACGTCCAGCGCGGGGTACCGCTCCGCGAGATCGGCCAGCACCAAGGGCATCAGACCCCGCGCGGCGGTGGCGAACGCAGCGAGGGAGAACCTGCCGACGGGCGTTCCTCGTTGCGCTTCAAGGGTGATCTCGGCCTGCTCGACCAAGCCGAGCACCTGCCCGGCGGTCTCCGCCAGCAGCAGTGCCGCGTCGGTCAGCACGATGCCCCGGCCTCGCCGCTCCAGCAGCGTCGTCCTCGTCTCCCGCTCCAGCTTCGCCAGTTGCTGGGACACCGCCGACGGCGTGTAGCCGAGCGCCGAGGCCGCCGCGCCGATCGAACCGTGCTGCGCGACAGCGTGCAGCGCGCGCAGCCGCCCCAGATCCATCATGAAGTGATGCTAAACGAAACCACCAAGGATATTTCGCTAGTGCTTAACTCACGGCTCCACCCAGGCTCGGTCCATGGGTGTCATGAAGCCGAAGCACATCGCGCTGGCCGTGCTCGTCACCGCCGTGTGGGGCGTCAACTTCGTCGTGATCGAGATCGGTCTCGGTGAGTTCCCGCCGCTGCTGTTCTCCGCGCTGCGGTTCCTCGTCGCCGCGATCCCGACGATCCTGTTCGTCGGCTCACCGCGCGTCGCGTGGCGCTGGGTGCTCGGTGTCGGCCTCGTGCTCGGCGTCGCCAAGTTCGGCCTGCTCTTCGTGGGCATGAAGGCCGGGATGCCCGCGGGCCTGTCGTCTCTGGCGGTGCAGAGCCAGGCGCTGTTCACCGCCCTGTTCGCGGCGCTGCTGCTGCGCGAGCGCCCCGGCCGGACGCGACTCGCCGGGATGGCCGTGGCCTTCGCCGGGATCTCGCTCGTCGCGGTCGAGTACGGCACGTCCAGCCCACTCGCGGCGTTCCTGCTGGTGATCGGCTCGGCCGCGTGCTGGGGCCTGTCCAACGTCATCACGCGCAAGGCCCAGCCGCCGGACATGCTCCGCTTCATGGTCTGGGTGAGCGCGGTCCCGATCCTCCCGCTGCTCGGACTGTCCTTGCTGGTGGAAGGCCCTGAAGCGGGAACGGCGGCGCTGGGCGCGCTGAACCTGTCCGGCGTGGGCGCCACCCTCTTCGTCGCGTGGGCGGCGACGCTGTTCGGCTTCGGCGTCTGGGGCTACCTGCTGCGCGAGTACGACGCGACAGCGGTCGCACCGTTCTCGCTCCTGGTGCCCGTCTTCGGGATGAGCTCGGCGGCCCTGTTCCTCGGCGAGGCCGTGACCCCGCTGCGGTGCGTCGCGGCGGTGCTCGTGATCGCCGGGGTCGGCATCACGTCGCTGCCGGGACGGCGTCAGTCGTCGGCGCCCGCGTCGGAGTACTCGCCGATGCCCATCGCCCAGTCCTTCGCAGGCGCGGTGAAGAGCAGGACCAGCGGGGACGCGCAGTAGATCGCCACCAACGCGCCGTAGAGGTACTGGTGCGAGGGGCCGAAGGCGTACCAGGCGACGCCGAGCAGCAGCAGCTGGATCACCACGGCCGGCGTGCGCGCCCAGCGCTTGGACAGCAGCAGCCCGACCGCGGTCGCGACGACACCTGCGGTGAGCACCGCGAAGTACCCGGCCTCGCCGAAGACCTTGCCGGGCTCGGGCGCCCCGGTGAGGGCGCGCACCACGAGCGCGACCACGAACACGACCCCGGCGAGGCCCTGGAGGGCGACGAGCGCACCCGCTGCACGGACGACGGTCGGGGAGGCAACGCGACTGGTCACGAACGGCGATGCTAGTCGGGGTGACGGCGATGACCGGGCTCTCCCCCGGTAGGGCGCGCATCACCCGTTCGAGAGTGAGGTCCGTCAAACCCGAGCGCTCGTGCCGCGCACCTGGTCACGCGCTGTCATACGCTGCTGGGGTGCGTGCCCTTCTCGTGGTCAACCCCCAGGCCACCTCGACCACCCCCGCGGGCCGCGACGTGATCGCCCACGCCCTGGCCAGTGACACCAAGCTGGACCTGGTGGAGACCCAGTACCGGGGCCACGCGGCCGACGCCGCCCGGCAGGCCGTCGCCGACGGCTTCGACCTGGTGGTGGCGCACGGCGGGGACGGCACGGTCAACGAGGTGGTCAACGGCCTGCTCAGCGAGGGCGTGCGCCCGGACGCGCCGATGCTGGGCGTGGTGCCCGGCGGCTCCGCCAACGTCTTCGCGGGCGCGCTCGGCATCCCGCTGGACCCGCTGGAGGCCACGCACCAGCTGCTCAACGCCATCGAGTCCGGCAGCAGCAGGCGGGTCGGGCTCGGCCGCGCCGACGACCGCTGGTTCACCTTCAACGCGGGACTCGGCTACGACGGCGACGTGGTGGCCGGGGTCGAGCAGCGGCGGGTCAAGCGCAAGGAAGCGACCCCGTTCCTCTACGCGAAGGTGGCCATCGCCCGGTACCTGCGGCTGCGCCGCGAGGAGCCGCAGCTGACCGTGCACCTGCCCGGACGGGACCCGATCCCCGGGCAGTACATCGCCCTGGTGTCCAACACCGACCCCTGGACCTACTACGGGACCCGCCCGCTCCGGCTGAATCCGGAGTGTTCGCTCGACTCCGGGCTGGGCGTGTTCGCTCTGAGTGACGTTCGGACACTGACGGTGGTAAAACACCTCGTCCAGGCAACCCGGAGCGCTCCCGACCCTCGTGGTGTACACCTCCTCCGCGAAGACGACATTGAATGGGCGCGCATCACGTGCGAGAATCCGGTAAAGTTGCAGGTTGATGGTGACCTGCTCGGCGAGCGGACCGAGGTGCTCTTCACTTCGGTGCCCGGCGCACTGCAGGTAGCGGTGTAACCCCTTCAGCGGTGGCACGGCGATCGGCACACCATCGCGAGGCAAGATTTTCGAAGGTCCGGTTACGGCCTGAAACCGCAGGTCAGTCCGGTCCCCCCATGTGGTGAGTTCCCTCACCGATTTGGTTCGGACCTCTTGACATCGCCGGAGTTCGTGAAAGCATTCACAAGCACCCACGAACGACACCCCAACCCCCACAACTGGCGCGATAATCGCGCCTGGCGAGGAGCTAGGAACAATGGACTGGCGCCACCGCGCGGCCTGCCGCGACGAAGACCCGGAGACGTTCTTCCCGGTCGGGAACAGTGGGCCTGCGCTGCTGCAGATCGCCGAGGCGAAGGCCGTGTGCCGTCGCTGCCCCGTGATCTCCGACTGCCTGACCTGGGCACTCGAAAGCGGCCAGGACGCCGGCGTCTGGGGCGGAATGAGCGAAGACGAGCGTCGTGCGCTGAAGCGCCGCAACGCTCGCACCCGGGCCCGGAGCGGTGCCTGATTGCAGGCTGCACACCCCCACATATATTTCTGAGGGCCGACACCACGTCCACAATGGTGTCGGCCCTCAGTTATGTCCGGAGCAATCTCCGCTTCCGCGGAAATTACGTGTGCATTCACGTATACGACTAACGTCGCCGCTTCAGCGGTACCCGAAGCACGGCCTCGGTGCCCGGCGCCGAGGTGCGCCTGCGCAGGCTGAGCGAGCCGCGCAGCTCCGACTCCACCAGGGTCCGCACGATCTGCAGGCCCAGTGACTTGGTCCGTTCCAGCGAGAACCCCGGCGGCAGGCCCCGTCCGTCGTCGTGCACGACCACGTCCAGCCACTTCGACGAACGCTCCGCGGTGACCAGCACGTCGCCCCGCTGACCGGGCTCGAAAGCGTGCTCGAAGGCGTTCTGCACCAGTTCGGTCAGCACCATCACCAGCGGCGTCGCCAGCTCGGCCGGAACGACGCCGAACTTGCCCTCGCGGCGCACGGCGACCCGGGTTTCCGTGGTCGCGACGTCGCTCATCATCGGGATCACCTGGTCGACGACGTCGTCCAGGCTGACCCGCTCGTCGGCGGACATGGACAGCGTCTCATGCACCAGCGCGATCGAGGTCACCCGGCGCACGGACTCCTCGAGGACCTGGCGGGCCTCGTCGTTCCCGGTCCGGCGGGCCTGCAGGCGCAGCAACGCGGCGACGGTCTGCAGGTTGTTCTTCACGCGGTGGTGGATTTCCCGGATCGTGGCGTCCTTGGACATCAACGCGCGGTCCCGGCGCCGCACCTCGGTGATGTCGCGGACCAGCACGAGCGCCCCCGCCGACTGGCCGCGCGGGCGCAGCGGCAGCGCGCGGAAGAGCACCATGGCGCCGCGCGCCTCGGCCTCCACCCGCATGCTCGGCTTGCCGTCGAGCGCCGAGCGGACGCGCTGCACGACCTCGGTCGCGTCGAACGGGTCGGAGATCAGCGAGCGCGTGAGCGGGGCCAGGTGCACCCCGACAAGATCCGACGCGTGGCCCATGCGGTGGTAGGCCGACAGGGCGTTGGGACTGGCGAACACGACCGCACCCGATGGGTCGAGGCGGATGAACCCGTCGCCGACGCGCGGGCTGGTGTGCGCGCCGGGAGTCGGCTCGGGCGCGGGGAAGGTGCCGTCGGCGATCATCTGGCACAGGTCGGCGGCGCTGCCGAGGTAGGCGATCTCCAGCGGGCTGGGCACGCGGGGAACGGCCAGGTTGATGTCCCGGCTCAGCACGGCGACGCAGGACCGGTCGATCAGCACCGGGATGGTCTCGCGGCGCACCGGCACGCCGAGGTGCCAGCGCGGGTCCTCCTCGCGGCAGATCCGCCCCTCGGCCATGGCCCTGCGCAGCTGCGGGTGCTCCGCCGCGGTGACCACCGTGCCCACCATGTCCTCGGGGTGCGCCGTGGGCGCCGTGGTGGGCCGGGCCTGGGCCACGCACAGGAAGCGCTCTTCGCCGTTACTCCCCTCGGCTTCCGCTGTGTCTTCCACGGGAACCCACATGAGGAAGTCGGCGAAGGAGAGGTCGGACAGCAGCTGCCACTCCGCCACGACGAGCTGGAGGTGGTCGACCGCGGTACCGGGCAGCCGCGTGTGCTCGGCGAGCAGTTCACTGAGGGTGGACACACCCCATTGTCACCCGCCGCCAAGCACCGCGTGGCCCGATTCCACCCCGGGTCGGGCGTTCCTAGTCGATGACGGCGACCAGGTCGCCTTCCTGGACCACGTCCCCCTCGGCGACCTTGATGGTCACCACACCGTCGGACTCGGCGACGACCGGGATCTCCATCTTCATGGACTCCAGGATCACCAGGGTGTCGCCGTCCTCCACGGTGTCGCCGTCGGAGACGACCACCTTCCAGACGTTGGCGACCATCTCGGCGTGGATCTCCTCGGCCATCCCATGTCCTCCTTGACGCTGATGAACCGCCGCAATCCAATCACGAACGAGGCCACGCGGGGGTCCGGGTTTCCGACATGTCAGACTTGGAGCCGGTAAGGCGACGGCTGGAGGCACAGCCGTTCATCAGCAAATGAGGTGACGCAATGTCGAAGCGGGGACGCAAGAAGCGCGACCGTAAGAAGGGTGGCGCGAACCACGGGAAGCGCCCCAACTCCTGACATCAGGTGTGCGAAGGCCCCGCCGGCGTCAGACGTCGCGGGGCCTTTTCGCGTCGTGCGCCCTACTGCTCCTCGGTGGCCTTCTCGACCTTCTTGTGCCGGATCTCCACCGTGGTGCCCTCGGCGCCGTGCTGCACGATCACGTCCGCCTGTTCCCGGATGCAGGCGCGCAGCCGGTCCTTGAGCGTGTCCGGGGCGTGCTCACCACCGCACTTGCGGGCGAGCAGCGCCTTGATGTGCTCCTCGATGCCGTAGCTCTCCAGGCACGGGTTGCACTCGTTGAGGTGCCGGTGCAGCAGCTCCCGCCGGGTCTTGTCGCACTCCTGGTCCAGGTAGAGCCAGACCTCGGCCAGCACCTCGGAGCAGTCGGTCTCGTGGTCCCCGCAGTTCATGACCCGGTCACCTCGCGCTGACGGCCGCGCAGCAGACCACGCTCCTCGGCCACACCGGTCAGCATCTCGCGCAGTTGGCGACGGCCGCGGTGCAACCGGGACATGACGGTCCCGATCGGCGTACCCATGATGTCCGCGATCTCCTTGTAAGCGAATCCCTCGACGTCGGCGAGGTACACCGCGATCCGGAACTCCTCCGGAAGTCGCTGAAGGGCGTCCTTGACGTCGCTGTCCGGCAGCCGGTCCAGCGCCTCCACCTCGGCCGAGCGCAGGCCCGACGAGGTGTGGCTCTCCGCCTGGGCGAGCTGCCAGTCCTGGATCTCCTCGGTCGGCTGCTGCACCGGCTGGCGCTGCTTCCTGCGGTAACCGTTGATGTAGGTGTTGGTCAGGATGCGGTACAGCCACGCCTTGAGGTTGGTGCCGTCCTTGAACGACGCGAAGGCGCCGTAGGCCTTGAGGAAGGTCTCCTGCACCAGGTCCTCGGCGTCGGCGGGGTTGCGCGTCATCCGCAGCGCGGCGGAGTACAGCTGGTCCAGCAAGGGCATCGCGTCCCGCTCGAAGCGCGCGGCGCGTTGCTCGGCGGACTCCTCAACGACCTGTCCGACCTCGGGCGAGGTGTCGGGCACCTGGCTCCCTTCCAACCACTCCGGCGGGACCTGTCCCATCACCGGCGACGCATACGTCGGCCCCGAGGATACGCGGCGCGCGGCCCCACGGCCGGTCCGCGCGTCCCTCGGCGGCCGCGACGGGCAGCGCTTGCCTGAATCGCTCATCAGCTCGGTTCCCACGAGGGGGGAAACGCGGTGGACGCCCTCCGCATTCCTGGTTCTAGGGTTCGATCATGGCGGGACGCGGGACTCCGGCGACGGCGTTGCTGGACAAGCAGAAGGTGCGGCACGAACTGCACTCCTACGAGCACGACCCGAGGCACGCCTCTTACGGCCTGGAAGCCGCGGAGGCGCTGGGCCTGGAGCCGGAGCGGGTGTTCAAGACGCTGGTGGCCGAGGTCGACGGCAAGCTCGCGGTCGGCGTGGTCCCGGTCACCGCGCAACTCGACCTGAAGGCACTGGCCGCCGCGGTGGGCGGGAAGAAGGCGAAGATGGCGCCCGTCCCGGACGCGGAGCGGGCGACCGGTTACGTGGCGGGCGGGATCTCCCCGCTGGGCCAGAAGAAGCGCCTGCCGGTCGTCGTGGACGCCTCCGCCGAGACCTTCGACACAGTCTTCTGCAGCGCGGGGCGGCGCGGCCTCGAAGTCGAGCTGGCACCTGCCGACCTCGTCCGCCTCACGGGCGCCGTTGTGGCCCTCATCGCCGCCGACGCCTAGTCGAGGGGGCGGAGGACGCGGGACAGCCACTCCCCCGCGGTGCGGCCGACGAGGGCCACATCCGCCTTGAGTGCGTGGTCGCCGGGGACCACGACGACCTCGCGGTGGTGCGCGGCGGGCGGCATGCCGAAGGGGTCGCGCTCTCCCTGGACGACGAGCACGGGGGCTTCGACCTCGGACAGCTCCGCCATCCGCGACTTCTCCGGCTTGCCCGGCGGGTGCACCGGGAACGCCAGGCACAGCACCGCGACCGCCTGGCCCTCGGCCGCCGTGCGGCAGGCGACGCGGGCTCCGGAGGACCGACCGCCGAACACCAGCGGCAGGTCCTCGCACCACGACGAGCCCAGGTGTTTCGCAACCGCCAGCCACGCGGCGTCCAGTTGCTTCGCCGGAGCCGGGGCGCGACGGCCCGCCACGCGGTAGGGCTGCTCGATCAGGGCCACGTCCACACCGGCCGCGGTGGCCGCGCGGGTCACCGCGACCAGGTCGGGGGCGCTGATGCCGCCTCCGGCACCGTGCCCCAGCAGCAGCGCGGCGCGGGCCTCGGGGGCGCAGTGCAGCTCAGCCCGTGCCGGGCCGTGCGGGGTGTCGATCTCCAGAGTCGTCATGGCAGCTCGAAGAGCGCTTGTTCGGCCGGCTCCTCCGGGACGAACCGCCGCAGCAGCTCGGAACCGTTGTTGCGGACGCTGTTGACCTTCGTCGTCACCGGGCGCAGCTCCAGTCCCGCGTGCAGCTCCGGGTCGGGCTCCGCGACCAGCGCCGTGGGATCGGTGGAGTCCGGGTCCAGCCAGCCGGCCCACGCGTGCCGCGGCAGCATGATCGGCATCCGGTGGTGCACGTCGGCGAGCTGTCCGAACGAGTCGGTGGTCAGCACCGCGAAGGTCACCATCGGGAACTCGTCGGCCGCCGCCTTCGGGGACCGCCAGGTCTCCCAGATGCCCGCGAGCGCCAGCCCGGAGCCGTCCTGCGGGGTCACGTAGTACGGCTGCTTGCGGTCGCCGTCGACCTGCCACTCGTACCAGCCGTCGGCCGGGATCAGGCAGCGGCGCCGGGCGAAGGCCGTGCGGAAAGCCGGTTTCTCCGCGGCCGACTCCACCCGCGCGTTGATCATGCGCGAGCCCACCGAGGGGTCCTTGGCCCACATCGGTACCAGGCCCCAGCGCATCATCCTGATGCTGCGGACCACGGAGTCGGGGTCGGGCTCGCCCTCGGCGTCGCGCGGATGCCGCGCCACGATCGCCGGGACGTGCTTGGTCGGGGCCACGTTGTAGTCCGCGCCGCCCATGAGACCTTCGGTGCCGTCCACCGCGTCGAACTCGGCAGCAAGCGAATCCGGGTCCCGGGTGGTGGCGAATCTGCCGCACACGTGGTCCATCGTGGCATGTCAGCCTGGTCCGGGCGAGGGCCGCGCGGCCGGTTGGGGGATCATCGACACATGACGTCGCACTGGCTGGCCCCCCGCACCGACTCCCCCGTGCACGCGGAAGTCCCGCTGCCCGGCTCCAAGTCGATCACCAACCGCGCGCTGGTGCTCGCGGCGCTGGCGGACGGACCGTCGGTGCTCCGCGCGCCGCTGCGCAGCCGGGACAGCGAGCTGATGGTCGGCACGCTGCGCGCGCTCGGCGTCGGCGTCGCGGACGGGCCGGACGGGTCGTGGCTGGTGACCCCGGCACCGCTGACCGGCCCCGCGGAGCTCGACTGCGGGCTCGCGGGCACGGTCATGCGGTTCGTCCCGCCCGCCGCCGCGCTCGCCAAGGGCACCGTGCGCTTCGACGGCGACCCGCGCGCACGGGAGCGTCCGATGGGCACGATCCTCGAAGCGCTGCGCGCGCTCGGCGCGGACATCGACGGCGACGCGCTGCCGTTCGCGCTGCACGGCACCGGGCACCTCACGGGCGGCCAGGTGGTGATCGACGCTTCGCACTCCTCGCAGTTCGTCTCCGGTCTGCTGCTCTCCGGCGCGCGCTACGACAACGGCATCACCGTGGTGCACGACGGCAAGCCCGTCCCGTCGCTGCCGCACATCGAGATGACCGTCGAGATGCTGCGCGCGCACGGTGTCGAGGTCGAGGACGACGAGCCGAACACCTGGCGGGTGCGGCCCGGCGTGATCACCGCGCGGGACTGGGACATCGAGCCGGACCTGTCCAACGCGACACCGTTCCTCGCCGCGGCCGCAGTCACCGGTGGCCAGGTCACCGTGCCCGGCTGGCCCACGCGCACCACGCAGCCCGGCGACGCGATCCGCGAGGTCCTGACGCTGATGGGCTGCGAGGTGGTGCTCGACGAGCGCGGGCTGACCGTCCGCGGCGCCGACGTGCTCACCGGGATCGACATGGACCTGCGGCACGCCTCCGAGCTCAGCCCCACCATCGCCGCCATCGCCGCGCTCGCCGAGGGGCCGACCCGGCTGCGGGGCATCGCGCACATCCGCGGTCACGAGACCGACCGGCTCGCAGCGCTGACCGCGGAGATCAACCGGCTCGGCGGGGACGCGGAGGAGACCGAGGACGGCCTCGTCATCCGCCCGCGCCCGCTGCACGGCGGGGTGTGGGGCGCCTACGCCGACCACCGCATGGCCACCGCGGGCGCGATCATCGGACTGCGCGTCGACGGTGTCGAGGTCGACGACATCGGCACCACCGCCAAGACCATGCCGGACTTCCCCGCGATGTGGCGGACAATGCTGGACGGGGCAGCTGTGGAGGCGTTGTGAGCCGCCGCGGCTGGCGCAACCTCGACGAGTCGGACGTCCGCGTCCGGCCGGGCAAGGGCACCCGCCCGCGCAGCAAGCTCCGGCCCAGCCACGACGACGCCGAGGCGGCCATGGTGCTCACCGTGGACCGGGGCCGCTGGACCTGCGCGCTCGGCGGCGACCCGGAGCGCGAGGTGACCGCGATGCGCGCCCGTGAGATGGGCCGCACCCCCGTGGTCGTCGGCGACTGGGTGGACCTCGTCGGCGACACCTCCGGCAAGACCGACACCCTGGCCAGGATCGTCCGGGTGACCGAACGCAAGAGCGTGCTGCGCCGCACCGCCGACGACACCGACCCGTTCGAGCGGATCGTGGTGGCCAACGCCGACCAGCTGGTGATCGTCACCGCGCTCGCCGACCCCGAGCCGCGCACCGGCTTCATCGACCGCTGCCTGGTCGCGGCCTACGCGGGGCACCTGGAACCGCTGCTGTGCCTGACGAAGGCCGACCTCGCCGACCCCAAGGAGCTGCTGGCCGCCTACGCCGACCTCGACCTGCCGGTCGTGGTGACGCGGCACGACGAGGACCCGGCCGAGCTGCGCGAGCGGATCACCGGACGCGTCTCCGCGTTCATCGGCCACTCCGGTGTCGGCAAGTCCACCCTGGTCAACAAGCTGGTCCCGGACGCGAACCGGCGCACCGGCGCGGTGTCCGGCGTCGGCAAGGGCAGGCACGTGTCCACCACCGCGCTGGCGCTGCCGCTGCCCGGCGGGGACGGCTGGGTCATCGACACCCCTGGCGTGCGCTCGTTCGGCCTCGCCCACATCACCCCGGACGACCTGGTGCTCGCCTTCCCCGAGTTCGCCGAGGCCGCGGAGGAGTGCCAGGTCAACTGCGGGCACCGGGGCGATCCGGAGGACCCGGACTGCGCTTTGGACCACGTGGTCGCCGAAGGTGTGGCACCATCCGGCCGCCTGGAGTCCCTGCGCCGGCTGCTCCGATCCCGGGCCGGCGTCGAGGACACCCCGTCCGACCAGGACGGAACCGGACGTCGCCAGGGGCCGTCGTAGCGGCGCCCCGCCACTAGTTCCCAGGGAGTTGCACCGTGCGTCGCACCACCATCGTCACGCTGACCGGGCTCGCGCTCGTCGGTGTGCTCACCGCTTGTGGCTCGGCGCAGCCGGGCGAGGCCGTTCCCGCAGCGGGCTCCGGCCAGGCCGCGCCCGCCACCACCAGTGCTCCCGGTGGCGGTGGCGCCGCGTCCGGCCCGCTGGAGTCGCTGACGGGCAAGGCGGTGGAGGCCATGAAGGTCAAGAAGACCGCCAAGATCAGCGTCTCCGGCAGCGGCCCCGGCGCCGAGGCGATCGGCGGCAACGGCCAGATCCGCCTGGACGGCAACGACCTGTCGATGGCGATGACCTCGAAGGTGCCCGGCGAGGACGGCCAGCCCGCGGGCGAGACCAAGCTGCTCTTCGTCGGCAACACCCTCTACGTCGAGCCGCCCAAGGACATGCCGGTCCCGCCGGGCAAGAAGTGGATGAAGATCGACCCCAAGGGCACCGACGTGATGTCGAAGCTGCTCGGCCCGCTGGCCCAGCAGATGCGCGACTCCGCGGACCCGAAGGTCACCTTCCAGAAGTTCGGCGACGGGGGCACGCTCGGCGGCTCCACCCCCACCACCCTGGACGGTGCGCCCGCCACGCAGCACAAGATCGACGTGGACCTGAACAGGCTGATCGCCAAGACCGCCGACCCGCTGCAGAAGCTCAGCCTCGAACTGCTGGTCAAGAACGGCGTCACGTCGATGACCTACGACTTCTGGACCGACGCGCAGAACCTGCCGCTGCAGTTCCAGTTCAGCCAGAAGATGCCCAACGCGCCTGCGGCCACCACCGTCACCGCGAAGTACACCGCGTGGGGGGAGCCGGTGGACATCAAGGCGCCCGCGGACAGCGAGATCGCTCCGCCCGTCGAGCTCCCGCAGCCGCCGCGCTAGCCACTCGTGGACAACGCCCCGCCTTCGACCTGAAGGCGGGGCGTCTCGCTGTTCTCAGCCCATGTGCGGGTAGGTGTGGTCCAGCGGCGGGACCATGGTCTCCTTCACCGAGCGCGGACTGGTCCAGCGCAGCAGGTTGAACACCGACCCCGCCTTGTCGTTGGTGCCCGACGCACGACTGCCGCCGAAGGGCTGCTGGCCGACAACAGCACCGGTCGGCTTGTCGTTGACGTAGAAGTTGCCCGCGGCGAACCGCAGCGCCTTCTGCGCCTGCTCGACAGCCAGCCGGTCGGTCGCGAAAACCGCACCGGTGAGCGCATAAGGCGTCGTGGTGTCGACGATCTCCAGAACTTTTTCGTAGTCCGCGTCCTCGTAGACGTGCACGGCGAGGATGGGCCCGAAGAACTCCGTCGTGAACACCTCGTGCGACGGATCGGTACCGACCAACACGGTGGGCTGCACGAAGTAGCCGACGGAGTCGTCCGCAGTGCCTCCGGCAAGCACCTCGATGGAGGACGACGCGCTTGCCATGAGCTGTGCGCCCTTGTTCTTCGCGAACGCGCGTTCGTCGATCACAGCGCCGCCGAAGAGCGAGAAGTCGGTGACGTCGCCGTAGGTCACCGAGCCGGTCAGATCGGCCAGCTGCTCGCGAAGACCCTTGTCCCACAAGGAACGCGGCAGGTACGCACGCGACGCGGCCGAGCACTTCTGGCCCTGGTACTCGAACGCACCGCGCACGAGGCCCACCGCGACCGCCGTGGGGTCCGCGGACGGGTGCGCGACCACGAAGTCCTTGCCACCGGTCTCGCCGACGATGCGCGGGTAGGACCGGTAGGTGTCGAGGTTGTCGGCCATGGTGCGCCAGAGCTTCTTGAAGGTCGCGGTGGAGCCGGTGAAGTGCAGTCCCGCGCAGCCGGGATCGGTGAGCGCGACCTCGCTGACCGCGGCGCCGTCACCGGTCACCATGTTGATCACGCCGGGCGGCAGGCCCGCCGCTTCGAGCAGCCGCATGGTGAGGTGCGCGGCGAGCTGCTGCGTCGGCGAGGGCTTCCACACCACCGTGTTGCCCATGAGCGCGGGCGCCAGCGGCAGGTTGCCCGCGATGGCGGTGAAGTTGAACGGCGTGATCGCCACGACGAAACCGTCCAGCGGACGGTGGTCGAAGCGGTTCCACACGCCCGGGCTGGAGATCGGCTGCTCGGCCAGGAGCCCGCGGGCGAAGGACACGTTGAACCGGAGGAAGTCGATCAGCTCGCAGGCGGAGTCGATCTCGGCCTGCTGCACCGACTTGGACTGTCCCAGGATCGTCGCCGCGTTCAGCGTGTCCCGCCACGGCCCGGCGAGCAGGTCGGCCGCGCGCAGCAGCACCGCGGCGCGCTGGTCGAAAGGCAGTTCGCGCCAGCCGGGAGCGGCCTGCTTCGCCGCCGCGACCGCGTCGGCGACGTCGGCGGCGGTGGCCTGCGCGGTCACCCCGAGCACGTGCGCGTGGTCGTGCGGCTGCACCACGTTCACCCGGTCACCACCGGCCATGCGCTGCTTGCCGCCGATGGTCATGGTCAGCTCGTGCTGTTCGCCTTCGAGCTCGGAGATCCTGCGCTGCAACGACTCGCGTTCAGCGGTTCCGGGCGCGTAGGAACGGATCGGCTCGTTCACCGGGCGCGGAACGGACGTGACGGCGTCCATGGGTCGGGTTCGCCTTCCTCTCGGATCGACTTACCCGGCCCATCCTGTCACTGCGCGAGGGCACAGGCCCTACATGAGCTCCAAGAGGAACGGCAGTTCCTGCGCGGCGTACCAAGCCAGCTCGTGGTCCTCGGCGTCACCGAGGGTGAACTCCGCGTCCGGGTCGCCGAGATCCGCCGCGTCGATCACGGCAGCCGCGGCGCGCACGGCGTCCTCCGCCTCGGGCAGGTCCACGTGCACCGCGGCGACGGCGCTCATCGGCACCGGACCGGACAGCTTCACCACCGCGTCGTCGAGGTCCGGACGCAGCTTCACGTCGTCGACGTCGGCCGAGACGACCGCACGGCGCACGGGGGCGCCCGGGTCGTCGGCCAGCTCGGCGGCGATCAGCCGCAGCGAGGCACGCGCGGCCTCGGACATGGCCGCGTACTCCAGCTCCTCCGTGTCACCCGAGGCGTAGGACTCGCGCAGCGTCGGGGTCAGCGCGAACGCCGTGCCACCGAGCGGCTGGAACTCGCTGTCCTTCACGAAACGCTGCAACATCGGCACCGTGACCGGGATGTAGACCCTCACACCGACACCGCTCCCACCAGTTCTTCCAAGGACTCTTCGACCATTCCGGCCAGCACGTCAGCGTCTGGCATCGCGTCACGGTCGGCGTTGAGCCCGAAATATACGCCGCCGTCGTAGGAGGTGACACCGATCGACAACGCCTGGTTCATGGCCAACGGGACCACCGGGAACATCTCCATCATCTTGGCCCCTGCCGCGTACAGCGGCACCTGCGGCCCGGGAACGTTCGTCACGACGAGGTTGAAAATGCGCTTGGAGAAGGAGCTGGCGACCCGTGCGCCGAGCGCGTGCAGCGTGGGCGGGGCGAAGCCGGAGAGCTTGACGAGCGCGTCCGCGGCCACCGACTGACCTGACTCCGAGTGCGCGCGCATGGCGTGGCTGACGTGGTGCAGCCGCACTACGGGGTTCGGCTCCCCCACGGGCAGGTCGACCAGGTAGGAGGACACGCTGTTGCCGACCGGCCGTTCTCCGTTGCCGTCCGTGCCGAGCACCGACACCGGCACCATCGCGCGGATGGTCGTGGAGGACGTGACCGCCTCGCCCCTGGAGAGCAGCCAGTTGCGCAGCGCCCCGGAGATGACGGTGAGCACGCCGTCGTTGATCGTGCCGCCGTGCTTGCGGCGCACCGCGCGGTACTCCTCCAGCCGCGTGCGCGCGACGGCATAACGGCGCTGCGTGGAGATGCGCACGTTCAGCGGCCCTGACGGCGCCGGGCGCGCGGCGGTCGTCACCGCGGACGCGAGACCGCCCACGGCGTCGGTGACCTTGCGAACCGTCGCGGCCGCGTCCAACGCCGCGGCGTGCACGTTCTCCAGGAGTTCGCCTGGGCGCTGCACGACCTCCGCCACGGCCTCCAACACCAGCTGGGCCCCGCTCGGCTGCGGGTGGGGCATCCAGAGCTCTTCTTTGGCCCTCCTGGGCGTCGCGGTGACGTCCAGGATGACCTGCGTGATGTCCGGCGCCGCGATGCCGTCGACCATCGCGTTGTGGGTCTTGGTGACCACGGCGACCCGGCCCCGCGCCAGGCCCTCGACGAGGTAGGCCTCCCACAGCGGGCGGGTGTGGTCCAGCTGCCGCGACATCAGCCGCGCCACGAGCTCGTTGAGCTGTTCCTCACTGCCCGGCTTGGGGAGCGCGGAGCGGCGCACGTGGTAGGTCAGGTCGAAGTCCGGGTCGTCCACCCAGACCGGGCGCGCCAGCCGCGCGGGCACCTGCATGACCTTCTGCCGGTACCGGGGCACCAGCGGCAGCCGCTCCTCGATCAGCCCGAGCAGGCGGTCGTAGTCGAAGCCGCTCCGTGGCTTCCGGAAGATCGACACGCCCCCCATGTGCATCGGCGTCATCGGGTCCTCCAGGTAGAGGAACGAGGCATCGAGTGCGGAGAGGCGATCGGGCATGCGGTCGATCCTGACACAGCGCGCGCCCCGTACGAGATGTCGCGGGAAACGAGTCACTTATGCGGCATGGGATGCTGACCGCGTGGAGCAGGTGTCGCCGAAGGACCGATTCGTCACCGTCTACGGCCGCAAGCCGGTGCTGGAGGCGCTCGCCGACGACCAGCTCGCCGTGGACAAGGTGATCCTCGCCGAGAACGCCCGGGGCGCCGCGGCGCACGAAATCCTCGACGCGGCCCGGCGCCGCGGTGTGCAGGTGCAGCGTGCGACCGCGCACCGGGTCAAGGTGCTCGCCGGGAACGGGCGCCACGACCAGGGCGTGCTCGCCGACGTGGTGGCGCCGAAGATGCGCACGCTCGACGCCGCGCTGTCCGGGCGGACGCTGCCGTCCTCGGTGCTGGTGCTGGACGGGATCACCACGCCCGCCAACGTCGGGATGATCCTGCGCACCGCGACGGCAGCCGGGATCGGCGGGATCGTCGTTCCGCGGCGCGGGGTCGCGAGCATCGACCCGCTCGTGGTGAAGGCGTCCGCCGGAGTGGCCTTCCACGCGCCGATGCTGCGCTGCGCCACCGCGGGCGAGGCGGTGCACGACCTGCGCTCGGCGGGCTACACCGTGATCGGGATGGACGGGACGAGCCGCACGACGCTGTTCGAGGCGAAGATCCCCGGCCGCGCCGCGTTCGTGCTCGGCGGTGAGACCGACGGTGTCTCCGCCGAGGTCCGCGAGCACGTCACGAGCTGGGTGTCCATCCCGATGGCGGGCGGCGTGGAATCGCTCAACGTCGCGAGCGCCGCCGCGGTCCTGTGCTTCGAGCTGGTGCGCAGAGGCCGCTGAACCGCCGGTGCACTAACTTGGGTCCCGTGCGAGCAGACCGCCGTGGCCGGATCACCGCCGCTCTGGCGGTGGCCGCGCTCCTGCTGACCGGGTGCACGAAGAACGCCGACGGCGCCGCCCCGCCGAAACCGGAGCGCCCGGTGCCGTCGCTGGAGCTGACCAGGCCACCGGCGAGCGGGACCGAGGTCGACCCGGTGCCCACCACCTCCGGCGCCCCGTTGATCACCGGCGTCGTCGAGGACGAGTGCCTGCTGACCGCGGCCGAGTTCTCCGCGCTGGTCGGCCAGCCGGTCTCCCCCGGCCGGAACACCCAGCTGGACCTGGGCCCCGAGGGCCAGAAGCGCAGCTGCTTCTACCCGACCGAGGCCTCCGGGCTGCCGAAGAACTGGATCAACGTCTACGGCACCACCGGCCAGCACCCGAGCGAGCTGGTGCAGCGGGCCAACAAGAACACCCCGGGCAGCAAGCTGCTGACCGACATCGGCCTCGGCGCCGTCACGGTCCCGGCCGCGCTCGGTGCGCCCGGTGGCGACATGTACGTGGCCACCGAGAAGTACCTGCTGGAGATCCACGTCGGCGAGGGCGTCCCCGATGAGCCGCGCTGGATCGTCGCCGGTACCGCGCTGGTCGCGAAGGCGCCCGCCTAAGCCAGCTTCACCTCGAAGAGCGCTTCCAGTTCGGTGATCGTCGCCGAGACCGAGGTGTGGTGCACGCCGACCATCCCCGCCGCCGCGGCCCCGCGCACGTTGCCCGCGAGGTCGTCGACGAACACGCAGCCCTCGGTCGCCAGTCCGAGCCGGTCCGCGACGAGCCGGTAGATCCGCTCGTCCGGCTTGGCCATGCCGACCTCGCCGGAGAGCACCATCACGTCGAACAGCGATCCGAAGGCGCTGTCCGGCGCGGGCCCCGGTCCGTCCGCATTGGACAGCAGCGCCGTGCGCAGTCCGTGCCGCCGCGCCTGGCGGAGCACGTCGAGCAACGGCGGCTCGTCCCCGGGCTCCGGACCCCAGTCGGTGAGCACGCCGCCGTAGTCCACGACAAGACCAGCCAAACGCATTCCCGGACCCTAGGTCACCTTCACCCGTTACGGCGAGAACTGACCGGATTCGCCGGCTCGCCCCTCTGTTGCTGTGGGGACACAGAACCTGGGGGAAGTCATGGCTGTCGTTCTGCGCTTGCCCGCGTACCTCGCCGCACCGGAACCGGAGGAGCCACCCGAGCCACCGCTGTGGCCGCTCGACCAGCTGATGCTGGAGCTCGACCTCACGCAGCAGCACCACCGTTCGAGCTCCGACCCGCTCGCCGCACGGCAACTGCGGTTGCACGCCGCGGCCGGGCGCCTCGTCACCACTGTCCTGGAGGCGTTGGACGGGCGCCGACCGCTCCGTCAGCTCCTGCACACCAAGCTGAGCGAGTCGGTGCACCGCCGCTTGGCCGCCCAGCTGCGCCGCGCCCGGCCCGGCCACACCCACCGCCTGCGCACCATCCACGTGTGCGAGCCGGCGGAGGGCGTGATCGAGGCCAGCGGCACCGTCACCCTCGGCCGCCGCGTCCGCGCGGTCACCGCCCGCATCGAGTCCACTCCGCGTGGCTGGCTCTGCACCGTTTTCGCCATCCTCTGATCCCTTCCGCGCGGAAGAACAACGCCCGCCCTCCTGGTGGGGAGGGCGGGCGTCGGACGTGCTGGAGCAGAAGGGTCAGCGGCGCGGGCGCTTCTTCTCCTTCTTCGCGGCGCGCTCGGCGGCACGGCGCTCACGGCGGGTGCCACCGGGGTCGCCGTCGCCGGCGTCGGCGTTGCCGCGGCTGGCGACCCCGCCGTCCTCCGAGGGACCGGAGAACATCAGGTTCTGCGGGGAGTGGCCGTCGAGGCCCTTGCCGCGCAGCGCGGGCGGGATCTCCTCCTCGATCCGCGGGATGACCGTGGTGGCCTCCATGTCCGGGGCCGGGGCGGCGGGCTGCTCCGGCTGGTCCGGCACCTCCACCTGGAGGTTGAACAGGAAGCCGACCGACTCCTCCTTGAGCGCGTCGAGCATGGCGTTGAACATGTCGAAGCCCTCGCGCTGGTACTCGATCAGCGGGTCGCGCTGGGCCATCGCGCGCAGGCCGATGCCCTCCTTGAGGTAGTCCATCTCGTAGAGGTGCTCGCGCCACTTGCGGTCCAGCACCGACAGCACGACCCGGCGCTCCAGCTCGCGCATGGCGCCCTCACCGGCGAGGCCGTCGATCTCCGCCTCGCGCCGGGCATAGGCGGCCTGGCCGTCGTCGAGCAACAGCTCCAGCAGGCGCTCCGGGCTGAGGTCGTCGGTCTCCTCGACCACGGTCCGCCAGTCCAGCCCGACCGGGTAGAGCGTCTTGAGCGCGGTCCAGAGCTGTTCGAGGTCCCAGTCCTCGGCGTAGCCGTCCGCGGTCGCGCCCTGCACGTAGGCGGTGATCACGTCGCGGATCATGTGCTCGACCTGCTCGCGCAGGTCCTCGCCCTCCAGCACGCGGCGGCGCTCGGCGTAGATCACCTTGCGCTGGAGGTTCATCACCTCGTCGTACTTGAGGACGTTCTTGCGGATCTCGAAGTTCTGCTGCTCGACCTGGGTCTGGGCGCTGCGGATCGCGCGGGTGACCATCTTGTGCTCGATCGGCACGTCGTCCGGCACCCGCAGACGGGTCATCACGGCCTCGACCATGGCGGCGTTGAACCGCCGCATCAGCTCGTCACCGAGGGAGAGGTAGAACCGCGACTCACCCGGGTCGCCCTGACGGCCGGAGCGGCCGCGCAGCTGGTTGTCGATGCGGCGGGACTCGTGCCGCTCGGTGCCCAGCACGTACAGGCCACCGGCGTCGCGGACCTCGTCGGCCTCGGCCTTGATCGTCGCCTTGACCTCGGCCAGCACCTCTTCGTAGAAGTCCGCGTGCAGCTTCGCCCGCGCGGCCTCCCACTCCGCGGAGGCGTCGGTGACCCCGCGCGGCTGCCCCTGGGCGAAGCTCTTGCGCAGCTGCGCCTCGCGCCGGGCCAGCTCGGGCTCGCGCTTGCGCATCTCCTCCTCGGCCAGGAACTCCGGGTTGCCGCCCAGCTTGATGTCGGTACCACGGCCGGCCATGTTGGTGGCCACGGTGACCCCGCCCTTGCGGCCGGCCATCGCGATGATCAGCGCCTCGCGCTCGTGGTGCTTGGCGTTGAGCACCTCGTGCGGGATACCGCGCTTGACCAGCAGCTTCGACAGGTACTCCGAGCGCTCCACGCTGGTGGTGCCGATCAGGACCGGCTGGCCCTTCTCGTGCCGCTCGGCGATGTCGTCGGCGACGGCCTCGAACTTGGCCTGCTCCGACTTGTAGATCAGGTCGGCATGGTCCTTGCGGATCATCGGCCGGTTGGTCGGGATCGGCACCACGCCCAGCTTGTAGATCTGGTGCAGCTCGGCCGCCTCGGTCTCGGCGGTACCGGTCATCCCGGAGAGCTTCTTGTAGAGCCGGAAGTAGTTCTGCAGCGTGATCGTGGCCAGCGTCTGGTTCTCCGCCTTGATCTCGACGCCTTCCTTGGCCTCGATCGCCTGGTGCATGCCCTCGTTGTAGCGGCGCCCGGCGAGCACGCGGCCGGTGAACTCGTCGACGATCATGACCTCGCCCTGGCGGACGATGTAGTCCTTGTCCTTCTTGAACAACTCCTTGGCCTTGATGGCGTTGTTCAGGTAACCGACGAGCGGGGTGTTGGCGGCCTCGTAGAGGTTGTCGATGCCGAGCTGGTCCTCGACCAGCGCGACGCCCTCCTCGGTGACGCCGACGGTGCGCTTGCGCTCGTCGACCTCGTAGTGGACGTCCTTCTTCAGCATCGGCGACAGGCGGGCGAACTCCTGGTACCACCGCGAGGACTGGTCGGCGGGGCCAGAGATGATCAACGGGGTGCGGGCCTCGTCGATGAGGATCGAGTCCACCTCGTCGACCACGGCGTAGTTGTGGCCGCGCTGCACGCACTCGTCCAGGCTCCACGCCATGTTGTCGCGCAGGTAGTCGAAGCCCATCTCGTTGTTCGTGCCGTAGGTGATGTCGGCGTTGTACGCCGCCCTGCGTTCCTCCGGCGACATCGACGACAGGATCACGCCGACCTCCAGACCGAGGAAGCGGTGGATCTGCCCCATCTCGTCGGCATCGCGCTTGACCAGGTAGTCGTTGACGGTGACCACGTGCACGCCCTCACCGGTGAGCGCGTTGAGGTAGCACGGCAGCACACAGGTCAGGGTCTTGCCCTCACCGGTCTTCATCTCCGCGATCTGGCCGAGGTGCAGCGCGGCGCCGCCCATGATCTGCACGTCGTAGTGGCGCTGGCCGAGCACGCGCTTGGCGGCCTCGCGGGCCACCGCGAACGCCTCCGGGAGGAGGTCGTCGAGGTCCTCGCCGTCCGCGTAGCGCTTGCGGAACTCGTCTGTTTTCGCGCGCAGCTCACCGTCGGAGAGTTCGACGTAGTCGTCCTCGATGGAGTTCACGTGCGTCGCAATGGCACGCAGACGCTTGACGATCTTGTTCTCGCCGGTGCGGAGCAGTCGCGACAGGACCATGCGGGGTCGACCTCACTACCTGATCGGTTGCGCCCGACACGGACGCCTTCAGCCACCCATCGTAGAGGCGCGCGGACCGCCACCGCGAAGAGATGACCCCAGCCCGTGGAAAACGGACGAAATACGGCCGGCGGCCCCCGTGCGCTTGGGTCGCACGGGGGCCGCCGGCCATTCACCCAGTCCGAACTAGGCGAGCCTGATGACTCCGTAGTCGAAGCCCTTGCGCCGGTACACGACCGTCGGTCGTCCGGAATCGGCGCAGTGGAAGAGGTAGAAGTCGTGTCCGACGAGCTCCATTTCGTAGAGTGCCTGGTCGACTGTCATGGGCTTGGCGGGGTGCTCCTTCTCCCGCACGACCCGGCCCGGGAGCTTCTCCTCGAGTCCGTCGTCCCACCGCTGTTCGGGAACCTCGGCGACGTGGGGTTCTGCTGCGTAGGCGGTGGTCTCCAGTACGGCGGTGCGGCCGCGCTGGGCCTGCATGGACGAGGTGTCGTAGTCGTTGAGCAGCTGAGCGGCGCTGGCTGCGGTGGCCTGGGCGACGGACGTGGGCGCGTGCCTCCCGCGGTGCACCCGACGGCGGTCGTGCGCCCTGCGGAGCCTGGCTTCCAGCTTGTTGACCGCGACGTCGAGCGCCGCGTAGAAGTCACCGGCGCACGCTTCCGCGCGGACGACGGGGCCCCGCCCCTTGCCGGTGATCTCGACCCGCTGGCAGTTCTTCATCTGCCTGCGGTTAGGCTCGTGAAAAAGCTCGACATCGAAGCGGACGACCTTGCGGTCGTACCGCTCCAACCGGGCCAGCTTCTCGCCGACGTGCACTCGATAGTGATCGGGCACCTCGACGTTGCGGCCCTTAACGACGATGTCCATACACGGACCTCCCATCGCGTCATGCGCGGTGTATCAGCAAAGGTATCGCTGCGGCGCCGTACGGAGGGGGTCTCAGCCTGCCTCCGGCGCCTTCAGTCGTGGGGATTGGCCTCCAAACAACGCCCGGAGTTGCTGATAGCCGAGCACGCTATCCCGGCTTGTTCGGTCACAACACCCCCCAGGACGGGGGATGTCAATGCGCCGAGTGCAGTTACTTTCCGCAACCAGACAGAGGTCGAGCCCCTGACGACCCCCGCGCCCAAGATCGCAGGTAGCTCGGGCCATCGGGGTGCGTGTTCACCCTGATGCAGCAGCCGAACACACGCTGTGGTCAACGCGCTCGGTAGCTCATTCGGGATCACCCGATGCCTCATACCCGGCCAACGAGGCTCGCCCTCCGCGAGGTTCCCCGGCGCCCGGAATCCCAGGGAAATCTCAGGTTCACCCATGGCGCCCCGCCTCGGTCAGCACGAGCGCGAGCGCGGGCCGCGCACCGGCTCCGGCGAGCACGGCGGAGCACGCGGACAGCGTGGCGCCGGTGGTGACGACGTCGTCGAGCAACACGACCGGAGCAGCGGCTGGTGGCAGCGCGTCGCGACGGGTCAGCACGTGGCCGCGCAGGTTCGCCGCGCGCTCGGCGGCGGTCAGCCCGACGGCGTCCCGCGCACCCCGCGCGAGGCGGAGCGACGGGGAGAGCACGGCGGGACGGCCGCCCGCGCGGAGCGCGAGCGCGCAGTGCCGGGCGATGCGGCGCATGTGCTGCCCGCCTCGGCGGCGGGCGGTGGCGGCGAGCGAGGGCACGGGGACCAACCAGAGCGCTGGGACGGCGGAGTGCGGCCGCGGCTCCGGGACGAGCAACCGGGGCAGCGCGGCGGCGAGACAGGACCCGAGTGGCCGGGCGAGGTCGCGCCGGCCGCCCAGTTTGGCGGCCAGCACGGCCTCTCGGGCGACCCCGGCGTGACCGCCGAGGGCGTGGACCGGTGGCCCCGCCGCGAGGGCGGGACGGTGGACCCGGCGCGGCCGGGCGAACTCGGCGCGGCACGGGCGGCACAGCGCGCCGCCCGGTGCGCCGCAGACGCAGTGGGCGGGCATGAGCAGGTCGAGCAGTGCTGGGACCACGTCCCCACCGTGCCGCCGTCACTCCGGGGCGTCGAGGAGGAGCGATACCGTGGGTGGAGTTCGTTTCACGCGTCCGGTGCGAGGCGCTACCCGCGCGGGGGAAACGAGGAGGGGTGGGGTTCCTCCTCCGTATCGGCACGGACCCGCCGGATCTGACTAGGCCACCCGGGTGGTGTTCCCGGCTGGTCAGCCCGGGTAGAACGGCACCGCGTTGGGGCCGGGGTTGAACGGCAGCGGCTGCCAGACCTCGCTGGACTCGGTGACCTTCCACAGCCCGCCGCTGTCGGAGACGATCACCGGACGGCTCGGCGCCGCGGCGATCGCGTGCACCGGCGGCGTCAGGTTGGAGCTGAGGTAGGACTCCACCACCAGGCCGTCCACACCGATCCTGGCCACCGGGGTCGTCGCGTTGGTCGTGGCGACGACCAACGCGTCCGGCAGGGGCCACTCCACCGCGACCGGGTTGGCCAGCCGGTTGAAGCCGAGCACCTGGGTGGCGCGGACGCTGCGCTCACCGCCCTGCTCGGCGACGGTGCCGACGACGACGCGGCCACCGGCGATCGCGGCCACCCGCAGCCCGTCCCGGGACAGCCGCAGCTCCGTGATCGGCCCGAAGCGGGTCAGCTCGTCGGCGTTGACCCTGGTGGAGCTCCAGATGCCGCGGCCGGTCGTGTCGACGACGCGGACCACGGTGCTCTGGTCCAGCACGGTCCACATCTCCGGCGCGTCCGGCATCCAGGTCGGCCGGGTCAGCCGTCCCGACTGCCGCAGCGGGACCTCGCGCAGCGGGCCGTTGGTCGGGCCCACCCGCAGCTGCACGCCGGTGCCGTGGCGGGCGACGACGGCGAGCAGGTCGCCCTGCTTGGACTGCGCCGCCGACACCACGTTGACGTCCGCGGCGGCCGCGACGAGCGATTCGTCCTTGAGCGAGCGCAGCTTCCCCGAGGAGACGTACATACCGGCCAGTTCCGGGCTGGGGCCGAGGTGCGCCTCGAAGGTCGCGACGTCGGCGGGCCGCCATTCGAGCTTGTCCGGCACCAGCGGCTGGCCGTCGGCGTAGAGCTTGATCCGGCTGTTGGTGACGCCGCGCAGGGACAGCACCACCTGGGCGGCGATCACCCGGCGGTCCGGCGTGGTCATGTCACCGAGCTTGCCGAGGTTCACCTGGAGCGCACCGTCCGCGCTCTCGCTGACGTTGCTCGCCAGGGCGGTGTTCTGCGGGATCACGCTGGTGACCGAACCGCGCAGGGCCGCGGACGGGCCGAGCAGCAACGCGTCGAGGACCTTGTCCGGCACCGCGCGCGCCGGGAGCATCGGCACGTACCGCAGGTCCGGGACGACCGTGCGGTGGTTCGGATCGGAGAAGTAGACCCGGACCTGCTTGTAGTTCTCCTTGAAGCTGGTGAACGTGACCACGACGCCCTGCGGCGGGTCGGCGATCCGCCAGTCGCCGTTGGGCTGCTTCTCGACCCGCAGCTCCGTCTCGATGGCCTTGGTCTCCGGGACGAACGAGGCGTCGAAGTCCACGCGGCCGAACTGGGTGCCGCGCACGACGACGATCTGCTCGTTCGGCTTCACCTCGCCGTTGGGGCCGAGCACCGGGCGCGGGATGGTGTCGAAGTCGTCGGCGATCACCCGGTGCAGGCTGCGGTCGTCCCAGGACCGGCTCGCCTGCTCGGTGAGGTAGAGCCGGGCGGCGGCGTGCAGCTGCTCGGAGTTCGCCGACGCCTTGACGAAGTTGCGGACGAGGCCGAGCGGGGTGAGCCCGCGGTCGGGCCGGACCGCCTCGGTCCCCTGGCCCAGGTCCGGGCCGGGGCGCAGCTTCTTGGGCGCGCCGGACTCGGGGATGGAGGCGCAGCCGTTGAGCAGCAGGACGCCGGCCAGGGCCAGGCAGAGCGCGGCGACACGACCCCGGAACCTCACAGCTCTTCCTCCTGGTGCTGTGCTCCCGCGCCCACGGTCTGCCGTTGCGGTTCCTGCTCCTGCTCCGACGGTGCGGGCAACGCCGTGACCAGCGGCGGCAGCCCGTGGTTGCCGGTGGGGTTCAGCGGAAGCGGACTGCCGGTCAGCTCGATGCCGGGCCGCTTCGGCAGCGTCAGCCGGAAGCAGGCGCCGCGACCGACCTCGCCCCAGGCGTCCAGCCAGCCGCCGTGCAGCCGCGCGTCCTCCAGGCTGATCGCCAGCCCGAGCCCGGTACCGCCGGTCTGCCGGTTGCGCGAGGGATCGGCGCGCCAGAACCGGGTGAAGACCAGCTCCTCCTGGCCCGGCCGCAGGCCGACGCCGTGGTCCCGCACGGTCACCGCGACGGCTTCGGGGTCCTCGGCCACCCGCACCTCGATCGGGCGCCCCTCGCTGTGGTCGACCGCGTTGGCCAGCAGGTTGCGCAGGATCCGCTCCACCCGGCGGAAATCGATGTCCGCGACCACCTCGGTCTGGGGCATGTGCACCTGGACCGCGACGCCCGCGTTGAGCGCGATCACCCGGACGGCGGCCATCGACCGGTCGACGAGCGAGCGCACGTCCACGCTCTCCACGGACAGGTCGGCGACGCCCGCGTCGAGCCTGCTGATCTCCAGCAGGTCGGCGAGCAGCACCTCGAACCGGTCGAGCTCGTTGACCAGCAGCTCGGTGGAGCGGGCCAGCCCGGCTGGGAACTGCTCACGGGAGGCGTGCAGGACGTCGGCGGCCATTCGCACGGTGGTCAGCGGGGTGCGCAGCTCGTGCGAGACGTCGGAGGTGAACCGGCGCTGCAGGGTGCCGAACTCCTCCAGCTGCTGGATCTGGCTCTGGATGCTGCCCGCCATCTCGTTGAACGACTCGGCGAGCCTGGCGACGTCGTCCTCGCCCACCGCCGACATGCGTTCTTCCAGGTTGCCGTCGGCGAAGCGCTCGGCGATCTCGGCGGCCTGCCGCACCGGGTGCACGACCTGCCTGGTGACCAGGTTGGCGATGCCCGCGAGCAGCAACAGCAGCACCAGTCCGCCGACGAACAACGTGCTCTGGACGACGTCGACGGTGCGCTGTTCCGCGGTCAGCGGGAAGATCAGGTAGAGCTGCACGGCACGGCCTGCGGTGCGCACCGGGGCGCCGATGACGTAGATCGGGGTCCGGCCGGACTCCCTGGTGACCGTGGTGTTCTGGCTGCCCCAGTCCCCGGCCTCGACCATCTTGCGCAGGTCCTCGGGCACCTCGTGGAAGGGCCCGACGCTGGAGGTGGTCCTGGTGATCGGGTCGGCGGCCCTGCCGTCGATCAGCACGGGCGTGAACGCACCGGCCTCGGTGTGGTTGTTCGCGCCCTCGTGCGCGCCGGGGGCGGCGGTCAGCGTGGCGAGGGCGCTGGCGAACTTGCTCTGCAGGTTCTCCGAGACCGGGTCGACGCCGAGCAGTTCGCGCTCGACCTTCTTCACGCTGATCTCGTTCTGGATGTAGACCGCGCTGTGCTTCTCTTCGAGCAGCTTGGAGGTGATCTGCGTCTGCAGCACCATGCCCAGCACGAACACCACGGACGAGGACAGCGCGAGCGTGCTGACCACGATCCGCAGCTGCAACGACCGGCGCCACAGGGCGCCGAGGCCCGCCCAGCGGCGCCGCAGGTCGGCACCGAGGCGCCTGCCCCGGTGCGCGAGCGTGCGAGCGTGCTGGGCGCCCGGCCTCATCCCCACCGTCCGCCAGGGACGGCCCGACACACAACGATCATGGAGGACCGGCCTTGTACCCGACGCCGCGCACGGTCAGCACCACCTCGGGGTGCTCCGGGTCACGCTCGACCTTGGACCGCAGCCGCTGCACGTGGACGTTGACCAGCCGCGTGTCCGCCGCGTGGCGGTAGCCCCACACCTGCTCCAGCAGCACCTCGCGGGTGAACACCTGGCGGGGCTTGCGGGCGAGCGCGACCAGCAGGTCGAACTCGAGCGGGGTCAGCTGGATCGCCACGCCGTCCCTGGTGACCTCGTGGCCGGGGACGTCGATGGTCAGGTCGCCGATGCCGAGCATCTCTGCGGGCTCGGACTCGGTGCGCCGCAGGCGGGCGCGGATGCGCGCGACCAGTTCCTTCGGCTTGAACGGCTTGACGACGTAGTCGTCGGCTCCGGACTCCAGCCCCAGCACCACGTCCACGGTGTCGCTCTTGGCCGTGAGCATGACGATGGGCACACCGGACTCGGACCGGATCGCCTTGCAGACGTCGATCCCGTTCATCCCGGGGAGCATGAGGTCGAGCAGGACGAGGTCCGGCTTGAGTTCCCTGAGCGCGGGGAGCGCCCGGGTGCCGTCGCCCACCACCGCGGTGTCGAAGCCCTCGCCGCGGAGCACGATCGTGAGCATCTCCGCCAGCGCTGGGTCGTCGTCCACCACCAGTACGCGTGCCTTCATGGGCCACATGTTCGCACTGCCCGCCGGACGCCCTCGAACCGCCCGGTGACCATTCTGGTTCGCGGGCACCGCCGGTGTGCCGACTCCCATGTGCTGCTGCCTGTCGATCTGGACCATTGCCAGCCTCCTCGCCCCCACGGCGCCGCTGCCGTTCGACCGGTACAGCGGTGTGATCCCTCTAGACGTTACTGATTCGCGATCAACTCCAGTCAACTTTGTCAAACCGAGACCGGGGGACGAGGAGTCCGAACCGGGTTCCCCCCGGTCCGGCCGCCGCCGGGCGGGGACTCGTCAAAGCTAGCGATCATGGCCGGAATTCGGGGTCCTACCAGCGAATCCGGCATCGCGAAGTGATCAACTCGAGACCCGGGGAGAGGTCCCTCAGCCGGTGAACGGTCACGATTCGGGTTTGTTCGCCCCTGGAACCGATCCGTGACCTAGGGTGCGGGTCGAACGACCCACGGAGGGTCAGCCGAGGACGAGGTCCGCGAGCGCGGCGGCGTCGACGGCGTCGGAACCGTCCACGACGTGCCACGGGCTGACCCAGTTCTGCTCGGCCAGCTGCTCGTAGACCTTGGCGCAGCGGGCCTGCAGCCCGCCGTCGGTCTCGTAGGAGTCGCGCTCGCGCCCGGCCTCGGTGCCCGCGCGGTGCGCGGTGCGGGCGGCTGCGACCTCGACCGGGACCCGCAGCAGCAGGTGCGCGTCCGGAACGGGCAGGTCGAAGCGGCCCAGCTCGACCTCGCGCACCCAGCGCACCATGTCGCCGTGGGCGTCCTCGTGCAGCCGCGCCGCGCAGTACGCCGCGTTGGACGCGAGGTAGCGGTCGATCAGCACGATGTCGAACTTCTCCAGGTCGGCGCGGATGCCCGCGGCCGCGCCTTGGCGGTCCAGCGCGTAGAGCACGGCCATGCCGTAGACGGTGTCCACCAGCGGGCCGAGGCGGTTGTGCATGGCGTCGCTGATCAGGTCCGCGTGCACGCTCTCGCCGTAGCGCGGGAACGCCCAGCGCGTCGTGGTGAGCCCGCGGTCGGCCAGCTCCCTGGTCAGCGCGTCGGTGAGCGTGCGCTTGCCCGAGCCGTCCAAGCCCTCGATGACGATCAACCGCCCCATGGCGCACACGCTAGCGCGTCATCGGCCGCCACCAGCGGCAACGGGGTGCATTCGGCCGAACGACTGTCGTCCTGTCGGGGGCGTGCGGTAGGAATCGCATTCCCCTCGTGCTGGGGCAAACGCCTGGTCGGAGGTACTGCCGGCGGGCGAGTTCCAGGACAGTGGGTCCTCCGGGGCCATCACCGCTGACCACATCGCCGACCTACGGAGCACCACGACGATGCGACTGTCCGAACGCTGGGCCTTGTTCCGCGCCCGCCGCCGGTACGGCTCGGACTTCCTGATCCAGGCCAGGACCGCGGCGCTGGCGAGCGCGTCCGCGACCGCCCCGAAACCCGCGACGGCCGACAAACCCGCGAAGACGGCCTCCTCGGCACCGGCCACCGCCAAACCGGTGCCGGTCCCGGAGGCCAAGCCGAACCCGTTCCCGCAGCAGACGATGCGACCGCCCGCGCAGCCGAACGTGACCACCCTGGCGACCAGGCTGCCCAGCTTCGTCCCCGGAACGTGGTTCGACGCGAGCTTCACCCTGCGCTGGGAGTCCCTTCCCGGCCAGCACCTGCGCCACTCCCGGCCGGAGGAGGTGGTGCGCGCGGGCGCCGCCGAACTGGTCGCGGTGGTGGCGCGGTGCGCGCTGGTCACCCAGGTCGAGGCCGTGCAGGCCGAGGCCAACCGGCGGCTCGGCCTGCGGCACGAGTTCGACGAGCTCGTCGCGGTCGTCGGCGAGGTCACCCTCAGCGCGAGCGAGGCGCACATCGAGGCGACCGAGGAGTACGAGCGGCTGCGCCGCGCCGAGGCGATCGGCGAACTGCGCCGCAAGATCGACAAGGAGGAGATGGAGCACCTGCGCTCCACCGCCTTCACCGATGTGCGCACGGCGCGGGTGTGGTGGGCCTACCGCCACCCGGAGCGGATCCACGAGATCGCGTCGATGGACGAGGTCTTCGCCCGCCTGTGCGGTGCGGACGCCCGGTTCAGCTCGGCCTTCGAGGAGGAGTTCACCGCCGCGGCCGAGCTGCCGCCGTCGAACGGGCACACCCCGGCCTGACCCGGGCCCGTGCGCTACACCGGTCGATGGACACCCCCATCAATGATTTCGCAGTTCACAGCTGCGCGGGTCCCGCCCCCATGCGGCTCGTCCACGTCGACGACTCGGGAACGCCTCGATCGACAGGCGCACGAAAACAGCGGCGGCCCGCCTCCGCGTGGGAGACGGGCCGCCGTGGGACCGCTGGGGATCAGTAGCGGTAGTGGTCCGGCTTGTACGGGCCCTCGACGTCGACGTCGATGTACTCCGCCTGCTCCTTGGTGAGCTTGGTGAGCTTGCCGCCCAGCGCCTCCACGTGGATGCGCGCGACCTTCTCGTCCAGCTTCTTCGGGAGGCGGAAGACCTCCTTGTCGTACTCCTCGGCCTTGGTGAACAGCTCGATCTGCGCGATCACCTGGTTGGAGAAGGAGTTCGACATGACGAAGCTCGGGTGCCCGGTGGCGTTGCCCAGGTTGAGCAGGCGGCCCTCGGACAGCACGATGATCGACCGGCCCGAGGGGAAGACCCACTCGTCGACCTGCGGCTTGATGTTGTTGCGGCGGACGCCCGGGTAGCGGGCGAGGCCGGCCATGTCGATCTCGTTGTCGAAGTGGCCGATGTTGCCGACGATCGCCTGGTGCTTCATCCGCTCCATGTGCTCGACGAGGAGCACGTCCTTGTTGCCGGTGGAGGTGATGATGATGTCGGCCTGGTCGACCAGGTCGTCGATGGTGCCGACCTGGTAGCCGTCCATCAGCGCCTGGAGCGCGCAGATCGGGTCGATCTCGGCGATGATCACGCGGGCGCCCTGGCCGCGCAGCGACTCCGCGCAGCCCTTGCCCACGTCGCCGTAGCCCGCGACCAGCGCGACCTTGCCGCCGATGAGGACGTCGGTCGCGCGGTTGATGCCGTCGATCAGCGAGTGGCGGCAGCCGTAGCGGTTGTCGAACTTCGACTTGGTGACCGAGTCGTTGACGTTGATCGCCGGGAAGAGCAGCTCACCCGCGGCGGCCAGCTGGTACAGCCGCAGCACGCCGGTGGTGGTCTCCTCGGTGACGCCGCGGATCTCCTTGCCGATCTTGGTCCACTTGTCCGGGGAGGAGTTCAGCGACTCCTTGAGCACGCCGAGGATGACCTGCCACTCCTCGGGGTCGCCGTCCTCGGCGGACGGGACGACGCCCGCCTTCTCGTACTCGGTGCCCTTGTGCACCAGCAGCGTCGCGTCACCGCCGTCGTCGAGCAGCATGTTGGGCAGCTTGCCGTCCGGCCAGGTCAGCATCTGCTCGGTGCACCACCAGTACTCCTCCAGCGTCTCGCCCTTCCAGGCGAACACCGGGACGCCCTTCGGCTCCTCCTCGGTGCCGTGCGGGCCGACCGCGACGGCGGCCGCCGCGTGGTCCTGGGTGGAGAAGATGTTGCAGGAGGCCCAGCGGACCTCGGCACCGAGCGCGACCAGCGTCTCGATGAGCACGGCGGTCTGCACGGTCATGTGCAACGAGCCGGAGATCCGGGCCCCGCGCAGCGGGTAGACCTCGGAGTACTCCCGGCGGAGCGCCATCAGACCGGGCATCTCGTGCTCGGCGAGGCGGATCTCCTTGCGGCCGAACTCGGCCAGCGAAAGGTCGGCAACGGCGAAGTCGATGCCGTTACGGGTCTGCAGCCTTTCGGCGGTCATGATCGCTCCGTCCAGGTGGGATGTTCAGTCGAGACCCTACCGTTAGCCACGCCGTGCGCCCCAGGTAACGGGATTCACGTTCCCGATGTCGCAGGATGCACGAAGGGGACACGACCTCGACAAGGGCTCACCGCAGCGAGCGTCGGCCGGTCACCATGGTCGGCGAGGGGAAGGAGACGACACGTGCTGATCCCAGGACCGGACACACGGGTCGTCGAGCTCAGGGTGCCGGGGATCGCGGGGGCCACACCGGAATCGGTGACGGGCGCGGTCGCGACGGCGACCGTGGCCGGCGACAAGCTCGGGCGCATCGTGCGGCCCGCGGACCGCATGCGCAGGCCCGCACCCGCCCCGTCACTGCACGCGGGCGGGCGGCCGGTGCCGAGGGTGATCGAGGGCTACGTCTGGTCGGCGATGACCTCCGGCGGTCTCGCCAAGGCCAGCTGGGCCCTGCTGTTCCCGTTCTGCCTGGCCAACGTGGCGCACTGGATGCTGCCGCCGATTCCCGAGGGCAAGCGCGTCGCGCACGCGCTCGGCACCTTCCTGCGCGCGCTGCTGCGGCTGGCTGCGCTGCTGCTGACCATGCTGCTTGTGGGGCAACTCACGGTCGTCTCCGCCGATCTGATCGCGGCGCAGTGCCTCGCGCCGGACGCGGCCTGCCTGACCTCGGCCGTGCCCAGGTGGGTGCGCGAGCTCCCGGGCGTGCGCGGGCTGATCGGCCTGCTCCCGGTGCTGCTCGTCGTCATCGCCATGCACCGCCTGTCCACCGTGGACTGGACGGTGTCGATCAAGCACGAGCTGGGTGACGCGCCGGGCCGCCGGATGCCGACGCTGCCCGGCGGCGGGGTCGAGGCTGACCCGGACACCCCCGCGCTGCGCGCGCTGCACGTGACCGCGGCGCTGTCGGTGGCGTCGTTGCTGGTCCTCGGCGGTCCGATGGGGCCGGTGAGCTCCGGTGTCGGCGCGCTGTGGACCGCGGCCGTGGTGCTGCTGGCCATCGCGATGGTGGGCGTGTTCTTCCTCGACGACCCGACCGGAACGCATCCGGAGGGGCCTGGCCGCTGGCTGCGCGGGGCGCTCGGCGCGGCCCCGCGCCGGGTGCTGATGATCCTCGCCGCGGTGCTGCTGATCGCGACCGCGGTGCTGGTCGAACCGCCCGCGGGCAAGCTCGCCGGCGCCGACCCGACCGCCGAACTGCTGGGCGCGCTGCTGGCGCTGGTCGCGGTGGTCGTCGCGATCGTGCTGGCCCCCGCCGCGCTGATGGCCAGGTCGGAGTGGGCGAAGCAGGCCCGCGAGCTGCGGCCGTGGGCGGGCGGGTGGATGGCGGCGCCGATGCTGGCGCTGGCCGGGCTGCTCGGCGGCGGGTTCGGCGCCGGGCTGGCGATCACCGTGCGCGGCTCGCTGGACTACGACAAGCTCGCGCTGCCGCTGGGCTACCAGTGGATCACCCTGCTGTGGGGGACCTTCGCCGCGATCGCCCTCGTCGTGCTGGCCGTGGCGGTGCCGCTGTGGCTGCTGTCCCGGTCGATCGCGGAGAAGCGCGGGAACTACGCCCCGCCCGAGGTCGCGCTGCTGCACAAGGACCGCCCCGAGGACGCCAAGCGCGCCGCGCGGAAGTGGCGGCAGGCCACCTGGCAGCGGCAGAACTACCACCGGCTGTTGATCGCCACCGCCGGTTTGCTCACCGCGGGCGCGGTCTTCGGCGGGTTCTTCCGCGCGCTCAACATCCCGGTCCCGGCCTGGGCGTCGGGCTTGTCCGGACTGGGCGTCGCCACGCTGGCCGCGCTCGCCGGTGGCTTCCTCTTCGTCGTCTACCAGGCCTCGCAGCACCCGGACCGCGCCAGGAAGCTCGGCATCCTCGCCGACCTCGCCTCGTTCTGGCCGCGCGAGGCGCACCCCACGGTGCCGCCCTGCTACAAGCTGAAGGTCGTCCCGGAGATCGTCGCGCGCGCCTGCGAGCACTTGAAGGAGCCGAACACCCGGGTCGTGCTGGTCGGGCACAGCCAGGGCAGCCTCATGGCCGCGGTGGCCGCGGCTTGGCTTGTCGACTCGCTGCCGGAGCACGACCGCGAGCGGATCGGTCTGGTCACTGCGGGCTCGCAGCTGCAGTGGGCTTACCCGAGGGCGTTCCCCGCCGTGGTGCCGCACTCCTCGCTGGCCACCCTCGCGGGGATGCTGGGACCGCGGTGGCGGTCGCTGTGCCGGGGCACGGACGCGCTCGGCGGGCCGGTGACCACGTGGTCGCAGCAGGTCTACAACGGCAGGCTGCTCGGCGTCGGCTTCCGGCCGGACGGCACGGAGGGGCCGCTCTCCCCCGCGGTCGCCGGACCGACCGGGGCGTTGGTGCTCGGCAACGACCACTGGCTGCCCGATCCGCTGCGGGGACCGTTCCCCGGCCTGCGTTGGGCACCAGGAGTGTTGGGGCACAACGAGTACCAGCCCGACCCGGAATGGGACCGCGCCGTCGCCATCGCCGCCGGGCTCGAAACGCCCTAGGCAAGCAGGCGGCTCCGCAGCAGGTGGTCCGCGGCGTCGGTCCGGGCGCTGTCGGCGAGCAGGCCGGCGGGGGCCAGCACGTAGTCGGTGTCGACGGTGATGCGCGCGTGGCGGAGGATCGGGCGCAGCACGGAGTCCTCGGACAGCACCTCGCGCACGGTGTCCAGAGTGGACTCTGATGCGTGCCGGAACACGCCGCCGGAGAGCACGAGCAGTCCGGCGCCCTTCGGCCCCATACGGCCTTCGACGAGCCGCAGGTGCCTGCGCAGCGCCACAACGGCGGCCAGCGAAGCGAGGCGGGCGTCAGTCGCGATGTCTTGCGCCGCCTGGGGAATCCAGCCGACGTCGGTAGCGCGGAACGCAGCGGCCCCGGCGAGCGCGCCCTCCTCACCGGCCGCGAGGAGACGTTCCGCGGCGGCCTCGGCGACCACACCAGGGGCCGACCACCGCATGCCGAGGTCGCCCTCCACGGTGCGCCGGTCGGCGGGCAGCTCGACGGTCCGCCGGGGTGTGTCGTCGTCCACAGTGGACACCGCGGAGTACACGTCGCTGGTGGCGCCGCCGACGTCCACCACGAGCACCGCGCCCGGGCTGTCCTCGTCGGTGGCGAGCGTCGCGGCGAGCCGGGACACCCCGCGAAGAACCGCGTCCGGCGTCACCGCGCGCACCATGCGGCGGAACCGAGGCCCCCGCGAGAGCCCCTTGCCGCCGATCACGTGCTGGAGGAAGACCTCCCGGATCGCGCGGCGGGCAGGGCCGGGGGCGAGTTCACCCACGTCCGGCAGCACGTTGTCGGTCGGAACGACAGTGCGCTTCGTGGTGTGCAGGGTGGCCAGCGCCTCCTGTCCCGCGTGGACGTTCCCCGCCAGCACAACGGGACAACGCAGGCGGTTCGCGGCAATGCGGTGCGCGTTGTGCAGCAACACCCGGGTCTCACCCCCATCCGTGCCGCCGACGAGCAGCAGCACGTCGGGACGGCTCTCACGCAATGCGCGCACCCCGGCGCCGTCCAGCTCGCCCGCCGCGACGTGCACGACCTTCGCCCCGGCGGAGAGCGCGACGCGGTAGCCCGCCTCGGCGCTGACCATGCGTTCCTGGCCCACCACCGCGAGTCGCAGCCCTCCCCCCGCCGACGAGCAGACCAGGGCCGTCGCGAGATCACCGCCGACCGCGGCCGCGACCGACGCGACGCCGTTCATCACCTCGGGTGGCGTGGTGCGGTGCTGGGCCGTGCCGAGCAGGCTCCCGTCCTGGCCGATCAGCGCGCCCTTCGTCCACGTCGAGCCCACGTCGAGGCACAGCGTCGATGCTCGATCCCGCCGGCGAATCTCCGGCACCGATTCCATGCCCGCCAACGTACTTGGTTGGCACTCCAACTCTTACTGGTTCAGGCTGTCTTGTATGAACAGGTCCATCGGCGGCATCCCGGTGAGTGCGATCGGTCTCGGCGAGTGGCCGCTGTCCGACGTAGGACGCCCAGGCAGGCAGGCGGCGCTCGCGACGATCCGCGCTGCGCTGGAGGCCGGGGTGACGTTGATCGACACCGCCGACGCGTACTGCGTCGACCACACCGAGTTCGGCCACGGCGAGGAGCTGGTCGCGGAGGCGGTCGCCGGGCGCGACGACGTGCTGATCGCGACGAAGGCCGGCTGCACGCGGGAGCACGGCGCCTGGGGGCTCGACGGGTCACCGGAGTACCTGCGCCGGGCCTGCGACGCGTCGCTGCGACGGCTCGGCGTGGAGGCGATCGGGCTCTACCAGCTGCACGCGCCCGATCCGTCGGTACCGCTGAGCGAGTCCGCGGGCGCGCTCGGCGAGCTGGTCGACGCCGGGAAGGTCCGCATGGTCGGCATGTCCAATGTGGACACTGGGCAGATCCGCGAGGCCAGGGAGGTGCTCGGCGGACGACTGGTCAGCGTGCAGAACGAGTTCTCGCCGCGCGTGCGCTCGTCGCGGCCGGAGCTGGAGCTGTGCGACGAGCTGGGCCTCGCCTTCCTGCCGTACAGCCCCTTGGGCGGAATCGGCACGGCGAGCCGGATCGGCGGCGCCTTCGCCGAGATCGCCGAGCGGCACGGGGTCAGCCCGCAGCGGGTCTGCCTGGCCTGGGAACTGGCGCAGTCCCCCGTGGTGATCCCGATCCCCGGCTCCCGCCGCCCTTCGACCATTCGCGACTCGGCGGCCGCGGCACACCTGCGGCTGACCGACGAAGAGTTGACCACGCTCGACAAGGAGTGACATTGCAGCAGCGCAGGATCGGCACGGTCTCCGTCTCCGCGATCGGGCTCGGCGGGATGCCGCTGTCCATGCCACCGTCAGGCAAGGCCGTGCCCAGTCGCGAGCAGGCGATCGCGACCGTGCACGCCGCACTGGACGCGGGGATCACGTTCATCGACACCGCCGACGCGTACGCGATGACAACGGCCGAGTTCGGGCACAACGAGGAGCTGATCGCGGAGGCGGTGAAGGGCCGCGACGACGTCCTCGTCGCCACGAAGGGCGGTCACACCCGCACGCCCGACGACGGCTTCGACCTCGACGGCAGCCCGGCGTACCTGAAGCGGGCGTGCGAGGGCTCGCTGCGCAGGCTGGGCGTGGACGCGATCGGCCTCTACCAGCTGCACCGGCCGGACCCGAAGGTGCCGATCGAGGAGTCGGTCGGCGCGCTGGCCGACCTGCTCGACGAAGGCAAGATCCAGATGGCCGGGGTGTCGAACTTCGACCCGGACGAGATCCGCTCGGCCAACGAGGTCCTCGGCGGACGGCTGGCCAGCGTGCAGAACGAGTTCTCCCCGCGCTTCCGGTCGTCCCTGCCCGAGCTGGAGCTGTGCGACGAGCTGGGCATCGCGTTCCTGCCGTGGAGCCCGCTCGGCGGCATGGGCGGCGCGGCCGACCTCGGGTCGCGGCACGCGGCGTTCGCCGAGATCGCCCGCGAGCGCGGGGTCAGCCCGCAGCAGGTCTGCCTGGCGTGGGAGCTGGCGAAGTCGGAGCGGGTGATCCCGATCCCGGGTTCCTCCCGCCCCGAGACCATTCGCTCCTCGGTCGAGGCGGTCCACCTCGTCCTCAGCGAGGAGGAGCTGGCCCGCCTCGACGCCTGATCACTTCTTCGGCTTGGCGCGCATGCGGCCGATGATGCCGGTGTCGTAGTCGCCGCTGACGAACTCGGGGTTCTCCAGGAGCTCGGCGTGGAAGGCCAGGTTGGACTTCGGGCCCACGATCGTGAAGCCCGCCACCGCCTTCCGCGCCTTCTCCAGCGCGTCGGCGCGGTCGGTGCCGAAGAGCACCAGCTTGGCCATCAGCGAGTCGTAGTTCGGCGTCACCACGGTGCCCGGGCCGTAGCCGGAGTCCACCCGCACACCCTCGCCATCGGGCTCGATCCACTCGGTGATCGCGCCGGGGCCGGGGAAGAAGCGCTTGGGGTCCTCGGCGTTGACGCGCAGTTCGATGGCGTGGCCGGTCGCCTTGAGCCCGTCCACGTCGAAGCCGGGCTCAAGGCCCGCCGCCACCCGCAGCTGCTCCTCGACCAGGTCCACGCCGAAGATCGCTTCGGTGATCGGGTGCTCCACCTGGAGGCGGGTGTTCATCTCCAGGAAGAAGAACTCCTTGGTGGCCGGGTCGAGCAGGAACTCCACCGTGCCCGCGTTGCGGTAGTCCACGGCCTCGGCCGCGCGCACGGCGGCGGCGCACATCGCGGCGCGCAGCGCCTCGTCCACGGCGGGCGACGGGGTCTCCTCGGCCACCTTCTGGTTGCGGCGCTGGACGGAGCAGTCCCGCTCGCCGAGCGCGATGACGCGGCCGTCGGCCAGCCCCAGTACCTGCACCTCCACGTGCCGCACGCTCGGGAAGAAGCGCTCGACGAACAGGCGGCCGTCCCCGAAGGTGCGCTCGGCGAAGGCGGTGACCTTCTCGAACTCCGCGCGCAGACCGTCCACATCGGACGCGGTCGCCATGCCCATCCCGCCGCCACCGGCGGACGCCTTGATCATCACGGGGTAGCCGACCCGCTCCGCCTCGGCCACCGCTTCATCCACTGTGGACACGGCATCGGCCGAGCCGGGCGCGACCGGAACCCCGGCGGCGGCCATGGCGGCGCGCGCGGCGACCTTGTCGCCCATCGCGGAGATCGCGGCGGCGCCGGGGCCGACCCACGCGATGCCCGCCTCCTGCACGGCGCGGGCGAAGTCGGTGTTCTCCGACAGGAAGCCGTAGCCGGGGTGGACGGCCTTCGCGCCGGTCGCGCGCGCGGCCTCCAGAACTCGTTCCGCGTTGCGGTAGGACTCCGCGATCGGGGCGCCGCCGAGCAGCACCGCCTCGTCCGCCTCGCGCACGAACGGAAGGTCGGCGTCGACGTCGGAGTGGACGGCGATGGTCCTGATGCCCAGCCTGCGTGCGGTGCGCAGGACCCGTCGGGCGATCTCACCGCGGTTGGCGACGAGAACGGATTCGAACATCGGAACTCCTCGTGGGATCGATGAACAAGACGGCCGGGGCCGCCCACGCAGATTACGTGGGCGGCCCCGGCCGGTCCTTGCGGTCCTAGGAGTCGGACTTGTCCACCGCGGCCGTCTCGCCGAGCTGGACCTCGCGGGAGCGCAACACCGAGTGGCGGGCGCCGTAGGCGAAGTACACGACAACGCCGAGCACCATCCAGATCAGGAACCGCACCCAGGTCAGCGCCGTGAGGTTGATCATCAGCCACAGGCAGGCCAGGATCGCCAGGATCGGCACCAGCGGGACGGCGGGGGCGCGGAAGCCGCGCGGCAGGTCCGGGTGGGTCTTGCGCAGCACCAGGACGCCCGCGGAGACCAGCACGAAGGCGAACAGCGTGCCGACGTTGACCATCTCCTCCAGCGTGCCGGTCGGGAAGAAGCCCGCCGCGATCGCCACGACGATGCCGACCAGGACGGTGGCGCGGACCGGGGTGCCGCGGCTGCCGGTGACGGCCAGGCCGCGCGGGATCAGGCCGTCGCGGGACATGGCGAACAGCACCCGGCTCTGGCCGAGCAGCAGCACCATGACCACCGTGGTCAGACCGGCGAGCGCGCCGACCGCGATGATCGTCGACCAGTTGATCCCGAGCCAGGTGATGCCGGCGTCGGAGAAGGCGGTCGCCAGGTTGGAGCGGACCGTCTCGCCGTTCGGGCCGATCTTGTTCTTCAGCTCGGTGTACGGCCGGATACCGGTGATCACCAGCGAGACCGCGACGTAGAGCACGGTGACGATGGCCAGCGAGCCCAGGATGCCGCGCGGCACGTTGCGCTGCGGGTTCTTGGTCTCCTCCGCGGTGGTGGCCACGATGTCGAAGCCGATGAAGGCGAAGAACACCAGCGCCGCGCCCGCGAGCATGCCGTAGACGCCGAACTGCGAGGTCTCCACGCCGGAGATCAGCGAGAACAGCGACTGCTCGAGGCCACCGCCGTGACCGGAGGCCGTCGCCTCGGCGGCGGGCGGGATGAACGGCGAGTAGTTGGCGGTGTTGATGTAGCCGACGCCGACCGCGATCACCAGCAGCACCACGAACACCTTGATGGCGGTGATGACCTGGCTGACCCGCGAGGACATCTTGGTGCCGAGGGCGAGCAGCACGCTGAGCGCGACCACGATCAGCACCGCGCCCCAGTCGAAGTCGACCCCGGCGATCTGCACGGTGGTCGACGTCTGCAACCCGAAGTTGCCCATCACCGTCTGCAGGTAGCTCGACCAGCCCTTGCCGACGACCGCGGCGGCGAGCGCGAACTCCAGGATCAGGTCCCAGCCCAGGATCCAGGCGATGAACTCGCCGAAGGTCGCGTACGAGTACGTGTACGCGCTACCGGCGACCGGCACCGTCGACGCGAACTCCGCGTAGCAGACCGCGGCCAGACCGCACGCGATCGCGGCGAGCACGAACGAGAGCGTGACCGAAGGACCGGCCAGGTTGCCCGCGGTGCTCGCGGCGAGCGTGAAGATACCGGCGCCGATGACCACCGCGACGCCGAAGACCGTCAGGTCCCACGCGCTGAGGTCCTTGCGTAGCCGCGTCTCCGGCTCATCGGTGTCCGCAATGGACTGTTCGATGGTTTTCTTGCGCCACAGACCAGACACGCCGGTCCTCCTTGACCCCTCGACGTGGGTGTCCCTCGACAGACACCCGCGATGTGCGGGCACACTTTACTGAGGGGTCAAGGCGCCATCACTGATTCGGGTGAAGATTTAGGGAAGGCTTAGGAAAAGATCTTCACTTGTCGCCGGAAACCGCCGTCGCGCGGTCGATGTCCGGCTCCAGGTAGATCAGCCTGGCCTCGGGGACCTTCGCCCGCACGCGGTGCTCGGCGTCGTTGATGGCCTGCGCGACGTCGTCGATGTCCCTGGTCCCGATCAGCGAGATCTTCGCGGCGACCAGCAGCTCGTCCGGACCGATGTACTGCGTGCGGACGTGCAGCACGCGGTCGACCTTGCCCGCCTGCAGCTCGTCGACGATCACCTTGAGCACGTCGGGGTTGGCGCCCTCACCGATCAGCAGGCTCTTGGTCTCGCCGATCAGGATGATCGCGATCACGCCGAGCAGCACACCGATGCAGATGGTGCCGATCGCGTCCCACACCGGGTCGCCGGTGACGTAGGTCAGGCCGACGCCACCGAGGGCGAGGACGAGGCCGAACAGCGCGCCCGCGTCCTCCAGCAGCACCACCGGCAGCTCCGGGGTCTTGGCCCGGCGGATGAACTCCCACCAGGTCGCGTCGCCCTTGATCGCCCGCGACTCGACGATCGCGGTGCGGAAGCTGAAGGTCTCCAAGATGATCGCGACCACCAGGATGACCACCGCGACCAGCGGCGAGGTCAGCGCCTCCGGTGCCTCCAGCTTGTGGATGCCTTCGTACAGCGCGAAAACCGAGCCCAGGGTGAACAGCAGCAGGGCGACGACGAAGGAGTAGAAGTACCGGTCCCTGCCATAGCCGAACGGGTGCTCCTCCGTCGGCCTGCGCCGCGCCGTCTTCTGGCCGACCAGCAGCAGGCCCTGGTTGGACGTGTCCGCCACCGAGTGCACCGCCTCGGCCAGCATCGACGACGAGCCCGTGATGAAGAACCCGACGAACTTCGAGACCGCGATACCGGCGTTGGCCAGCAGTGCGGCGACGATCGCCTTGGTTCCGCCCCCAGCAGCCACTTCTGCTCCCTGTCCTGGGTCCGAATTGTCGGGCTGACCTTAGGCCATGCGCCCGGTGTGGGATCAGTGTTCCCCTGAAGTGGCCCGGAAGACCCGCGCGGGAGCCGGACCGGCCGGGCCGATGTGGGCCTTGCCGTCGCAGGCGGGCAGCCACGCCGACTCGCCCCGGTCCAGCCGCAGCTCGTCACCGTCGTGGGTGTGCAGCCGCACCGCGCCCTCGACGCAGATCACGATCTGCGGGCCGTCCCCGCCGAGCGGCACGTCTCCCAGAGGGACAGCACCGTTGGGGGCGTTCGCGGGCCAGTCCAGCCGGGACAGCTCGAACTCGGCCGCGGGCGTGCGGTAGACGGTCAGGTGCGGCTGGACCTGCTCGCCCCGCTGCACCGGCATGTCGCCGCAGGAGAAGTCCAGTACCCGCAACAGTTCCGGCACGTCCACGTGCTTCGGGGTGAGCCCGCCGCGGAGGATGTTGTCGGAGTTGGCCAGGATCTCCACGGCGCTGCCCTGGAGGTAGGCGTGCAGGTTGCCCGCGGGCAGGTAGATCGCCTCGCCGGGCTGGAGCACCAGGCGGTTCATCAGCAGCGCGCACAGCACGCCCGCGTCGCCCGGGTGCCGCTCCCCCAGCTCCAGGATGGTCCGGCACTCCAGCGCGAACTCGCCGTGCTCCCGCACGTGCCGCACGCACGCGTCCAGCACCGGCGGCAGCAGCTCGTCCAGCGCGGTCTGCGGCAGCGTGATCCAGGTGGTGAACAGGAACCGCAGCCCGTTCTCGGTCGGGTCGGCAGCCAGCAGCTGGGCGTGACCGCGCAGCTCGGGCACGTCCAGCGCGCCCAGCAGCTCGACCGTCCGCGCGGCCTCCCGGAACCCGGCGAGGGCGTGGAACTCCGAGAGCGCGCACACCAGCTCGGGCTTGGCGGTGGGGTCGGGGTAGTTGCGGTTGGGCGCGTCCCTGGGCACCCCCGCCCGCTCCTCGCGCTCGAAGCCCTCGGCGGCCTGTTCCGCGGAGGGGTGCGCCTGCAGGCTCAGCGGCTCCTCGGCCGCGAGCACCTTCATCAGGAACGGCAGCCTGCCCCGCCAGCGGCCGAGGCAGCCCTCGCCGAGCTGGCCGACCGGGTCGGCGTTGACGGCCTCCAGCAACGAGACCTCGGACCCGTCCGGGCCCACCAGCCAGGACGGGTCGCCGGGGTGGGCGCCCATCCAGAGCTCGGCCTCCGGGTGCGGAGCGGGCACCGGCCGACCGAGGAGGTCCGCGATCACGGTGCGCGAGCCCCACGCGTAAGGGCGCACCGCGTTGCGCAGTAGATCCACTCTTCCTCTCGCTCCCTACCTCGGCCGGGCCAGACTCTCAGAGCGCGGCCGGGGACACGATCCCGGGGCCGCCGAGGCGTCCGGCGGCGAGTCCAAGGTAGAGGGCCGCGAGGTCGAAGCGCACGGCGAGCAGCGCGGCCCGCATCGCCTCGTCGCCGGTGACCTCCTCGGCGGGGGCGATGACGTCGGCCCCGCGCAGCGACTCCGACGCGGTCCGGCGCGCGGCGTCGGCGACCGGCCCCTGGGTGACCGCGAGCAGCAGCACCCGCGGCGGAACGCCCTCGTCGTCGTCCGGGTCGGCGAAGATGTCCGCCTGGCTGGTCGCGTTGATCGCGGCCCGGTGCAGCGCCGGCCTGATCACCGCCTGCGGGTATCCGGCGACGTCGGCGACGATCCCGGAGAAGGAGGCCAGCGCGAGCGCGCCGTGCGCGGCGACCGCGGTCGCCGCGTGGTCCAGTCCCCACAGCAGCGGGGTCCGGTCGGCCAGCCGCAGCGCGAGGGACTTCGCCGGGTTGACGAAGGACTCGTGCATCGGGTGGTCGCGCTCGGCCTCGCGGTCGAGCTCGTCGGCCAGCGCGTCCAGGTCCGTGCGCAGCAGCCCGAGCGTGGTCAGCGTGACCAGCCCGGCCGCGAGCACCCTGGCGAAGCCGAGGCCGTGCGGGACCGGGACCCGCTGCGGCAGCAGCAGTGCCCGCCCCGCCGCGGCCTGGGCGGCCGGGCCGTCCTCCGGGGCGGCCATCACCACCCGCGCGCCACGCCTGGTCGCCAGCCCCACCGACTCCGCGAGCACACCGTCACCCGGGTCGTCGGTGTAGGCGAAGACCACGTCCAGCGCGCCGACCCAGCCGGGCACCACGTCGGCGATCACCACCGGCACCGGGCAGGCCGGGCCGAGCAGCGCCGCGAGCAGCTGCGCTCCGGCCGGTCCGACCCCCGGCCTGGTCAGCAGCACCAGCGCGCGCGGGCGGTCGGAGCCGATCATCCGGTCGATGCCGCCCTCGGCGGCGGCCTCGACGGTCGAGCGCACCTGGGCGCCCGCCAGCGCCGCGGCGCGCAGCAGACCGTGCGCGTCCGCGTCCTGCAACCGGCGCGGGTCGTCCAGCAGAGCGTCGTCGAGCAACACCGTCACGCCTTCGCCGAGTCCTCGGGGCCGCCCTCGGCCTCCTCCAGGAGCAGGACCGGGATGCCGTCCCGCACCGGGTAGCGCCGGGCGCACGCGGTGCAGGTCAGGTAGTCCGCGTCGGTGTCCTCCGGCGTCCCCGTGACCAGGGCGCCGTGGTCGTCACCCGGGCAGGCCAGGATCTCCAGCAGCTGGGCGTCGAGCTGTACGGCCATGTGTCGTCTCCTCCAGCCGGGCTCAGGCGCGGACGATCGCCAGCACGCGGTCGCGCAGCTCGGCGACGGCCTCGTCGGACGGGGCCTCGATGTTCAGCCGCAGCAGCGGCTCGGTGTTGGACGCCCGCAGGTTGAACCAGGAGCCGTCGCCGAGGTCGACGGTCAGCCCGTCCAGCTCGTCGATCTCCACGCCCTCACCCGCGAAGGCCTCGCGCACCGCGGCCATCCGGCCAGCCTGGTCGGCGACCGTGGAGTTGATCTCACCGGAGGCCGAGTAGCGGGAGTACTGCGCCATCAGCTCCGACAGCGGCCGGTCGGTCTCGCCCAGCGCGGCCAGCACGTGCAGCGCGGCCAGCATGCCGGAGTCGGCCCGCCAGAAGTCGCGGAAGTAGTAGTGCGCGGAGTGCTCACCGCCGAAGATCGCGCCGGTCTCGGCCATCGTCTGCTTGATGAACGAGTGGCCGACGCGGGTGCGCACAGCCTTGCCGCCGTGCTCGGTGACGATCTCCGGAACGCCCTTGGAGGTGATCAGGTTGTGGATGATCGTGCCGCCCGGGTCCTTGGCCAGCTCGCGCACGGCGACCAGCGCGGTGATCGCGCTCGGCGAGACCGGGTTGCCGTCGGCGTCGACCACGAAGCAGCGGTCGGCGTCGCCGTCGAAGGCCACACCCGCGTCGGCGCCGACCTCGCGGACCTTCGCCTGCAGGTCGACGAGGTTCTTCGGGTCCAGCGGGTTGGCCTCGTGGTTGGGGAAGTTGCCGTCGAGCTCGAAGTACATCGGCACGATCTCGACGGGCAGGCCGTCGAAGACCCTGGGCACGGTGTGGCCGCCCATGCCGTTGCCCGCGTCCACCACAACCTTGAGCGGGCGGATGCCGGAGAGGTCGACCAGCGTGCCGAGGAACTCGGCGTAGCCGTCGAGCATGTCGCGCTGGGACACGCTGCCCTTGGCACCGAGGAAGCCGGGAACGCCGTCCTCCACCATCTGCCGGATCTCCGACAGGCCGCTGTCCTGGCCGACCGGCGAGGCGCCCGCGCGGCAGAGCTTGATTCCGTTGTACTTCGCCGGGTTGTGGCTCGCGGTGAACATCGCGCCGGGCAGCTCCAGCCGCCCCGAGGCGAAGTAGAGCATGTCGGTGCTGGCCAGGCCGATGTCGACGACGTCGACACCCTGGCCGGTGACGCCCTCGGCGAAGGCGGCAGCCAGGGACGGCGAGGAGTCGCGCATGTCGTAGCCGATCACCACCGCTGGCCCGCCGACGAACCGGGCGAAGGCGGCGCCGAGGTCGCGCACGACCTCCGTGTCGATCTGCTCCCCCACCACCCCGCGGATGTCGTATGCCTTCACGATGCCGGACAGGTCGCGCACGCCATCTCCAACTGGTCGGCTTACAGGAAGATCCGTCAACGAACTGACGGCAGAAGCCTACCGGCGAGCGCCGGACGCTCCCCCAACCACTCAGGTCCAGGCCCGCCGGACCTACCGCTCGTCGTTCGGATCGGGCAGGACCCGGAGGTGGCCACGGCGTCCGGTGCCCACCGAGATCTCCGGGCGCTCCACCGGGCGGTCGGCCCGGCCCGCCTCGCGCACGGCCTCGGCCAGCGCGGTGAGATCGTCGACGGAGGGCTGCGGGACGGTGAACTCGCCCTCGTGCCGCACGACCTCCCACCCGCGGGGGACGGTCAGGCGCATCGCGTGCACTTCGCACAGGTCGTAGCTGTGCGGTTCGGCGTAGGTGGCGAGGGGCCCGACCACGGCGGTGGAGTCGGTGTAGGCATAGGTGAGCGTGGCAACAGCCGGGTTGACACACCCGGTCCGCGAGCATTGCCTCACGCTGCGCACGATGGGGACGATAGCGCTTCACGGGGCGTGGCGTCGTCAGGCACGCTGATGACACACGGTGCTGCGGCCGACCGGCGTACTCTGCGGGCCGTGGTGACGGCTCACGGGGCACAGCGAAGGAACCGGCGCAGGCGGGATCGGCACGGCCGCGGACTGCGGGGGCAGCTCTACCCCGCGAACCTCCCCGCGGCGCGCAGCCGCTCCGAGCGCTTCGACGCCGTGGTGCTGGAGGCGCTGGAGCCGATCGAGGCCCGCTGGCGCAACGAGCTGACCGAGCTGGACGTGGCCGTCGACGACGTGCCCGAAGTGCTCGGATCCGCCCCGGACGAGCTGTCCTGGGGCGAGGACGTGGTGGAGGACGGCAGCGTCCCGCTGGCCCGGCTGGTGCCCGCGGGCGTGGACAGCCGCGGGGTCCCGACGCGGGCCCGGATCGTGCTCTACCGCCGCCCGCTCGAAGCCCGCGCGCGGGACGGCGCCGACCTCTCCGATCTCGTCCACGACCTGCTGATCGAGCAGGTGGCGAGCTACCTCGGCCTGGACCCCGACATCGTCGACGGGGAGTAGCCATCTAGGCATTCACCCGAACCTCCACCGCGACCAAGATCACTCCACCTCGGGCGAATCCCGAACCCCGAATGACTCATCCGGTGCGCGAGCGGGGTGGGGTGGGGATGGCGGTGAGGAGGGCGAAGAGGGCGGCGAAGGCCTGGACGAGCAGCAGGATGTCCCGTGAACCGGTGGCGACCTCGACCCGCACCTCGACCTCCCGGCCCGGCAGGGTGAGCGCGACCTGGCCGCCCCACGCCCGGGTCGGGTTCGCCGGTTCGCCGTCGATCGAAGCCCGCCAGCCGGGCTCGTCGGTCGCCGCCAGCACGAGCAGCCTCGCCTCGGCCCCCGGGGACACGCGCACCGCGACCGCGGGCGGTCCGCCGGGCACCGGAGCCACCCCGGCCAGCTCCTCCGGCGGCGGCGTCGTGGACCGCGCGATCACGCCGACGTCGGGGGGCAGCAGGACCGCGGGCGGCTGCACGCGGAGCAGCCGGAGCACGGGCTTGCCGTCGGAGCGCGCCGGGACCGTCGCCACGAGGTCCGCGGCGAACACCCTGACCCGGTTCGCCGTCTCCTCATCGGGCAGCACCACGAATCGCACCCCGGCCGCGGCCGCGCGGGACACCGCCGTCCGCACGGCGGGCTGGTCGTAGCTCGTGAAGTCGGCGGCCAGCGCGGGCGCGCGGTCGGTGCGCAACCGGAGCGCGGAGTCGCCGAAGAGCGGCGAGCGGCCCCGCACCAGCCACGGCCGCTCCCCGACGATCAACTGCCAGGACGAGGTCGCCGCCAGCTCAGCTGCCTGGTTCTTGCCGAGCTGAGCTTCCTCGCCCGCCCGCAGCGGTCCCTCGCGCCCCACCACGAGCGCACCTGCCGCGAGCCAGAGCAGCACGACCGGCGCGGCGAACGCGAGCGGACGCGGACGGTCTCCGTAGGCCACCGCGACGAGCACGACCCACAGCAGGCCGCAGCCGACGACGAGCAGCGCGGCGCCCGGCCACCCCGGCACCGCGACCGCGGCGACGGCGCCGACCACCACGAGACCGAAGCCCGGCAGCACTTCGCGACGCGGGCACGCCACGACGGCGATCAGCACCGCCGCCAGGACGGCGAAACCCACCCATGGCGTGCCGCCCGGCCCTCCGGGGTTCAGCGCGGCGAGCGAGAGCACCGAAGCGGGCGGACCGCTCGGTACCAGCACCTCGGGGTGCTGCACGACGACGGCGGGCCACGGCAGCAGCAAACCCAGCGGCAGCAAGACGATCGCGACCAAGGGCGTCACGCTGCGACCCATCACCACGAACGCGATCACCGCGACGACCAGCACCAACAGGTGGGTCAGCGGCGAGAACGCGCCGATCACCGCCAGGCCGAGCGCGGTACCGGAGGCCACCGACAGCCAGGACCCGGTCGCCGGTCTCACCGCGGCAGCCACTCCTGCCAGCACGAGTGGCAGAAACACGTGCACCACAACGACTTCGAGCCTGCCCTGCGCGGTGGCGGCGGTCGCGGCGGGCAGCAACGCGTACCCCGCAGCGGCGACGGCACGAACCCACCGCGCCACGGGCAGGCGGCGCGTCGCGAGATAGCCGGACAGCGCGGCCAGGGGCAGGTCCGCCAGCAGCAACACCGCCGCGGCGGCAGCCGGACCGCCGAGCAGCACGCCGAGCGAACCCAGCACCGCGAGCGCCGGGGTCGCCGAGGCCGTGGTGCCCCCGCCGACGCCGTGCCAGCTCGCCAGGTACTCCATCCACGTCCGCGCGAGATCACCGACCGGCAGCAGCTCGCCGCCGGAGAGAACTCCGCCCACACGGGCGGAGTGGATCACCAGGGCGAGCAGGGCCATGACCGCGACGAGCAGGACCGCCGGGGACAGCAGCAGTTCGCGCACCACCCGGGCGCGGTCGACCTCGACCACCACCAGCTCGGGCGCGGGACGGGGCGCGGCCGCCGCGGCGGCGCGGGGCCGGGGGCTCGGGCGGAACGCGGCGGGCTCGGGGACCTCGACGACCACGGCCCTCGCCGGGCGGCGCAGGCCAGCGGCCAGGCGCGGTGGCCGGCCCCGGCGCCCGAGGGCTCCCGCGGGCAGAGCAGGCGGGCCGACCTGGGCCGACGGCGTCCACGTGGGCAGGCGATCGGCCTTGGCCGGCAACCGGCCGAGCGCGGCGTCGGCACGCAGCCTGTTGCGCAGGAACCGGGTCAGGCCGCCGCGACCGGTGTTGCGCAGCCGGGTCAGCCGCGAGGTGAACAGTCCGCGAACATCGCGCGCGTCGGGATCGCGGTACAAACGCCGTTCACGGCGAGCCGCCAGCAGCCCGGCCCGCCCGGTGAGCAACCGGGCCGTCGCGCCCAGTTCCGCCCGCGCTGAGGAAAACTGCCGCAGCAAGGCGAATCCGATTCCCCGCAGCAACCCGAGAATCGCCAACCGGGGCAGCCCGAGCACAAACGACAGCATCGAGCTGTTGACCAGAACCGTGCGCAGACCGTGTTCCCTGCGTGCCCGTAAAGCGAGGAAAGTTCGAGACAGTCCGGAATTCCGGTCCAGCGCGTCCAGCGAGCGATTGCCCTTCGTCGCCGCCATCGCGTGCCGGATTCGCGCGGCGGGCACGACGATCACCACGTAACCCGCGAGGTTCGCCCGCCAGCCGAAATCGATGTCGTCGCCGAACAACGGCAGCGCCTCGTCGAATCCGTGCAACTTCTGCCAGACCTCGCGGCGCACCAGCGCGCCCGCCGAGGACACCGCGAGCGCCTCGGTGTTCTGCTCGATCCAGACGCCGACCGTTCCCGGCTCGCCGTAGCGGCCCCAGTCCAGCTCGGTGGGCCCGAGGCCGGTCTGCCGGTGGCCGGAGGAGTCAGTGGAGACCCCCGCCTCCACCACCAGCCGCGGATCCGTCCACTCCAGACAGAGCGGGCCGAGCACCGCCGCGGACGGGGACACCTCGGCGACGGTGAGCAGCGCGGCGAGGCAGTCCGGCTCCGGCGCGCAGTCGTCGTGCAGCAGCCAGATCCACTGCCCGGGATCGCCCCAGCGCTGCAGCGCGGCGGTCACCGCGGCCGCTGTCGCCGCGCTGAAACCGGTTTCCCTCGGCAGGGTAAGAACTCCGTCGAGAGTCTTGTCCACCCCGGTGCACGCGGCGCGCAGCGTTTCCGCCGTGCCGTCGACGGAACCGGTGTCCACGGCCAGGATGTGCCGCGGCCGCAGCGTGAGCGCGCGCAGTGCGGCGAGCGCCTCGTCCAGCCAGGGATCGGCGTCGTGGCAGACCAGAACGGCGAGCACCGGCGCGGTCCGCAGCAACGGCGTCCCGGAGAAACCCGTGCTCACGGGCACCCGCGATCCGCGAGTGCCCACCGCGTCACCACCGCCACCGCGTGGCCTCCGATCGCCGAACGTGACCCCGAGTGCTTCCGGGGTCACGGTACGACGTCAGTGCGGTCCGGCCGTCAGGCGGTCAGCCCGTCGACGGTGCCGTCCAACAGGATCACGTCGTCCGGCCGTTTTTTGAGCTTGCGCCGTTCGCGCTCGGACAGACCGCCCCAGATGCCGAAGCGTTCGTCGTGCGCGAGGGCGTATTCCAGGCATTCCGACCGGACGGCGCAGCCGCCGCAGATGCGCTTGGCCTCACGGGTGGAACCGCCCTTCTCGGGGAAGAACGCCTCCGGATCCGTTTGCGCGCACAGCGCTTCTTCCTGCCAGTCGAACTCGTCATCGTCGGTGTCGAACAGCTCGGCGATGACGCCCAGCCCCGTGGCCGCGGCATCCCCTCGCGGTCCCACGCGGTTCCCTTCGTCTTTCATCACGTCCGCCTCCTCGCCTTCCGCTCCCCGGTTGGCGGACCCATTCGCCCTCTCTCCCGGCGAATGACACCAATGTGATTACACCCGTGTGATGCAAGGGGGTCAAGCCAAGTACACACGACGGGGGACCCCCCATGCGGCTGGAAAGCGCCGCGCGGGCACGGGCAGACTGGCCTGGTGATCCGACAAGCGGTACGACCGAGCCCCCTGTTCCTGCTCATCCTGGCGATCACTGTTGTCGGCTGCTTCCTGTCTACTGTGGACAACAAGGTCGTCATGACCATCGGCATCGTGCTCACGGTTCTTGGGGGGTGGACGGCCTCTTTGTGCCTGCACGAGTTCGGGCACGCGATCTTCGCCTACCGCGGCGGTGACCACTCGGTGGTGTTCAAGGGCTACCTCACCCTGGACCCGCGTCGCTACACCGATCCAGTGCTCAGCCTGCTGCTGCCGTTGCTCTTCCTGGCCATCGGCGGGGTCCCCCTGCCGGGCGGCGCGGTCTGGGTCAACCGCCACGCGCTGCGCAACAAGGGCGCCGAGTCCGCAGTTTCCCTTGCCGGGCCACTGGCAAACCTCGGGATCGGAATCCTGCTCGTCCTGGCCGTCGCGATCACCCAACCGGCGGTGGGACTGGCCGCCGCGCTGTCCTACCTGGCGCTGCTCCAGGTGATGGCGTTCGTGCTGAACATCCTGCCGGTCCCCGGCCTCGACGGGTACGGCGCGATCGAGCCCTACCTGCCGTACCGCTACCAGGAGATGGGCGCCAAGGCCCGCCAGTGGGCGCCGCTGGTCCTGTTCGCGGTGCTGATCGGAATTCCGGCGATCAACACGGCGTTCCACAGCGTGTCCGGGGGTCTGCTCGAGCTCGTCGGCGGGAACTCCGACGCCGCGTACACCGGGCAGTACCTGTTCATGTTCTGGCGCTGACCCCGGCGCCAGCTGTCGCGCGTGCGAGGATGGCCATCCGTGAAGGTCGTTGTGCTGGTCGGTGGTGTTGGCGGAGCCCGCTTCCTGCTGGGGGTGAAGGCCGCGCTCGGCATGCCCGCCATTGGGGAGGCCGAGTCGCCGCACCAGGTGACCGCGCTGGTCAACACCGGTGACGACGTCTGGATGCACGGGCTGCGCATCTGCCCCGACCTGGACACCTGCATGTACACCCTGGGCGGGGGCATCGACTCCGAGCGGGGCTGGGGCCGGGCCGGGGAGAGCTGGACGGTCAAGGAGGAACTGGCCGCCTACGGCGCGGACCCGACCTGGTTCGGGCTCGGCGACCGGGACGTCGCGACCCATCTGATCCGATCCAGGATGCTGCGCGCGGGTTTCCCGCTCTCCGAGGTGACCGCGGCCCTGTGCGACCGCTGGCGGCCGGGCGTGACCCTGCTGCCCGCAAGTGACGACCGGGTCGAGACGCACGTGGCGATCGACGACCCGGACTCCGGTGAGCGCCGCGCCGTGCACTTCCAGGAGTGGTGGGTGCGCTACCGCGCGTCGTTGCCCGCGCACGCGATCGTCGCGGTGGGCGCCGAGGAGGCCAAGCCCGCTCCCGGTGTGCTGGACGCGATCGCGGAGGCCGACGTGGTGCTGCTCGCCCCGTCGAACCCGGTGGTCAGCGTCGGCACCGTGCTGGCGGTGCCCGGGATCAGGGCCGCGCTGCGCGAGGGCAAGGCGCCGGTGATCGGGATCTCCCCCATCATCGACGGCAAGCCGCTGCGGGGCATGGCCGACGCCTGCCTCACCGCGATCGGCGTCGAGACCACCGCGCAGGCCGTCGGCAGGCACTACGGCTCCCGCACGGCCTCCGACGACGGCCTGCTGGACGGCTGGCTGGTGCACACCGGCGACAGCGCGGACGTGCCCGGGGTGCGGGTGGTGTCCGCTCCGATGCTCATGACCGATGTCGACGCCACCGCGGCCATGGTCGCCGAGGCGTTCTCTCTCGCGGGAGTGTCAGCGTGACCGAACCCACGCCGCAGGCCGACCACGCTTCGCCCAAGGTCGAAGTGCTTGTCGTCGAAGGGCTTCCGGAGTTCCGCCCGGGCGATGACCTGCTCGGCGCGATCACCTCGGCGGCCCCGTGGCTGCGCGACGGCGACGTGCTGGTGGTGACCAGCAAGGTCGTGTCCAAAGTGGAGGGACGACTGGTCGCGGCGCCCAGCGACAGGGAGGGGCGCGAGACACTGCGCCGCGAGCTGGTCCGGGCCGAGTCCGACGCCGTCGTCGCGCGCTTCCGCAACACGTTGATCACCAGGAACCGGCTGGGCATCATCCAGGCCGCGTCCGGGGTGGACGCCTCCAACGTCGCCGGTGACGAGATCGCGCTGCTGCCGGAGAACCCGGACGCCTCGGCGGCGGCCCTGCGCGCGGGCGTCAAGGAGCTGCTCGGCGTCGACGTGGCCGTGGTGATCACCGACACGATGGGCCGGACGTGGCGGGTCGGGCAGACCGACGTGGCGATCGGCTCCGCGGGCCTGCCGGTGCTGCACGGCTACCAGGGCAAGGTCGACGCGCAGGGCAACGAACTCGCGGTGACCTCGATCGCCATCGCCGACGAGCTGGCCGCGGCGGGCGACCTGGTCAAGGGCAAGCTCGGCGGGAACCCGGTCGCCGTGGTCCGCGGTCTGTCCTATGTGGACGACGGGACGACCGCGCGGGACCTGTTGCGGCCGCTGGAGGAGGACCTGTTCCGGCTGGGCACCGATCTGGCCATCGCGCAGGGCCGCCGGGAGGCCGTGCTGACGCGGCGCTCCGTGCGCTTCTACGACCACGACCGCCCGGTCGACGCCGACGCGGTCCGCAGGGCCGTCGCGGCCGCGCTCACCGCGCCCGCCCCCCACCACACCCGCCCCGTCCGCTTCGTGTGGGTGCGCGACCGCGCGCTGCGGGCGAAACTGCTCGACGCGATGCGCGAGGCGTGGCAGGCCGACCTCACCGGCGACGGACTGAGCCCGGAGCGCATCGAGCGCCGCGTGCAGCGGGGCCGGATCCTGTACGAGGCGCCGGAGATCGTGCTCCCGTTCCTCGTCCGCGACGGCGCGCACTCCTATCCGGACGCGCGCAGGAGCGAGGCGGAGCGGACGATGTTCACCGTCGCCGGAGGAGCCGCCGTGCAGGGCCTGCTGGTGGCGCTGGCCGCAGAGGAACTGGGCTCCTGCTGGGTTTCCTCGACGATCTTCTGCCCCGACGTGGTGCGGGGCGTGCTCGACCTGCCCGGGGACTGGGAGCCGCTCGGCGGCGTCGCGGTCGGGCATCCACTGGACGGCGATCCGAGCCCGCGCCCGCCGCGCGAGCTCGCGGAAGGACTGGTCGAACTGTGAGCACGCTGCACGCGGACGTCGTTCGCCGGTTGACCGACTGGGAACCGCAGGATCACGGGCAGCAGTCGGTCAAGCACGCGATCCTCGCCTTCCTGGCCGCGCGCCCCGACGCGTGCGAACGTGCTTGCGCACCAGGGCACATCACCGCGTCTGCGGTGGTACTGGACGCGACGGCGGACCACGTGCTGCTGACGCTGCACCCGCGCGTCGGCCGCTGGGTCCAGCTCGGCGGGCACTGCGAACCGGAGGACTCCACGCTCGTCGAGGCCGCGCTCCGGGAGGCCACCGAGGAGTCCGGGATCCGTGGCTTGACCATCGATCCGCGCCCGGTGCACATCGAGGTGCACCCGATCACCTGCTCGCTCGGCGTGCCGACGCGGCACCTGGACGTGCGGTTCGTGGTGCGCGCTCCCGTCGGCGCGAAGCCGGTGCGCAGCGCGGAGTCGGTGGACCTGCAGTGGTGGCCGGTCGACGAGCTCCCGTCCGATGTGGACTCGATCCCGGACCTGGTGCGCCGCGCGCTGGCGATGCGCTGAGCGGGCGGGGCCACGCACCCCTGGGGTGGCACGTGGCCCCGTTCCCCCTACCTGGTGCAGCTGATCACCACGTTGGCGTGCCAGAACCCGATGCTGATCTGCGCCGAGTCGGTGTGCACGGTCACGCACTGCGCGGTGGGGACGTACCCCGCGATCGCCGCGTGCCTGCGCGCCATGTCGAGCGCGTTGTTGATGGCGCGCTTCTTGTCCGAGCCGTAGTCACTGGCGTGGAAGTTCTGCGTCTCCGCAACGACAACAGCAGCCGCCTTCGCGCCGGGACGCGTGCAGCTGATCACGGCCGAGCCGTCGTAGCCCCCGCTGACCGGCAGGTACGAGGTGCGCACCACCGAACACTGCGAGCGGGAGAACCCGGCCCACGACGCGCGGTTGTACGCCGCGGCCAGCGCACCCTCGATCGCCAGTCCCGGCGTGCGGCCGATCTGACGGCCGTCGAAGAGCCGCGTCTCCGCGATGCCCGGGCCCGGCTGGGCATCGGCGGCCGCGACGGCGGGAACAGCGGAAAAGGCAAGCGCGCCAAGGACCGCGGCGCCGAGGAAGAGCTTCTTCACGGATGAATCCCCCTAAACTCAGATGTCCCATGATCCCCCGACCATCCATCTCAGCTTATGCCTTCTGTCAACGGAGACGAATGGCTGTAGCATCTGCATCCATCTGGGCTCATGGACTCGGGGAGGGATCGATGGCGGAGACCGCGCCGGCCGGGCCGCTGGCCGAGAAGATCGACCACCTGTTCCGCGTGGTCCGCAGGCCGAACGGGGAGCAGCACAGCCACGAGGAGGTGGCGCGTGCCTGCCGCGAGGCGACCGGGGAGTCCTTCTCCGCGACCTACCTGTGGCAGCTGCGCACCGGCAGGCGGGACAACCCGACGAAGCGCCACCTGGAGGCGCTGGCCGAGTTCTTCCAGGTGCCGGCCGCCTACTTCTTCGACGACGAGCAGGGCGCGGCGATCGCCAAGGAGCTCGACCTGCTCGGCGCCTTGCGCAACAACGCGATCCGGCAGATGGCGCTGCGTGCTGTCAACCTCTCGGAGGAGGGCCTTGGCACGGTGAACGACATCATCGATGCTATCGAGCGCCGGGAGGCCCAACGCGGCACCTGAGCCAGGGGGAGGGCTGAGTTCCGCATGCGGTCAAGGGAATCCGCGCTGTGGCGCACGTGCAGGCGCGTCGTCGACGGGCTGGCGCTGCCCGATCCGTTCGACGTCCGGGTATTCGTGGAAACCCTTGCCGCGCAACGGGGTCGGCCGATCGAGCTGGTGCGGCTCGCTTCACGGCCGTCCACGCCGTGCGGTCTGCTGGCGGCGACTGACCGGGCCGACTACATCTTCTACGCGGCCGACACCAGCGCGCTGCACCAGGAGCACATCCTCGTGCACGAGCTCGGTCACCTGCTGTGCGGCCACGCGGGCGAGGAGGTCGTGGACGACTCGGTCGCGGCGGTGCTGATGCCGAACCTGTCCCCCGACCTGGTGCGCCGTGTGCTCGGCAGGACCTCCTACGACGAGGAGAAGGAGCAGGAGGCAGAGCTGTTCGCGTCGCTCGTGCTGCACCGCGCACGCCGGGCGCGCCACCGGGTGCAGGGGCTCGGCGGACTGGAGTCGATCTTCGAGGGGCGGCGTGGTGGCGCTTGAGTTCCACCTACCGGCCTGTGCGCTCATCGTGGCCGTCGTGGTGCGCAAGGTCGTGGTCACCCGCGGCCGGCCGACCGCCCCAGGCCTGCGCCACCTCCTGCTGTTCCTGATGTGGCTCGCGGTCAGCCTCGTGGTGCTGGCACCGGAGACCGAGCGGTTGATCGTGTCGGTGCAGCCGATGCCCAACACCGCGCGTCTGATGGGGAACTTCGCCCAGCTGCTCGCGGTCTACCACATGACCGGCATCGCGTACTCGCCGCGTGCGGAGCACCCACCGCGCGTCCTCCGCACGCTCCTTGTCGCGACCCTGACACTGCTGACGTTCCTGATGTCCTTCTCCGGCAAGGACTTCTCGAAGAGCATCTTCGTCGCCGCCATGTCCAACCCCGCATTGATCGCGTACGGCCTGGTGTTCTTGTTGTACGCCACCGGTTGTATCGCCGTGTTCGTCCGCGTGATCAGCCACCACGCACGGCAGTGCGAGCCCGGCCTGTTCCGGTCCGGACTGGTGACGATCGTCGCCGCGGCGGTGTGCAGCGCGCTCTGGGGCGCATGGTCGGCGCTGCAACCTTTGCTGATGCTGGGTTTCGACCTGTCACCGTCGTTGCGCGCACCGGTGGACCGCGCGCTCGGAGTGCTTTCGGTGCTGCTGTGGTTGATCGGTTCGACCATGGCGTGGTGGAACAAGGTGCTGCGCCGCGTGGCGGCCTACCGGGGTTATCACGCGATCGCTCCACTGTGGACAGAGCTGACTACCGCGCTCCCCCGCATCACGTTGACCTCCCGGAGCAGGTTGCCCCGTGACGTGGAGTTCGCCCTGTACCGCAGGATCATCGAGATCAGGGACGGCGATCTCGCCCTGCGCCCGTACGTGCCGCCACGGGTCGGCGAATGGGTGCACGAGGCCGCTCCGGACGTGGACGCGCGGGAGCTGGCCGTGCTGGTGGAGGCTTCCTCGATCGCGGCGGCCCTGGTGTCGCACGAGGCCGAGCACCAGTGGGGCGAGCTCCAGCGGGCCCCGCACCAGGACGATCCGTGCGTCGAGTCCGAAACCGCTTGGCTGGCCTCGGTTTCCCGGGCGTTCACGGACTCACCGGTGGTCGCGGAGATCCGCGAGCGGACCACGCTGGAGCTTCAGAACGCCCGGTAGTCGCGCGGCGAGTACCTCGGCCCGAACCTGGGGCGCCGCACCCCCGCGCCCTCCAGGTAGCGGATTGCCCGCTGCCGTTGCGGCGCATAGGGTTCGAGCAACTCGTGCAACTGCGCGTCGTCGATGTCGTGGCCCAGCAACGCCCAGCCGACGACCTTCGCGAGGTGGAAGTCACCGAAGCTGACCGCGTCCGGGTCGCCCCACGCCCGCTGCGCCACCTCGGCCGCGGTCCAGACGCCGATGCCCGGAATCCGCCGGAGCAGGTCTCTTCCTCGAACACCACGGAGTTCGGCCGCCCGTTCGAGCCGGTCCGCCACCGAGGCGGCGGCCAACAGCGCGCGGCGACGGGCCCCGTCGAGCCCGGCGCGGTGCCACTCCCAGTCGGGGATAGCGCGCACGCGCTCCGGCGTCGGCGGCGCGGACATCCTCTCCGGCACGGGTCCGGGGGCGGGCTCACCGAAGCGGGTGCACAGCTCGCGCCAGGTCCGCCACGCCTCCTTGCCGGTGACCTTCTGCTCCAGGATCGCGGGCACCAGGGCGTCCCAGACGCGCCTGGTCGAGCCCAGCCGCAGGTCCGGCCGCAACGCCCGCGCTTCGGCGACGAGCCGGTGGTGCGCGACGAACCCGCTGTCGTCGTCGGAAGCGCCGAGCAGATCGGGCAGGCCGTCGATCACCCACTCCGCCCCGGGCCCCCATGCCCGCGCCCGCACGTGCGCCCCCGCGCGGCGGACCGCGAGGGTGGCCGTCCCGGCCGGGGTCGTGCAGGCCCGCCAGACCGTTCCGCGCGCGTCGAGCTTCCACGCCGGATCGCCGTTGCCGCGCCGGTGCGGGCGCAGCACCACGACGGGATCCACCTCGAACCCCGGCAGCCACTCCGTCTCGACCGCACCCGCAGCACGCACCCGCAGCACGCTACCCGCAGAGTTTGTAAAGAAGATTGCCGAAGGCGTCGGCGGGGGGCGATAGTCGGGCGATGCGACGTTCAATCAGAGCACTGGTCACCACGTTGCTCGTGGCCGGTTCGCTTTCCCTGCCCGCGACCGCCAACGCCGCCGTTTCCGACGGCGCCGTCTTCAACAACCCGCACGTCGCGGGGCAACAGCGCGCGATCGTCGACCACCTGCGCTCCCTGATCAGGGGTGCGGCCGCCGGCTCGACCATCTCCATCGCGATCTACCACTTCAACGACGGCGGGGTGGTGAACGACCTCGTCGCCGCGCGGGACCGCGGGGTGAAGGTGCACATGGTGATCGACAGCAAGCACTCCGCGAAGCCCGCCGCCGTCGACATCGTCAAGAAGCTCGGCACGGACCGCTCGAAGCCGTCCTGGGTCCTGGTGTGCACCAAGGGCCGCGCGTGCATCGGCGACCTCGGCACGCCGATCATGCACAACAAGTTCTTCCTGTTCTCCGATACGTCGGGGGCGAAGAACGTCGTCGTGCAGGGTTCGGCGAACCTGACGCCGACCAACACGACGAAGATGTGGAACAACGCGGTGACCCTCGTCGGGAACACCGGGCTCTACACCTCGTACCTGCGCTACTTCAACGACCTGGTGGCGCAGAAGAAGAACAACAACTACTTCCGCTCCGACGTCAGCGGCAACGCGAAGACCTACTTCTTCCCGCGCGCGAGCGGCGACACCATCCCCAACGCGCTCGACAACGTCGGCTGCGCCGACAACACGACCATCCGGATCGCGATGTGGAACTTCAGCCGCGACGGCATCGCCGCCAAGCTCCGCGAGCTGGCCGGGAAGAAGTGCCGGGTCGAGGTCATCTACACCAAACTCGACGCGGGCAGCCACGGGCACCTGGACAACCACCCGCGGATCACGTTGAAGAAGATCCCCGGCGACTTCATCGTGCACTCGAAGTACATGCTGATCGAGGGCACCTACGCCAACCAGAAGAACAGCAAGTGGGTGTTCACCGGCAGCCACAACTACACCAACGCGGCGCTCCGCGAGAACGACGAGGCACTGCTGCGCCTGCACTCCGCCGCCATCCACGACCAGTACCGCGCCAACTTCGCCAAGATGAAGGCGTCCTGACCCGCGGCTTTACGGGGGACGCGGGGGTCAGGCGTCGGCGGAGAAGCGGACTCCGCCGTCGGGAAGGTGCACGCCGGGCCACACTCGCACGCCATCGCGCAGCTCGCAGTTCGCGCCGACGACGGCACCGTCGCCGATCACCGCGTCCCGGACGACCGCGCCGTCGCCGATGCGCGCGTGCGCGCCGATCACAGACCGCTCCACGACCGCGCCCGCCCCGATCACCGCGCCGTCGAAGACCACGGCACCGTCGACCTTCGCGTCCACCCCGAGCTGGCACCCCGCGCCGATCGTGGCTCCGCCGGTGACCGTGGCGCCTTCGCGCAGCACAGCACCGTCGAGCACGATCGCCTCACCGGCCGGCTTGGGCAGCGCAGCGGACGGCGCGATACCGCGAGCGAGGTCGGCCGAGCCCCGCACGAACGCCGCCGGAGTGCCCAGGTCGAGCCAGTAGGAGGCGTCCACGTGCCCCTGCACCCGTGCTCCAGAGGCGAGCAGGCCGGGGAAGGTCTCGCGCTCGACGGAGACCTCGCGGCCCGCGGGGATGGACTCCAGCACCGAGCGGCGGAAGACGTAGCAGCCCGCGTTGATCTGGTCGGTCGGCGGGTTGTCGGTCTTCTCCAGGAACGCGGTGACCCGGCCGTCCCCATCGGTGGGGACACACCCGAACCGGCGCGGATCTTCGACCTTTACCAGGTGCAGCGTCACGTCCGCGTCGGCCTCGCGGTGGGTGTCGAGCACCGCGCCCAGATCCACGCCGGACAGGATGTCCCCGTTGAAGATCATCGCGGTGTCGCCGCGCAGCCGGTCGGCCACGTTGCGGATGCCGCCGCCGGTGCCCAGCGGGACCTCCTCGACCACGTACTCCAGCTCCAGGCCCAGGTGGGAGCCGTCGCCGAAGTGCTCCTCGAAGACCTCCGCCTTGTAGGAGGTGCCCAGCACGACGTGGGTGATCCCGGCGGCGCGGATGCGGGAGAGCATGTGCGTGAGGAACGGCACACCGGCCGTCGGCAGCATCGGCTTGGGGGCGGAGAGCGTCAACGGCCGCAGCCGGGTGCCCTTTCCGCCGACGAGCAGGACGGCGTCAACGCTCATGCTTCTCGCTCCTTGGGTGGCTGACGGATGCCCGGCGAACGAATACTCTGGCAGACGCCGAGCACGATAGGTTGAGGCCCACCAGGACCCGGCGGTAGGAGAGGTCAGCGAAATGGACCCCCGCGAACGGGCCGAGGAGCTGCTGGCGCGCGCCAGGGCACGCGGCTCCTTCGTCGTCACGCCCGACGACGCCACCTCACCGATGGACGCTGCCAACACGGTGCAGATCCCGCGCATCGTGGTGGCGGCCAACGATCCACGCGGCTCCGACCCGGAGTCGACGATGGTGATGCCGCAGGGCGGACGGCCCCTCCGGCCCCAGCCCCCGCAGCAGCAGCGCACCGAGCAGTTCCAGCAGCCGCGCCAGCAGGGGCAGACGCAACGCATGCCGCAGAACCAGCCGACGCAGCAGCTCCAGCAGCAGCAACAACACCCTCAGCAGGTGCCGCCGCAGCAGCAGCACCCGAACCAGTACCCGCCGCAGCAGCTCCCCCCGCAGCAGCAGCGCACCGACCCCCACCCGCAGCAGAACTGGTCCTGACCCCGGTCAGCGGGCGCCGCGGACCTCCAGCTTCAGGCGGAGCGCGAGGCCTGCCCTGATCGCCAGCCGGACCGGGGCCCAGAGCGGGCCGGGGTGCCGGTCGGCGAGGTAGCGGTAGGCGCTGTCGTGGTGCGCGGCCAGCATCTTCGGCTTGACCTTCGCCGTGGACACCCCACCGATGTGGACGACCTCGGCGGAGGGCACGTACACGTTTTGCCAGCCCTTGCGGGCCAGCCGGTCACCGAGGTCGACGTCCTCGAAGAACATGAAGTAGCGCGGGTCGAACCCGGCGACGGAGTCGAACGCCTCGCGCCGCATCAGCAGGCACGAGCCGGACAGCCACCCGGCGGTGCGCTCGCGGACGGCCTTGTCCTCCTGGCGGTACTGCCGCGTCCACGGGTTGCCCGCCCAGATCTTGCCGAACAGGGCGTGCCCGATGCCGCGGCCCAGTTCCGGCAGCAACCGAGCCGACGGGTAGACCTCGCCGTTGGGCTCGCGGATCAGCGGGCCGAACGCGCCGCCCCTCGGCCACCGCTGCGCCGCCTTGAGCAGCTCGTCCAGTGAGCCGTCGCCCCACTCCAGGTCGGGGTTGGCCACCACGACCCACCCCACGGAGTCCGGCAGCGCCGCCACCCCGCGGTTCGCGCCACCGCCGTAGCCCAGGTTGCCGCCCGTGGGGAGGAACTCGACGTTGTCCCGCTCCGCGGCCGCCGCCTCCGGCACGCCGTCGGTGGACCCGTTGTCGGCGAGCACCACCCGCACATCGCGGCTGGTGGCCTTGACCAGCGTGTCCAGGAACCGGCCGAGGGTCTCCCCCGGCGAGTAGGTCACCGTGATCACGCCGAGCTCGTCGCCGTAGGACTTGGGTTCGCTGGTCACGGGGTCACATTCTGCACCTCCGCGCGAGCCCGCCCCCACCGCACTCCGGCCGCACCCGCTCGGGCGAGGGTGGCTTTCGCCCGCTCCGGGGGACCCCCCGATTCCATCGTCGCTCGATGCACCCACGGCCGCCAAGCCGTGCCCGTCCCCCGGGCGGACCTCCGCTCACCAACCTCGTCCGTCCACTGTGGACATTCATGCATTTGTTTCACTGGACGTAACCAATGCCACATTGGGTAGATCAACAAGGGGCGGCGGTGAGGGGACCTCGGCCAGTGTCGGGATTGGTGCGTTGAAGCACCTCAATGACTCATTCAGTGCGTTCAAGTACCTGAATGAGTCGTTCAGGATGAGAGGTCAGCGGCCGCGGCGGTGGAGGACGGCGGCGCGGGCGTAGGCCTCGCGGTGCTTGGCCGCGCTCGCCGCCCACGTGAACTCCTTGGCGCGGGCCTGGGCAGCGGCGGACAAGGCGGCGCGGCGCTCGGGGTCGTCGAAGAGGTCGGACAGGGCGGCGGCGATGTCACCGGCGCCGACGCCGCAGTAGGCGACCGCGTCCCCGCCGACCTCGGGCAGGCTCAGGCGACGCGTGGTCAGCACCGAAGCCCCGCAGGCCATGGCCTCCAGCATGGGCAGGCCGAAGCCCTCACCGAGGCTGGGGTAGCAGACGAGCTGGGCGCCGCCGAGGAAACCGGCGAGGTTGTCGAAGGGCAGGTAGCCGGAGCGGATCACCCGCAGCCGGTGCGGCACGGAGTCCAGCGCGCGCTCGACCTGGCTGTCCCACCCGGGCTGGCCCGCGAGCACGAGAGCGGGCGGGTCCGCTCTGCCGCGGCACGCCCTGGCGAAACCCCTGATCAGCGCGGGCACGTTCTTGCGCGGTTCGAGGGTGCCGAGGAACGCCACGTACTCGGAGTCGCGCAGCGACAGGTCGTCGCGGACCCGGCGCACCTCCTCCGGCGTGGGCGGGTGGAACCGGTCGTGCTCGACGCCGTGCGGGGCCACGTGCAGGATGCGCGGGTCGGCGCCCGCGACGCGGACCAGCTCGGACGCGGTGGCGCGGCTGGGCACCACGCAGACGGCGGCGCGGCGCAGCGAGGTCCTGGTCCAGGCGCGGAAGAAGCGGGCCTTCACCGAGGAGTGCAGCGTCACGTCGGTGAAGAAGGTGGCGTCGTGCAGCGTGACCACGGACGCGACGGGGTTGGCCAGCGGCGCCGTGTAGTGCGGGGAGTGGACCACCTGCACGTTGAGCTTGCGGACCAGGCCGGGCAGGGTCGCCTGCTCCCAGGTCAGCCGCGAGGTCCTGGTCGCGACCGTCTCGGTGGCGACGACGACCCGCGCGTTCGGGGCGAGCTCGCCGTACAGCTCGGCGTCCCGGGGCTGGCAGACCACGGTGATCCGGGAGCCGTCCGCGTCCAGGGCGGCGACGAGCGCGTCGACGTAGCGGCCGACCCCACCGCGGTCGGCAGGCACGGAAGTGGCGTCGATGAGCACGCGGGGATCAGGAAACACCACCCGGGCAGCCTAATCCCGAGCACGCCCGCGCAAGCGGGCATTAGGGGATTCGGATGCGGCGGTGACGGCGTGGAGGCGATCAACAACCTGATCAGGTGATCTTCGCGCTCGCCGCGGCGTAGCAGCGCTCATGCACCCGCCAAGCGAGCCGCGCGGCGTTTTCCCAGGTGTGGTCCCGTGCTCGCAGCCTGCCCGCGTCCACCATCGCCGCAGCGTGCTCGGCGTCGGTCAGCACGGTGCGGAGTGCGCGGGCCAGCGCGGTGGCGTCGTTCCTGGGGACGGAGATACCGGCACCCCCGGCTACCTCGACCAGCGCGGGCGCGTCGGAGTGGACGACCGGAACCCCGGCGGCCATGGCTTCGAGCACGGGAAGCCCGAACCCTTCGGCCTGGCTCGGCGCCACCAAGGCCGCCGCTCCGTGCAGCAGTACTCCGAGATCGACATCGGTCACCGCGCCGAGCTGCCGGACCCGCCCCGCGTCCAGCCCTGCCGCCCGCGCGAGCGCCGCCAGGTCGACCTTGCCCCAGCCCTGCGCGCCGACGACGAGCAGCGGCACATCCGGCACCACGTCCTCGGCGAGCGCCTTGATCAGCACGTCGAGCCCCTTGCGCGGCTCCACGGTGCCCACTGCCAGCAGGTATCGCCGCGGCACGGCCAAGCGCCGCACGACTGCCTCGCGAATCGACTCCGAAGGCTCGCGCAGGCTCGCCGGAACACCTTCACCGATCACCTCGACCCGGGTCGACCCCGGCGCGTGGAGGCTGAGGTCGGCGGCGACGGCGGCGGTCGGCACCACGACGGCGTCAGCCCGCTCCACGGCTCGCGTGATCATGCGCCGGTGCCAGCTCACCCCGCGCCTGGTCAGCGTCTCGGGATGAGTCCACGGAACGGTGTCGTGGACGGTGACGACGAGACTCCGCCCGCGCTTCGCCCGCGCAGGTGCCAAAGGTGTCGGTGCGTGCAGGGAGTCGCCGCCGGGCCATAACGGCAGCCCCCGTTCCCACGCGGCGGTCAGTGCCCGCCTGGGCAGGCTGAGCACCCTGGGGCCGTTCGCGCCGGGAATGATCGCGGCGCTCGGGTCGGCGTGCCGGGCGACGACGGTGCTGACCTCCCAGCCCGCGGGCGCGGTCGCGGCCAGCGCGCGCACCAGCTCCCTGGTGTACCGCGCGGTCCCGCCAGGCACGGGCGCAAGCACCTGCTCCGCCACCACAACCAACTCCGGCATACGGGTACTTTCCCAGGGTGGGCGGTGTGCGGAGCACAGTGGTCGTGGTGACGTGGCGTGGGCGCGAGCACATCGAGGCATGCCTGAACGCCCTCAAGGCCCAAGATCGTCCACACAGGACACTCGTGGTGGACAACGCGTCCGACGACGGGACAGCCGAACTGCTGCGCGACGTGGAAGTGTTGCGCCTCAACAAGAATCTCGGTTACGCGGGCGGAATCTCCGCCGCTGTCCGCCACGTCGGCACGGAGTTCGTGGCCTGGCTCAACGACGATGCCGCGCCGGAGCCGGGCTGGTTGGGCGCACTTGAAGACGCACTCGACGGCCATCCCGGCGCGGCCGCCGCCAGCTCGGTGCTGCTCACCCCGGCCGGCGCGGTGCAGTCGACCGGCGTGCGGCTGACCCACGACGGCCACGGGGCCGACATCGACCGGGAAAGCGAGCAGGTTTTCGGTTTCTGCGGCGGAGCGGTGCTGCTGCGGACCGACGTCCTCCGCGAGGTGGGCGGAGTTCCGGCGCACTTCTTCTGCTACTACGAGGACACCGACACCGCGTGGCGCCTCAGGCTCAACGGGCACGAGATCGTCCCAGCTCGGAGCGCGCGCGTGCGCCACCTCCACGGCGCGAGCACCGAGCCCGGCTCGTGGAACTTCCACCTCTGGAACGAGCGGAACCGCCTGCTCATGCTGCTGCGCTGCGCTCCGGCCGCGGTCGCGGCGCGCCAACTCGCGAAGTTCGCCGCGCTGACCGCCGTGCTGCCACTGCGCAGGTCACGGCCGGACGCGCTGAACTTCTCCGTCCGGCTGCGGCTGCGCGTGCTGGGCGAGGTGCTGATCAAGCTGCCGGGCTCGCGGCGCGCGGGAACCTCCGCACGGCGGCGCGCGGTCTGGGCCCGGTGGGCGGGTCAGACCTGGTAGCGCTCCACGCCGTAGTGCTCCGACAGCAACGCTTTGACCAGGCCGTTCGGGTCCTTCACCGGACCGGCCGGGTCGAGCGCCATGAGCAGCATCGGCTCGGCGGGCAGTCCGAGCGTCGTCGGCATCACGTAGTCGTGCACCGGCAGGACCTCGCCGCCGATGGACTCGTAGAAGGCCAGCGCGGTGCTGCGCGCGTCGTGCTGCGGCGAGCCGGGAGCCGCGCGTTCGGGCAGCTGCGCCTCCCACAGGAGCCTGCGCGGAGCGACGTTCACCGCCAGGTACTCGACCAGCTCGGTCCACATCCTGCGGCCGAGCCCCTCGCGCCTGCGGTCGGGCGTGATCGCGAAGTACCGGAGGAAAGACCAACCCGATCGGGGGAGCACGCGGACGGCCGCGAAGCCCACCGGAACCTCGCCCAGCATTCCCGCGACGGCGATCCGATCCGAGCCCTTCCCACCGTCGAGCTCGTCGATGGACAACCGCAGCCAGTCGGGATATGCCTGCTCAAAGATGTCCTGGACGACATCGAACTGGTCATCCGACAGCTTGTGCAGCGGCCGGATCCGAAGCTGGCCCATCACTGCCTCCCTACCTGGGTGCGCAGGTCACCATACGGTGAGCGCCAGATCACGTGACGTCGCACCCGACTCGCAACAGTGATCAACGCCGGATGGTGCACAGTTATGCCCTCGGACGCACGGCGGGGAAGGAGCCCGGAGCGTGGTGCAAACGCCCATGGTCTCGGTGGTGGTGGTCAACTACCGCGGGGTCGAGGACACCCTCACCTGCCTGCGCGCGCTGCGCACCGACTTGGATTACCCGGGCGACCGGCTGGAAATCATCTGCGTCGACAACGCCTCCGGCGACGGCTCCGCCGAGCGGCTGCGGGCCGAGCCGGGCGTGCGGGTGGTCGAGTCCCCGGCCAACCTCGGCTTCGCCGGGGGCTGCAACCTCGGTGTCGAGCACGCGAAGGGCCAGGTGCTGGCCTTCCTGAACAACGACGCCCGCCCGCACCGGAACTGGGCGCGGGCCGCGGTCGCGGCGCTGGAGGCGGACCGCACGATCGGCGCCGTCGCCGGCAAGGTGCTCGACTGGGACGGCAAGAAGATCGACTTCGTCGACGGCGGGCTGGCCTGGTACGGCGCCGGGTACAAGCTGCACGCCGGGCAGCCGGACGACGGCAGCCACGACAGCCCGAAGGACGTGCTCTTCGGCACCGGCTCCTCGCTGTTCGTCCGCGCCTCGGTCTTCCGCGAGCTGGGCGGCTTCGACGAGCGCTTCTTCATGTTCTACGAGGACGTCGACCTCGGCTGGCGGATGAACCTGCGCGGCTGGCGGGTCCGCTTCGAGCCGCGCTGCCTCGCCTACCACCGGCACCACGCCTCGATGTCCACTGTGGACAATTCGCGTGAGGCGTACCTGTTGGAGCGCAACGCTCTCGCGGCGCTGTACAAGAACGTCGAGGACGAGACGCTGGCCAAGGCGCTGCCCGCGGCGCTCGCGCTGACCGTGCGCAGGGCGACCGCGCGCGGCGGCGTCGACCCGGAGCAGCTGGAGATCACCCGCAAGCCCGACGGCCCCGACCTCACCGCCCCGGTCGAGGTCCCCAGGATCACCCTCGCCGGTGTGCTGGCGATCGACCGGTTCGTCGAGATGATGCCGTCGCTGAAGGCGTCGCGGGAGGTCGAGCAGGTCGCGCGGCGCCGCTCCGACCGGGATCTGCTCCCGTTGATGCGCAACGCGATGGAGCGCGCCTCGCCGGAGATCCCGTACCTGCTCGCGCACGACGCGCTGGTGGAGACCCTCGGGGTGGACCAGGTCTACGGCCGCCCGCGCAAGATCATGGTGATCACCGCCGACTCGATCTCGAGGAAGATGGCCGGTCCGGCGATCCGCGCGTGGAACATGGCCGAGGTGCTCGGCCGCGAGCACGAGGTCCGCCTGGTCACGCTGAACAAGCACTGCCAGCCGCCGGAAGCGCCGTTCCCGGTGCGCTACATCCCCGCGGCGAAGATGCACGAGCAGACGCCGTGGGCGGACGTGATCGTGTTGCAGGGCCACGTGCTGGAGATGCTGCCGTGGCTGAAGACCTCCGACCAGATCCTGGTCTGCGACGTCTACGACCCGATGCACCTCGAACAGCTGGAGCAGGGCAAGGACCTCGACGCGGGCCGGCGCGCGCACGTGGTCGACGTCGTGACCACGGTGCTGAGCAACCAGCTGGAGCGCGGCGACTTCTTCCTCTGCGCCTCGGAGCGGCAGCGGCACCTGTGGCTGGGCCACCTCGGCGCGATCGGCAGGCTCACGCCGCTGCTCTACGACGCCGATCCGACCGTGCGCTCGCTGCTGGCGGTCTCCCCGTTCGGCCTGTCCGCCAAGCCCGCCGAGCGCACCGGCCCCGGTCTGCGCGCGAACGTCGACGGCATCGGCGAAAGCGACAAGGTCGTGCTGTGGGCCGGTGGCGTCTACTCCTGGTTCGACCCGCTGACCCTCGTGCACGCGGTGGACCGGTTGCGGCACAAGCGCGACGACGTGAAGCTCTGCTTCCTCGGGATGCGCCACCCGAACCCCGACGTTCCCGAGATGGACATGGCAACCCAGACCCGGCGGCTCGCGGAGCGGCTGGACATCGTGGGGCGCCACGTGTTCTTCAACGAGGGCTGGGTGCCCTACGACGAGCGGCAGAACTGGCTGCTGGACGCGAACTGCGGCGTCACGACGCACTACGAGCACGTGGAGACCACCTTCGCGTTCCGCACCAGGACGCTGGACTACCTGTGGGCGGGCCTGCCGATCATCACCACGGACGGTGACGCGTTCGCGGACATGGTGCGCACGGAGGGACTCGGCCTGGTCGTGCCCGCCGAGGACCCGCAGGCGCTGGCCGACGCGCTGGAGAAGGTGCTCTACGACGCGGAGTTCGCCAAGCGCTGCTCGGACAACATCGCCGTGGTGCGCGAGCGGTTCACCTGGGAGCAGGTGCTGGCGCCGCTGGTGGAGTTCTGCCGCAACCCCCTGCCCGCCGCCGACCGCAGGACGGGCGCCCCGGCCCCGGCGGTGCTGCCGGTCGGGGTGGCCCAGCGCGTGCGCAGGGATGTCGGCCTGGTGAAGGAATACCTTGAAGCCGGTGGAGCCGCCGAGGTCGCCAAGCGCGCCTCCGGCCGCCTCCGCCGACTGGTGCGTGAGAGATTGCGGGGCCGTTGATGGCTGAGTTGCGGGTCCTGCTGGACGGCAACCCGTTGCTGGGTGACCGGACGGGCGTCGGCCGCTACACCTCGGCGCTGGCCGAGGAGCTGGCGTCGATGGCCGAGATCCAGGTCCGCGCGGTGGCGTTCACCACCCGTGGCTGGCGTCAGCTGCGCACCGTGGTGCCGCACGGCGTGAAGGCCCGTGGCCTGCCGGTGCCCGCGCGGGCGCTGCGGGCGTGCTGGCTGCGCTCCTCGCTGCCGCCTGTGGAGCTGTTCGCCGGGCCGACCGACGTCGTGCACGGCACCAACTTCGTGCTGCCGCCCTCACTGCGGGCAGGTGGCGTGCTGACCATCCACGACCTGGCGTTCCTCGACGCCGCGGACGAACTGTCCCAGGTGGAGAGCGATCTGCCGGAGCTCGTCCGCGTTTCGGCCAAGCGCGCCGCGGTGATCCTCACGCCGACACAGGCCGTGGCGGACGTGGTGCAGGAGCGGCTGCGGGTGCCGTCAGACAAGATCGTCGTGACCCCGCTCGGCGTGGACCCGGCGTGGTTCGTGGCGCAGGCGCCGAGCCTGCCCCTGCGCAGGCGGCTCAGGCTGCCGGAGAGCTACGTGCTGTACGTGGGCGCGGAGAACCCCCGCAAGGGACTGCCGAACCTGCTGAAGGCGCACGGGGCCAGCGCCGCGCTGCCGCCGCTCGTGCTCGCCGGGCCCGGTGCCGCGCGGGTGGACGGCGACGTGATCCGCACCGGCTACCTCTCCGAGCTGGACCTGCGCCGCGTGGTGGCGGGTGCCGCCGCGCTGGTGCTGCCGTCGCGGGACGAGGGCTTCGGCCTGCCCGTGCTGGAGGCGCTGGCGTGCGGGGTGCCCGTGGTCTGCTCCGACGTGCCGTCACTGCGCGAGGTGGCCGGAGGCCAGGCGCTGCACGTCCCCGTCGGCGACGTGGAGGCGCTGACCGACGCGTTGGAGACGGTGGTGAAGTCCTCCGCCGACGCCGCCACGCTCGCGGCCCGCAGGACCAGGGCGGCGGAGTTCACCTGGCGGCGCTGCGCGGAACTGACCGTCGACGCCTACCACCGCGCCGCCTCCTGACGCCAGTTCTCACGTACCCAGGTGTCCACAGTGGACGTTGTGGTGGAGTGCGACGGATTCCGCCCAGCCGTCGTGGCGGCTTGGCGCTTCGCACAACACCGCGCCATGCTTGAAATCGGGGGGACCCCCGGAGCGGGCGAAAGCCACCCTCGCCCGCGTCGTGCGCGCTAGCGGTGCGGGCGCAGGAGGAGGCAGCCGGTGGGGTGCACGGTGGCGGCGTGCTCCGGCAGCACGAGAGTGGTGGAGTCCATCTCCATGATGATCGCCGGGCCGGCGATCACGTTGCCCGCCAACAGCTTCGCCCGGTCGTAGATGCGCGCGTCCACGGGGCGCCCGCCGTACCAGATCTCGGTGTGCGCGATCAGCGCCGTCACCGGGACGGCCTCGCCGGGCGGCAGCGCGGTCCCGGCGAAGCTGAGGCTCGGCCCCTGGGCGACGAGGTCGACGCGCACCAGCTCCGCCGAGGGCGGGTGGCCCAACGAGGCGAGCGGATCGGGCGCGGCCAGCACCGCGTCGGTGAGCTCGACGCGGACCTCGCGACCGGCTTCCCGGATCACGGCCTCGCGGCGCAGGGTCTGCTCCGCGCAGGCCACGCCGAGCGACTCCAGCCGGTGGCACACCACCTTCTCCAGATCGTCCACCAACGCCCTGAACTCACTGTTATCGATTTCATCGAGGGTCCGGCGAATGACCGCGGTGTCCTCGTCGCGCAGGCCCGCGGTGGCGTCGCCGTGCGCGCACAGCACGCCGGGCGCGGGCGGGACGATCACCGGCCAGCTGCCGGTCAGCACGCCGATCGCGTTGGCGTGCAACGGTCCCGCGCCTCCGTAGGCCAGCAGCGCGAAGTCCTTCGGCTCGGCGCCCTGGCGCACGCTGACCAGGCGCAGCGCCGCGGCCATGTTCTCGTTGACCGTCTCGATGACCTGCTCGGCGGCCTCGAAGGACCGCCGGATGCCCAGCTCGTGCGCGAGCCCCTTCAACGCCCTGCGGGCCGCCGTGCGGTCGAGCATGATCTCGCCGCCCGCCAGCTTGCCCGGGAGGTAGCCGAGCAGCACGTTCGCGTCGGTGACGGTGGGCTCGTCGCCGCCGAGGCCGTAGGCGACCGGGCCGGGGCACGCGCCCGCCGACTCCGGCCCGACCACCAGGTCGCCGTTGTCGTCGACGAACGCGATCGACCCGCCGCCCGCGCCGACGCTGCGGACGTCCACGCTGCTGGTGCGGACCTCCAGCCTGCCGACGATCGCCTGCTTCGCCAGCCGCGGCCTGCCGTCGCGGACCAGGGTGATGTCGGTGGAGGTGCCGCCCATGTCGAAGGTCAGGAAGTCGCGCAGGCCCAGCTGTTCGGCGAACCAGCTCGCCCCGGCCACCCCGCCGACCGGCCCGGACAGCAGCAGGCCGAGCGGCTGGTCGGCCGCGCGGTCGGGCATGGTCTGCACGCCGTCGCCGCGCAGGATCGACAGCGGCGCGGTGATCCCCGCGCTCGCCAGCACCTCGCCGAGGTCGGCGAGGTAGCGGGAGACCTTGGGCCGCACGTAGCTGTCGGCGACCGCGGCGAGGGCGCGCTCGTACTCCCGCGGTTCGGCGATCACCGTGGCGGACAGGGAGATCGGCACACCGGGCAGCTCCTCGGCGGCGATCTCGGCGAGCAGCCGCTCGTGCACGTCGTTGGCGTAGGAGTTGAGCAGCGAGATCGTCAGCGCCTCGATGCCGGACCCGCGCAGGCCGCGCAGCGCCTCCCGCGCCCCCGGCACGTCCAGCGGTTGCACGATCCGGCCCTCGGCGTCGACCCGCTCGGCCACCTCGATGGTGTTCTCCATGCGCGCCAGCGGTTCTGGCTTCGGCCACTGCACCCAGCCGGCCAGCGGGCCCGGCAGGTAGGAGCGGGCGATCTGCAGCATCCTGCGGAAGCCGTGCGTGGTCACCAGGCCCACCCGGGCGCCCTTGCCCTGCAGGATCAGGTTGGTGGCCAGGGTGGTGCCGTGCACGACCTGGCTGACCTCGTCCGGGCCCACCCCGGCCTGCTCGCAGACCAGGGCGATGCCCCTGCGCACGCCCAGCCCGGCGTTGTCGGGGGTGGAGGGTGTCTTGACGCGGAACGTGCGGCCGGTGACCTGGTCGACCAGCAGCACGTCGGTGAAGGTGCCACCGACGTCGACGCCGAGGCGGTACCCCATGACGTGTCTACTCCTCATCCCTCGACCGGCCGGCGAGCACCCGCCGCGCGGCCAGCACATGAGAACGCATCACGGACTCCGCCCATGCCGGATCCCTCGCTCGGAACGCGTGCACCAGTTCGCTGTGGTGGGCCACACTGCGCTGGAGGTCCTCATGGGTGTATCGGTGAAAGGTCTGCAGCACAAGGGGCAGCTGGATCACCGCGTTGAGCATGGTGACCAGCCGGGTGCTGGAGGCGGCGCGCCGGATGATGCCGTGGAACTCGGCGTTGCACGCGGCGATCCGCTCGACGTCGCCGGAGTGCACCGCGCGGGTCATCTCCTCGCGCAGCTCGTCCATCCGGTGCAGCTCGCCGTCGGAGATCCGCGACGCGGCCCTGGCCGCCGCGAAGGACTCCAGCAGGATGCGCAGCTCGTAGATCTCGTCGAGGTCCTCCCGTGACCAGCTGGCCACCCGGGCGCCGCGGTGCGGGAGCACCTCGACCAGGCCCTCCACCTCGAGCCTGCGCAGGGCCTCCCGGATCGGGGTACGGCTGATCCCCAGCGCCTCGGCCAGCTCGACCTCGCCGAGCCGTTCGCCGGGCGGGTAGCTGCCGTCCAGGATCGCCGTGCGGACGACCTCGTAGGCCTTCTCGGCCGCCAGAGCCACTTCAGTCACCACCGTCGGTCGACGCGGTCGGTCCCCAGCCTACCGATCTTTTGTATGCAAATTAGAGTCCAATTCGGCTTGACACAACTGTCCGCTGAAATCAATCCTGCAACCAGCCACGAAGTTGTATACAAGGGCGGGTCGATGCACAGCGTGGAGTTGATCGAGGTCGGGCCCAGGGACGGCCTGCAGAACGAGTCGCGCCTGCTCTCCACGGTCGACAAGATCGAGCTCATCGAGTGCTGCGTGGCCGCCGGGCTCCGGCGGATCGAGGCGGTCAGCTTCGCCCGCCCCGAGAAGGTCCCCCAGCTGGCCGACGCCGAGGACGTGATGGCCTCGGTGCCAAGGGTCCCGGGTGTTTCCTACGCCGGACTGGTGCTCAACCGCAAGGGGCTCTACCGCGCGCTGGCCGCGGGCGTCGACGAGGTGAACGTCGTCGTGGCCACCACCGAGGAGTTCAGCAGGCGCAACCTGGGCGTCGGCGTCGAGGACGCGCTGAAGAGCTGGACGGAGATAGCGGCCGAGGCGGCGAGCACCGGCGTCCGGACCACGGTCACGCTCGCGGCGGCCTTCGGCTGTCCGTTCAGCGGGGACGTGGCGGTCGAGGAGGTCATCGGCATCGCCCGCCGGATCGCCGAGGCCCGCCCCGACGAGATCTCCCTCGCCGACACGATCGGCGTCGGCACCCCCGACCAGGTGCGCAGGCTCGCCAACGGGGTGCGCGCGGTGGCTCCGGGCGTGCCGTTGCGCGGGCACTTCCACAACACGCGCAACACCGGCTACGCCAACGCTCTTGCCGCGCTGGACTGCGGTGTGGCGACCCTGGACGTCACGGTCGGCGGTATCGGCGGTTGCCCGTACACGCCGTCGCCGCAGGGCAACGTGGCCACCGAGGACGTGCTCTACGCGCTGGACCGGATGGGCGTGCGCACCGGGGTCGACGTCAACGCCGTGCTGGACATCTCCGCGTGGCTCTCCGAACGCCTGGGCCGCGAGGTCCCCGCCCTCCTCGGGCGCGCGGGCACGTTCCCGCCCACCACCTGACCTGTCAGCCGTTGCGGGCGAACAGGCCTCGGACGAGGGAGAGCAGTCCGCCCAGGACCGCGGCGCCGCAGAACAGGATCACGCCGCCGACGATCGCGTAGATCATCGTCGCGGTCCACTCGCCCGCACGGTCGCCGCCGTCGCGCTGGTAGGACTCCGGCGCGGGCAGCCACTGGTACGGCGGAGTGTTCACGCGGACCACGCGCACGGCCTGCCCCACGTCCTTCGCGGTCAGCTCGGAGCCGTCGAACTCGCGGGTCTCGCGCGTGCCGTTCTCCCACGACACCTCGGCGGTGCAGCGCGCGTACGTTCCGAAGCCGTTCGAGCTGACCGGCCCCACGTCAACACAGGACTGCGCGACGGCGGTGCCGCGCAGATCACCCGGCCCCGGGTTGGGGAGGCGGTTGGCGGTGAGGGCGGTGTTCGCCAGCAGATACCCCAACGCGCCCACCGCCACGACCATCAGCAACGTGCCGGTCAGCTTGGTCCAGCCCGCCTTGCGCCGCTTCGGCTTCTCCGCCGCCTCGGCCTGCTTGCCCCACTTCGCCATCCGCGCGCTCCCCGCTGTCGCCGTAGGTAGGTGATCAGGATCGCAGCGCTTCCCCGCACTCCGCGAACGCAGCGGCCAGTGCTTCACGCCACGGGCGTAGTGGGCGCAGCCCGGCGTCCTGCCACGCGCGCGGCGACAGCACCGAGTACGCGGGGCGTGGCGCCGGGCGGGGGAAATCAGCCGTAGTGCAGGCGGAAACCCGGTTCGGGTCCGCGCCGAGTTCTTCAAAGACAGCGCGGGCGAGGCCGCACCACGTGGTCTCACTGCCGCCTGCGGCGTGCAGAACGCGCTGTCGCGGCCCATCGGCTCGCGCGGCCAACTCCAGGAGCCCGCGGGCGAGATCGGCCGACCACGTCGGACAGCCCACCTGGTCACCGACCACGGAGAGCTTGTCGCGCTGGCTTTCCAACTTCACCATCGTCTTCACGAAGTTGCTGCCGACCGCGCCGTAGACCCACGAGGTGCGCACGACCCACGCCTCGGCTCCGGAGTCGAGCACAGCGCGCTCCCCCGCGAGCTTCGTGCGCCCGTAGGCGCTGCGTGGGCCCGTGGCGTCATCCGGCTCGTAGGGGCTCGTGGCGTCCCCTGGGAACACGTAGTCCGTGGAGACGTGCAGCAGCCGCACTCGCTGCTCCGCGCACGCGACCGCGAGGTTGCGGGGGCCGTCCCCGTTCACTTCGAGCGCGCGAGCCTCATCGGTCTCCGCCGCGTCGACCGCCGTGTACGCAGCCGTGTTGATCACAACCGGCCGCAGGCCCGCGTCGCGCGCCGTGGCGGCCAGCGAGCTGACCGCGTCGGCCACCGCCTCGGCGTCGGTGACGTCCAGTTCGGCTGAGCCGGGCGCGTGCACGAACCCGGCCCCCGCGGCCTCGGCGTGCGCGGTGACGTCCGCGCCGAGCTGGCCGCGTCCGCCGGGAACGAGAAGAGCGAAGTCGGTCACAGCGCCACCCTAGAGCGTGTTTCCCAGGTCCGTGTTCGCGATAGCCGGGCGAGACCTGGGAAACGCTCAGAGGGCAGCGCGCGCTTTCAAGGGCTCCCACCAGGAGCGGTTGTCCCGGTACCAGGCGACCACGTCGGCGAGGCCCTGCTCGAAGGGCACCTGGGGGGTGTAGCCCAGCTCCTTGGTGATCTTGGTGATGTCCACCGAGTAGCGGCGGTCGTGGCCGAGGCGGTCCGCGACGGGCTCCACCATCGACCAGTCCCTGCCGGTCGCGGCGACCAGCTTCTCGGTCAGCTCGCGGTTGGTCAGCTCGGTGCCGCCGCCGATGTTGTAGATCTCACCGGCCCGGCCGCCCTCGGCGACCAGCTGGATGCCCCGGCAGTGGTCGTCGACGTGCAGCCAGTCGCGGACGTTGAGGCCGTCGCCGTAGAGCGGCACCTTGTGCCCGTCGAGCAGGTTGGTGACGAACAGCGGGATGACCTTCTCCGGGAAGTGGTACGGCCCGTAGTTGTTCGAGCAGCGCGTGATGCACACCGGCAGGCCGTGCGTGCGGAAGTAGGACCGGGCCAGCAGGTCCGAGGACGCCTTCGACGCGGAGTACGGGGAGTTCGGCTCCAGGATGTGCTCCTCGGTCCACGAGCCGGACTCGATCGAGCCGTAGACCTCGTCGGTGGACACGTGGACGAACTTCGACACGCCCGCCTCGAGCGCGGCCTGGAGCAGGGTCTGCGTGCCCAGCACGTTGGTCAGCACGAAGTCCGCCGCGCCGTGGATGGAGCGGTCCACGTGCGACTCTGCGGCGAAGTGCACCACGGTCGACACCCCGGACATGACTTCGCTCACCAGAGCCGCGTCGCAGATGTCGCCCTTGACGAACCGGTACCGGGGGTTGCCCGCGACCGGGTCGAGGTTGGCCTCGTTGCCCGCGTAGGTGAGCTTGTCCAGCACCACCACCTCGGCCTCGGCGTAGGCCGGATAAGCGCCGGTCAGCACCTTGCGCACGTAGTTCGACCCGATGAACCCGGCGCCACCGGTGACCAGTACGCGCATCGTCTCCACTCTCCAGTCCCCCTCGGCTGTCCCCGCTGCGGGCAGTCTGCCACGGGCCTGAGCAGCGCCGGGGCGTGCCGAAGCAACCCGAAAGAAGGGCGGTACGTCCTCCAAAGACCGGGGAGTCGCCCGGCCAGGCGACGGAGCGCCGTTAGCCTGGGAGGTCGTACCGGCATGACCAAGTGGCGGGGAGGAGTGAACGTGGACGACCGGCCGATGCGGCCAGGGGGCAACCCCCGGCGCGGGGTCCCGCGCAGCCAGTCAGGGCGACCCGTGCCCGGCCAGCAGGGACGGTCCCAACCGCCCGGATCTGGTGGCGGTCGCGGACGGGCCGTTCCCCCGCCCGGTGACCGGGTCCCGCCGAGCGAGCAGCCCCGTCGCCAGAACCCCCGCCAGGGTCAGGCCGCCGGTCGCTCCCGCGACGCCCGCGTCGTGCCGCAGGGACCACCTCCGGAGCGAAACCGGACCGCGCGCGTGCGCTCGGAGTCACCGCGCGACGAGCGGACCACCAAGCGCCCCGCCCCCGCCGCAGCGCCGCCGAGCCGCCGGATCCACCCCGGCAAGACGGTCGCGGCGCTCGTCTCGGTGATCGTGCTGTGCGTCACCGGCTATGCGTGGGGCACGCTCAACGACTTCACCACCGACGACGTGACCGAGGCCCAGAAGGGCCCGAAGCCGCTGGACGGCGCGCTCGACATCCTGATGGTGGGCCTGGACAGCAGGACCGACGCACAAGGCAACGAGCTGCCCCCGGAGGTGCTGCGCGAGCTGCACGCGGGCGGCAGCAACAGCGGCGGCGACACCACCGACTCGATGATCCTGATGCACATCCCGGTGGACGGGAAGCCGGTCGGCATCTCGCTGCCGCGCGACTCCTACGTGGAGATCGCCGGTGGCTTCGGCAAACACAAGATCAACGCGGCGTACTCGTTCAACAAGGTCGCCGCGGCCAAGAAGCTGCGCGCGGCGGGCAAGAGCAAAGCCGAGGTCGAGCAGGAGTCCACGCGGCTCGGCCGCAAGGGCATGATCGACACGGTCGGCGCGCTGACCGGGGTCACCATCGACCACTACGCCGAGGTGAACCTGGCCAGCTTCTACGAGATCACCAAGGCGATCGGCGGTGTCGAGGTCTGCCTCAAGGCCGCGACCAAGGACAACATGTCCGGGGCGAACTTCCCCAAGGGCGTGCAGACCATCCAGGGCGCGCAGGCGCTGGCCTTCGTCCGGCAGCGGCACGGCCTGCCCAGCGACCTGGACCGGATCGTGCGCCAGCAGACCTTCCTCAAGGCGATGGCCAAGAAGATCACCTCCGCGGGCACCCTCACCGATCCCGGCAAGCTGACCGGGCTGGTCAACGCGGTGAAGAAGTCCGTGGTGGTGGACAAGTACATGGACCTGCTGCAGTTCGCCCAGCAGATGCAACCGGTGATGAGCGGCGGGGTGGAGTTCAAGACCATCCCGATCGAGGGCGACATCAAGACCGACGACGGTCTCGCGCTGAAGGTGAACCCGAAGGAAGTCAAGGACTTCGTCGCCAACCAGACCAAGGAGCAGCCGCCCGCGTCCTCGACGCCGCCCCCGGCCGGTGGCGGCGACACCAAGTCGATCACCGTCGAGGTGCGCAACGCCACCGGGGCCTCCGGACTGGCCAACGACGTGCTGGACGCCTTGGTGGCCAAGGGCTTCGGCAAGGGCAACGTCGACAACGCCGTCGCGCGGGCGAAGACCGTGGTGCGCTACTCCAAGGGACAGCAGGACTTCGGCAAGAAGGTCGTCGACGCCATCGGCGGCAACGCCGTCCTGGAGGAGGACAAGGATCGGATGGTCCCGCCCGGCACCGTGCGGCTGTTCATCGGCAAGGACTACTCGGGTCCTGGCAAGAAGAACACCGTGGCCGGAGACCGGATGCTGGAGCTGGGCGGGATCCGTCCGGCGGCGCCGAACCAGAGCGCGACCCCGGAGACGACGCCCGACGGCATCCCCTGCATCAACTAAAGCGCACGAACGAGTGGACTAAGAACTGCCCTGACCTGCGTGGAGCTGGCTAGCCTTGAGGTAGCGGCCCCCGCGGGCACTCGGTCCAGCCGGAACGGCCGCGATCCCTTGCCCCACTTCCGCTAGGAGGAGCACGTGCCGGACCGGCCGCGCCCGAAGGACCACGACGAGGGGTCCGAGCAGGCCGAGAAGTTCGTTCCGCTCGACCCCGCCGAACAGCCGGAGCCAGCGGAAGCCCGGCGCGGCAAGGGGAAGCGGATCGCGGTGAACTCGGTCCGCGTCCTCGCCGCGCTGCTGTCGGCGATCGCGCTCGCGGTGAGCGGGGTGAGCTGGGCCACCCTGGAACGCTTGCAGGACAACGTCAGCACCACCGACGTGGTGAACCAGCTCGGCAGCCAGCCCGGCGCGCCGCCCGCGCGCGACGGGGCCACCGACATCCTGCTGGTCGGCAGCGACAGCCGCACCGACGCGCAGGGCAACGAGCTGCCCGCCAGCGTGCTGCGGCAGCTGCGCACGGAGGCCAACGCCAGTCTGAACACCGACACGGTGATCGTGTTGCGCATCCCCGACAACGGCGGCAAGGCCACCGCGATCTCCATTCCCCGCGACACCTACGTGAAGGTGCCCGGCTTCGAGGATGCCAAGATCAACGCCGCGTACGTGCTCGGCAAGAACCGGCGCCTCGGCGAGCTGGACGCGCAGCGCGTCACCGACCGCCTCCGCCGGGAACGCGAGTCCGACCAGGCGGGCAGGCTTGCGCTCGGCCGCGCGGTGCAGGAGCTGACGGGGCTGCGCGTGGACCACTACGCGGAGGTCAACCTCTACGGCTTCTACCTGCTGACCGAGGCTCTCGGCGGTGTCGAGGTGTGCCTGCGCCAGTCCACAAGCGACCCGGACTCCGGCGCGAACTTCCGCCGGGGCAGGCAGTCCATCTCCGGCGGGGACGCGCTGGCGTTCGTGCGGCAGCGCTCCGGCCTGCCCCGCGGCGACATCGACCGCGTTGTCCGGCAGCAGGTGTTCATGGCGGCCGTGGTGAACAAGATGCTCTCCAGCGGCACGCTGACCGATCCCGCCAAGCTGTCCGCGCTCTTCGACGCCGCGCGCAAGTCGCTGGTCTTCGACGAGGGCTGGGAGCCGCTGACCCTGGCCAGGCAGTTCCAGGGCCTCGCGGCGGGCAACTTCGAGTTCCGCACCATCCCGGTGGTCAACATCAACGCCCGCAACGATCGCGGCCAGAGCATCGTGGCCGTGGACGTGAACGCGGTCCGGGCCTGGGTCACCGGCCTCGTCGGCGCTACCCCACCGAAGATGGCCGGGCGCGCGCCGCTCAGACTGGACGGGGCGGCGCAGCCCAACACAAGCGAGGAACCGATCACCGCGGGCGGGATCCCCTGCGTGTACTGACACCGTTTACCCGGCACCGAGAATGGAGACATCTAGCTGATGAACGTCACCGAAGCCCTGTTCGCCCCGCTCATGGCTGACTCGGCGCGGCCGCTGGTGAGCCATTACGACGACGCGGACGGCACGCGCATCGAGCTGTCCAGGGCAACGGTGGCGAACTGGGCGGCGAAGACGGCGAACTGGCTGCGTGACGAGGTCGCCATGGAGCCGGGAGCGCGCGTGCTGGTGGCGCTGCCCGCGCACTGGCAGACCGTCGGCGTGCTGCTCGGTGCGTGGTGGGCGGGCGCTTCGGTGGTGACCGACCCCGAGGCGGGCGACTTCGAGGTCGCCTTCGTGCCGCAGGGGTTCGAGGTGGAGGCGGAGACCGTCGCGGCGGTGGCGCTGGACCCGCTCGGCCGCGGCATCCGCAACCCCGAGCCCGGCACCGTGGACTACATCGGCGAGATCCGGGTGCACGGGGACTTCTTCCGGTCCTACGCGGTCGTTCCCGGGGAGCAGCCCGCGCTGAACGAGGTGACCGTGGAAGAGCTGATCGCGCTGGCCCGCTCGCGCGCCGCGGAACAGGGCATCGGCGACGGCGACCGCGTGCTGTCCGATGGGGACTGGCACTCTCCGAAGTCCATTGTGGACGGATTGGTCGCGGTGATCGCGGCGGGTGCGGCACTGGTGCAGTGCACCAACCCCGACCCGGCCAAGCTCGCCGACCGCCGCCGCACCGAGCGGATCACCGTCGACCTCACGGCGGCCTGAAACGCTTGTGCCGGGCGGGAAATCCCCGCCCGGCACGATGTCGTCAGACCGAGACCGGCTGCCCCTTGCGGGCGGCGAGCACCGCGTCGACGGAGTACCTGCCCCCGCCGCCGAAGCCCAGCGCCAGCGCGGCGAGCGCGAGCGTCATCACGAACTCGTAGCCGCCCGTCTGCGCGAAGAAGCCGTTCTTGAAGTGGACGAAGACGCCCGCGCCGATCATCACCACGGTGAGCAGCACCGCCACGACCGGCAGCAGCGCGCCGACGATCAACGCGGCCCCGCCCACGGTTTCCACCGTGGCGGCGAAGTAGGCGGACAGCGTCGGCATCGGGATCCCCATCTTGCCGAAGCCCGCGGCCGTGCCGTCGAGGTTGCCGAACTTGGAGACTCCGTGCGCGATGAACACGATGCCGATACCGATCCTGGCGATCAGCAGCACCACGTCACGCAGGGCGTGCACGAGCTTTCCCACTGTGGTTCCTTCCGTTGTTCCTCGCCTCGGAACGGTACAAATTTGAACTAAAGCGCCAGTAAAGATGATCAAGCGCTCAATCAAATCCTCGAATAACCGGAGGCAGAACCCGTTCGCCGGCAAGCGATCCACGCCTGCCCGGTTGAACGCACGGACACAAGAACGGGGCTCCCGGTCACGAAGACCAGGAGCCCCGAACCACATGAGGTCGTGTCACTTCAGCAGCGCGCGGGACATGACCACGCGCTGGATCTGGTTGGTGCCCTCGTAGATCTGGGTGATCTTGGCGTCGCGCATCATCCGCTCCACCGGGAAGTCACGCGTGTAGCCCGCGCCGCCGAAGAGCTGGACGGCGTCGGTGGTGACCTCCATGGCCACGTCGGAGGCGTAGCACTTGGCGGCGGCGGTGATGAAGCCGAGGTTGGGCTCGCCGCGCTCCGCCTTCGCCGCGGCGACGTAGACCATGTGCCGAGCGGCCTCGATCTTCATCGCCATGTCGGCGAGCATGAACTGCACGCCCTGGAAGTCGGCGATGGACTTGCCGAACTGCTTGCGGTCCTTGACGTAGGCGATCGCCGCGTCGAGCGCGCCCTGCGCGATGCCGACGGCCTGCGCGCCGATCGTCGGGCGGGTGTGGTCCAGCGTGCGCAGCGCGGTCTTGAGGCCGGTGCCGGGTTCGCCGATGATCCGGTCCGCCGGGATGGCGCAGTCGGAGAAGTAGATCTCGCGGGTCGGCGAGCCCTTGATGCCGAGCTTGCGCTCCTTCGGGCCGACCTCGAAGCCCGGGTCGTCCTTGTGCACCACGAACGCCGAGATGCCGTTGGACTTCTTCTCCGCGTTGGGGTCGGTGACCGCCATCACGGTGTACCAGTCGGAGATGCCCGCGTTGGTGATCCAGCACTTGGTGCCGTTGAGCACCCAGTTGTCGCCGTCGAGCCGCGCGCGGGTGCGCATCGACGCGGTGTCCGAGCCCGCCTCGCGCTCCGACAGCGCGTAGGAGGCCATGGACTCGCCGCTGGCGATGGACGGCATCACCTTCTGCTTCAGCTCCTCGGAGCCGGAGAGCAGGATCGGCATGGTGCCGAGCTTGTTGACCGCCGGGATCAGCGAGGAGGAGCCGCAGACGCGGGCGATCTCCTCGATGACGATGCAGGTCGCCACCGAGTCGGCACCCTCACCGCCGTAGGACTCCGGCACGTGCACGGCGGCGAAGCCCGCCTTGACCAGCGCGTCACGCGCCTCGCTGGGGAACCGCTCCTGCTCGTCGACCTCGGCGGCGTGCGGGGCGATCTCCTTCTCTGCCAACGCGCGCACCGCATCGCGGAGGGCGTCGTGCTCCTCGGCCAGTTGGTAGGTGCCGAAGCTCGGGTCCACGTTTGTTACCTCCGAGTAGCCGTTCCTGCCCTGGATGCTAGCCGCCCGCGCCAGTCCCCTCGCAGGGGCAAGC